>DATGJP010000079.1:0-102104 GCA_035295125.1 Bryobacteraceae bacterium | reverse complement strand
AGGAGCATCAGCCGGGCCACGGACGGGCGAGTTGCCGGGCGGGCACCCATAGCGCTGTTTTGTGAGCTGTTTGTCGAGCCAGGGGTGACCGCTTTCTGCGATGGCAAGCGGTGTGAGCAAAGCAAACACGAGGCCGCCCAGGACCAGGGTTTCTTTAATTGATAGGGCAGCAGACACTGAATTGCTGTTCATTGAATCTCTCTCCTGGCATTGAACGCAGGATCGGGGGAAAAACCGGCTCAAGAATGGCACCGGGTCATTACAGCTCTTCCCGAAGTTCCTCTGTGTCGTTGAGCAGAACCGTTTGTGCGATCTCTGTTTGCGAGCTTATTTCAGCGACCGATACGCGGCGCCAGACTGATCCAGGAGAACCGCAAACAAGTGGCTCTGGGGGAAGTGCCGCGCCAGGTCCTGTAGCACGTTCTGGGCTTGGGACGCGGCGGTCCGCGCCGCGACCGTGTTGTGCAGTTGCTCCTCAATTACCGTCAATTCCATAAGGCTTTTGGCGTTGAGCTCCGCCAGATCGATCGAGCCAGGGTCCTGAGAAAGCGCTTCCTGAATCAGGCTGCGAGCGCGGTTTTGCCAGGAGAGCGCCTGCTGCGAGGAGTGGGCGCGCTCGAGCGCCAGACTTAAGGTCGATTCGCCGGACGCAAGGTCTTCGCGAGACTGAACATTATTGGGATCGGCCTGATTCATGTTCGTGTAGATGGAAAGGGCGGAGTGGCAATAAGGGAGCGCTTCACGGGAGCGCCTGTCGCGTGCGAGCGATTCGCAAAGGTTCTCGCTCGTGACGGCGAGCAGACGTTGGAGATCGGCATTTTGGGGGTTCTCCCGCAGCGCTGCTTCCGCGAAGTTCAGGGCTGCGCGATGTTCGTCCGCCGCTGCATGGAAATTCTCCTGCTGCGTCAGAACGTAGCCGATGAATTCGTGAGAAATGGCGACCTTTCGCCGAACCCAACCGGCGGGGGAGGCTCGTAGCAGATCCTCGCGGATGGCAAGAGAATGCCGGGCGTGGTCGAGAGCTTCATCGTACCGGCCGAGCCTCCACTCGTAGTCCGCCATTGCGGTTAGCGAATCGGCCTGCCGGGAACTGTCCTCAGAGGTCGTTTGCCGAGAAGCAATCCGCTGAGCCGACTGAACTCGCTCCCACTGAAGACCGAGAGCAGCCCGATAGTCGCCCATGGTGGCGTACGCACCCGCAACCGACCAAAGACTATCCTGCAGATTCCGCAGTGTTGCGGGATCGCCGGGTTTGAACGCTGCAAGCCGCCGTCGAATGGCGAGCGCCTTCAGACCCGTTTGCATTCCGGTTTCGAGCGAGCCGCTGGGGCGAGCATGCCGCTCGTTGGCGAGGAGGCGGGCGATACGGGTGTAGCCTTCGGCCAGATCGTCGAGAACGGCGGCATCGTTTCCAGCTTCGGTGGCGAGCTGGTCGAGGTATTCAATGGAGCGCTTCACTACGAGTTCGTGGAGGGCGGTGGCTCCGGACAAGCTTTGAATGGCATCGTCAATCTCGAACAGGAAAGAGTGTGTGAGCTTGCGAAGTGCTGCAAACTCGCGCTCGGCGCGTAACTGCTGCTGGTTGGCGCGATGAGCATATTGCAGGCTGGCTACCAGGCCAACGGCAATGCTCAAGGTCAGCAGACCGGCGGCGGTAACTGCAAGCCGGTTGCGGCGAACAAATTTTCCGGCGCGATAACGAAATGAGGCCGGACGTGCCTCAATGGGCTGTGCCGCCATGTGCCGTTCGATATCAGCAGCCAGCTCATGAGCCGTGGGATAGCGGCGAGCGGGGTCTTTTTCGAGCGCCTTGCGAAGGATATTATCGAGGTCACCGCGGAGCAGGCGGCGGCTTCGAGGATCGAGGTCAGGGACTGCGCTGGCCGGTGGCGGCTCGTATTCACGAATCACTCGGCCAGGGTCGGCCGCAAAGTCCTTCGCCCCGGCGTAGGGAGAAGCTCCGGTCAGCAGGCGGTATAAGAGGACGCCAAGCGAATACACATCGCTGGCCATAGTCACGGCTGCGCCGCTCGCCTGCTCCGGGCTGGCTGCGGCGGGGGTCAGCATGCAATCGGACGGGAGTGTGCGCTGCTGCTGGATGTCGCTGTCGCCGTCTATCAGTTTGGCAATGCCGAAGTCGAGGAGGCGCGGATCACCATTGTTCGTCACGAGGATGTTGCCGGCCTTCAAATCGCGATGGATCACCATGTTCTGGTGCGCGAATTGTACGGCGGCGCAAATTTTCAGGAAGAGTTCCAGGACTGGAGGCTTAAATTCTTCGACGTAACGGTCGATGGGGCGGCCATCGACATACTCCATTACGAAGTATGGCCGTCCATCTTCGAGCATTCCGGCGTCGAGCAGACGGGCGATATAAGGATGAATCAAGCCGGCCAGAATACGGCGTTCGTGGCGGAATCGTTCGAGGAGGGTTTCGCCGCCGAATTGCGTCACTTTGATGGCGACCCGGGCGGGTAGCTGGTCGTCGAACCGAATGCCCAGATAGACGGACCCCATGCCGCCGGAGCCGAGCAGACGCTCGATCCGGTATGGTCCGATTTGGGAAGGCGCCGCGCTGTAATCGGCGATGGTGCGGCTGACGGCGTCGGCGAGGCAGCGGTCGAGCCCAGCGGTTTCGCCGGAGCAATCGAGCAGGGCTTCGACTTCCTTTTGCAGGGCCGCATCTCCGGCGCACAATCGAGCGATCAGGGATGGGCGCTCGTGCGGGTCGGTTTCCAAGGCCAGTCCCACGACATCTTTGACACGAGCCCAGCGTTCCTGCTCGTCCGGCATTCTGGCCAGTATACAATTCCAGGCGCGAGACTACTCGCCGCGCTTGTTGCGTTCGTTGAGGGAAGTTAAGAGCGGGTTGAAAACCCGCGGCAGGTTGAAAACCTGCCTTACGGCGCAAACCTGTCACACTTTCTGAGAAGACGCCGTTCGATAGAATGGGACGTTTCCGGACGGGAGCCTTGGATCCTCAACAGGATTTCACGCAACTTCTGGTGAGCTGGCGTCGCGGGGAGAAGTCCGCCCTGGATGCGTTGACTGCGGTCTTGTACGAGGAGTTGCGACGGCTTGCCGGTCGACTGCTTGCGGCGGAACGTCCGGAGCACACCCTGCAACCGACGGCCCTGGTCCACGAAGCGTACATGCGGCTGGTGGATCAGAATGCTGTGGATTGCCATGACCGGGCGCATTTCCTTGGCGTTGCCGCCATCATGATGCGGAGGATCCTCATCAACCATGCGAAGGCGCACAAGGCTTTGAAGCGCGAAGCGTTCGCGGGCGCGGTTTCCCTGGACGACGCAGTGGAACCGTCGGCAGCCAATCCGACAGTGGACCTGCTTGCCCTGGACCAACTGCTTGACCGGCTCAGTGTGCTGGATCCGCAGCAGGGCAGGGTCGTGGAACTGCGTTACTTCGGCGGTTTGTCGATTGAAGAGACGGCGGAAGTGATGGGGATATCAGCGGCGACGGTTAAGAGAGATTGGGGAACGGCGCGTTTATGGTTCGTCCGGCAGATGAGTCGGCCGGGGCCTGCGCAGGAGTGCGAATCGGGTGAGGGGTAGTGTCGGGCCGCCTGGCAGTTTTCACTCGCTTTAAGAAGGATGAGCGGAGTCATGCGAGCAGCCAGTCGGCCGCCGCAGGGTCCACCTGACAAGGCGCCATACGCAGCCACGAATCTGGCCGTGTGAAGCGTACCTTTTGTCCGACGCTCGGCCCGAAGCAGCAGCCCGTGGCAGAAGTCTTTGAGAGGGGCATGCGCAGGCGAAACCGCCTGCGCCACCTCAGCCACGGGCTGCTAGCTTATATGCACGGCTGCATCGCGGCTCGTGAATCAAGCCTCGAGCGGGGAGTTTGAAAAGCTAGCAGCCGATGAGGACTCCGATGGGCGGACTTATCTTGTCAGGTCACGGAGTACGCACGGGAATATATTCTATCGTGTTTAAAATCCAGCTCCCCCAAACGTGAAACCTTTCCTCTCAGGTAGTAACTTCTCTAGGCGAGCGCTGTCTATTCCCATGCACGCCAGGTGAACTCACGTCGTCTTCCCAACATGGACTGGCTCGAATCCGTTTTGCAGGACGTGCGGTTTGGCGTACGAATCTTGGCGAAGGATTCGGTCGTCACGATCGCGGCGGTCCTTTCTCTTTCGCTCGCCACCGGCGCATGCACCGCGGCATTCTCGCTGATTGATACGTTCTACTTGCGCCCCCTACCGGTGCGGGATCCTGGCCGGCTCTTTTACTTGATGTCCTCCGGTCGACAACGGGGAGCACGGGAAGGCCTTTTGCGCCGATTGCGTGAGGCAGGAGGCAACTACATCGATGTTTTCGGCTACAACTTTGGTACCCAATCTGTCATTTTTGACGACTCCGATGGCGAAGAAGAGCGGGCCCAAGTTCAATCGTTCTCCGGTGAAACGCCCCAGATTCTCGGGGTCCGCCCCACGATCGGACGGCTGCTGACTGCCGAGGATCGAGGGCGGCCGGTTGCTGTTCTGACCTACAGCTTTTGGAGCCGGCGTTTTGGCGCGAACCCTTCAGTCCTCGGACGATGGCTCACTTGGAGAGGTCAGCAATACCAGATCGTCGGTGTATCCGAGAGAGGATTTAACGGTCTGTTCCGAGGTTTTATGGAAGATCTCTGGCTACCGGATTTCGGCGTTGCATACGAAATGATCTTCGGACATCTGAAGCCTGGCGCTACGCTGGAGCAAGCCCGGCAGGTGCTTCAGGCAGCGCTGATCAATTATCGCCGTGAACATCCGGAGGACTCTGCTCCATATTTCCTCGATGCGCCGTTGGGCTTTGGTACTCAGGGCGATCTTCGGACCGGCCTAAACACACAATGGAAGACACCATTATCCATAGTGGCATCGATAGCCGGACTGATCCTATTAGTCGCGTGCTCAAATGTCTCGAATCTGTTGATTGCTCGTGCCGCCGCGCGCCAGACGGAAATGATGGTGCGCATATCCGTGGGAGCAAGCCGAGGACGCCTCATCCAGCAACAGCTTCTTGAAAGTAGCCTGATTGCGGTCACGGCTTGTCTCCTCGGGATAGGGATTGCCTCGGCCATGACTCCTACAATCGTCCACCTGATGTCACCCTCGTACTCGTCATTCGATGAAGTTCATATCAATTGGCGGGTCCTTCCATTTTTGACGACAATGATCGTTTCGATCACCGTGCTCCTTGGACTCATCCCCGCACTGCGGGCCTCCGCCGCCTCTAAGCAGTCCGGTCGGACTCGTCTCCTGCGCCTGATTTTGGCATCCCAAGTCAGTTTCAGCTTTGTCGTGCTATTCGTTGGCGGGCTTCTTTTGCTGTCGTTTCAAAAATTGACCCACGTAGATCTGGGGTTCGCAAAGGAGGGCGTTTTGCTCGCTGGCATTAGTGGAAAAATTCCCAACCCGGAACAAAAGCGTGCCGTCTTGCCCCAGTTGCTCGACCGCATTCGCCAGCTGCCGCAGGTGCAAGCGGTCGGCATGTCGGATCGCCCGCTGCTGGGCTATGTCAGCACAACGCCCGCACATCTGGCGATTTCTCCCGGATTTCTCGACGCGATGCAGATACGTTTACTGGATGGCCGCGACCTCGACTGGCACGACAACATGGATACCGTTCTTGTGAACCAAACTTTCCTGCGGACCCAGGAACTTGCTCAAAGCCGGCACGTTGTCGGCGTCGTCGCCGACACGAAGTTCAGCAGCGTTAGGGAAGCCAGCTTACCGATTATTTTCGAACCGCTACGGGATATCAACGGAACACTGGAAGTGCGATCCACCGGTAATCCTCTTGCCATCGCGCCCATGCTTCGACAGGAGATCCAAAGAATACATCCCGCCTTGCGAGTCTCAAGCTTCATGTTGCAAACCACACGCATCGATGAAACTCTCATTCCGGAGCGCCTGCTAGCTCTGCTCGCCGGATTCTTTTCGCTCTTAGCCGTCCTTTTGAGCGCAGTTGGACTCTATGGTGTTCTCAGCTTCTCGGTGGCGCGCCGCACCAAGGAAATCGGCATCCGTTATACGCTCGGTGCGCACCGCACGCGCGTCGTACGCCTGGTCATCTCTGACTTCGCCGTGGTAATTGCGGGCGGCATTGTGGCAGGCACAGTCGGCGGGTTCATCTTTGCCCGGTTCCTGAATAGGCTCCTCTACGGTGTAAGGCCTGCCGATCTCCAAAGCGTGGCCCTACCGTTGGTCTGTCTGCTGGCGGCAGCCGCGATCGCAACCACACGTCCCGCCATCCGAGCCGCCCGAGTTGATCCCGCAATCGCTTTGCGACACGAGTAGCTCATGCATGAGGGCGATAGCGTTGACGTTTCTTTGTTCCATGTCCACACGTCGCCTTTCGATCAACTTCCGATCCGGCGCTATGTCAACTCCACTCTTAGCAGCCCGTGGCAGAAGTCTTTGAGAGCGGCATGCGCAGGCGAAACCGCCTGCGCCACCTCTACGGCTCAATAGGTTGCGAGCCAAGGTGGTGGGGCAGGCATTCAGCCTGCCCGGGGCGGGTTGACAACCCGCCGCAGGCTAACAGCCTGCATCACAGGGCTCAATCAAATTCGCTCAATCAAACTCGCCGTTTCCTGAAAGAGCCTGCACCACGACGGAACTGAAGGAAGGCGAAGCGGGTGAATAAGAGAAGGGCGAGCGGGACGAGCCAGGCGCGGTTGGGAGGAGGGCCAGCTTGTGTGTAGTCCAATTGATAGACCGACTGCGATTCATTACGGACCTGAGCGATCACCCGAATGTCAGAGTCATCCGGAACGAGACAGTTCACGAGATAGGCGCTGAGCCTTGGCTGGTGGTGGTTTTCGAACATCAGCCTGCGGGTCTGGCCGCCGCGAGGGACATTGGCCGTGAACTTCAGGCGGATGCCTCCGAGCCCTTCTTTCATGTCAGCCAGGTTGGGGAATTCGATTGACCGCAATTCGAGCAGCAGAGGGCGGCCGTCGATGGAAAACGACAGATCGCGGAGGATGCGCAAGGCGTAGGCTTGCTGCTCGCCTCCGGAAATGATCCCGTCGCGATTGGTATCGATGCCGGCCGAAACAAATGGAAAGACGGCGACTCCGGGCGTAAGAGTGAGCTCGGCCTGAAGGGAGTCTTTCCCGACCGAGATCAGCGTTCCCTGTAAGTACTCGTCGAGCCGGTGCCCAAATGCCGGCGACGGAAGCAGCAGAAGAATCGCAGCGGCAAGCGAGGGTTTCATTTCGCGGCCAGCTTTTTGCCGTAGTCGTTGGTCGGGTCGCGATACATAGTGTGAACATGCAGGGCGGGATCGCCGCCCAGGGTCTGCGGGGCGTATTCGATGACGAGATGCGGCCCCTGGATGCGATAGTACGCGGTGATGTTGCTGCCGGGCGCGGCCGTGGTGGGGCCGCTCCAGGCAAACCAGGTTTCGGGGATGTCCGCTTTCAACTCGGCCATGCGGGCAGCAGCCGCGGCCTCATGGACGATGCCGGCCCATTCGGAGATGAGGTCGAGCAGCATGGCTCGCTGGCGATCGTTCATCGACGTGGCTTTGAGGCCTTCGGGCTGAATGGTTTTGCCGTCCTGACCCGGTCCCAGGACGAGATCCGCCAAGCGGAAGCCCAGGATCGCCTGTTTCCGCTCCATCTCGTCGAGCGCATTGAGCAAGGCCAGCGCCTTATCGCTTTCCTGGCCGAGGGGGCGAATGGTTTTGCCGTTGAGAGTGTATAACGCGGGTTGCGCGCCGGTCAGCGTAGGCGTGAGAACGCCGCGCTCGCCGGCGATGGTGACGTTCAGGGCCAAGTGATGGCCGCCGAACTGAAGGATCCAGGGTTCGGTGGCGGAAGGCGTTCCGAGGAAGGAGATGAAGTAGAGATCTTCGCCGAACATGGGGCTGTCGTGTTCGTTATGTTTCAGCACGCTGTCGGCTTCCATGATCTGGCGGACCTTCTCATAGCCTCGCTTGCTGAGCACGGAGCCGAGGAGAGCAAAGGCCGCAGAGCGTTGGGCCGGAGTGAGCTCTCCCATATTGAGGCCGGCCCGGTGAACGATGGAGGTGGGAAGGTTCGACCAGCGGGTGCCTTGCCGGGCGTCATCGAATGCAAAAAGAACGCCCTGGCGCTGCTTCTGGTCGAGCGAAGATAGGAATGCGTTTGCGGAACTGGTGACGCGCGAAGCGGTGGATTGGGCAAGTGCGACGCCGGGCGAGAAGCAGATCAAAGCGCATGCTAGGACGAAGGAGTGGGTTCTCATTTTCTCTCCATTTTTGATTGTAAGGAGTTAGGTAGCTGAGTCTAATAAAGGCGTCCCTTTTGGGACGGCGTTCCTTCAGTTTGCTTATGTAAGGAACGATACAATAAGTTCGATTATGGAGGAGCGAATGCGGATCCGAAAGACTCAAATGGACGCGTTCGGCGCTGCAGGTGAGAATGATTTTCGAGATCGCCTGCGGAAGATGCTGGAGCAGGACTATCCGGAAGACGTGGAGGAACTGGGGGAGCGCCTGGACCGGGTTATCGACCTTGGTCTTGAGCATGCCCGGGCATACGGGATCAGCCGCGAGAAGGACATCGGGCTCTATTTCGATGTGATGTTCAGCCTGGCGTACAATTTCGACACGAATCCCGAATACCCATGGGCGGCGCAGATACTGAAGCGGCCGGATCTTGAGGGGCCGGCAAAGGTTGAGCGAGTGGCGAAGCTCGCGCAAGAGGCCATGGAGCACGAGGCTGAAGGTGCAACCGACGACGAGCAGTAACACAGGCACAAGCGGCAATCCCCAGACAACCAGCACCGCTACCACCGGCAATCCGAAGAGGAAGTTTCAAGACCTCTCTTTGGACGACATCCAGAATGACAAGAACAAGAAGCGTCACAAACGCAGCCTCAAGACGAAGACTGCGAAGCTCAACAATAAGATCCGGGTCTGGTCGCGTCCGGACCTGGAAGCGGCAAAAGAGCTGCCGACTGGGACCACCGGCGTTCCGACGCGCCCGGGCATTAAGCTCACCGGAACCGAAGCCGACCCGGGAACTGTCATCAAGCCGCACCTGCAAAAGCAGACCAAGGATTTCGAGACGGGAACGCTGACGACACATCTGGCCGGTACACCGGTGGCGGTGTGCGATCTGGCCGACAAAGCGCAGAAGTCGGGTAGCGACGAGTATGTCGACTACATTCTCGATCAGAAGACGGGGCGAAGCGAGTATTCCACCGGGCGCATTGTTGGCAAGCACAAAGGCCGGGACAAAGGGTCACTGCCTACCTACCTGGGCGGCAATCAGAAAGGCGATCATAAAGGGCATGGAATTCCCGAGGGCGGTGTAAAGGATCCCGAGCTCGTCAACGTCCTGCCGAATATCGTTCCCCAGGACGGCACCACAAATGTGAGTCATAAGAAGGTTTTCGAGAATCAGGTGATTGATTACGCCGAGAAGAACAAGGGCAAGACTATTCACACGATTCACGAGCGATTCTATTCTAAAGACCAGATGCGGCCGCTCGCCGAAACGCACTACATGGTGGTGGACGGCACCGTGGTGGCGGCCGTCACGATCGATAATCCCTGATGACACCGACACTACAACAGCAACAGACCCCGATTGACCTGGAGATCGTGAGGCAGGTAGTGGATCTACTGCCCGATCGTTGGCGCAATGCCGAGTTTGTGATCAAGAGCGGCGCCAGACCGGACGGCAAGGCGGCGCTACAGTTACGCATCACCAGCCCGGCGGGCTACTCGGATTATGTTGAGCCGTCAGACATACTGTTCAACCTGGCCCGGCGGCTCATTTACGTGATGCAGCAGTTTGGGCATCGGCTGGCCAAGGCGACCTACAAGATCGAGATGACGCCCAGCGAGGATTGGGATTTCAAGGGCAAGTACGAGTATTACGAATAGGCCGGGGCAGCGGATTGAGACGCGGGCGCACGGTATAGTTAGAGGCGATGAAGATTGGGATCGGCGTCGTTGCAGGACTCCTTTTTTGTTCGCTGGGTTGGGCGCAGAATCGCGCGGGCCGGTTTGATTACTACATTCTGAGCTTGTCATGGGCGCCGGAATACTGCCATAGCGCGCGGGACAACACTCCGGAATGCGACAGCTCGAAGCAGTACGGGTTCGTCGTGCACGGACTTTGGCCGGAGGCGGAGGCGGGGCCGAGTCCACAGAACTGTGCCGGTTCGGGGTTTGACCCGCGCGCCGTTCCCGGCGATCTGCTCGAGATCATGCCGAGCCAGCACCTGGTGGAGCACGAGTGGGAGACTCACGGGCGATGTTCAGGTTTGGGTGAGAGGGAGTACTTTCAGAAGGTGGAAGCGGCCTGGGCGCTGGTGAAGATTCCGGCGCAGCTCAAGTCGCCCCGGCAGGCACTGAACATCAGTCCGATCGACATTCGGACGGCATTTGCCAGTGTGAATGCGGGCTTTCCCAAGGAAGCGTTTGCGGTGAATGACAACGGCCGGTATCTGCGCGAGGTGCGGGTCTGCCTCACGACGGGGCTGAAGCCGCGCCCGTGCACGCGGCTGGGAGATACGCGGACTGTTCGAATCGTGGTGACGCCGGTGCGGTGATGCAGATTCTGTTGGCCTCAGTTCTGGCTGTTTATGAGCTGGTAGGCCACATCGATCCTAGTGCGAAGGCCGCAATTTCGCTTTACGGCGCGACGACACCATTCACCGGGTCGGCGGTCAGTGATGGTGCGGGTCGGTTTCGTTTCCGGAAATTGCAGCCTGGGTCGTACACGCTGGCCGTGTTTATCGCGGGGCGGGGCGAGGTGCGGCGAACCGTAGAGGTGGGGCCGGGGACGGCGGATGCACATGGGCGTGTGAATCTTACGCTTTCCCTTCGTGACTCGGACTTCGTGTTTGGAGAAGTGCGCCGCGCCGGGGAGGTTTCAGCGCGGGTTCTGCAGATTCCTGAGCGTGCGACTCGTGAGTACGAGGAGGCGCAGAAAGAACTGGGACGGCGTGACGCTGAGGCGGCGGCTGTCCATCTGGAGAAGGCAGTGTCGATTGCTCCGCACTTCGCGGCGGCGTGGAATAACCTGGGCACGATCGCATATCAGACACGGAAGTTCGAGCGGGCGGAGGAGTGCTTTCGGCAGGCGCTGGCGCAAGATCCGAAGTCTTACGAGGCGTTGGTGAACCTGGGAGGCGTTTTGGTCACGCTGAACAAGGCGGCGGAAGCGGAGGCGTACAACCAACGAGCGGTGTCGGTCCGGCCGAACGACGCTTTGGCCAATTCCCAGCTCGGGATGGTGTATTTCGAGATGGAGCGCTGGAAGGATGCGGAGAAGTACCTGTCGCGGGCGTGCGAGATCGATCCCGCGCACTTTTCGCATCCGCAGTTGATGCTGGCCGAGGTTTACGTTCGGGAAGGGCGGCCGGGTCTGGCGGCGGAGGTGTTGGAGGAGTTTCTCAGGTATCATCCGGACTGGGCGGACGCGGCTCGATTGCGCGAGAGGATTGCGCGGCTCAGATAAGAGGCCTGAGGACGGTAGGAGAGGCGGCTTCGACATCGCTTCTCAAAAGCGGGCTGAAACGCCGAGGCGGTGGAAGGGTTTCGCCGGGGCCACGGTACTTTCGTGGACTTGGCGACGTGGGCTGACGCAGCATAGCCGCAACCAACGGAAAGACTCTCAAGTTGGAAGGCGGGACAGGCGGTTTCGCCTGTCCTTTCTCAGTTAAGTCCAAAGGCAGGCTGAATGCTTGCTCCACCCTTCCACAGATTCAAAACCGGTGCGGTGGGACCCTATTAAGATATTTTTTCGCGGATGAAGTCGTAGCGTTCGAGGGTAGCGGCAGCCTCGACGTCTGAGATCCGGCGGACGATTTTTCCGATACAACGGATGCGCAAAGTGACATTCTTCTCGCCGCAGGGAAGCGTGATGGCGTACTCGATCCTTTGTCCGGGTTGAACGGGGACGTCAGCGCTGAACAGAACACCTGACGAGCTCACGTTCTTCGTTTCTCCATTTCGCACGACTTGGAGGCCAGGGCGCAAAAGCTCGAAGGGGAGCTTCAGGTCGAAGCGACGGGAATTTCGTTGTTCAAGCACGGTCAACTCAATGTAATGCGTTGGGCGACCTGGGTCAATACCTAGCGAGGGCGTTTGGACATGGTCTGGTTCCAGTACGCGCTATGCCAAAATAAAGCAGAAGATGGATGACATAACGGTCGAGCAACAGCTCGCCAAGATGCGAAGCGACTGGGACGAGCGGGCTCGCAACAACGCGCGGTACTTCGTGAACACGGAGAGGGAAGATTGGTCGGACGAGGAGTTTTTCGCCTCCGGAGAGCTGACGGTTCAGGAGGAGATTCTCACCGACATGGGGAACATCTGCCAGGGAAAAGAGCCTGGGGAGATGCGGGTGCTCGAGATCGGCTGCGGCGCGGGGCGTGTGTCGCGCGCGCTGGCGAAGCTGTTCGGGGAACTGCACGCGGTGGATGTGAGCGGCGAGATGGTGCGGTTGGCGCGGCGGGCGTTGGCGCCTTTCCCCAAGGCGACCGTTTACCAGAACAACGGAAAAGACCTGTCGGTGATACCGGAGCTCTCGTTCGATTTTGCGTTTTCGTCGATTGTATTCCAACATATCCCGAGCCGCGAGATCATCGAGAACTACGTGCGAGAGGTGGGGCGATTGCTGCGGCCGGGAGCGCTATTCAAGTTTCAGGTGCAAGGGGACAGTACTCTGGCTACCGCGGCCGACGACACGTGGCTGGGAGTACCGTTCACCGAGCAGCAGGCATTGGACATGGCTTACCGCTGCGGTTTTGATCCGCGGTATCGTCACGGGGCAGGCGAGCAGTATTTCTGGCTGTGGTTTTTCAAGCGCTAGCACTGTCGGCTGCCGCTTGACTCGCCTCCGGTTGATCCGCTTCGGGCGCGATGGTTGGTTTGAGGGAACGCCGCGAGGCCCAATAGGCCTTCATGCGTCGTGAAACCTCCTGGCGCTCCTCCTCACCCATGTTTTTTCGTCCGCGGCGCTGTAATTGTTTTTTGGGCTGCCGATGCGACATCCCTGCGAGCCTGGCCTCCAGCCGGGCGATCGCGCGATCGACCTGCTTCTTCTCTTCGTACAGGTCACGAAGAGTCTTTGCAATGTCCATAGTCCCCGATTTCTGTATGAAGGCCACACCCGTTGCGGCCTCCAAAACCCCGTATTCAAAGATCGTTTAAAGCAGGTGGAACGAACCTGCTTCATGCGGCACGTCGTAAATTAAACCTTGCACCGCTACAAGGCCGAATAAGCTACATATCGGCAGAACGCAGCTTACAGACCGGTGGCAGAACTGTCCCGGTCAGAAACCCTAGGGCAACACGGCGGTCACCTTAGTCCCTAAGCTTTTTACGGTTTAGGACGATCTTAGCAGTAGTATGAACTTCGACGCAGTAATATGGGTACTCCTGCCGGTGTTCGTTGCTGCTGGCTCAGCACTGCTTTCGTTCTTTATTATGCAGGCAAGAATGGAGGTTGCGCTAGCCAAAGAAAGGGAAAACTTAGCGGAGGCGAATGCTTTGCTGAATTCCAACAAGGTGACGTTGGAAGAGCGCGTTCGGGCGGCGGAGGAATCCACGCGGCGGAAGGCGCTGGATGAGTTCATGCAGGAGTTCCGGGTGGAAGAGCGCCACTATTTCCGGGAGAACAAAACGGCGACGGCGCAGACCAAATCGATGATATTGCAGGAGCGGCTCTACTTCCGGAATTTGCCGTTATCGAACTGGATCGAGCATGAAATGGTCGTCGAAGACTCGAGCGACGATTCGCGGCAGATCGCGCAGGGGCGGTCCGTGTTCAATCCCGGGGCGCTTGTCGAGCCGTCGGCGGGAGCTCGATTGTTGCAGCGGACGCCGAGTCCGATAACTGCGATCAGTTAAGTCCGGATTTTCGGATAAAGTGTGGAGTTTTTCCACGCGCTTCAATTTCGGCAACGGGTGTATCGTTTGGTGATACATTGGACATACGAAACACCTCATGCTCAAAAAGCTGACGAAGCACGGCAACAGCCTGGCTCTCGTAATTGACCGGCCTATTCTCGATCTGCTGAAAATCGATCCTTCTACCCCCCTTGAAGTGAGCACCGACGGCCAACGTCTCATCATTACCCCGGCACAGCCGTCCTCCCGGCAGACGAAATTCGAGATGGCACAGCAGTGGGCGCACGAGCGATATGGCCCGGCATTCAAGAAACTCGCCGAGTGAAGTGACGCCTGGGCCGGAGCCGAACTTTCTTTCCCCGGATTTTCTTTCCTGGGATGAGGTCCTGGAAATTCATCGCCAGCAGATCGAGCGGTACGGAGGGTCATCGGGAATTCGCGATCCCGCGGGGCTCGAATCTGCCATAGCAACACCGCAGGCGACCTTTGGCGGCGAGTTCCTGCATGTGACGATTCCCGCAATGGCAGCCGCGTACCTGTTTCACGTCTGCCAGGATCATGCCTTCATTGACGGCAACAAGCGTGTCGGGGCGAACACCGCGATCACGTTCCTTAGAATCAACGATTGGGAACCTACGTTTGGGAACGAGGAACTGGTGGATGTGGTTCTCGGGGTGGCTTCGGGTCGCGTGTCGAAGGGACAACTGACGGAGATTTTTGAATTGCGTTGCAGGCCAGGAGTGTTGGGATGAAGGCGAGCCCAGCGCATCTCCGGCGAGGTCCAAGGCAACGAAACGGTGCCCGGAAGTGGACCTACAGAGCAGCAGCCCGTGGCAGAAATCTTTGAGAGCGGCATGCGCAGGCGAAACCGACTGCGCCACCTTTATGGCTCAACAGGTTGCGAGCCAGGATGCAATCCCGAGGCAATCCTGCTAGGGAATCGAAGTGACCCGGCTGGCCGGAATGCGCCACAGTCTACCTGAAAAATTCAAGGCGCCGTCGCTGGGATCGTCTCCAACCCAAAGATTGCCGAATCCGTCAACGGAGAGCGTATTGGTGTGTCCTTTCACAAAAACGAAACCTGACGCTACCGTAACAATGCGGCCATCGGCTGGGGTGTAGCGGTGGACAGCGCCGTTCACCGAAAAATAGACTTTGCCGGCGCCGTCAGTGGTCACAGCTACGTGCGCCGAACCCGCAAACCCGTCCTGCACGGCTACGGCGTTTCCGCATCCACCTGAGTTGTTGAGGCAAGCTGCAACATTGCGGACAAGGGCAAGCCCCTGGTCTGTTGCGATGTATAGATCGGCTCCCAGAAACGCTATCGACCGGATAGGTCTTCCATTTGGTGTACCCCCAACGCTCTCCACCGTTTGGTCCTGCGGAGTTGGATTTATGACCGAGGGATTCGTGATTCGCTTGATGTTGCCATTCTTGAGGAAGCCGACGTAGAGCTTGCCATCTGGTCCGAGCGCCACTGCCGTAGGCTGGTCGCCAGCCAAACCAGAGTTGGGAGCGACGGGGCTAATCCCCGCGAACGGACTAAATTGCCCGAAGACCGGCTGGAGTTGCAGCATCCAAACTCCGGGTCCGCCGGGATTGCCCGGCTGCCCTTTCGCGTGATCGTAGACGGCAAGATAAGCGCGCGATGTACCATCCTGCGCTACCTGTCCCACGGAACACCAAATAAAGCACGAGCCGCCACCCAGCGACCAGTTGGGGTCGCTATCGAACATGAGTTCACCGGTGTTGATTGGATCGGCATTGTTCGGATCGACAGGAATATAATGTCGCAAGCCTTGCGCCTCGTCGCCGACCCACAGGTTCTCGCCAATGATCAATGTGCCGGCCGGCGTGTGGGGAGCGAAAAGGTTGCCCGCGGGGATTCCGGGAGCAGCTACTAAATCGGCTATGGCCTGAGCATTACCCGGCATCGATACCAGGAATGCTGCCGCGGCGCCCATGACCACGTTCTTCAATCTCATTCGTTCTCCTTTTTCTTGCACTTCGTCGACGCCGTCTCGTGCAACTCGGGCGACTTGGTTTCTGTGACGGTCATGGTGAACGCGGGGAACAGGATTCGCATAGCCGAAGCCTAAAGATTTTGGGAACAAGGCTGATCTGGCGTTCGCATGGCAGACTCTCCATGGTGGGACAAGACTTTCAAGGGAGAAGGCAGGCACCGGTTTGTTAGCGGTGCTTGCCGAGGCGGCTCTTTACCTGGAAGAGCTAAGCGGTGACTCGCTTGCCTTCGTCGGAGCCGTCGCCTTTGCGGCCCAGATTGAACTTTTTCATCTTGTAGCGCAGGGCATCGCGGCTGATTCCGAGGAGGACGGCGGCGCGGGTCTGGTTGCCTTCGGCTTTTTCGAGGGCCTGGACCAGCAGACTTCTTTCGGCCTGTTCCAGTGTTCCCGCCTGGGGGCCTTCGGCGAGGGTTTGCTGAATGCGCCCCTCCAACTGGAGGCTGGAGGGCTGGATCCAGTCGGTCTCCTCGAGGATCATGGCGCGCTCCACCATGTTGCGGAGTTCGCGCACGTTGCCCGGCCATTCGTATTCGACCAAGGTTTGCTCGGCTCCTCGAGAGAGGCCGTTGATGCTACGCCGGAATCGCGTATTGTACATCTGGATGAAGTAGCGGGCGAGCGGCAGGATATCTTCACGGCGTTCCCGTAATGCCGGCAGACAGATCTGAATCACGTTCAGCCGGTAGTACAGGTCGAGGCGGAATTTTCCTTCATCGATGGCTTCCACGAGCTTGCGGTTGGTGGCCGCCATAACGCGAAGATCCACCTGGATGTCGCGCACCCCGCCGAGGCGCCGGAAGCGTTGATCCTCGAGGACGCGCAGCAACTTCGCCTGAAGAACGATCGGCATCTCCCCGATTTCGTCGAGGAAGATCGTTCCGCTGGAAGCCACTTCCATAATTCCGGCCTTGGGCGCGCGTGCATCGGTAAAGGCGCCTTTTTCGTACCCGAACAGCTCGCTTTCCATGAGGGTCTCGGGAATGGCGGCGCAGTTGAGGGAGACAAACGGACCATTCCTGCGGTTGCCGATATGGTGCATGTACTGCGCGACCACGTCTTTGCCGGTGCCGCTCTCGCCCTCGAGGAGAATGGTGGACGCCTCGCTTTCGGCGACGCGCTTTGCAAAGCGCAGGACCTGTTTCATGCGGGGCGACGCGGCGACCATTTTGAAGTCGCCCAAGCCAATACCATCTTCGTCCTTCTCTTTGGATGCGGGAGCCCCCTGCGATTGCTCTGCCGGAGTCTTGGCACCACCGAACACGATCACCACTCCAGAGATGTCGCCTTCGTGGCTACGAATGGGCGCGATGCTGCCTTCAACAGCCCGCTGAGTGCCATCTTTTCGCAACAGGACTGTGCCGTTGCCGAACTCCTCGATGACGCCCAGCTCAAGGACGCGAATGAGCGGCTCCTCCAGGCGTTGACCTGTCGACTGCTGGACGAGCGGGAAAACTTCATCCAGTTTCTTGCCCAGCGCTTCTCTCGCGCTCCAGCCGGTCCACACTTCTGCCTTCGTATTCAGGAGTGTCACGGTCCCGGACACACTCGTCGAGATGACCCCTTCGCCGAGTGCGGCGAGCGTAGACGCGAGCACGTCCTCACGGTCTCTGGCTTTGAGGTCCTCGCGGTGTTTGTGCAGAGCCATCTCGACGTTGGCGTGCAACTCGGCTTCCTGAAACGGCTTGGTGATGTAGCCGAGAGGCTGGGCGACCTTGGCGCGCTCCAGTGTTTCGGCGTCAGCGTGGGCGGTCAGATAGACAACCGGAATATTGAAACGGCTTCGCAGGACGGCGGCCACCTGGGTTCCGTCCATGTCACCTTTAATGCGGATGTCCATCAAGGCCAGATCGGGTTTTGCCTCCTCGGCGCGGCGGATGGCGTCGGTGCCGCTCGAGACGATGTCGACAACTTCATAGCCCAGGTCGGTCAAAATGTCCTGGAGGTCCTCGGCCGTAATTCGCTCATCCTCGACGATCAGAATGCGTGCTGGCATGTGCTCCCCTTCGAGTCCTGGCTCAGGCTCGAAATAAATTACGCGGCGGCCGAGAAAGTGAGCCGGACTTCGGTCCCTACCCGCGATTCCACTTCAATTCTCGCACCCAATTGCTCCGCAAGCGTGCGGACGAGCCGCAGCCCCAACGATCGCGACGTTCGCCAATCCACATCTTTGCTAAGGCCGACCCCGTTGTCGGCGACTACAAGCTGAGCCGTTCCCACCGGGTGCTCGTGAAGAGCAATGTGCACTTCACCGTGACGGCCCTCCGGGAACGCATACTTCAGCGAGTTTGAGATGAGCTCGTTAATAATCAGGCCACAAGGGACGGCGGCATCAAGGGTGAGGTACAGCTTGTCGAGCGCGGTGGTGAGCTTCACCTGTTCTCCGCGAACTCCGTAAGAGTGGAACAGATGCATTGCGAGCTGGAGGATGTACTCGGGGAAGTCGACCCGCGAGAGGTTGTCGGATTGGTAGAGGCTCTCGTGCAGCAGGGCCATGGAGTGAATCCGGTTCTGGCTTTCCTGGAACATCTTGCGCATCTGCTGGTCGGCGACGGCACGCGATTGCAAGCCCAGGAGGCTGGAGACGACCTGCAGGTTGTTCTTGACGCGATGGTGGATTTCCTTGAGGAGTGCTTCCTTTTCCCGAAGCGATGTACGGATCTGCTCTTCGGCCAGGACCCGGCTGGTGACATCGCGAAGGATGACGGTGTACATGCGCTGTCCGCCGACGTCGACTTTGGAAATGGAAGCTTCGGCGGGGAATTCGGTGCCATCCTTGCGACGGCCCCGGATTTCACGTCTCTCGCCCATGCGGCGGGCGGATACCGGCGAGTGACTGAATTCGTGGATATGTGCACGATGCATGCTGACTAGCGGGGAGGGCAGCAGAACATCGAGCGGTTGGCCGTGCACTTCAGCACAGGAATAGCCGAAGATCCGCTCCGCACCCTGGTTGAAGAGCAGGATTCTCTGCTCCTCATCGACCGAGATGATGGCGTCGTCCGCCAGATCGAGAATCTTCGCCAGTGGGTCGTTCGGGGCGGTCAGAGAGGCGCGGAAATTATCATTCACGGCCGGGGGTCCTTGTTCGGCGTTGTGGAACTACTGTTATACCGCAGCAAGCTTGTAGGACATAACAGGCCACAACATCTAGAATAGAAGAACGCTTCTTTTGAAAGGAGTACAAAATGGCCATCACCTTCACCTTGAACGGCAAACGTCAAGCGGTTGATGTGAATCCGAAGATGCCGCTGCTGTGGGTCCTGCGCGATACGCTCGGCCTCACGGGAACGAAATTTGGCTGTGGCATCGCCCAATGCGGCGCTTGCACGGTCCATGTCGAGGGACGGGCGATCCGGTCGTGCATCACGCCAGTTTCGACGGTCGCGGGGAAGAAGGTGGTCACCATCGAAGGCCTGTCGGAAGCGAGCACGCACGCGGTGCAACGCGCATGGGTGGAGGGCGACGTACCGCAGTGTGGGTACTGCCAATCCGGACAAATTATGTCCGCGGCAGCGCTTCTGGCCAAGAATTCACAGCCGACAGATGCGGATATCGACGAGGTGATGAACGGGAATATCTGCCGCTGTGGGACCTACCAGGAAATCCGGGCCGCTATCCACCGGGCCGCGGTTCTGATGGCGGCGAAGAAGGAAGGAGGCGCAGCATGAGCAGCATCACAAAACTCAATCGCCGCGCCTTCCTGCAGACCGGTATTGCCGCCGCTGCGGGACTCACCCTGCGCTTCCGGCTGGCGGCGCAAAGCGGCCGAACGAGGGTGAACGCATATGTTCACGTCGCCTCGGACGATTCGGTCACGCTGATGATCACGAAGGCCGAGATGGGACAGGGGACGGCCACGTCGCTCGCGATGCTGCTGGCCGAGGAACTGGAATGCGACTGGAACCGGGTTCGCACCGAGTTTGCTCCCGTTGATGCGGCCTACGGACCGATGCAAGGCGTTTTCGGGAGCATGAGCATCCGGACGCAGTGGACGACGATGCGCAAGGCCGGGGCGGCGGCCCGCGAGATGCTGGTGGAAGCGGCAGCGCGTCAGTGGGGCGTCGCGGCATCGCAATGCCATGCGGAGAACGGCTCGGTCGTGAATACCGCAACTAATGCCCGGCTCAGCTACGGCAGCCTGGCGGAAGCGGCTTCCCGGCTTTCGCCGCCGTCGAGTCCGGCGCTGAAGAGTCCTAAGGAGTTTTGGCTGGTCGGGACGCCGATGAAGCGGCTCGATACACCGGTGAAGGTGAACGGGCAGGCGCAGTTCGGGCTGGATTTCCGGATGCCGGGCATGCTTTACGCCACGGTCGCCCGGTGTCCGGTGTTTGGCGGCAAGGTTGCGAAGTTCGACGACTCGGCGGCCAAAGCTGTTCCCGGTGTGAAACACGTTGTGCAGATTTCTTCCGGCGTCGCGGTGGTTGCCGACAATACCTGGAACGCGATGGAGGGCCGGCGCGCGCTGAAGGTGGAGTGGAACGAGGGTCCCACGGCCACCATGAACAGCGACGGGATCAGCAAGCTGTTCGCGGAGCGCACACTACAGCCGGGTGCGGTCGCGCGCAAGGAAGGGGACCCCGCGGGCGTGCTGGCGGGCGGGGCGAAGAAGATTGAAGCAGTGTATGAGGCGCCGTTCCTCGCGCATGCCGCGATGGAACCGCTGAATGCGACAGCTCACGTGCGGGCGGATGAGTGCGATATTTGGGCTTCCACGCAGGTGCAAAGCTGGGCGCGCGACGCCGCGGTAAAGATCACCGGATTGAAACCGGACAATGTGCGCATTCACACGCTGTATCTGGGTGGTGGATTCGGACGGCGGGGCGGCACGGATTATATCGTCGAAGCAGTCGAGATCTCGAAGGCGTTGGGTGTTCCGGTGAAGCTGACGTGGTCTCGCGAGGACGATATGCAGCACGATCTGTATCGTCCGGCTTCGCTGGCGCGTTTTTCCGCCGCGGTGGATGCGGATGGCTGGCCAACGGCCTGGACCACGAGAATTGCCTGCCCTTCGATCCTGCAGACAACGTCGGGATCGGCGCCGCAGGGCGGCATGGACCGTACCAGCGTCGAGGGCGCGGCCGATCTGCCCTATGCGGTTCCGAATATACTCGTCGATTATCATCTGACCGATGTCGGGATTCCGGTCTCGTTCTGGCGAGCGGTGGGCTACACGCAGAACACGTTTTTCGTGGAGAGTTTCCTGGATGAGGTGGCGGCGGCGAGCGGTAAAGACCCGGTGGAGTTTCGACGGCGACTGCTCGCGAAATCACCGAGGCTGCTCGCGGTGCTCGAGAAGGTCGCGGAGGAATCGGGTTGGGGCAAGCCACTTGCAGCCGGCCGGGCGCGCGGCGTGGCAGTGGTGAACAACGTCGGGAGCTACAGCGCGCAGGTGGCCGAGATTTCGGTGAAGCAGGGCAAACTGCGGGTGCATCGGGTGGTGGCGGCGGTGGATTGCGGCTACAACGTGAATCCGGCATTGATCGAGCAGCAGCTCCGCAGCGGCATCGTGTATGGACTCGCGGCGGCGCTGAAGGGCCAGATCACGATTGACCGCGGGCGCGTGCAGCAGGAGAACTTCCATCAGTATGACGTGCTGCGGATCGCCGAGATGCCGCAGGTGGATGTTCACATCGTGCGCACGGAGAATGCGCCGGGTGGAATTGGCGAGTCGGCTGTGCCTGCCATCGCGCCGGCGGTGTGCAACGCGATTTACGCGGCAACGGGCAAGCGCATCCGGAAGCTTCCGATTCAACTGACATAAATCGTGGTGATCACGACAGACACAATCGGCTTGGAGGCGGGCGAGGTCGAAATTCCGGCGGAAGATCGGCCACTCCCGGGTTATTGCGCGGCGCCGGCCGTGGGTGCTTCGTTTCCAGTGGTTCTCGTGATTCAGGAGATCTTCGGCGTCAACGAGTACATCAAGGACATCTGCCGGCGGTTGGCGAAAGACGGCTACCTGGCGGTTGCCCCCGAGATGTTTGCCCGGCAGGGCGATGTTTCGAAGCTGCAGGACATACAGCAGATCATTGCGCAGGTGGTGTCGAAGGTGCCTGATTCGCAGGTGATGTCGGACCTGGACGCGACGGTCCGGTGGGTGACGACGCAGGGAAGGGGAGACACATCACGGCTTGCGATCAGCGGCTTTTGCTGGGGTGGCCGGGTGGTGTGGCTCTACGCGGCGCATAGTTCGCAGTTAAAGGCGGGCGCGGCCTGGTATGGGCAATTAGAGGGAATGAAGAACGAGGCTCGCACTCGGACAGCGATTGAGGTGGCCGCGGAGTTGAAGGCCCCGGTGCTGGGTCTGTACGGCGGTCAGGACCATGGGATTCCGGTGACCCAGGTGGAGTTAATGCGGGAGGCGCTTCGTCGGGCAGGCACTGACTCGGAGATTGTGATTTATCCGGATGCCCCGCATGCGTTCCACGCGGATTATCGGCCGAGCTACCGGGAGGCCGACGCCAAGGAAGCATGGCAGCGGCAGATGGCCTGGTTCAGGAGGCATGGCGTCGTTTAGGACTATTTACCGCAAGCTTGAGCATCCTTTGGGGCAACCTAAAGGGCAGCGTTACGTCGCGACTTTGAAGACGGCTTCTTCGAAGGCGGGGAGGGCATCCGCGAAAAAGTGGTCGCGGGCTTCGACCCACACCAGTTCTTTAGGCGGTTGCAACTTGTCGAAGTATGCCTGCATGGCCGGGATTGGGCCATATTGGTCGTTCGTGCTTTGAATGAAGAAGCGCGGGACAGGGCAATTGCCGAGCTCGTGGGTCTCGGTGTAAGCGGCAGGCACCCCTACCGCGATTAACCGGGACGGCGCCAATTCGCAGCCGAGCTTCAGGATAATCCGGGAGCCGAAGGAGAAACCAGCCAGCGAATACGGCAAATCGGGGTATCGCGAGCGCAGAAATTCGAGCGCGGCCCGCGCATCTTCGATCTCGCCCACGCCCTCGTCGTAAATTCCTTCGCTGCGATTTACGCCTCGATAATTGAAGCGCAGAACCACCGCGCCGGAACGCCGCAGAGCACGCGCCATGCGGTAAACGACCTTGTTATGCATCGTGCCTCCGCCTTTCGGATGGGGATGACAAACCAGGAACGCTTCAATGGGCGCGGTATCTTCGGGTTCTTCCAGTAATGCTTCGAGCTGACCGGCGGGGCCAGACAGCATGAGCGATTCAATTCGCCGCGGCATGCGCGCTCATCAGTTCGAACGGTAGTTGGTGAACTGCATGTCGATTCCGAAATCGTGTCCGCGGAGCAGCGCCATAACTTCCTGCAGAGTGTCGCGATCCTTTCCGCTCACGCGCACCAGGTCGCCCTGGATGGAAGCCTGGACCTTCTTCTTGCTGTCCTTAATGAGTTTCACGATTTCGCGCGCTTTCTCAATGGGAATACCCTGCTGCATGGTAATTTCCTGGCGGACCGTGGAACCGGCGGCGTCCTGAATGGCGCCATAGGTCAGGCCTTTTAATGGCACTTTGCGCTTGACGAGCTTTTGCTCCAGCAGGTCGTTAACGGACTTCAGCTTAAATTCGTCGGCGCTCGCGAGAATGATCTTGTGATCTTTTTCGTTGAGCTCAATGTGGGATTTCGAGTTTTTGAGATCGAAGCGAGTCTGGATCTCCTTAAGAGCCTGCTGGATGGCGTTCGTAACCTCCGGCAGCTCGATTTTCGAAACGATATCGAACGTGTTTTCTGGCATGTCGTCTTTGTGAGTATAGCGGTGATCAATGTCCGAGCGCGATGAGGACGCGTTCGGTAATTTCCTGGATCAGCGCCGGCAAAGCAGCGTCCAATGCTATTGTAATCGCCGCCCGGACGCGCTCGGGGTCGATTTCGGTGGCATGCGGCGGCGGAGGGGCGGGAGGAGGCGGAGGCTGAGCTTGTGCCATCTGTTCGGCAAAGAGTCCGCGGGCGAGTTGCGCCTCGCGGATCAGGCTGTTGATAGTCTGCAGCAGCAGCGAGGCCTCGAAAGGTTTTTTGAGGATTCCATCGCAGCCGCTATTGCGCGCCTCGCTCTCGTCGAAAGGTTCCAATAAGCCCGCGGTCAAGACAATTCGCACGTGCCGGAATTTACGCTGGCCTTTTACCTCGCGGCAGATTTCAAAACCGGACTTTCCGGGGAGAAAGACATCGGCGAGGATGAGATCGGGGTCGACGTCATCCATGCGAAGCATCGCCGTATTGCCATCGGTTACACTGACGACCTCGAAACCTTCCTCCCGGAGGATGCGTTCTCCCATGCGCTGCGCGTGAGGGCTGTCATCCGCCAGGAGGATGCGGCTCATCACTGTTTCTGAGTGGGAGGCTGAGGCGTGCTCGATTGCGACTGAGGCTGAGCCGCCTGCGCGGGAGCGACCTGCTGCTCCTGGCCCTTCTTCGGCTTCTTCTGCTTCTTCGGCTTGCCCTTCGGTTGATACGTAGCGTTCATGGGCAGAGGCTCCGGAGCGGTTGCGCCGGCAGCCGGTGCGCCCGGGGTGGCTCCCTGCGTGCCCGTTGTACCTGTACCCGTTGCAGGCGTTGTGGCGGCAGCCCCGGGTATTGCGCCGGTGGCGCTGGGATTCGAGCGCGCGTCGGGTTGGGTGTCCAAAGCCGAGCCGCCTGAGACGGTCGTGGCGGTGACTTCGCCATTGAAACCGGTTGCGCCCGCGGGCGTGGGCACGCTGGCAGGTACGGAAGGCCGGACGTTTTCCATGGCCGGAGATCCGGTCTTGGATGCGGCCCGCACATCGGGACCGCGGCGCATGAAATCAAGGCTGCGGCCAACCATGCTGCCCTTGTCACGGTGTTCCTGGTTATACTTCATCAGGGCAAGGGCGGCCGGATCCGCTTCGGGAACCGGCATTTCCATTTCCTGCAGCCGCTTTTTGGCGTCGTCCACCAGGGGGCTGAGCGGATACGACCTCACAATGCGGGCGAAGGCTTCGCCGCTTCTCTGGCGGAAACGGGTGCCCATCTTGCTGTACGAATCGCCGAGCTCGTACAGAGCTTCGTCGGCCCGGCTGTATAACGGGTATTGATCGACCAGGCGCTGCAGGCGGTTGGCGGCGGCCGGATTGCTGTTCTTCTTGTGATAGAACGCGCCGACACGATACTCGCTTTCACCCAGTGCTTCCTGAATGTTGCGGAGTAGCTGCTCGGCTTCGGGGCGGAACTGGCTATTGGGGAATTGCACCAGTAACTGGCGGCATTCGTCCTCGGCCCGGATGGCCTGCTGCTGGTCGCGGTCGGGCTTGTCCATCTGCTTGTAGTGAATCTGGCAGATTTTCATTTGCGACTCCGCGGCTTCTTCCATGGTGGGATAGAAGAGGATGAAGTCCTTGTATTCGGCTTCCGCCTGGGCCAGACCGTGGAGGCCGCCTTCGCGATACCAACTGTCGGCGATGGCGAGTTTCGCCTTGGCTAAAAACTCACTCTGATCGTAGGTATTGATCAGGGTGTTGAGGGTAATGCGAGCCACCTCGAAGCGGCCGTGCTCGATATCATTGACAGCCTTATCATAGAGCACCTTGTCCGGCTGCTGGGTGTCCTTGGTGATGGGGTTGTCGTACTTGTGGCGGCGGAAGCCGCACGAACAAAGCAACCCTACGATCGATAACGAAATCACATAATAGCGAAACATAGCATCCAATTCCCTGGTTTACTTCCGTTGCATCAAACTTTAACCATGCTGGACTCGCGGGCGGCCCGCTGCATTTGTTGGAGAGCAGCCTTGGGGTCGGGACTGTGAAAAATCGACGACCCTGTGACAATCCAATCACACCCGGCGCGCACCGCATCACCCACGTTGTCGAGTGTGATGCCGCCGTCAATTTCGATCGCGAAATCCAAGCCTAACTCTCTTCGTTGCCACGCCAATGCCCGAACCTTCTTGAGGGCGTTCGGGATGAATTTCTGGCCTCCGAAGCCGGGGTTCACGCTCATCACAAGCACATAGTCGACCACGCCCAGGACGTCTTCCAATGTCCCGACCGGCGTTGCCGGGTTTATCACCACGCCAGCGCGCGCACCCTCGCTTTGGATCATTCTTACTGTCCGATCCAGATGAGCGCAAACTTCCTGATGAACCAGGACCTGATCGGCGCCGGCCTCGATGAAGACGGGGGCGTAACGATCGGGATCCTCAATCATAAGGTGAACGTCCAGCTTCGCCTTGGTGATCTTGCGGATGGACTGCACAACCGGCGGACCGATTGTGAGGTTCGGCACAAAATGGCCGTCCATGATATCCACATGGATCATTGAGGCGCCGCCGTGTTCCACCGCCGCGATCTGATCCCCCAACCGCGCAAAGTCCGCTGCCAGGATAGATGGAAGTATCTCAATCATTTGGCGGGGCTAGATCCAATCCTACCACAGCGGCAAAGAAGCCATCCCCGGCATCGACCCCCGGAATACGCCGCATCGATCGCCACTCCCCGGGGAACTGGCGGATCACCTCTTCGTTCTCTTCGGGCTCCAGCGAGCAGGTGGAATACACTAGTTTGCCGCCAGGTTTTACGTGTCGAAGCGCGTTGGCGAGGATCCTGGTCTGGCGGCCGTGCAAGTCGCTCAAATCACTGGGCTGCAGGCGCCATTTGATCTCCGGATTGCGCCCCAGGGTGCCCGTTCCGGAGCAGGGTGCGTCAACCAGGACGCGGTCGAATTGCGTGGAGAAGGGAAGGGGTTGGGTGGCGTCGAGTACGATCCGCCGGCAGTTCTGGGCCGGTACATGACGAATCCGGTGGAGGTACCGGTCGCAAGCGACGGCTTGAACGCCGAGTTCGAGCGCTTGGGCTGTTTTGTTGCCGGGGGCGGCGCAAAGGTCGAGGAAGGTCTGGCCGGGCTGCAGGTCCAGCAGCGGCACGATGGATTGTGAGCCGATGTCCTGCCTGCGCCC
The DNA here is from genome assembly GCA_035295125.1 of Bryobacteraceae bacterium. Lineage (GTDB taxonomy): Bacteria > Acidobacteriota > Terriglobia > Bryobacterales > Bryobacteraceae > JAICMB01. Next base: position 75,336 of record DATGJP010000079.1, on the reverse strand, counting down.
GGTGCTGGCCACGTGTTTTTCCGCAGGCTTCAGGAACGTGCCGGCAATAGAGGCGGCGGTCTCCTCTCCATAATTACGATCCCAGCGCTCAAGAAGCCACGAAGGGCAGGAGAGCGCGGTGGCGCGGTCGGGCCATTCAACGGGTTCCCGGCCGATTTTGCGCAAAATCGCATTCACGAGCGCGGCGGCGGATCGTTTTCGGGCGCGTTTCACGAGTTCGACGCTTTCGTTGACGGCGGCGTGCTTCGGTATGCGCTCGAGATAGCGAATTTGATAAATACCCATGCGGAGGGCGATGCGAATTTCAACATCCAACCTCTTTAAGGTGGTGTATCTCGCGATCAGGTGGTCCAATTGCGCTTGGAAGCGGAGGCAACCGAAGACAATTTCCGATGCGAGTCCGGCGTCGCGCGAGTCCAGGTGGTTGGTCTTCAGATCCAGGAGATCGGCCGCATATCCCCCGTTCTCAACCCGCTCGAAAACCTCGAACGCGACGGCTCGCAGCGTGTCCACTTGTAAATCATAGCTTTTCATGAGGCATCCCCCCAAACTTGGGGGTGGGTTAGTTTGAGCGGATCCTGTATTAATCGGAAGCGGCAGGAGGCATCTCATCCAAAACTTGGGCTTCAGCGAGCAGAATCCTGAATTTCCACACGGTTTATACGTGCGAGTTGACTCATGAACATTGCAAACGAGGCGCGCGTTCCGACTCGTCGGTCCAGGTTGCAGGGGTTGCGGAACAATCCCAAGGGCATCCCTGGCTACCCAATTCGTCAGCCGCCAGTGGCTTCGTCCGTAGTGTAGCGGCGGCCGCCAAGCATGGCAACGAGGGTGCGGAATCTGTCGAATGAGCGAGTTACCTTTGAAGTCGGTGAAGTCGGGCAGTCTGAAATGCCTGCCCTACCTCGCTCGCAACCTCTTGAGCCATAAAGGTGGCGCAGGGCGGTTTCGTCTGCACGTGCCGATCTCAACGACTTCAGCCATGGGCTGCGAGTGCTGTCTGAAAAGGCGTTGATAGTTCGGAAGCGGTATGAAGATCCAAAAAATCGGGAAGATGCCACGGCAATGGAATCTGTAGGAGTATGCTGATTGATATTCTCAAGATATTGGGTTATAGATTAGAGCTACGCTCAAAATTAGGAAATGGTGTATGCCGTTAGCAGCACTGGCATCCACGGGAGAGCGTTGTTTATAGGGAGAATCGATGCAGCTTGCCGCGAGTAGCGTGACCGACGGCAATCTCGTTCCTGAGCTTAGGGCTATGCATTTCCGCGCTACCGGACGGACCGGGCTACACCTTCGAACTTCAGAGAGCGCGTTATTGGCTGCAGCGATAACGATCCTTGCTGGGCTCAGCGTGATACGGGTCGTGGAATGGAAACGAGTGGCGGGCGCGCGGGTGACGGCTCAGAATGCCGAAAGAGCATTCCGAGTCACAGGACAACTCGCGAAAACGCTGCTGGATGCAGAGATCGAAGAGCGTGAGTACCTACTCACTGGGGACAAAAATGATCTGCACGAAGTTCAAGAAGCGATTGAAAGCTATCCCGAACACCTGAAGACTTTTCAGGAAGCAGCCCGAAACGCGGGCAGTTCCCAAGCGGAAATTCAGAATCTTTCGGAACTGTCGAATAAACGATTCGAGCGGGTGCGCTCGGATCTGGGGGAACTGCAGGCTCAGAATCGAGCCCCGGTACTGCAGTCGATAAAGATCGACGAGCGGGAAGGACTGCTGACGCAGCAGCAGAGCCTGGAAGCTCGAATGTCGAACCAGTATCTGGCCTCCATCTCGAGCGGACTGCAAGTTATTGAAAAGTTGAATCATGCCAGCCTGATCGAATTTTCCTTGGGCACCTGTTGCGTTCTCGTGATCCTGGTTGGAACGGCATTGCGGCTGAACGATGCATTCGGCCGGCAGACGCGCCTGGTCAGCGAGTTGTCTGAGAGCGAGCAACGGTATCGTATGCTGGTCGAGCGTCTGGAGCGGGTTCGGGAGGAGGAACGCGCGCGCTTAGCCCGGGAAATTCACGATGAATTAGGGCAGGCGCTTACCGGCATCAAGATGGATTTGGGGTTGCTGAATCGCCGCCTCGAAATTGGAGAAGCAAGCGGGGCTCTGGACCAGATCCGTGAGACGTCGACGGCAGTGGATGAGACCATCCGTTCTCTGCAGCGCATCGCTACCGAGTTGCGTCCGGCGATTTTGGATCACCTGGGATTAGTGGCAGCAATCGACTGGCTAGCCAGGGAGTTTCAAACACGCTCGCGAATTTCTGTCCGGTTAACACTCCCGGAGACAGAGCCGATGCTAAGCGGGGATGAGAGGACATGTCTGTTCCGGATCGTGCAGGAAGCGTTCACTAACGTTGCGCGGCACGCGAACGCCCAAACTGTTCGGGTGGTTATGTCCAATCAAAGCGGCCTGACGCTGAGCATTAACGACGATGGCGCCGGGTTCTGCCTCACTGAGCGGTCCTCCTCGTCTATAGGGCTGGCGGGAATGAGGGAGCGAGCTCGGCTGATCAACGCGGAGATGGAGTTGCAGACGGCTGAGGGCGAAGGGACTACCGTGACGGTACGTCTTTGCCGGACGGACGATATCGCGTCGGAAATGCAGGATGCCGCGATATGAATCCACGGATACTTCTAATTGACGACCACGTGGCAGTTCGTAAGGGGTTGGAACAGATGCTGGGCTCCGAGTTTCCATTTGCTGTGTTCGGGTCAGCCGCGACTGCCCAGAAGGGCATTGAGGAAATCGAGCGATCGACATGGGATCTCGCCATCCTCGACCTCAGCTTACGCGAGGTGAGCGGGCTGGATTTGATCCGGCGTATGAAAGACAAGCAGCCTCGGCTGGCGGTGCTCATTTATACGATGTATCCGGAGGAGCAGTTTGGGATTCGCGCTCTGAAAGCGGGGGCGGATGGGTATGTCACGAAAGATGTGCCATCGACGGAAGTAGTGAAGGCTGTAAAGAGACTGCTCGCGGGGGCTCGTTACATTTCACCCATCCTGGCCGAGCGCCTGGCCCAGAAAGTCACGGTGCGTGCTCACGATAAACCGCACGAGCTGCTGTCGAACCGCGAATTTATCGTGATGCGGAAGATGGCTTCGGGCAAGAGCGTGAGCCAGATTGCGGCGGATTTATCTCTCAGCGTCAAGACGGTCAGCACGTATCGGACGCGGATTCTGTCGAAGCTGGACTTGAAGACTACCGCCGAGTTGCTGCGATACGCGATTGAGAATGGATTTACGGAGTAAGACCGCCGGAGCGCCAGGCTCCCGGTTCCAGGCGGTGTATGTGGATTCTCACCCGAAAACACACAGGCGAAACCGTCTGCGCCACCTTTCCAGGTGCCTACGCTCCAAAGGAGTCGCGGCGGACACGGGCCTCCACTAAATCGTAGGGTTCCGAAGACGGGATGAAGACTTCGTCCTTGTTTTCGAGGCCGAGGGGGCTCAAGTCGACCAGTTCGCAGTGGCGGCTGGGCAGCGACACAACGATTTCCGAGATTTCTTCATAGCGCTCGAGCACGGCTTCGGCCATGGTGTAGAGGGTGTGCTGGATCGACTTGCTTTTGTGCTCGATGAATGTCTGCAGAATGGCTTCGCGAACTCCATGCCAGTAGGGGCCGAATGGTAGTTCGGCGTCCGTATAATTCCACGCGGCTTTGACGGCGGTCGTGAGAACGCGATCGCGAGACTCTTTCAGGGTCGTGAAGGGGTCGCGGATGTATCCAACAAAAGCGGCATCCGTTGTTTTAAGGACGATCAGGTTGTCGATTCCGGCCTGAATGGAGACGCCTTCGCGCGTGCCGGCGATCACGGCGGTGCGCCGCTCATCGCCGGATGGCGTAAACGACGTGGCGTGCAACTTACCACCGAACGGAATGCGATTCCAGAGTTGCTGCGAGATTTCGGCGCGGACACGCGTAAGCTGCGAATTGTCGGTGAGGAAGTGCTCCACGAGCGTACGGCCGAAGTCCTCGATCTGCTCGATGGGATAAAGCTTAGCGAGCGCGTAGACCGTGTTTTTCATGGTGTCGGTGGGGAGGATTTTGCGATTGTCCCCCTCGATGTAGCTGCTGTCGAAATCACCCTCGAACTGGATCCCGATAGTGAGGTCTTTGAGGTCGTGATGATCGGTCTGGCGGCCGACCTTTACCAATCGAATACACGATTCACCGTAGTTGCTCTGCGCGAGCCAGGGCTGCATGACAGTTACTATAGCGCTGGTGTTACAGCGGCTTAAGTTCAGGCAGTACGACATAGTACGCGGACCTGACGCCAGCGCTGTGCGCGGCGTGATAGCATACACCGGGTGGTGGCTATGCTTGGGATCAGAGCTTCACGCTCGGCCATATTAATTGCCGCGACATTTGTACTGAACCTGAGTGCCCAGGATGACGGTCCCCGCGTCTCCATCGTTCCGCGGATGACGCACGCGACGCAGCCCGGCAACGGCCGTCCGGGAGCGATCCGGCTGAATGTCGACCTGGTGCTCGTTCCAGTGACCGTGACGGATCCGCAGGAGCGTCCCGTGAAGGGTCTTCGTAAGGACGATTTCCGCTTATTCGAGGATGAATCGCAGCAGGAAATCACGCAATTTTACAGCCAGGAGGCGCCGATTTCAATTGGCATCGTGTTCGATTCGAGCTTGAGCATGACTCGCAAGATGGAGGCTTCGAGAGAAGCGATTTCCAACTTCGTGCGGATGAGCCTGCCGGGCGACGAGTTTTTCCTGCTGCGATTCAGCGATCGTCCGGAGTCGCTGTGTGCTTTCACCAAGGATGTGAAGGAGATTGAAGACGCTACGGCGCGCATTCGCGCACGCGGCTGGACGGCGTTATATGACGCGATCTACCTGGGCGTAAACCACATGAAACGCGCCGCATATCAGCGCAAGGTGTTATTCGTGTTGTCGGATGGCGAGGATAACAACAGCCGCTACAGCGAGCGTGAAATCCTGAACCTCGTGCGGGAGGCCGATGTGCGCATTTTCGCTATCTCGATCCTCGACCGTTCGCCGGTTTTGGAGAGACTGGCGGAGGAGACGGGCGGGCGGGCATTCCGGGTGCGCAAACTGGAGGAGTTACCGGATTTGGCGGAAAGCGTGAGCGCCGAAATCCACAGCGAGTATGTGCTGGGTTACTCCCCGGAGGTTCGGCCGAACGACGGCAAGTATCGGAAGCTGAAGGTCGAGTTGGTTCCCAAGGCGGGGAGCGGACCGATGCGTGCGTCGTGGCGGCGGGGGTATTACGGTCCGGCGGAATAGGGAAGGGTTCAAACCCGCTGCACCCTGGAAAACTCGCTCGAAAACCGCGCATGGACTGCAACGGTACTATCGCCCTAGCAGGCCGTGGCAGAAGTCTTTGAGAGCGGCATGCGCAGGCGAAACCGCCTGCGCCACCTTCAGGGCTCAATGGGTTGCGAGCAAGGTGGGGCAGGCATTCAGCCTGCCCGATTTCTGCCACGGGCCGATATGGGGTAAATTGCGCAGTTAGGTTTTCATTGTGTGTAGCGACCCAGATTTCGGGGTGTAACGCTCTGTACAACCAAGGGCTTACGATGGTGAGAGGCGTGCTTCTGGCGTAGTGACTAACCGGACTCACTTAGTCCGTTAGGAGCTATCTTATCCATGAAGCGCTCTGCACTCACTCGAGCTGTAGTGGCTCTAGTCTGTACCCTTGCTCTCATTACCACGGCCGCCGCCGAGCGTCCCGGGAAGAAGAACAAGGCTTTTAATACCGCGGCGTCGGCGTTCCCATTTGTCACTACCGGAGTTGCGGTCAAGATCCAAAGCGCCAGCATCGCGAGCGATGGCACGATCACGACCCGGTTCACCCTCACGGATTCCAAAGGCAAAGGACTCGATATTACGGGCGTTCAATCGCCCGGAACGTTGTCGCTGGCTTTCGTGGCTGCCTATATTCCCAACGGCAAGTCGCAGTACGTGGCATATACCGTGAAATCGGATGCGTCCACAACGAATGACAATTCGCCGCAGATTCAGGCGAGCACGGATTCGGGCGGCACATACACGCTCGTGGATGCCCTGAGCGGCACCTACGATTACACGTTCAAGACCAAGGCCGCGAATTTCGATGCCACGGCAACTCATAGCATCGGAATGCAGGCGGAGCGTGATCTGTCCGATTTCGGCTTTGCGGACATGTTCACATCAGACGATGTTTTCAGTTTTGTGCCGAACGGCTCGCCAGTCACGAGTGTACGCGACGTCATCAACGAGGCAAGCTGCAACAAGTGCCACAATCCGCTGAACGCGCACGGCCAGCCCGGGCCCCGGCAGAAGGTGGCATTCTGCGTCATGTGCCACACGCCGCAGAGCGTCAACCCGGACACGCTGAACACCGTCGACCTGAAGGTATTCATTCACAAACTGCATATGGGTTCCAGCCTGGCAAGCGTTCAGGCGGGCGGGAAGTATTACGTTGTGCATCGTGGCACCGTCGAGGATTATTCGACGGTTGTGTTCCCTCAGGACACGCGCAATTGCACCACCTGCCATGCGGCGGGACCGACGCAGGCAAACAACTGGAAAACCAAGCCGAGCCGCGATGCCTGCGGGTCGTGCCATGAGACTGTCAACTTTGCGACTGGCGAAAATCACGTTAACCTGCCGCAGAAGGACGATAGCCTTTGCAGCACTTGCCACTCATCCGTTCCAACGGGCGAGTTCGACATTTCGATCCCCGGCGCGCACGTGGTTCCGAACAACTCGGCGGCACTTCCGGGCATCGTTGCGCAAGTGTTGAAGGTCGACAACGCCACGCCGGGCAATGCGCCGACGATCACGTTCCAAGTGACGGATAAGTCGGGCAACCCGGTCAATATCAGCACTCTGACGCAGATCCGCGCGGTGCTGGCGGGCCCGAACACGGATTACGGAACGGGACCGGGCGGTATTCGCGTCGCCGAAGACGTGAGCAAGGCTCCGGGTAGCAACGGCGTTTACACCTACACCATGACGAATAAGATTCCGGCCGGCGGCACGGGCTCTTACACGGTTTCACTGGAGGCTCGCAATAACGTCACGTTAATGGCGGGCACCCAGAAACAACAGACGGCCAGCGACAACGCCAAGCCGGTGGAGTTCTACTTTGCGGTCGACAACAGCCAGATGACGCCGCGGCGGCAGGTGGTTTCCACCGACAAATGCAGCAACTGCCACCAGGACCTGACCTTCGTTCATAGCGGAGTTCGTGGCAATACGCAGGAATGCACGATGTGCCACAATCCGACGCTAAGCGATGGCACCTCGGGTCAGAGCGTGAGCTTTGCGACGCAGATTCACAGCATCCATCGCGGTGAGAATCTGACCAATCCGTACGTGCTGGGCACCACCAACTACCAGGAAGTCCGGTTCCCGGGCGACCTGCGCGATTGCAGCACGTGCCACCTGGACGGAACGTATCGTCCGGAGAACGTCGGCGCGAAAGCGATGATCGCGAGCCCCGGCGGGTTCCTACAGCAGACCGGTCCGATAGCGGCGGCTTGCCAGGGTTGTCACGATGACAAGTCGACAGCATCGCACGCGCTGGCCAACACCACCACGCTCGGCGAGAGCTGCGCTACTTGCCACGGGCAGAATGGCGATTTCTCGGTCGACGTGGTTCACGCGAGGCAGTAGTAGACCTGTAAGTTTGGGGGGCAGGCGCCGTCGTCTGCCCTCTCCCTTCCTTCAGCCGGCGAAACCGTTCGGCGTACTCCCCCGGGCTCACTCCCAGAATCCGTACAAACGACCGGCGCATAGAGTCGGCACTGCCAAAGCCGGTCTGCAATGCCACTTCTTTCACTCCGTTCGTTGTTTCCTCCAAAATCACGCGGGCTGCATGTACGCGTGTTTGTTCCACGAAGCGCGCGGGCGTCACACCTTTTTCGGCGGCAAAGACGCGGGCGAATTGCCGGGGGCTCATGCCGCAGCGGCTCGCGAGTACGTCCACGCTGAGATCCTCGTTCAAGTGTCCGAGCACCCAGGCCTGGAGATCTTCAATGGGCCGGCGGGAGCTCGCCTGCGCGGCGAGCAGGCTGCTGAACTGCGCTTGGCCGCCTGGCCGTCGTAGGAACATCACCAGGTCGCGTGCAATTTCGAGCGCCCGGCGCGGCCCATGATCTTCCTCCACGAGCGCGAGAGCAAGGTCGATGCCTGCCGTCACTCCCGCCGAAGTGTAAACGTGGCCATCTTTGACGAAGATCGGGTCGCGCTCGACGCGCGTGTCGGGATTGCCACGCTCCAGGCGGTCGCAATAGCGCCAGTGCGTGGCGGCGTGGCGATTTTTCAGAATACCGGCGGCGCCCAGCAGAAATGCTCCGGTACAAACCGAGCCGATTCGCCTGACTTGGGTGCTCATTTTGTGCAGCCAGGCTAAGAATTCCGCGTCACATAGCAGCTCTTCGGCGCCGTCTCCACCGGGCACGATCAGGGTGTCGACCGGCCCGCGCAAATCGTTATAGGCCGAAGCATGGCAGATCGTCAAACCGCTGCTCGACGTCACGAACCCTTCCGGCGCGGTCGTAACCAATTCGACCTGGTAACCTCCACAGCGGGCAAAAACCTCGAAAGGCGACGTTAAGTCGATGATTTGAACCGGTGGAACCGCAACAAAGACGACCCTGAGCATGTGAGATCAGTATGGCAGAAAGTGTCGTTTCGATGTCAGTTCTGTCTCGTCACGGACAGTAGAGTGCCGCGTATTAGTTAACTGAGGCGTAAAGGATATGACCAAACTCGCTTTCACACGCAGGGATGTTCTCAAGGCCGGCGCCGCATTCGGCGGGCTGGCAGCGGTTCCGATGGCCGGGGCAGCCGCGGAGTCGAACGCCGAGCCTCTGCACGCGCCGGAAGATGGCGGGATTCCCGTCGCATTTCTGGTCTCGCCGGGAGCCGTCGTGATCGACTTTGGCGGCCCTTGGGAGGTTTTTCAGGATGCCGTCGTGACTCGCCTGACGCAGGATAAGGCCGCATTCCGGCTCTACACGGTGGCGAAGAGCCTGGATCCGATTACAGCGTCCGCGGGTTTAAAGATCGTGCCGAATTACAGTTTCGAGAATGCGCCGCAGCCGAAGGTGATCGTGATTCCGGCGCAAAGCGGCGCCAAGGAAGAAGCACTCGAATGGCTGCGGAAGGCTTCCACCAATGCGGATGTCACGATGTCGGTCTGCACGGGCGCGTTTGTTCTGGCGCAAACGGGGCTGCTGGCTGGAAAGTCGGCCACCACGCACCACGGTTCGTACGGCCGATTCGCGATGCAGTTTCACGACATTCAGCTCAAGCGCGGTGTGAGATTTGTCGAGGAAGGCAAGCTCGCGTCGGCGGGTGGTTTGTCGAGCGGTATCGACCTGGCGCTGCGTGTCGTGGAGCGCTATTACGGCCGGGATGCGGCGCTCGCGACGGCGGACTACATGGAATACCAGGGCAAGGGTTGGCTGGACCCCAGCGTTAACGCCGCTTATGCGGTGAAGAGGCCAGGGCTGTCGTGCCCGGTTTGCACTATGCCCGTCGACGCGAAGGTATCACCGAGCTCGGCGTACAACGGAAAGACTTATTACTTCTGCAGCAAAAACTGCAAGGAAACGTTTGACCAGAATCCGGCAGGATATCTGGCGTAATTTCGGCAGAGGGGAAAAATGTTCGAGACCACATTGCAGGACATTCGTTACGGCGTTCGCGTGCTGTTGCAGAACCTGGGTTTCAGCCTGGTGGCTGTGATAACGCTGGCGCTGGGGATCGGCGTAAACACCGCCATTTTCAGCCTTGTGTATGGCGTGCTATTACGTCCGCTGCCGTATCAGAACGGCAGCCGGCTGGTGGTCCTCCACCAGGAAGCGCCGAAAACCGACATCAAGAACGTGCCATTTTCGGCGCAGGAGATCTTCGACTACCGCGATCACAATCACACGCTGGACGCGGTGGTGGAGCACCATTCGATGAGCTTTCTCCTCTTAGGCAAAGACAGCGCCGAGCGTGTGAACACGGCGGTGGTCTCGGCGAATTTCTTCGATGTGCTGGGGATCAAGCCATTGTATGGCCGTACCTTCGTTGCGGCGGATGAGGCGCACGGCGCGGAGGCGGTGCTGATCCTCAGCAACGAATATTGGAAGGCACGGCACGGGGGCGATCCGAACATTGTCGGCAAGGTTTTCCAGATGAATAACCGGCCGCACCGGGTGATCGGCGTTCTGCCGCCGTTTCCACAATACCCCGTGGAGAATGACGTTTACATGCCGACTTCGCAGTGCCCGTTCCGGTCGTCCGCCAGAGCGATTGCCAATCGGCAGGCGAGGTTAATGACGGCGTTCGGGCGCTTGAAACCGGGCGTCACCATCGAGCAGGCGCAAGCAGATCTCTCGACCTTGGCCAGCCAGATTGCAACCGCGCATCCGAAGGATTATCCAGAACAGTATGGCTATGCGTTGGAAGCCTCGACGCTGCAAATGGATCTTACGCGGCGGGCGCGGTCGGCATTTTTCGTGTTGCTCGGCGCCGCGGGATTTGTTCTGCTGATCGCCTGCGCCAATGTGGCGAACCTGATGTTGGCACGCCTGTTGAAAGTGGAGCGGGAGCTGGCGGTGCGTGCGGCATTAGGCGCGAACCGCAGCCGTCTCATCCGGCAGTTGCTGACCGAAAGCATGCTGTTGGCGCTGGGTGGCGGGGTCATAGGTTTAGCGCTCGCTCCGAACGCATTGGCCCTTCTCGTGAAATTTGCGGCGCGATTTACTACGCGCGCGGCGGAGGTGCATATCGACACGCCGGTTCTCCTGTTTACCCTCCTGGTTTCAGTAGGTACAGGCTTGGTTTTTGGGTTAGCACCCGCTCTCTCGGGCGGCCGGAATCTCAGCGATGCGTTAAAACAGGGCGGTGGCCGGAATACGGTCAGCCGCGGGCGTCAGCGGCTGAGGGCGGCGCTGGTGATCGCGCAGGTTGGGGTGTCTTTTGTGCTGCTCATTGGAGCGGGGCTGATGATTCGCAGTTTCGTCCGGCTACAGAATGTAAACCCGGGTTTCAACTCTACTCATTTGCTGACGATGCGCCTTTCTCCGAGCTTCACACGGTATCGAACGAACGAGCAGTTCCAGGCGCTGTACAAGAGCGTGCTGAGCCGTGTCCGCGCCGTCAGCGGAGTGCAGTCCGTGTCGCTGGCGACCAACTTTCCGTTCAATGCGGGCGGCATCGCGAATGGCCCAAACAACACGGGATTTGAGATCGAAGGGCGACCGGCTTCCAAGGGTCAGGCGGCTCCTTTAGTGGACCTGGTGGTCGCGAGCGAAGACTACTTCGCCACAGTTGGCCAGCCTCTGATTCGCGGCCGCGCGTTCACGGAACACGATGACGGGAACGCTCTGCAAGTCGCAGTCATCAATCAGACCATGGCCGCTAATCGCTGGCCCACGGAGGACCCCATCGGAAAGCGCGTGAGTTTCGACAACGGCCAACACTGGGCGATGATTGTCGGCATCATGGGGGACGTGCGGGCGTATGGCTTCGACCGTCCGCCTGGCGATGAGATCTTTACGCCACTGGCACAGAACCAATTTGCGGGTAACCTTGTGGTGCGTACGCTCGGGGAGCCGATGAGTGCTGCGTCGGCCATCCGGTCGGCGCTTCACGACGTGGACTCGCAACTCGCCGTGGACCGTGTGCGCACGATGGACCAACTGGAAGAGGAGGCTACCTCGTCGCCGCGGGTCATGACGGGTTTGCTCGGCCTTTTTGCGGCTCTGGCCCTTCTGATCAGCGCGTGCGGAATTGCCGCGGTGATGGCGTTGACGGTGACGCAACGGACCGCGGAATTGGGAATCCGTATGGCTCTTGGCGCCTCGCGCGACGGCGTAATGTACATGGTCGTGCGGCAGGGGCTCGTGTTGGCGCTTGCCGGAACAGTGGTGGGCCTGGCGGGGGCGTTCGGAATCACCCGGCTATTGGCCTCACTGCTCTACGCGACGAGTCCGACGGATCTCGTCACTTTCGCCACAGTTTCGCTGGTATTCGTCCTAGTGTCCGGACTGGCCTGCTACATTCCGGCGCGGGATGTGACGGCGATCGAACCATTAAGCGCACTACGGCGGGAATAGTAGGACTTACGGAAGGTGTAGGCCATCTTCTTACAGCAAACACTTTACAAAGATGACGAACCCATCGGACAAAGAACACTGGAGAAATTACTTAACCCGTCACACTATAGAGGCATGTTCGTCGTGCATCGTCATCGAGGCACCAAGGTTAAGCAAGGGGCTCGCGATACGGAGCGAGGGTTTCATAGCGACGTCTCTTTATATCTCCTCGGCTCCGTGACCGATCCGTGTTATTCCGCGCAGTTGCTCGTGGAAATGCGGCCGGACATTCTCGTCATTGATCTTCGGCTTGCCGGGGTTGCCGGCCTGGCTGTTCTGGAACTGCTACAAAATGGTTCCTACAATGCTCCGATCATAGTGATGAATGAAAGGGCGGACCGTCGCTTGCGCGATAAGTGCCTGCGGCTGGGCGCCCGGTTCTTCTTCTCAGAAGAACAAGAGTTCGAGCAGGTTCGCGCCGCCGTCGCTGTACTTCTGGGACAGCAACGAACGCAAGCCGCTCGCGGAGGCGCGTGATCGGCGGGATCCGCCAACTTCAGGAAGTGATGAACCGCGTCTATTGCGGCGCACCGGGGTCCGCGACCGAACTGCGGGAATTCCTGAAGGATGGAATATGCTTCCTGCTCAGGAGGAATTCAGGTATACGCGATGTGGAGGACGAGTTGGAATATGTCTTCGCACACATCACCCATTGCATTCGGGCGGGGACGGTTCGCGATGCCGAACGGCTGCCGGCCCTGATCCGGGCGGTGGTTCAGAACGCGTGTTCGGAGGTTCCGATGTCTTTCGCTACTGTGCGGAAGCCAGGGAGGGCGAAGGTGGAGATGATCCGCCAATCGCTCGCGGAGCTGAACGATGTGGAGAAGGTCGCGCTGGCACGTTATTACGCGGACGGGGAGTCGGCGGGCCGGATTTGTGCTTCGTTGGATATTTCGAATGCGAGGCTACTCGAGGTGAAGGCAGAGTTGGCGGCTCGCTGCCGGGATGGGGAGAGGAAGAAGGCTGGGGCGGTCACTAAGTTGTCTTCGGACACGGGCGGGGCGGTGGCGTAGCTGACATGAGATGGGCAGGCAAACGGCTGCCCCACCGTGCTGCGGTACCATTTTTCTTTACCGCAACAACATTGGCCACCGAAATCCAGCATGCGCGCGAAGTCGCCGCGGGACAGCGATTTGAATTTGGCGAAAACTGGTCGCGATTCCTCAAACTCCTTGACGAGACGCGAATCGCGAATGCGGAGACCTCGCTGCAAGGCATGCTGGGAGTTCCGCTCGGCGGCAAGACCTTCATCGATGTAGGTTCTGGAAGTGGACTCTTCAGCCTGGCGGCCCGGCGTTTAGGAGCGCAGGTTCGTTCCGTGGACTATGATCCGCGTTCGGTCGCGTGCACCGCCGAACTGCGGCGGCGTTTTTTCCCGAACGATCCAAAGTGGGCGGTTGAGCACGGCTCGGCCCTTGACCTCGAATACATTGGGTCGCTGGGCCAGTTCGACGTAGTTTACTCCTGGGGTGTGTTGCACCATACCGGCTCGATGTGGGATGCGTTGAATCATGTTGCGTTACTCGTCAAGCCCGGAGGCACGCTTTTCGTATCGATTTACAATGATCAGGGCAAATGGAGCCGCCGCTGGACGAGGATCAAGCGCTTCTATTGCGGCTCTTCCAAGCCGATGAGATTCGTGCTTGCGGTGGCCGTCTGCGTAGGCCAATGGTGGCGCCGCTGGGTGAAGGATCTGCTCCGGGGACGTCCTTTTGAAAGCTGGCGCGCGGCGCGAAGTTATCGTGGGATGTCGGCGTGGTACGACGTCGTGGACTGGGTGGGCGGGTACCCCTTCGAGGTCGCTAAACCCGAGGAGATTTTCGAGTTCTATCGCAAGCGCGGGTTTGTGCTGGAGCGAATGAAGACTCAGGGCGGCGACTTGGGTTGCAATGAGTTTGTGTTCTCACTCCGGGGCGCCGCTGTCGATCGGTAGGTTTCGCTTCGCCTAAGGGCTGTGTGCGTCTAGGAGTTTGGATTTCGTGGAAGGGTGGAGTCCGCCTGCATTGGGAAGCGCAGACCAGTCTCGAAGTTTCGGACAACTCGCGTATCGTTCACTGGGAAGCCACATCAGCCTGTATAACGTAGTAAAAATGTTGGCGCAGGCGGTTTGTGCTTCGCCTGCGCTTTCTCGATGACTCCAAAGGCGGGCGAAACCGCCTGCTTCACCCTTCCACACTCTCCCACCCTTCAAAAGAATCTGAGGCGACTACCTTGATAGCGGGTAACCGCGGTCCCACGACGCGTTCTTTCCGATATCGTCGCTCGAGAATACGACTTCGACGCGGCGATTGGTTTCCCGCACCGGGCCAAGCGGGCGCGTATCGCCGTAGCCGCGAATCGCGATCTTGTCCGGAGAAATTCCAAAGCCGACGAGAACGTTGCGCACGGCCGCCGCGAGCGACTCCGAGGAGTTCAGTCGGACCGCCTCAGTACTGCCGGCGTCAGAATGTCCCTCCACCGCGACTTGCAGGCGTGGCATGGCGGCAAAGTCCCGGATGACCGGAGCGAGACGGTTCCTGACAGCCTGTATACCGGCCTGGGTCGTCAACAACGAATCGGGAATCGTCATCACGAGGCCGCGAGGTGTGTCCAGCGTGGGGAACGCCGAATTCAGGTAACGCATCAAGCGAATACGATTGTCGCGTTCCAGGGATTCTTCGGTCGCGGGCGGTTGACTTGCCATGCGATCGGCGCTCGCGACCACCGGGGGCGGTGGCGCGGGCCGCTGGATTTGTACATCGACGGATGCACGAGCCTGTTCCGCAGCCATCGCCGCGCGCGATGCCTCAGCCTTTGCCGCTTCTGCCTGCGCGCGCGCTTCTTCGGTGGTAACGCGCGCCTGTTCGCGGCTCAACTCCGCATCACGGCGAGCCTGCGCTGCCTGCTGGCGTTCATTGACGACCTGCTGCTGCTCGGCCGCCGTCTGCTCCTGTTGGGCACGGCGGCTGGCCAGCGTGCGAGCATCCTCGGCAATCTGCGCTGCCTCGCGCGCCGTCGCGACAACATCGGAGCTCAGCGATTTGGGCGACATTCCGCGCGCGCGGTTCAATAAATCCTGGGCGCGCCCGAGTTGTTCCGGCGCATAGCGATCGGCTCCCGCAGCCTGGGCGATCTGAATGGCGTTCTGTGCCTGGTAGATGGCCAGGACGGCTTCATACTCACCCATCGAGAGCGGTGGTCCGCCAACCGGTGAGGTGGGCGGTCCGTTCAACGTGTACGTGAATTCCTTTCGCGGGAGCAACTCGTAAGTGGCGTTCACCTGCTCAACCGATCCCACGGTGTCGGGCCGAATCGCATTTTCCAACACGACCGCGTCGCTGGGCTGAGAGACCGAGAAATAAGGCTCCGCGGTCACAATGAGTGCGAAAGCCTGAAGCTGTGTGGACGCGATCACACGTCCTTTATCCGACCCGTTTAAAACGAGCTCGCCCAAATTGTGAGCACGGCCTTCCGGGCTGATGGCCCACAGCACGTAGGTGAGGTAGTTGGCGCCATAGCGCGACGGCGCGGGAACGTCGCTGAACTTTGCATCGATGGTTACGGCGCCGCGCTTGTCCTCAATGGTGGCGTCGCCGTGAGCGGACGGCATTAGAGGGGTTCCCCGGAAATCGATCTTGGTTGGCGCATTGCGATGGCCGTAATTGATGGCCGGGGTTGTCCGCTGGACCACAGTCACCCGATAGATAGGTTGCTGGCACAGCGCGCCACAAACGAAGACAGCACTCACAAAAGCTGCTCGAAACATCATTTGGTCACCTCGCGATTCATTTTGAAAGCAACAAGATTGCCAAATGGCTCCCGGTTGAAGATCCCATTGAGCGGGTCCTGGAAGGGTGAAGCAGGCGTTTCCGCCTGCTTTTGGAACTCACCGGGAATGCACAGGCCGAAACCGCCTGCGCCACCATGGGCTGATAACGAAGACCGATTTCAATCAGAACGTCATTGTTGGCCGGTACACGTGTCGGAGATGTGCTCTACCTTGGAAACCATGAATTTCGAACCGTCTTCACTGGGCATTCCGGTCAGCCGGACGGTGTGGTTGGCATGTTTTTCGAGCGGCACGTCGCCCGTGACGTTGATTTTAGATCCGGATTGGGTGTCCGTCAGGACATATTGATCGGCGAGATCTCCTTTGGTCAGGCAACCGGTGAGGGTCGCTGCTTTCGTTGTTTTCATGCGATCTCGTTCGGTATCGGGGGGCTGTTGCTGCTGCGCGAAGCCAATCGACATCAGCATCGAGAGACTGGCGGTCAGAAACAGAGCACGAGAGAGTTGCATAATGTGCCTCCTGCCAGTAGAAGAGGGAGATCGGGTCGAGACTGTTACTTACGGTCGATTCCGTACGCAACCGTAGGGCCGGTACGGACGAAATCACACGGAGCGGTAGAATTTCCTGGACGGTTGTAACCGTTACCGGTACTCATTTGAGTCCTTGCAAGCGATCCTTATTGATTTTGAGGACGATGCCGGCATTGCGGTCGGCCACTTCGCTCACTTTGTACTCGGCGGAGGTGCCGAGGACCTGGGCCACCTCCGACGGTGTGAGTTTGTAGGTATCAGTCAGCCACTGCGCCATGTTCTCGGTCGCTTCCCGGAAGCAGTCGTCGAGAGAACCGCCGATGCCAATCGCCATAATGTGGGTCGCCGATTCCACGCGTGGAGCGGGAAGGCGTTTGCCGGGGATGACATCGACGCTAAATTCGACATCCATGGAGGTCTCGAGCGCGTTGCCGTTCAATTCTCCGTCACCTTGCGCGGCGTGACCGTCGCCGAGATACAGAAGAGCTCCGGGGACGCTTACCGGTAGATAGACGGTGGCGCCTTCGACGATCTCGTTGAAGTCCATATTGCCGCCATAGCGTCCGGAATCACCGGTCGGCGGCGCCGCCTGCGCGATATTTACGGCCGTCGCTATGCAGCCGAGCATCGGACGCAGAGGGACAGAATAATGCGCCAGGTGCTCCGCCGGCTTTTCGGGAGTGGCGACGCCGCGCCGCATGTCGAGATGCCAGCGGACGTCCTTGAACAGGTTTTTCGTTTTCGCAGCGAGATCGCTATTTAATCCACGCTCGACGATGCCGTCGTCGCTGATGGCCCAATCGCGATTGAGGCGCAGGCGGGTGAGATGCACGACCAGCGTGTCGCCGGGCGCGGCCGTCTCGATGTAGAAAGGACCGGTTTCCGGGTTTCCCCCCAACACGCGCGTGACGCCTTTTTCGTCGGTGCCGCCGGCATCCACCGTGGTGGTGTGTATGGTGTCGCCGGGCCAGACCGTCAGCACCGGCTTGTTGGCGGCGGAGAACTGGCGGTAGAACGTGGTGGGCGTGAACTCGTGCCGTTCGGGCGCCCTGTTGGTGGGACGCGTGGGGGCCAG
The DNA here is from genome assembly GCA_035295125.1 of Bryobacteraceae bacterium. Classification (GTDB taxonomy): domain Bacteria; phylum Acidobacteriota; class Terriglobia; order Bryobacterales; family Bryobacteraceae; genus JAICMB01. The sequence continues at coordinate 57,827 of DATGJP010000079.1, read as the reverse complement.
CGTGGCGGTGAAATGATGTGTAGTGGGATGGTTGGGATTGTCGGCATCCGTGAACACCACTGTGCCGGTCATGACGCCGGCCTTCAACGTGGCATTGCCGTCCCCGGTGCTGCCGTCTTCGCTTTTCGAGAGAAAATGCAAACTGTTTCCGGTCAGCTTGCCTTCGAGTTTATCGCCGTTGAGTTTACCAGTGAGGTTGTCGCCCTGCTGCGATAGTTCCATTCCGAAAAACAGAGGTGTGCCATAGAAATCGGCGGTAATGATCCAGTGTCCCGTGAGAGATGCCGGTTGGGAATACGCCGGGAAGACTGCCATTGCGAGGAAAAGCAAAGAGAGCTTGCGCACTGAGGACCCCCGAACTGATAGGATACAAACTTTATGACTCGAACCCTGCCGGCATGTGCCGCCGCCGTTGTCCTCGGAGTTTTCTCCTTGCGGGCGTCGGATGAGTTCACGCTTTACGAGTTGCTGCCGCCCGAAACGCATCAGTTCGCCATCACTTATGACGTCACCCAGAACCGGGAGGGCGCTCCGTTCTTTTTCAATCCGATTCGCCCCGGCTCGACCGCGTCGGACGAACGCGTGATCGAGCGGAGCACGGGCAAGCCGTTGAAGTTCGAGACCGTGACCGGCAAAGATGCCAAGGCCACGGGACTGATTTCGCCGCGTGCTGCCGATGATGCGCTTTATATCAAAGTCCATCTGCCGGGTCCCGTTCCAAAGAATGGGGAGACGCGAATTCGCATCTTCAAGACCTACGCCGACGCTCCGTCATATTACGAGAAAGATGGACAGTTGGTGTTCGACCGGCCGCTCGGTATTAAGCGCAATGTCGTCGTGCTGCCGAAGGGCTGGGAACTCACCGGCAGCGCGTCGCCGGCAATTGTGTCGACACAAGCCGACGGGCGTGTGCGGCTCAGTTTTCTGAATGACCGCGACGACCAACTTCCCGTGAAGATTACCGCTCGGAGGCTGCCATGAGGAAACTGTGGCTGGGATTGATTCCTTTTACGCTGCTGGGGCAGTTTCACCGCGCCGAACAGGATCGCGAGATCAGCTATTGGCTGCTGGATCCTGGGACGCATCAGTTCCGCATTTCGCACGATTTCACGGTGGATAAGGTGGGGCAGAAGTACGTTCATAGCTTCGTGCGCAAGGGCAGCCAGGTGTCGCCGGATTCGAAGATTTTCAACCTGGATACCGGGAATCAGCTCAAGACTACCGTGGTAAAGGGTAAGGAAGTGAACGCGCTGGGCTATTATCCGAATCCAACCGATCCCGAGTCGGATGTTGTGCAGGGGGAGTTGGAACATGCGATTGGCGAGGGGCAGTCGGCGCGCGTGCGGGTGGAGGAGTCTTACTCTGATCCTGTCGGATATACCGTCAAGAATGGCGAGTTGGTGTGGGAGCGGACTCTGGGGCGGCCCGTAAATCGGGTGACGCTGCCGGAAGGATGGATGCTCACGTCAGTCAACACACCCGCGGTGATTACCATGGATGCGCAGGGGCGGGTGACAATGCGGTTTACAAATATTCGGAATGGGGATTTGGCGGTGACGATTAAGGCTCGGATGCGGCCAGGTACGACGAAGTGACCGCTTGCTTCGGCCTGGCTCGGGGCGGCGCTATTGCGATGGGCGAATGCTGTCTTCGATCTTCTTGACGCGATCCTTGAGATCGTTCAGTTCGAGATCGAGGGCGTTCAATGTGGACATCACGCCGCGCATGCGAGCCTCTGTCGGCGACGCCCACTTATGAAATGCCGTCAGGAGATTCGTTTCCACTCGCTCGATGTCGGCGCGCCACTCGGTGCGGAGCTCCAGGCGGAATTGGTTCAAGTCGCCGCTCAACTCCGTGCGGAGTTGGTTCATGTCGCCGCGCCACTCGATGCGGAGTTGGTCCATATCGGTGCGCAACTCGGTGCGGAGTTCCAGGCGGAATTGGTTCAAGTCGCCGCTCAACTCCGTGCGGAGTTGGTTCATGTCGCCGCGCCACTCGGTGCGGAGTTGGTCCATATCGGTGTGCAACTCGGTGCGGAGATCCAGGCGGAGTTGGTTCAAGTCGCCGCGCCGCTCGGTGCGTAGCTCCGTGCTGAGCTGTTGCATCCCGGTGCGCAGTAGCTCGCTGAGCCACTCCTTGTCTTCATTGTCCAAGGCCATATTGGCTGATTCCCTTGTAGCACGTTTGGTCTACATTAGTGGGTCATGGAGTAGATGATGTAGTTCACCCCGATGCGAATGCCGAGCGCTGAGAACTTTTCGGGGTATTCGGGCTCGTCAGCGTGTTCCCAGGAGTCGCCCAGGTCCATGTTGTGGCAGATGGCGACCATCAGGCGGCCTTTGTTATCGTAGATCCCTCGCCAGCGCGGCTCGAAGCCGTCTTTCTCCCAGATCTGGCCGGTGTGCAGAAATTGCGCGCCGGGAACCTGATAGCGATGGTCGAGGTCGAAGACGGTGTGAAAGATGGGATCGGCATCCGGGATATCGACAATCGGCCGGTCGGGGAACACCTTCTGCATCGTATTGATGAACACGGACCACTCGATTGTGCCGTGGAAGTCATCACACATAAAGAAGCCGCCGCGGAGCAGGTAATCGCGGAACTTGGCAACCTGTGCGTCGGTAAGCTCCCAATGGCCGACTTCGACGGCATACAGCCAGGGATAGTTGTAAACCTCGTCGCCATCGTCGAGATTGACCGGCTGCTCGGCGGACCGGGTCTGGAGACGCGTCAAGCGGCGTACAGCCATCGAGAGGTGCCGATCGGAGCGGGGATAGTCGATGGTCCAGTTGGTACCGCCCTGAGTCCAATCGTTGGCGCCGCGCCGTCTGCGGAACTGCCAGTCGAAAGCCGGGCCGCTGTAAGTGGGGTACATGAGTCGCGCAAACAGCCATTCGCCGGGGACCTGGTAGTCCGGAGGCAACGGGAAGTCGTTGTATTCCCAGCCCGGATATTCGCGAAATGGCATCTGGAACGCGTACAGCGAACACGCCACGAACAGGCCGCCCGCTAGAACCGCAAGGAACCGACCGCTCCGCATCTTAAGGAATGACGTATGTTGGGCCAAACAGGTACAAGAAAACTATAGCGAAACGTGCCGTCAGCCGTCAGCTTACAATAGAGAATCGGGATAACAATGGCTGAAGAGAAAAAAGAGAACCTGTATCAAGCGGAGTATCTGGGAAGCGGCACCTTTATCGTCCACAAGCCCAAGCGTAAGTCCGGGAAACTAAGGCAGTCGCGTCTGAAGGGCCGACGGCGCGGCGCTCGTAAGTAGCGGAATCAGGCAGCGAGCCACTGGCGCGCCAACGCCTCGGGATCACTATCGAGGTCGACCGCCTGAGTTCCTGTTTCATCGCCGTTTTCAATGAAAGCAGCGATGACACCCTGTGGGGTCGGCCGCAATTCCAATTTGCGATCTTTGGCTTCGAGCCGCAGGGTGGTGCCGAGCCAGACGATATGGACCTTGGTACGCTGGGCGAAACCAAGCCGCGTGGCGTGTCCCATCAAGCCTTGCGTGAAGGCGGAATTCTTGAGTTTGTCGGCAAAAGGGGCGGAAGCCTGGACGGCCCTGGCATCCGCATCGCGCCGCTGCTGCTCGCGCTGTGAATCCTTCTCGTCGCGCGACTCGAGACTCTTCAGATTGCTTTCCAGATTGTCGAGAAAACCCATTCTCTTGCGACAATAACATCTTCGGATGCGGGCGGTGGTTGTCGATTTCGAGCGCGGTGATCTCGCTTTGCGGGACGTCGCGGAGCCGCGTATCGACGGCGCGGAGCAGGTTTTGCTGCGTGTGCGCCAGGTAGGGGTCTGTGGGACGGACCGCGAGATCGCCGCAGGCAGGATCGTGCATCCGCCGCCGGGGTCGTCGTTTTTGACAATTGGTCACGAAGCGCTGGCCGAGGTGGCCGAATGCGGGTCCGGCGTTCACGACCTGCAGCCGGGCGATTGGGTGGCGCCGATCGTGCGCCGTCCGTGCCCGTTGCCCTGCGGGGCATGCGCCAGCGGGCGAACCGATCTGTGTTTGAGCGGTGAATACCGGGAGCGCGGTATCGTTGCCGAGCATGGGTATTTCACTGAATTCGCCGTAGATGAGAGGCGCTACCTTTTGCGGGTGCCGCGGGACCTGGTGGATGTCGGAATTCTGATCGAACCGCTGAGCGTGGTGGAGAAGGCGATTGAGTTGGCCCGGCGAGCGCACCACGACCACTACGTCTTCGATCCGCCGAAAGCACTGGTTCTTGGTGCGGGAACGATCGGGATTCTCAGCGCAATGGTGTTACGAGCGCGCGGCTTCGATACCGCCGTTTGGTCGCAGGAGGATCGCCGGCACCTGCGGGTGCGGCTGTTGGAGGAAGCCGGCATGCGATATGAGCGGGGTCCGGCGGATATCGTGATCGAGGCCACGGGGTCGGCTGAGGCAACTATGACAGGGCTGGCTTCCATGGCTAGGGGCGGCGTCCTCGTTACATTGGGGGCGCCAAACGCCGAAGTGTTATTTCCTTTCCGCGATCTGATCGTCAAAAACCAGGCGGTTCTCGGCAGCGTGAACGCCTCACCCGAGTCGTTCGAAGCCGCGGTGGAGGATTTGCAGCGATTCGACCGTTCGATCCTGCAACGCATGATACGCCAGGTTGGCTTTGAGGACTTCAGATGGAGCATTAACGGCCCCGCGGCCGAGCATCCGAAGCTGGTTCACATGATCGTATGAGAATACTCGCTGGAACGCTTCTGATCGCTATCTGCGCCGCGGCGCAATCTCTAAACGGCGTAATCGATATTCACGTGCACTCGGACCCGGACAGTATGCCGCGATCGATCGATGCGATCGACCTGGCGAAGCTGGCCAAGAAGCGTGGAATGCGCGGGCTGGTTCTCAAGAATCACTACGAGCCGACAGCATCGCTGGCCTATGTTGTCCGGAAGGAAGTGCCCGGTATCGAGATTTTTGGCGGGATTGATTTAAATCGCACTGTGGGGGGCATCAATCCCGCGGCCGTGGAGCGGATGACGATGATGAAGGGCGGCTGGGGCCGGGTGGTGTGGATGCCGACGTTCGACGCTGAGAACCAGGTGCGGTATTCGAAGGAGAATCGCCCGTTTGTCGCTGTGGCGCGAAATGGCGAGCTGTTGCCCGACGTGAAACAGGTGATCGCACTGGTGGCGAAACATGGGCTCATTCTGGAGACCGGACACTCCTCGCCCGAGGAAGGCCTGATGCTAATCCGCGAAGCGCGGCGGCAGGGCGTTCAAAATATTGTGGTGACCCATGCGATGCTCGCCCCGGTTCTCATGTCTGTGGCTCAGATGCAGGAGGCGGCGAAACTGGGGGCGTCTATCGAGTTTGTGTACCGGCCGCAGGATCTGGCGGAATACGCAAGGGCGATCCGCGAGGTGGGCCCCGAACATTGCATTTTGTCGAGCGATCTCGGGCAAGTGGGAAATCCGCTTCATCCGGACGGGTTAGCCGCGTTTTTCGCCGGTCTGAAGAAACAGGGCATCACGGCGGCGGAGATCGATCGCATGTCCAAGTCGAACCCCGCTCGCCTGTTGGGTTTGAACTAGGTGCGGGGGTTCAGGCTATGGATGTTTCGTCTTATTGGCCTGGCGATTGCCGTTTTCATCGGCTTTTACGTGGTCTGCCTGCTGTGCCTCGTCGGGTTGAAGTGGATCAACCCCATTACGACAGCGGTCCAGGGGGAGCGGCGCGTCAAGTCGAGAAGGGCGCATCAGGCCTATAAGAAACGCTATACGTTCGTGCCGCTCAGCCAGATTTCCCGCGATCTGCAGCACGCGGTAATTGCCGCGGAAGATGGTCGGTTCTACCAGCACTACGGATTCGACTGGGTGGAGGTGCACAAAGTGCTCGATCAGGACCTCGAAACAGGCACCGTGGGCCGGGGCGCCTCGACCATCACGCAGCAACTCGTCAAGAATCTGTTCCTCACAACCAGCCGCAGCACGCTTCGCAAAGCGATCGAGGCGTCGCTTGTTTATCCGACTGAATTTGTGCTTGGTAAGCAGAGAATTCTCGAGTTGTACTTGAATGTCATTGAATGGGGACCCGGCGTCTACGGAGCCGAGGCGGCTTCCGAGTTCTGGTATCACGTTCCGGCTGCCAGAGTGGATCGCGATGAGGCCGCTCGGCTGGCTGCGATCATCCCGTCCCCATCTCGGCGGAAGCCCGCGCGCATGAATGACTACAGCGCCGCCATCGAGGAGCGGATGCGCCAGATGGGGTGGTGAATCATTCTTCGCGGATGGTCCGGCCAGGGTCGATCGCCGCAGCTCGACGCGCCGGGACGTAGCTGGCCAGGAGAGTGACGATCACCAGGATGGCCGCCGTGGTGGAGAGTGTTGCAAGGTCATGGCCGCTTACTCCGAACAGCAGGTGCTCGGCCACTTTTGACAACGATAGCGTGACACCGATGCCGAGAGCGATGCCTATCATGCCGAGACGTGCGCCGTCCGCCAGAATCAGCTTTGCGATCTGCGACGGTCGTGCGCCGAGCGCCATACGCACGCCAATCTCCTGGGTACGCTGCGCCACGGCAAAAGCGATGACGCCGTAAAGGCCCACGCCGGCGAGCAGAAGCGCGAGGCCGGCGAATGAAGCGATCAACGAGGAGCGAAGACTTTGCGATGACAGCGCCGCGTCCACGGAACTTGTCAGCGGGCGGATATCGCGGACCGCGAGCGCTTGATCGAGCGACGCGATTTTCGCTTTCAGCATGCCGGCGGCGGCGGCAGGCGCGGAGGTACGAAGAGCGAGGTACAGGCCGCGGCCGACCATTGTAGCGGTCCGCTCGCCCAGTTGCGCATAGGGCAGGAACATTTGGGGCTGCAGCGGACCATCCAGCGAAGATTGGCGATACGAACCGACTACGCCGACGATGGTTCGCCAGGGATCATTCGATTCGGAATCGCCGATCCTGACCATCTTGCCGATGGGCGATTCGCCGGAGGGCAGGAAAGCGGCTACGAATGTGTCGTCCACCAATAGAACCAGCGGCGCATGCGCATTGTCGCGGTCCGTCAGTTGGCGCCCGAGTTTAAGCGGGCTCTGCAAAGCGGGGAGAAAACCCGGACTGACGCATTGAATGGTGGCGATGTCCGACCGGCCCGGCGGAAACGGGTGCCCATTGACACGGATCGGGTTTCCCCATTCCTGTCCGGACAGCGGCAGTGTTGTGGAGAACCCCGCGGCGAGTACGGCAGGGGCACTCGCGAGGTATTCGTCCAGTTCCCGCGTGAACCGGAACATTTTTGCGCTCGTGGGGTACGAGTTCTCCGCGAGGACGAAGTTTGCTGTCAGCACGTCCCGCGGTTCGAATCCCAAATTGACATGGCTCAGATTGTGCAGTGAACGGAGGAAGAGCCCGGCGCCCGCGAGCAGGATCGCAGCGAGAGCCACCTGGCCTCCCACGAGCACCGGGCGTACGCGTCGAAGCAAGCCGCGGGCTGCCGTCCCACGCGATGTTTGGACCAGTCGCGGGAGTTGCGCTGCGGGCAGAACGCCGAACAGGATGCTGGTCGCCAGCGTCAGGGCCAACGAAAACAGAAGAACTCCGGGGTCGAGCGCGAGTTCGTCCAGGCGCGGGAGTGCGCCCGCGGCACGCGCCTTCGCGAGACTCAGCAGTGCATTGGCAAGCGCCACACCGGCACTTCCACCAGTCAAGCTGAGAAGGGCTGCTTCGACGGTCATCTGGCCCATCAACCGTAGCCGTGTCGCTCCGAGGGCCGCTCGCGTGGCAAACTCGGCCCTACGCGCCGCGGCACGCGCAATGAGAAGTCCCGCGAGGTTGGAACACACAATCAGGAGAAGCAGGGTGACTGCGCCATACAGAGTAAAGACCAGCGCTTTGGAATCTCCAACCATCCACTCTTTTAGCGACCGCAGTTGCACTCCCACTTGAGAATTGGTGCCCGGATAGGCGCGTTCGAGCTGCCGCGCAATGCCGCTCATTTCGGCGGTGGCGGACGCCATGGTCACAGAGGGTTTCAGACGGCCCACCACGCGCAGGAAATGCGCGGAGCGGTTGAACCAATTCGGATCACCGCCTTTGAGCGCGAGAGGTCTCCAGGCAGCATAGCTGGCGTCCGGGAAACCGAAGTGAGGCGGCATGACGCCAATCACCTGGAGGGGTTGGCCATCGATGTGGATCGTGCGTCCCACGACTTCGGGCCGGCCGTCAAACTTGCGCTGCCACAATGCGTAACTGAGAATCAGGATTCGATCTGTGCCGTCTGCGTTCTCGGCAGCGCGGAAATCGCGGCCGAGCATCGGCTGGACGCCGAGTGTGTGGAAAAGATTAGCCGAGACGCCCAGCCCAATAACCAGCTCGGGTTCGCCTTCGCCCGTAATGGTCATACCGCGGCCGCCGAACGCTGCGATCGCGTCGAAGCTCTTCGACTGGGCTGCCCAATCCTGATAATCCAGAGCGCTGACAGAGTAGGCCGACCCGGTCTGCGTGTGGGCAGACCAGATGCGCACCAGGCGGTCGGACTCAGGGTAGGGCAATGGGTCCAACAGCACGCGCTTCACAACAGTGAACACGGCGGTGTTCGCGCCAATGGCCAGTGCGAGCAGCAGGAATGCGGTCGCGGAGAAGGCCTTATCGCGGCGCAGCCCGCGCAGGGCGTAGCGGATGTCCTGAACCAGAATGTCCACGAACGGGTACCTCCAGGAATCAACCGTCTGTTCCGAAAGGAGCGCGATATTTCCGAGCTCACGGCGAGCTTGGATTCGTGCATCTTCAGGCGCCACGCCCGATTCGATCTTGCGCTCCTCCAGTTCGCGGAGGTGGAAGCGCAGTTCTTCCCCGGCCCGCGAATGAAGACTGCCTCGCGAAAAAAGAGCGGCCACCCGGACCTTAAGATCAATCCAGAACTGTCGCAGCATCAGGACTCCAACGGCTCTATGACACGGCTGACAGCTTCCACCAGCCGCCGCCATTCGGAGATTTTGACGCTGACCTGTTTGCGCCCACGAGGCGTAAGGTCGTAAAAGCGTGCCCGCCGGTTCTTTTCGGAAACGCCCCAGGACGATTCGATCAGGCCTTGTGATTCAAGCCGGTGAAGGGCGGGATAGAGTGATCCCTCTTCGACGTGCAGAGCCTCCGAAACTCCGTGGAGGTATTCAGCGATGCCAAAACCGTGCATCGGACCGCGAGCCAGGCGGGAAAGGATGAGGAGATCCAGGGTGCTAACTGCGTCTGTTCCTGGTTGCTGCGGCCTTCCCATAGATTTTTGATACAAGTATGCCTGACGGCGCCGTTCGCTGTCAAGAGAAGTTAATGACAGACGGCATGCGTTGGTTCCGGTGAGCCAAACGTTACACTCGGGAGTTGAAGGACTTCGCGATTATCGGCGGAGGTATTGTCGGCCTGGCTACGGCCTATCGCCTCAAAGAGCGGTTTCCCGATGCTCACATCCGCGTGCTGGAAAAAGAAGCGGCGGTCGGACAGCACCAGACCAGCCACAATAGCGGGGTCCTACACTGCGGGCTCTACTACAAGCCGGGTTCGACAAAGGCTCGTCTCGCCGTCGCCGGTATCCGGCAGATGGTCGAGTTCTGCCGGGACAACCAAATTCCACACGAGGTCTGCGGCAAGCTGGTAGTCGCAGCCGATGAAAGCGAGCTGCCGCGCCTCAAGGGGCTGCTCGATCGCGGCGCTGCCAACGGCCTCGAGGGACTCCGTTGGCTTCCGCGCGATGAAATGCGCGAGATCGAGCCGCACGTTGGCGGCGTGGCCGGTCTGCGGGTTCCGCAGGAAGGCATCGTCGATTATCCGCGTGTTTGCGAGGTGATGGTAGAAAAACTCGCACAGCGCGGCATTGAAGTGGTGACGAACGCGCGACTCACCCGTGCACGACGCAATGGCTCCGGCTGGATCGCCGAAACGACCGCGGGCGAGTTCCGGGCCGGCTTTCTGATCAACTGCGCGGGCCTGCACTGCGATCGTGTGGCGGAAATCGCGGGCGAGCGGCGCGAGATGCGAGTCGTGCCGTTCCGCGGGGAATACTACAAGATCCGCGCCGACCGTCAGTACCTGGTGAAGCATTTGATTTACCCGGTGCCCGACCCGCAATTCCCGTTTCTAGGCGTGCATTTCACGCGACTGATCCACGGCGGCATCGAAGCCGGCCCGAACGCTGTGCTCGCGTTCGCGCGCGAGGGTTATCGCAAGACGGACTTTAACGCTAGCGATCTATTTGATGCGCTATCCTACCCTGGCCTGTGGCGCTTTCTCCGCAAGTACCCCTCGATGGCCTGGTATGAGTTGCGGCGCTCGTTCAGCCGGGAGATTTTCTGCCGGTCATTGCAGCGGCTGGTGCCCGAAATCCGCCCAGACGATCTGGAAGCTGGTGGCAGCGGGGTGCGCTCGCAAGTGATCACGCCGGCGGGCGAGATTGTGCAGGACTTCCAGCTCATCGTTCGCCCTAATGCGCTACACGTGCTGAACGCACCCAGCCCCGCAGCCACGGCGTCGCTGGCCATTGGCTCCGAAATCGCTGCCATGATTCCAGCTTGAAGCGTCCCTGGCGCACGGCTACGAATTACCTTTCAAATCACTCACACCGCAGCGCGACCATTGCATCGACCTTCGTTGCCCGCCGGGCCGGCAGATAATTGGCCAGAAACGCGACCAGCGCCAACACCAGCGCGACTGCAATGAAACTGACCGGATCGGTCGGACGAATCCGGAAGAGCATGCTGCTGATGAAGCGTGCCAGGCCGAACGAAGCGGCGAGGCCGATCGCGATGCCGCCCAAGACAAGTAGCATGCCGCGCCCCACCACCATCGTGGTGATGTCTCGCTGTTCCGCTCCGAGCGCCATCCGAATCCCAAGCTCGTGCGTCCGGAGGGAGACCGAGTATGACATCACGCCATAAATCCCTGCTGCCGCGAGCATCAGGGCAACGGCGGCAAACAGCCCGAGAAGCAATGTGCGGAAGCGCGGCCTGCCTACGGACTCGGAAACCAGCTCACCCATCGTTTGAACGCCGAATATCGGGACGTCATGGTTCACAGCCTGCACCTGCTGCTTCACGGCATTTGCCAGTGTGAGAACGTCGCCATGTCCCCGGATGACGATATTCGCGTGACCCATCGCTGATTGTGCAACAGGAATGTACATCGTCTGGTAAGCACTCTGCGCGAGTGCCCGGTGACGGACCGCTCCCACCACGCCGACAATCTCGCCCTGGAACGGCTGCCCGATATCGATCGTGAGGTGCTGACCCACCGGGTTCTGGTGGGGGAAGAATTTTTCGGCAAAACGCTGGTCGACGATGACCACCTTTGCTCCATTTTCGTTGTCCGCTTCGGTAAAGAAACGCCCCTGCGCGAGCGGAATGCCCATGGCCTTGAAATAGGAGGGGCTCACCAGGCGCTGGTCTGCATTCGACCGATCGTTAGGAGACGCGATCCTACGGCCCTCAATCTTGAACCAGGTATCATTATTCTGCCCGCTCAAAGGCAGTTCCGAGACGAGCCCGGCATCGCCGACTCCTGGGAGATTTTTGAGACGGTCCAACAGTGACCTGTAGAAATTGATCGCTTGTTGTGACCGGAAGTGCTGACCACCCGGTAAGGAGATCTGCATCGCCAATACCTCGTTAGGCTGGAAACCGGGGTCGACGTTCTGAAGCGTTTGAAAGCTGCGCACCATCAGACCCGCTCCCGCAAGCAGCACCAGCGCTATGGCCACTTCCGCCATTACGAGCGCGCTGTGGAAACGATGGTGCGCCCGTCCGAGAGTAGCGCCGTGCCCACCTGCCTTCAGGGTCTCGACCAACTGCGGCCGGGCAGTGCGAAGAGCGGGGAAAATCCCGAACAGCACACCGGTAAGAATCGAAAGTGCTGCGGTGAACGCCAGAACGCGGCCGTCCAGATGCACCTCGTCCAAGCGCGGAATGCCCACTGCATGCAATGCACGCAAGCCCTTCAGGCCCCAGATAGCGAGGATGATGCCCAACCCGCCCCCGAACACTCCCAGCAGGACGCTTTCGGTGAGCAACTGCCGCATGACACGGCCCATGCTCGCCCCCAGGCTGGCCCGGATTGCGATTTCGCGCCGCCGCGCCGTGGCGCGTGCCAGCAACAGGTGCGCGACATTGGCGCAACTGATAAGCAGGACGAATCCAACCGCGATCATGAGAACCGTCAGAGTGGGCCGCAACTCTCCGACGATCTGCTCCTGGAGCGATACCACGTGCGAGCTGTATTCCGAGTTCGACGCCGGATAAGTCTTCGCCAGCACCGCGCAAATCGATTTCATCTGCGCTTGTGCTTGTTCCAGAGTGACGCCCGATTTCAGCCGCCCAATCACGCGCAGGAAGTGAAACCGCCGAACCTTCAATTCGTCCCGGCCGAAAGGCAGCGTCTGCCATAGCTGCACTTCCTTCGGAAATGTGAATTCCGGCGGCATCACTCCGACGACCTGCACATTCCTGCCGTCGAGAACGATGTTCTGGCCAACAATTCGCGGATCAGCGCCGAATCGCCGTCTCCATAGGCCGTCACTCAGGATTGCAGTCTGCGGCAGCGACACTTGTTCGTCGTCGGGCCGAAAAGTCCGGCCGAGCGCCGGCGGAGTGCCCAGGGTCTCGAAGAAACCAGCGGAAACACCCACTGCCGCAATGCGCTCCGGCTCTACTCCGCCGGTCAAATTGAGATCCATCGGTGTGAATGCGGACAGCTGCTCGAACACCGAGTTCTGTTTGCGGTAATCGACGAAATCGGGAGGGGAGATGGCGCCATGAAATTCCTCGCCCGTCCGGGCATCGGCCGGCCAGAGCCAAACCAGTCGATTAGGTTGAGGGTAGGGCAGGGGATTTAACAGTACTCCGTTAAAAACACTGAACACCGCGGTGTTCGCCCCAATGCCGAGTGCCAGCGCAATGAGCGCCACAATCGTGAAGCGGCCATTGCTGAGCAGCGATCGCATCCCGTATCGAATGTCCTGAACCATGTCTCCCATCCAATTGCTCCTTCGTCTAGTGCCGAGAATCACGGGTTCCAGGCGGGGCGCCCGCTCGGACTCCTGTAGAATCGCAGCCATCGGTTTCTCTTCCAATTCCGCTAAGGCGCGGCGGTAGGCCTCGGCCTCGGGAATGCCCAAGGCGATGAATTCCTCGTGGCGGTCAGCCAGGTAAAGTGCCAGCTCGTCTACGATCTCCGCCTCCCGCGTCGGCGCGAGATGCAGGCCCGCGAGTCGCGACTCGATCTCGCGGCGCCAATCAGGCATGTTCCGGCCTCGTTATGCGTTTGACAGCCTCGACAAACGAGTCCCAGCCGCGGCGCTGGGAGTCCAGCACCTGGCGGCCTTCATCCGTCAGGCTGTAATACTTTCGGCGCCGCTGGCCTTCTTTCTCCACCCAACGGCCTTGAATCCAGCCGCGCTTCTCCAGGCGATAGAGGAGTGGATAAAGCGACGCCAGGTGGAACCGCAGTGCTCCGTCTGAACGCTGTTCGATGGTCTTACTGATCTCGTAGCCATGCCGGGGACGGCTTTCGACGAGGGAGAGAATCAGCAACTCGGCGCTGCCCTTCTTGAGTTCCCTGTCGAACATTGCGGAGCCGATATATGTCATAGCAATCTATTGTACACACAATTACACAGATAGCAATTGTATGCAGCATCTCAAGAAGCAACCTAAGGGGAAATAGGGATTTACCCGATTGTATTCTCTCTAGGAAATGCTAGAGTTGAGTCCTAACCAACAGTCTGAAACCTTAAACGGCGAGGCTAGGAATCTCTGTGAATCCTCTGGAAATGCTTGTCGTTGAAGACAATCCCGGCGACGTACGCCTGATCAGGGAAGCATTCGAGATCCTGGACCGGCCCTGCGAGCTGACCGTCACTTCAACGGGTGAAGAAGCGATTGAAAAGACACGGCAACACGCTTATGACCTGGTTTTCCTCGACCTCGTGCTTCCCGGCATCGATGGCTTCGAAGTCATTCGTGCGCTGCGGAAGCAGGTCGAATCCGCCGACCTGCTGATTGTGGTGTTGACCGGCGTACATTCAGAGCAGATGATCCAGCAGGCTTACGCCTTGGGGGCAAACTGCTGTCTGACCAAACCGCCCGATTTTGACAGCCTGATTTCACTGCTGCGCTCCGCGACGAGATTCTGGTCGCAGGTAGCGCGTCCGCCGCGAAAAGACAGCGCCATGGAAGGGTCGAGGGATGAGTCGCGGCGGGCTAGCGGCGGCGCGTAAATCGAAGCCCTACGAGTCGCCGGAGAGCGATAAGGTTGGGTTCGAAATTACGTTCCCCACCCCATACGATCCCTTAGGCCGGTTATGTGCCCGACATGGTGGCGGCCGTGCCATGCATACAAAGCGATATTTTGATCCAGCCGAACCGAACCGAGCTCCGGATGCCGGAAGGTCAGGGCCAGTTCTGGTTCCCCGAGGGAACGAAGGAGAACCACCCAGCGGCGATGAAGCCCCTCGACCAGCAAAAGCGAAACCTCTACCGGCTCCTGGTTGTCAGCTAGAACGGCCCAGCGGTCCTGATCGTATGGTTTTATGACCGGGTTGTCCTCAGTCAGGGCCAGCTTCATACGGATATAGCTGTTCACGTGACTGTCAAAAACATGATGAACCACCTGCCTGGGGGTCCAGCCGCCGGGGCGGTACGGAGTGTCGAGCTGTTCTTCCGAGAGACCGGCGACGGTTGCCCGGAGCTTTGCAGGTGCGGTCTCGATCTGATCGATCAATGCCTGCGTTTCGGAGTAGGAGGGCGCGGCCGGCCGCACGAACTTCCCTACCGGGTAACTTAGGTCCATAAGGCATTGTGTCCCAGGTTGTTGCGGGTTACCATGCTTTTACGGTAAGGCGGAAGCGGATGGACTTCGCTATAATGAGGATTCAGAAGACATTCCCCCTCTCTACCCAGTAGGAGCGCACTCTCATGTTTGATCTGTTCCGCAGCAGGGATAAAGTCGTTCGATATATGCTCGGCGGCATCCTCGTAATCGTTTCTCTTTCGATGCTCGTGTACCTGATTCCTGGCGCCGGCATGCCGTCGTACGGTACCCCGCAAACTGTTCTCGCCGAAGTGGCGGGTGAGAAGGTCACCGCCTCCGACATCGAACGAGCCCTGCAGGATCAGACTCGCGGCCAGCAGATTCCGCCCGATGTGATCGCGGTCTTTGTGCCCCAGCTCATTCAGCGGAACATCTCGGAGCGGGCGATTGCCTATCAGGCCAGACATCTCGGCTTCCAGGTCACCGACGCCGACGTGGCCCGCGCCATCCGTTCGACGCCCAACATCGGCAGCCTGCCGCCGGACCAGTATCAGGCCACCCTGGCGCAGATGGGCTACACGGTTCAGGAGTTCGAAAACAACATGCGCGAGCGCCTCTACACACTGGCGCTCTACAACGTCGTCATGAACGGCATCGTGATCCCGCCCAAGCAGGTCGAGGACATGTACCGCAAGACGAACGAAAAGATTAAGCTGACCTACATTGCGTTTTCTCCGGACAAATTAAAGGCGGGCATCACGCCAACCCCGGCCGAACTGCAGGCTTATTACGACGGCAACAAGAACATGTTGAAGGTTCCCGAGACCCGCGATGCCAGTCTGCTCATTGCCGACCAGGACAAGATTGCGGCGACGGTTCAGATTCCGGAAGAACAGCTGCAGGGTTATTACAACTCCCACAAGGACGATTTCCGCACGCCGGAGCGGGTCAAAGTCCGGCATATTCTCCTTCAGACCACCGGCAAATCGCCCGATGAGGTCAAGAAAATCCGCGCCCAGGCCGACGACCTGTTGAAGCAGCTTAAGGCCGGCGGCGATTTTGCCGCTCTCGCGAAGAAGTTCTCGCAGGATCCCGGTTCGGCGCAGAACGGCGGCGACTTAGGCTGGGTAACGCGCGGACAGATGGTGAAGAATTTCGAAGCCGCTTGTTTCTCCGTGCCTCCAGGCCAGCTCAGCGATATCATCACGACCGAGTACGGATTCCACATCCTTCAGGTGATGGAGAAGCAGCAGGCGCAGCTGCAGCCCTTTGACAACGTAAAAGCTCAGATCGCCGACAGCCTCAAGAAGCAGATGGTGGTGGATAAGCTCCAGAGTGTGGCCGACCAGGCTCACTCCGAACTGGTGAAAGCTCCGATGAACGGCGAGCAGATCGCCGCCAAGCTGGGCCTCGATTTCGTAAGAGCCAATGCGTTGCAGGCTTCCGGACCGCTGCCGGTCATCGGTGTCAACCGCGATCTCTCGGATGCTATCAATTCGGGCAAGAAGGGCGATGTGACAGCGGTGGTACAGGTGGCGCCTACTAAGTTGGCGATGGCGACCGTAACCGCAGTCAATCCGCCTCACGTTCCAGCGATGGCTGAGGTCGAGGCCCAGGTTAAGACCCAGTTAGTACAGCAGAAATCCAGCCAACTGGCGAACGAGAAAGCCCAGCAGGCGCTCGACATGCTCAAGAAGAACGGCGGCGACTTTAACGCCGTGGCCAAGAGCCTGGGCGGCGAAGTCAAAACCTCCGAGCCATTCACCCGGAATGGCGCGATCGAAGGTGTTGGAAACGGCGCCTACTTTGAAAAGGAATTTGATAAAGCAGTTGGCACGATTATCGGACCCATTAACACCGGGTCGAGCGTCGTGGTCGCCAAGATTGTTGACAAGGTTGAGCCGGACCCCACACAACTCGCGAAGGAACGGGACAGGCTCATCGAGCAGCTCAAGGCGAAACAGCAGCAGGAGCGCGAAGCTCTCTTTTCTGACTCCATCAAGACGAAGCTGGAGCAGGAAGGCAAAATCAAGTATCACCAGGACGCGATCAACCAGTTCATAGCGCGGTATCGCCACAGCTAGAAGCCTGTGCCAGTAACCCCTTATAGCGAGATGCGCAGGCGAAAGCGCCTGCGCCACCTTCCGGCGTGAACGCAATCCTCGATTTCCTACGGACGCTCACAACGCCCGAGCGTTTGATACAGTTCCTTTCCACCGTTATCACCGGATGGTGGGGCTACGCGTTTCTCGGTGCGCTGGTATTCGCCGAAACGGGATTACTGGTAGGATTCGTCCTGCCGGGTGATTCCCTGCTTTTCACGATCGGTGTGGTGTCCGGAGCCGGCCAGCTCAATGTCGCGCTGATCATGTTCATCCTGGCATGCGCCTGCCTCGTCGGCGACTGGTGTGGATACCAACTCGGCCGCCGTGCAGGCCCAGCTATTTTCAATCGGCCCGATTCGCGCTTTTTCAAACAAGAGCACCTGCAGCGCACCCGAGCCTTCTATGAGAAGCACGGCGGGAAGACCATCATTTACGCTAAGTTTGTTCCGATCATTCGCACCTTTGCGCCGTTCGTTGCCGGCGTAGGCCAGATGCGTTATTCGCGATTCCTGGCGTTCGACGTTTTTGGCGCGACCGGCTGGGTGTTCTCGATGACGATTCTGGGGTACTTTCTCGGCGGCATCCCCCTGGTGCGTCACCATTTCGAAAAGTTTGTGCTGCTCGTCATCTTCATCTCGCTGACGCCGATCATTATTCACTTGATCAGGGCACGGTACGCCACCAGAGCCTTCTCCGAAGTCGGGCCGGCGGAGCCGCGGTAGAAATCCACAATATTTGCACGCAGGTCCGGAGGGATTTGGCTGGGGTCTCCCAGACGCTCGAGAAGCTCCTGATAGGCGTTGTCGGCCATACGATAATCGCCCAATTTGGTCGGGCGTCCCGTGTCGAAGTTTTCGTTCGGCAGCGAGAGACTGTTGCCCCCGAAGTCGTGGATATACGCGCGGTAGTGCTGCAGTGTTCCGTCAAACCCCACCAGGAATAGTTTCTCTGCGTCGGGTGTCGGGACCTTGAATCCAAGAGCGCGGAATGGTCCGACCTTCGGAATAATGTGGTAAACCACCTCCAGGAACCGGACTGCGAAGCTGGGTTCCTGATAGGGCTGCTTCCACTGCTTCCGGAAGTCGCGGCGCGAGAGGCGGTAGATAAATTTCTTTTGCGTCATGTTGGCGTCAAGCTTCTGGATATCTTTCTTCTTGGCTCTCCAGGCGGCATCGGTGGCGGTGGGAATCAGTTTGCTGACGGTTAAGCGGTAGGTTCCGATTGCCCGGTCGGTGTTGTGAATCAGGTCCTGAAGTTGAAGGTAGTAGGTCTCGTGAAATGCCCGTTCGAGCAGGGGCAACGAGACATCGAAACCGACAAAGTCGTGATAATTCTTAGAAGCGTACTGGCCCCGCGCTACCTGAACGACGTCAAAGCCGAATTCGGTTTTCAAATGCGCCGAGGGGTTGTCCTCGTATGTGACCTCGTTCCCATACTTCGCTTGCAGCTTGGGATACAGCATTGGCACTGAGCGATTGATGACCCCGGGATGCCCGATGTTGTCGGCGGTATAGTGCGCCAGGGCGCCGAGTGCGAAGGCGAGCTCGTTTATGTCCTGGGCATCGCGGAGTAGCGCCAGTACGAAGTCGCCGCTGCGGGCGTAATGGACCAGGTCCGTGAAGAAGCGGCTGCCGAAGGGATAGTAGCCCATATCCTGGATGATCGAGCCGCCGTAAGCATATCCGCGGGCGGTGGTCAGAGCTTCTTCGCTTGAGCCTGGGAAGCGCTGGAGAAGCAGGGGTTTGATGTCCTTGGGCCAAGCCGAATCGATCAGAGCTTCGTGAGCCAGCGGCGCATTCGCCCTGGCCCCGCTCGCGAGGCAGGCCAGAATCAGGACCAACTTCGATATGTTAGACACATGCACACTTCGTGGACGCTCGGAGTGGCCGTTCTGGTTAGCCTGGGAATGGCTCAAGCGGCAGAAAACTGGCGCGATCAGGGTGTAATTTACCTGACCCAAACGCCTCGGGCTGTTCTTCATCCCGTTCCGGTGCGGGCAGTTACGATCCCGTCGGGCCTCTGGGCCGACCGCAGGAAGACCAATGTCGAACGCAGCATCCCAACCATGCTGGAACTGCTCGAAGAGCACGGAATCGTCGACAATTTCCGGCGTCTGAGCGGGCGAAAGCAGGCGCCGCGGCGCGGTCCTCTTTACACCGATTCCGACCTCTATAAATGGATTGAGGCGGCGGCTTTTGTGTTGCAGTCGGGGGATCAGCCGGAGTTGCGGGCCACGGTGGACCGGATAATCGACGATATCCTAGCCGCGCAGGAACCCAGCGGCTACCTGAACACGTATTACCAGGACGATAAGAAGGCCCTTCGGTTCACCGAAATGCAGCGGTCGCACGAGCTGTACTGTCTCGGGCACCTGCTGCAGGCCGCGATTGCATACTATCGTGCCACTGGCGACCGCAAACTCCTGGACGGCGGCATCCGCTATGCGAACTACCTGATCGATAAGCGGCCGCTACTGACCGGCCATCCCGAGCTCGAGATGGCTCTCGTGGAGCTGTATCGGACCACTGGCGAGCGGAAGTACCTCGATCTCGCCGGGTACCTGCTGAGCGGGGTCGAAACCGAACGGCTGCACCTGAAGCCGTCGGATGTGCGGTACATGTTCAGCGGCATTCCATTTACTTCGCGCACGGTTTTCGAGGGCCATGCCGTACGCGCGATGTACGCTTCAAGCGGCGCGACAGATTATTATGCCGAAACCGGCGATCCGGCTTATCGGAGCACGCTCGATACCTTGTGGGCAGACCTCACGCAGCGCAAGATGTATATCACCGGCGGCGTAGGATCGCGTTCGTCCGGCGAGGCGTTCGGCGACGCTTACGAGCTGCCGAATGGAGCCGCTTATACCGAAAGCTGCGCGGCGATCGGCAACATGATGTGGAATTTCCGCATGCTGGCGATTTCTGGCAAGGCGCAGTACGCCGATGTTATCGAGCGGGCGCTATTCAACGGCATCAACTCGGGGATGTCGCTGAACGGCACGCTGTACTGTTACCGGAATCCGCTGGCGTCGGACGGCGAGAAGATTCGCAACGAGTGGTACGACACGACGTGTTGTCCGCCGAACCTGGAGCGGGTCCTTGCGTCGCTGCCCGGCTATTACTATGCGACGTCGAAAGACGGGATCTACGTTCATATGTACGGGCCGTCAGAGTTGAAGTGGCGCTTGGAAGACGGCACGCCGATCGAAGTGGTGCAGAAGACAACGTACCCCTGGAGCGGCGACGTGGCGCTGACGGTGTCGCCTGAGAAGGCGGCGGATTTTGCGTTTTACGTTCGAGTGCCGGCGTGGTCGCGTCGGACCAGCATCACTGTGAATGGCAAGTCCGCGGGCGCCGCGCGGTCGGGTGAGTATTTCCCGATCCGGCGGACCTGGAAGAGCGGCGACCAGGTGGAATTGCGGTTCGACATGACGCCACAACTCATGGCGGCCAATCCGCGCATCCCCGAGGATTTCGGCAAGGTCGCGGTGGGGCGCGGTCCGCTGGTGTACTGTCTCGAGCACGTCGACCAGAAGGGGGCAATTCCCGATCTTCTGTTCGCCAATCCTGGAGCGGCTTTTCAGACGGAATGGCGGGGCGACTTGCTCGGCGGCATCGATGTGCTGCGGCATGGGGGCGCGGAGTTGGGGAAACCGAGCGCGCAGCAGCCGCTCTATGAAAGTTTCGGCGCAGTGAGCACAAAGCCGGCGGAGTTGACCTTCATTCCCTATTACGCGTGGGCGAACCGCGAACCCGGGGCTATGGAAGTTTGGGTGCCGGTGCAGGTCTCGGATACGCGGCGGTAGGAACAGCCGGATCGGCTTTGCGCTCCTGGGCCTCGCGATAGGCTGCGCGAACCGGCTCGGGAAATGTCGGAATCATTTCGGCGATCTTGGCCTGAATCTGCGCGACGATCTGCGGATTTTGCGGCGCGACGTCGTAGCTCTCGTCAGGATCAGTCACCAGATCGTAAAGTTCCGGGCGCGGAAGCAGGAAGCTGTGCCGTCCACCCGGCGGCGCAGGCGTGTAGGCGGCCGTGTTGTGCCGCGCTATGTGCAGCTTCCAATTCATCCAGCGTGCGCACTGCAGATCCCAGTTGTCGAAATACAGCAGCGGCGGGCGTCGGATAGTGCCGACAAGGCCGCTCAACTGCGCCCAGATGTCGATTCCGTCGAGCGGTTTTGAGGGCAGGGAAGCGCCGCAGAGTTGGGCGACCGTTGGGAAAATATCCATCATCGAGGCGAGCCCGTCGACAGTTCGGCCGGCCGGAATCTGGCCGGGCCATCGCGCGATGAAGGGCTCGCGGACTCCTCCTTCGTAGGTCGTGTTCTTGCGTCCGCGGAGCTTGCCGGGGCTGCCCTGATACCAGGGGCCATTGTCGCTCGAGAACATCACTAGCGTATTTCGGTCGAGGTTGTTTTTGCGTAGTGCCCCGAGAACTTCGCCAACGCTCCAATCTATTTCTTCCACTACGTCGCCGTAGAGGCCTTGGCCGGATTTGTCGCGGAAACGATCGGATGCCGCCAACGGGATATGAGGGAAGGTGTGGGGCAAGTACAAGAAGAACGGGGACTTCGCGGAGCGATTGATGAAATCGACGGCCTTCTCTGTGTACCGCGGCGTAAGGGTTTCGAGTTTGGCAGGTTCTTCGATAACCTGCGTGTTGTGCATCAGCACGCGCGGGTTCATGTCGTTGCTGTACGGGATGCCGAAGTATTCGTCGAAGCCTCGGCTGGTGGGCAGGTATCGCTCGGGCCGGCCCAGGTGCCATTTGCCAATGCACATGGTTCGATAGCTGCGGGCTTTCAGCATGTCGGCCATTGTCGTTTCGTCGAGGTTCATGCCTTCCGGGTCGGTGGGGAAGAGGACGCGCGGCACCCCGACACGGGTCGGATAGCGGCCTGTCAGGAGGGCCGATCGCGACGGCGAGCAGACCGGGTCGGCGGAGTTGAAGTTGGTGAAGCGGACTCCTTCGGAGGCGAGGTGATCGAGGTTGGGCGTTGCAATGCGCGAGCCGTAGCAACCGAGGTCTCCGTAGCCGAGGTCGTCGCAGAGAATCATAACGACGTTGGGTGGTGGGGCGGACGCTGCGCGTAGCCGGGAAAGACAGGCGAAAGCGCCTGTGCCACCGACACCCTTCAGGAGTTCGCGACGGGTCATTGGCGCTCCAGGATCACCAGGGCGCTGTCGTAGTCGCCTTTCAGTTTCAGGTTGAGGCCGCTCTGCATCAGGTAGGCTCCGCTCAAGGTCAGTTTACTGCCGGGCAGTTCGACGGTGTAGACGGCTTTCGGATCGAGCGCCTGGAGATGAATTGTGGGGAACGCGGTGTTGTATTGCTGAGAGTGGCGGAAGGCGAAGAGCGCGGCTTGCTTGCCGTCGGATGAGACGTACTCGGTGGCATCGCCGAGGCGGTAAAGATCGCCGAGTTGAACGGTGTTGCGGATGCGTTTGTATTGCGCGATCATGCGGGTCGCCAAGGCGGCATCATCGGGCGACCACTTGTTCAGATTCGCGCCAATGCCCAGGGCGCCCTGCATCGCGACGAGGAAGCGATACTGCAAGGGTGTGCTGCGGCCGTTCATATTCGGAACATCGGTGACCCAGGCCGACATGAACTTCGCGGCGTAGGCCTGGGAGAAGCCTTGCTGGATTTTGATGCGGTCGAAGGCTTCGGTATTGTCCGAGGTCCAGACCTCCTCGACGCGTTTCAGGATGCCCAGGTCAACGCGGCCTCCCCCACCGGAGCAGGATTCGATTTCAAGCTTGGGATGACGGGCGCGCAGACGGTCGATGATGTCATAGAGATTGAGAACGTACTGTACCCACATCTTGCGCTGGCCGGCTGGCGGCTGATCGGGCCAGCCGGGCTCGGCGAAGATGCGGTTCATGTCCCACTTGAAGTAGCGGATGTTGTTTTCCGAGGCGAGCTTGTCGAGGACGTTGAAGATGTATTCCTTGACATCATTACGCGCGAGATTCAGGACAAGCTGGTTGCGCAGCTCGCTTCGTGGGCGGCCGGGGAAGTTCAAGACCCAATCCGGATGGGCGCGATAGAGATTGCTGTCGGGATTCACCATTTCGGGTTCCACCCAGAGCCCGAAGTCCATGCCGAGCTGATTGACTCGATCGATGAGCGGCTTGAGCCCATTAGGGAATTTCGTCGGGTTGACCACCCAGTCGCCGAGGCCGGCGTGATCGTCATTGCGCGCTCCAAACCAGCCGTCGTCCATGACGAACAGTTCGACGCCGAGGCGGGCCGCTTTCTCAGCAAGTTGCGACTGGCCGGGTTCATTGACTCGAAATTCAGTGGCTTCCCAGGAGTTGTAGAGAACCGGGCGTACGCGCGATGTCAGGCCGCCGGGCGCGATGTCCTGGCGTTCGAAACGATGCAGGAGCCGGGATGCGCCTCCGAAGCCGTCGGGCGAGAAGCCGGCCACGAATTCCGGTGTATCGAGCGATTCGCCGGGGTTTAGCGGATAGGCGAAATCGAAGGTGTTGAAGCCGCCGGTGACGCGAACCTGGCGGTAGGGCGTTTGCTCCACCGTGAAGCGCCAGTTTCCACTCCAGGCGAGCGCTCCGAACCAGACGGAGCCGTGTTCTTCATCGGCGGCGCCGGTGTCGATCGCAAACCAGGGGTTGGCATTGTGGCCGGTGTGACCGGTCCGGCTTTCGAAAACCTTCTGGCCTTCGTGAATCGGTTCGCGATTGATCTGAGTTTCGGCGGCCCAGCGGCCGGTGAGGTAGGTGAGACGATAGCCTTCGCCGGGCGGAAGACACCACGCTGCCGATTGTGCGCTTTCGATGGTCAGGCGGGCTGGCGTTCGATTGCGGATGGTGGCGCTGCGGGAGATTACGCCGGTGTCGGGGTAGACGCGGTAATGCAGCGTGGCTTCGATATCGTCGCGGATGTCTTTGAGGACGATGTCGAGGCGCGCGCCCTCGATGTGGTGCGAGACGTAGTGTAAGACCAGGTCTCGGTCGCCGTTTTCGCGCGTGACTTTGAGAGCCGATTCATAAAAGCGTGGACCTCCCCAGCCGGGGAATTCTTCGTTTTCGAGCATCTCATGGGGGTCGAAGGAGGAGATGTCGTGGCGGAACTCGGTGGCGCGGAGATCTTCGGCGCGCCAAAGGGGTCCACCCCAGTAGATGTGGGCGAGGCGGTTGTCGGGGAGAAGCCCCATGGCATAGGAGGAGTGCGCGGTGGTCAGGAGCCAGATCTTCTGCGATTCGAGGTAGCGGATCGGCTGTGCTTCGGCGAGTGGCAGCATCGAAAGCATAACGAGGAGACGGCGGGCGTTCACGTTAACGAGCATATCCCAGCTGCGGCTGGAGGCGAGCCTCGGGGAATAACATTTCGTGATCGGAGAGAAATGGCTTGCCGGCGGCGAACATCTAATCACGATGGATTATCAACCCATTGAAGACTACGGCGTAGTTGGGAATCTCCATACTGTGGCGCTGGTCGGGAAGAACGGGTCGGTGGACTGGTTTTGTTTTCCGCGTTTCGATTCGCCGAGTGTTTTCGGGGCGATTCTCGATAAGAACAAGGGCGGATATTTCCGCATCGCACCCACCTCTTCAGACCTGACTCGCAAGCAGGTTTACTGGCCGGATACCAACGTTCTCGTGACACGGTTCCTTTCGGCCGACGGTGTGGGGGAGATTGTCGATTTCATGCCGGTCGGCACACGTGACGTGTTCGACGGGCTGATCCGGCAAGTCCGTGTGCTTCGCGGGAGCATGAGTTTCCGGGCCGAGTGCCGGCCGGCGTTCAATTACGCACGAGATCCGCATACCACGCAGTTCGCGCCGGGAGGAGCGAAGTTCATAACGCCGGGTCTTTCGTTGGGTCTCGCATCCAAAGTCCCGTTGCAGCCCTTCGAGAATGGCGCGGCGGCGGAGTTCACGCTCGACGAAGGGCAGCGTACGAGTTTCGAGTTATACAAACTCTCTTCGCCGAAAGACGACCAGCGGCTCGGGTTATCGGATCAGGAAAGCGAGTTGTTGTTTCATAACACGATCGAGTATTGGCGCCGATGGCTCTCAAAGAGCACATACCGGGGACGCTGGCGCGAGATGGTGCATCGCTCCGCGCTGGTTTTGAAGCTTCTCACATACCAGCCCACCGGCGCCATCGTCGCTGCGCCGACGTGCAGCCTTCCGGAAAGTTTCAGCGGCACGCGCAACTGGGATTACCGCTACACGTGGGTGCGCGATGCCGCCTTCACGGTCTATGCCCTACTGCGGATCGGCTTGACGGAGGAAGCGACCCAGTTCGTTTCTTTCCTGGACGCGCGGTGTCACGAAACGAACCATATCGGTCCGCTGCAGGTGGTGTATGGGATCGACGGGAGGCATGACCTTCCCGAGGAGACGCTCGACCATCTGGAGGGGTACCGGGGGTGCCGTCCCGTGCGAATCGGCAACGGAGCCTACCAGCAACTGCAACTCGATATTTACGGCGAGGCTATGGACTCGCTGTATCTCTATAACAAGTACGTGACTCCGATCTCTTATGATCTGTGGCATTACCTGCGCGGCATTACCGACTGGGTCTGCGATAACTGGAAGGGTCAGGATGAATCGATCTGGGAGGTTCGCGGCGGCTCCCGTCAATTTGTTTATTCCAAGCTGATGTGCTGGGTGGCCGTGGATCGTGCCGTGCGGTTGGCGCAGAAACGATCGTTTCCGGCGAACTGGCGTCAGTGGATTCTCACGCGCGACGAGATTTACGAAACGATCATGAAAGACGGCTGGAGTGAGAACCGTAAGGCGTTCGTGCAACAGTTTGGTAGCGATTCGCTGGATGCCGCTACGCTGATGATGCCTCTGGTGTTTTTTGTCTCACCCACCGATCCGCGAATGCTGGCGACGCTCGATGCCATCAATCGTTCGCCCAAGGACGGCGGTCTTGTTTCCGACGGCCTGGTGTTTCGCTACGACTTGGAAAAGAGTCCGGACGGGTTGAAAGGCCGGGAAGGGACCTTCAATTTATGCACGTTTTGGCTGGTTGAGGCGTTGACGCGGGCGAGCCAGTCGGACCCGGCGCGGCTGTTGGATGCGCGGCTGGTCTTCGAACAGATGCTTGGATATGCCAATCATCTCGGTCTGTACTCCGAGCAGATTGGTTATCAGGGCGGAGCGCTGGGCAATTTTCCTCAGGCTCTTACACATCTCGCGCTCATCAGCGCGGCGTTTAACCTGGACCGTTACCTCGATGGCTTGGACGGCGGTGCAAACGTCATGTCCCCTTGAGATGCCCGAATCACTCCAATCACCTGGAGTGCGCCACTGCTTGTTCCGAGATAGACCTCATAATCGCCGAGTGCAACAAGCCAGTCGTTCGCAGAAGTGTCCCAGTAACCCATGGGATGCGACGAGTCGGCGAGGTTGACTGGAATCGATACGTGTTGCAGTGCGCCCGGATCGAGTTGGACCTTCTGCCATCCGAGCAGCCGTTTCGGCGGTTCGCCGGTTCCGGGGAGAAAACCGAGATAGACCTGGGCCACCTCGGCCCCCGTGCGCGATCCGGTGTTTTGCAGATCGAAATTCACCTGGAAACCGGCGTTCCCCCCGGTAATCTGCGGATTCGCTATCGAGAAGGTTGTGTACGAGAGCCCGAAACCGAAGGGGAAGAGCGGGGTGAGGCCCTGCGAGTCGTACCACTTGTAGCCGACCAAAAGGCCTTCCGAGTAGTTAACCGGGAAAATATCGGTTGCGTTGGGAGGTTGGGGAATGACCGGCCGGGGCAGGTCGGTCACGCTTGCGGGAAACGTCATTGGCAGTTTGCCCGATGGGTTCACGACGCCAAAGAGGAGGTTTGCGATCGCTTCGCCGCCTTTCTGGCCGGGATACCAGGCTTCAAGGACTGCGGGGACGTTAGCGAGCCACGGCATTACCATCGGACCGCCATTTTCGAGGACCACGATCGTATTCGGATTGGCGGCAGCAACGGCGGTGACCAGCGCATCTTCGCCGGCGGGTGGAGACTTCCGCAGATCGACGAAGCTTAAGCTGTCGAGATCCATTCCTTCGCTGGTCCATTGATTGAGGAAGACGATGGCGACCTGCGAAGATCCCGCCACTACGGCGGCGCTCGACGGGTCTGAACCGTTATCGAAACTCACCGTGGCGCCTTGAGCGATGGCTTGAATGGCGTTGAGCGGCGAGGAAGGATCCCAAATGAGAGGCGCCCAGCAAGGCGGGCACGGAGTCCCTTCGGACAGATACGCGCCCGTCGGATAGACCTGCGCCGAGCCGCCGCCTGACAATACGGCAACATCCGCGTGGGCGCCGATGATTGCGATTGATTTCACCGCTGCGGGGTCGAGCGGCAGTTGTCCGCCGTCATTTTTCAGGAGCACTGCGCCCTGCTCTTCGGTCTGCTGCGCGATGGCCTGGTCGGTAGCCTTGTCGATGGGACCGAGGGCTTCGGGATAATCGAGCAAACCTACTTCGCTCATGGCGCGCACTACGCGATGCGCCATGTCGTCGAGGCGCGATTGCGGGATCTGTCCGTTCTGCACGGCGTTCTTGAGGCCGCCGAACCAGGTCTGATTCGGCATTTCCTGGTCGAGGCCCGCCAGAACCGCGGCAGTCAGGCTGTGGGTTGCCCACCAGTCGGACATAACGAAGCCGGGAAAGCCCCAATCATGCTTCAGGACGTCATTCAGCAGGTGTGGATTCTCGCAGGAGTACACTTCATTGATCTGGTTGTACGCGCACATGACGGACTGGACGTTGGAGTCTTTGATCCCGATCTCGAAGGCCAGCAGGTCCGATTCGCGGGCGCCACGTTCGTCGATTTGTGCGTCGGCGGTTGTGCGGCCGCTCTCCTGGTCGTTCAAAGCGAAGTGCTTGATGCCGCCGATGACGTGCTGGTCCTGCACGCCGCGAATGTGGGCGGCTCCGATTCTGCCCGCGAGGACGGGATCTTCGCCCTTCGTCTCGAAAGTGCGTCCGTCACGCGGTTCGCGGCCGGTCAGGTTGACGTTACCGCCGAGATTGACGTTGATGCCGTAGGCGCGTAGTTCCGCGCCGATCACGCGGCCGTATTGGTAAGCCCCATTCAGGTCCCACCCCGCGGCGCTTGCCATCGACGATGGTAATGCCGTCGCAGGTCCGATACTGTCGCCTGCGCCGGTCGGTCCATCGGCAAGGTAGAGGGCCGGAATGCCGAGCCGCGGAATCGCAGGAGTGAACCCTGCAGCGCCCCGCGGGATAGGTCCGCCGAAATAATCAGGGGTGGTCGAGATGCCCTCGAGGAGTTGGATCTTCTCATCCTGGGTCATCTGCGCTACCAATTGCGTGGCGCGCTCGTCGGAATCCAGCTTCGGGTCGCGTGGTTGTACGTTTATCGTCGCGACGTTGGAGGTAAAGCCGGCCATCGCGATGGTCACCGGCACGGCTGTTCCAGGGGGCGTGTTGGAGGGCACTCTCGCGCTGATCTTATATTCGCCGGTAAAGCCCGGCGCAAGTCCGGAGAAGAATATTTGCGCGGGAACACCGCCAATCGTAACGCTAGGAACCGCCCTGGTGGGCGAGGGCACCAGGATCGGTGTTGCCTGACCGGTTGCGGGCGTGTTGGAGACGCTTCCGAGACCCGTGCAGTAGATGATGACGATAGTGCTTCCGGGAGTTGCTGGATTCGTGGAATCGACAAGCCGGTTCGACTCATCGACGATGGAGCCCTGGCCGTTGGTGTTGAAGATGCCAGGAGCGTATGCGATCAGGTCGACGGGCTGCGCGTCGCTGGTCTGTCCATTGATGGTGACCGTCAGAGCAACTTGCGATTGTCCGGATAATTCCCAGGGAATTTGGATGTTGATTTGGGTGTCGGAGACGAAGAGCAAGGGTGCGGATGTCGCACCGTTGAACAGAACCGCGAGATCGGGCGCGGTGCTCGCTCCGGTGAGATTGCCGACGATTGCGGCAATGCTTCCGGGTGCGACGGAAGAGTTGAAGCTGGCAGCGTTGGAGATTTTGCTGATGGCCGGGGTGGCGGGCTGGGAACGGGCCTGAAAAGTCGCGAGCAACACGAACGGTGCCGCGAATTGGATCACGCGAAGGCGCAGAAATATCCGCGGGGACATGGGATTGGCTGTTGTCAATTTACATTATTCCGCTTTTGGCGACTCGGTGAGCTCCCATGGCAGGCGGAACCGCCTGCTTCACCCCTTCCAGATACTTTCGCGCTTTTAATTTTTCTCAAGTCAGTTCCATGCGATCCATCGCCAGGAACTCTTTGATGATCGGGTGATCGTCATGCTCCAGTCCGCCAATCGGGCCGGCATAGATGGCATGACCTTCGTGTAGGAACACCACGCGGTCGGCCACTTTGCGCATCAGGTCGAGGTCATGCGTCACGACGACAGAGGTGAGGCGCAGCTCCTTCTTGAGACGCAGCATGAGGTTTCCGAGATGGTCGGACATAATGGGATCGACCATCGTGGTGGGCTCGTCGTACAGAATGCATTCGGGCTGTGCGGCCAGCGCACGTGCGATCGCCACGGCGCGCTTGTAACCGGTCGAGAGGTCGGCGGGGTAGACGTCTTTGTATTCGTTCAGGTCCACCATGCGGAGCAGACCGTCTACCACCTCTTCCTTGTTCGCCTCGTTGTAGTCTTCACGAAGTTCCAGCGAGAAGAGGATGTTCTCGCCCACGGTCATGGAGTCGAAGAGTGCCCCGGACTGGAAAACCATGGTGACGCGTTTGCGAATCGTGCGCAGCTCGGCTTCCGTGAAATCGGTGATGTCCTGGTAGGAAACGATCACGCGGCCGTCGTCGGGTTTGATGAAGCCCATAATGTGGCCGAGACTGACCGATTTGCCGACGCCGCTGCGTCCGATGATCGCCAGCGTCTCGCCGGCATCTAAGTAGAAGTTGACGTCGACTAAAACGGGGTAATCGAACGTCTTGTATACGTGGCGGAACTCAATGTAGTGGGAGATGCGTTCGGGCATCAGGCTTGAAGGGTGAGTAAGTCGTCTGGAGTGTTGAGGTTGGCGAAAACGGTAGGATCTGGAACGGGAACGAGTTCCGGCTTTAGATCGAGGATCACCTCTCTCATTTTAAGCCGTCCATCGCGCATGGCCTGCTCGAGATGCGGAAGTGAGCGGCGATGGTAGACCGCGCAGACCGGCTCCGGGCCACTGATGCCGGTCGGAACGATGCAGTCCGCGTCGGTCTGGTCGAGTTTCTGCAGCATTATGTTGAGGACGGCTGCTGTCAAAGCCGGCATGTCACACGCCACGACAAGGTTCCAGTCGGCGGTGGTGATTCGGAGAGCGGTGGCAATGCCGCCAATCGGGCCGCAGCGGGGGTAAAGATCGGCTCGAACCGGGTAGCCGAGCACGGCGTAGCGCTCCGGGTCGCCGATCAGGGTCGAGGAGCCGGCGGCTGCCTGGACCAGAGTCGCGATGTGCTGCGCGAGGACTTTCCCGCCGAAGGGCAGCAGGGCTTTGTCGCGGCCCATGCGGGAGCTTTTGCCGCCCACGAGCACGAATCCGGCGCGCGACATGTAAGCATGGTAACATTGCGGTCAGAAACGCCTTTTTGGTGTAATTTTTCCGGCAGGGGGAACCGACGGCCCTATGTGCTCCGCCAGCGGGCTACTTTTCGAAAGGCATTTCCGGTTATAATCGGATAAAACAATCGCATGCGCTCTTGTTTGATCATGGCCGTGCTGCTCTCACCGTCGATCGCTTCCGCGGCATCGATGGAGCCGCCGTCGAAAGTTGTGCCGGTGACCAGAGTGGATCCGCGCACAGGGCAGGCGATTCAAACCATCGCGGTGGTGCCGAGAGCCGTACGGCGTGCAACCTCCGTTCCGGATCGTAACGTCAAAGAACTCGTGGAAGCGACGGCGAAGGAATACGCGGTCAGTCCGGAGCTCGTCGACTCCGTGATTCAAGTGGAGAGCAACTACAATCCGCACGCGGTTTCGCCGAAAGGCGCCTCCGGCTTGATGCAGTTGATGCCGGCAACGGCGCGGAGGTTCGGCGTGAACGATGCGTTCGACCCGAAGGAAAACATCAAGGGTGGCGTGAAGTATTTGAAGTTCCTGCAGGAGACATTCAAGGACGACCGGCTGGCCATCGCTGCTTATAACGCGGGCGAGGGCGCGGTGTCCAAATATAACGATGTTCCGCCCTACACCGAAACGAAGAATTACGTCTCGGAAGTCGGGAAGCGGTATGGCAAGGCGAAGCGCGCCGCCGACGATAAGAATAAGGCTGCTGTGGCGGCTCCTCTGAAGCCGGAATTCGCACCGGTTCGGCAATACACGGATAGTGAAGGCAGGCTGCATCTGACGACGCAGTAAAAACGGAGCGGTATGAAGAATCTCCTCGCGGCGCGGTGGGTGGTTTCCAGCATCGGAGGGGTCTTGTTGACATTCGCCGGTGCGCAAGCCCAGGAGACGATTACTGCGGTTCGCTTCTGGTCGCTCGCCGATGTGACGCGCATCGCCGTCGAGGGATCCGGGCCTTTTCACTTTAAATACGACCGCCTCGATAATCCCGAGCGGTTGTTTTTCGATATTTCCGACGTGAAACCCGACCTGGGGCACAAGGGCATCAACACCTTTGTCGTGGGAGATCAGTTTGTCCGGCAGATTCGCGTCGCGGAGACGCAACACGGGGTCACGCGCGTGGTGCTCGATCTTGCGGGCCAGTCGGAATTCATTACGTCGCAGCTCGAGAATCCGGACCGGCTCATTATTGAGCTGCGCCGGCCCGGCAGCACCGGAATCAAGCCGATTGAGGCGACGCCGGTTAGTACGGACAGTTCATCGGCGCGCGTTTTTCGTCCACCGACCAACACGGAACTCCCTCAGCGCGAAGTTCCGCGTGTGACTGCGGCGGTACTGGAGCCGGCGTCGCCCAACGAAGCACGCCTGGGGTTACCAAAAGTCGATCCGTTGAGTAAGCTCGGGAGCACGGGAACATCGGCTCGCATGATGCGTCCCGCGCCGCCACCTCCCGCGGCGCCGGTCAACGCTCCGGTTCCGGCGCTCACCGCTTCCGTTACCGCTCCTGCTACTGTTACGTCCCATGAGGAGGTCGGACTTCCGGCACGCACGAGCGCGCGCGATGAGTCGATGATTCGCGCCCTGGGGCTCAAGATTCGACGTATCGTCATCGATGCCGGACATGGGGGGCACGATGCCGGCAGCTCCGGTCCAGGTGGAATGCAGGAGAAGGACCTGGTGTTGGACGTCGCCAAGCGCCTCGGCGCCCTGATCGAACAGCGCATGGGCAGCGAGGTCATTTACACGCGGTCGGACGATACGTTTGTTCCTCTGGAGCAGCGGACCGAGATTGCCAATCGCAATAAAGCGGACTTGTTTTTATCGATTCACGCGAATTCGTCAAGCTTGCGCACGGCGACCGGTATCGAGACGTATTACCTGAACTTCACGACTTCCAAGACGGCTCTCGAAGTGGCGGCGCGTGAGAATGCAACGTCGGAGAAATCCATTTACGATCTGCAGGACCTGGTGCAAAAGATTGCGCTGAAGGACAAGGTGGACGAGTCGCGGGAATTTGCTTCCAGAATTCAGAGCTCGTTGTACTCATCCACGGTGCATAATGCAGGGCATGCCCGGGATCGCGGCGTGAGAAAGGCCCCTTTTATCGTTTTGATCGGGGCGTCCATGCCTTCGGTGCTGGCTGAGATTGGATTTATCAGCAATCCTCACGATGAGGTACTCATGCGACGGCCGGATTACCGGCAGAAGATTGCCGAGGCGTTGTATAAGGGCCTATCGTCTTACGCTGGGACGCTGAGCCATTTTCAGGTTGCGCAAAGCCGATAAACCTGAGAGTTTGGCGCAGGCGGCTTCGCCTGTCCATTCTCGGTGAAGTCCAAAGGCAGGCTGAATGCCTGCTCCATCCTTCCAACCTCCTCCAAATCGCCGCGGAATGCGAAGAGTCAGAGTCTGTGTAATACACTTCGACGTTATGACGATGCCAGTTGCTGGCGAAGCTGGCGTTTGGCAATTTTGCCGTTGCTGTTTTTAGGTAGCGCCGGCTCAAAAACGACCTTCGCGGGCACTTTGAACTTCGTCACAAAGCGCGCCACATGTTCCTTAATGTCGTCTTCACCAGCTATAGCGCCCGGCTTCAATTGAACCACGGCGCAAATATTCTCGCCCAGGTCCGGATCAGGTATGCCGACCACGGCGGCCTCGGCAACGGAAGGGTGCTGGTATAGAGCTTCCTCGATCTCGCGGGGCGATATGTTCTCCCCTCCTTTGATGATCAGGTCCTTCTTCCGGTCGGTGATATAAAGGTAGCCGTCTTCGTCGAGGAAACCGACGTCTCCCGAGTGCAGCCAGCCTCCGCCGAAGGTCTCGCGGGTTGCTTCCGAATCCTGCCAGTACCCCGGGGAAATATGACGGCCGCTGATCCAAATCTCTCCGCTCGTTCGGGGCGGGAGCGCCTGGCCGTCGTTGTCGACGATGCGAATATCAATGCCAGGAAGCGCCGGACCGGCCGAACCAGGCCGATACTCCATCTCCGGATTGATGCCGCTGGTCACCGCAAACGACTCAGTCAAGCCGTACGCATTCTCGACCCGGCAGCTCGGGAACACCTTCTGGAAGCTGACGCGCAACTGCTCGGGGAGGCCTGCGCCGCCGGTGGTGATGCGGAACAGACTGGAGGTGTTGAATCGCTCGCGCTCGGGGTGATGCAGCATGTAGACCAGCATGGTCGGCACCATGGGCAAATACCCGATTTGATGTTTCTCTATCGATTCGAAAGCTTTGACGGGATCAAACTGTCGCAGCAGCACCGAAGGAAAACCCCAGCGATTTGCCAGGTTCAGCATGATCACGCCGAACACATGAGTGAGCGGAAGCGCATGCAGCATCGGGGCAGGCTTGATGTTCCTGTTCCGGGCATCCGCAAATTCGAGGGCGGCGGCGATGTTCTCATGCGTGATCATTACACCCTTGGGTTTGGCCATCGTCCCCGATGTATAGAGGAGCATGGCCATGTCGTTGGGGGCGCGAAAAACGGGCGGTTCGGGTGCATCGGCACGCGCCAGTCGCGGCAGAATGTTCTCCGCGGCGGGAATGTCGGTCGCGCCAAAGACCAGTATGTGCTTTAGCGAAGAGATACCTTCCGCGGCCTCGGCAATGCGCGGAGCAAGAGCCGGCACGGTAAAAACGGCCTTTGCTTCGGAGTTGCGAAGGAGATAACCGATCTCCTTGGCGGTCCACTGCGGCATCACCGGCATCACTACCGCACCGATGGTCCAAACGGCTTGGAACGCCGCGGTCAGCTCCGGCAGATTGGGCATTACGATGACCACACGATCGCCGGCGACGACGCCGTGATCTTTGAGAACGCGGGCCAGGCTGCTCGCGTAATTCAATTCTTGGAGATTCGTGAAGCTGCGATCTTCGAAGTGGAGCCGGGGGTAGACGCCAAAGCGGTCCAGGTAATCGAATTCCAGTTGAGCAACGTTGGCCGAAGCGCGAGCAACGGCCGGGGTTCCTAGTGCTGCCTCTGCCATGTAGTCCTTCCTGACACTGGTCCGAGAGTGTGGGATTAGACGAGCGTCGTGCCGCCGTCTACAATAATCGTCTGCCCCGTGATGTAGTTCGAGGCATCTGCTGCCAGAAAAACCGCGACACCTTTGATCTCGCCGGCCGCGCCGGCACGACCGAGCGGAACGCGATCCCGCACGAATGTTTCGGCCGCCGCCCATAAAGGCTCCGTCATACGCGTTGGAAAATATCCGGGCGCAATGCCGTTTACCCGGATGTTATGGCGGCCCCATTCGGCAGCCAGTTCTCGCGTCAGTGAGATCAGGCCACCCTTGGACGCAGCGTAACCCACCAGCGGTATTTCCATCATCGGAAGTCCACCCTGTACGGCGTTGATGGATGCGATATTGATGATCCGCCCGTAGCGATTGCCAATCATGTGGCGCCCCACATAATGGCAGAACAGAAACGCGCCCGTCAGATTCGTATCGATGACGCGGCGCCACTTGTCGAGCGGCATGTCTTCGGCGTTAGCGGCCCACGTGATACCGGCATTATTCACCAGGATGTCGATTTTGCCGAAGACATCGGCGCACCGTGAGACGGCGGCCTGGGCCTGCTCCGGATCGGAGACATCGCAAACCATGCCATTGGCATGAAAGCCGTGGGTCCGCAATTCGTCGAGCGTGGGGTCGAGCCACTGTTGCCGCCGCGCCAGAATGTACACAGCGGCTCCAGCCTCGGCCAAACCCTCAGCCATTTCCTTGCCCAAGCCGCGCGAGCCACCCGTGATGAGCGCCACGCGGCCTGTTAAATCGAAGAGCTTATTCATGCAGTCCTCCCCGGGGAAGTCGCTCGCCTACAATTACAACGGTGTCCTGAATCTGCCATTGATCGCGATGCTCCACATGCAACAATTTGAATCCGGCTTTCCGCATGATACTGGCGAATTCCTGCGGCTCGTAAAGCCAGAAGTTCTCCCATGTTTCGGTGAAAGGAAGCAGGCTGGTTCGAGACCGGAAACCCACGCCCAAGCGTCCGTGCGGCTTCAGGACTCGCGCCGTCTCACGCAGGTTGGCAACGATCTGGGGCCAATAGTAAATGCTGTTTACGGATAGAACCTTGTCGAAGGCACGGGCACGGAAGGGGAGTTTCTCGACACTGGCACAGTGCAGTGCGACGCGGGATTCGAGATTCCTGGAATGGATAAGTCGCTTCGCGGCTTCCACCATGTCGTTGGAAATGTCAATGCCTGTGACCCTGCCATTAGGAACTTTTTCCGCGAGGGAGAGCAGGGAATTGCCCCCGCCGAAGCCGATGTCGAGCACCGCGTCTGTTTCGGATGGAGCGAGTAAATCCACAGTGGCCGCAACCAACCGTGAATTTGCGATGTTCATAAAAGGTCCCAGAAACAGGGACCCGATCAGTCCGGATGGCCTGCCGAACTGAGCCCGGAGAAGATTGTCCAGATACACAGAGCCCACCTTTGTGCGAGAGGCGGCCGGAGGACAGACGAGTCGGGCCAGTCATGGGCGCAGAACGCACCCACACCGGCTACATCATAGCATCGCGGGCGTCGTGTGAGAAGGGGACGCTATCCCAGTTTTCGCCCGAAGAGCGCATAATCAAGGCTTCCGAAGAATTCCTTACGGAATGCTTCCGGGAGTTCGCCGAGGGAAGGCATCGTCTCGACTGCCGGATAAAGCCGCTCAACTTCAATGCGGCCGAAGCCGGCTTCCTCGCAGTAAAAGGCCATCAAAGGCGGTGGAATCGGTCGGTTGTGGGTAGGGTCGAGATAGAAATGGGTGGCGAAAATCGCGAGGCATTCGGGATTGGGAGTCTCCACCGCGAACAGCCCGTCACGGCGGATTTTCGCGTGGGCCAAGTGGACCAGTTCCGGAATGCGTTCCGGGGGTAGGTGCTCGACAACCTGGGAACACACGACGCCGCCGAGCGAAGCATCGGGGAGGGAGTCGAGATACCCGAACATGTCGGCCTGTTCCGCATTGAGATCTTTCGACCGGCATAAGGCAACACACTCGGCATTGGTGTCGATGCCGCGAGCCTGGATGCCAAACTGCTGGAAAACCGCCAGGAGCTCACCACGGCCGCATCCGATGTCCAGCACATCCGATAACCCCGCGAACCGCTCGGCGTACATATGCTGGTGGTCCTTCACATACTGCTCGGCGCCGCGGAATTTCTCAGCGAATTTGAGCCAATCGATGCGATCGAGAGCCGTCGGACCCGACGCCGCCGTAGCCGTAGGCGCCGGAGCGAGCGCCGCCTTCTGCCGCAGGATTCGCAGTTCGGCATGGATGATTGTCTCGTATTCCGTTCGAATCCGATCGAGGTCTGCCCAAAGCTTGCGCTGGATCTCGACGTTTTCGCGCGCCAGCGCTCCCTCGAAATCGGCGTGCTGCGCCGTGAGCATGTCGCGATAGCTCTCTTCAAGCAGGTTCACGCGCTGCTGAAATGACGCCTGCAACTCCGCGATGCTGCGCAGGAAGTGCATTTCGTGAGTGGCCAGTTTGTGGTCCCAGCCTTCGCGCCACTGATGCCAGTGAGAGCGGACATCGGTGAATTCTTTGTAAATCGCCGCATGCAAGGCTTCGTGGTGCGAATGCACTTCGTCGATATGCCGCTCCGCGTGCTGATGGACCTGGGTAATCTGGCCTGCGGTCTCGTCAATCCGCCGGTTGATATCGTCAATGCGCGGGTTAATGTCATCGCGGTACTTCGCCACCGCCTCGATTTTTCCGGCCAGCGACGTCATGGTCCGGTTGCACTCGTTCAGCGCTTCGAGCGTGGCCTGGACGCACGACATGACTCCACGGTTGAACTCCACCTGTTCGCGAATGTGCCAGTCGAGGGCTCGCGCGACGGTCCGTTTGACAGCCTGAATCGTGGAATTCACCAGGCCGGGGGCGCGAGGATTGACCGAACCGATGCTCGCCACTTTGGCCTCGGCGGCATCGCGGGCGTGCAGCAGAGGCGTTAAATCGGGCAGCGGCACATCACCCAACAGCGTGCCGTTAGGGAACCGGGACCGAACCCGTGCTCGAATCTCTTCGATTACCGCCGCCAGCTCTTCAGCCTTTTGATCCACGTTTCCTGCTCCAGGTCGCGGTGATCTTGGAAAAGACGCCGCCACGCGGAGTGAATTCGCCTACGACGGTCGCTGAGACCGGGTTACACGCCTTCACCAAGTCGCGCAAGAAACGGTTAACCACGTTCTCCTGAAAGATCCCGAGATTGCGATACGCCAGCATGTACATCTTAAGCGATTTCAACTCCAGGCAGTGCTTGTCCGGCGTGTAGCGAATGGTCAGGGTGCCATGGTCGGGCAGCCCGGTCTTAGGGCATACCGAAGTGAACTCCGGCATGGAAATCTCGATTTCGTACGCGGGGAATTGATTGGGCCAGGTCTCGATTTCAGGCAACTGCGCCTTCACGCCGGCCTCGGCATGTTCGTCTGTATACTGGCGTTTCATTTGACGGGGGCGAGGGTTCGAACGAGAAGGTCGAGGAACAGCCCGACGTCGGTGACGACGCCGACCGCCTGGCCCGTGCCGCGATCGCTGACCTTAGTTGCGACCGCCGGGTTGATGTCAACGCAGACGATCTTGACCCAGCTTGGAAGCATGTTGCCGGTGGCGATGGAATGAAGCATCGAACCGAGGCATAAAACCAGGCCAGCGCCTCGCAACTGCGCTGCGTAGGCATCCTGGGCCTCGTTCATGTCGGTAATCGTGTCGGGCAGCGGACCGTCGTCCCGGAGGCTGCCGGCGAGAACAAACGGCACGTTCGCCTTCACGCATTCGTACATGACGCCAGAGCGCAGACGTCCGCTTTCCACCGCGCCGCTGATGTTGCCGGCATGATAGATGGCGTTGATCGCGCGCATGTGGTTGCGGTGGCCATGTTCTTCCTGCCGTCCGTCGCTCTGCCGGATGCCGAGCGAGGTGCCGAAAAGAGCGCTTTCGATATCATGGACCCCCAGCGCGTTACCGCTCAGCAGCGCGCCCACCCATCCTGTTCGAATCAGGTTGGAAAGCGGGGCAACGCCGCCGGTGTGTACCACCACGGGTCCGGCGACGACGATGATCTTCTGGCCGTTAGATCGCGTGTGCTCCATCAGGGCGGCGGTCTGGCGGACGGCGGTTTCCACCTGGCGCTCGGAAGAAATGCCATTGCTCATGAAGGCAAACGCGAGCCGGTCGCGCTCCTTGGCTTCCGGCACAACACGAATGCCGCGCATGCCAACGACGACGTGATCGCCCGACTTGAGGTCGCGAAGCCGGCGGCAGGAGGCGTGCCCGTCGCCGACGACGATCATCGCGTCCATGCGTTGGTTCTGAACTTCGATCCACTGGTTCTGGTGGCGGATCATCGTGCGATGGTTGGTGGTTGAATAGAAATCCTCGGGAGCGCAGCGGTCGAATTCAACGGTGCGTAACTCGGCATCGCCGGAATCGACCATCGAACAGCCCAGGCCGAGCAGTTGCGAGAGGATCAGTTCCATCGAAGCGGGGTCTTCGGCTTCGACTTTCAGACGCAAAGACGATGGATCGCTGTTGGTGCGGCCGATGTGAAAGTGTTCCACTTCGAAGCGGCCGCGATACTCGACGACCGTGTCGAAGATCTGCTCCATAATGTGGGAGTCGATCAGGTGACCCTGCGCCTCAACCACTTCCTGGAGAGGAAGGGTGCTGCTCTGTTTCATTCCTGCGGGATTAGCCTTTCGGAGCGTAATATCCTTTGCGCGCCCGCACCACGAGGTCCTTACGGCCGTGGACGCGGATATCGACCGTGTGATACAGGCCGTCGCGCTTCAGGGGTTCGGGGCGATAAAGGACGTTGTACTGATGGCGCAACTCGTTCGCGATGTTCTCGAACGACTGCGTCAAGTCTTCCGCTTTGAACGGGAAGAAGGACAGGCCCCCTGTCTCGGACGCAAAGTACCTCATGACCTTATCGCCGTCGGTCGGAACACGTGTAATATTCGTCGAGATGGTGTAGACGACTACGTCCGCCTTCTGCGCCATTTCCAGTGCCTGATCGCGAGTGTAGCGGCTGTTGTTGTCCTCGCCATCGCTAATGATGACCATGGCCCGGCGAAACTTGTGCATGGGCTGGTCCTGCATGAGTTTGTCGCGACAAGCGAAGAAGATCGCATCGTAGAGCGCTGTACCACCGCCAGGACGCAGGTTCTCGATCGCCTTGTCCAGGGCTTCGACGTTGTCGGTCAGGTCGGCGACCAATTCAGCAGCCGTGTCGAAACTCACGATGGTGGCCTTGTCCTGGCGGGGGCGGATAACGCCATCGACGAAGCGGGTCGCAGCCTCCTGTTGGAAGCGAAAGCGATCGCGAATGCTATTGCTGGTGTCGATTAGGATGGCGAGGCGCAGCGGCAGGTCGGACTCGGCGGCGAATTCGAGGATGCTCTGAGGCTTCTTGTTTTCGAAGATTTCAAAGTCGTTCTTGTTAAGGTCGGTGACGAAGCGCCCCTTCTTGTCGGAGACTGTGAACAGGACGTTAACACGGTTCACTTCGAGGACGATGCGGGTGTCGTCAGGCTCCGGCGTGGCGGGCGGTTTTTGGGCGTAAGCCGCGAGAGGCAAGCTCAATGCAATAGCCGCGAGAACGAACAACTTGGGCATGGAAGATTAGTTCTATTATAGGCCTTCAACTGCACAGACTGTATTTTCAATCATTTAAGACCCGGTTTGGCTGGATACTGACTTTACTCATACGCCTTCGGAAGAATGCTTCAGCCAACCGTTTCGCTCTATCATCTTGCAACTTGTGGTACCGCAGGTCAACATCGGTCTTACCCACTGAACGGTAGACTTCGATTGGACGTTCACCCATTTTCTATCTTGTCCATAATATGCTTCCGCCGGAGACCAACCAGCCAACGATTCTATTGCTGACGGGCGCTTCCATACCAGACGTCGCTCAATGTGCCGTCGGTCATCAACAATAGCAGTCGCGAACCGCCGTCAGTGATCGCATATACGAATGATGATGTAGTGGCTTGGCCGAGGGAACCATTGAACGTGATCGACCCAGTGCCGTCGGGGTTGGTGGAATAAGTCCCGGTGAGGCTTCCCGTCGTGACGGGCATCTGACCGGTGGTGTCGTCCCGCCCAGGGGCAACAGACGTGAACGACAATGTGACGTTTCCGTTGCCGTCGAAATTGAGTACACCGACTGTTCCATTGGGATTCGGCGCACTGTTGAGTTCGAGGGCATAAGAGCCGTTCAGGGGTCCGGCCTGAGCGGCTCTGGCGTATCCGCTGGTCATGGACGCGAAATTATTACAGCCGTCGCCATTGAAGAAGCAGTTGGTCTGTACCAGGTGGATGCTCTGGCCGCCGCTCGCGATTACCATCGCTAGAGTTGAACTCAAACCGGCATCCAAGTTGAGGGTTAGGTTTCCCGTGCCGTCTGGATTGATGGCATAGCTCCCAGTAAGGCTTCCCGCGATATTCTGTGCCGCCTTGTTTGCACTCTGAGACCCCGATTCAAATGCATAGGACCCTGTCACATTTCCCGCGCCGTCGAAATTAAGCATGCCTAGCAAAGCCGTGCCATTATTGTTTGGCCGCATGAAAGAAGCTGCGGTGACCAGAAAACCGTATGCGCCGCTCAGAGATGTGCTCTGGGCGTAAGTGGAATTGCACAAGAGCAGCAGAACCCACACGGAAGAAAACCATGTGAATCGTCTAACATGAGCCCGCATAGAGGCTACCCTCCAATACCGACCCATTGTATTCAGAAAATACGTCGCCGTAAATGAGAATCGGAAGTGATTCGGACGACTAACGAAAACGGCACCTCGTCCATGTACCGTAACGCTCGTTCATGAGAACGGACGGCGTTACCGCGTCAATCTTGAGGCGGAGAGCCGTTTCGATCCGGCGCCTTTGTATGTGTGCGACGTCAAGGAGTACCCGAGGCGGGCCAGCCCACATCTCATCCAGGATCGCTCTTTGAGGTCATCACTGATTGTCGCTTTGTACCGCGTCGAGGGGCTGCCGAACCGTTACGGAGACGGAGGCCTGTGCACACTTCAGGCCACCAGTGTCGGAGCAAGTTTCTCGGACCGAGCACGTACCGTTTCAACCTTTGTGCCTTGGCTCGTTGAGCCACGTACCGGTTCTATTCAACCACGACTGGGGAATGACCGCCAAAGCACTCAATATCACACCCAAGGTAAACAGCGAGGGTGAATGCACAGGCTCGCCCAGATAGTTTCTCCACTCAAGTCGGCCTTGGTTTAGGTTGAATATGCCGGCAAGAACGAGCACCGCTCCGCAACCGAGCACAAAAAGTCGTTGAGTTGATACGGAACCGTGCTTGTCGCACGAACTTCGGCTTGTGTCCTCCTGCGTGAAATGACACTTGCTCGCGTTCCACCATTTTCGAATACCGGCGTGTAACAGTGTTGCCGGACAACCAGAGCTTTCCCTTCGCGGCGGCTAGCGAGCACTCAGAGCGGCTGCAATGCGAGCCCAGCCCTCTCTCGGGAAAGGGCGTCGCCCTTTGGCGGGCTTAGTTGTTCGACGAGGGTCTTCTGAAACTCAGAAGACCTTCGAGGGCTGCGTTCAGTACCCCACGAGAGTCGGCGGAATGTCTGGCCATGAAATACCCTCTCCACACTATCTACTGGCTAGATAGGGCCAAAAACAGGCACTCTGGCTGGATTCGGCCCTTTTACGCCGAGTGCAGGTCCTTTTAAATCAATGCATGGTTTCCGGAACCGGATCCGACTGATTATAGGCCTTTAACGTGAATTGCCTTTCACCTCGATAACGGCTTTCTCGCTGCATACGTTGAACTCATTGAGAGGAGACGACGGACATGCGTTTTTCCAGAATTCTTCCAGCGGCCCTCGTTGCGATGGGGGCGCTGTTTGTGGGTACGGCAGCGCAGGCGCAGGATTGGGATCGATACCGGAATCGCGATCTGCGGCACGATTATGCCCATGCAAATCGGCTGCGGGATGACATGGCCCGGGATCAGTATCGATACAACGAGGCGGTTCGCTGCGGGCGTTACGGCGAGGCGAATCGGATTGCACGCGACATGAGGCACGATCGAGAGCAGTTACGGCGTCAGGAGCACGACATCCGGCACGACCAACGCTACGGCTATTGAGCCGTGGCGGTCGGTCTTAGCTATAGGACGGGTGCAAGAGGCCCGTCGGCGGATAGAACTCCTCGTGCGTGAATTGGAAACCCAGCTTTTCCAGAACGCGGCGTGAGGCGACGTTTGAGCATGGTGCCCGGCGAAAATCGCGCGGGCGCCTGTTCTCTCAAATGCGAAACGGATGACTGCCCGTCCCGGTTCTTCTGCCAACCCTCGACCGGCCGATCGCTGGAGATCAGATTCTCCCGGGAGGGATCTTGGTTTCGGGGGGATTTGACAGCGCAGACGGGATCTCGTGGTATTGCGCCAAAGAAGTCGGGCAGGCTGAATGCCTGCCCCGCCTGCCCCACCTTGGCTCGCAACCTGGTGAACCATAAAGGTGGCGCGGGCGGTTTCGCCTGCGCATGCCGCTCTTCAAGACTTCCGCCACTGGAGCGCACCGCGTATTCACCCCGAGCTGCTGAAGAGCGACCTTTTCTGGAGAAGTGCATTGGCTGCATGGGGGTAATGCGGCCGAACCCATCAGCGATGCTGCTCTCCTTATAGGAGTGATGGACCCGCATGCTCCCCGACCTGTCATTTTTGGTGTTGACAACATACCAACCGGTTGGTATTCTGCTACCCATGGGGTCTGCTGAGGGATGTCGATCTTCCGCCACCGGATCACGCCAGAAGCTGCTCGACGTCTCCCTTAAGCTGCTCCGGGAGAAAGGCTACGCCGCGACGTCCGTGGATAGCCTTTGCGACGCGGCAGGCGTCACTAAAGGTGCGTTCTTTCATCACTTTAAGAGCAAAGACGCGCTAGCAGTGGCGTCCGCCGCCTATTGGGGAGAGTGTACGAGCGCCTTTTTTGCCGCGGCATCGTACCACTCACATAACGACCCGCTCGAACGAGTGCTCGGATACCTCGACTTCCGAAAGGCCATGCTCGCCGGGACCCTTTCCGAGATCAGTTGCCTCGCGGGCACGATGATCCAGGAGGTTTACCAATCGCATCCGGAAATCGCGCGAGCCTGCGAGGCAACGATTACGGACCACGCGGCGAACGTTGAAAAAGATATTGCGGCCGCGATCGAGCACTATCGCATCGACGCCGACTGGACGGCGAGCAGCTTAGCGCTTTACACGCAGGTGGTCCTGCAGGGGGCCTTCATTCTCGCGAAAGCGAAGGAAGGCACGCAGGTCGCGATCGATAGCATCGATCATTTGCGGCGCTATATCGAGCTGCTTTTCCGAAAAGAAGTGCGGAAAGCGCAGGATGAGCGGTGAGCATACCCGGGAATCTTTAAAAGGTCTGTAAAAGGAGAAGATGTCATGAAAATACCGACAACAACAAGGAGAACTCTGCTCGGAGCGGGCGGTTTTGCCGTCGCCGGAGCATTGGGTATTTCAGGCCCGCCAAAGTCGCCAACCCGGACCGCACATGGTGGGTCGGCCGAGGAGCTTGCTCGACGGTTCTACAAGGCGTGGGAGCAGAAAGACTGGGGTCCGTTCGACGTTCTGCTGGCGGACGACTTCACTTTCACCAGCGCCAACGATGACGACCACATCAGCAAGAGCGCTTTCAAATCGAACTGCTGGGAAACGCAGAGGGACTATATCCATCATTTCGATATCGAACGGCTTTTCAGCCAGGGCGACGAGGCGTTCGTGAAATACCTTTGCCATACCACGAATGGCAAAACATTCCGGAACGTGGAATATGTCCGGACCAGGGGAGAAAGGGTGGAATCCATTGAGTGTTATTTCGGTGGGCGTTCCACGTTTCCGTCGGCGGTGAGTCTGGGCAAGAGCTGAGCGGGCGCCGACTTGGGGTTTGTCGCTTTGAGCGATTCGAAAGGGAAAGGGAAAGGGAGAACGCAAATGCTTTACAAATCAATGCCGGCCATCCTGGCAAAGTTGTTCGTCCTCGCGCTCGTGCTTTGCTCGACCAGTATTGTCTGGGGACAGGCTGTCAGCGGTGACTTAACGGGAACAGTGTACGACTCGAGCGGCGCGACCATCCCCAGTGCAATAGTTGTGGCCGCCAATGAGGGCACGGGGGTGAGAACAACCGTGGTCAGCGACACCACAGGCGTCTACTTA
This sequence comes from Bryobacteraceae bacterium, assembly GCA_035295125.1. GTDB lineage: Bacteria > Acidobacteriota > Terriglobia > Bryobacterales > Bryobacteraceae > JAICMB01. Next base: position 13,221 of record DATGJP010000079.1, on the reverse strand, counting down.
TTGAAGAACCTGCCGGTGGGCAGCTACACGGTGACCGCTTCGTTGTCGGGCTTCTCAAGCCAAACAGTGAAGGGCGTGGCGCTGACGCTAGGCAATACACAGACCGTCAACCTGACGCTGGCAGTGGGAACGGTCGGAACTACGATCGAGGTCAGCGCCGCGGCCGCGACCATCGACACCACGACCGCCCAGCTCCAGGCGACGTTCAATGATCACCAGGTTGTCGAACTGCCACAGACCGCGAACGGTTCGGGTGTCTATAACCTGTCGCTGGTGGGTGCTGGCGTATCGACGTCGGGCGGCGTCGCACAGGGCTTCGGCCCCGCGGTCAACGGGCAACGCCCCGACAACAACTCGTTTTTCCTCGACGGCATCAGCAACAACAACTACTACAATCCAGCTCCTCTGATGTACGTTTCGAACGAAGTGGTTGGCGAATTCACGCTCTTGCAGGGCCAGTTTTCGCCGGAATTCGGCGGCGGATCGGGTGGAATCTTCACAGCGATCATGAAGAGCGGCACGAATACAGTGCATGGAAGCATTTACGAGTACCTGCAGAATCGCAATCTGAACGCGGTGGACTCGCTGGTTTGGACGCAGGGTCTGACGTCGAATCCGCGGTACGACAACAACCGTTTGGGCGCGACCATCGGCGGGCCGATTTTCAAGAACAAGTTGTTCTACTTCGGCAATTTCGAGTACAACCCCATTGGTCAGGCAGCGCTGCCTGGTTCGCCTTTGGCTGCTCCGACGGCGGCCGGCTACTCGCTGCTGGCGAGCCTGCCCGGCATCAGCCAGACGAATCTGAGCCAGATGCAGAAATACATTCCGGCGGCTGTCACAGCGGACCAGGGCTCGGTGACAGTGCTCGGTAAGAGCATTCCGGTTGGGAGCATTGCCTTCAACAACCCGGTCTACACGAACAACTACGATGCGGTTGTGTCGATCGACTACAATATCAGCGACCGAGACCAGGTGCGCGGACGCTGGGTGTACAACAAGCAGATGTCGCTCGCGGCCGGCGCGGTTCCGGCGTTTAATGCGAACGAACCGAACAACAACTACGGCTACAATATCAGCGAGTTTCACAACTTCTCAGCGACGATGCAGAATGAGTTCCGCGCGTCGTTTAACCGGAACTTCAATGCAATTCCAGCGAGTTCCCAGACCTTCCCTGGGCTGGATGCTTATCCGAGCCTGCAGATTGACGAGCTGAATGGACTGAACTGGGGTCCTATTGGTCCTACCGGCTCGATCCAGGATTTGTTCCAGGTCACCAACAATCTGACCAAGGTCTGGGGCAAGCACACCATCAAGGTCGGCGGAGACTTCATTGACATGATCGCGACGAATTACTTCATTCAACGCGTCACCGGCAACTACGAGTACTCCACGCTCAATTTGTATCTGACGGACCAGTCGCCCGACGTTCTCGGCGAGCGCAGCGCGGGTCCAACCAGCTACCCGCTGGGGTTCCTGCAATGGGCCGGCTACATCAATGACAACTACCGCATCCAACCCAACCTGACTCTGAACCTCGGGCTGAGGTACGAGTATGTGACGATGCCGGTGGCGTCGCGGTACCAGGCTGCTAGCGCGCCCGCGAGCCAGGTTAGTTATCTGAAGTTCGACCGGCCTACTTATGATCCGAATTTTGCTCCGCGTATCGGGTTCGCGTACTCGCCCGGTCATTCGGGCACGTGGTCGATCCGCGGCGGATTCTCTCAAGCTTACGATCTGGTCTATTCGAACCTGACTGCGAACGCCGCGCCGCCATACTTCCAACAGACCAATGACGTAGACCTTAACAACCAGACGCCGAACTTCCTGAAGAACGGCGGGCTGAATGGCGCGCCTCAGGCGTTGCCGACCAATCCTCAGGGAGCGCTTGGCCTGGTGAGCTCCTACACCTTCGGCGGGAAGCGCCCGTACGGTCTGACCTGGACGATGGGCGTCCAGCACGTGTTCAAGAACAACTACACGTTTGAAGCGCGGTATACAGGCACTCGCGGCGTTCATCTGTGGAACCAGACCCGTATCAACATTAACGACCTCACGAGTCCAAACAACTACATTCCGACGTTTTTCTCGATGCCGAGCGCGTCGGTGTTGGCCGGTCTGACGACGACGTTGGCGCAAGTGAAATCCTATATCGTTCCGGGCGGGACGGCTGCGATGCCGTGGAACAATCTCGCCGCCAATGGATCGCTTGCGAACATCACCGGATATGCTCCGCAGGCGAGCTCGACCTACCATGGTCTGGCGCTGCAACTGACCCGGCGATTCACGAATGGCTTGTCGTATATCACGGCCTACACGTGGAGCCATAACATGGATGACGCCACAGCGACGAACTTCTCGACGTATCTGACACCGCGGCGCGCGCAGGATTTCCAAAACCTGAAGGCGGATTGGTCGAGTTCGGCGCTCGATCGGCGGCAGCGGTTTACGTTCACGCCGATTTACGAAGTTCGCCCGTTCAGAAACGGCAATTGGATGATGAAGAATGTGGTGGGCAACTGGAATCTGGCCGGTACTTACACGTACGAGTCGCCGGAATACGCGACGGTTCAAAGCGGACTCGACTCGAACCTGAACAACGACAGCGCGGGCGACCGGGTGTTCGTCAATCCGGCTGGTCAACCGGATGTCGGCAGCGGCGTCTCAGGATACAGCTCGACCGGCGCCAAGACCACCGTGGCCTCACAGATCGTCGCCTATGTGGCCAACAACCCGAACGCCCGGTACATCGTGGGCGGCTCCGGCACTTTGCCGAACGGTGGACGCAACACGTTTCCGTTGCACCCGATCAACAACATCGACGCGAGCATCAAGAAGCGGTTCAGCTTCACGGAGCGCATATCGTTCGACATCGGCGCGGGGGCTTACAACCTGTTCAACCACGCTCAGTTCACCGGTGGTTTCATCGACGACGTTGCCACTCGCAGCTTCACTGGCGCGCGCAACGCCCTGGTTCCAAGCGACCCGCTGTTCGGCCGCTTCGACATGTTTTATAGCAGTAACGCACGGGTGATTCAGCTGTTCGCCCACTTCGTGTTCTGATATGGAAAACCTTGTCAAGCCTCCTCGGCTGTGACGGGTTTCTGAAATCGGCCGACTTTCCTCAATATCGGGGAAGGTCGGCCTTTTTCTTTTGCAAGACCGGGGACGTTTCAGGAGCGCTGCAAAACTCCGAGTGCATGACGCAGTGCGATAATTTCAAGCTGGAATGATGGGGGTGGCTGCGAAGCAATCACCCATGACCGGCGCAACCGATTGAGGAGATTGGTTGCGGGGTTTGCAATGCTCCGAATGCACTCATCATTCCATTTCGCCTAAAGTTGACGGCACCGACCACCGACAGTTCGCTCTCCGTTATGCTTTCTAAGGAACGGGACTCATGGACAGTAAGGTAGTGGCGAGGGAGATCAAACGTGAAGTCTGGCCGCTGTTGCGCCAGGAAGGATTCACGGAGTTCAGCCCGAAGACGGCTTGGCGGCACACGTCCGACCAAATTCACGTCGTCAACTATCAATCATTCAACAACTATCTCGCTGAAGGCGTTGGCTGCACAACGTTCTCATTTGCCCTCAACTTGGGGATATTTTTCCATGCCATTCCGGTCGAGTACCCGGTTAGGAAAGGCTTTGATCCTTCGGTAAAGCCGCAGGAGTACCACTGCCATTTCCGGCATCGGCTTCTGAAGGGCATCGACCAACCAATCCTCAAGAGACGTGACACGTGGTACGTGGAACCGGACGGCGGCAATCTGTTGCAGTGTTTGGATGACTCTCGGTCGGCAATTGTGCAAGAAGGACTTCCGTGGTTTGCCCGCTTCGAGTCTCTAGAATATGTGCTATCCCTTCTGATGGATCACGAGGAGCTGCCCGAGGTCTACGCCACCCGGAACTCACCAGCCAGGAAGCGAATGATCGGGTACGTCGCCCGGAGGTTGGGCCGGACCGACCTCGCCGAACCGTTGATCGCCGAGGCGGAATCCGACTTCAAAGCGATAAGGGAGCAGGGGTACTCGATTGGGAGAAGGCGCAAGCCAAAGTAGATGTATCTAGTTTGGTTGCGGGGGCCTGCTTTGAAGCCATTCATAACGCCCTTGGAGCTTGGCTTGTAAGGCGTTGGCTTCTGCCCAAAAATGGGAGAAGGCCAGTCCGCCCTTGAGGTTAGCACGTTGGTTCTAAAGGCAAACCCATTGGGCTCTTTGCTCAACCACTAAACCCGCAAATAACCAATCGCGGTCCAGGTAATTTACGAAGAGGCACGCCCTTTGGCTTGGGGCGGTGCCTCTTTTTTTTGCACTGCAGGCACGAATCGATATGACCTCCCTCGAAGCTGCGATGACGTGGATTCGACAAGGCTTCTCTCCGGTGCCTGTTCCCCATCGATCCAAGCGACCCGTTCTCAACGGCTGGGAACGGCTGGAGATAACCATCGACGTGGCGGCCCAATACTTTAATGGCGTGGCCCAGAACATCGGTCTGCTTCTGGGCGACAAATTTGGAAGCACTGACGTCGACTGCGATTGCCCGGAAGCGATCACGGCCGCTCGCGAGTTGCTCCCGGAAACCGGCTTGATATTTGGCCGGCAGTCTAAACCCTTCTCCCATTACCTGTATCGATCCGATCCGCCAGTGCGGACCCAACAGTTTCACGACCCGCTAGATCACGCGACTCTCATCGAGCTGCGCGGGTTGTCATCGGACGGATCGATCGGTCTGCAGACTGTCGTTCCACCAAGCATCCACGAAACTGGCGAAGCCGTGAGGTTTGAGCAGGGCTTCGACGGCACGCCGGCGAACGTTGACGCCGATGTGCTAGTGGCGGCGGTCCGCAAGATTGCCGCGGCTGCTGTTCTTGCCCGTCATTGGCCGACGCACGGATCGCGCCACCGTGCGTTCTTGGCCCTCGCGGGTGTGCTTGCGCGCAGCGAATGGACCCTGGACGACGCCAAAACGCTTCATCGCGTCATCTACAGGTGTCTCTGGCCTTCGAATCCCGAACTGGACGCCGCCGACTCGGAAGTCCAGTCCACGTTTGAAAAGCACGGCGGCGGCGGCGAAGTAACTGGCATCCCGACGCTGGTCGAGGTTATCGATAAGAAGGTCATCGACACTGCCCTACGGTGGCTCGGTATTGAGCGCGCACAACGCCACGATTACCACTGGAGCGACACCGGCAATGCCGATCGACTGGCGGATTTGTGTGGGCACGAGTTGGTTTATTGCACCGAGCGGAAGAGCTACTACGTGTGGACGGGCCGGCAGTGGCAGTTCGACGAATTCGTGGAGGTTGAGAAGCGGGCCGAGAAGACCATTCTCGAAGCATTCGGGGAGGCGAAGCACATCAGCGATGCCGACAAACGCAAGGCGTTCTTGAGATTCGTGAACGGCTCCCTATCGCGCGCTGCGCTAGGCAACATGATGCATCTCGCCAAGAAGAAGGTTCGGCAAGTCAGTTCCAACGATTTTGACCGAGGCCCATGGACGCTAAACGTCGAAAACGGAACAGTGGATCTGCGAACGGGGGCGCTACGGCAACACCGGCCCGAGGAACTCCTCAGCCGGCTGATTCGCGTCCGTTATGATCCACACGCCGAGTGCCCACAATTCATGGCGTTCCTGTATCGAATCATGGGTCGCCACCCCGACGCGTCCCAAGGCGAAAACGACCGTGCCGAGCAGCTCGTGTCCTATCTCCAGAAGGTCTTCGGCTGCGCCGCCACCGGAAAACCAGAGAAACTTCTGTTCGTTCTCTACGGTGAGGGCAACAACGGTAAGACAACCCTCCTCGAGGTCATCCGTGACGCGCTCGGTGACAAGGAATATGCTGGGCAGGTTCAAGTCGACAGCCTGATGATTCGCCCAAAAGAGGCGATCTCGAACAACGCCGTCAACACGGACTTGGCGGATCTGCAAGGCTGCCGGTTCGTTTCGTCAAGTGAAGTGGAGCAGGGACAGCGTCTTTCGTTAAGCCGCGTGAAGTACCTGACTGGCCTCGGGCAGATCAAGGCGCGGCGGCTCCGCGAAAACATGATCACTTTTCAGCCGACCTATAAGCTATTCCTTGACTGCAATCACAGGCCGGTTATCCCGGACCCGAACGACGCGATCTGGAACCGCGTGAAGTGCATCCCGTTCAAGATTCAAATACCGGACGCCGAGATCGACAAGAACCTGCCCGCGAAGCTGCGCACTGAGTTGCCCGGCATTCTGCGGTGGATAGTGGAAGGCGCCGTCCTCTACCATCTCGAAGGGCTGGGTGACGCACCCGACGTAGCCGCTGCCACCGAGCAATATCGTCAAGAGTCAGATCGGACCAAGGAGTTCTTCGAGGATTGCTGCGCTCTCGCAGCTACCGGTGATGCGACCTCGTGGAAGAAGGACGGGTGCTGGGTTCCGGTGTCGAATCTGTACGCGGCCTACGCATCCTGGGCCGAGACTATCGGCAACAAATACCCCCTGTCCAAGGAGTCTTTCGATGAACGCCTGCAGAGACTCGGCAGGAAACGAGACCGGGTAAGACCGAATGGTGGGCGCGACGCCAGACAAATTCGAGTTTGGCTTGGAATCCGGGTCAGGACTTCAGAGGACGATTAGCTCGCCCCGTGTGACGGTGTGACACGGTGTGACAGCGAATCCTGGAAGTTTTTTGATGAGCGCCCTCGTGAAGCATTTCTTAGCGGTTTTCTTGTCACACGCTGTCACACCGTCACACCAACGAAGGGATCGAGTATGAACGAAGTTCGATACAGAACCTCAGAAGTAGCCAGATTCGCAGAGGTTACCCATCGTCAACTCCAAGTCTGGGAGGAGAACCGGGTTGCCATTGCATCGCGTTCGGGCCGCGTGCGGCTGTACACCCCATCGCAAGCCCTGTTCGTAGTCGTGGTGGCCGAATTCCGACGACGCGGTCTATCACTGCAACGGCTTCGGGGGATCTCGATTGCACTCCATCAATTGCTCGACGATCATGAAGTGGTTTCCAGACGGCAGGCGTGTGCGTTCGTGCTTACCGATGGCCGTCAAGTCCAGTTCGCAGATTCTCCAAACAAAACTTTAGAACTTGTTTCAAACTTTTTTCGGCCAATTGTGTGTATAAATCTAGCGGACTGCCTTGAACGTCTTGAGCGCAAGGGACTTGCAGAGTAGTAGTTCGCATCTTGCTATGCAGTCGTGAACAAAGCACAATTGAATCACCGAGCGACGACGGGACGCTCGTTAATCCCTATCCTTTCGAGGGACGAGTCGGGAGCATCTTCTTGAAACACGGCGATAAGATTCCGTTCTACGCACTTGATGGCGCTTCGCTGAGCAAACGAACTCTCGATGCAGCCAAGCCGTGTGGTATCCAGCTCAGAGCGCACCCTCCTAAAGATTCCCGCCAACGAGCTCGGGAGTCGACGTGAACTTACTTTCGGCTGTGCTTCTCAAAAGAAGGCGGAGCATAATCGGCGAAAATGTTCGTAACCTGTTGAATCAAAAGGTACTGTCGGGCGATTGGGGCGGGCGGGTTCCGCGTGCGCCCAATCCCGCTACCGTCTATCGAAGAAAGAGGTGGTCGGTGGTCGCCAACATAATCACATCGAGAAGTTGATGAACATCGCCAGCCAAACATCGGCAATCACACCGGCGTTGGCGCGACGAATCGAAGTGTGGCCCGTTGATCGATTGGTGCCGTACGTCAGAAACGCTCGCACGCATTCCGCGGAACAGGTCGCGCAAATCGCTGCATCGATTCTCGAGTTTGGTTTCAACGCGCCCATTTTGGTCGACACAAACGACGGTGTCGTTGCCGGGCATGGCCGTCTTCTGGCAGCTCGCAAGCTTGGACTAGCGGAAGTTCCCGTGGTCGTACTCGATCATCTCAGCGAGACACAGCGACGCGCGTACATCATCACGGACAATCGCCTCGCCGAGAATGCAGGCTGGGATGAGAAGATCCTGGCCGCAGAACTGGCGGAACTCGAACGCGATGGGCAGGATCTTGCGTTAATTGGATTCTCCGACGTCGAGTTGGAAGGCTTGCTCGCCGATCTGAGTGACGACAAAGGCGATACTTTCCCCGAGGAGCCGATCCCGGATGCGACGACGCAGCCGGTTACGCGATCAGGCGACCTGTGGTTGCTCGGTAAACATCGTTTGATCTGTGGGGATTGCCGTGATGCGAGGGTCATCGAGACGCTCCTGAATGGGAAACAGGCAAACTTCGTGGTCACGTCGCCTCCGTACGCAACGCAACGCGAATATGATGCGTCGAGCGGCTTCAAGCCCGTACGACCCGAAGAGTATGTCGACTGGTACCACGCGGTCGCGATCAATATCGAAACGATGCTCTCACCGGATGGTTCCTATTTTCTGAACATCAAAGAGCATGCTGAGGATGGTGAGCGAAGCCTCTATGTGAAGGATCTCGTCATCGCGCATCGGCGGCAATGGGGATGGCGATTCATCGATGAGTTGTGCTGGCGCAAGACAGACAACGGCGTACCAGGCGGTTGGAACAATCGGTTCAAGAACGCCTGGGAACCTATCTTCCACTTCTCCCGCCAGCCAAGCATCAAGTTCCGGCCATTGGCCGTCGGTCATGTCTCCTCGGACTGTTTCGGCTACTCCCCCAATAATCCGGAATCCACGACTGGAAGCGGATTGCTGGGCACAGGAGCGCGTGGAAAGGCTGCTGAAAACAGTACCACGGATGATGACGGTCGATTCCGTGGTCTGGCGCGCCCGAGCAATGTGATCGAGGCCGCGACGGAGAGCACGCAAGGCTCCCATTCCGCTCCGTTCCCCCGCAGACTTGTGGACTTCCTCGTAAAGGCGTTCACGGACGAGGGAGATGTAGTCTGCGATCCGTTCCTGGGAAGTGGAACGACAATGGCCGCAGCGCACCTTCTGAATCGCGCCGGCTATGGCTGTGAGATTTCACCGGCATACTGCGACGTCATCATCCGCCGCATGTTGAACCTCGAATGTGAGGCGCCGGTACTGGCTGGCACGGGTCAGTCGTTCGAAGAGGTAGCGCGGCAGCGTTGCGTTCGAGCCGAAGAGGGGTTGAATCCGCGCGCGCTTGACTCCCGGGCGATCAAGCACAAGCCGAATGGCGCTCCGTATTACGGCAGTAGGCGGGCCGGCCGATGAACACAGCGGCGCATGCGGATATCCGTTTATCCACACAGTTCGAGGTGTGGCCGATTGATCGACTGACTCCTTATGCCAGAAACGCGCGCACGCACTCCGACGAGCAGGTCGCGCAAGTGGCGGCGAGCATGGTTGAGTTCGGGTTCACGAACCCCATCCTGGTCAGCGGCGCAGGTGTTGTGATCGCGGGCCATGCGCGACTTGCCGCGGCGCGAAAGCTCCGGATGAGTCAGGTCCCTGTGATCGTGCTGGATCACTTGAGCGAGACACAGCGCCGAGCCCTTGTTCTGGCCGACAACAAGCTCGCGCTTAACGCCGGCTGGGATGAGGAGATGCTGCGGGTCGAGTTGGACACGCTTGCGGAAGAAGGTTACGATCTCGATCTGGTCGGCTTCTCGGATGAGGAATTGGCGGAGATTCTGCGCGATCCGGAAGAGACTCACGCAGGACTCACCGACGAGGATGCCGTTCCCGAAGAACCGGAAATCGCGATCACAATGCCTGGGGATGTCTGGTTACTGGGCGATCACCGACTGCTGTGTGGTGACGCCACCAGCACGGAGTCGGTCGGCATCGTTCTCGCCGGGGGCTTGGCCGACATGGTCTTCATGGATCCACCTTACAACGTGGACTACGAGGGCAAGACGGCCAAGAAACTCAAGATCAACAATGACACTCTAGGGGGTAAGTTTTATGAGTTCCTGCGCGATGCCTGTGCGAACGTGTTGCAGGTCACTAAAGGCGCGATCTACATCTGCATGTCGTCATCGGAGTTGCATACGCTGTACCGTGCGTTCACAGACGCGGGCGGTCACTGGTCTACGTTCGTAATCTGGGCGAAACATCACTTCACATTGGGCCGCTCAGATTACCAACGCCAGTACGAACCCATACTGTACGGATGGCGGGACGGCACGGATCACTTCTGGTGCGGTGCACGCGATCAAGGAGACATATGGTTCATCAAGCGGCCAACGGCAAACTTGGAACACCCGACAATGAAACCGGTCGAACTCGTCGAACGGGCGCTGCGCAACAGCAGTAAAACGCGCGACACGATTTTGGACGTCTTCGGCGGGTCCGGTACTACGCTGATCGCATGTGAGAAATCGGGGCGGCTGGCGCGACTGATCGAGTTGGAAGCGAGGTACTGTGACGTCGCAGTTAGCCGCTGGGAGCAGTTCACCAACAAGCAAGCGGTGCTGGAAAACGATGGCCGGACGTTCCATGAAATCTGCAGCGAACGATCTCCGAAACCGTGAGACGGAACGATGCCGTGCCGAGATCGCAGCCATAGAAGCACTGCTGTTGGCCGGGCACCCGGATATCGAGGATCTCTGTTTGGGATTGGCCGATTGGTACGCGGAGTGGGGGATTCTTGAGGGGGTGGAAGCAGAACCGCCGCCGGATCCTTTAAACCCGGCGGCGATGGAGTGAAACAAGTGGGGGAGTTTCTACTTGGCGATGCGGTATGTGCGTTCACCGGACTCGCTCTTCGAGGAATCGATGTCGACGTTGTGCTTCTTGGCGGCGATGGAGATGAAACCCCGGACCGTGTGCGCCTGCCAGCCAGTGGTCTTCATAATCTCCGCAAGGCTTGCGCCGTTGGTGCGCTTCAGCATCTCCAGGACCTTCGCACCCTTGCTCTCGGGGCGGGGTTGGACGCTTTTCTTGGCCTTGGCGGCTTTCTTGGTGGCCTTACCTTGTTTGGTGGCCTTGCCCGACTTGGCCGCCGTGGCATTGCCGCCCTTGGCGGTCTTCTTGGCCTTGGGCGCGCCCTTCTTCTGGCTGGCACCCTTCTTCGAGGTGGTCTTCTCCGGCGCAACTGTGGCGCCCTGTTCCCCAACGGCGGCGGTCGTGTCCGTGGTATCGACTTGTGTGTTTGTCATGTTCGTCTTTGCTTATCCCTTCTGCGCTCTTCCGCGCATGACAAGTCATCACTCCGGTGCCCAGGGAAAGCAAGTTAAAACTGACGGTCGTTGCTGGACCTACCGGGAGTCGGGCACATGGCGGCGATGAGCCTCCGCCAGTATGCTAAGCATCGCGGCGTGGCATTAGCGGCGGTTCAAAAAGCCATCAAAACCAGGCGTATCCCAACGTTGCCGGACGGAAGGATCGAATCCACCGTGGCGGACGAGGAGTGGGAGCGGAACACGATGACGTATGCGCCCGCTGTAACGCGCCGGACGGACTTGGAGGAGGAAGAGGGATCATTCTCCGGCGCGAGCCAGTACACCAAAGCCCGCGCCGTGCGGGAACACTATCATGCTCGGCTCGCCAAGATTGATTATGAGGAGCGCGTCCGGAAGCTGGTTTCGCAAGACGAAGTGCGGATCGCTGCGTTCAACAAGTTCCGGCAGTTCCGGGATCGCATGCTGAACATTCCGGATCGGCTGGCGGCGGTGATGGCGGCCGAACCGGACGCGGGCAGGTGCTATGATCTCCTCGCCGCCGAGGTGCGACGAGCGCTTGATGAGTTTGCCGATGCCAACGGCTGAGGAGGTCTACGCGGCCGCGGCGGCGGCCGGAGCGCGGCCCGACCCATTGCTGACCATTTCGGTGTGGGCCGACAAATACCGTACGCTGTCCCAACGAGCGTCAGCGGAACCCGGCCCATGGCGCACGGACCGCACGCCGTACCTGCGCGAGATCATGGATTGCCTTTCCCCTTCCTCGCCGGTCCAGACCGTCGTGCTGATGAAAGGTGCACAGTTGGGAGGCACGGAGTGCGGCAATAACTGGATCGGCTACGTGATCCACCAGGCGCCCGGGCCGATGCTGGCCGTCCAGCCCACTGTCGAGATGGCGAAGCGCAACTCGCGACAGCGAATCGATCCGCTGATTGAGGAGAGCGCAGTGCTTCGGGAACTCGTAAGCGATCCACGGTCTCGCGACAGCGGGAACACCATGCTGTCCAAGGAATTTCCCGGCGGCATGCTCGTCATGACCGGGGCAAATAGCGCGGTCGGGTTACGTTCGATGGCCACGCGCTATCTCTTCCTCGATGAGATCGACGCTTATCCGGGAGACGTCGACGGCGAGGGCGATCCGATCAAACTCGCTCTGGCGCGGACGCGTACCTTCGCGCGCCGGAAGATCTTCATGGTGTCCACTCCGAAGATTACCGGATCGAGCCGCATCGAGGCGGCTTTCGAGGACAGCGACCAGCGATACTATTGGGTGCCGTGCCCATCCTGCACCCTCCATCAGACCTTGAAGTTCGCCCAGTTGCGTTGGCCCGAAAGCGACCCAAGCCAGGCCGTGTACATCTGCGAGCATTGCTTGTCGGAGATTCAGAACCACCAGAAGCATTGGATGCTTCCGCGGGGCGAATGGCGCGCCGCCGCGCCGGGGTTCGGCAAGGCGGCCGGTTTTCATCTGTCCAGCCTCTACAGCCCGGTGGGCTGGTTCAGTTGGGCGGACGCAGCGAAGATGTTCACAGACGCGCAGAAGAACCCCGCGTTGCTGCAGGTGTGCGTCAACACTGTATTTGGTGAGACCTGGGCTCAGCAAGGTGACGCGCCAGAGTGGCGCCGGCTTTATGACCGTCGCGAAGACTATCGCTTCGGAACGGTTCCGGCTGGAGGGCTGTTCCTCACCGCCGGCGTCGACATCCAGAAGGATCGTATTGAGGTTGAGATTGTTGCCTGGGGCCGCGGGAAGGAATCGTGGTCCGTCGACTACCAGGTGCTCCAAGGCAGGACTTCCGAGGCCCCCGTTTGGGCGAAGTTGACGGCGCTCGTTGGAACACACTTCGCCTCGGAACACGGAGTTACGATGCCTATCCTGAGGCTTGCGATCGATTCCGGGTACGCGACGCAGGAGGTATACGCCTGGGTCCGGCAACTTGGTGGAGAGACGGCCATCGTAATTAAGGGGGACTCGCGTGCGGCTGCGCCGATCAGCCAGCCTTCCCCGATTGACGTCGGCCCGCGAGGAGAGCGCATCCATTGGGGCGTACGCGTATGGCCTGTGAACACGGGCATGATCAAGGAGGAGTTGTATCGCTGGTTGCGTCTCGCCCCACCCACGGCTGAGAGTGGCGAGCCGTTCCCGCCGGGTTACTGCC
>DATGJP010000078.1:0-212957 GCA_035295125.1 Bryobacteraceae bacterium | reverse complement strand
TTTCCACATTGAGAATGCTGCAGGCAGAACTTTCTCTTGCTTCGCCGACCATAACAGGGTATAAAGAACTCGTCCCGCCTGTTTTCTATTGGCCGGTTTTGAGGTGTCCCTCATTGGCCGGTTTTGATCTGTCCCCCGAGGGTCATGAGTTGCTCGACCTCAGTCGTGAGAGAAAATACCTCCTCTCGTCTTCGCACGCGTTCTTGGAGAACCTTCTGGCGCTGCAGCCGCTTTTCGGCCGGAGTCCAATCCAGTGCGATTTCCGTTGGATCCCAATAGGCCTCGAATTCGGCCCCGAGCTTTGCGAGCGCCGTTTTCTGCTCCTCGTCGGAACCCGGTGCCTCCAATTCGCGGAAGTCCTGTTCAGTGGCGTGTCTGATTTTGTTCAATTCAGCGACATAGTGGTCGGCTTGCGTAGGATCCTCGTCGAGAAGATAGTCGCGGCTCAGAATGCCGATTAGATAAGCGTTGGAACGAATTCCGCTAAGCGCCGTGGCGGCACGCGTGTGCGCCTCATGCAGCGCGGCAACCTGTTCTTGCGCGTTTCTTGCGTTCCTCCAGACCGCAAACGCCAACGCCGCTATGATCAGCAGTAGGGCAGTAAATCCGAACGCAAGAAGTATCGAGCGGCGCACCTATATTGAATGTTCCTTTTTCAGTGTCGCTCCACAACCAAGATCGATGTGGACCAACTATTTCTTTGCCACAGCGGCGTCGACACGTTTGAACTGAACAACCTCTGGCTTACCGCTGGATGATATCGGAATGATCTCCACATCCATCGTATCGCCTGCCGCATTCAGGCCGAAGCGGCGCTTCAGAGTGTCCGAACCCCTTGTTTCGAGTTCGACAAGCTTGTCACCGTTGAACCACATAGATACTTTCGTTTTCTTTCCCGCTTCCTTGATATCGCAGTCGCGGCCCATCGTGTTGCACTCGAATTCCGCTAAGGTGTCAGAATTTCGGATTTCTGTGATCTTGATCGAATCGGGCTTCTGTTCGATGACCCACGTCGTTGGACCCTCGTTCGCCCTATCTGACGATACCGCCCAGGTTCCCGTCAACGTCTTGGCAGCGTCATCCGCCAATGCTGCTGTCCCGAGCAAGAGCGCCATAACAAAAACGACACTTCCGAATCGCATTTAAGCTCTCCATTTTCCAGTGACGTTAGACTCACCGCAACTGGGTGATCTGAATCCACTTCTGTCCCATGAGACACCATCAAGCCTGATGGAAGATATCCCGAAAACACGGTAGACAGGGACGAATCCTATACCGGGCTCGTCTACAGCGTTTTTTGTGGTCGACTGCCGGAAGTTAGGGATGGCGGATAAGTTGTTGAGGAAATTAAGCTTAAGGAGATCGGGCGCAGGCTATATGGAAACCTGGACAAAGAATCGGCTTCGACGAATAGTGTCGGAACGCCTGAAGGATGTGAAGCTGATCGCCGTATCGAACCGCGAGCCGTATATTCACACGCGAACCGGAGGCCGTTTGCTTTGCAGCATGGCTGCGAGCGGGCTGACGACGGCGCTCGATCCTATCTTGCAAGCATCTGGTGGAGTCTGGGTGGCCCATGGCAGCGGCAACGCGGATCACGAGGTCGTCGACGCAAAGAACTGCGTCCGAGTTCCTCCCGAACAACCGTCGTACACACTGCATCGGGTCTGGTTGCCGAAGCGAGTAGAGGATGAATACTACTACGGGTTGGCCAACCAGGGCCTTTGGCCTCTGTGCCACATCGCCTTTCACAGGCCGCGTTTCAGTGCCAGGAATTGGGAGAGTTACAAAGAGGCGAACGAACTCTTTGCTAGTGCGATTTTGCAGGATGCGAATGGCCAGACGGCGCTCGTGTTCATTCAGGACTATCACTTGGCGCTTCTCCCCGCCATCTTGAAACGCAATAATCCAAATCTCACCATCGCCCAGTTTTGGCACATTCCATGGCCCAATCGGGAAACTTTCCGGGCCTTTCCCTGGAAAGAGGAACTCCTGGATGGGATGCTGGCGAACGACTTGCTAGGTTTCCACCTTCAGTATCATTGCACTAATTTCCTGGAGACCATTGATCGCTTGATCGAAGCTCGCGTCGACAGTGAGCACGCGATGATCGCGCGGAACGGCCATGACACCATGGTGCGGGCATTTCCGATCAGCATCGATTTTGAGGAGCGTGTGAAGCTGGCATCCAGCCCAAACCTGAGTACGGCGTGGACGCAATGGAATCAGGAACTGGGGACTGTGCCGGAGATCCTGGGCATTGGCATCGACCGCATCGATTACACGAAAGGCATTCCCGACCGCCTCGATGCGATCGAACAGCTGTTCGAAATACATCCCGAGTACATCGGACGCCTCGTTTTTCTGCAGGTGGGAGTACCGAGTCGAACCGCCATCGCCGACTATGACGAACTGAACCGCGCACTGCTGAAACGGGTTGATGCGATCAACCGCAGGTGGGGGCGGGGCGCGTGGAGACCAGTCGTTTTCGTCCGGCGGCATGTAGATCAGCGTGAGCTCGTAGCCCTGCAGTTGATGGCCGATTTCTGCCTTGTAACCTCCCTTCATGATGGGATGAATCTCGTGGCGAAGGAGTTCGTCGCCAGCCGCATTGACGGCGACGGCGTTCTGATCCTGAGCGCCTTCACCGGCGCATCTCGCGAACTTGCCGATGCGCTAATTGTCAACCCGTTCGCGGTGGACGAAATGGCGGAAGCCATTCACCAAGCAATCAATATGCCTGCCGAGGAACGCCGCCGCAGGATGAATCGTATGCGGTCGATCGTTGCCGCCAATAACGTATATCGTTGGGCCGGTAGGATTCTGCTGACGTTAACCGGCATTTCCGATAGTGCTGGGTTGTACCAGGAGACCGCGCTGGAAGATCTGACCTTTGCCGGAGCCGCAGAGTGAAGCATTGTCTGTCAATGCTTGACGAGGTCGATTCACTGCTGCTGAGCAAGGAAAGAATACTGATAGCCAGCGATTTTGACGGCACTCTGTGCCCGATTGTCGATAGGCCGGACGCGGCGCGCCTTCCTCCTGAGACGGCCGGGATTTTGCTTCGGGCGGACAAATGTTCACGTCTGATGTTGGCGGTGATCAGCGGACGAGCATTGGATGACATTAGGACTTTGGTGCCTTCGGCCTCCATCTGCGCGGGCAATCACGGTCTCGAAATCAGCGGTGCAGGTTTCAATTTCTTCCATCATGAAGCTGGGCAAAGCAATGCCTTGCTTCGCAGCGCCTGTGAAACACTGTCCGCCGCATTGCTTGCCTGGCCTGCGGCATGGGTCGAACAAAAAGGGCTGTCCGCTACCCTCCATTTCCGACAAGTCGCCGAGTCTCAACACCGGCCGCTGCTTCTCGCCGCAACGCGTTCACTCTCGGTGTTCGGGAGCCGATTCGCTCTACACGCCGCTAAGCGGGCCCTGGAGATCCGCCCCTCCGTTCAGTGGGATAAGGGGGCAGCGCTTGAGTACATTCGGGAGAGAGCCGGTCCGTTCGATGCGTGTATTTGCCTGGGCGACGACCGTACCGATGAGTCAATGTTCCTGGCAAATTCTGGACAACTAAACGTTCGCGTCGGCAGGTCCACCGAATCCACCGCAGACTGCTACGTTTCCGATCCAAGGGAGGTGGCCACGCTGCTGTCTCATGTTGTTGATGTCTGCAACTCGGGATTGTTCCCGAAGCCCAGGATAGAGGGTTTATTCCCTGCTCATGTATCCGGATGACCGATCAAGATGGAATCAGTGACGTCGATCGGTTCGTCAAAGAGCGAATCGACACAGTACCCCATTTAGAGGCTCTTTTGCTGCTATGGAACAGCCGTCCCAAGCCCTGGTCGGTTGAGAGTATGGGGCAGGCGCTGTACTTGGCTCCTGAGTCTGCAAGAGAGATCCTCGAAGACTTGGTTCGGCAGGGCTTAATCGTGATTTCACCAGCGGCGATGCCAATTTATCGCTGCGAACCAGAGCCGAGTCTTGATCGGCTCCTTGCTGCGGTTGATTCGGCGTACCGGCATGAATTAATCCGCATAACCCGGCTGATACACTCCAAGCCGTCGGCGGCTGTGCGCGCATTCGCCACAGCGTTCCGAATTATGAAAGAGCGCAAATAGCTATGGCGCCGGCTATCTATGTTCTCGGTGCGGCCACGAGCCTGTTATGCACCCTGTTGCTTCTACGGGGCTATTCCAGTAGCAGGAAGAAGCTCCTCTTCTGGAGTGGCATGTGTTTTGCAGGCCTTACGATTTCCAACAGCCTGGTTTTCGTAGACCTGGTTATGTTTCCGAATGTAAATCTATATTCCCTCAGGTTAGCCGTCGCGGCATTCGCGATGGTCCTGCTGCTATACGGCCTGATTTGGAGCAGCGACTGAATTCTATGATTGATGGTTTTCTGCTTGGAGTGATCGCAACCGCGTCCGTGACGGCGGGGGTCTTCTTTTTGAAATTCTGGCGGACAACGCGCGATTCTTTCTTCCTCGCCTTCGCGGCTTCGTTCATCATTGAGGGATTGAATCGGACAGCGGTTCTTCTTGTCGAACATCCTAACGAGGGCAGCCCCTGGACGTATTGGGTGCGGTTTCTTTCGTCCCTGATGATTCTCGTCGCGATTTTGAAAAAGAACTACAGCGGCAGATAAACGAGTTGTGCTTGGGCTGGTTACTTGTCGGAGAGCCTGGCTGCGTCGTGCAACTGTCGAGTTCTCTCGAAAACACGGTAGTGAGAACTCCCGCGTTACTTCGGGGGACAACGCGTATCTAATCTATACTTATGGCGTCCGCGTGCAGCCAACGTGAATTGCTTGGGGATTCGGCGAAGCTGAACGCTCTTTCCGGAGGGAAGCTGAACGGCATTCCGGGATGATCCCGAACACCATCGGAGCATAGCGACGCTGGCAACTCGATTGTGCGGTAAAAGTGTTCGGCTTCGTCAAGAGGAACTTATCCGGAGCGCAGCGCAGGAAGGATGTGCCGAGCGGGCAAAGGGGTGCGGGGAAAATGCGGCAGGCCTTGCCCCGCCTCAGCACACAGAAGCCCCGAGCGCGCTGAGCGCTCGGCGAGGTCTGCTTCAGCTTGATCTCCAGGCTTCTAGTTCCTCGCCCGGCTTTACATCCCGCTTTTTCCAGATCTCGTACGTAGTCAGCTCAAGGTTAGCCGTGCCATCGGGTCGAATGCGAAAAACATTCTTGGTCATGGTCTCTGTGGAGGGCATCCGGGCCACGAAGCTGAGCGCTTCACCGTCCCATGTCAACTCGGTGATTTGAAACTCTTCGCCGTCTGATCTGCAGAAACCTGAAACTTGAAACTGATTGTTCGACACTGAAAAAACAAAGGCAGCGTTCGAATCCTCGTCCGAGGTGATCCAAGTTCCAATGAGCGGGTGATCGGGGGGAACAGAAGTCATCTCAGTATTGACATTGTTGCAAAATCAGGCGCTCGGCTTTCCTCGACTCTTCCGCATCGAGTCACCTCGCATCTCGATCCGATGTGCGTTGTGCACGAGGCGGTCGAGGATGCCGTCAGCCAGCGTAGGATCGCCGATCTGTTCGTGCCGGCGTGAGACCGGAAGCTGCGAAGTCAGAATTGTAGAGCGCACTTGGTAACGGTCCTCGCAGATCTCCCAAAAGTCGCGGCGTTCGGGTTCTGAAAGCGGAGCCATCGCCCAGTCGTCGATTACCAGAACATCGATGCGGCTGAGGCGAGCCAGCAAACTTCGCAAGCTGCCGTCTGCCCGCGCCATAGCAAGATCGCGGAACAACGACTGGGCGCGAGTATAGAGTGCCGAGTAACTATCGCGGCATGCCTTCTGCGCCAATGCGCAAGCTACAAAGCTCTTGGTTTCAGCATCAGGGCATCCCGTAAATAAGGAGGTCGTCGGTCAAGCCGTGCAGGTCGTCGCGTGCGAGCATCCGTTTCATCCAGTCCGTGAATATCTCGAGTCGCTCAAGTGGGACGGCACCAGTCGAATTGACGACTGGCTCACCCTGTATCTCGGGGCCCTTCCCTCCGGGCGGTGGGAGCAAAGTGGCTCATCAGCGCCGTGGCCCGCGTCCTCAACCCGGGCTGCAAGGTCGATACCTCGTTGTTTCTCGAAGGCCCGCAGGGTTCTTTCAAAAGCACAGCACTTCGAATACTCGCCGGTAACGCCTTTTCCACAGACGACATCGCTGAACTTGGTTCGAAGGATTCTGTCGTGCAAACCAGAGGCGTGTGGATCATAGAACTCGCCGAGTTGGACAGTATGACGGCCTCGGAAGTGTCTCGCGTCAAAGCATTCATATCCCGTCAAGTAGACCGCATTCGCCTGCCTTACGGTCGGCGTGTGATCGAAGCGAAACGCGAGTGCGTCTTCGCCGGCACGACAAATGTCTTCGCCGGCACGACAAATAATGATACGTATTTGAAGGATGAGTCCGGAGGCCGACGCTTCTGGGCTGTGAAGGTTGGCGTCATTAATCTCGATCAGCTGCAGCGCGACCGCAATCTATTGTGGGCCGAAGCGCGCGAGCGGTTCTTTGCAGGGAATGCATGGCTCGACACCCAGTCGCAAGTGGCTGCTGCTTCCGAGGAACAGCAGGACCGCTTTCAGGGCGATGTTTGGGATGAGAAGATCGAATCGGTTACGAAGATGTTAGGTTGGGACAGCGGTTGGGACACGGGTTGGGGTTGGGACAGCGGGCATGAACGTCAACTCGAGCAACTCATGCGTGTGAACCTGTGAACCAGTTCGCGCGTCGAGAACATGGCCGTCTCCGCCGGTCAAGTACATCTCACCGCCCACGCCGTCGGCCACCGCCACGATCATATGCTCCCCGCCGGCCATGAGGCCAAGCGCATCGTCCTCGAGCGCCGAAGCGGCGGATGTGACTCGGACCGATGACGCTCGCCCCGATAGCGAGCCGGTCGCCGCGCGTACCATGCGCCGCTCACCATGCCGGGTGGGTATCGCCAAAGGGAAGGGCGGCGGATCTCCTGCAAGAAAGCTCTCTGACACGATCGTCGTATCGCAACACGAGGTCGCGGGAGCGAGCGGCGCCTGATCTGGATACCGCGTCAAGACTGGCCGCGGCGCAGTAAGATGCCTGCCAAATCCAGCGCCGAATCTCGCTGAAATGTGTGGAGGCCTGATAGTGCCGTCACCGAAAGTCGTCGCTCGCTCCGAATCCTAAAGTGAGCGGCGGCTTGGAACGGACATCACGCGCGGCCGATCCTCTGCTCGTGCCTGGGCGCGACCAGATAAGGAGGATTAGCAGTGTTCAACTACTATGCCGAGATCCATAAGGACGAAGATGTCAGAACGAAATCATTTAAAGGGGTGACAGGCTTCTTTACCCAAAGAGTGTGGGGAGGCGATTCTCCCGATGGTCCCATCTCCACTGACGTCGATGGCTTGAAACGCTTGAACCAAGTCAAATCACTCCGAAAGGCGACCATCGTAATCCCTGGGATCGTCTCGGCTGTCCATGACTTGATGGCCCTAACGTCTAAAGAGATTCTAACTGTAATTCTCTCGCTCCAGGACCACTTCGAGGTGCCGACGCTCGTTAATCCTCAAGTGGGGTATGTCATCAGAAAGGCTACGCGTGAAATCGGGAGTCTATCATTCCGTTCCCTAACCTGGAAGTTGAAGACCCTTCCAACGGATGAAGATTTTGCCCTGGTAATGAGTGCGTCTGAGGTGGCCATAACACTGGGTGGAGGAACCTTTTATGAGCCTACTGATATCCCGGCTTCGTTTTGACGGCGTCTATAAAAAGGCACCCACCCGCCATGGCGCTCAAGCTGGCTAACGGGGTCCTGCTTCCTGCAGAATTACCTTGCTTCCGTCCCCAACCGGAGTGATTCATGTGGTGCGCGGGCAAGCCTCGTTTTGTCGGGATAAATAAAAAAGGAGTCCGACGCGTCAGGCGCAAGTTTCCCCAGCTGGTGACAGGCATCTTCCGAGCAACTGCGGTCAGATTCTGCTTGCCTTTTTCCGCCAGCGGAGTGATCCATTGTGCGCGCTAAGCCCGCGCAAACGATTGAGCAGAAAGGGTCAACATGACAAACACAGAAGCAGCAGCGGTCGACAGCACCGCCGCCGTTAGCGAACAGGGCGCGGACGTCGCGCCGGAGAAGGTGCCCGCGAAGAAGGGCGCCCGCCAGAAGAAGAACGCGCCCAAGGGCCAGAGAGCCGCCAAGGGTGCGAGGCCCGCGACCACCAAGGACACGAAGCGGACCAAGAAAACCGATGCCGGCAAGAAAGCCGCCGGCAAGCCCGCCGATGAGCGCGCGAACAAGAAGAGCGAAGTTGTCAAACTGCTCCAGCGATCGAGGGGCGTGACTTTGAATGAAATCGCCGAGCTAACCTCGTGGCAACCGCACACAATTCGCGGGTTCATAAGCATCCCCGGCGCAAAGGGCGGCTACAAGATAGCATCGGAGAAAAACGCGGACGGGCAAAGGCTTTATAAAACCGAAGAGTAGGACCGACGGTCAGTCACCACGGCCACTGCGGATTTCATTCCGGGTGGCCTTTTTGCGTGTGCCGGGGGGGCACGTGCGCGCGAAGTTCTCGCGGCGGCATTACGGCCATAAGTTGATCAGTAATGAGCGGACCCCACCAGGCCACCAGGACGGCGCGATCCTCCAACGTAACATCGTTAACCTCACGGGAGCGGCAAACGTCAGCAACGCGTTCTACGTCGACGCCGGGTTCGCAACAGGCAGCGGCCAGCACCTGTGGTGGAATGAGGAGAATGGGGATGCGACATCCATGGCCCACCTCGGGGGCCGCGCGCCGGTGGTTCTCGGGAGCGTCGTCACGAGCTCGGCACGAAGAAGACACACAGGCTGCACCGGAGTTTCTGTTCCAGGAGGCTCGATTCGCCCCGCCATGTGAGGACCGAACGCCCGGCCAACCCTTGCAGCCGGGAATTTGGCTCGTCGCGTCAGGGCAGCCTCCTTACCGTCGTGTACGACGGGAAGAGCTTGCGATCCCACGCACGGAGGTTCCGGCACTCACGATTGCTGCCAACGCCTCGCAAGGTGTTGAAATAAGCGGTGACGGGCGGGAGGACTGGTCACTGCGTTTTTGCGCCTACGGGCACGGAAACAGCGAGCGCGCAGCACTTGACCATCTGCAAGAGGTGTCTCTCGTTCGTGCAGGTGCGACCGTTTTTTTGAACGGTCCTGGCGTCTGCGGCATGGCCGCGGCAGGCAGCAACCTGATTGTTCAGGCTCCAGCCGATGCACCCACAACCGTGCATGCTTCCTTCGCGGCGGTTTCAGCCCGAAATATGAGCGGCCCGGTGAGGGTAGCAGCTCTTCACGCGCGAGCGACCGTTTTGAATACGACCGGTAAGGTGGACGCTGCGGCTTTTGTCGTGGACTATGCGGGTTCGGAAGGAACGGTGGTTCTCAGTGCCGAAGCCGAGATCAATTTGAAGATTACAGCGCCAAAATTCAAAGGGACCTTGATGGCGTGGGCCCAACTCCCAGTCCGCGTTCTCGTTCCCGCGGCGTTCCGCACTCCCTTTCAGGCGATTGTCAGCCGTCCGGAGGATTTCGTCTGTCGCACCGAATTCGCCGCGAATGTGAAGCTCGAACGGAACGGTGCATTATACGTATTTACATATCCGGGCGACGGCAGCACACCGCCCGAGGACATGCATCTGCGCTCCGAACATGGCGCGGTCGTAATAGACACCGGAGAATAGGTCCTTGCAAGGGCTGGTACATGAGCGAGAAGTCGCCATGTCGGACACTGGCATTCACCTGGAATCGCGTGTTCCATACTGTTGGTCCTTCCCCGATCGCACGGCATTTACCAAACATTTTGGAGGTTCGTTCCGGTTTGCCCCTGAATCATCGCGGTATTCGGAAGGTATTGTCGACTGCAGGGGAGGCATTAACGTTGAGCCTCGAAACACCAGCATATTTACGGGAAGTCTTTCCACATGCCTGGCCTGCACATTAGCGAGTTCTCACCATTAGTCCAACGCTACTACCTACCTGGCCGTCAATCACCGTGTCGTCCGGCAGGGCTGCGAGTGCCTTTACTACCGCTGGATACCGTGAATTGAAGTCATTGTCGTTGCATGAACGCAGGTGCACTTGGTTCTCTGGCGTTTCGTTTCGATCGGGCCGATCATGCAGCATTCGAGCCGGAGGCTGAACTCGCTTCGAGGGCCTTCTTCGCCGCGCCTAGCTCCGTTCGCGGGTCGGCCAGTTCCCGGTTCACAACCGCCTGGGCCTTTGAGTAACACCGGTCCATCGTCGACGCGAAATACGAACTCACCGGACAGCTTGGAGAGTCATACTGTTTAAGCTGGCTACCCCAGGACATCATGACGTCACTTGGCGTCCCATTCGGGTCGGGAATCGATTCAAGGATGTTTTGCAGGAGGAGATTGAGTTGTTGGCCTACGTTATCGGCGATTCGTTTGCGGTCCGGCGTAGCAACCCTGGAATTGTCGCCGCTGTAGACCGCGTCGCGTACCCGGGCGACAAGATAGTCAATTGGTGAGACCGGCGAACCGTTGTTTTGCGCCTGAAGTGCGGCATCGGGCTGGTTGAGGCACGCCTTCATGAGTTCACCTGCCCTTGCTTCTTCGGCCTCCCGTAGGGCCACTAATGCCTTCTGTACTTCCGCCGCCTTCGCCATACCCCGTGTTCTCCAATCCCGAGTCAGCGCCCATCCCCCTTGGGTTTGCGGGCAGAGCACGCCGACAGTTATCGGCCATTTTACCCCCGCCAGCGCTCGGTAGTGTCTAAAACTCAAGTTCCGGTACGTCACGTTGGTAGTCCGGCTGTACGCTCGCGAGGCTGAGATGCTGGTAGACCTCCAGGGACTTCTTGCTGGCGTGGCGGAGATTAGCTGTATTTGCGCGTCCGGTACTCCCTGAGCCGTCACCAAGTGAGCATTTAATGCCTGAGTAAATGCGGGTGCATGCGCTCGGGGATGTCAGCCAGGGCGGCATGCTCCTCTACTATCTGTTGAACCCGTCGCGTGCTGAACTGCCTGCACTGGCGCGACTCGAACAGATAGCGGTTTGCGGGTGCCCTGCGAGGTAGGTCCGAAGTAGTAGGCGGAACCACTACCCTCCCCTTCTTTATTCGGGCGAGCAGATCCTTGAATGAAAGAACCCGGTATTGGGCCCGGTGGAGAGGGTTTGAAACACAGCGCAAAGACCCTCTCCACACTGGCTAGTTTACTGGCTGGATAAGGCCAAAAACAGCCGGTTCTGGCTGGATTCGGCCCTCTCGGTTCCATGGCAAGTCCTTTGAATTCAACGGGCTTTTTCCGAACTCGTCGGGCAGGGTACAATAGCCTGCGATGACAACTGACCAAGTGCAGGAGCGAGCAGGAGCAACAACGTTAAGAGGAAATCCGATGACCCTGTTGGGTCCGGAATTAAAATCAGGAGATAAAGCCCCGGAATTCGATACAGTGAGCGACAGTCTGCAGCCGGTCACGCTGGCAGGCACCGGTCAAGGAGTTCGTATTTTCAGTGTCGTGCCGTCCTTAGACACGCCGGTTTGCGACGCCCAAACGAAGCGCTTTAATGAGGAAGCAGCAGGTCTTCCCAATGTCACGATTTACACTGTGAGCATGGATCTGCCCTTTGCGCAGAAACGCTGGTGCGGAGCCTTTGGTGTCGATCGCGTCAAGATGTTGTCGGATCATAAGAGTGGTTCCTTCGGTGAGCACTACGGGACCTTAATCAAAGAACTGCGCATCGAGAGTCGCGCGATTTTTGTGGTCGATAAGGACAACACCATCAAGCACGCCGAGTATGTCAAAGAGGTGGCTGAGCACCCGAACTACGAGGCTGCCCTCACCGCCGCCAAAGAGGCCGCCCGGTAGCACGCGTATAATTGAGATGACGCGCCCGTAGCTCAGCTGGATAGAGCGATTGGCTTCGAACCAATAGGCCGGGGGTTCGAGTCCCTCCGGGCGCGCCAGAAACCTCACCAGATTCGCTCGGCTTTTCAGTAGTTCGACACTTTTGCGGTCGGGCGCCGGTGCTTTCGATAATTCCGAAGAGGTCCGTGTACTGCACGCGCGCGTCCGCGAAGCATTGTTAATCCGCTATCTTAACGTGACCGCTGTTAAGTATAGTTCTCAGCCGTTTCCCTGATGTAGCCGCATAACGGATTTAGCGCATGCTAACTTCGGTTTTCACTCATAACGTAAAGCCGCGATGGGATCGACTCGCGCAGCGCGACGCGCCGGCAAGTATCCCGCCAATAAGGCAACGCTCAGAAGTAAAACGGCAGTCATAAATATCGTTAAAGGATCATACGGCTTCAGGCGGAAAAGCATGCTCCCGAGCAGTCGTGTCGCAAGCACGGTCGCTGAGATTCCCAATACGATTCCCGAACCCGCCAGCACGAGCGTCTCGCGGATTATTTGGAGAATCACGTCACTCGTGCGGGCGCCCAACGCAATGCGAATTCCGATTTCGTTCGTGCGGCGAGTGATGGTGTAGGACATAATGCCGTACAAGCCGATGCACGCCAGCAACAAAGCGGCGGCGCTGAAGAAGCTGGAGAGCTTGGCGATCATGCGGTCCTGCGCCAGGGCTTGATCCATCTGACTGACGAGCGTTCGGGGGCGAAGCGGCAGAAGGTTCGGATCAATTTCCTTCAGTATCTGGGGCAGTGACGATAGCACCGTTGCCGGATCACCGATACTTCTCACCAGGAATCCGCCGGTGGGGTTTGTGACCGCGCCGAGAGGCCCCTGGATCTGGTCGGCAAGCAGGAATGCCATCGGCGGTGTTTCGTCACGCAGGCGGACGAGCCTCGAATCGCGAACTATGCCCACGATTTCAGTCGCGGCCGGCCGCTTCGATGCTTTGAAGCGTCTGCCCACTGGGTTCGTCCCATTGAAGAACCGGCGTACAAAGGCTTCGTTGACCAGCGCCACTGACGGTGAGGTTGCCGTGTCTCCCGGCCCAAAGCCGCGGCCCGCCACCAGCGGCGTCTCGATCGTGCCGAAGAATCGGCGCGAGACACGTACGAGGTTGACACTTCTATCCTCCCCCTGCACTGGCGATTCGCCTTCCGTCGCGATGGTGTCATCCCAGGTTCCTCCCTCCAGGACCAGCGGAAAGGATGTGGAGGCGGCCAGCACGCCGGGGAGCGACTGAATGCGATCCAGCACCCTGTTCGCGACGGCCTCAGCCTCCGGAGCTTTCCACGATCGTGGAATCGACAATTCGAACATCGACACGTTCTGGCGATTGAAGCCTGTGGCAAGCGCCCTGAGATTCGAGAGACTACGGACAAACAGGCCTGCGCCCACCAGCAGTAGAAGCGATAACGCGATTTGTGACACCACCAGAAGCCGTCCGAGACCGATCCAGCCTTGCGCGCCGTCAGCACGACCGGCTTTAGCCTTAAGCGCGGTCGCAAGGTCGGCGCGGGATGCGCGCAGGGCAGGCGCAATACCGAATAACAGTCCGCACAGAATCGAAACTCCAGCGGTAAAGAGGAGTACAGGCACGTTGGCGCCAAGATCCAACACGAGCGGATTGCCGGGATCGGAGACCAGCGTCACCAGCATTCGGCTGCCCCACTGGGCGAAGAAGACGCCGACCACACCACCGATGAGAGAGAGAAGAACACTTTCAGTCAGAAGCTGCCGTATCAACCGGCCGCGCGAGGCGCCCATTGAAACGCGGACGGCGATCTCACGCTGTCTTGCGGCCGAGCGCGCCAGCAGCAGGTTGGCAATATTCGCGCACGCGATCAATAGCAGCATCCCAACCACCGCCATCAACACTTTGAGTTGGGTCGAGTACCTGTCGCCTACCGGCGACAATCCGTTACCACCTTTCGTCAGCAGGATCGACTGATTGAGAAATCTGGCGCGCGCCGACGAATTTGAGATGTTTACCGCACGTTGGGAAAGATGCTGGCGGTGGAGGATGTCGAGTTCCGCTCGCGCCTGTTCCAGGCCGACGCCAGGCTTGAGGCGCGCCAAAACTCCAAATGTCTGGCAGTTCGGGTTAGCGAGGCAGCGCTGGTCCATCATCATGGCCGGTAACCACAGTTCGGATACAATGCCGGGCTCAACTCCGGTAAAACCCGGCGGCGCGACGCCGACGATGGTGACCGGGATCTCATCCACCACGAGGCGTTTCCCGAGCACGGAAGGATCCGCGGCAAAACGGCGCTCCCAGTAGCTGTAGCTTAAGACCGCGTATGGCGCTCCACCGGGGACCCGATCGTCCGCGCTCGAAAACGTGTGGCCCAGGACCGGGTTCACCCCTAACAGCTCGAAATAGTCGCCGGTAACAAAACTTCGCGAGACCTGTTCCAATTCCCCGGTGCCGATGCTAACGCGCGCGCGTTCCGGATTCTCAAACGCAAGCAGCCCACTCAAGACGTGGTTCTGATCGCGAAACAGCGTGAACCCGGCGTATGAAAAGGCATGACCGGTCCCATTCTCGAGACGTTTCGAAAGCAAAACGAGGTGCTCCGGGTCCTGAACGGGCAACAGCCGTAACATCACGGCGTCAACAAGACTGAAGATGGCCGTATTGGCCCCGATCCCAAGCGCTAGCGAAAGAATTGCGACACAAGAAAGGCCGGGGCTACGCCGCATCATGTGAAGCGCGTAACGCGTGTCCCGCAGAAGATTTTCCAGATTCGTCCAACCCCACATTTCGCGCACCTCCTCTTTCACCAGGGCCCGATTGCCGAACGCCCGTCGGGCGGCATAGCGCGCATCATTGGCCGAGAGCCCCGCTTCCTCCAACTCGGCCGCCTGCAGTTCCAAATCCGACTGGAGTTCGCGGTCAAGATCCTGCTCCAACTTGCGTCGACGAAACCAGCGCATCCTATTCCCCATACGTAGGCACCCGACCTCTCATGGTAGACGTTCTACCACAATTTCCGTTTGCAAATCGCGCATATATGAGTAAAATACTCATATGCCACTGAAGCCCGCGGATCTTCACATTCTGCTGGCCCTTTCGAAAGCTCCTCTCCACGGCTACGGTTTGATGAAGGAAGTCGAGGCGGAGTCCTTCGGCGAAGTGCGGCTGGAGCTTGGTTCGCTCTATCGTCTTCTGGGTCGCCTGATGGACGAGGGCCTGATCCGGTGCGCCGGAGAAGATGAGCGGAGGCGCCTTTATTCCCTTACGCCTCTTGGACACGCCGCCCTGAAGAGCGAAGCGCAGCGGCTGGCAGAACTCATGAAGTTGATTCGCGCACGCAAGCTGCTATCGGAGGCGGAGAGTTGACAAGATTCCTGATTGTCGCGCTCTTGCGGCTTTATCCGCGCCGCTTCCGCGCGATGCTGGGCGCAGATCTGCTTGCCGCGCTTGACGATCAACGGCAGGAGCGCCGCGGTTTTCTCAAGACGGCTCGGACGATGATTGATCTCGCGTGCGGCGCGGTTTGTGAACACATCGCCGAACTTGGTCGGCGAACGCCTGGCGAAATGCGGAAAGGAGACAACCCTATGACCACCCTGTTGCACGACCTGCGGTTTGCCGCGCGGGTGCTTCTGCGCAATCCGGGATTCACGTTCCTCGCGGCGATCGCCTTGGCCTTGGGCATCGGCGCAAACATCACTATTTTTACGCTTTTGGATGCGGTTGTCTTCAAGCCGCTGCCGTTCGCGCAGCCGCAGGAACTCGTGGAATTGTGGGAAGCTCCCCCCGGGTATGCGCACAATACCGTAGCGCCGCTCAATTTCCAGGACTGGAGCAACCTGAACCATAGTTTCAGCTCTATGGCGGCGATCAGCGGAGCGAACCTGACCCTCACGGGCAGCGACGGTTCAGCGGAACTGATCCGGGGGCAGGCGGTTACAGCCTCGTTTTTCGACGTGCTTGGCATTCCACCCATCAGCGGACGAACTTTCACCGCAGAGGACGTCAAGCCCAAACCCGACGTAGTGATCCTCAGCGAGCGTTTCTGGCGTAGCCACTTCGGTGCTTCCCCCGGTGCCATCGGCCAGTCGATCGCAAGCGACGGACGGCGCTATACGATCATCGGCGTCGCTCCGGAGGCGCTTCAAATCTTCTTCAAGGCCGACTTCTGGACGCCATTCTTTATCCAACAACAGCCATCCTGGCGCGCGACGCACTTTCTGTCGGTGGTGGGACGGCTGAAACCCGGCGTTTCGATGATCCAGGCACGCGCCGATCTCGCGGTTCTCTCACAGAACATTGCCAGAAGTTCCCCATCCACCAACCGTGACTGGGGAATCACCACCGAGCCGCTGCGGCAGGCTCTGGTGTCGAGCGATTTGCGCAGCACATCATGGATTCTCGGAGGCGTGGTTGGTTTCGTGTTGCTGATGTCGTGCGCCAACGTTGCAAATCTGCTCCTGACGCGCGGGTCCGTACGAACGCGCGAGTTCGCGATCCGGGCGTCGATAGGCGGTACGCGCCGGCGCATCCTGCAACAACTGTTAACGGAGGCCGCGCTGCTCACTTTCCTCAGCGGAGCGGCAGGACTCTTGCTCGCTGAGGTGACGCTGCGCGCTGCCCCGGCCCTTTTGCCGCAAGGCATGCTGCCGGTTTGGTTACAGCTATCTGTCGACGGACGAGTGGCCGGGTTCGCCATCGCGGTTACGGCCCTGACGGCAGCACTCTGTGGCCTCGCGCCGGCCTGGCAAGCGTCGCGCACCTCCCTGGCCGAAGCGCTCCGCTCGGGCGGCAGGGCATCCTCCGTGGGAACCAGGTTCCGGGCATTTCTTGCCGCGGGCGAGATCGCCGCGGCCGTCATGCTGGTGGCGGGCGCGGGGCTGTTGTTGCGCAGCGTCCTCCTGCTCGACAGCGTCGATCCGGGTTTCCACGCCGACAAAGTCCTCACGATGCACGTAAGCTTGCCGCTGGCGCGGTATCCCGAAACAACCCGCGCTCTTGCCTTCTATCAAGGCATAGAACGCGAGATCGCAACTGTCCCGGGAGTTCGCGACATCGGCATGGGGTTCAGCCTGCCGACGGACGGCTGGCAGATCGGCCAAAATTTCTTCGTAGTCGGAAAGCCGAAACCCGAACCGGGGCATGAACCGGCTACGCACTACCAGATGGTGAGCACCGGCTATTTCCGCACGCTCGGCATCCCCATTCTGCGCGGGCGGGAATTCAGCACCACTGACGATGGGTCGCACCAGCAGGTCTGCATTGTCAACGAAGAATTCGCGCGGCGCTACCTGGCCGACCGTGACCCCATCGGCGCCGTCGTGAACGTGGATGCGTTGGACTTGTCCGGAGTGAAGCCGGTCGATCGTGTGGTCGTGGGCGTCAGCCACCAGGTCAAGATCGAAGGATTGGCGGAAAAGGAGAAGAATCTCGAAGTGTATGTTCCTCTCGCGCAGAATGCCTGGTTCGCCTCTGCGATCGCCGTTCGCACGTCTGGTGACCCTACAGCCATTCTCCATTCGATCAAGGCCGCCATAGCCCGCGTCGATCGCAACTTGCCCATCACAAAAGTGCGCACGATGGACGAGGTTGTAAACGGGGGGCTTGCCGAACCGAGCTTTCGGGCCGGGCTTGTGAGCGTGTTTGCGGTCCTTGCGCTGACGCTGGCATCGGTCGGGGTTTTCGGTGTGCTGGCTTTCTCAGTATCCCAACGCACCCGTGAGTTCGGCATCCGGATCGCGCTGGGCGCAAAATCTTCCGACGTCCTCCGGCTGGTGGCAAGGGATGGCCTGCGAATCACAGCGGCGGGAATTATTGTGGGACTCGCCGGCGCCGCCATTCTCACGCGGTTTCTTGCATCGCTCTTATTTTCGATTGGTCCGCGCGACGCGGTAACGTACGTCGCCAGCGCGGCTGTGCTCACGCTGACGGCGCTTGCCGCATGCGCCGTGCCGGCTCTCCGGGCATCCAGGGTGGATCCAGCCGTGGCGCTTCATATGGAATAAAACCACTTGAGCACAACGTGCTAAATTGACGCCAATGTCGTGTGAGCACGCCGCCGGCTCTACCAATCTGGTTGATCTCTACCAGGTAGTCGGCGGCCGGGAAACTTGCCGCCAGCTATCGAAAGCATTCTACGCCCGAGTGGAGCGTGACCCCGTTCTGCGGCCGTTGTTTCCAGGGAAGACCCTGCGCTGCGCCATCGACGCTTTTGCGGCGTTTCTTGCCCAGTTCCTTGGCGGGCCCGCCGAAGATGCTGAACAGCGATGGTTCCTGAGTCTGCGCGAATCTCATCGCCGTTTCAAAATCGGACCTCGGGAACGTGAAGCCTGGCTGGGCAACATGGCCAAGGCGCTTGACGATGTGCCCATCGAGGGATCCGTCCGCCTTGCGTTGCGCGAACTCTTCGAGCGGTCATCCGCGTATCTTGTAAACAGCGGGCAGGACCTCGGTGAGATGGCTGCGGCGGAATATCCCGCGGATGACGGCATCCGCCGTGAAATGACAGCACGATGGGACGAACAGCGAGGGCTGGATGATCTTACCGCGGCCATTCGAAATAGGGATCGAGGACACGTCCGTGCGCTGATCCAGAGTCCCACGCTCCAACGCAGATTCGCTCGTGACCGTGCGGTGTTCGCGCACGCTCTGGCGCTGATCATGGAAACCGGCGACGATACCTTGCTCGAGTATGCCGGGCGTCAACTGCGTGACGATCCGTCGCTGGCGCAGGTCCGCAACCGCTACGGCCGCGCCCTGATTCACGATGCTTCGGCGCAAGGAAACCTCCAGATGTTGGAATTGCTGCTTCGTCTTGGTGCGGATCCCAACATGAGAACCGCGGGCGGACACACCCCGTTGTACTGCCTGGCGAACCAGTGCCGGCTAAGAAGTGGCGGCCAGCTTGTCCGCGTGCTGGTTCGAGCGGGAGCAAATGTAGATGCGCGCAGCGACTCCAAACAGTGCACCGCGCTCCACATGGCGGCCCGGCGGGGAAATACCGACGTGGCTGAGGCACTGCTGGATTGCGGTGCGGACATGAACGCGCGAGACAAGTCCGGAGATACGCCGCTTCGGCGGGCGAAGAATTGTCGCAAGGCCGCCGTGGCATCGCTACTCGTTTCGCGCGGAGCGGCTGCCCCATAGGCTGCCCCATAGAACCTGTCCGGTGGTGGAAGGCATGATGGACACCGGGGGCGGCGACCGTGTCACCGCCCCATTTGATCCGACAGAACCTAACGGCTCATCTTTCTATGCGCCATGAGTTCCGAGGCAACGCGCCGCATCCGATCCCGTGCTGCCTCGGAGAGTTTCGACGTGTTTACTCCCATCTCAGAATTGTCGCCGGCGCCTAGAGGCGTCGCCAGATATGCGTGAGTGTTCCCATCCGAATCGACTGCAAAGCCGGTGATCTCGCCGTGCGCATTCACCGAACAGGCTGTCAGTAGATACAGGGCGGAGGTCGAGGGGACTAGTTGATTGAGATCCGTCATCGCGCCACCGCGCCACACGAACGCCCGGATGGAGCTGAAATCGGGAGATATTGAGACGCCGGTTATGACGCCCTGGTCGTTGACTCCGAGTCCGACGCTATGACCATCCTCGGCGAGTGTACCGAGATCCTGCATGCCGGAGTTCCGGGTCCAGCGGAATGCGTGAACGGCCATGTCGCCCGTGACATCGGAGTAACCGACCACTTCGCCATTGTTATTGATGGTATGCGCAAAATGACCAAGGACCTGACCCGTGCCGCCGAGATTCCCGAGATCGATCACGCGGCCGGTTTCCCACAACAGTGCGTGCAGGGGCTGCAGGGATTGAAGGAAGTCAGGATTGTATGGGGCGCAGTTGCCGGATCCGCCGACAATCTGCCCATTCTCGTTTATGCCTTGGGCGATACCGTTCTGGTCGCCTCCCACCGTCGGCAGCTCTTCGACGTCTTCGCCGTGCCAGAGCACCGGCTTGAATTGGTACTTTTGCGGGGCGGGACACGTTGGATCGGCGGTGGTGTTCTCCGCCGTCCCGGCGATCTGTCCGCGCCCATTGATCGCTTGCGCAACCCCGTTCGAGCCACCTAGCGTCTGTAGCGCTCGCATGGACCCCAATCGGGCCGCGAACGGCACGCATGTGGCGCCACTTCCTTTAAGGCCCAACGCTTGTGTGCCGCAGAAATCCTCGCCGTTTGGATCGTTGGCGTTGATCTCGGCCTGCCCCACCGCTACGCCTCGCTCGTTAATGCCAAACGCGATGCTGTTAAGTCCTGGACTGCCGAGGTCGGTCATGCTGCCGCCGGACCACACCACTGCGTGCGAAACCCCGGCGTCCGACACCACCACGCCGGCGACCAAACCGTTATTCGTTACCGCAAACGGCTGTCCTGGGTTGGCGCCGACCACACCGAGATCGGTGATCGTGTATTGCAGCGGGGCCTGTGCAGAAGCGAGCAGGAAGCCATGCGTCGCGCCATTCACCGTCGCACGGCCAGTGATGTTTCCTGCCGGGTCGATAGCCGTCAAGCCCGTGAAGGACGCACCTGGATAATCGACGCTGGTGAATTGCCCGTTGGAAAGGATGTACCCATGGCTGACGCTTGCTGAATCCAGATAGCGTCCCACCACGACACCCGACGCGTTCCGGCCGGTAACGTTGGTGTATGTGGCCGCGGGATAGTTGATCGTCGTGAACCCGCCGCCTGTCGAGTAGACATAACCGTGAACGACGCCATTGAGCATGTAGGCGCCCACCACTTCGCCTGATGGCGAGATGCCGATCGGGCCTGTCGCACTTGCTCCGGGATAGTCGATCTTAGTGATACTTCCTGCGGCCCACAGGAAGCAATGCCGAGCGCCGTCAGCGAGAGTGTACTGCCCGGCCATCTCGCCGCGTGCATCGATCCCAATGAGCGAAGTAGTGGTCGCGCCGGGGAAGTCGAAAGCCGTGTAGACACCATCGGCTCCAAGCCGGAATCCTCGATGTGGACTGCCGGCCGTCGCGCCGAACTCCCCCACAATGTCTCCCTGCGCGTTTATGCCATTGACGAGCGTAACCGCCGCGCCAGGATAATTAATCGACGAAAAGTGGCCTCCGTTCAATAAAAACCCGTGGGTATTGTTGTCGGAGCCGGTGTAGTAACCGACGATGTCGCCCCGCGAGTTAATGCCCCAAGCCTGCGTGCTGCCAGCTCCTGGATAGTCGATCAAGGTTAAGCGATTATCCGCCGCGGCCGCCGAGGCGCTGAGGAAAATTAAGGTCCACACTCTGAAGTTGAATCTACGTGTCATGGTTTTTGGAACCCTCCGCGTCCTTAGGCGCAGCCTGAGTTCAATAACTGCCATCCCAGCCATGAAAATTTCCTAAAAGAGCCCTCACGGTATAATCGACCCTATCCGTGGTGCAAGATCCCACTACCAGTGCGACTCCCGCTGCCGTTCCCGACGTAAGCGGGCTTCTGCGTGCCTGGAGTCAAGGGGATTCTCATGCCCTCGATGACCTGATTCCCGTCGTCTATGCCGAGCTTCATCGCCTGGCCCGGCAATACATGAACCGCGAACGGGTGGGCCACAGCCTTCAGGCGACCGCCCTCGTCAACGAGGCCTATATCCGCCTCGTGGACTATAAGAGGATGCAGTGGCAGGATCGCGCCCACTTCTTCGCCGTTTCAGCCCAGTTGATGAGGCGCATCCTCGTGGATCGGGCGCGGCGCCGCAACTTGAAACGCGGCGTTGGTTTCCAGCACATTAACCTGAATGAGGCAGCGACGCTTAAAAACCTCCCCGACATCACTGCGCTCGACGACGCGCTTAACGAATTGGCCCGCCTCGATCACCGTAAAGTTCAAATTGTCGAAATGCGCTTCTTTGGAGGGCTCAGCGTTGAAGAGACTGCGGAAGTGATGAAGCTCTCGCCCAGGACCGTGGCGCGCGATTGGATTACTGCAAAGACATGGCTGTGGCGTGAACTTCGAGGTGGCAATGAACCCGGGCCAGTGGAAACGAGTCGATAGGCTCCTCCAGTCCGCGAACAGCCTGCCTCCCTTAGAGCGTGACGCTTATATCGCCCGCGAGTGTGCGGGCGACGAAGCGGTCGAGCGCGAGGTCCGGTCACTCTTGGCTTGCAAGGAGGACGCTGGAAGTTTTCTCGAGCGTCCTGCGATCGAAACCGAAGCCCCAAACGATTCGATCCTGGGGTCCGCAAGCACCGCGGGTCATTACCGGCTGATCGAGAGACTCGGCAGCGGCGGCATGGGAGTGGTTTACAAGGCCGAAGACGTTCGGCTGCACAGGTTCGCGGCCATTAAGTTTCTCTCCGGCAACTTGACCGCGGACCCGGATTCGCTGAGTCGTTTCCGCCGCGAAGCCCGCGCCAGTTCGGCACTCAACCACCCCAATATCTGCACCATCTATGACGTCGGCGAACTCGACGGACGCTCCTTCATCGCTATGGAGTTCCTCGAGGGCGTTTCGCTCAAGGAGCGTATTTCGGGCAAGCCGATACCGATTGCAGAGCTACTGACGCTGGCCATCGAGATTGCGGACGGACTCGACGCTGCCGACCAGGCCGGCATCCTCCATCGGGACATCAAGCCCGCCAACATCTTTGTTACCACGCGCCAGCACGCCAAAATTCTCGATTTCGGACTGGCCAAGTTCAGAAGTGACGAGTCCGGGACTTACCAGGTCAACCGTCCGGCGCCTGTCGAGACGAACGCATCGTTCGACCACGAATTGACCAATCCCGGCAGCGCGATTGGCACGGCTGCTTACATGTCTCCGGAGCAGGTAGGAGCGAAGCTGCTCGACCCGCGCACCGATCTGTTCTCGTTTGGTGTCGTGCTCTACGAAATGGCGACGGGCGAGGCGCCGTTCCGCGGTCAAAGCATCCACGAGATCTTCGCGTCAATCCTGCACCACACGCCGCCGCCGGTTTCGCGCTTGAATCCGGCAGCGCCCCAGGAACTGGAGCGAATCATCCGCAAGTGCCTCGAGAAGGACCGCGAGAATCGTTATCAGCATGCGAGCGAGATTCGGGCGGATTTGCAGTTAATGTTGCAAGGCCGCGGGTCGCAGCCGTCGCGTGGGATGTTTCGTCGATTCGTCGCGGCGGCCGTAGCTGGAGGGCTCGCGCTTGCGGGCACCGGCCTGTGGTTTTACAAATTTCGCGCCGTCTCGAGTCCGCCCAAAGCGAAGGAACTCGTCGTCGTGGCGGATACCATCACGGCAACGACAGGCGACGCTGCGGCTTACGACCGCGTCCTTCGCCAGACGCTTACCGCAGGGCTGGGGCCGGTCGTGACGCCGATTCCGGACGAACGGATTACTTTCACGCTCGCTCGAATGCGCAAACCGGCTACGACTCCACTAACGGCCGAAGTCGCACGCGAAGTCTGCGAACGAGTGGCGGCCAAGGCGGTTCTCGAACCTTCACTGACGTCTCTAGGCGGCTCCTACCTCTTACAACTGCGGGCGCGAAACTGCGCGACAGGCGATGTTCTTGGCGAGAAGCAAGCGAGGGCGGAGCGACGGGATGTTCTATTGGGGGCTATGGATAAGCTGGCTCGGGAATTCGTACCCTCGCTCCAAAGTGCATTAAGAAACCTTCCCGCGCCCCAAAGCCTACAGGAGGTGACCACCTCATCACTCGAAGCTTTGAAACTCTATAGCTTGTCGGTTTCCGCATCCGCACAAAAGGGAGCCGTTGAGTCCATTTCACTGTTGCGCCGTGCTGTCGAGATCGACCCGCAATTCGCTAGCGCGCATTCTTATTTAGGCCGCGACTATGACGAAATGGGGGAGTTCGCTCTCAGCCAGGCGGCCATGAAGAAGTCCTACTCAATGCGCGAAGGAGTAAGCGAGCAGGAGAATTTCTTCATCACCTACAACTACCAACGCAACTTTGAGCGCAATCTCGAAACCGGACGTCAAACGCTCGAGGCATGGACACGGCGTTACCCAACCGAGGCGCTGCCGTTTAGTCTACTCAGCGCTCTGACGGCCCAGGGATCGGGCAAGTATGAGATGGGAGTTGAAGCCGTCAAACACGCCATCGCACTCAACCCTCGGGACGGACACTACTATTGGAATCTGGCCTACCTGTACTTGCACCTCATGAGGCCCGATGACGCCGAAGCCGCGGTTCGCCAAGGTAATGCCCTGGACCTTCGCCTCGCGCCGAACTATATCGCCGGATACTTCGTCCGTTTCCTCAAAGGGGATCGGGACGGTATGGCCCGCTACGGCGTGGAACGCCGGTCGAAGTCCGACGATCAAGGTCTGTTCGCGTTTCAGGAGGCCGGCGTCATGGCTTACTATGGACGGCTGCGCGAAGCGCGGACGCTTGCCGAGCAAGCGATCGGATTAGCCGATCAGGCTAAGCTCAACGAGCGATCGGCCGTATTTCGTGGTGGAGTCGCGCTTTGGGAGGCGTACGCCGGCGAAGTGGCGCAAGCAAAAGAAAACGCCAATCGCGCCCTGGCAACTTTTCGCGGGCGCGACTCGGATTTCGGCCCCGCGCTGGCGCTCGTGCTTGCCGGCGATACGACGCACGGTTTGGGCGTAGCTCATAAACTTGCGGCGGACTTTCCCGACGACACGCCGATCCAGTTCAAATACGTACCCGCCGTCGAAGGGATGGCTTGGCTGAATCAGGGTTCTCCGGATAAGGCGGTTGCCGCCACCCTAAAAGGAGCAACCTTCGATCTGGCCCAGTCGGGAATCAGCTACGAGGCGTTCTACGGGGTGATGGATGCGGTGTACATTCGCGGACTGGCGCATATGCGCGCCAAGGATTATGCGGCAGCAGCCGCGGACTTCCAGAGCATCGTCGATCACCCGGGGATCGTGCTGAGCGACATCACCGGCGCCTTGGCCCATTTGCAGTTGGCGCGTGCGCTGGCGGGATCCGGCCCGACGGACAAGGCCAAGGCCATGTATCATCGATTCCTCGACATCTGGAAGGACGCCGACTCGGATCTCCCATTACTGCAGCAAGCAAATGCGGAAACGGCTCAAATTGATCGAGCCCTGGCGGGCAAGTAGCGCGCCATGAAAGCGTTAATGGACCCCGATCGATGGAAACGAATCGATGCCCTCCTGGAATCCATCAGCAGCGTCCCGCCCCACGAGCGTGAGGCGTTTATCGCTCGTGAGTGCGCGGGCGACGAAGCAATCGAGCGCGAAGTGCGGTCGCTGTTGGCCTGCAAGGACGACGCAGCGGGCTTCCTCGAGCGTGCGGCCATCGAAGTCGAAGCCGCCCGCGACTCGATGATCGAATCCGCCAGCACAACCGGAAACTATCGTCTTATCGAGAAACTCGGCAGCGGCGGTATGGGGGTGGTTTACAAGGCCGAAGACCTCCGGCTGCACAGGTTCGCCGCCATCAAGTTTCTCTCCGGCAATTTGACGGCAGACCCGGAGTTGTTGAGCCGTTTTCGCCGCGAAGCTCGCGCCGGTTCGGCGCTCAACCATCCGAATATCTGCACCATTTATGACGTGGGAGAGCTCAACGGGCGCTCCTTCATCTCGATGGAGTTCCTCGAGGGCGTTTCGCTAAAGGAACGAATCTCCGGCAAGGCGCTGCCCATCGCGGAGCTGCTGCCGCTCGCCATCGAAATCGCAGACGGACTCGACGCCGCCGACCAGGCCGGCATCATCCACCGCGATATCATGCCCGCCAATATCTTTGTCACCGATCGCCAACATGCCAAGATCCTCGATTTCGGATTGGCCAAATTCCGAACAGACCGGACCGACGGGCCGCCGCCAGGCGGGACAACCGCAGCGTTCGACCATGACTTAACTAACGCGGGTAGTGCAATAGGGACGGCCGCCTACATGTCGCCGGAGCAGGTGGGTGCGAAGCCGCTCGACCCGCGCACCGATCTGTTCTCGTTTGGTGTTGTGCTCTATGAAATGGCAACGGGCGAGGCCCCGTTCCGCGGCCAAGGCCTCAATGAGATCTTCGCGTCCATCCTGCATTACACGCCGCCGCCGGTTTCGCGCTTGAATCCGGCAGCGCCGCCGGAATTGGAACGAATTATCGCTAAGTGCCTCGATAAGGACCGGGAAACGCGCTATCAGCACGCGAGCGAGATTCGGGCGGATTTGCATGGAATGTCACAAAGCCGGCTTCCCTCGCTTTCCCGAAAAATGTCGCGAGTTTCGATGGTTGCGGCGGCAGCTTGCGTAATGGTGCTGGCTGCCGCGGGCCTGGGATACTACAAATTCCGCGGTGTTGCGAGTACGCCCAAAGCGCCGGAGCCCGTCGTTGTCGCAGATCCTATCACCGCATCGACCGGCGACGCCGCCACCTACGACCGGGTCCTCCGCCAGACGCTAATGGCAGGACTAGGACCTGCTTTGACGCCCATCCCGGACGACCGCATTACCTACCTGCTCGCCAGGATGCGCAAGCCAGCTTCCACGCGGTTGTCCCCCGAAATCGCGCGTGAAATCTGTGAACGAGTGGCGGCCAAGGCGGTTATCGAACCAGCGCTGACCGTTCTTGGTGACTCCTATCTGGTACAGTTGCGGGCGAGAAACTGCGCGACAGGCGATGTGATCAGCGAGCAGCAAGCCAGGGCGGAACGGCGTGAGGTTCTCTTCGGGACGATGGACAAGCTGGCTCGGGAATTCGCGACCGGCCTGGGAACCGCGCTCGCCAACATTCCGGCTCCGCTCCGCCTGGAGGAGGCCACCACTCCATCGCTCGAAGCGTTGAAACTATACAGCTTGTCGTATACGGTGGTCGGCCAAAAAGGAGTGGTCGAGGCCTTTCCCCTGTTGAAGCGGGCTATAGAAATCGATCCGCAGTTTGCCAGCGCACACTCGACACTCGGCCGAGCCTACGACGCGGTCGGTGAATTCGCTTTCAGCCGGGATGCCATTACGAAGGCTTATGCACTTCGGGAAGGCGTAAGCGAGCGCGAGAATTTCCTGATCACGTACAACTACCAACGCAACGTCGCGCGCAATCTGGAAACGGGGCGTCAGACACTCGAGGCCTGGAGCCGGCGATTCCCATCTGACTGGCTGCCGCTCGACTTTCTCAGCGGTTTGACCGCGATGGGAACCGGGAAGTACGAAAACGGAGTCGAGGCCGCGAAGCGAGCTATCGCGGTCGGCCCCGTTGGGGGCGCCGGCGCTTACTATTCCAACTTGCCGCGCCTGTATCTGTTTCTCATGAGGCCCGACGACGCAGAGGCCGCCATTCGACAGGCCAATGCCCGAGGCCTCCACCATGTTTGGCACTATACGAGCGGCTACTACGTCCGATTCCTGAAGGGAGATCGCGACGGGATGGTGCGCTATGCGGCCGAACGCCGCGGGAAGTCGGATGATCAAGGACTTTTTGCTTTCCAGGAGGCCGGCGTCGCGGCTTACTCCGGCCGCTTGCGCGAGGCGCGGACACTCGCCGGGCAGGCAATCGCGTCGGCCGATCAAGCCAAACTCGTCGAGCGCTCCGCCCTGTTTCGGAGCGGCGTCGCGCTCTGGGAAGCATACGCCGGCAACACCGCTCAGGCGAAAGAAGACGCAAATCGTGCGCTCGGGTCTTTTCATGGACGTGATTCCGATTTCGGTCCCGCGCTGGCTCTGGTTCTGGCAGGCGATACAGCGCGTGGCCTGGCCGTGGAGCGAGCATGGGGCGCGGAGTTCCCAGAGGATACCTCGATTCAGTTCAAATACCTGCCGGCAGTCGAAGGCATGGCCTGGCTGAATCGGGGCGCGCCTGACAAGGCGGTTGCCGCCACCATGAAAGGAGCCGGGTACGATCTGGCGCAAACGGGAGTCAGCAACGTAGCGTTTTACGCAGTGATGGATGCGGTGTATGTTCGTGGACTGGCGCATGCCCACGCCAAAGAGTACGCGGCTGCGGCTGCGG
The DNA here is from genome assembly GCA_035295125.1 of Bryobacteraceae bacterium. GTDB lineage: Bacteria > Acidobacteriota > Terriglobia > Bryobacterales > Bryobacteraceae > JAICMB01. The sequence continues at coordinate 185,202 of DATGJP010000078.1, read as the reverse complement.
ATTTCCAGAGCATCGTCGATCATCCCGGTGTGGTGCTCAGCGACATTACGGGCGCCTTGGCGTACTTGCAGTTGGCGCGTGCGCTGGCGGGATCCGGCCAGACGGACAAGGCCAAGGATGCGTATGGGCGATTCCTCGTAACCTGGAAGGACGCCGACCCGGAACTGCCGCTGCTGCAGCAAGCCAAGGCGGAAGCGGCTCGATTCGATCGAGCGGCAACCGGGAAGTAGGCCTACGATGAAAAGCAACGGCGAACCCCGCATGGACCCGGAACGCTGGAAGCGCGTCACGAGCCTGCTGGAATCCGCCAGCAGCGTTGCGCCGGAGGAGCGTGACGCGTTTATCATGCGGGAGTGCGGCGGCGATGAAGCCCTGGAGCGTGAAGTCCGGTCGCTCTTAGCTTGCAAAGAGGAGGCAGGAAGCTTCCTGGAACGTCCGGCAATCGAGGTCGAAGCCGGCCACGACTCGATCATTGAGTCCGCGCGCAAAACCGGCCACTACCGCCTGATCGAGAAACTTGGCGCCGGCGGCATGGGAGTTGTATATAAGGCCGAAGACGTGCGGCTGCACAGGTTCGCCGCCATTAAATTTCTTTTGGGAGATTTGACAGCAGACCCTGACTCGCTCAACCGTTTCCGCCGCGAAGCCCGCGCTAGTTCGGCACTCAACCACCCGAATATCTGCACGATCTACGACGTGGGCGACCTGGACGGGCGCTCCTTCATCGCAATGGAGTTCCTCGAGGGCGTCTCACTGAAGGAACGAATCTCGGGGAAGGGTCTCTCTATCGCGGAGTTGCTGCCTCTCGCAATCGAAATTGCGGATGGACTCGACGCCGCCGACCAGGCCGGCATCATCCATCGCGATATCAAGCCGGCGAACATATTCGTCACCAAACGGCACCACGCTAAAATCCTGGATTTCGGACTCGCCAAGTTCCGGGCGGACCAGGCCGAGCAGCAGGCGCCAACCGAGACTACCGGGACTTTCGACCAGGAACTCACCAATTCAGGTAGCGCCATTGGCACGGCCGCCTACATGTCGCCGGAGCAGGTGCGGGCGGAGGCGCTCGACAACCGTACCGATTTGTTTTCGCTGGGCGTCGTGCTCTACGAAATGGCGGCCGGCGAGGCTCCATTTCGCGGTCAAAGCATTAACGAGATCTTTGCGTCAATCCTGCATTACACGCCGCCGCCGGTTTCGCGTTTGAATCCGGACGTGCCGCCGGAGTTGGAGCGGGTTATCGGCAAGTGCCTCGAAAAGGACCGGGACCTTCGATACCGTCATGCAAGCGAGATCAGCGCGGATTTACTCCGCATTTCGCGGGTCCTGATTCCCTCGTCTTCGCGCAGGATGCGGCGCGCCGCGAACGTTGCGGCGGCGGCGGGGGCAATCGCGCTGGCTGTCGCGGGCTGGGGTTACTTCAAATTGCGAGGCGGCGCAAGTGTACCCCAAACACCCGAACGCGTCGTCCTCGCGGATAGCATCACCGCCTCGAGCGGCGAAGCCGGGACGAACGATCCGGCCCTCCGACAAATGCTGGCGACGGGACTGGGACCAGCCCTGACGCCCCTCCCGGACGATCGCGTCACATTCACACTCGCCCGCATGCGTAAGCCGGGGAGCACGCCACTGTCTCCCGAGATCGCGCGCGAAATCTGCGAACGCGCGGCCATCAAGGCCGTCATTGAACCAACCCTGACGGTACTCGGCGATTCGTATCAATTGCAGTTGCGGGCCAGAAACTGCGCGACCGGCGAGGTGCTCAGCGAGCAGCAGGCGAGGACAGAACACCGTAATGGGCTACCGGACACAATGAGAAAGCTGGCTCGCGAATTCGCCCCCGGCCTGCGACGCGCACTCGTAAACATTCCGCCGCCGCAGCGCCTCGAGGAGGCGACCACCTCATCGCTCGAAGCCTTGAAGCTTTTTAGCTTGACCTTCGGGATGGTTGCCCAGAAGGGAGTCGTGGAGGTCTTTTCGCTGTTGAAGCGAGCCGTTGAAATCGACCCGCAGTTTGCCAGCGCGTACTCGAAGTTGGGCCGGGACTACGACGCGGCTGGCGAATTCGCTCTAAGCCAGGAGGCAATGAAGAAAGCCTACTCGCTGCGAGACGGAGTAAGCGAACGCGAGAATTTCTTCATCACGTACAACTACCAACGTAACGTCGCGCGCAATCTCGAAACCGGACGCCAGACTCTCGAAGCATGGGGCACTCGATTTCCATCGGATTGGCTGCCGCCCGACTTTCTGAGCGGCATGATCGCGATGGGCTCGGGCAGGTATGAGAGCGGAGTCGAGGCCGCCAAGCGGGCGATCGCGCTCGGCCCCGCCGGAGGCGCCGGCGCTTACTATGCCAATTTGCCGCGCCTCTATCTGCACCTCATGAGGCCTGACGATGCGGAGGCCGCCATTCGTCTGGCCAATTCCCGAGGCCTCAACCACGTATGGCACTACATCTCTGGCTACTTCGTGCGCTTCCTCAGGGGAGACCGCGACGGGATGTTACGCTTCTCTGTCGAACGCCGGGGGAAATCGGCGGATCAGGGCCAGTTCGCTTTTCAGGAGGCCGGGGTCGCGGCGTACTTCGGGCGCATGCGCGACGCGCGGACGCTCGCCGGGCAGGCAATTGCGTCGGCCGACCAAGCCAAACTTCTAGAGCGTGATGCCGTTTTTCGCGGCGGCGTCGCACTCTGGGAAGCCTACGCGGGAAACCTGGCGCAGGCGAAAGAAGACGCGAATCGCGCGCTCGGGTCTTTCCGCGGCCGCGACTCCGATTTCGGTCCTGCACTTGCGCTGGTTCTGGCCGGCGACACGGCGCGCGGCTTGGCCGTGGCGCAGAAACTGAACGCGGACTTCCCTGAAGACACGCCGATTCAGTTTAAATACCTGCCTGCCATCAAAGGAATGGCTTGGTTGAATCAAGGCGCACCCGATAAAGCGGTTGCCGCCACCTTGAAAGGTGCTGAGTACGACCTGGCGCAGTCGGGAGTCAGTATTGTAGCCTACTATGCCGTAACGGATGCAGTGTACATTCGCGGCCTGGCGCACCTGCGCGCCAACGATTACGCGGCAGCGGCTGCGGACTTCCACAACATCATCGATCACCCGGGTGTCGTGCTCAGCGATATTACCGGAGCCCTGGCGCATTTGCAGTTGGCGCGGGCGCTGCGAGGGGCGGGTCAAACAGAGCAGTCTAGGACCGCCTACCATCGTTTCCTCGACATCTGGAAGGATGCCGACGCGGACCTTCCAGTCCTGAAAGAGGCCAAGGCGGAAGCCGCTCACCCACCACACAGCCTCTGATTCCTCGCGTCTTACGACTCGTGGGCAGGAACGTAGCCTTCAGGCTGCCCATGTGCGGCGGAGTTCAATCCTGCCTCAATGACTTGCATCCCGCATATTTTGAAGAATGTGGAAGGGTGGAGCTTGCATTCAGCCTGCATTTGCACCTCACCGAGAAAGGGCAGGCGAAACCGTTTGGTTGAGCAGTCAGCATCGCCCGCCCCTCGAACCGTCGCAAGACCCTAAAACACACGAGGATAGTGGGGATGCCGCGGTATGCGAAAGTCGTTGACTTTTTGGATCCTTCAGGGTAGGATCGATTCCATATTTTTGCACGGCCTCTGTTGGTTGGTGCCCAAAGGGAAAGGGAATCACATGAGGAGACTGGCCGTAACTCTAGGAATCGTGTGTCTGTTGCTCGCGTGCGCGAGCTCCACGGACGCGCAGACTGTGCAAGGCGTAGTTGTCGGTACGGTTTTTGACGCCAGCGGCGCGGTACTTGCCGGCGCGGACGTTACCTTGACCAACGTCGGCACGAATATCGCCCAAGCTACAAAAACCAGCAACGATGGGGGCTATCGGTTTTCGCTGGTACCTCCCGGAATGTACAAGCTAACGGTTAAAGCATCCGGCTTTACCGAGAAGCAGATCACTGACATTAAGGTCGACCCCAGCGAGACAGTGCCGATGAACGTCACGCTGGCCGTGGCAACCGCTTCAACCGCAGTAGATGTTGAGGCATCCGCCCTGCTGGTGCAGACGGCGACCTCCGACCTCTCGACCACCGTAAATCAGAACACGATCGAGAGCATTCCCCTGCTGACGCGCAACGTGTTCGACCTGGCCTTTGCCGCGCCGGCCGTCACGCAAGGCATGAACTTCAATGCAGCCGCGGGTGGCGCTCGCGAGTCCGGCACCACGAACATGCTGAACGGCGCCGATAATAACGACAACTTCAGCGAAGGCTCCTATAATATTCAGCCGCCGCTCGAATCGGTGTCCGAGTTTTCGGTGCTCACCAACAACATGAGCGCGCAATACGGACACGCTGCGGGAGCGCTGGTGAGCGCGGTGCAGAAGTCTGGTACGAACGGCTTCCATGGTGTGGTGTATGAGTTCAATCGCAACACCGATTTCAACGCTTCCACTTTCTTCGATAACCGTGCGGGAAACCCGAATCCCCAGTACATCCGCAATCAATATGGCGGTGAGATCGACGGCCCAATCAAGAAGAACAAGACGTTTTTCATGTTCACGTACGACCGGCTGGATCTGCACCAGGGGACGACGACGAACCAGGTAGTTCCGACCCCGAGCGAGTTGGCGGCAATCACCAGTGGCGCGAGCCCGGTTGCACAGGCGTATTTAAACCAGTACAAGCCACTGACCTCGACCACTCCTTGCCCGGCGCAGGCGGAAAACGCCCCGGACTCCATTGGCCATATGGGCTGCGTGAACCTGCTCGATCCCATCCTGACGGGCCAGAACGTATACGTAGGGCGAGTTGACCACAATTTCAGCGAAAAGGATCGTATCAGCTTCACGGCCAACATTTCCAGGTACACAAACACCGACTCCCTTAATGGCGGTTTTCCGACCAGCGCGAGCCTGATCCCATCGGTCGATTACGAGCACTACCACAACCTGGCGCTAGTCGAAACGCACCTCTTCACGACCGCTCTGCTAAATGAGCTGACAATTGCGCACAACCGCCATTTCTCGACATTCCAGGAAGGCAACGGCCAATCGCCGAATGGTGAGGTGATAATCGATCTCGCCAACTATGACTACGTGACCGGCCAGAACACCAATTCCTGGGGGTTCGGACCTTATGAGGGCGGCCAGGTGGAAGGCTTCGTCCAGGACCGCTGGCAGTTCCAGGACAACTTGAGCTGGACCAAGGGGCGGCACACGTTCAAGTTCGGCGGCGGCTTCCAATACGGCATCCTGTACCGCAACTGGGACCTGGGCAGCCCGGGTTACTACGAATTCTCAAACACCGTGGGCCCGACGGCCGCTGCGGTTGGGGCGGCTGGTCCGAACGGCACCATCACCAATATCGAGAACTCGCCCGACAGCAACTTCCAGCATGACTTTCCGTACTACTCGGAGGTCTCCATCAATCCACAGACTGGCACGGCAGCGACCGCCTATCGTCACTACATCATGAAAGATACCAATATCTTCGTGAATGACGATTGGAAGATCACTCCGCGGCTGACTTTGAATCTTGGGCTGCGCTGGGAACGCTACGGGGCGCCGACGGAAGCCAATAACCAGATCTCGCAATTCACGAATCTGAACGGTACCGATCCAGCGTCAGTTGCTGCCGCGCGTGTTGGACCGGTGACAAGCATGTGGACCACGCCCAACAGGGACTTTGGCCCGCGAGCTGGCTTTGCCTACGACCTGTTCGGTGACGGCAAGATGGCGCTGCGCGGTGGTTTCGCCATCTCCTACGACCGCCTGTTCGATAACATCTGGTCCAACGGCGCATGGAACCCACCGTTCTATGCTCTTCTCGACCACGACGCCACGGCGGGCGACGTCATCAAGTACACGTTCGCGCCGTCGATTGCCGGCTACACGCCAGGTGTGAGCCAACTCCCGCGTGTGTCGGTCCGCACCATGGACGTTCACATGAAAGATTCCTCAGTGCAGAACTACTACTTCGGAGTGGAACGGCAGTTCTGGCGGGACTTCCTGCTGCGGGTCAACTACCAGGGCTCGATGGGACGGCACCTGTCGCAGTTGATGAACCTGAACCGTTTCGATGGGTCGGAATATAACCTCAACCTGAGCACGGCCAACAGCCGGCCGAATCCGCTGTACACCGGATTTAACTACCGCGCCAACAACCTGAACTCAAACTACAACGCCCTGGTCACTGAAGTTCAGAAGCGTTTCAGCAAGGGGCTGCAGTTCCAGTTCAGCTTTACATGGTCTCGCCTGATGGACGAAGGATCGGACCTCTTCTCAGGTTCGACGACGACTGGAGGGTACAGCGCGCCGTATTATTTCGTGAGCAACAATCAACCCAATCTCGCCTATGGCCCTGGGTCGTTCGATCACCAGAAGAACTTCAAGGCCATCTTCACTTACGAGCTGCCGTTCTTTAAGAATCAGTCTGGCTTCGTGGGACGGGTTCTGGGCGGCTGGCAGCTTTCGGGCTTCTACCAGGGTTACTCCGGGCATCCGATCGACGTGTACGTAAACCGCAGCCGCTTTGTCGGCAACGCGCTCGATCCGAACGGGTTCCACGAGAACCTTGGCGGCGATTACAATCTCGACGGGGTTTTGAACGATCACCCGAACTTCATCGGTCCGAGCGCGGGCGCGGTCTATTCGGGCGCCAACCCGGCCGACGGCATCTTCATCGACAACAACCCGATTGGATGCGGATACGCCGGCGCCAAGTCGACCAACGTTGCGGCCTGCAATGCGCAATACGGGGTTGCGAAACCGAACTCGCTTTTCGTCAATCCCTCGGGCTATGGCGTCCATTTCGGCGACTTGGGCCGCGATTTATTCCGGGGTCCGTGGTTCAACGGGCTGGACGGATCGCTGCTCAAGAACTTCAAGGTGACGGAGCGCGTGAAGATGCAGCTTCGTTTCGAAGCTCTCAACCTGGATAACCATCCGAACTTCGATGGAATCAACACCAACCTGAGCAGCAGCAGCTTCGGCAAAGCTCAGATCCTGGTCGACACGCCATCGCGCCGTTTGCAGTTAGGAGCTCGGATACAATTCTAATTAAGGATGCACAGGCGAAACCGCCTGCGCCACCTTTGGGTTGCTGCGAGGCAGCTTGGTGGGGCAGGCGGTTTCGTCTGCCCTTGAGTGCGTAGGAAAATAGTGGTTCGTTATGCATTTCTTCTGGCTGGGTTTGCGTGCTATGCCGGCGACGCCCAGCCTTCCACCCCCGTCATCCTCATTTCAGTCGATACGCTCAGGGCTGACCACCTGAGCTGTTATCAGGCCAGCCGCCGCCCGACGCCCCACATCGACGGGCTGGCGAAGAATGGGACGCTATTCTCTCAGGTCAACACTCCGTTTCCCCTCACCCTTCCCGCTCACGCCGCGCTGCTGACCTCGACGTATCCGTTCACCAACGGAGTTGAGGACAACGGCATTCCCCTCGATTCCAAGGTCGCGACGCTAGCGACAATCCTCAAGAGCGCCGGTTATCGGACGGCCGCGTTCATCGGGAGTTTCGTACTGGACCGGCGGTTCGGGTTGAACCGTGGCTTCGACGTCTACGACGGCCCGATTGATCTGCACAACAGGACCACGGCGGCCCCGGTGGAGCGTAAGCGGGCGGGAGCGCAGGTGTTGGAAGCAGGAACCCGCTGGCTGGAGCGAAACGCCAGTGGCGCGCCGTACTTTCTGTTTCTTCACCTTTACGACTTGCACCTGCCATACGACCTCCCGCAGGATCCGAGCTTACGACACGGCGAAACGGGATACTCGGCGGAGCTCGCGTACGAGGATCGGGTTCTCGGCGATTTCGTCGCATTCCTGGAGCGACGTGGCCTTTTTCAGAAGGCCCTGGTCGTTTTCACGTCGGATCACGGCGAAGGACTGGCAGAGCATGGCGAGAGCACGCACGGGTACTTCATATATCAGAGCACCCTGCATGTGCCTCTCATCCTGCACTGGCCTTCTGGGTTTAAGCGGTCTTTGCGCGAGCGGGTGGATGAACCCGCCAGCCTGCTGGACGTCGCGCCGACAATCCTCGATGCGGTGGGTTTGCCCCGTCCGGGGGAGATGCGCGGACGCAGTCTGATCGGCGCCACCGAGCCGCGGGAAGTCTATTCGGAGAGCGTTTACGCTCGCCGGCACTTCGGGTGCTCGGGCCTGCAGAGCCTGCGGGCCGGGCCGTTCAAGTACATCGAAGCGCCGAAACCTGAGTTGTACGATCTCTCCGCGGACCCAGGAGAAACGAAGAACCTGTACGACCAGCAGCGCTCGAAGGCCACCTCGATGCGCGCACAGATGGCCGCGGTACGGTCGGGCTCTTCCGGAACGAGCGCGAACAAGTCACCCTCAGCCGAGGCGAGTGCCAAACTCCGCTCGCTCGGCTATCTGAGCGGATCGGGGAAGGCCTCTGGCCCCGAGCCGCGGATCGATCCCAAGGATCGCATCGGGGACTTTGAGCGCTACGTAAATGCACTGACGGTTGGCTCGGCGGGCAAACTGGCCGAATCCGACAGCGTGCTTCAGAGCCTCGCCGACAAGCTGCCCGATGTCTCGGAAATCCGCTTCAGCCTGGGTTTGAATCAACAACGGCAGGGCGACTGGGCGCGTGCCGCACGTGAATTCCGGCGCGTGGTTGACCAGGCCCCGTCCGACGCCCAGGCGCACTACGAGCTGGGCTTCTGTCACTTCCAGCTCGGCGAATCGCACGATGCTGTTCAGGAGTTTAAGGCCACGCTGGCGCTCGAACCGTGGTACACGCGTGCGGACGAGGCGCTCGCGGAGCTCTATATTCAGAACAAGGATTTCGCCCAGGCGCGCGGCCATCTGAATCATCTGCTTTCGGTCGACCCCAACAGCTACACCGCGCAGTTCAATCTCGGCATCATGGCGGCGATGGAGCAGAATTGGAACGAAGCGCAAAAGCGCATGCTGCTTGCAATCCGGGTCGACCCATCGTCGGCGGAGCCTCACGACACCTTGGGAAAGATCTATTTCCAGCGGGGCGATCTGGAGCAGGCCAGGCAGCAATTTGAAGAGGCGGTGAGGCTCGAACCAAAGCTAGGTTCGGCGCACTACGGTCTCGCAATGGTGTTTCAGAAGCAGGGAAAATCCGAGGAAGCTGCGCGCGAAATGCGTGCCGCACAGGCGACGGGCGGAAAGTAAATACAGAGATGGGCCGAGTCATTGACGGTCCTACCTGCTGGTACTAGGAACCCTTCCGCCGTAAACAACCTGGTGCAGGTGTCGTATACGACGGACGCAAGATCCACACCATCGCGGAGCCTGCTGGTGGACCGGGCTGACGAAGGACAGCACGTGGGCCTACATCGTAGGTGAGTGCGTTAGCTCACAACGCCAGGTATCTTACGGAACCGGCCGCCGTCCTCTTCGAGCCGGCAATTAAGTCTCGCTGAAACGAAACCTCGACTCTGCTCACGAAAAAAGTCAGCGGGCGAGAAGTTCCGAATTCCCGTAAAATTCGATTGGAGTTCCGCGATCCGAGCGTAGGGACGATCACGTTGCGCGCCGCGCTTCATGAAGTTCCGTCCGCTAGTTCAGTTGTGATCATCGTCCACGGCATAGCGGGAAACGCCGACGCGCAGTATTGTCTGCGTGCGGCACGATCGGCCGTTCAAGCCGGATTTTCGGCGGTACGCGTGTCGCTTCGCGGGGCAGATGGTAACGGCGACGACATCTATCACGCGGCGCTCACCGATGATCTCCGCGTACTCCTGGCAGCGCACGCGCTGCGCCGTTATCGCCAGGTTTTTCTGATGGGGTACTCGCAGGGCGGCAACATGGTGATACGAGCTGCCTCGGAGCGGATCGATCCTCGCATTGCCGGTGCAGTCGCGATCTGCCCGCCGCTCGATCTGGCGCGCGTGATGAGCAACTTCGACCGCAAGCGATTCCGGCTCCTCAAGCTCATCATGAATCGCGAAGCCAACCGGCAGTACGAGCGAATTGAGCGAAGGGGCCGGGCTTTTTCGCCGGTCGCGGACCTCCGAGCGTGCGAAGAATTGCGCGGAGTGGAACGAGTTGGCGATTGTGCGGCGTTTTGGTTTTCAAGACGTCGACCATTACTACCAAGCATCGAGCGCACCGCGGATTTGGCGGCGTCTTACGGTTCCGACGCTGGTTGTTGCGTCGCGATACGATCCCATGGTGCCGGCGGACTCGCTGGAGCGCGTGCTCGCCGACGCTCCGCCGCGCCTGGAGACGGTTTGGCTTAATTGCGGGGGCCACCTACATTTTCCGCACTCCGTGAATCTTGGGGAGGGCTGCGCGCCCGGACTTGAGAACCAGTGCATGGGTTGGCTGATTCGGAGTCAACAAATCGTCGCGGATTGGGCTGCGGTGTCTTAGCCGGGCCAACAGGCGGGTTGTCAACCCGCCGTGGGCGAAACCGCCTGCCCACCCTGGTTTTCATCCACTTTCGTGGACCAACCGTCCATGGCGACAGGTTGACAACCTGCATTACAGGGGAGAGTAAATGGCATTCTTTGAAACGCTCCTTACCAATTGGCTGGCCGAAGCGGGCATCCGCGTCAACGGGCCGGCCAGTCACGACATCCAGGTGCACGACTCACGGTTTTTCCGCCGGGCCCTGTTGAACGGATCGCTTGGGTTTGGCGAGTCCTACATGGACGGCTGGTGGTCGTGCCGGGATCCCGAAGAACTTATCTTTCGCGTGGTTCGTTCCGACGTCCGCAGGCGTGCGTATCGGCATCCGGGCGCCCTCGCGTTGGATTGGTTGAACCGCATCCGCAACGACCAGAGCCGTCGCCGTTCGTTGCGAGCTCCGCGAAAGCACTACGACCTCGATAACGACATGTTCGAAGCGTTTCTAGGCCGCTACATGAACTACAGTTGCGGTTACTTTGCCGGCACCGACAGCCTCGATGAAGCCCAGATCCTGAAGATGGATATCATCTGCCGGAAGCTGGGTCTGAAGCCGGGCGAGCACCTGCTGGAGATCGGGGGCGGCTGGGGAGAATTCGCGCTCTATGCAGACCGCAACTATGGCGTGCGGGTCACGAGCATCAACATTTCCGAGGAGCAGATGCGGCACGCACGCCAGCGCTGCGCGGGATACAACATCGATATCGTTCGCTGCGATTACCGCGATGTTCAAGGCGAATACGACAAGGTCGTCGCCATCGCCATGTTCCCTCACGTTGGCCAGCAGAATCACCGTACGTTCATGGAGACGATGCATAGAGTGCTGAAGCCCGGCGGCACGTTCCTCATCGAGAGCACGGTTAATGTCGCGACCGTCACGGCAGGCGATCCGTGGATCGACCGCTACATCTTCCCTGGGCTATTGATGCCTTCCGGGAGACAGTTTCACACTGCGACGGAAGGTCTGTTTGTGCTGGAAGACTTGCATAACTTCGGGCCGCACTATGTCAAAACGCTGCGCGACTGGAATGATAATTTCCAAAAGTCGTGGAGCCGGTTTGCCGACCGCCACGAGGAACGGAGCCGGCGCATGTTCGAGTACTTCTTCCTGGTCTCGGCAGCCCTGTTTCGTGCAAGGATCATGCAATACTGGCACCTCGTGATGACCCGGCAAGGCGATGCCCAGCCGCACTGCCGTGTATCGTGTGTCGATTGCGAAACCAGGCGGGTGGCGGTCGGTGTGGGAGCAGGCGCATGAGCCCGGCGGTTCGTCGGACTGTGCCGGTCGAAGCCGTCGATGGGTTCGATCTGAGCGTACTTGGAACCTGGGGCATGATCCTGCTGCATGCTTCCTGCCTGCTGGCGTTTGCCACTGGCGTAAGCCGGGCAGCGGCGCTTGCCTGCGGCATCGTTTATTGTTCGCGTATCCTGGGCATCACCCTGGGCTATCACCGCTGTCTGGCTCATCGCACATTTCAAACCAGCCGGCCTGTCCAATTCATCCTGGCATGGCTGGGTACGTCAGCCATGCAGCGCGGTCCGCTGTGGTTCGTGGCTTTGCATCGAGCTCATCACCGGCACGCCGACACGGAACTCGATGTCCATTCGCCGGTGGCTCGGAGCTTTTGGTGGGGACACATCGGCTGGATCCTGTGCCGACGATTCGATGACGCCGACCTTGGGCTGGTTCGGGATTTGAGTGCCTATCCGGAGCTGCGTTGGCTGGATCGCGCGTTTCTCGTACCGCCAGTCGTGACTGTTGTAGTTTGCGCCGTCGCCGGATACTTACTGCCTGGCGCCTCCGTGCTCCAAATGCTGGTGTGGGGGTTCGCCATCAGCACCGTTCTGTCCTACCATGCAACGTTCGCGGTCAACTCTCTGGCGCACCGATACGGATCGCGACCCTTCCGCACAAAAGATAATAGCCACAACAATTGGCTTGTTGCGGCTATTATGATGGGCGAAGGATTTCACAACAACCATCACCGCTTTCCTGCTTCGGCGCGGTTCGGTCTTGAACGCTGGCAGATCGATATCGGCTATTGCGTTCTATGCCTGCTGGCGAAACTCGGACTCGTTTGGGATATCCGAATCGTCAGACCGGCTCGATTACCGGTGATGTCCGCCACCACCACCGCCGTGTCCGCCACCGCCGCCACTATGGCCGCCGCCTCCGCCGAATGAGTGACCGCCACCGCCGCCGAATGAGCGTCCGCCGCCGCCGCTGAACGAGCGTCCGCCGCCTCCACTGAAGGCGTGGCCGCCGCCGGAGGAGAAGGAACGGGGAGCGGAGAAGCTCTGCTGCGGCGCGGATGAGAATGAGCGGCCGCCGCCGGAGAAGGAGCGGTTATATGCCGGGGCCATCGACGAGCGGCCGTAGGATTGTGCGCCGCCACGGTAGGCTGAACCCGAATTGAAGCTGCGAGAGCTCTGCATCGGCGCCCGATAGCCTTGCCCGCCGAAATTCGACGTTCCACCGCGATAGGAGCCCGCATAACCGTTGGTCGCGGACCGTGTGCCTCCGCTGAAGCCTCGACCGCCGTAGCTGTTAGCGGTGTTGCCGGCAAAACCCCGGCTGCTGCCCGAGAAACCGCGGTTCGATTGAGCGAAGCCGGACTGTCCGTTGAATGATCGGCCGCCACCATTGAAACGGCTTCCGCCGTTAAACTGTCCTCGGCCGCCGGAAAACTGTCCGCCGTTAAAGCGGCCGGAACCAAAAGCACTTCCGCCAAAACGGCTTGCTACCGCCCGATTCGGGTATGCCACGCCCATGCGATGCCCTGGATCGTGAGCCCACGCGAAGCGTCCCGCGCCAAAACCTCTTCCATAACCGCCACCCCAGTATCCGCCGCGGAAACCGTAGTGATTAAAGAACCCGGCGTTCACGAAGACGCTGTGACCGAACCAACCGAGGCCCCATCCCCAGCCGCCCCAGCCGAATCCGCCCCAGCCGGGGAAGAAGCTGCTCATGTAAATGCCAGGGCCCCAGCCGAAACCGAACCCAAAGCCGAACCCCGGCGGGTACCATAATGCCGGGTAGGCTCCCCAAACGGGCGGTCCGTAAACGTACTCGGGCTGGTACACAGGGACATATACAACCTCAGGATTGGCGGGTTGAATCTCGATCGCGTTCTGTCCGTTTTGCACGTCGTTGGTCACGATCTGTTGCTGGGTGGTGGAAAGCCTGCCATTCGACTGAGCCCGCGCACGCATGCGCTGCACGGCGGCCATCACGTCAGCCTGTTGTGCCAAAAAGGCGTTGCCTAGATCGGTGGTCCAACGGACGTCATTGGCGAGCAGACCGAGAGCATCCGGAAACGCGACCATCGCTTGGACGCTGGGGTCCCAGTTCTGCTGTTTCGCGGCGTCGATCAGTTGCTGCCCCCGAAGTCCTCGATTGTGCTGCAGGAATTGCTGCGCTTCCACGACTTCGACAGGATAAGTGCTCGCCGCCAGCACCTGGCTGAGCAGAGGGTCGGGATACAGTGCGACCGGCGCAACCAGATTGTCGAGTTGCTCCGGCGAAAGCATCGGAGCTGCCTGCTGCTGCCCGTCGGTTGCATCCGGGGGCGGGGGAGCTTGTGGCTCCTGGGCAAAACCCAGTGATAAAGGAAGTAAAAGAACTGAAAAGGTTACAGTCGCCCGTCGTATTTTTAATCTGGCGCCGCTGGTCATCGTCCACCTCTCTCTGGCTGTTGGACGCGCGAAATCGCCGTCAGGACTCCGTATTATGATGAAGGCTTTCTAACCCGGGCGGCGAGGTTACTTTGCAACCAGCTCGCCTGGGACAAGTGGCTGTGTGCGCTCGAGTTGCTTGAAGTCTTCCTCGGTAGTTTGAGCGCCGGATTCATGGTATTCGGCGTCCGCATTCACCTGCCAAAGATCGTAATTGGCGCCTAAAATGTTCCGGGCGGCGAGGACAGCGGTTAACATGGAATGGTCCTGGTTGTTATACCGGTGCATGCCGTTACGGCCGGCTAACTGCAAATTGGGCACTTGTTGCAGGAATTCCTGGATGGCCGCAATGCCTCGTTTGTAGCCGCCATCGTACACAGGGTAGGCCTTGGGCATTCGAACCACCGTTCCATCAACAATTTGCTCCTTTCGCGCGAGGCCCAGTCGTACTACTTCTTCTGTGCCAAGGGCGACCAGGTCGGCATCGGGCTTTGTCCAGAGGTCGTCGCCTTCAAAGCAGAAGTATTCGAGGCCCAGACAGGTCATTCCAGGGTCCGGCGTCATTTCGGGACTCCAGTTTTTGTAGTTCTGAATGCGCCCGACTTTGACTCGCGTGTCGTGGATGTAGATCCAATTGTCCGGGAAGAGCGTCTCGGCTTTGATGATGAGGGCGACCGTGAGGAAGTCACGGTAGTTGAAATCGCCGGCGGCAGCGTGGATGCGGGGTTCGGGTTGCGGATCGAGGGAGCGGATGAGGTCCCGAATCGGCATGCTGCTGATGACGTGCGAGCCGCTGTAGAACTGGCCGCCTGCCTCGACACCCCGTACTCGCCCCTGTTCCCAAACGATCTTCGTGACGGGAGAATTCAGGACGACGCGAGCGCCTCGGCTTTCCACGATCTGGCGCGCGCGCTCCCACATCATGCCGGGACCGCGGCGCGGGTATTCAAACTCGTGAATCAGTGTCTTGATGACCTTGTCTTTGGGTGCGCGTTTTGAACGGAAAGCGTTGAGAACGGCGGACCATAGCGACAGGCCTTTGATGCGCTGCGCACCCCATTCGGCACTGATCTTCGAGCAGGGCATGCCCCAGACTTTTTCCGTGTAGGATTCGAAGAAGATTTTGAACAGCCGGCGCCCGAAGCGGTTCGAGACCCAAGTGGCAAAGTCTTCTTCGGGCTTCATGGGAGACAGCATTGCGCGGGCGTAGCTCAGGCCGCAGTGGATGGCTTCGAGGGGGCCGAGCCCGAGCAGCGCGTTCATCGGCTCCAGCGGGTAGTTGAAAAACTTGCCGCTGTAGAGAATGCGCGACATGCGAGGGCGTTGGAGGAAGTCGTCACCCAGAATTTCGCGCCACATCTGGTTGACGAGCTCGACCTTTGTAAAGAAGCGATGACCGCCAATGTCGAACAGATAGCCTTTGTATTCGGCGGTCTGCGAGATGCCGCCGATTGTGCCCGTGGCTTCAAGAATGAGAGGCTTCACTCCCGATTTGGTCAGTTCATAGGCGGCGCTCAGCCCGGCGGGACCGGCTCCGATGATGATGACGGGGTCCGTCTGGCCGGCCAGAGCTAATAGCGATTGGGTTGTATCTGCGGGCACCTATTGAGGTATCGGCCGGAGACGCTCGCGAAAGTAGGCTAAGTCGGCGGGAGTGTTGATTCCTCGGGCCTCGTCTGAGTCCGCTACCGGGATGGTCTTCACGTGCCAACGGCGCTCACAGGAAAGAAATGGCAGGAGCGGCAGGAAATTGAGCTCGCCGGTGTTGGCGCCACGTTGACCCGTGGCGAGGTGCGACTCCCAGGCAGCCTTTAAGCCAGCGGTGCTCAGAAGGAACAGCCCGACATCACTGCGGCCGTTTGCATCGGTGCGATCGCCTTCACGGGTTTGCCGGATGCGACAGAGGCGGCCGGCGGAATCGAAATCATACTGAACGTAGGGATTAGCGGTTTCGGCCAGCGGCAGGGTCAGGCGTGGCGCCGGTGCGCAGCGGTGCGCACGAATAGAGCGGTCCAGAGTGCCCTCGGAGATGTTTACCTGGTCGCCCCAGATGACGAGCAGGTCGTCATAGTCCTTCCAGATATCCCAGGCGCAGAAGACGGCGTGGCCCATTCCGCGAGGTTCGGGCTGGTAGGCGGTTACCACCTTTGGCGGGAGCGCCGCCTTCGGCGGCCAATGACCCGCTGAAGCCGGCGCTACGACAACGCAGATGGTGTCTACGCGGGGGCGCAGCTTCTCATGGAGGATCGACCAGATGGTGGTGTCTCCGTCAATCGGCGCGAGGATCTTGGGGCAGTCGAGACCCAGGCGCGAGCCGCGGCCGGCCGCCGGGATTACAGCGCAGAGCATGCGACCTCTTGAAGTTCCACCGCGCGCAGACCGGCAGCGCGCGCGGAGGCGAAGCCGCTTTCGGCGTCTTCGATCACCAGGCAGTCCTCGGGCTTCAGATCGAAGCGTTCGATGCAGGCAAGATAGATATCGGGCGCTGGTTTCGCGCGGGCAACATCGTCGCTTGTCACGATTCCTTCGAAGTAGCGGCGGATGCCGGTGGTTTCGAGAACTTCGGCGACCGAGCGGCGGCTGCCGCTGGTGACGAGAAACATGCGCTCACCTTGCGCCGACAGGGCTTCGAGAAGATCGCGCGCCCCGGGCATTAGGATTATTCGGCCTTGCCGGACGAGTTCGCGATAGGCGCTTTGCTTGGTGGCGACGAGGTGGTTCAGGAGTTCGGGGGGAGCGCCGAGTTCGGTGAAAACGTCTGCAGTGCGCTTGCCCTTCGCGGTTTCGTAGTCGAACCCGGCAATGGGCCAGTGCTGTTCGAAGGCTTGCCGAAACGCGGCTGCGTGAGCGGGCGAAGAATCGACTAGCGTGCCGTCGAGATCGAACAGGTAGTTCATGAGAAGATCCCCAGCAGGTTGCGTAGGCCGCGCCACAGCCTCCAGGATGCTTTTGTGAATCCCGTGAATGTCCGGTAGTGCACGGGTACTTCGGCGATTTCGACGTTGTTGCGGATCAGGAGCTTGGTGACCGCGGCAGCCGAGCCCGCTTTCCTCTGTAGGAGGGCTTCGCGAAAACGGTCGTTCAAGGCGGCGCGCTTATAAATGCGAAATCCCGTGAAGGGGTCGGAGAAAATCACCCGGAAGCGCAAGGCGAAGACCGCTGTGAAAAAGAACGCTGCGAGCCAACTGATCGCGTATAGGATACGGCTCTCACCGTAAGCCGAGCGCAGTGACGATCGGAACTGCAGTCGGCTCTGAGTTCGCGAACCGTAGACCACGCCGAACTCGCCCGCCTGAATGACGTCGAGTCCGAGGAGGATGTCGCGAAGGCGGTACTCGCCATCGCCGGTCATGGTTACCAGGTACGCGCTGTCGCTATTGCCAAGCCAATCCGCAAGCGCGTCGACCTCGGAAAACAGGTCAGATCGGCTGGCCGATTCGATTCGGAGATAGTCGGGCAGCTTCACCGTGGGGGCATTTAACTGGTTCAACTGGAGTGTCACGGAGCTGAACCGGCGGCTCCAGGGCAGTTCGAGGAATTCCTGGAGCAGAGCGTCGAGGGCGAAGGAGCGCTGGCGGAGATCGAGATAAATCGATAAGGCCTTTGTGTCGCAACTCGACGAAGAGGCCTCCTGCAGCGCGAGAATCTGGCGGACGACAGAATAGCCGCTGTGAACGTTCGATTTGACGGGATGCTGGAAGTTCCCCGCCACCACTTGCGCCGACTTGTAGGTCGTCTGCTCATTGCCGGTTCGATCGAATTTCAAGCCGCGTTCGCCGTCGTTATAGAGGATGTGCGTGACCAGGCGGTTTTCATTCGCGGGATCGCCGAGCAGTTCGAGTGTTTTGTCGACCAGATCTGTGACCGAGAGCGATTGGATATCGTGGTCGACGTCCAGGTTGGCAACAAACAACTTGAGACGGGCGCGGCTTTCCTGGAGACTCTTGGCCAGACCCTTGGTGAGATAGCTGGGCATCAGCGAGGAAAACTGCGTGCCGGGGCCATACACGATGAGATCCGCGTCATGCAGCACGCGCGAGGCTTCGGGTGAAATTTCGACCCCACATTCGAGGCGTTTCAGGAATTCGCGCTTCGCGTCGCGGTCGAGGGAATTTAGCTCGGCGCGTTGAGAGTCGGTCAGCGGCTGCGCGAGAAGGAACAGGTCGGAGATCGGCGAGCGGCTCTGCGGGCCGACAATTTCGGCCTCGCGGAAGAGGATGTTGCCGTCCTGTTTCAGGCCGACGAGAGTGCGCGATTCACCGCGGGTGACGTTGACCAGGTCGGCGCCCGCGCCGCAGACTTCGGCCAGGCGGCGCACCGATTCGTTGAAATCGTGATTGGAGCCGAGATAGGCGCCCGCGAAGATCAGGTTCCCAAGCGAGCAGTCGGCAAACTGCAGCGGCTGGCGGGTCTTCTGATAGTAGTCGAGGAATTCCCGGAGGTACCCGACAACCCGGCGCTGGAGGTTGCCGCCGAGCGATTCAAATAACTCGGGAAGCGGAGGCCGCAGCAGCTTCTTTTTGCCGGGATCGTCGATGAAGCGGCAAAATGCGATGACGTCGGCATTGGAAAAGTCGCGCGGCAGGCGGAATTCGAGGATTTGCTGGAGCGCGGCCCGTTCTTCGGACTGCAATTCGACCAGAGTCGACAGGTTCTTGCGGAAATCCGACGGCCCCAGCATATCGGGGATCAACTCGCGCAGCTCGCCGGTGGAAAGCCCATCGTCGTACGCGTTCACGAGCAGCGACAGCTTGATTTGCGGCCAGCGGGTCAGTTCGCGGATGATGCTGCTCGATCCCCGTCCGCCGCAGAACAAGGCGACGTTGATGCGCTCGTCCGTCGTTACCGGCATAACTGGGGCCTTTGGAGGACTTTGCAGCGGAACAGAAGCTGCCGGAAGCCGATGTATGCCACGAAAAGGAGGCGGTCGGCTGCGCTTTTCAGCGATTTCGCGGCGGAACGGCCGGCGACGCGCGGTTCGTGGTCGACTTCCACTTCGGCAAACGCAATGCCCTCTTCGAGCAGCTTGGACGTGATTTCGCCGGAATAGTTCAAGCCCTTGGCTTCGAGGTTGAGCGCTCGCAAGGCCGGGCCGGGCACCAGCTTGAGGGCGCAGTTGAAGTCGCGATAGTGCGTGCCATGGAACCAGTTGCAGAGCGTGCCGCTGAGCCAGGAGCCAAAACGCTGGAACAGGCTGTCGGCTTTCGCCCGGCGAACGCCGATGACGGCATCCGCGGAGCGCTCGCGTACCTCGTCGATCATGCGATCGCAGATCTCGATGGGAAACTGACCGTCGGAATCGATCAGGAGGATCCAGTCCTTGGTGGTGTGGTGAATTGCGTTGGTAAGCGCCGCGGCGGCGCCCTGGTTGGTTTCGTGGTGAATGGGCCGGACTTCGGGGGCGCGGGCGGCGAGGGCGTCCAGGATCGCGCCGGTGGCGTCGCGGCTGCCATCGTTGCAGACTACGATTTCGAAGCTGTCAAGGTCGGGGCGCGAGCGCAGGTACTCCAACCAGTCGGAGGCAACCGTTTCGAGGCATGCGGCCTCGTTGTAGGCTGGCGCGGCGACTGAGAGGGAGCGGATGAGACGGCCCATACTCAGACCGCTGCGAGCAGGGCAGGCATTAGGACCTGGAGTTCCCGCAATCCCACCTCAAACGGGACCTGTGGCTCCCAGCCCAGGAGAGAGCGGGTACGGCTAACGTCGGCAAGGGTCATGGCTGCGTCGGCCACCCGGCGGGGACCGAAGACCTGGTCGGGAGAAATCATGTCCGCCAGCTCCTTCACCGAAATGCTGGTTCCGCTGCCGACGTTGAAAACTTCGCCGTGGGCTTCCGATTCATAGGCGGCGATGTTGGCGCGAGCCACGTCGCGCACGTGGATGAAGTCGCGGCGCTGGCTGCCGTCGCCGTGGATTTCGAGCGGTTGTCCTTCGGCCCAACGGCGCAGGAAGACACCGAGCACCAGGGCATAGGCGCCAGTCTCGGGCTGGCGCGGGCCGTAGACGTTGAAATAGCGCAGGACGACTGCAGGCGTTTTGTAGAGGCGATCGAAAAGCAGGCAGTATTCCTCTCCAACGTACTTGGTGAGTCCGTACATGTTGAGGAAATCGGGGCGCATGCCTTCTTTATGGGGGACAGGCTGGCTGCCATAGTAGGTCGACGAGCCGCTGTAGACGACCTTCCTTACCCCGTGTTCGCGCGCGGCTGCCAGGATGTTCTGCGTGCCCAGGATGTTGTTTTCGGTGCAGGATTCGATGGCGGTGAGGGAAGCGGCGGAGCGGCTCATGGCCGCCATGTGGAAGATCCCGGCGCACCCGTGGACTGCCGCGCGGCAGGTGGCCAGGTCGCGTATGTCGCCTTTGACGAATTCGGCTTCCTCGGGAACCCATTCGCGTCGTCCTAAGGAAAGATTGTCGAGGACGCGGACTTTATATCCCTGGGTGAGCAAGGCCGCCGAGAGGTGACTGCCGATGAACCCGGCGCCGCCGGTGACCAGAACTAGTTCGCGCATGCTATCTCCCGTTTGCGAATCAAAATAGCGGCCAGGATGCCGGTAATCAGCAGAACGCCCCCAACCCCAAAGCTCGTCGCCCAGGGGGGTGAGTAGCGCACCCATAGACTATCGGCTGGTTTTTCCAGATGCACCAGGACGCGGCCCCATTCGTCGGCTGTTGGGCGCTCGGGCCGGCCGGCGATCTTCATCCAGGGGCGCCAGAGCACGTTAACGACAACGGCGCTGCCGGGTGCGAGGCCCGCGGTGGCGACGTGGGCGCCGGTGACGTCGAAGGTCACGGGGAGGGGCGTTGCTCCCGAGAAGGCCAAGGGGTCGGCATGGGGAAGGTGGTACGCGGTCATGTGGGGGAAGCGGAGAGTTTGGTCGGAGACCGCCCGCAAATCCTGAAACGTAGCGAGGCCATAGGCGGTGACGTTCTCCATATCCCACATCACAGGGTTTTCGGAATACCGGGGCCAGAAGGCCGATTCATGCACCGTCATCCATGAGATGCCGTAAGCCTTGGCCGACTCGACCGGGTGATCGTAAAGTGCATGGGCCGCGGTTTCATTGGGCCGCGAGCCTTCCACAAAACTGTCGTAGCCGGCAAAGGCGAGGACTCCCGCATAGGTCGGATAATTGTGCGCCATTGCCGGGATATAACCCTGTTGCGCGCTGCGCTTGGGAAAGATGGGCAGGATGCGCGAACCGGTTGCGAACTTTGAGGAAGGCTGGGGCTGCAGACGATCCGCGTAACTATACCAGGTGGGATGGGGAAAGGCCGCGTGGAGCAGGATCAAAGCCATAGCGGCGCTGGAAAGTATAGTGATTACTCGATGCGAACGTGCCCAGCGCTGAATAACGAGAGCGCCAGCCGTAATCGCAAAAAGATCGAAAAAGAAGATGAACTTGAACGGCCATCGGAACTTGTCGAACACCGGGAGCAGCGACATCACTGACCAGGCAATCCCGGTGCCTCCGAACGAGAGGACCAGCGCCGCCGCGGCACAAAAAAGCCAGATATTATTACGGACCATGTTGCTGAGGCTGCGGGTCAACACCAGCGTGGCGGCTGCCATTGCGATCGCGAAAAGACAACACGCTGTAAAGATCGTTCCGGAATAGACGTATTCGCCGTTATAGGCAGAGTTAAACGTGCCCAGGAGATAGGGATCGCCTCCCCATTTGCCGAGGGGCAACAACATCTGAAGAATCAATCCCCCGACGCCGTAGCCATAAGCGGGCTCGCGGACAATCTTCGCCGTCTCGATCGCTTGAAGGACAAAGAGCGGAGCGGCGATTGCTGCTCCGCAAAGCAGGGCGGGGATAGCCCATATGGCGCGGCGCCACTGGGCGGTCAAGAGCAAAGCGAGCACGAAGAACATCACGGTGTAAACCCACATCTGCGCATGACCAGCGTGAAACAGCAGGCCGAGGATGCCACCTGTCGCCGCCGCCCATTTCCATCCCACTTCACCTTTTACAAAGCGGTTCACGCACATCATGAGCAGTGGTACCCAAACCGCGAGAGGTAGAAAAGTCAGTTGCGAACGCGCGGCGATCAGAAAGAACCCGGACAAGACGAAGCATGCACTTCCTGAGCCTGCAAGCGGTGGGCTGAGGCCAATCCCGCGGAGCATTAGGAATGTGAAAACATACCCGCCAGCCAGGTGCAGGAGAGCAAAGACCTCCAACGTCAGTAACTCGTTCCCGAAGACGAAACGGGCGATCGCATAGGCTAGATAGGTCGGCGGATACGTTAACGTGTAGATCCCGACGGTCATAGTGGGCGCGCCCATGAACTGATTCGGATTCCAGACGGGAATATGTCCTTCGAGCAGGCCCCGACTCGCTTGCATAATGACCGGCAGGAACTGCGAGGTGCCGTCGTCCTCGGTAAAGGCAAACGGCTGTCGTACTTCCGTTACCGCGATTCCCGTGATCACGATGAGCGCACCCGCCAAAAACCACGCGCGAGCCGGTGAGGCCGAGGATGGCATTCCACCCCCTAGGATCCGGTTGCAAATGGTGAGCAGATTCCCGCCTTGAATCCGTATCCGGAACCAGAGGGCAACGCAGATCGCGAGGACGCCGTAAAGCAGCGGTACCCGCAGGGACCGCCATACGACTGTCGTTGTCGACGGCCAGTTCAGAACGTCACCCGTCCCTACAGGTACATATTTCGTCCACGGCACTTCGATGGAGACAACCTGGCCGGCGGCGCCGGGGAGAACCCAGGACATCGGATCGGTTAAACCCCAGGTCTCGATCTGCCGGTGGTCAAACACGAGGCGTCGGCTGCCGATTGTAAGGTTGACGCTCTGTATGCGGGCAAGAGCCTCTTTCGTGATGTGCAGATGCACGCCGCGGACCCAGGTGCGGACGAGTTTCCAGTTAAACGCCTCGGACGTGCGGAAGGCCTGCAGTTCCTCGGGCCGGCCGTTGAATTGGTCCTGGACAGGCGTTCGTACCGTGACATTCACGGCGTACCGATCCGACGCGCTCAGTCCGGTGATATCGATCGACACCGGCATCGCGAGGGAACCGAGCCGGACTTCGGAGGTGAAACTCAAAAAGGAGGAAATTGCGAGAACAACGCATCCAATGAGGGCGATCGCAAGCACGTCCAGGGTGGGCCTGAAAGTTAAGGTCTTCGCCTGAGGGATATCAGGAGGCACACCGATTTCCTTTGCCGGCACGGCCGCCTTTACATCCACACTGTTTTAATCGGTTCCCCTGTGTTTGACTTTAGGACCAACTCTATTGCTTTAGCCCAACCGTACCGATCAAAAAGAGTGACTGGTTGCACCAACAGGAGAGCCTCGTGAAGGTTGTGATTCTGTGTGGCGGCCTCGGTACCCGTTTGCGCGAAGAGACCGAATTCAGGCCCAAGCCGCTGGTGGAGGTCGGGGGCCGGCCGATCCTGTGGCACATCATGAAGCTCTATGCCCACTATGGCTTTCATGATTTTGTGCTGTGCCTCGGGTATCGCGGCGACATGATCAAGGACTACTTCCTGAACTACGAGGCCATGAATAACGATTTCACGGTCGTGCTCGGGAAGCCGAATGAGATTACCTACCACGGAACTCATGAGGAACAGGAGTTTCGGGTCACGTTGGCGGACACCGGGCTGGAGACGATGACGGGCGGACGTCTTCGGCGGGTCCAGAAGTACATCGACACCGATACCTTCATGGTTACGTATGGGGACGGCGTGTCGAATGTGAATGTTCCTGAGTTGCTTGCGTACCACCGGTCCCATGGGAAAACGGCTACGGTGACGACGGTTCGGCCGGTATCTCGTTTTGGCGTGGTCGATGTCGGCAGGGACGGCGCGGTGGAGCGATTCGCGGAGAAACCTCGCGTGGAGGGCTGGGTCAGCGCGGGGTATTTCGTCTTCGAACGCGAGGTGTTCGGGTATCTCGGAGATGACACCTGCGTTCTGGAGCATGACCCGATGCAGCGGCTTACCCAGAACGCGCAGTTGCGTGCGTACCAGCACGACGGCTTCTTTTATGCCATGGATACGTTCCGGGAATACCAGGCTTTGAACCAGATGTGGTCGTCCGGGCAGGCGCCGTGGAAGGTTTGGGACCAGGCTACAGGGCTGCATTCGTTAAGCGAGAGGTTGAGGGAAAACGTGGAGGTTCTGGCCGGATGAGAATTGTCATCACAGGGAACATGGGGTACGTAGGACCCTGCGTGGTCCGGCAGCTTCGAGCGGCTATCCCGGAAGCAAAGCTGATCGGGTTCGATGCGGGGTATTTCGCGCCCTGCCTCGTCGATGGGCTGGTCTTGCCGGAGCGTCACCTCACGGCGCAATATTTTGGCGATGTCCGGGATGTGCCGCCGGACCTGCTGCGACAGACCGATGCGGTGGTTCATCTGGCGGGCGTATCGAACGACCCGATCGGGAAAGCGTACGAGCGGGTGACGGATGAGATCAATACCCAGGCAACGGTCCGGCTCGCGCAGGAGGCCCGGAAAGCGGGCGTTCGCTCATTTGTGTTCGCGTCGTCGTGCAGCGTGTACGGGTGCGCGGAATCGACGGCACGCAGCGAAGACTCGGAGCTGGGGCCGTTGACGGCGTATGCGCGTTCGAAGGTCGCGGCGGAGATGGGGCTGGCGGGGATCGCGTCGGCGGATTTTACGGTCACGTGCCTGCGATTTGCGACCGCGTGCGGCTACAGTCCACGGCTTCGACTCGACCTGGTACTGAACGATTTTGTGGCCACTGCTCTGCGAGAAGGCACCGTTAAGATTCTGAGCGATGGAACTCCCTGGCGGCCGCTGATTCATGTCACGGACATGGCCCGGGCGATCGAGTGGGCCATTGGAAGAAAGGGCGATTCTTTCCTCGCGGTGAACGCGGGTAGCGATGAGTGGAATTGGCAGGTAGCGGACCTGGCGGAAGCGGTCGCGGCGCGGATTCCGGGTGTGCGCATCAGTCTGAACCGAGATGCCGGACCTGATAAGCGGTCCTACAAAGTCAGCTTCGCCCGTTTTCGAGCGATGGCCCCGGCGCACCAGCCGCTGATGTCGCTCAGCGGCGCGATCGATGACATGGTTTCAAAACTGCGCGCGCTGGACTCACGGGACTGGGAGCGGCGGGAAACGTTCGTGCGACTGGCATTTCTGGCGCGCCTCGCCGACGCAGGCAGGATTGACAGCGATCTGCGGTGGAGCGAGTCCGTCAGTGATGGCCTGCGGGCGCTTTCGCGAGCGTTGGAGGGCTCGGTTCAACCGCAGCCGGCGCGCGTCGAGGCGTTCGTATGATCGCGGCCGGTGTCGACGTCCGGGCCGAGATTCTTTCCAAGGTTCGCGAGTATTTTCAGGAGCACTTCGGCGAGGAAGAGTTCCGGCCGGGTGTGAGCCCGGTGCGCTATGCGGGCCGCGTGTTCGATGAGGACGAACTGGTCACGCTGGTGGATTCGGCGCTGGAATTCTGGCTCACCAGCGGCCGCTATGCCGCGCAGTTTGAAAAAGAATTTGCGCGGTTCTTCGGGCTGCGGAATGCGGTTTTGTGCAACTCGGGGTCTTCGGCGAACCTACTGGCGGTTTCAGCGCTGACGTCACCGAAATTGGGCGCGCGGCAGCTAAAGCCGGGCGATGAGGTGATCACGGTGGCCGCTGGGTTCCCAACCACGGTGAACCCGATCGTCCAAAACGGCCTTGTCCCGGTGTTTGTGGACATCACGGTTCCGACGTACAACGTGGATGTTACTGCGTTCGAGGCGGCTGTGAGCGACCGGACGCGGGCGATCTTCCTGGCACACACGCTCGGCAATCCTTACAACCTGGACGCGGTCACGGCATTTGCCCGCAAGCACGGCTTGTGGTTGCTCGAAGACTGCTGTGACGCGGTAGGTTCGACCTATCGGGGACAACTGGTGGGCACGTTCGGAGATCTCGCAACGGTAAGTTTCTACCCGGCCCACCACATCACGATGGGCGAAGGCGGATGCGTTTTAACCAACCAGCCGCTGCTCAAGACGCTATTCGAGTCTTTTCGCGATTGGGGCCGGGACTGCTGGTGCGATCCAGGGAAAGACGGCACCTGTGGGAAGCGGTTTGGGTGGCAGCTTGGCACCCTGCCCTGCGGCTACGACCACAAATTCACGTATTCCCATATCGGCTACAACCTGAAGCTGACCGATATGCAGGCGGCAGTCGGGGTTGCGCAATTGAAGAAGCTCCCCCGATTCATCGAGGCGCGGCGGGCGAACTTCCGGACTTTGTATGAAGGTCTGGGCGATATGCAGGACGTGTTCATTCTGCCGGAGGCGACCGAGGGCGCCGATCCAAGCTGGTTCGGATTTCCCATCGCGGTGCGGCCCGGGTCGGGGCTGACGCGCGACCAGGTCACCGGCCACCTGGAACGGAATCGCATTGCGACGCGGCTGCTTTTTGCCGGCAATCTCGTCCGGCAGCCGGCCTACCAGGACGTGAACCGGCGTATTGTGGGCGATCTCAAGAACACCGATTTCGTCATGGACAACGTTTTCTGGGTGGGCGTTTACCCAGGGCTGAAGGACAGCCACCTGGAATACGTCGTTTCGGTGTTCCACCAGTTGGCGCGCGGGTAACGACCCATGGGCAGGCGTCTGGGCTCGTTGATTCCGCTGCTGCTGACGCCCCTTTTCGTGTTTCTGGCGCTGCGCCATACGGACTGGCGGCAGTTCCTGGATGGAGTCCTTCATGCGCAACCGGGGCTGATTGCGATCGGCCTCCTGTTGGGCACCACCTCATTGGCTTTGCGCGCGATGCGCTGGCGCTCTTTGTTGAGCGCGAGGGCCGACGTGGAGTATATGACCGTCTTCTGGGCTGCCAGCGGCGGCTACCTGGCCAACACTTTGCTTCCCGCCCGCGCCGGTGAGCTTGTGCGATCCACAATGGTCGCGCGCAACTCGGGGCTGAGCCAGTCATTTCTTCTGGCGACCACGCTTACGGAGCGGGTTTTTGATGCGGCGGCGCTGGCGCTCGCCGCCCTGCTCGCACTACTCACGATGGGCCAGGCTCCGCACTGGATGGTCCAGGCGAGCCGAACCGTTGCGCTGGCGAGCGGCGTAGGCGTTTTAGGAATCGTACTATTGCCGCGTCTGGAGGCCCAGTGTCTGCGATTGGTGGGAATGACTCCGCCCGCAATCCGTGGACGTCTTGCCGGGCTGACGGAGCACGCTGTCTGTGGTGTGCGAGCGTTGCACAACGTGAAGCGGGCTTCAACTTTCGGACTCTTGACGCCGTTGATCTGGATCCTCGATGTTCTGGGTACGACCATCGTTGGCCGGGCGCTCGATCTGCCCATTTCGATAGGGAGCGCTTTCCTGCTGCTCGCGGTTCTCGGGCTTTCCAGCGCAATTCCAGCTACTCCAGGAAACGTCGGATTCTCTCAATTCGTTGCCGTCTCCGTGCTGGAGCCGTTGGGCCTGGCTCATGGCCAGGCACTCGGGTATGTTCTGATCCTACAGGCGAGCGGAGTGTTGATCTTCCTGCTCTGGGGCATTCCGGCCTTGTGGCTCGCCGGAAAGAGTAACGGACGTCACTTGAGACCGGCACGCGCCGCCGGCGCATTGCACGCAAATACTCTCGAAAACTCGCTGGAGTAGACTGGCGTTCGGCGCCAGACCCAACTTTGAGAACTACGCCAGGAAGGGTCGTTATCCTTGACCACGATCAGGCCGGCCGAGTAGTCGCGGCACAGCGCGTCGAGGTCGATGCGATCGGCGGCCGTCGGGTCATTAAAGACGGGGCGAATCAGGGACAGCATCTGCCGGCAGGTATCAAAGGAACCGCCGAAAGTAGTCCCACAAGTGAAGTCCGTCGCAACCCCCTGCCGTTTGGCATAGAGCCCGTACTGCACATCGTGATCGGTGTTCGGATTGATGAGAACGACGGCCGAGCGGGGGAAATGTTGGTTTACCCAGTTATAGGTCTCACGCAGCGCAAACGTGCGCCTGCCGATGGAATGGTCCGACCCCAGGAATCGAGGAGTTGCGCGGACCAGTCCGGCATCGATCATAGGAACATAGGCGCGGCTCACCACGAACGCATACCCCGTGCCCGCCAATCCGATCCACACGGACACGGAGATCCAGCGCCGGATACGCCGCAGTTTGAATGATTTCCGAAACGCCAACCTGACGTAATCGATCGCCCAGAGGATCAGCACGAACTGCGCGACCAGGAAACCGCGCCAACCCAGGTCATTGCCGTTGACGAGACTCGATCGAAAGAACGTGCATATGAGGACCGGAACGCTGATCAACACGATTTCGGCCCAATCCTTGCGACCGAGTGGAGTCCGACGCCGCGAATATCTCATGAACTGAAGCACGGCCACGAGTAGGAAAAGACCCAATTCGAAGGCGTAGTTTAGGGGTAAGAGCAAGGCGTTCACCGCGGCGATTGCGGGCCAACCCACGTTGAGGCCGTCGTGGAGGAGCCATTGCACGGGGTAGAACTCCCGGATCGTAGGCGAAATCACGTGATCACTGCCTCCACGTCCGTGAGAAGCCATCAATACGACGAGATAAGGCAGGGCGAAAACCACTGCGAGAGCGCTCGCGCACGCAATGCGTATAGTATCGGGCCACCATCGCTTCCAGATCGTGATTACGGCCAGAACAAACATGCTGGCCGCGAAAACCAGCGACACATAGATGGACAGCCCCGCCGAACAGGCGAAGCCCATACCGGCAACAATCATTGAGCCGATCTGTGTGCCGCGTGATTGCCCCTCGCTCGTCCACAACGCCAGGAAAGCCGTGAGGCAGGCAACCGCCGCCGCAACATGATGGGGCGCCGACAATAGCGAATGAAACCAGCCTGCGACCTCATTGTTCCAGGAATCCGGCGTGAAGCAGATGTACCCGAGAGGGATGTAAAGAAGCACCGGAATAATATCGAGGCCCATCACCCATACCAGCGCCATAGCAACCCAGGACCGCCGCGAAGAGGGCGGTCCGTCCACCTGGCGGAATCGCCACACGTAAAGGGTCAGCAAAGCGAACAGTGCAAAGCCACCCCATATGGAAGCGGCAATGATCGCGTCGCTCGGACCAACCCATCCACCGCTGATGTTCTCCACCAGTGCGCACGGCAAGAACCAGAAGTAGTGATAGCGCAGGGGCACGGGGTGCCCGGGGAAAAAGAACGGGTTGGCCGGTGTGACTCCAGTGCGGGCGATTGCGTCGGTAAACTCCGTCCGAACCGACAGATCAAACCCGGTGTAACTCACGTAGAGTCGATCTTTCCATCCGAAGTCGACCATGGCGATGAGTGCGACCACGATCCATCCGAGTGCCGCCAGCATCGGCAAACGAGTGCCCGAGAACGGCCGTTTCTCGCGGCTGAGATCGAGAACGATGAGAGCCATGCCCGCTACGGCAAGCATCGCGAAGATCGCCCAAATAACAGCGAACCCACCCATACGGCCGGCGAGATATACCAGCAAAGGAGACACGGCAGCGGAACCAGCCAGCGCCAGCAGGACTTTCTCGCGAAATGGCCGTTCCCGGAAAGACAGGATATTTGAGAGCCATCCGATCACGTAGCCTGGCAGGAGTGCAAATAAGGCAAACAGCCCGAAGCCTGCCGAGACCCGGGCTAGATCGATGAGTGTGTAATTGCTGAATGACACTGTGAGTGCACTTCGCGAAGTGGCTCCAATTGGGAAGATCGGCCCTTCGAGAGTGACCTTTAGGCGCGCGGAAGATTGGCGGTAACAGCCTGACCGGTTCGAATCTCAGCCAGATCTTCTACCCCATTGGGACAATGAACCCACCTGGCGCGCCGCGAAAGCCGGGGAACGTCTCTCATTCCCCACTGATCGTTAATGCCCAGCCGGATACAGGCGAGATGCTCGAGGTAGTCGACACAATCCTTCCAATTCACGGACGAGCGTCCACCTTTACGTTTTCGGAACTCCACGTCCACTGAACACATCGCCAGCCCCATCTTCTGGGCTTTCAGCATCATTTCGCATTCCAGAAAGTGGTCTTCACTTTGAAGCTGCATTCCGGACAGGGCTCGTTCGGTCAGTATTTTCGGCAGCCCGTTCATGTCTTGGGAGCGAATACCAAACAGCAAGCGGACGAGCAGGTTATAGGCAAAGGATATGACGGCCCTTTTCCTACCATCAGGCCGGCTGGTGCGGCGCCCATAAGCCAGATCGGCGCCCGTTGCGAGCATAAGTTCGTACATTCGGGGGATCGCCTGCAGGTCGACCTGTCCATCGCCGGAAACGCCGATAACATACCGCGCTCTGGCGTCGCGCCATCCTCGGACCGCTCCGTAGCCTGCGCCGCGGTTTACCGGAATCGCCAGAACGCGGAGTTCCGGAAGCTCAGTGCAAAGCCGTGAAAGGATTTCCGGAGTTCGATCGGTGGAGCCGTTTTGAATGGCGACAATTTCGAAGTCCTCGCCGATGCCTCGGAGCACTGCGTGAGCCTCGCGAATCACTTGTTCGACGCTGGCCTCCTCGTTGTAGAAGAGAGCGACCACGGAAAGAGTATGGATAGGTTGCTGGGCCAGTTGCGCCATTCTGAGAACAGATCGGCAGTTTCAGACTATTTCTTTACCGCTAACAGATACGGTCGTAAAGAGTTGCGGCCGCCCGACCGATACATAAGAGCCGGATATCACGCCGGTAAAAGAACTTCGCTCCCGGGAGAGCTCTTATGGCCACGAACCTGCGCCGGCTTCGCGTATTCCGCAATCCGGCAGAATCGCTGATTTCAGCCGCGCACACCCTCTTTGGAGATCTTTTCGTCCTGGAGTTGGCGAACAATCACCTCGGACGGGTGGATCGGGGGCTCCGCATCATTGCCGAGCATTGCCGCATGGTAAGGTTCAACAACGTCCGTGCTGCTATTAAGTTGCAGTTTCGCGACGTCGATTCGTTCGTCCACCGGGATTACCGGGACCGAACCGACATCCGGTATATCAATAAGACTCTGACAACCGCCTTGAAGAAGGAGCAGTTCGCAACCCTGGTGGACGCCATTGTGCAGGGCGGCTGTATTCCGATGGCCACGCCCTTCGATGAGCGTTCGGTCGACCTTTGCGAGGAACTGGATATCCCAATCATCAAGATTGCCAGTTCCGATATCAACGACTGGCTACTCCTCGAGAAGATTGCGGTGATGCGCAAACCGGTAATCGTGTCCACCGGCGGGTCGTCGCAGAAGGACATTGACGACATGGTGACCTTCTTCGCGAATCGTAGTATCCCCCTGGCGATCAACCACTGCGTTTCGATCTACCCGAGCGAAAACAGCGAGCTCGAACTGAATCAGATTGATTTCCTGCGCGATCGTTACCCGGATAACGTGATCGGCTTCTCGACACATGAGCACCAGGACTGGAAAGACTCGATCCTGGTGGCCTACGCTAAAGGCGCAAGAACATTCGAACGGCACATCGATATACAGATGGACGGCGCGCCGGTATCGCCCTACTGTTCGCTGCCGCACCAGATTGATGCCTGGTTTAAGGCGTGGCATCACGCGCGTTTGTTGTGTGGAGCGCCGGGTACACAGCGCCGGATTCCGCCCGAGAAGGAGATTCGGTACCTCGACTCGCTCGTCCGCGGATTGTATGCAAAACGGCCGCTCAAGGCGGGTGAGCCGCTCACCGAAGATGCGTTTTATCTTGCGATACCGCTGTTGAAGGGGCAGCTCTCGTGCCGCGAGCTGATGCATGGGGAGATGCTCGTGAAAGACTGCGAGCCGGACCAACCGATTCTTCTGGATATGATCGACGGTCCGCATATGCAGAGCGAAGATCTGAGGTCGATAATATACAACCGCGGTATCGACCCACAGCCCCCTGCCGACACGACGAGTTCACTGGCCTCGATGGCAAAGGCGCTCGAATCAAATACGACGGTGAACGAAGAAGCGGGTGTTAAGGTACGCGTTCACTGAAGACTCAGGGACACTAACGGATTCCTGAGTCCGTACTGCCCTCGAATATCCCGCTCGATGGATTTTCCGTGGAGTAAAGAAGCGACTACGATCGGAGCCTCGGAATTTTGACGGGCAATCTCTTCCGGGGACACAATTGCAATTCGCCGCAAGATCCTGCCGTGGTTCACGGGGTTCTTGTCGACGAATGCGGTGATTGGCTGGTCCTTTAATACGGTGTCGCTGAGAAGCTTCATCGTGAGTTGGCCGGTGCCCCAGACAATTACGGGCTGTTGTTCATGAAGCTGTTGACGAAGTCGTCTGTCGATTCGCGTGAGCATCGCACGCGACCGCTCGACATACACCGTGAGCGCTTCATGTAATGCCTCGTCCCGTTGAAGTTTCGGATCGCTCATGTCCGCTTTTTCGAACACCCCATAGAGCGCTGGCGTCAGACTGTCTTCGGAACTGGCAATGTCCTTTATGCCACCATTCTTCTGCCGGAAACCGTGAACTTGAAAGAGGTTGCTCAGACAAAGCGGCGAGAAGTGGTTGATGTGCTCCGTGTTGAAATCCTGGAACGGCGAATACAGAAAATCGTGGTAGCGGCTGGCATCGGGAACCTCGGCATAGACGATGCCATCGGGTTCCAACAAACTACCAACAGATTTCAGAGCGCCCGCAAGATCATGGACGTGCTCCAAAACATGGCTAAGGATGACACAGTCAAACGCTCCCATGCCGCTGGCAATCGCCGAGAGAGAACCCACCCACGCACGGATCTCCTTCGCAATCGTGTGACGGACACAAAGCGCCGAAGGGTCCATCCCAAAAACCTCTTTGTGGCCGAGGCGGCGTAATTCTACGAGCAGGCCTCCGTTGGCGCAACCGATGTCGAGAATACGCGCGGTGGTTGGAATGGACCGGCTGATCACCAGAGCGGCATCTCTCAACCGCTGTTCATCCCACGTCGTATAGCCGCCGCCGGTGGATGTTACCTGATCCTCATACTTCGACAGATGGGCATAAAACCGGTCGTGTGCTGCCTGGTTAGCGACAGTATCGGCATAAGCAAAGCCGCAGGAATCACATATAACGACGGCATAGCCGCTTTCGAGAGGATGCCCCTCGGGCAACACAAATGTGTGCTCCGACAGATGATGGCGTTGAGCGCACTCACATATTGGGCATGGTCTGTTGACTGCGTCGGTTGTCTCCGCCTTCGTGGCGAGAATCTGCGATTGCATTTGACTACTCCTCTTATTTGCGCCTGGCCCAAACATGTACCGGAACCTCATAAAAGGGGCCGTTCCAGCTTCGGATGTGCACATAATCCCCAGACCGCACGAGATCATCGATCGCCTGTTGAATGGCGCGCTGGCCACTGCGACGGCCACCCCTGAAAGCACCCTCGTGAAGACTCCAGAGATCTTCCTCAAAGCCCATAAACACGATCACTTTCGGCTTGGCATCGAGCACCCGTCGGGAATCGGCTTCAGCAACTGCGTCGGGGCAGACGTCCCAGTAATGCACGGGGGCAAATGTTGGCTGTGGCCGATTCGTCACGTAATTGAATATCGGCATGAACGGAAAAGTAAAGACTGCGTCGCCCGGTTGAGACGCGTGGCCGATGACATCCAGCACGGAATCAATGTTTGCCATAACCGCGGCATCTGTTCGATAGCCCGCCAGGCGCGGCCAGTGGCTGGCTCGGGTCGTTTCCGCAATGCCTTCTTGCCAGGCGGTCCAATCAAAGGCGATTGCGAATTTTTGCCAGCACACCAGGCACAACAGGCACGCACAAATTGCCACGACATCGCGTTTCAAGTGGACTTTCGGCGCTTTGAGCATGTCAAAGGACATCGCCAATACTCCACTGAACACAAAAAGTATTGCCTGTTGTTCCACCAGGTACGAGAGGCCGCAGCCATACGCCCAACTAAAGGCGCCGATGACGAAGATGGGCACGAAAGGATCACGCTGAAAACGCCTGCGGAACAATTGCACGAGACACACGAGGAATGCCGCCAGTCCGAACCAGAACAGCAAACGAACTATCCACAAGAAGAACTCTCGAATGAGGAGACCTGAGCCAAAGGGAAGCGGCAGGAAATAGGTAATCAGAACGCACGCCGCGCTCACGGCGGCATCCACGAGAAGCCTGGGGCCCGAATCGGAGTCGTCTGCGAACGGGTCGAGCCGAAATGAGCGTTTGCGCAGTTTCCATCCGATATAGGCCGTGAAGAGTAGCAGGGTGACCAGAGTAAAGGGAGTCGTTGCACGGACAAGAAAGGAGAAGAGAATCGCCCAAACACCTCCCTTTGAGGCCGAGGCGCCGAAGAACACCTGCTGCAGGTAAAGACGAAAGATGCGATGGTACATTAGCCACCACACGACCGCCGCGGCAGGAATTGCCCAGCCGGCGCAGGAAAGAAGCAGGCGACGAACCGCATCGGGAATTGAACGGCTCATGGCCGCCGCAAGGAAGAATATAACCGCACAGGCGATGAGACCGTTCGATTGTTTCGAGAAAAAGGCTAGCGACGACAACACGCCGGCGAGCAGCAGCAATGCGCTCTCGCGCTCCGGTTTCAGATGCGCCAACAGAAGACAGATCAGGCTCAGCACGAAAAACAGGCAACAGGTTACGAGATATGTGAAGAAAGCCTCGGAGCGATACGAGAGAAAGACAAGTATCGGAACAACCGTAGCCCAGAAGGATGCCTTGGCAGAGAATCTTCGGGAGATGAGATAGTAGAGAGCCGCGGTGAGGCACAAGCGCTCAACCAGCCCGTAATAACGCATCCAGATCATCTTGTCGCTGATGCTGTAAACCAACCAGGAGATCCCCAATGAAATGGGCTGCGTAAAGAAGTAAAAGTCGCGGTATGGCAGCTTCCCCGCATGCATTAGCTGCGCGTAGTAACTGAACCAGCCCTCTTGGATCGGGAGATAACGATTCACGATCAGGCACATGAACAGCCCAACCACCGAGACCGCGAAGACGCCTCCCAACAGCTTGCCCGGCGCCTCAACGCCGCTAGCCTCCGGAACAATTTGAGTTTCGACCGCGCCCGAGCGCGGTGATGGCAGGGTCTCTACAGTCATCTATACATCCATGGCAGGGATAAGCAGGTTTTCGGCGAACTCCTCGCGATCGAGGAAGGGGAACATATCTTCCAGCGGCGGCGAGTACATACGGCCATCGGGAAGACGACGTGAGGCCAGGCGCGGCTCGAAACGCTGGGCGGAGTCGAGGAGCACCTCGCAGACCATGGGGCCGGGAGTCGATAACGCCGTGCGGATGCCGTCCGCATGATTGCTCGCGTCTACGGTCATCGCCGGCAGGCCATAGGCCTTGGCAAGTTTCACGATGTTTGGGAATGAAACCCCGCTGGCGGAGCTTTCGCCGAGCATCTTCTGGAAGAACGACTCCTGAGTAGTCCGGATCGAGAGGTAGCCGTTGTTGTTCAACACGAACAGCTTCACCGGCCAGCAATGATGCGCCAGCGTTTGCAGCTCCTGAATGTTGAGTTGCAGGCTGCCATCGCCGGCCAGGCAAACCACGCGGCCGCCATCACGCGCCACCGCCGCGCCGATTGCCGTCGGCAGGTCATGACCCATCGAAGCTGCGCCCGAATTGCTGATCAGCCGCTGACCCTTCTGAATTCGCGCCGTCTGGTACGTCACTATGCAGGCTGTCGCGTTCCCGCAGACTACGACATCGTCCGAGGCGAGCTGCCGGTAGAGCTCATCGACGAACAGGTAAGGGTTGAGAAGCTGGCCCGAGGACGTCTTGCCGTCCAGGACAGAATAGCGGGCCTGACGCTGCTTGCACCAACGAAGCCAGCCGCTGTGGCGCGAGGTCTTGCCGTCCAATTGACGGTTCAGCTCTTCAAGAAATACTCGGACGTCGCAGTGGATCGGCAGGTCGGCACGAACGGTCGGCTTATCCAGCTCAGCGGCGTCGGCATCGACCTGAATCTTGTAGGCGCACCTCGCGAAAGCCTTCCAGTTATAGCTGACCTGGCGGATATTCAACCGGCTCCCAAGAACCAGCAGCGTATCCGCATTCTGGACCGTGAAATTCCCTGCCCGGTCGCCGATGGTTCCCGGCCGGCCGCAAAACAGCGGGTGATCGGTGGCAATAATGTCGTGGGTCCAGGCCGTGGTGACCGGTATCCCGAGCTTTTCAGCCACTTCCTGGAACAAATCGATCGAGCCCGAAATCCGGACGCCGGAGCCGGCCATTACGACGGGGCGTTCCGAAGCTTCGATGCGGGCGATCACTCGGCGGCAGGCCTTGGCCACCTCATCCGCGTTCCAGACTGGGGCATCGGCCGTGCAATCGTAGGGGGCGAGCGTGGTTTCGTCGACCATGCTCGATTGCACATCAATCGGAATATCGAGCCAGCAAGGTCCGGGCCTGCCCGCTGATGCCAGGAACCATGCCTTTTCAAGGTGGTACCGGATGCAACGAGGGTCCGTCACCATCTCGGCGTACTTGGTGATTCCTTTCGCCATGCGGATGATGTCGACTTCCTGATCGCCGAGCTGCCGCAGGCCGGGTATGTCATACGTTGACATACATGTCTCGCGCTTCACCTGACCAGACAGAATGAGCATTGGGACGGAATCCGTCCAGGCGCCGAAAACGCCGTTGAGAGCGTTGATTCCGCCGGGGCCCGTAGTGACATTGATCACGCCCGGTTTCCCGCTTACGCGCGCGTAGCCTTCCGCAGCCATGGCGCACGCCTGCTCGTGATGGTTGCAGATGGCGCGCAGATTAGAGCGGGCGATCGAGTCGTTGAGGAACATAGCGCCTCCTCCGGTGAGGAGGAAGACGTGTTCCACGCCCCACTGCTCGAGCCTCTGCAGTATGTAATCAGATACTCTAACCATCGGAATCTACACGGATTTAATCGGCGGTCCAGAACCCCTTCGATAGACCTAATCCTGTGTTCGGCCTATACCGATGATTGGTTAAATGCTCCGCATTCTTTTGACCGGGGGCAACGGGTTCATTGGCCGCAACCTGCAGGAGGCTTGGCGCGGGCGTTATGACGTCACGGCGCCGTCGACCGGCGAATTGGATCTCCTCGATGCAACGGCGATCAGGGAATTTCTTAGCTCAGAGCGGTTCGACATTGTCGTGCACTCGGCGACATGGAATGCTACCGTCACATCCACCCGGGACCTGGCCAAGGTCTTCGAGAATAACTGCCGCATGTTCTTCAACCTGGAGCGGATGCGGGGCTCTTACGGGCGGCTGATTTCCTACGGCTCCGGCGCGGAATATGACCGCCTTAACATGACTCCCTCCGTCAGCGAAGAATGTTTCGACGCAAACGTGCCGACAGACGGTTACGGGCACTCCAAATACTTGATTGCAAAGGCGATTGAGCGAACAGACCGCTTCTATAATCTGCGCCTGTTCGGAGTCTTTGGCAAACACGAGGACTGGCGTATACGGTTCATTTCGCATGCTTGCTGCCGGGCGATTTGGGATCTTCCGATCACGATTCGTCAAAACGTGTTTTTCGACTATCTGGCTGTCAGCGATCTGGCGCGGTTAACGGAGTGGTTTTTCGAAAGCGACCCACGCTACAAAACCTACAACGTCTGTACGGGAAGCCGGGTCGACCTCCTGACGCTTGCGCGAATCGTGATCGAAGTGTCGGGAAAACAGTTGGCGATCCAGGTCGGCCAGCCGGGACTTGCGCGCGAATACACCGGCTGTAATAGCCGCCTGCTGGCCGAAGTCCCCGGATGCTCCTTCGCGCCCTTGCGTGGGGCAATCGAGCAACTGTATCACTGGTATGAGGAAGCCAAGGAGAGCATTGCCCCGTCGCTCTTGTAAGAAGAAGTGAGGCATTCCGAGCCTTGTTGGCGCTATGTTAGCGAGGACGGAAAATGCTGAAATACGGATCCGCATCGAATCTCTACATCGACGGTAAAGGAACGGACGCATACTCCAGCGCCGAAGACTATGAACAGGCTGTCCGGATGGTGCTGGATCGCCTAGCGAATACTCGCTCCGGCAGTGCGTTATTAAAGGAGATCGGACGATCCGGAACGCACCTGGTCCGCATCGTGCCGCTCACCAAGACCGTATTCAATGCCTATGCCGAGGCTTCCTCGGAGCGAGGGGGCACCGCTAAAGGCAGCGTCTGGCGCAGAGCCACCGACGGCGCTCGATACGTCGACAATTCCGGCAACGACTTCGCCGGGTTCGGCACCGGCACAAGCGTCAAGCTCTCCTTCAACCCAACCACCTTCTACTACAGTTGCTCACAGGGTCAGGGAGGCAACCCGGGCGCCAAGCCGGACGAGATTCTGTTTCATGAGATGGTCCACGCCAGCCGGGAAATTCGGGGAATCATGGACCTGCTTCCACTCGGCTTTGGCTATGACACGGAGGAGGAGTTCTTCGCCATC
Source organism: Bryobacteraceae bacterium (assembly GCA_035295125.1). GTDB lineage: Bacteria > Acidobacteriota > Terriglobia > Bryobacterales > Bryobacteraceae > JAICMB01. Next base: position 146,801 of record DATGJP010000078.1, on the reverse strand, counting down.
GTGCTGGCGAGCATCTATGCGTCCGAAACGGGCCGCAACCAGGACATCCGTCTTAACCACCATGGTTTCGGTTACGGTCACGGCATCGATACCGACGAATTGATCTTTCCGCGCAAGGACCCGCATCTCCTGACAGCCAAGCTCTTCGCCAAGCTGTTTGAGAAACAGCCGGCTTTCATGGCGGAACTGGCGACGGTGGGATCGACCTACAATCCCGTGAGACGCTACCAACGGCTCTTTAAGTAGGCGCGCTTACTTCGTTAAGTACGGCCAGTGGTCGATGAGGTGGTACCCAAGCCTTATGAACAGGTAGACCACTCCGGCGCCAACCGCCAGCACCACGCCGGTGATCATCAGCACCTTCTTCCACGGGAACTTACGTCCTTCGCGCCGCAGCACCAGCAGGTAACCGGCGAAGACGCCCACGAAATATAGGGCGCACATCGGTACCGCGAAGAGCATCAGGTTGAAGACATCCGGGGTCGGGGTGACGATTGCCGCAATAATGACAATCGCCAGGATGGCGTAGCGCGAGTGCCGGATCAGGAACCGCGGTGACACCACCCGCAGCAGCGTCAGCATAAAGATCAGGACCGGCATCTCGAACACCAGCCCGACCCCCAGGGTCACGTTGACAAACAGGTCGAAGTACTCCGTGATGGTGACCATCGGCTTCACGCCGTTGCTCATGCCGATTCCGAGGAGAAAAGTCAGGCCGTAGCGGAAGGCGAGGAAATAGGCAAAGCAGCCGCCCAGGATGAAGAGGCCCGCCGTCGCCAGAATGAAGGGAGCCGCCAGGCGCTTCTCCTTCTTATAGAGACCTGGCGATATAAAGGCCCATATCTGGTAAACGATCCAGGGAGACGCCAGGAAGATCGAACAGAGCAGCGGCAGCTTCATCCAGATGATGGAAAAACCCTCCATGGGGACGGTCATGACGAGCTGTGGAGGCTCCACGTGAAGATGCTTGAGGGCATCCGTGGCGGGCGCGACGATGATGTCCCACAGGTAATTAGCAAAGACCAGGCTGGCCACGAAGGCGACACCCAACCCCATGAGAGACCTGATGATCCGCGTGCGCAGCTCCTCGAGATGCTCGAGGAACGACATGCGCAGCATGCCCTCGTCTTCGGGTTCGTCGCCCGAAGGCGGGGGCGGCGGTGGCGGAGGGGGCTTTCTTATGGCCCCGGCCGGCGGCACGGTGGCTACGGCTGTAGTAGGGGCTTCAGGAGCGTTTGCCCCCGGCTTTTCATCGTTCATGGGTTCGCTGTTTCTTCGATTAGCTCACTGCTGATTCCGGCGCCGGATGGCTTTCGGCAGGCTCGTGCTGGGTGGCGGCGGTTTCCGTCCCCTTGGTCCTGGCGACCGTTCCGTTTACCGGAGCTTCATGTGAAGCCGTGGATTCAGCGCCCTGAGGTGCGGATGCGCTTACAGTAGGTGGATTAGATTCGGCTGGTGTGGTGTTTGTGTTGTACGATTCGGAGCCATAAGCCCCGGAGTCGTAATAAGGTGAATCGTACTGATTCGAGTCGTAATGGTTGTAAATGTCGTTCGTGTAGCTACGGGTGACTTCTTTAACCGACTCGGCTTCTTTTTCCAGCTCCCTCATGTGGTGATCGAACGTGGCTTTGAGTTCGGCCTGCGCGCGCCGAAACTCCGTGATCGCCTTCCCTATCGTCCTGCCCAACTCCGGCAACTTTTTGGGGCCAAAGAGGACCAGGGCGACAATGAAGATGACGATCATCTCCTGAACACCCACGGGACCCATTTAAAAATACCTCCAGATACTTCTATGATAGCTGACGGGCTGAACCCTGTCCCGCCATTGTTTTAATCTAAAGCAGATGAAACACCTCTGGCTAGCCGCTCTTCTGGTCCTGCCGGTTGCGGGACAGACCATCGACGTCAATATCGACGGTAAGCCTTTCACTACGTTCTACTACGGTAACGATGACAACAAGCCATTCCTGTGGCCGCTGCGGACCGCCGACGGCAAGATGATTACCCGACGCTGGCCGATCGAGAAAGACACGGCCGAATCCCACGATCATCCGCACCACCGCGGGCTCTGGTTCACTTATGACGACGTGAACGGCGTCAAGTTCTGGGAAAACGACCCCTCGTCCAAGAATCCGCACATCGGCAAGCTGGTGGTTGAGAAAGCCGATTGGAAAGATGGTAACCGCAAGCAGAAGCTCGCCGCCTCTATCAACTGGATTGGACCCGATGGCAAAACCCAGTTGCGCGAGGAACGAGTGATGACCTTTTCAGGCCCCGGTAAAATGCGAATCATCGATTTCGATTCCACGCTTACGGCAGTTCCCGACGTTGTGTTTGGCGACACGAAAGAGGGCGCGTTCGCGATACGGCTCGCCGACGAGTTAACGGAGCGGAAGACCGGGCATATGGTGAACGCCGACGGTTTGGAAGGCGAGAAACAGGTCTGGGGTAAGCGCTCAAACTGGGTCGATTACTCCGGCGAAGTCGATGGCGAGAAAGTCGGCGTGGCAATTTTCGACGCCGCCACGAACCCCCGTCATCCCACCTACTGGCACTCACGCGCTTACGGGCTTTTCGCGCTCAATCCGTTCGGGCAGCACGCCTTCGACCCGTCACAGCCGGAGAGCCAGTGGAAGCTGGATGCCGGCAAATCTCTGCATTTCCGGTGGCGGGTAGTGATCCACCCCGGAGACACGCAGTCCGCTCACATTGCTGATCTTTACAAGGAATGGAAATAGATAATGAGGAAACTAGCGCTCGCTGTTCTCTTCACCGCGGCTGCATTCGCCGCGAAGACACCGTTCACGACAACCGATCTCTTTGAATTCCGCAACGTCGGCGATCCCGAAATCAGCCGCGACGGCAAGTCGGTGATCTACACCATCACGCGCGCGGACAAGATGAACGACGCTTTTTACAGCAATCTCTGGATTGCCGACGCCGACGGCAAGGGTTCGCGGCCCCTCACGCAGGGGAATTTCCGCGACAGCTCGCCGCGCTGGTCGCCGGACGGCTCCCGCTTAGCCTACATTTCGAACCGCAGCGGGAAGCCCCAGATCTACGTTCGTTGGATGGACAGCGGTCAGGAGGCGATGATCACGGACCTGGAGCAGGCGCCGAGCGGCATCGTATGGTCGCCTGACGGCAACTCCATCGCCTACACGGCGCGGGTTCCCGCGAAACCGGATTTCTCGGTGAAGCTCCCCGAAAGGCCGAACGGCGCCAAGTGGGCCGACCCGCCGATCGTGGTCACTAAGCTGCGCTGGAGGGCGGACGGGTCGGGCCTGATCCGTCCAGGCTACACGCACATCTTTGTCGTTCCCGCTACCGGCGGCACACCCCGGCAGATCACCAGCGGCGACTACAATCACGGCGGCGGCGGGGCGGGAGGCGGCGGATTCTCGTGGACACCCGACGGCAAGTGGATCTTAACATCGGCGCAGCGCATTCCCGACGCCGACTATTCGCTCGAAGGCCCCGATCTTTACGCCTTTTCCGTGGCCGATGGCACGGTAAAGCAGTTGACGAATCGCAAGGGACCGGACACAAGCCCCGAGGCATCACCGGACGGAACCAAGATCGCCTACATCGGCCATGACTGGAAATTCCAGAGCTACACCGTGAACCATCTCTACCTCATGGATGCCGATGGCGGAAACCAGAAGCTCGTCACCGCCAATCTCGATCGCGACGTGCGCAGCCCGCGGTGGTCGGCGGATTCCAAGACGATTTACTTCCTGGCGGATGACCATGGGCGCGCTCAAATCTATGCCGCGAGTCTCGATGGAAAGGTGAAAAAGCTGACGGATGGGGCGTATCGTCTCGGCAGCGCCTACGCCGGCAATGAGCCGATCACGGTTTCGGCGAATGGCCGTATCGCGACCACCAAATCCTCGCCGACCGAGGATCCCGACGTCGTGGTCCTGTGGGCGAATAATCCGGCAACCATGCGGCGCGTCACCGAGGTCAACGACAGCCTGATGGCGAGCCGCAAACTGGGCACCGTCGAGGAGATCACTTACGACTCGTTCGACGGTAAGCCGATTCAGGGCTGGATCGTAAAGCCGCCGGACTTTGACGCAACCAAGAAGTATCCACTGCTTCTCGACATCCATGGCGGACCGCACGCGATGTACGGCGTTGAGTTCAGCCATGAGTACCAGGTGCAGGCGGCACGCGGTTTCGTCGTGCTGTACACGAATCCGAGGGGCTCGACCGGCTATGGCGAGGAGTTTGGCAACATCATCCACACCAAGTATCCAGGCGACGATTACACCGACCTGATGAAAGGCGTCGACGCGGTGATCGCGAAAGGCTACATCGATCCGAAGAAGCTCTGCGTCACGGGCGGCAGCGGAGGCGGGCTGCTGACGGCGTGGATCATCGGCCACACGGACCGTTTCGCGGCCGCCGTTTCGCAGTACCCTGTCACGGACTGGATCACACAGGCAGGCACCGCGGACGGGGGCTACACACATGCCGCGCTGTGGATGAAGTCGTTCTGGTGGGACAACCCGCAGCAGTTCATCGAACACTCGCCGGTGTTCTTCGCGAAGAACTTCAAGACGCCGACGATGGTGTTGACTGGCGAAGCGGATCTGCGGACGCCCATTGCCCAAAGCGAAGAGCTTTACTTCGCCTTGAAGGCCCAGAAGATCCCGTCAGTGCTGGTGCGCATCCCCGATGAGCCGCACGGGATCCGCGGCACTCACCCGAGTCATCGCGTTGACAAGATGGAATACGTGATCGGGTGGATGGAGAAGTGGGTGAAGAGCGCCGATTAAGCGGTCGTTCGCTCAGCGGAAACGGTCGAACCACTCCACGGTGCGGGTCGCCGCATCCACGCGGTGTTTCGGCTCGCGGAAGCCGTGGCCTTCGCGAGGATAGCGGACAAGTTCCGCTTCAATGCCGCGCTCGCGGAGCGCCGTATACATCTGCTCCGCCTGCGTAATGTGCACGTCGTTGTCGTTCTCTCCGTGCAGGAACATCGTCGGAGTGGTCGCGTTCTTGATGTGCGCCAGGGGCGACCATTTCCAGAGCAGCGCGTAGTTGTCGCCTTCCCAGGGATAGCCGCTGAATTCCGCGTGAACCAGGTCCTGGTACATTGACGTGGCGTAAAAGCTGATCATGTCCGAGACGCTGGCCACCGATACCGCGGCCTTGAAGCGAGTGGTTTGCGTGATCACCCAATTGGTCATGAAGCCGCCATAGCTGCCGCCGGTGACGAAAAGCTTCGCGGGATCGATTTCGGAGTGCTTTTGGAGCACGTAATCGACCCCGGCCATCAGGTCCTTGTAGTCTCCCCCGCCCCAGTTGTCCACGGAGCCATCCGAGAATCTCTGACCATAGCCGGAGCTTCCGCGCGGATTGATGGCAAGAACGGCATAGCCACGTCCGGCGTAAAATTGTGCCGCGGCGTTGAATGCAGCGCCAAACTGTCCGTGGGGCCCGCCGTGGATAGTCAGGATCATCGGCGTGCGGCCGGAGGTATTGAGGGCGGGATAGAACCAGCCCTGGACCGGCGTCCCGTCGAAGCTGCGGAAGGTCACTTCTTCGGGCTTCGAAAGCTGCCACGACGCGATGAGGTCGGAGTTGATGTGCGTCAGTTGTTTCGGCTCGCGGCCGTCTTCTTCGACACGGAACAATTCGGCGGGCATGCTCGACGTGCTCATCGTAAACGCGATGGAGCCGTCGCGTGCGACCGCGGGCGCACCGGCCTGCGCCCCCTTACCGATGCCGCAGGAAGTCTCGTCGGTCGACAGGTAAGTGGTGCAGATGAGCCCGTTGCCGTGGTCGGCCACGGTGTACAAAACGCGCTTGCTGTCGGGCGACCACGTAATGCTGGAGGTTCGGCGATCGAGTTTCGCGTTCACCTCCCTGGCGGCTCCGCCGGAAATGGGAATTACCCAGGCATGAGCGTCTTCCGACACGCTGTCAATGGTCGTGATGTTGCGCTTGGTGGCCGTGTAGGCGATCCAGTGACTGTCCGGCGATATGCTGGGGTCCATTTCGACGCCGGGCGTGCGGGTGACCTGGCGAACGGCGCCCGTTTGCGGGTTCACGGCGAAGATATCGTAATTCAGGTGGGCATCGGGGTCCGGTTCATGGTTCGAGAGGAAGATGATCTCGCGTCCATCGCCACCCCAGTCGATCGAGTGCTCGTCGTGAATGCCGGCCGTCAGCAGCCGGGGTTCACCACCGGCAGAGGGAACCACGAACACGTGCGTCCGGCGGTTATCGGAGAACGATGTGCGGGTCTTGTATAAGATTCGCGTGACGACCAGCGGATCTTGCACGGGGGGCTCCGGCTCGGTGGTGCCGGCGAATGCAATCTGCTTGCCGTCGGGCGACCACGACAGCATGTTTCCGGCTTTCGTCAGGAAGCTGTTGGTCCGCTTGTAATCGCAGACTCGGGTGAGCTTGCCGGACGCCAGGTCAAGAGTATAAATCCCTTGCGTCTTCCCCTGAGAGGCGATGAATGCGATGTGGCTACCATCGGGCGACCATCGAACGGTGGACGCCCCTTCGAGAGCACCCCGAATGACCTGGGGGTCGCCGCCGGTGGCCGGGATACGCATGAGCTGCGACTTCGTTTTGTTCTCGGGAAGATCGACCGCGGCGACGGAGAACAGGATGGTCTTGCCATCGGGCGACGGCGCCACCTCGCCGATGGTTTTGACAGCGACAGTATCGGCAGCCGTAACGGTGTGCGGTGCGGCGCCCAGAAGCTGGGTGAGGAGGATGAATGCGAACAGGATTCGAAGCATGCGATTCGCTATTGTACAGTACATGGACAGACTTGTAACGGGATTTGCCTGCGCGATGCTTGGGTGCTCGCTGTGGGCGCAGGGCGGTTTCGACGGCCCTGGACGATACGAAATCACGAATCTCAAATCGGGCAAGGTGATCGACCTTGACCGCAACGACCAGACCACCGTCATTCAGTTCTCTTCTCGCGGTACCGACAACCAGGCTTGGGAGTTCCGTCCGGCGGGGAACGGATTCTTTTACATTCGAAACGCCATGAACGGATTCGCGCTGGACGCCGGGGATGCGGGGAACAGCATGCAGGTTCGAGGCGTGCCGTTCAATGGCAATGATAGCCAGCAGTGGCGGCTGGACCGCGGCAAGGATGGAAACGCGTTAATCGTGTCGCGATTTGGAAGGACGTTGGATATTCCGGACGGATCGAACCGCGACGGGGTTCACGTGCAGGTGTACGACCTCAACGGAGACTCGAATCAGCGCTTCATGCTGCGCAGAATCAATGGGGGACGGCGCTATGACTGGGATCGCGACGTTGACCGCGATAGAGGCGCGACAATCACGTGTTCGTCAAACCATGGCGAGCGTGTGTATTGCGATGCGGATACGCGCGGGCGCGACGTGCAGATGGTGCGACAAATCAGCGGATCGCCGTGCCGGCAGGGAGAAACCTGGGGATGGGACCGGCGCGGAATTTGGGTTGATCGTGGCTGCCGGGCCGAGTTTACTCTGGTTCGCGGACGCTAGACAGGGCCAGAACTTTCTCGGGCTCCGCCGCTTCCGATGTGATGCAGGATGGAATCCTGCGGCGGATTGATAAACCGCCATCTCGGAGCCATGACCATGCCCTTCGTGTTCGCGCAAGGTAGGTATTCACCAAATTGATCGAGCGAGACCAAAGTAACGCCGCGGTCCACGGTGTCTTTTTCAGAATGCACCGCCACAGCGCTCGGCAGGGTTCCTCAACAAGGTAGAAAGACAGACAAGCGATTGCAAGCGCAATCATGATGTTCCACGGAAATGCGGTGAAGACGCTGTGCACCTCACGATTCAGAAACGGTTGTTGCCAAAGATAGAGCGAGTAGCTGATTTCGCCGCCCCATACCATCGGCTTCCAATCGAGAAGCTTGTGCCGCGCCCGGACGCAGTGATGTATGAAAAAAGCAATCAGTATGTTCTGCGCGGCCTCCAGAACGGTTATATCTAGCGACGTCCAGTAGGGGTAGATCAGCGCGGCAACCGCTGCAACCGGCCATATTACAGACCAAGCCGAGTCGACTGTGCGCCGATACCAGGCCACTTGTTCCAGCCATTCCTGGGCCATTGCCAGTATGCAACCAATCCCAAGTGCATCGGCAACCGTGGGCAACATCGTGCCGATTCCTGGCTCGAGCAATGGCACTTTGTGCAGGATGACGAGACGCAAAACTGGAGGAATCGCCAAAACCAGGCCTGCCAATCCGAACCACCACCACGAAGTTATCCGGAGCCAGCCCCGTCTGGCGATTAACAGGAACAACATCGGCCACACGAGATAGAACTGCTCTTCCACCGCTAGCGACCATAGGTGCCCAACATACCAGGACCGCGGAAAATCGAAATTGGCCAAATAGGTGGCCGCGGCGGCCAAATCAAACCATGGCAAATGAATCCAATGCAGTATGCTCGCGAGGCCCAATGCGGCGATAAGGAGATAACAGGCTGGCAGTATTCGGAACGAGCGTTGCAAGTAGAACTCCTTCAACGACACGTCTCCGCTTGCCTGGAATTTATCAATAAGCTGTTTTGTAATCAGGTATCCAGAGATAACGAAAAATACCCGGACGCCGAGATGCCCGAGGTCCTGCTTACCGATCGTGCTAATGAATCCAGCAGTTCCACACAGATGGCCAAACACGACCATGAGGATCGAAATGGCCCGGAGACCATAGAGCGCGGGAATACGTTCTTTCGATACCGACATGGCGGGTACTCATAGCATTTCCTATTCCCCGCGGGTCGACAATTCCTCCCTGGTACTAGGACCCTTAGCCGCTTGGGCTATTACCAGACCCGACAGGCGTTCGCACGCACCATCGGCTGCCCCACTTTGCACGAAAATGCCTGTTGGAATTCCGGCATGTTCGAAACGACGCCGTTGATCCGGTATTGCAGGGGCGAATGGGGGTCGGTGATGGCGTGTACCCGCTTCGATTCAGGCCGTTCGTCGCCGCAAGCCCATTGCGCCATGCCGACGAAAAAGCGCTGGTCGGGAGTGAGACCGTCAGCCGGTTTCAAGTCCATGGCCTTGTCCGCTTCCTTCCAGGCCATGTATGCAAGCAGTGTCCCGCCCAAATCGGCTATATCTTCCCCCAGCGTCAGCTTGCTGTTGATTTTGATGTCGTCGACGACCGTGTACTGAGCGTACTGATCCACTATGCATTGGGCGCGCGCCTCGAATTTCTTAGCGTCGTCGGACGTCCACCAATCCTTGAGATTGCCGTTGGCGTCGAACTGGCGCCCCTCGTCGTCGAAGCCGTGGGTGAGTTCGTGGCCGATGGTTGCCCCGGTATCGCCGTAATTTGGCGCATCGTCCATCTTGGGATCGAACAGGGGCGGCTGCAACACGCCGGCCGGGAAATTGATGTCGTTCATCTGAGGGTCGTAGTAGGCGTTCACGGTCGGCGGCGTCATCTGCCACTCGCCGCGGTCGACCGGCTTGCCGATCTTGGCAATCTGGCGCTTCGATTCGAAAACCGTGGCGCGCGTCACGTTGCCCAGGAAATCGTCGCGCCGAAGTTCAACGGAACTGTAATCGCGCCAGCGGTCCGGATAGCCGATCTTGTTGACGATCCCATGCAGTTTCTCGAGCGCCAGCTTCTTGGTCGCCGGGCTCATCCACGGCAGATCTTTCAAATCCCTTTGCATAGCAGCTTCGATCTGGCCGGTCATCGCCAGGGCGCTTTTCTTCGCGTCGGGGCCGAACGTCTTGGCAACGAACACCTGCCCCAGTGCCTCGCCCAGGTCGCGATCTACATATTGAACGCAGCGGCGCCAGCGCGGAGGAAGTTCGGCCAGCCCGCGAAGATATTTGCTGTAAAACTCGAAATTCGCCTGCACGAAGGGCGAAGAAAGGTACGGGGCGGCGGAGTGGGCGGCATGCCAGCGCAGGTAGCTCTTCCAGTTGGCCAGCGGCTGCGTCTTGAGCAACTGCTCCAGCTCCTTGAAGAAGTCCGGCTCGGTCACGTTGATGTCGCCTCCGGCGGAGGGCACCGCCTGGATTTCGAAATAACTGGTCCAGTCGAAAGACGGCATGAGCACTTTTAACTGCGCGCGCGGCATTCTGTGGAACAGTTTGTAAGGGTCGCGCTTCTCAACCCGCGTGAGAGACGCCTTCGCGAGGGCGGTTTCGATGGCCATCACAGCTTTCGCCTCTTCGGCTGCCGCCTTCGGATCGTCCCCGATCAGTCCGAACACCTTCTGCATGTGATCGATGTATTTCGCGCGTGTCTCGACCGACTTGGCGTCGGTTTTGACGTAATAGTCACGATCGGGCAGACCCAGTCCGGCGCCAAATGCAAACGCAATCACGCGGCTCGAGTCCGAGAAATCCTCGTTCGATCCGAACCCGAACAGGGGACTGCTGTCTCCCGCGCGCAGGTGTTCCCGCGCAAGGTATGGGGAGAGGTCCTTCACCGACTTCATAGCGGCAATCTCTGCCAGCGTTGGACGAAGCGGCTCGGCACCCAGCTTCTCAATCGTGGTTTCGTCCATGCACGCGTTGAAGAAATCGCCGATTTCCTGCGTCACCTTGTCGCGACCAGGGGTCGGCTTGGCGGCCTGTTCCAAAATGCCCCACAGGAAACGCTGGTTCTCGTGCGTCAGCTTGGCGTAGACGTCCCAGGAAGCCTGATCAGGGGGAATCGGATTGTCTTTGATCCAGGCGCCGCAGGAATAGTGGAAGAAATCGACACAAGGGTCGACGGATTTGTCTATCGCGGCGAGGTCGAGACTGGGTGTGTAAGGAAGGGCGGTCAGCGGTCCTTCGCCTGGTTTTTGTGCGAAAGCGGCACACAGAAAAAGGCTTGCTACAAAGAGGATTGCTATGGATTTGCGCATTTGAAGTTTCGTATTGCGGCAGGATTTGGAAGGGTGACGCAGGCGGTTTCGCCTGCCTTTCGAACCGTCGACGCGCCGCAAAGCAACTCCGAGCAATTCTCCCGGAGGTAAAAAAGCAGACACAACCGCCTGCTCCACCCTTCCACAGTCTGCTCCATCCCAAAACTGAGTGACATTGCCGGCTGACAGCCGGCCGCAGGTTGCCTTGCGGCCAACCTGCATTACAGTAGCATGGAGGGATGTTGAAAACGCTTGTGGTCGCTTGCGCGGCAGTGTGCACGCTTGCGGCTCAGGATTCCGGGAACATTGTGGTGCGTGTGGGCACCCTGATCGATGGCAAGGGGAATGTCGCGCGCAACCAGGACATCGTGATCTCGGGTTCTAAGATTCAGGACGTGCGGCCCGCGAAGGGTTCGGCCACGTACGATCTTCGGAAGCTGACGATCATGCCGGGGTGGATCGACACCCACGTGCACCTCGACTGGCATTTCGACCGCGAACACAAGCTCGCCAATCGCAATAACGAGAAGCCCGAAGAAACCGTCTTGTACGAGGCCGAAAATGCCTGGGTCACGCTGCTCGGCGGATTCACAACGGTGCAGTGCGTGGGCTCTCGCACGGACGTTCCGGTGCGCGATCGCATCAACGAAGGCACGCTCCCCGGGCCGCGAATCCTGACCTCGGTCCGGCAGATCACGAATCAAAGCGGTGAGCCCGATAAGCTGCGCGAACTGGTCCGCCAGACGAAAAAGGACGGGGCGGACCTGATTAAGCTTTTTGCGACCAGCGGTATGGGAGCCGGCGGCGGCCAGACCATGACGGACGCTCAAATCCAGGCAACATGCGGCGAGGCGAACGACCAGGGAATGCGAAGCCTGGTGCACGCCATAGGCGCGGCCGGGGCCAAAGCGGCCATCCTGGCGGGTTGCACCTCCATCGAGCACGGCAGCTACATCGACGACGAAGATCTCGACTTAATGGTGAAGCGAGGCACTTACTTCGATCCCAATTTCCTGGTCATCCACAACTATCTCGATAATCGCAGCGGTTTCCCGACGTTCACGCCGCAATCCTTTGAGTCGCTCGAAAAGGCCCTGGCGCCGACGGCCGATATTTTGAAGCGGGCCCGGGCGCGGCATGTGAAGGTGGTGTTTGGGACCGATGCGGTAGCCGGCGCGCACGGGCGTAACGCCGAGGAGTTCATCTACCGCGTGAAAGATGCCGGTGACAAGCCGATGGACGCGATGGTGAGCGCAACGTCGATGGCCGCGGCTTCGCTCGGACTCGCCGACAAGATTGGGTCGATTGCCAAGGGAATGGAGGCCGACCTGGTGGCTACGGAGGGCAATCCGCTCGACGATATAACCGCCGTGCGGCGCGTCGTGTTTGTGATGAAGGGCGGGCGCGTCTACAAGAACATCACTTATCCGGGCACTCGCTGATCGAGTTGCGCCAGAACAAGCCGCCAGGCCTCCTCGTGCCGGTCTCGCGATTCCTCGTCCGGAAAAACGGCGTGTGTCAGGCGAATTTGTGTGCCGTTGTTGTGCGGCGCGAATTCGACCGTGACGACAGTCTCCGCGCCCTTTGTGCCGGCTGTGACCCACGTCAATTCGACAAGTTGGCCGGGTTCAAGACGCAAAAAACGGCCGTACTGCGGATGGCGGGCGCTCTCGAATTGGGTCTCGAAGTAAAACGGCATTCCGACTTCAGCTACCATCCGCCGTGCCGGGGGCGGCGAACCAACGGTCGAACCGCTCCGTCCAGGCGCGGTAGAGGGCGTCCGGAGACGCGGCCATCTCGCGGTCGACGGTCAGCGCGAAGGGCATGGCTACTCGAACAGGTCCGGCTGCTCCCGCGTGATCATGTTCCACAACGGCTGGAACTGAAACCAGCCAGCTTGCGTACTTCCCACTTGACCGCGTGTGAGAATCGCGTTTTCCTGCTCGACTTTGATGGGTGTTCCCGCAGCCTCGGCCAGCAGTTGCGCCTGGCAGGTGCGGTCCATCGTAATAAACCACCACGCCGCCTCGTCGACGGTTTGTCCGACGGTGAGCAGTCCGTGATTGCGCAAAATAACGGCCTTGTACGAACCGAGCGCTTTCGCGATGCGCTCGCCCTCGGTGGTGTCGAGCACGACGCCGGTGTAGTCGTCGAACAGGCCATGATCTTCGTAGAACGCACAGGCGTCCTGCGTCAGAGGATCGAGCAAGCGGCCCAGCGACGACCAGCTCTTGCCGTACATGGAGTGCGCGTGCGCGGCGGCGATCACGTCGGGGCGCGCTTTGTGCACCTGTGAATGAATCGCGAACGCGGCGGTGTTGACGGGATAATCGCCATGCACTACCTCGCCCTCATCGTTCACCAGCAACAAATCCGACACGCGCACCTGCGAGAAGTGCATGCCGAAGGGATTGACCCAGAAATGATCGGTCAGCTCGGGGTCGCGGGCGGTGATGTGACCGGCGACACCCTCGTCGAAGCCGAATTTCGCAAACAGGCGAAAAGCCGCGGCGAGCCGTTCCTTGCGGTTGCGCCGTTCTTCGTCAATGGTGGCAAACTGGGGCGGTCTGGGAAGCTTGGTAAGACGAACAGCGACATCGGCCATGTTGGTATTCTAACCGGCCACCAACGAGCGGTGGGCTCCGCTCATAGACGATGTAACTTCTTGCGGGAAACGAGGTAATAAGACCAATGAAATATGCGTTGAGAACCCTTTGGAACGACCGCGGCTTTGCGGCTATGGCGGTGCTCAGCCTCGCGATTGGCATTGGCGCCAATACGGCCATTTTCTCGCTGGTGAGCGGCGTTCTGCTTCGCCCACTCGCGTTTCCGGATCCACAACGACTGGTGGCCATTGCCGTTTCTTCGGCGCAGTTCGGAAATGGAGCGCCCTTGCCGATTAATCTCGGGCATCTCGTCGGATGGCGGAAGGGCACCCAATCCTTCGACGGCATTGCCGCCTACCGCAACGCCACCATGACCCTGATGGGAGACGGCCATCCCGAATTGCTTCCGGGGGCGGTGGTTTCCGCCAATATCTTTGAGGTGCTCGGCGCCCACGCCCGGCTGGGCCGGGTGTTTCTCGAGCAGGAGGACCATTTCGGCGAGCACCAGGTAGTCATTTTGGCCGATTCGCTCTGGCGGCGCCGCTTCAACGCCGATCCGTCCATCGTCGGTCGAACGATCGGCTTGGGCGGCCGGCCCTATACCGTTGTTGGCATCATGCCGCCGGATTTCGAGTTCCCCAAGCAGTCGTCCGACGCCGGCAAGCGCCTCAGCGGGTCGATGGAGATATTCCGGCCGATCGGATACACTCCGGACGCAGTTGTACCGCGGAGCGGTGATTTGAACTTTATGGGAGTGGCACGGCTCGGGAAGGGACTGTCAATCGAGCGCGCCCGCGCTGAACTTACCACCGCCGAAGCTGGTCTCGAGTCGCAGATCGGAGGACAGCCCTGGCACTTGACGCCGTTGGTTACCCCGCTGCAGGATCAGGTCACAGGCGAGGTGCGGCAGAGCTTGATCATTCTGATGGCCGCCGTTGGAGCCGTACTGCTGGTGCTGTGTGTCAATCTTGCGAACCTCTCGCTGTCGCGCGCAGCGAGGCGGGCTCGCGAGGCTGCGATTCGCACCGCCCTGGGAGCGAGCCGCTGGCAGCTCGTGAGTCAATCGCTTGTGGAAACGGGTATGCTCGCAGCCCTGGGAGGCGGCCTCGGCGTGCTAGTGGCGGTGGTGGGATTGCAGCGGCTGCTCGCGGCGGCGCCAATCGACCTGCCCCGCTTGCACGAAGTTTCGGTGGATGGACAGGTGCTCGTTTTCGCGCTAGCCATTTCGGCCTTCACAGCAGTGCTTTTCGGTATTCTGCCCGCCATGAGGAGCGCATCGAGCGGCGCGACATACGAGGTGTTGAAATCCACGAGCTATGCAAATGCCGGGGGACCATCCGGATTACGATTGCGAAACCTCCTCGTAGCAGTCGAGGTTGGTTTGTCGGCCGCGCTGCTCGTAACGGCGGGCCTGTTTTTATCGAGCTTCGTGCGATTGACGACCATCCCCCGGGGATTTGATGTCGAGCGCGTTCTGGCGATGGATATGGCGCTTCCCGGTACAAAATACTCAAAAGAAGCGGATGTCACCCGCTTCTTTGAAACGGTGCTCGCTCAAGCGCGAGCGCTGCCCGGCGTCGAATCCGCGGCGATTTCCTCGTATCTGCCTTTACAGGGCGAGACCTGGGTGGATCTCATGCGGACCGAAAACGATTCCCGCCCTGACGCACAGCTTCCCAGCGCGAATCTGCGGTTCATCAGTCCCGGCTATTTCCGGACTCTTCACATCCCGCTTCGCGACGGGCACGATTTTCAGGAATCCGACCGTAACCGGCTGACCGCCGTCATTTCAGAAAGTCTTGCCCGGAAGCTGTGGCCGAATCAGAACGCGGTGGGCCGGAAGCTGATCGACATGGGCCGTCCACACGAGGTGGTAGGAGTGGTGGGTGATGCCAGAAGCACGAGCCTGGATCAGAATCCTGTGGATATGCTGTATATCCCGTTGTGGCAACGGCCGCAGAATTCTTCTTCGATTCTGGTGCGGACGGCGATGGATCCCAAGGCGATTGCGTCGGCTCTGCGAGCCGCGGTGTGGAACACTGACGCCAATATTCCGGTTCCCCAGGAGCGAACCCTCGAACAGATAATGTCCGAATCCGTAGCGCGGCGGAGATTCCAGATGATGCTGGTCCTTTTGTTCGCGATTGCGGCGCTGGCGCTGGCGGCGTTTGGGACCTATGGAGTGGTGGCGTACGCAGTGGCTCGGCGGCGGGCGGAGATTGGAATTCGAATCGCTCTCGGCGCGGGGCGCTGGAGAGTGCTGCGGCTGGTGGTGCAGCAGGGGATGGCGCCTGTCCTGGCAGGGCTCGTAGCGGGAGGGTTATTGGCGTTGGCTATTGGCCGCTACATTTCGAGTCTCCTGTTCCAGGTCAGTCCGCATGATGTCTCGGCATTTGCTCTTACCGGCGTGGTGCTGTTAGGAGTCTCGGTTTTGGCTTGTTGGATACCGGCCCGGCGGGCGGCTAGTGTCGATCCGCTCGAGGCAATCCGGTACGAGTGAAGCGCTCAAGATTTGGAGACCAACTGCCGATGGAAGAGCGTGGGAAAGTTCTGTTCGTTGATTGCGGTTGCCATCTTTTGTTGCCAGGCGGAGACCCCGGCTGAGTTCGCGGCGCGCGTACGGGCCGCCATGGCCCAAAGCCTTGACCAGCAGCGTGCTTCGGTACAAAAGCAGACGGCCGCGGCTTTGCCGGTAGCTCCGATTGCTCCTATGCCAACAGCGGGATTCTTTACGACTCCCTGGCCGGAAGTCCCTTTTAATGCGCCGCCGAAGGCATACAGGGCGGATTGCGAGCCGGTGGCCACAGACAAGCTTGACGCGATGGTGGATGATGCCGCCAAGCGGGAGGGCGTGCAGCCGGAGCTTATTCAAGCCGTGATTGAACGCGAGTCGGCAGCCCGGCCCTGCGCGATTTCGGTCAAAGGCGCGCAGGGGCTGATGCAGCTAATGCCGGCCACGGCCGGGGACTTGGGCGTCAAAGATCCGTTCGATCCGAAGCAAAATGTCGATGCCGGGACGAAACTGTTGAAGCAGTTGCTGACCAAGTATAACGGCGATGTTTCGCTGGCTCTAGGTGCTTACAATGCCGGCTCCGCTCGCGTGGATCGGGAGGGTGGGATTCCCTCGATTCCCGAGACGATCAACTATGTCTCGGATATCTTGAGCAAAGTGACGCCGAAACAGTAAGTTAGGGCGATTGCCAATGGCCGCGCAGGCCGCCGGCTTAATGCCACTTGATTTCCTCGAACGGCGAGTTTGACCGAGCCTGTGATGCAGGCTGTTAGCCTGCGGCGGGTTGTTAACCCGCCTGGCGCTGGGTTAGCCACCGGCGGCAGGATGGCATTCCTGCATCACAGGCAGCCGGACTCGGTTTAGAGAAAACTAGGTTTGGGCTGCCAGCCCGCACTACTTCGGGAACTTGGGGTCGGACTTCACTTCCATGATTTGGGCGGTGTGACGCACGGTGTGCGCCGACATGAGCAGGAAGAACTGATAACCGTCCAAGGTGCCCATTACGGGGTGCTTTCCGAAGTGGTCGCGCAGGTCGTCCTGCGTCTTATCGATGTAGTCGATATTGCGGTCGCGGCTTTCCTTGAAGTGCGCCACGATCTCAGCGGGATCGCTCCATTTGTGCTTAGGCACAATCACTTCCGGGGCTTTGAACTTTTCGGAGCGGTCCTCAATCGTCTTCAGGATCAATTCGTCTTTGCCCTTGACCTCCTCGCGCTTGGAGGGATCGGCCGGCGATTTCATGATCTGATTGCGCACCAGGTCCCCAATGAGGTCCTCCGCGAGGGCGATATGCTCGGCGCACTCGGCAATCGACCAGCGGTCGGGCGCAGATTTGAAATTCCATTGCTCCGGGGTCAGGCCCGCGACAGAATCGAGGAACAGCTTGCGCGAGGCGTGCAAATCGCTCATGGCGAATTCACGGTCGTGCTGATTGAGCGTATCGGCAGCGCACAACGTCAGGGCCGTGCTGAGAATGGTGAGGGTTACTCGTGCAGACATTTCGGAAAACCGTCTCCTCATCGTATGTTACACGACCTCGGCGCGGTGATAGCCTCACTCCACTTTTAGTGATATGCCCTACATTCTTATCGGTAACTTGCCGATACAACGTGTGGGACCGCGAATTAGATCAAAAATGGCAACTGAAAATGGTGCATTTTCGGCCGGATTCAACGGGTTCGGTACCAGCCTGGCCGCGTT
The DNA here is from genome assembly GCA_035295125.1 of Bryobacteraceae bacterium. Classification (GTDB taxonomy): domain Bacteria; phylum Acidobacteriota; class Terriglobia; order Bryobacterales; family Bryobacteraceae; genus JAICMB01. The sequence continues at coordinate 129,119 of DATGJP010000078.1, read as the reverse complement.
GAACACTTTCGCCGAATCCGCCACGATCCTGCTAGTTGACAGTGAGGAGATCAACATTCGCTTGCTCCGGGGCATACTCAGGACGACGGCTTCTCGCGTTCTGGAGTGTCGAAGCGGCACGGAAGCCCTTTCAATAATTGAGAACGAAACAGTCGACTTAATCATTGTCGATATGATGCTGCCGGGCATGAGCGGACCCGAATTGTGCCGACGTTTGAAGACAAACCGGCGGACGCAACTGATTCCGGTGTTGATGCTTACCAGTGTTCACGGCATCGAGAACGAAATCGAGGGGCTTAGTTCGGGCGCTGACGAATTCCTTCTCAAACCCTTGCATCCCGCGGTGGTGCGGGCGCGAATTCGAGCCATGTTGCGCAATAAGGCCATCACCGATTCGCTGGACGAGGCCGAAAACATCCTGTTTTCCCTAGCCCAGGCAGTGGAGGCGCGGGACGAGTGCACCGGGCATCACTGCGCCCGCTTAGCCCAGAGCAGTGTTCAGTTGGGAGAGGCGCTGGGCCTGTCGCGTGACGACCTGCTGGCGCTTTATCGCGGCGCTTATTTGCACGATATCGGCAAGATTTCTGTTCCCGACGCGATTCTATTCAAACGTGGCTCTCTGACCGAAGACGAATGGAAGATCATGCGGCTGCACCCCATCAGAGGGGAGGAGATCTGCTGCCGGATGAAGACGCTGGCGCCGGTACTGCCGATCATCCGGCATCACCACGAACGGCTGGACGGGTCAGGGTACCCGGACGGCTTGAAAGGTGAAGAAGTACCACTGCTTGCCCGGATTCTGCAGATTTCCGACATTTATGATGCCCTGGTGACGGAGCGGCCTTATAAGCACGCGCTCTCGAGTGAAGAAGCCATACGGACGCTGGAGAAAGAAGCACAACTCGGCTGGCGCGACGGGGAGTTGGTGGCTCTATTCGCTGATGTCGTTCAAAACAATACGTTTGTATCTCTTTCGAACATGCGCGCGGCGTTGTCGGATCCGAACTATGCCAGCATGCGGGCAGCCTGCTTGGCGAAATAGGTCAGAATGAAATCCGCCCCGGCGCGGCGGATGGACGTCAGGGATTCAAGAATCGCACGGTCAAGATCGAGCCAGCCATTACGGGCGGCAGCCACGATCATGCTGAATTCGCCGCTCACCTGGTAGGCGCCCAGCGGCGCGGCGAAGCGGTCGCGGGCCTGGCGGATGATGTCCAGATAGGGCATGGCGGGCTTGACCATAATCATGTCCGCGCCCTCTTCGATATCCAGTTCGATTTCGCGGAGGGCTTCGCGGGCGTTAGCCGGATCCATCTGATAGCTGCGCCGGTCGCCAAATTGAGGCGCCGAATCGGCGGCCTCCCGGAAAGGTCCGTAGAAGACAGAGGCAAATTTGGCCGCATACGCGAGGATTGGGGTGTTCTCAAAGCCTTGCAGATCCAATGCCTTGCGGATCGCCGCGACGCGCCCGTCCATCATGTCGCTGGGGGCCACGATGTCGGCTCCCGCGCGAGCATGCGATACCGCCGCGGCGGCAAGCCATTCCAGCGTGGAATCGTTGTGAACATCATTGCCGACGATTTTGCCGCAGTGGCCATGGCTGGTGTATTCGCAATTGCAGACGTCGGTCATGACCAGCAGCTTGGGCACCTCCTTTTTCAGGGCGCGAACAGCGGTTTGGACGATTCCGTTGTCGGCATAAGCGCCTGAGGCGATTTCATCCTTCGTTTCGGGCAATCCGAAGAGGATAACGCCGCCAATTCCCAGGGAGTCCGCTTCGGCGCATTCTTTCACGAGCTCGTCTATAGAAAGCTGATAGTTGCCCGGCATCGAGCCGATTTCGCGGCGGATACCTTCTCCCGGACAGGTGAACAGGGGAAGGATGAATTGAGAGGGGGCGAGGCGTGTTTCCCGCACAAGCGTGCGAAGCCTCTCGGTAGCGCGCAGGCGGCGCATACGGTGGATGGGAAATGCCATTCGATTTCAGGATAGCTTGACGGGCTGAAGACTGCGGCAATCTGTCGCGATGGACAGTGGGTCCACGACAGCAGATGAAAATCAAAGGTGGCGCAGCCGATTTTCCACCCGTCTTTAGCGCGGTTAGCAACCGGCAGCCCTGGGGTGCCATCCTGCATCACAAGAAGGCGGCAACCTGAAGGTTGCGTTAGCTTGGTACAATCGGCGTTGTAGTTAGTGCGTCCGCCGTGTCGCCTTCAGGTCGCACCCGGTCAGTGCGACGGGCGTCGTAAACCCATCATGAGTTCCGCCGCGCTTCCCACTGCACACACCAAAGCGTCGGAGTTCCGAACCCTGCTTCGGAACCGTGCCATTGTTGCCGATGGCGCTATGGGTACCGTTCTGTACTCCAAGGGTTTCTTCATCAACCGCTGTTACGACGAGTTGAACCTGTCCGCGCCGGCAGTGATTCGCGAGACGCACCAGGAATACGTCCGCGCCGGGGCTGAGGTCATCGAGACGAACACGTTCGGGGCAAATCGGGTGCGGCTCGCCGCGTTCGGATTGGCAGATAAGCTCCGAGCCATCAACGAGGCGGGAGTTCGAATTGCGCGCGAGGCTGCCGGCGAAAACACGTTTGTAGCCGGCGCCATCGGGCCGCTCGGCGTGCGGATTGAGCCCTTGGGACCGACGTCATTCGAAGAGGCTCGGGCCACGTTCCGCGAACAGGCGGCCATTCTCGTGGAAGCGGGAATCGACCTCATCATTCTCGAAACGTTTTACGATTTGCACGAACTGCGGGAGGCCATTTACGCGGCCCGCGAGGCGGCGGGCGATGAGATGGTGATCGTCTCGCAAGTGACGATTGACGATTTCGGAAACCTGCGCGACGGCTCCGATCCCGAGACGTTTACGCGCAAATTGAACGAGTGGCCGACCGATGTCATCGGGATCAACTGCTCCACCGGTCCTAAAGTGACGCTCGAAACCATCGAGCACATGGTCGCCTTCACGAAGAAGCCGCTGAGCGCGATGCCGAACGCGGGGCAACCGGCACGGGTTGAGGGACGGAACATTTATCTGTGCTCGCCGGAGTACATGTCGCAGTATGCACGGCGGTTTCTGTGGGCCGGCGTGAAGATCGTAGGCGGTTGCTGTGGAACCACGGCAGAACACATCAAGGCTATTCACTCCGAAGTTCGTTCGCTGCAACCGGTGCAAAGCCGGGTGACGATTAAGATCTCCGAGCCGGAAGCAGTATCGTCGAAATCGCTGCCCAAGGCTCCGATAGCAGCAAAGAGCCAACTGGGCCGCAAACTCGCCGAAGGAAAGTTTGTTTCGTTTGTCGAGATCCTGCCGCCGCGGGGCGTCGACGCTTCCAAGGAGATCGAAGGCGCACGTCTATGCGCGCAGAACGGAATCGACTGCATTAACGTGCCGGACGGGCCGCGGGCCAGCGCTCGAATGAGCGCCCAGGTGACATGCCAGTTGATGCAAAAGGACGCCGGGATCGAGACGGTGCTGCACTTCTGCTGCCGCGACCGCAACATCCTGGGCATACAATCGGAGTTGCTCGGGGCGCATGCCACCGGCGTGCGGAACCTGATCTGTATCACGGGCGATCCACCGCGGATGGGGTCGTATCCGGACGCGACGGCGGTCTTTGACGTCGACGCCATTGGTTTAACGAATATCGTGAACAACCTTAACCAGGGGCTCGATATCGGCGGCAATCCCATCGGTTCTCAGACCGCGTTGCTGCTCGGTGTAGGCGCAAATCCTGGGGCGTTGAACCTGGACGAGGAGATACGGCGCATGGAGTGGAAGGCTCAGGCCGGCGCGGAGTACATCGTGACGCAGCCGGTTTTTGACCTGAGCCTGCTGGAGCAGTTTCTGAAGAGAATCGAGCACCTTCACCTGCCCGTGATTTGCGGTATCTGGCCCTTGATCAGCTATCGCAACGCGGAGTTCATGGTGAATGAGTTGCGCGTGCCGGTGCCGGACCACTTCATGGAGCGGATGCGTCAAGCCGACAGCGGCGAACGCGCGCGCCATGAGGGGACGGCCATCGCGCGGGAGATGGTGATCAACGTCCGCCCAATGGTGCAGGGAGTGCAGTTGAGCGCGCCTTTCGGACGCTATGCCATGGCGATCGAGGTCGCGGAAGCGATCGGACCAAAGGAATAGGCGGTGTCAAAGAGTGGCCACAGACCTGATAGAAATCGACTCACAACAACCCTCTCCGGAAGCAGTTGAGCGCGCTGCCGCTTGCATCCGGCGCGGAGGTGTCGTTGCTATACCGTCCGACGCCTTGTATACGCTGATCGCAGACCCGCTTAATCTACATGCGGTGGGGCAGGTCTTTGAGGCTAAGGGACGCGAGATTCATCGCGCGCTGCCCCTGCTGGTGAGCGGAAGTTTCATGGCGGAAGAACTGGCCAAAGAGCTGTCGGCCCGGTTTTACCTGTTGGCGCGCCATTTCTGGCCGGGTCCGCTGACGTTGATCGTTCCCGCCTCGCCGAAGGTGCCATTAAAGGTGACCGGCAACACCGGGCGGCTGGCCATGCGGCAATCGCGCTCGCGCGTCGCTCATGCCTTGCTGGACTGGCTCGACCAGCCGCTCATTTCGACCAGCGCCAACATATCGGGACAACCCACGTGCCGCAGCGGCATCGAGGTTTTCGGCACCATGGATGGCCGCGTGGACCTGGTGCTGGATGGCGGAGCGTGTTCCGGACCCGGAGCAACCACGGTCGACATCACCGAGCCCTTCTGGAAGGTCATCAAAGAAGGCGCGGTATCCGAAAAAGAGATCGCCGACTGTTTGTCAACGCAGTGAAAACCGCTTCGCGCGGAATTCTCCCTGCAGAAACCAGGTCTCGCCATCGGGCGCCAGGACCTCACCAGTCCAACGGAACGAGTCCGGCGTAGTTTCTGAGAAGATCCAACGAATCGGGGTACCGTCCGCCTGTGTACCGATTTGTACGATGTTGTCGCCGGACCGTCGGCCGATCAACTCATCGCGCCGGCCAGTAAGGGGATCGGTCCAGGTGACGCGCCACGCTTGGAGCGTGGGATCCCAGACACGAAGCGTAGTGCCATACATGTTTCTGGTGCGATCGATATTGCGCGTGTGGTCGGAAGGGCGCGGCATGATCCACACGTCCTGCACGGCGCGCCCCTCCAATACCCATTCGAAGTGCGCTTCTCCTTTCAGGCGCAGGGCTCGGACGTCTTCGATGTAGTGGCAGACATCCAACTCCCAACTTCCGATGAGCCACCCGTAAAGATCCGCCGACTCGGGAATCTCCGGGGCGCGCTCCGGCGCGGTTAACAAGCCTTGAAATGGTGTCATAGTGATCCTGTGCTAGACCTGTTATACGGTTTGAGGGCGGTGGAATCTTGGCGAAAATTGCGGTCGATTTAGAGAGGGCCCTGGCGACACGCAGCATGAGCGGCGAAGAGGCGGGCGAGACCACCGGGCGTTTGCTGGCGCGTGGTCCCGGATGGTCCGTGGAGGACGTACTTTGCACGTGTGGACCGCGGGATCAGCCTTACGAAGAGCAGCACTCGTTGGTATGCATTGCGATAATTGCCGCCGGCAGCTTTCTGTACCGTTCGTCGGGTGGACGGGACATGATGACTCCCGGTTCACTTCTCCTCGGTAGCCCCGGGCAGGCGTTTGAATGCGGCCATGACCACACGCCAGGGGACCGTTGCATCTCGTTTCGATACGACGCTGGTTTCTTCGAAGATACTTTTGATGCGCCGCCAAATTTCAGAATGCTGCGCGTGCCTGCGATGCGCAGCCTGTCGCCGATCGTTGCGCGCGCGTGCTCGATATTGGTGGGTGATGGCGGCGGAAGCTGGGAAGAACTTAGTTTGATGCTGGCGGATCGCGTGTTGACAATCGAAAGTGCCGGGTGGACGCCTGCGGTCAGGGTTCCGATCGGCGCCGAAGCGCGAGTTGCCAAGGTGATTCGAAAGATGGAGCAGCATCCTGACGAGGATTGGCCGCTCGAACGGCTGGCAGGCGAAGGGCGGCTCAGCCGCTATCACTTCATTCGTACATTCGAAGCGCTGACGGGTTCGACTCCGCATCAATATTTACTGCGGACACGTCTGCGGGAGGCAGCCATGCGGCTTGCCGGGTCTTCGTCCAAGATTCTGGAAATTGCGCTCGATTGCGGGTTCGGGGACGTGTCCAATTTCAACCGTGAGTTTCGCGCGGAGTTTGGCGTAAGCCCGCGCGGCTACCGTAACGGAGTTTGAGATGCCTGTGTATATTTCGATGTTGCGCGGCGTCAACCTGGCAAAGCACAAGCGCGTCAAAATGGATGCGTTGAAGGCGCTTTACGAATCGCTCAAGCTGGCTGACGTGCAGACCTACGTGCAGAGCGGGAATGTCCTGTTCCGCAGCGGCGAGCGGGATGAGAACCGGCTCGCGAAGCGAATCGAAAAGGCTATCGCGGAGACGTGCGGGTTTGAGAGTTCCGTCATCATTCGCACCCCGGCTGAGATGCGAGGAGTGGTCGAGCGGAACCCGTTTTTGGGACGAAGCGGCATCGAGCCTGCCAAACTGGCGGTATGTTTTCTGCGAGCCCAGCCCGCAACGGAGATTCGCGAAAAGCTCCTGGCCCTCGATATTGCGCCCGAAGAATTACGGTTGGACGGGCGTGAGATGTATATCTACTTCACTAACGGCATGGCGCGCCCGAAACTTTCAATGGCTGTTGCCGAGCGCATTCTCAAGACGCCCGGCACGTCGAGAAACTGGAACAGCGTGACCAAACTGCTGGAGATGGGCGAGCGCCTCGAAACTTCCAAATGAGCCGATTTCATCCTTCGCGACGCGACATTCTAGGCTTGGCCCCTGCCCTGTTGGCGGGATGCGCGGGAAGACGCCACGCGGGCCTGACGCCAACGATCCCGCCCGTCCGGCTGGCCCGCGTCCGCGTTTCGAGCGCGCGCGAAATCCGGACCATTGTCGGGCTGCGGCCGTTTCGGCCTTCCGGTTTTGTCGTGCGGGGGGAGAAACTGGACACCAAGACGGTGATCCATAATTACGGGCACGGCGGCGCTGGTATTACGCTGTCGTGGGGCACCGCCCAGCTTGCGGTGGAGGAGGCGGCTAAAGCGGAGGCGCGGGAGTGCGCTGTGATCGGATGCGGCGTGGTCGGTCTCTCCACCGCGCGGCTTTTGCAGCACCGCGGTTATAGCGTATCGATTTACACGAAGGCGATGCCGCCGGACACGACGTCCAATGTGGCCGGCGGGTTGTGGGATCCGGTTACAATTTACGACCACGACCGCGTCACTGTTGAGTTTCGTCGGCAGTTCGGCCTGGCGGGCCAGTTCGCTTTCCGGCGATTCCAGTCGCTGGCGGGGGAGCGATACGGCGTCCGGTGGCTTCCGCAGTATTCCTTATCGCGAAATTCCGCGCATGTCACACCTGCCGCGGATAGCCCTAATGCCGCCATTGAACCGCTATATCCCGAGGGCAAGCAGCTTACGCGCGAGGAGAATCCGTTCGATGTTCCGTACGCGTATCGCCGCTACTCCATGTTGATCGAGCCTGCCATCTATTTGCGAGCGCTGCTCGATGATTTTTTCATTGCGGGTGGCAAGATTGTGGTTCGCGAGTTCGGTGAGGCTCGGGACCTGATGTCGCTTCGGGAAGACCTGATTTTCAACTGCACGGGATTGGGAGCGCGAACGCTGTTTCACGACGAGGAGTTGATTCCGGTGCGCGGACAGCTTTCATTTTTATTGCCGCAGCCCGAGATCGATTACATGACGGTCGGACCTGGCGACATTTATATGTTTCCGCGGCATGATGGCATTCTGTTGGGCGGGAGTCACGAGCGCGGGGATTCGCATCTGGAGCCCGATCCCGCGACGCGCGAGCGTGTATTGCGGGAGAATGCAGCGTTGTTTGACGGCATGCGATAACCTGTTGCAGGCTGTGGAAGGGTGAAGCGCCCAGAGCCGGCTGAAGCACAATGCCACTTAGTTTTCGGGAACAGCGAGTTTGATTGAGCCTGTGATGCAGGCTGTTAGCCTGCGGCGGGTTGTTAACCCGCCTGCCGAACTACTAGTCGAATTTGCAATCGTACATTACTGTGGCTCGAGCCGGACCGCCATCAGCCCCTGCAACGGACCCCCGGCATTCACAACCTTAAAGCGGCCCCTCAACGACCAGTCATTCCCTCGCTTGATCAGCGGGCTGGCTCCTCCGGCCGCTTTCGGGATGTTGTATTCAAAGCCTGTGCAATGTATGTAGTTGGGCTTTTGACCCTCCGGCAGGTTGTCGCAGCTATCCCATACGACGAAGAAGTCCAGTTCCTTCTCCTGGCCGCCATCAAAACTCACTGAGGGCAGGCGAATGTCGAGCGTGACGGCCTGATTTTCGTGATTGTCGATGAACTGAACGAATTCCGAGCCATCGTCCAACTGGCCGACGGTACCAGCAAAGTGATTGCGGGCTCGGGCGACGGGAGCCGAGGGCTTTGACGTGCAAGCTGCAAGACAAAACACCACCGTAACGACGGTGAGTGCTCGGTGCATGACTTAAGTCTGCCACCGCGCGGATTCCGGTGCGAATTTTCCGGGGATCGACACACTAATCGGCATGAAGCGTGTTTTGTTCGGACTGCTCGCCGTATGGATGCTGCTCAGCGTTGCTGCGGTCGCATCGACAAACAGCAAGGAAAAGGGATCGAGCGGAAGAAGCTCGTCGGGGCACAAGTCCTCATCCCATCGCTCGGGCACCCATAAATCGTCCACCCACAAGAAAACTGCGGGGTAGGACACGACGCGGGCGGAGCTATTCCGCCCGCCGGGTTACCTCATAGACCGCAACTTCCGCCAACAGATTCGGCACAATCGTCACGCGACGCTGGCCTTGCAGGTAGATACGGCGTTCGATGATCCAGCCTTCCCTGGTCGCCAGGTTTTCAAAATCGTCGATGGTGAGGAAGTGAATGTTCGGCGAATCGTACCAGTCGTGCGGGAAGAGCCGGGTTTTGGGGGCACGGCCGGTCCAGAGATGCGCCAGTCGTACCGTCCAATGGCCGAAGTTCGGGAAGGCGACGATGGCGCGGCGGCCCACCCGTAGCATTTCTCGAAGCACCTTTAGCGGTGTCTTGGTTTCCTGCAACGTCTGGCTGAGGACCACATAATCGAAGGTCGCATCGGGCAGGTCGGTCACCGCCTCTTCGATATCGCCCTGATAGACGGAAACACCGCGAGCAATCGCCCGCTGCACTCGTTGGCCGGAGATCTCGACTCCACGAGCATCGACGTTTTTATGCTCCGCGAGCCAGGCCAGCAACTCGCCATCGCCGCACCCCAGGTCAAGAACCTTCGAGTTTGGCGCGACGATTTCGCTGATGATCGCGAAGTCGCTTCGTCCAAGAAGTTTTCGGACGAATGGTCCCGTTCGAGCTGCGGTCGCGGTCGTCATGTCAGCGTCTTGAAGGTGCTCGCGAGAAAGCCGCGCACCATTTCAGTCTGCTCTTCCACGGTCACCAGGAAGGCGTCATGACCATACTGGGAGGGCAGTTCACAAAAGGCCACGTCGCAATTACGGCCGCGCAGCGCCCGTACGACGTCGAGCGATTGGTACGTGGGATACAGCCAGTCGGACGTGAAACTCAGGACCAGGAAGCGCGCCGAGATGCCCGCAAAGGCCGCGGCGAGTGAGCTGTGTCCTTCCGCCAGGTCGAAATAATCCATCGCCTTCGTGATGTATAGATACGAATTGGCGTCGAAACGATCCACAAACTGGGTGCCCCGATAACGCAGATAGCTCTCGACTTCGAACTGGTTCTCGTCGCGCCGCCGACGCCCGAATTTCTCGCGCATCGAGTGGTCGCTCATGTAGGTGATGTGCCCAACCATCCGCGCCACCGCTAAACCGCGTGCCGGGGGACGTTTGCCGTAGTAGTTGCCCTCGCACCAGTCGGGGTCGGCCATGATGGCTTGCCGTCCCACTTCGTTGAACGCGATCTGCTGCGCGCTGTGCCGGGCGGTGCCCGCGATCGGGATGGCGGACACGACGGAATCGGGGTAAGCGACCGCCCACTGGAGCGCCTGCATCGCACCCATCGAACCGCCGGCAACACTCAATAAGCGTTCGATTCCGAGGTGCTCCACCAGCTTCTTCTGCAGCCTGACCATGTCGCCGATCGTGATAGGCGGGAGCGCCATGCCGTAGGGACAACCGGTCACCGGATTAATCGAACTGGGGCCGGTAGTTCCGCGGCATCCTCCAACGACGTTCGACGAGATGACGAAATACTTGTCGGTGTCGAAGGCCTTGGCCGGTCCGATCATGTTATCCCACCAGCCGATCTGGCCGTTCTCTTCGCTGACACCGGCGGCGTGCGCGTCGCCTGAAAAAGCGTGCAGGACCAGGATCGCGTTACTGCGGCTCGCGTTTAGTTCGCCATAGGTCTCATAAGCGATGTCAACTGGTTCGATAGTGTCACCACTGTCGAGCGTGAGTGAATCGAACTGAACGATACGAGTCTCCGACGTCATCGAGGCGAGGCTTTCATCAATGATAGCAATGCGAGTGATTGCCAGCCGTAACCGTTAGCGTCAGTAGAGTAGGCGAAACCGCCAGTCCCACAAGTGTTAGACTGCTTCCCATGCACCGGAATCTCGTTTGCGCGATTGTGTTTGCGGGCGCGGCAGCGCTGGCGTTGCAGGCGGCAAAACGGCCCATCACCCTCGACGATCTGAATCGACTGCACAACGTGGGCGACCCCCAGGTCTCGCCTGACGGCAAATGGGTGGCCTACACGGTTTCCACCGTCGACAAGGAAGGCGATAAGAGTGGCGGCCACGTGTGGATGGTGAGTTGGGATGGCTCCGAGAACATCCAGCTCACAAACAGTACCGATTCGGAGGGCGCGCCACGTTGGAGTCCCGACGGCAAGTACCTTTCGTTCACCTCCGGACGCCCGGGCAAGGCGAAGGGGACGCAGGTGTGGGTGCTCGACCGGCGCGGTGGAGAAGCGCAGCAGTTGACCGACGTCAAGGGCCGGCTTTCGGAATACTCGTGGTCGCCGGATTCGAAGAGACTGGTGTTCATCATGCGGGAGAGCGACGAGCCGGAGGCGGAAAACGGCGGCGCGCCCCGCACTGGCAGCGCCGCGGCGCCGGCGCGGCCACCCAAGCCGATCGTCATCGATCGCTATCACTTCAAGCAGGACATGCAGGGATACCTCAGCGGCACGTCGAAGGGCCGAATTTATCTTTATGACATCGCGGCAAAGAAACTCGACCTGCTGACCACGGATAAAACGTGGGACGAGAGCGGACCGGTATGGTCGCCCGATGGCGCCAGGATCGCGTTCGTCAGCAATCACGATGAAGATCCGGATCGGTCGCACAATACCGACGTGTTTGTGGTGGATGCGAAGCCGGGTTCGACGGCGCGCCGGCTGACGACACATCCGGGGCCTGACGGCGGTCGCCTTGCCTGGAGTCCCGACAGCAAGTGGATCGCTTACACGCAAGGGAGCGATCCGAAGTATTCGGCTTATAACCTGAATCGCCTGGCGGTGGTTCCGGCGGCGGGTGGTGAACCTCGGGTTTTGACCGCGAAGCTCGACCGTGGCGTGTCGGCACCGGAATTCACGAACGACGGCACGATCATTGTGCTGGTAGCGGATGACCGTTCCGAATATCCAGCAAAGGTTTCTCTGTCCAATGGATCGGTGGAGCGTCTGGTTCCCGGCAAGCTCGCCATCATGGGGCATTCGCGGAGCGGCGGACACGAGGCCGTGCTGGCTTCAATGGATGATATTTCGGGCGAGATTTACGCGTTGGAAGGCACCAGCCTTCGCAAACTGACCGCCCAGAACGACGCATTGATCTCGGAGCTGCAGCTTGGCGAAACCGAGGACATCAGCTTCAACAGCAAGGATGGCACGGAGGTGCACGGCCTCATCACCAAGCCGCCGGCATATGAGGCGGGCAAGAAGTATCCTATGCTGCTCCGAATCCATGGCGGGCCGAACGGGCAGGACCAGCACGCGTTCAACTTCGAGCGGCAGTTTTTTGCAGCGCATGGATACGTGGTGCTCAACGTAAACTATCGCGGCAGCGCCGGGCGCGGACAGAAGTTCAGCGAAAGCATTTTCGCCGATTGGGGCAACAAGGAAGTCGCGGATCTGCTGGCCGGCGTAGACAAGGTGATTTCGATGGGCATCGTCGATCCCGACCGCTTGGGCATCGGCGGATGGAGCTATGGCGGCATCCTTACCGATTACACGATCGCTTCGGACGCGCGCTTCAAGGCGGCCATCAGCGGCGCGGGCAGCGCAAACCAGATTGCAATGTACGGCGTCGATCAGTATACCTTCCAATACGACAACGAGGTGGGTCCGCCATGGAAGAACCAGGAAGCCTGGGTCAAGATTTCGTATCCGTTCTACCATGCCGACCGCATTCGCACACCTACGTTGTTCATGGGCGGCGATCGCGATTTCAACGTCCCTGTAATTGGCGGCGAGCAGATGTACCAGGCCCTTCGCAGCATCGGCATTCCGACGGAGCTGGTCGTGTACCCAGGACAATTCCATGGATTCACGCGGCCCAGCTTTATCAAGGATCGCTACGAGCGTTATCTTGCGTGGTATGACAAGTACCTGAAGGCCGGGACGAGCCCGGCAGCGAGCACCGCGGGCCAATAATATGAAGTAGGGATGACGGCACAGGATGTCCTGGCCGCGATCGGACGCGTTCAACCTCCGAGTACGGCAGCGCTCCGCAGGCTTCGGCGCACGCTTTCGAAGGACCTGGCGAATTGCGGGCGAACAGAGGTTCTCAAGCTGGCGAATGAAATTATCGACACCCAAAGATTCCGCTGGTTCGCGTACGAAATCGTAAAGAATCACGCGCCGACCGCTGGGGCGCTTTCCGTCACGGAAGTTAAACACCTCGGGCGCGGAATTTCGGATTGGGGCTCGGTGGATTGTTTTGCGTGCTTCATTTGCGGCCCGGCCTGGCGTGCCGGCCTGCTGTCCGATCGCCTGATCCTTACCTGGACGACCTCGAAAGACCGCTGGTGGCGGCGCGCCGCGCTCGTGAGCACGGTTCCTTTGAATGTTCGGGCGCAAGGCGGACAGGGCGATCCGGTGCGAACTCTCGCGGTGTGCGAGAAGCTGCTGGACGACCGCGATGACATGGTGGTGAAGGCTCTTTCGTGGGCTCTCCGCGCCTTGTCGGTTCGTGATGGCGCTGCGGTACAGCGCTTTGTCAGTAAGCACAAGGCGCGCCTGGCGGCGCTCGTCACGCGGCAGGTCAGGCACAAGATGGAGCGGGGCAGGCTTTGAGTGCCTCGGCCAAGCCGATTCTGATCCGGAGCGCCCGTCAACTTCTTACGCTACAAGGTGGGATACCACGGCGGGGCCAGGAAATGCGCGACCTCGGCATCATCGCGGATGGGGCCGTTCTGATCGCAAACGGCGTTATCCAGGAGGTGGGCTCCAGCAGGCGCGTAGAAAGGGTGGCGGCGGCCCGGCACGCAACCGAGATCAACGCGGCGGGGAAAGTGGTCATGCCCGGTTTCGTGGATTGCGACACACACACCGTCGGCGGCCTGATGCGGGCGTTCGAATTCGGGCCGAGGATGCCGGATTACCAATCGCTATCCGCGCTGATCGAGGCCACTTCGCGTTACACGATTCAAAACCATGCGCTGCAGGCTTTGGAGGCATCCTTGCGGCATGGCGTTACGACGCTTGAGCTGAAGTCGGGGCTGGGGCGGTCGGAGTTGGCGGAAATGAAAATCCTGCGGATTCAGAACGCGCTCCGGATGCGCACCGCAGCGGCACTGTCGACCTTCATGGTGACGCATTGGCAACCCGAAATACCCGCGGACGAGTTCATCGATTGGATATGCACCGATGTGCTGCCTCTCATTCGGAAGCGCAGGCTGGCGGAGTTTGCCGATATCTGCTGTGAACCAGGAGGGTTCACAACAGCGCAGTCGCGGCGGTATCTCAACACCGCTCGTCAACTGGGCTTTGTTCCGAAAATCCAAGCGGTGTCCGATGCCGTGGACGTCGCGCTGGAGGTGGGCGCCGCCAGCATCAGCCAGTTGAACTTCGCCGATGAACGCGATGCAACGCTCCTGGCGAACGGCGACGTGGTGGCTGTGCTTCTTCCGTTTCCGGTGTTCTATGCGATGTCGAACTCCTACGCTCCGGCGCGGATGCTGCTGGATCGCGGAGCGGTGGTGGCGCTGGCGACAGGCTACGACAGGCAAACCGCTTCGTCGCAAAACATGCAAACGGTCATCGGCCTGGCCTGCCGGGAGATGCGCATGACGCCGGCGGAAGCGATCTCGGCCGCGACCATCAACGGAGCTCACGCCGTGCGCCGCTCGGCACAGATTGGCACGATCGAGGCCGGCAAGCAGGCGGATATTCTGATACTCACAGTTTCGGACTATCGTGAAATCCCGTATCATTTCGGAGTGAACATCGTCGAAACGACCATGAAGAACGGAAAGATCATTTGGCAAAGGTCCAACGTCCAGTGGCCCGCTTGATGGAGTGCGTGCCGAATTTTTCCGAGGGGCGTGATGCGGCAAAATCGGCGGCGATTCGCGATGCGATCGCAGCGGTTGAGGGAGTCCGCATTTTGCGGTATGAGGCGGATCCCGACCACAATCGCGCGGTGATTACATATGCCGGGCTGCCCGAGAGTGTAGTGGAGGCGGCATTTCGAGGCATTTCGAAAGCCGCGGCTTTGATCGATCTGCGTGAGCATCGCGGAGTGCACCCACGGATCGGAGCCGCGGACGTCGTGCCGCTGGTTCCGCTTCGCGGCCTGGAACTGGCGGAGTGCGCGGAGATGGCACACGGGCTGGGGCAACGGGTCTGGAGCGAGCTTGGCGTGCCGGTTTATTTTTACGAGGCCGCGGCGACAGCACCGGAACGGGCGCCTCTGGAAAACGTGCGGCGCGGGGGCTTTCCGACTCCCAAGTTACTGCCCGACCTCGGCGGACCGGCGCTGCATCCCTCCGCCGGCGGGTGCATCATCGGCGCGCGCCGGCTGCTGATTGCTTTTAACGTCGACCTGGACACAGCGGACGTTGCGACCGCGCGTGAGATCGCTCGCAAAGTGCGCGCATCGGCAGGAGGCTTGCGGTTCCTGAAGGCAATTGGCGTAAAGCTCGATTCACGGAATCAGGCCCAAATCGCGATGAATCTGACGGAGTTCGAGCAGACGGGCCTGTTCCAGGTGTTCGAGACGGTGCGGGCCGAAGCCGCGGCGCTCGGCGTCTCGATCACAAACACGGAAATAATCGGGCTGGTACCGCGCAAATCGCTCGAGTCGGTGGCGGCGAATTATCTGAAGATCGAGAATTTCCGGAGTGCGCTGGTGTTGGAGAACCGCTTGGACGAGGAGTTCGGCGGCTAGCAGCCCGTGCCACCTTGGCTCGCAACCTGTTGAGCCCTAAAGGTGTCGCAGGCGGTTTCGCCTGCACACGCCGCTCTCGAAGACTTCTGCCACAGGCGGCTAGGGAAATCGGACCACTTCGCCGTCCGTAACCAACTCCTGCGCGCGCTTGCTGCCAGGCAGCGGAGCAAATTCGGCTCTTCCTGAATACTGACCCAGGATCTCGAATTTCTCGAAGGTATAAGGGTAAGGTTCGCTCTGGAGGGATGTGACCTTGTCCAGTTCCGGGGCCTGCGCAACGTGAAAATGCAGATGCGGGGCGTCTGAGTTTCCCGAGTTTCCCAGGCGCGCAATTACCTGCCCCCGGCGTGTGTGATCCCCGACCTTAACCTGGAGGCTTCCCGGCAGCAAGTGGGCATAGACCGCGTAGAGGTGATTACCCAGGTCCAGGATCAAGTGGTTGCCTAGCAGCGTCTCCAGGGTTATTTTGACGGCCCGCGATCCCTCGCCCGGTTTGTTCTCGGGGATGCCGTTCTTCGCTGAGACCACTTGCCCATCGGCAACGGCGAGCACATCCTTGCCGTATCCGCAGTAGTCGGAGTTTGCGGAGCCTTTTCCGTTGTACATACGCCCATCGCACAAGGCAACCCAGTCGATGGCATATCGCTGTGCAAAAGGAGCCGCGGGATCCCGATCGATACGGACCTGCGCCCGCCGGTGATCGGAGGAGTTCGACGGTCCGATGGCGGCCCACCAATCGCCGGTTCCCAGCGGGGACCCGAGAGCCAAACTGGACACTTCGCTGACCGTGCTCGGGACGTCGCGATAAGTCAGGTCCGGTCGTGTACCCGATTTGAAGGTGATCTGATGTTGGATTGTGTGCGGCAGCGAAGATGAGTCGGAAAATTCCATCCAGCAGAAGATAACCGCGCGCGTGCCAGGCTTGAGCAAGCGAACTTCCTTTGTAATGGGCGGCGCAATCTGCTTCGTGTTCCGGGCGAGGCCGACTGCATCGTAGCTCAGCTCAGGTTGGGACTTTCCATTCGCAAAGGTCTCAAACTGCATCAAAGAGACGTCCTGGGAGGAAGTGTTTGAGATCTCCACTTCGTAGGCAAGAACGAGCTTGCCGCCGGCGGCCACCGGCATGAGAGGCATCCGAACCATCGAGGTGAGCACGGCAGGCTGAGCGGCGGCGCCGGTCATGAACAGACACAGGGCCCAAAGGCGGTGTGATCTGTGCGTTGGTTGCATTAGCCTCCGATAATAGCCGATGCGGCGATCAAGTTTTCGCGCGCTATTTCACCGACGGGGCCGGGAGTACTCGAAAGGTCATCTCTGCTGATCGAAACTTGCCAACTTCCCAACGGAGCGTGTAGACCCCTGGCTTTGCGAAATACCTGGGGCCGAGCTGATAGTTGAACTCCAAAACTCCTCCCGGCGGCAAAACTCTGTAATTCGCAGCGCGTATTCCGTTCGCTATGACAATGCTCCAGTCTTCCGGTTCCTTGCCGTTGATGAGCAGGTGCGAGCCTTCGACTTCAGGGTCGACGGTAGCGTCGCCGTCGTTTATCACCACGAAAGAAACTTCGAGCCTGCTGGTCTCAGAGGCCGTATAAAGGCTCTTGTCGACGCCGGCGGCCACCCACAACTTGTTTTCCGCGAGCGCCGGCGTAACGATCAGGGCGATCAAGACGACGAACAGGCCTCGAATGTTCATGTCTCAATCTAACCACCTGCCGTAAAATGAAACTAGTGCTCACCTCGATTACCCCGAAGCTGGAGCGTCCTTCCTGGCTGCGCGCGCCTGCTCCGGTGGGCGGCAACTATCGCGAATTGAAGCAGCTTGTAACCGACCTGAAACTGCACACGGTTTGCGAGAGCGCTGCTTGCCCGAACGTCGGTGAGTGCTGGAATCGTCGTACCGCTACGTTCATGATCCTCGGGAATGTCTGCACCAGGCGGTGCGGATTTTGCGCCGTGCAGAAGGGAGCGCCGCTGGAGGTAGACTACGACGAGCCGAGGCGTGTTGCCGAAGCTTGCGCCGTCCTCGGCTTGAAGTATGCCGTCATCACCAGTGTCAATCGCGACGACCGCAAAGACGGAGGCGCCGAGCTATTTGCCCTCACAATCGAAGCCATTCGCGAACGCATTCCGAATTGCAAGGTCGAGGTTCTTGTCCCCGATTTCCAGGGCTCGCACGCCGCGATGGATATCGTCATGAACGCCCATCCCGACGTCCTGAACCACAATATTGAAACCGTTCCCCGGTTATACCGTAACGTGCGGCTGGGAGCGCGCTACGAACGATCGCTCGACATGTTGGCCTACGCCAAGCGTGCGCGTCCGTTCGTGCCTGCGAAATCGGGCTTGATGGTCGGCTTGGGCGAAACCAGGGATGAGGTGGTTGGTGTGATCCGCGATCTCCGGGCTCACAGCGTTGATATTCTCACCATTGGCCAGTATCTTCGGCCCTCCCAGAAGCATCTGCCTATCATGCGATACGTTCCTCAAGAGGAATTCGATGAGTACAAGCGCATCGGCTACGAGATCGGTTTTGCGCATGTAGAGTCCGGTCCCCTGGTTCGCAGTTCGTATCACGCGAGCGACGCGGTTTGAGCCCAAATCCGATGCGCGAAATCATTCCCGGTGTTCATCTCATCGTGCTTCCCCTCCCCTTTGAGTTGGAGGCGATCAACGTCTACCTTGTGGCGATCGAGGGTGGCTACCTGCTGATCGATTGCGGCATGGATACGCAGCGCACGGAGGACATTCTCGGCCAGTCGCTCGAATCGATCGGCGCCTCCTGGACCGACATCCGCAAGATCCTGCTCACTCACATGCACCCCGACCACGTGGGGTTGTGCGGCAAAGTTCGGACCCTCAGCGGCGCCAAAGTCCTGATGCACTGGCTGGAGGCCGAGCATCTCAACTCGATGGTGACAGCCGAGAAACGTCTTCCGTGGCTCCACTCCGCGTACAACCGGGCGGGTGTTCCGTCCGAGATGCAAACGCGCATGGATCACGATTTCGCGTTCATTCGCAATTCGCTGCACTCCATTGAGCCTGATCAGCTATTGCGCGGCGGGGAAGCTATCGAATCGAAGATCGGGCCACTACTCGTGGAATGGACCCCAGGGCACGCCAGCGGCCACGTGTGCCTCTATGCTCCCGAGCACAAGCTGCTGTTCTCGGGCGATCATGTGCTCGACAATATCACTCCCAATATCTCGTGGCATCCCGACCAGGACGCATTGGCCGACTATCTGAAGTCTCTCGACCAGGTGGCGGACCTGGATGTCGAGTTAATCCTGCCGTCGCATGGCAAGCCATTCGCCGGCCATCGCGAGTGGGTGCGGGTGACCAAGGACCATCACCGCGAGCGGTGCGACCAGATCATCGCTTCGATTGAAGGCAAGGAAACTACCGCGCACGAGCTGGTTCCGAAACTCTGGCGCAAGAAGCTTACCCCCGTGCATCATCACTTTGCGGTGCTCGAGGTCATGGCGCACCTGGAGTATATGCACCGCCGGGGCCGCGTCGGCGCCCGCGAATTGGAAGGCGCCATTCGATGGGAGCGCACCAATGGCGGACTCCACGATCGATCGTAAACCGGCCATCCGATTCATTGTTGCGCTGGGCTTAATCAGCCTCTTCGCTGACGTGACGTATGAGGGCGCCCGCAGCATTCTTGGCCCATTTCTCGGCACACTGGGAGCCGGCGCGCTTGTCGTCGGGCTGGTGTCAGGATTCGGGGAACTGGCCGGGTACACGCTGCGGCTCTTCTCGGGTTATGCGGCGGATCGCACTCGATCCTACTGGGCGCTGACGATCAGCGGGTACGTCACGAACATGGTCGCAGTACCGCTGCTGGCTCTGGCCAAGGTGTGGCCGGTTGCGGCAGCGCTGGTGGTGCTGGAGCGGGCAGGTAAGGCGATTCGTACGCCGGCGCGAGACGTCATGCTTTCGCAGGCGTCCAAGGCAGTCGGGCGCGGGTGGGGCTTTGGGTTGCACGAGGCGATGGACCAGACGGGCGCGTTCATCGGGCCGCTGCTGGTGGCCGCGGTACTCGCCGAAACGAACGCCTATGGACGAGCATTCACCGTTCTTGCAATTCCCGCGGGCCTTGCGATCGTCACCGTGCTGGCGGCACACCGCTTCTATCCCCATCCTTCGAAATTCGAGCAGCCGTCGGGGCAGCGAATCTCGACCAAAGGTCTTCCGAGGCAATTCTGGATGTATGTGCTGGCGGGTGCGCTGCTCGCCGCGGGCTTCGTCGACTTTCCCCTGATGGCATTCCATTTCCAGAAACAGAAGCTGGCATCGCAAGCGGCGATTCCGGTGATTTACGCCTTCGCCATGGGTGCGGAAGCACTGACGGCGCTCATATTCGGGCGGCTCTTCGACAAGATCGGGGTGGCGGCGCTGATTGCGGGAGTGGTGCTGTCGGCGGCCTCGAGCCCGCTGGTGTTTCTCGGCGGCTTGCCGATGGCGATCGGAGGTATCCTTCTTTGGGGCGCCGGAACGGGCGGACAGCAGTCGCTGCTCCGAGCTGCCATTGGCGACCTTGTGCCGGTGGAGAGACGCGGCGCCGCGTATGGAATTTTCAACACGGCTTACGGAATCGCGTGGTTTGCCGGAAGTGCCGCCCTGGGTGCGCTGTACAATGTATCCTTCGTGGCGCTCGCAGCTTTCGCTGTGATTTCACAGACAGTCGCGATTCCGTTGCTGCTGATGAGCCGGAGACATTCATGAAGACGCGATCGGCAGGCGAGCATACTCAAGTCCACAGGCAAGGGTGGCGCAGGCGGTTTCGCCGGCGCGTTCTTAGTCAGATCCAAAGGCAGGCCGAATGCCTGCTTCACCCTTCCACAGCCTTAACGGTTCAGCAGAGACGACCTGGTGGGACAGGCTTCAGCCTGTCCATTCTGATCCTCGCGCTGATCGTGCTATCGGCCTGCCACAAGCCATCGCACGTGACGTCATCCATCGAGTTCAAGCGCAAGCCGGGCGACATCATCCTGGTTACGCTCAAAGTCAAGAATCTCGACGACCGCGCGACTACCCCGATCGTCCCGGACCTGACAATGCAAACGCAGACCGACGGGAAATGGGATAAGCCCGTCTCCATCATTCATCCGTCGGGATTCGTCCTCGCGCGCTACGAGGAGCGCGACATCACGGCGCCCGTGAAGACAACGGCATTCAACGCCCGCTTGATGCTCACCATCAAGGAGGTGGAAACAGGCTTGATTCTTCGGAACGAGCGCGTCGAGAGGACGCTGCCGGCTACATTACAGCGCTAAGCGCCTTCCAATTGCGGCCCTGCGACTCGGCGACTGCCGGGTAGGTGATGTGGCCGCGATAGGTGTTGACGCCTTCACGAATCGCCTCGTTGGAACAAGCCGCGTCCAATCCCTGGCTGACGATCTTCATCAGGTAGGGGATCGTTGCGTTCGTGAGGCCAAAAGTCGAGGTATGAGGAACCGCAGCAGGCATATTCGACACGCAATAGTGCAGCACGCCGTCGACGAAATAGATCGGGTTGGTGTGCGTCGTCGGATGAGAAGTGTCGAAGCAGCCGCCCTGGTCGATGGAAACGTCCACCATGACGGCGCCTTTCTTCATCACAGGCAGCATGTCGCGGCGAACCAGTTTCGGCGCGGAAGCGCCAGGAATCAACACCGCGCCCACCACAAGATCGGCCTGGCGGAGGCTTTCGCGGATTGTCCACGTGTTCGAGGCCAGCGTAACGATCTGCGAACCGTAAATGTCGTCGAGCTGCCGCAAGCGGTTAAGGCTCTGGTCGATGATGGTGACGTGAGCGCCCAGGCCAACGGCCATTTTCGCCGAATTATGGCCCACTACGCCGCCGCCGATGATCACAACGTTGGCGGGTGCAACGCCGGGCACGCCACCCAGCAGCACGCCGCGGCCGCCGTTTGGCGCTTCGAGGTACTGCGCGCCAATCTGGACTGCCATTCTGCCCGCCACTTCGCTCATCGGAGTCAAAAGCGGGAGTGAGCCGTCTTCTTCGCGAATGGTCTCGTAAGCCACGGAATTCACGCCCGTGTCGACGAGCTTGGCCGTCAACTCCGGCAGCGGAGCGAGATGCAGATAAGTAAAAAGAATGAGGCCTGGACGGAAATAAGGGTACTCCGCCGATTGTGGCTCCTTAACCTTAATCACGAGGTCGGCACGACCCCACACCTGCGCGGGATCGGGAAGGATCTCCGCGCCGGCTTCCGCATATTCGCGGTCCGGGATCGAACTTCCAACACCGGCACCGGCCTGAACCAGTACGTGATGGCCGGCTTCTTTCAGAGCCGTGACACCCCACGGCACAAGGCCCACGCGAGTCTCGTGGTCCTTGATCTCTTTAGGAACGCCTATTATCATTGGTCTTGTTTTGATTGCGTATCGGCAGGCTTGGCCTGGTCCGGCTTTGCCTGTGCTGTTAAGCGTTTCGGGCCGAGACCCAAAGCGATGAGGGACAGCGATCCGATTTTTCCGTCGGGCTCAAGGTTTTGAGCCGACTGAAATCGGCGTAATGCATCAATAGAATCCGAACCCCAGGCACCATTCACCTGGCCGTTATAGAAGCCTTTGTCGTGCAAGGCTTGTTGAATTTGTGCGTACCGTTCGGGTGTCGGGGCTGATTGATAACTGCGGTATGTATGAGTTGGCGCAACGGAACGGCGGCTCTTGGATTTGGTGGGCACGGCTGCGTGAGCCGTTGTGTGCCGCACAGCGGTGTGTGCAGGTTTCTTCTTCGAAGTCGCGGCAAACGAAGCCGCTCCCAGCGCAAACAGCGCTAATGAGGCTATAAGAAATACTCGCACTAAATAACCAGTTTACACTGGGAGCAATGATTGCAGCTATGGCGTCGCTGGGTGTCTGTCTGGTTACACATGCCGGTTTCGAACAGATCGCGACTGCGGCAAAAGGTAAGGTAGGCGCCGCTGCCATAGTGCTCGAAACCGGCGAGTCCGTCGCAATGCGAGGCGATCAGCACTTCCCGATGCAGAGCGTCTACAAGTTCCCGATCGCCATGGCGGTGTTGCATCAGGTGGACGCGGGCACTCTGAAGCTCGACCAAGCGATCCGGATTGAAAAAACACTACTTGTGCCGCCGGCTCTGCATAGCCCGATTCGCGATGCGCATCCGGATGGGGTCGAGATGCCGTTGCGCGAGATTCTACGCTACGCGGTAGCGGAAAGCGATGGCACGGCCTCGGACGTGCTGATGCACCTCGCCGGTGGTCCGGCGCCGATCGAGCGCTACGTCCGCGGGTTGGGGGTCGACGAGATCGCCATCGCGACAACTGAGATGGAAATGTCGCGTGGTGAACTTGTGCAATATCGCAACTGGGCCACCCCCAATGGAATGGTGAAACTGCTTAAGACTTTCGAGGAGGGCCACGGGTTGTCGGCGGGCAGCCGCGGCCTGCTGATGCGGTGGATGACTGAAACCGATACCGGCCAACATCGCATTAAGGGTCTGCTGCCCCCCGGAACCGTGGTCGCGCACAAAACGGGAACCTCCGGTAGCGCGCATGGATTGACGCGCGCCACAAACGATGTTGGCATTGTGACCCTGCCGGATGGCCGTCATATGGCAATCGCTGTATTCGTTTCGGACTCGACGGCCGATGAAGCCACTCGGGAGGACGTGATCGCCCGGATTGCAAAAGCAGCGTGGGACAACTGGACCCAGTCCAAAGGGCATTAAAAGGGAACCGCGAGACCTCGAACATCGTAGTGTGGGAAAGAGGATAGCCCATGAAGTTTTTTCTCCTGGCCTTAGCCATATGGATGCCTGCATCGATCGTGTTGGGCGCCGTAAACGAACGGACGTTTGAGAGGACTCTGAATGTCTCGGGAGCCGTGAACCTCGATGTGGTTACGGATGCCGGAGGTATCAAGGTGATCGCCGGATCGCCGGGCGTGGTCCGGGTACGTGGAATCATGAAAGCACAAAACTGGTTCTTCGGGGGCAACGCCGAAGACCACATACGCGCGCTCGAGAGCAATCCGCCCGTGGAGCAGTCCGGAAACACGATACGGGCGGGGTACGTGTCGGATCGGTCCCTGCTGCGAGGAGTGTCCCTGCGATTTGAAATTGAAGTGCCTGTTCAGACCTCGGTACGCGCCAAGGCCGATTCCGGTGGAGTCCACGTCGAAGGCGTTCGCGGACCGGTGGATTGCAAGACGGATTCGGGCGGAATCGAGGTACGCGACATCGAATCCGAGGTCAGAGCGCAAGCCGACTCGGGCGGCGTCCATATACGCCATGTCAGTGGGCAAGTGTGGGCGCGAGCGGATTCCGGTGGCATCGAGGCGTTCGACATCGCCGGAAGCATCGACGCGCAAACCGATTCGGGCGGGATTCGGATGTCGCAGACGGTCGCGGCATCCGTGCATGCCGAGGCGGATTCCGGCGGAGCCAGTCTGAAGCTGGCGCGCAACGGCGGCTATGACATCCGCGCGAGCAGCGGCAGCGGCGGCGTGAGCGTGTCCGATATCACCGTTCACGGATCGATTTCAAATAAGAAAGTGGAAGGCTCCGTTCGTGGCGGCGGGGCGCTGGTGAAGATTCACACCGACTCGGGACAGGTGGTTATCGACTAGGCTACGTTCGTGAGGATTTGGAGGAGGTCCCCAGGAATGCACTGGCGAAAATACATTCGTACCACTTAGCCGGGTGGCTTTGCTTCGCCTCCCGTAATCAGCCGCGCCCCACGGTTGAAGGTGATGTACAAAAAGCCCCACTGAACAAACACCAGCACGCGATTCGAGAATTCCACCAGGTACATGAGATGAATAAATAGCCAGATCAGCCACGCTGGAAATCCTGAGATGTGCAGTTTGCCAATTCTAGCGACCGCCGCCGCGCGTCCGATCACCGCCAGGTCGCCCTTGTCGAAGTAGTGGAACGGCTTCCCGTTAGACTGCCCCTTAAGACGCTTCCCGATGAGCCTCGCCACGTACTTGCCCTGCTGCATCGCGACCTGAGCGACTCCGGTTAATGGCTTTCCATTTTCCTCGAACCGGGCGAGATCGCCAATCACGAAGATCTCGGGATGGTTCGGGAGGCTGCAGTCTGAGGTCACGACGAGGCGGCCACTGCGATCGAGTTGGGCGCCCGTTCTCTTCGCAAGAGCTTCGCCGATCGGCGTGGCGTGCACTCCGGCAGCCCAGATAATGGTTCGGGTCGCGATGTGATCCTGGCCGGTCGGCGTTTGAAGCGTTAGCCCAGCACCGTCGATGCCAACAACCCGGACGTTCGTTCGCACGTGCACGCCCAGGCGCTCCAGCGATTTTTGAGCCTTCCCGGAAAGATCCGCCGGATAGGGGGGCAGCACGCGAGGCGAGCCGTCGAGCAACAGAATCTGCGCCTCCTGCGGCCGGATGGAGCGGAAGTTGCCTCGTAAAGTGTCGTGCGCGATCTCGGCCAGGGCGCCAGCCAGCTCCACACCGGTCGGCCCAGCGCCCACCACGACAAAGGTCAGCCATTCACGGCGACAGTCTGCGTCAGATTCGCGCTCGGCGGCTTCGAAAGCATATAGAATCTTGTGGCGGATCGCGGTGGCGTCCTCGATGGTCTTAAGCCCGGGCGCGTCGTGTTCCCACTCGGGATGATCGAAGTAGTGATTGCTCGATCCGCAGGCCACGATGAGAGTGTCGTAAGGAATCGGTCCGATATCGCAGAGCACCTGGCGGCTGGCAGAATCGAAATCGCGCGCCTCGCCGAGGAGTACGCGGGTGTTCTTCTGATGCCGCAGGATGGCGCGCAGGGGGGACGCGATCTCGCCGGGCGAAAGGGCGCCCGTCGCCACCTGATAAAGCAGCGGTTGAAACAGGTGAAAATTCCGCCGGTCAACGAGCGTGAGATCGATAGGGGCATTCTTCAGCGATTGAGCGGCATACAGCCCGCCGAATCCGCCGCCGAGTATGACAACGCGGTGCGGAGCACTCACACCTCTATTGTCGCGGTTTATGGCGCGAAATAGGCGTTAATATCCAGTATCAGGTCGGTCGGGTTGGTCACAAAGATACTGATCGAGCCGTTGGCGCCGGCCGGGACCAGCGCCGCGTTTGCCACCACCTTGCCGAGCGAGGAATTCAGCGTCGAGACCAGCGGCTGCGGCTGGCCGGTGGGCCACGCCGTAAGATAGCCAAGAGGAACGGAAGGCACTACAGTGACATTCAGCGAATAGGCTTGTGCCGTTGCGGGTATGCCGCCGCAGGGCCCGGTTGGAATCGCAAAACTGCGCGACTGGTTCGTTCCGAGACCGTTGCCGTTACGGGTATCGACTACACGGCACGGCGTCACCGTATAGAGCGATTCCGCTCCCTGTGAACCCGGCGGCGCGAAATAGCCGTTGATATCGACAATCACGTCGGTGTCGTTAGTAACGAAGACGTTCGTCAGTCCTTGCGGGCCGGCCGGAACGATGGCGGCATTCGCCACGATGGTCCCATCGAAGGAGTTTAGCGTCGAAACGTTCGGCTGCGGCTGTCCTGAGGGCCAGATGGTCAGAAACTGAAGTCCGGTGTGGGGGACGACAGTGACATTCAGCGAGTAGGCTTGCGCGGTGCCGGGAATGCCGCAGCGGCTAGCGGGGATCAGGAAACTGCGCGTGCTGCCACCGGCGAGCGACGGCGGACCGAACGCGCCCGGAAGGCTGCCGTCGCGGGTATCCATCACGCGGCAGGGCGCGACCGGGTAGAAGGATTGGCTGCTGCTGGTCGCAGGTACAAAGACGCCGTTGATGTCCAGAATCACATCGGCGGCGTCGCTGACGAAGAGGCTGACGGCGCCATTCGAGCCCGCAGGGACGATGGCGGCATTGGCCACCACGCGGCCATCAAACGAATTCAGGGTTGAGACAACGGGTTGCGGCTGACCAGCGGGCCAGATCGTGAGATATGTCAACGGACCCGGCGGAACGACGGTGACATTGAGGGAGTAGGCCAATGCGCCTGCCGGGACGCTACAGGCGCTTTGCGGAATCGGGACGGTGCGGGTGCTGCCGGCGGCCATCCGGGGACCTCCGAAGTTGCCCGTTCCGCCCCGCGTGTCCAGGATGCGGCACGGCGCCACCGGCAGGAATCGCAGGGCGGCGCTTTGGGTGACGCCGGCCTGGGTGATGGTGAAGGTTTGCCCGGCGATGGTCATGGTGCCCTGGCGGGAACTTGCGGTCGTGTTTGCAGCGACGGAATAGCTCACCGTGCCATTGCCGGTTCCACTCGCGCCAGAGGTGATCGCGATGAAACCGGCGTTACTGACTGCAGTCCACGGGGCCGTCGAGATAGAGGCCGTCACCGAAACGGTTCCACCGCCGCCCGAAGCGGATATGTCGGCCGAATTTGCGCTTAGCGTAAATCCAGCGAGGCTGAAGTTTGCCGTTACGGTCTGCGATTGAGTCATGCTGACGGACGTTGAAGCGCTGGTCGTGCTGCCGACCGGTCCGGTCCAATTGTTGAACTGGTACCCAGTCGCCGGAGAGGCCGTGATGGGAACAGACAACCCCGCATCGTAGAAACCGCCGCTGGGCGGCGACACCGTACCGGAGTTGGAAGGCGACACAGCAATGACGAGTTGATACTGGATTTTGAAATTGGCGACATAGGTGGCGGCGGTGGAGCCCACCACGATGCTATGCGAGGCCGTGCCGCCGTCGCTCCAATTGGTGAAGGCGTATTGAGTTCCCGTCGGCCCAGGTTGTGTCAACGCGACAGCGATCGTATGCGCGCCGGCTGAAAGATTCAGTGTTTGCGGCGCTGTTTGCGTCGAGCCGCCATCCACCGAGAACTGCAGCCCCGTGGGATTGGTCTGAATCGTGACCCCGGTCGCGGATATCGGCGAGAAGTTTGCCGTCACGGTCTCGGGAGCCGACATCGTAACGGTGGTAGAGGCGCTGGTCGAACTCGCCACCGGACCCGCCCAGTTCGTAAACTGAAATCCGCTGCTGGCAGCCGCGGTAACGGGAACGGATGTATTGGCGTCGAAGAAGCCGGTAGCCGGAGTAACCGTGCCTCCATTCGCGGGCGATGCCGCAGTGGTGAGTTGATACTGTGTCTTGAAGTTCGCCGTGTAGGTCGCAGCGGCGCCGCTCACGGTGATCGTACGTGATGCCCCGCCGCCGTCGGTCCAGGACAGGAAGGCGTACTGCGTTCCCGCCGCACCCTGCTGGGTGGGCGACACGGCGATGGTATGTGATCCGTTCGATAGCGTCAATGTCTGCGGAGCAGTTAGCGCCGACCCGCCATCGAGTGTGAATTGCAGTCCCGGCGGGTTGGTTTGGATCGTGATCCCGGATAGCGCTGAAAAATTCGCTGTCACGCTGGCCGGCGCGGACATCACGACCGTAGTTGAGGCGCTCGTCGAACTGGCTACCGGGCCCGTCCACCCCGTAAACTGGAACCCGCTGTTCGCCGTCGCACTGACCGGCACGGTAGACGCGGCGTCGAAAAACCCGGTTGCGGGTGAAACCGATCCGCCATTTGCCGGCGATGCCGCCGTGGTGAGCTGGTACTGCGTCTTAAAATTCGCTGTGAACGTTGACGTCGTCGCACCGACCGTAATCGAATGCGACGCGGCGCCGCCGTCGGTCCAGGAGGTGAATACATACTGTGTACCGGCGCCGCCTGGCTGCGTCGTCGCCACAGCAATCGTGTGCGTGCCCGCACTGAGGTTTAGAGTCTGCGGCGCGGTTTGCGGCGTCCCCCCATCGATGCTGAACTGCAGGCCTGCCGGATTGGTCTGAATCGTGACGCTGAGCGTTTGTGGAATTGCGGGGAAGTTGTTGCCCACGAACACGAGCGTGCCCTGCTGTATGCAGCAATTCGCCGAGTTCTGCTGACCCACTACGGCGAGATCGGGTTTGCCGTCTTCATCGAGATCGGCGACCGCGATTCCAGAGGGCGAGGGGCCTGCCAACAGTGGGCTCTCCGGCTGAAACGTGCCATCGCCGATACCCGCCAGGTAAGTCGCTTCGTTCAATCCGCAGCAGTCGCCGAGAACCAGGTCTGGGATTCCATCTCCGTTAAGATCCGCGGCGGCGATGGCCGCTCCGGCGCGTGTCGTGACGAGGCTGGCCGGCTGGAAACTCCCGTCGCCATTTCCCAGCAGCACAGCAATACGTTTTCCGCTATTGGTCCGAACCGCCGTGACCAGATCGATAAATCCATCGCGATTCAGGTCGGTCGTAGCGATTGGCGCCGAACCGAACAGCGTCCCGGGGAGCGTTATATTCGCGGGCGTGGAAAAAGAGCCGTCGCCCCGTCCCAACAGGATGGCAATGGCGCCGGGCGTGACTGAGTCCTGCTTGCTCAGGGTGACGATCAGATCGAGCTTTGCATCACCGTTGAGGTCTGCCACAGCCACGGTCAAGGGCCCCCCGACCGCCGGCAGAGCGATGCTGGTGGGAGGCTGAAATGTCCCATTCCCGTTCCCCAGGAACATCGAGAGCCCGCCGGACGACGTGTTCACAGCCGCAACATCCAGCTTGCCATCGCGGTTGAAATCGCCCACGGCCAACGAACTCAAGGCGCCGCCGGAAGCAAAGAATGCGCCGGCCCCCAATGTTCCATTTCCCTGATTCAGCCGCACCTCGATTCCACCCGATTCGGCGACGACGGCATCCGGTTTGCTGTCCCCATTCAGATCCGCCACCGAGAGTGCGGTGGCAGAAGAACGCAGCGTGTAGCTAACAGGAGCGGTGAACTGTCCCTGGCCCAGGTTCTGCATGACATAAAGGTGCGGAGAGCCCCCATCCGCGACGACTACATCGTTTCGCCCTGCCCCGCTCATGTTAGCCGCCGCAACTCCCACCGGCATGGTTCCGAGAAACTGCACCGGAATCCAGGGAATGGTTCCATCGGCGGCCGAAAACGCCACCAGGATGTCCCCATTGATGACATCCGGCAGGAATAGGCTGGTATTGCCGTCCTGTAGAGGAACCACTCCGAGCGAGGCTGGTTTTTCCTGCGCGGTTCCCACGTAAAAGCGCGGCGGCTGGAATGTACCGTCGCCGTTACCAATGAGCACCGCGAACGAGTTGCTGGAGGGATCGGGAATAAGAAGATCGAGTTTCCCGTCACGATTCAAATCGGCGTAGGATAGGGAGCCGGCGATGGAGTTGACGGCAGTGCCCACGGGTGTGCCGAAGGTGCCGTTTCCGTTGCCGGGGAGGATCCAAACCTTGTCACCCGAGAGTTGTTGCGTGTCGAGGACCGCCAAATCGAGTTTGCCGTCGCCGTTCCAATCCGCGGCGACGATTGAGTACAGACTTCGGCCGACGGAAAAGCTCACGGGAGCGTTGAATGTGCCGTCGCCTTTGCCTGTCAGAATCGCCACGGTTGCAGGATTATTGACGACGGCCAAGTCGGGTTTCGAGTCCCCGTTAAAGTCTCCGAGAGCGAGGATTGTAGGTTGCGGGCCGGCCGGAAACTTGGTTGCGGCGCCGAAGGTCCCGTTTCCATTGCCCAGCAGGACGGCTACGGAGCCTTGACCGGACTGGTCAGGATCGAGAGTGATGGCCAAGTCAAGTTTCCCATCGCCGTTGAAATCGGTGGTGACGATGTATTCGGTGGCGCCGACGTTGTAGGAGGTGCTGGATAGAACGGATCCGTCGGCCTTGTAGAGCGTGATGGAGACGCCGTTGAATGTTAAGGCCGCGGCATCAGGCACTCCGTCACCGTTGAAATCGCCGTAAGCAAAGCTGCCGGCCGCCTGCCCGGACGGCGGTATGTTTGCGGCGACATCCGGAAGCGCCCTGGATGACTGCGGCGCGGAAGCGCCAAAAGCCGAAATGCCGTCGGGACATAAAGCGGCGATTTCGTTCGCTTCGGAACTGTCGGAGCCTGACCGAACCTCCCTGCCGTTTCGATACAGAGTCCAACCGCCCGCGTCTTCCACGAGTTGCGCGACCAATTGGTCCCCTGTAAAGACGTTAATCGTGACACCCTGGAACCAGAAAGGAAGCAGGAAGTGCAAAGGTCCTGATAAAAGCAGCCCGCCGGTTTGCTGGCAAGTGGCCGCAGCGTTCAGCGGCATGGTAAGCAGCATTGCGATGGCGGGGAACCAGAATCTCACTTCTTCCTCCAGTACCCAGCCAGTGTACGATTGGCGACGCAACGGTTCAATGTAAAATAGGTGTCTTGGGGTGGTGCACCCTTGTCATCATCGTTTAATTCCAACGACATACGGGCTGCGATCGGGCGTGTCTGCGCATCGCCGAATCTGGAGAATGCCACCCGGCTGCAGAGGCTTTTGCGGTTCCTCGCGGACTCGACGTTGGCCGAAGAGCCCCTCAAGGAAACGCTGATTGGAGTCCGGGTTTTCGAGCGGGCGCCGGACTATGACCCCAAGTCGGATTCTGTCGTCCGCACCGAGGTCCGCCGTCTCCGCCTGAAGCTCCATGAGTTTTACGCACGGGAAGGCGCCGCGGAGCCGATCCGAATCGAAATCCCGAAGGGCGGTTATTCACTCCGTTTTGAACGCATTGGTCCCGCCGCGGAGCAGCCAGCACCAGCGCCGCCTCGACGCCGCCATTGGCGTGTTGCTGCTGCTGTGGCTATGCTGCTCGCCGGAGCGTTCCTGGCTGGTCGATGGCTCAACCTTCGGAGCGCCGCCGCCAGCGAGGTCGTGGCCGTTCTTCCATTCCAATCCGACGAGCGGTCCTCCAGTTTCGCTGCCGATCTCACGGGCCAGATTACCGATTCGCTTTCACGCGCACCGGGTTTGCGCGTCATTTCGCAATCTTCGGTACAACGAACAGCGTCCGGCGATCCAATGGCCCGCGCCGCCGCGCTGCATGCCCGCTACATCGTCACCGGCAGCATCGAACGTCCCGACAGCCAGGTTCGAGTTCGGGTACTCAAGGAGCCGGGCGATCATGCCTTGATCGTGCGTGAATACGACCTGCGGGCGTCCGATCTTTCAGGGCAGATCGCGACCGGCGTTGCATCTTCGATCGGCTCCCGGCCGTCCGTGCCCCTGGCGCACACCGAAGCGCGTGTGCCGAGAGCTCAATCGCTCTTCGTGGAGGGACGACGCCTGTGGGGGACGCGCGAACAACCCAACCTGCTCAAGTCCGTCGAATTGTTCCAGGAAGGAGCCGAACTCGAACCGGACTACGTCTGGAATTACGTGGGCCTGGCCGATTCCTATAACGTCCTGGGCTCGAATGACATGGCAAACCCGCTCGAATTCTTTCAGAAAGCGGAGGTGGCTGCCCGCCGCGCTGTGGCCCTTTCGCCGGAACTCGCCGAAGCGCATGCTTCGCTGGGATTTGCCTTCTATTGTCAATGGAACTGGAAGGGAGCGGAGCGGGAGCTGAACGAGGCGCGTCGGCTGAATCCGAATCTCTCCATCGCGTTGTTCCGGTCGGCGCTCCTGCTGTGCGCCTTCGGACGCTTCGATGATGCCCTGCGCACGCTTGAGGACGAAGAGGTGATCGATCCGTTCTCCCCCTTTGCCGCCGACGCAATTTTCGAGATCAACTACTATAAGCGCGATCGTCGCGCCGCGGTGGCAGCCGCTCGGGAAGCGCAAAGAAGAATCCCTGGCCGCGCTTTCGAGTTTCGTATTGCGTCTCTCGCCTTGGACGACAAACCCGGCGAGGCGCTCACGGCGCTTCGCGAATGGCGGCAAAGTGGCGGTGACCCCGCGGAGCTCGATGTAGTTGAAATCACCATTCGAGCGACCAAGGACATGATGGGTGCTCGAACGCAATTGGAGAACCTGCTTCGCGCCGGGCGCATGAATAAGTCCCATAAGAATCTTGCGTGCCTGCTAGCCTCGGTGGGTGAAGACAAGGCAGCATTGGACGAGTTGGAGAAAGCACTCGCCGGCCGCGAGACCGATCTCGTCTCCGTGCAATGGGAGCCTGCATGCGACCGTCTGCGCGGCGATCCGCGCTATAAACGGGTCATCCGCGCACTCGGACTGCCGTCATCGAAGACAATATAAGCATGCGCTATCGAAAACTGGGTAGAACCGGCTTCGAAGTCAGCGAGCTGGGCTACGGTGCTTGGGGTATCGGCGGAAAACAGTGGCAGGGCGCCACCGACGATGAGTCCGCCAGCGCGCTGCGCCGGGCGGTGGAATTAGGCGTTAATTTCATCGATACCGCTCTCGCCTATGGGGAAGGACATAGTGAGCGGCTGATCGGAAATTTCCTGAAAGAGACCACGGAGCGGATCTACATCGCGACCAAGGTGCCCCCGAAGAACCTGTTGTGGCCCGCGCGTCCCGGCGTGCCGATCGACGAAGTCTTCCCGTATGACTACATTCTTCGTTGTACCGAGAAGAGCCTCAGGAACCTGGGACTGGAGACGGTCGACCTTCAGCAACTCCACGTCTGGAATCCGGAGTGGATCGGACGGGATGAATGGCGGCGGGCTCTGGAGGAGTTGAAGAAGTCGGGGAAGGCCCGGTTTGTGGGCGTGTCGATTAACGATCACCAGCCGGATTCAGCGCTGGAGTTAATTGAGACGGGACTGATCGATACGGTACAGGTGATCTACAACATTTGGGACCGCTCTCCGGAAGCGCGGCTGTTCCCGCTTACGCGGGAACGGAATATCGGCGTGATTGCCCGCGTGCCATTCGACGAGGGCAGCCTCACCGGCGCCATCGATGAGAACTCAAAGTTCGAATCGGACGAGTTTCGGTCGTTTTATTTCCGGGGAAATCGGAAGCAGGAAGTCGTGGAACACGTCAATGCGCTGAAGAAGGAACTGCAGGGCATTGACGCAACACTGGCCGAAATCGCGCTGCGTTTTTGTATGTCCCATCCGGCCGTGAGCACCGTGATTCCAGGAATGCGACGCGTCAGGAATGTGGATGCGAATGCGGCCGCCCTGGACAAGCCGGAGCTCGATGGTGAACTCCTCGAGAAATTGAAACGTCATGCCTGGGATAAGAACTATTACAGCTAAAGCATTATTGCTTGCGGCGGCGTTGACCAGCCTGCACGCCCAGTGGGTCCCTCTCAATCCTGTTATGGATGTCCAGCAGCAGCCCGAGGGTTTGCTGCTCAAGATGAAAACCGGTGTCCTCAGGCTCGAGGTGTGCACCGATTCCATTATTCACGTCATATATTCTCCGACCGGTTCATTTCCAACCCGGACGAATTATGTCGTAACGAAGACCAGTTGGCCGGCCGTGAAATGGTCGCTGCAAAACACGAGTGACGGTTGGACGCTTAGCACCGCCCGGCTGAAGGTCGCGGTGGACCGCAAGGACGGAACCACTTCCTACATCGACCCTTCCGGGAAGAAAATGCTGAATGAAGGTCCCAAGATGATGACTCCCGCGGAAGTGAACGGCGAGAAAACGTATCACGCGGAAGTCAACTTCAGTATTTATGGGTCGCACGAGGGATTTTACGGGCTCGGCCAGCACCAGGCTGGCGTGTGGAATTATCGCGGCGAGGCAGTGGACCTCTGGCAGGCAAATACGGAAATCGCGGTGCCGATGGTGCTGTCTACCAATGGCTACGGTTTGTTCTGGAATAATCCCTCCCGCAGCCGGTTCAACAACGCGTTCGTTCAGTCGCTCTACATCAGCTCCGAAGTGGCCGATACGGTCGACTATTACTTTATCTACGGGCCGGAGTTCGACCAGATCGTCGCTGCCTACCGCGAATTAACGGGCGGCGTGCCCATGCTGGGCAAATGGGCTTATGGTTTCTGGCAGTGCAAGAACAAGTATCAGTCGCAGGCGGAACTGCTCGGCGTAGCTCACAAATATCGGGAGCTGCATCTGCCGGTGGACAACATTGTGCAGGACTGGTTCTGGTGGACGCGGACCGGGGAATTCAAATTCAATAGCAAGTATCCCGATCCCAAGGGAATGGTGGATGATCTGCACCGCAATCATTTCCACCTGATGGTTTCGGTTTGGCCGTTCTTTTATCCGGGAACTTCGACCTATAACGAGATGGACAAGCGCGGATTTCTGATCGACCGCACCAAGGCGCTGTCGTTCCATCCTCTCGGAAACGCGGTGTATGACACCACGAACCCAGCGGCGCGCGCCTACTATTGGAACCTGCTCGACAACGCCCTGTTCAAGATCGGCGTGGATGCCTGGTGGGAGGACACCACCGAGCCCGAGACCGAGGGCATGGAAGAGAACCTGCTGTTGAACAATCGTATTTCGATTGGCAGCGGGGCGCGGTACGCCAACCTGTACCCGATGATGGCCAACTCGGTAGTTGCGGAGGGCCAGCGGAAGGAAACGGACCGTAAGCGCGTGTTTATCCTCTCGAGGTCGGCGTTTGCGGGTAGCCAGCGGTATGGGGTAACGGCATGGTCGGGTGACATCTTGTCGGACTTCGAGTCCTTCAAACGTCAGATCCCAGCCGGATTGAATTTCGCGGTTTCGGGATTGCCATACTGGACCACCGATATCGGCGGATTCATTTCAGGTGGCAATCTCAATGATCCGGTGTTTCGCGAACTGTTTGTGCGGTGGTTCCAGTACGGCGCGTTCTGCCCGATTTTCAGGGTGCATGGGACGCGGAATCCCGATGAGAACGAGCTGTGGTCGTACGGACCGGAAGCAGGTAAGATTCTCGCGAAATTCGATCGCCTGCGCTATCGGCTGCTGCCCTACATCTATTCGCTGGCCTGGAAGACGACGAACGACAGCTATACTCCGATGCGGCCGCTGGTCATGGATTACCGGAACGACGTTCGGGCGCAGGGGATTGGCGATCAGTTTATGTATGGCCCGGCGTTCCTGGTGAATCCGGTGACTGAGCAAGGGGCCACGGAGCGCCACCTTTATCTTCCCGGCGCCCAGTGGTACGACTTTTGGAGCGGCGCGGAACAGAAGGGCGGCCGCTGGGTCGATGCCGCGGCTCCGCTCGATCGCATGCCGTTATTCATTCGGGCGGGGTCGATAGTTCCGATGGGTCCGGATGTCGAATACTCGGACGAGAAACCGGCCGATCCGATCGAGCTGCGCGTGTATCGCGGAGCGAACGGCGACTTTACCTTGTACGAAGACGAAAACGACACCTACGATTACGAGAAGGGTGTCTACGCGACAATTCCGATTCACTGGGACGATGCGGCGGGGCGGCTCACCATCGGCGATCGCAAGGGAAGCTTTCCGGGAATGCTCGATAGCCGGACATTTCAGGTGGTGTTTGTGGGCGCTGGGCATGGAGTGGATGTGGCGCCTACGGGACAAGCCGACAAGGTGGTTCGTTATTCAGGCAAACAGGTGACTGTGACGCCATAGCAGAGGCACCTTCGTCGGTAGCGCAGCTTTCCCGGAAGTGACGGATGTAAGGCAGGTTTGCAACCTGCGGCGGGTTTGAAACCCGACTGTGAACGGTAAAGAACCGGTGCGCGGTCTAAAACTCCACGCGCAGCAAGCCGTGGAATGGTGAAGCAGGCAAATGTACTGGACCACAACGGTAAACTGGTCATAGTGCGGCGGTTTCACGTTCAAAACTTCGGGTGTCGGGCGTCACAGGCGGACGGTGCGGCAATTGAGGCTGGTCTTGCGAACCAGGGCATGAGTTCGGTATCCCGGGCGGCTGACGCGGAGTTGGTCGTGTTGAACACATGCACCGTGACCGCGGCGGCCGATGAGGACGTGCGCCACACAATTCGTCGCGTGCAGCGTGAAAACCCAGAGGCGCGGATTCTGGTAACCGGTTGCTATGCCCAGCGCGCTCCCGGCGATCTGGCGGCGATGCCCGGCGTCACCTGGGTTGTTGGTAATTCCCACAAAACGCAGATCGCCGACATCATCGGGTCTGCGACCCCATACCACGGCGAAATACACGTCGGAGACATCTTCGCCCAGCACGATTTCCTGTCGGCCCCGGTTGAAGATGCGGCGGGCGATCGTACGCGTCCCAATCTGAAAATCCAGGACGGGTGCAACAATCGCTGCTCGTTCTGCATTATTCCGTTCGTGCGGGGCCGTAGCCGCAGCGCGCCTCCGGAGCAGGTGCTGGAGCAAGTGCGGTCGCTCGCCGCACGATATCGGGAAGTTGTACTGAGCGGCATCAACCTCGGACGCTGGGGCCGCGAACCGGGCAGCACGATGCGATTGGCGGATCTCGTCCGTAAGCTGCTGGCCGAGACCGGCGTCGAGCGGTTACGGCTCAGCTCGGTCGAGCCGATGGATTTCAGCGACGAGCTGCTGGCGCTCATGGCGGAGTCGGCCCGCGTTGCCAGGCACGTACATGCTCCCTTGCAATCGGGTAGCGATCGTGTGCTGCGGCGTATGCATCGGAAATACCGGCCGAAGCACTACGAGGAACGTGTGCGCAAGGCCCGGGCCTCGATGCCGGATGCCGCCATCGGAGCGGACGTCATGGTGGGTTTCCCCGGCGAGTCCGAAGAAGAGTTCGAGGAGAGCCGCCAATTTATCGAGAGCCTGCCGTTTACATACCTGCACGTCTTCACGTATTCGGAACGCCCGGGTACGCCCGCGGCCGAGAGTCCCGGGCAGGTGCCGATTCCAGTTCGCAAGGAGCGGAATCGTGTACTGCGTGAGTTGGGGGCAGCGAAGAATCTCGAATTCCGGCGGCAAATGGTCAGCCGCACTCTCTCTGTCGTGACCCTCGACGAAGGCGCTTTGAGCGACAATTTCCTGAAGGTTCAGCTCTGCCCGCAGCGGCCACCAAACCAGTTGCTGGACGTGAGGATCGGCTCCGTGACGGCCGGCGGGCTTCGGGAAGCCAGCGCGCTTCCGATCATTTAAGGCTCCATCTCCCGATTGCGCTTGGCCAGGAAGAGTTCAGCGGCGAGTTCTTCGGTTTCCTTATCGCGCGCGGCCGTCCACGTCACAAGCGCTTTGTCGCGCAACCCGTCGAGGAGCCGAAAACGGCGGTGGGCTTCCAGTAAAACCTCCTGCTGCTTTGCAATATGCATCTGCATCTGCTTGCGGAAGGCGTCCATTTCGACCTTCTGGTGCTGAACGTAGTACCGGAAGGAGTCGAGGCTGGCGAGGTCCTCGGCATAGACTGCTCCCTTGGACAAGACCGCCTTTTCGTTTGCTTCCTGATCCTGCAACAGCCCTTGAAACGCGTCTTCGGCCACCCGCAATCGAGCGTAGAGCTGCTGAAGCTTCAGTTCCTCGAGTTCAACCTGGTCGTGTCGCCACTTGCAGACACGATCGAGCGGAAATTGAAAACGTTTCATTGCGAGAGACGCGCCAGCTCACGGAGATCCGACACGGTTTTCGGAAATGGCGAGCTTAACTCGGCGTCCTGTTTGAGGAAGTCCAGCAGTTGCGGACGAACCCGGATCGCTGCGTCCAGACGCGCATTCGACCCGGAGGCGTAAGCGCCCAGATTGATGAG
This sequence comes from Bryobacteraceae bacterium, assembly GCA_035295125.1. Taxonomy (GTDB): domain Bacteria; phylum Acidobacteriota; class Terriglobia; order Bryobacterales; family Bryobacteraceae; genus JAICMB01. The sequence continues at coordinate 91,398 of DATGJP010000078.1, read as the reverse complement.
GTCTTCGGCGCGCTGGTAGGTGGCGAGGGCTTCCCTTATTTTCTGCGCGGCCGTCTTATGCTCCGCCGCGGCGAGACGCGAGGACAGCCGGCTGACCGATTGCAGAACGTCGATCGCCGGATAGTGTCCTTCGGACGCGAGTTGACGGGAGAGGACAATATGCCCGTCCAGGATCGAACGTACCGCATCGCAGATTGGTTCGTTAAAGTCGTCGCCTTCCACCAGGACGGTGAAGAACCCCGTGATCGAGCCGCGCTTGAACCGGCCGGCGCGTTCGAAGATTCTGGGAAGCATATTGAACACCGACGGAGTGTAGCCCTTCTGGCTGGGTGGCTCACCCGCCGCCAGGCCGATTTCGCGTTGCGCCATGGCGAGCCGCGTCACTGAATCCATCACCAGCAGAACGTCGGCGCCCTGATCCCGGAAATACTCGGACACCGCAAGCGCAACAAAGGCGGCTCGAATCCGAAGCGGGGCCGGCCGATCCGATGTGGATACGATCGTTACGGAGCGTTTCATGCCTTCCGGCCCCAGCTCATGCTCCAGAAAATCGCGCACCTCGCGGTTACGTTCCCCAACCAGCGCAATGACGCTCACGTCCGCGGAATTGTGCCGCGACATGGCCCCCAGCAGCGTGCTTTTCCCCACGCCGCTGCCGCCGAAAATGCCGATGCGTTGTCCTTTGCCGCAGGTCAGCAGGCTATCGATGGCGCGGATGCCTGTGACCAAAGTTTCGCCGATCGGCTCGCGCTCGAGTGCCCCGGGTGGGGCGCAGTACAGAGGGTAAACGTTCTTGGCATTCACCGGACCGCGTTCGTCCATCGGTTTGCCAAATCCGTCTAAAACACGGCCCAGCAGCTCGGACCCGACCTCAATGAGGGTCTCATCCTTTCTTGCCGTAATCACATCGCCGAGTTGCAGCCCGTCAGTTTCCTCCAACGGCATGGAAAGAACCCGGCCTTCACGAAAACCGATTACCTGGGTGCGCACGCGGCGTCCGCCGGCGGTCGCGATTTCACAAAAGTCGCCGATCGCGGCGGCGGGACCGTTCGATTCCACGATCAGACCAATCATTTGCGTGACGGAACCCATCCAGCGCTGTGGCTCGAGGCGCCCCAGCTTGTCGAAATAAGGCTGCAGGTTCATGACGACCTCCTGATTACATCCGTGAAGCCGCGCTCGATCTCTTTGAGCTGGGCTTCCACCGACGCGTCCAGCGAGCCGTTCGTGGTCTCAAATATGGCGGAGCCCGGCGGCAGCGATGGATCGGCATACACCTCGATCTTGTGCGGACTGCCGAGTCTCTCGAAGAACTGCCGCAGCACCGCGGCGTCCTGCGCCTGCGCTCGAACACGGTGTACCTCGCGGCCGTCCAGCTTGTCGAGCGCGGATCGGACCAGGCCAAGCAGTGCCTCGGGGTCCGTCGCCAGCTCGCGGTTCAGAATCCGGCGCGAAATGGCCATCGCCAGGCTCACAACATCAGCTTCGGCCTCATGTCTTAGCCTTCCGCGGAAACCGGCCACTTCGTCGATTGTGCGCGCCATGCGCTCCATGATCGGTTGCAGCTGGACCACCGCCGCCTGCCGCCCGGCAGCCTCGCCTTCCTGGTACGTAGCACGCTGCGCCGCGGCAATGCGGTCCTGAATCTGTTTCTCGACGTCGGGGGAACTCGCGTCGCTTTGCGCTGTCTGCGGTCGGGCGTAGGTCTGGTTGGCTGGCACGCCCTTCGACGGTGGAATCCAGGCCTGGGGACCCTCGTCCGCCGCCAGGCCGCCGCGATGTAGTTTGGCTAACATCGATGCCATCGCGTCCTCCTAGACGACATACTGCTCGCCGACGGTTCCCTTCAGACTGATGGTTCCCTCGGCTTCCAGGTGCCGCACGACAGAGATAATCTGCTGCTGCGCGGCCTCAACGTCCTTGATCTTGACGGGGCCGAGAGCTTCCATGTCCTCGCGCAGCATTTCCGCGCCGCGCTGCGACATCTCTTTCAGGAAATGGCTCTTGAGCTGATCGCTGGTGCCCTTCAAAGCGACCGTCAACACTTTACGCTCGACCTTGGCTAATACCTCCTTCACGGCATCGGGTCCCAGCAGCAGCAGGTCTTCGAACACAAACATGAGGTGACGGATGGTCTCAACCAGGCCAGGATGCGTCTGCTCCATGGTCTCCAGCACCTCTTTACTGGTTGCCGAATCCAGCCGGTTGAACATTTCCGAGACGGCCCGGACGCCGCCATAAGCTTCGCGGCTGAATTCCCCCAGGGCTTTCAGTTTCTGCCCGATGATAACGGCGATCTTGGAAATGATCTCCGGCGAGATCTGATCGAGATTGGCCATGCGAAGCGCCACGTCGGAGCGCATCTCCGGCGGCAATGAAATCAGCAGACCCGCCGCCTGCGAGGGGTTCAGGTGCGAGAGCACCAGGGCGATGGTCTGGGGATGCTCGTTGTGGATGAATTTCGCGACCTGTTGGGGATCGGCCTTCTGCAGAGCGTCGAAGCTGGCCATCTCGGAGCCGAGCGTCTTAATGAGACGATCCAGCATCTTTTTAGCAGCCTCGGGCCCGAAGGCATTGATCATGATCTTACGGGCGTAGTCGATTCCGCCTTTCAGAACATAGGTGTGGGCGACCGCCATCCCATAGAATTCTTCGAGGAGCGCCTCCGCCTGCTCCGTCGTAATGGAACTGATGCGCGCCACCTCACGGCTGATCGCGTGCACCTCTTCTTCATCCATCTGCTTCAGGATCTCGGCGCTAGTGGTTTCGCCGAGCGTAATGAGCAGAATGGCTGCTTTTCGTATTCCGGGAACCGGCGGATCCGATTCGACATTCTGGATCATGACGGTCTGCCGGGAATTGCCTTAACGGTCGGTTTCATTGATCCAATTCCGCAGAACTTGCACCATCGTCGTGGCATCTTTTTTTGCTTCTTCGGCAATGTGCTTGGTCAGAACCTCCGCCTTTTTTGTACTCACGTGGGGCATCTTGAGGGCATGCAGGGCCTCCGTTTCCTGCTGCTTCTTCAGCGCGGCCTGTTCGGCGATTTGCGCCTCCATTTGCTGCCGGATTGTTTCCGAACTGTCTACCGCGGGTTGTGGCTTTCCGGCCTCGATCTGCCCCTGTATTTCGGTTCGAGGATTTTTCTTGCCCCTCATGATGACGAGGAGGACTAATCCGAGGATGATCGCGGCGACGACGCCACCGCCGACAGTCAGCACCATGCGGTTCGCGAGAAGCTCACCGATCGCATCGCGCTTCGGCGGGGCAGGCGTCGCCGGAAGTTGCTCGGGCGAGACCGTGGATTCAAAGGGCAGTGCCTCCACCACCAGTTGGTCCCCTCGATCGGTCGAAAAGCCGACGATGCCCGCGACCAGATCATGTATCGCCTTAATTCGTTCCGGAGAAGGAGGTTCGACGATCCGCTTGGCTTTCGGGCCGGAGCCTTCCCACCGTACGGCGTGATCGAGAAGCACCGATACGGACATCTTTTTGACGTTGCCCTGGGGAAGCTTGACCCGCCGGACCATGCGGCTCGCCTGATATGCGATGTTCTCCGTTCGGCGCGTGACGCCGCCGGAGCCGGCGCCTGGCCTCGCGGGAGGATGCGGCAGATTCGAAGCTGTCCCGGGAACCCCCGCGGTCTGATTACCCGTGGAAATGTCCTCGGTCCTCTGTGACGTGGTCATCACCGACTTGTTGGGATCGAACGTCTCTTCGCTTTGCTCGCTGCTCGAGAAATCACACTCGACGGAGACACCGGCGCGAAACTTGTCGGCCCCCAGCAGCGGCTCGAGCGTGGTGTTGATCTTGGTCAGAAGGTCGCGCTCAATCTGTTGACGATAGTCGAGCGCTGCGTCCGAGGGCTGAGGATCGTCGGGTGAAAGCGGCTTATGCGGGCGATTCAGGAGATTGCCACGCATGTCGACCACTGACACTGCATCGGGCAGCAGTCCTTCGACGGCGCTCGCGGTCAACTGGCAAATCGCATTGACATTTTGTGCACTCAACAGGGAGCCGGGCCGTAATTTCACCAGCACGCTCGCTTTAGCCGGCTGACGGGACTCCGTGTAAATGGAATCTTTCGGAAACGTGATGTGAACTCGCGCCTGCTCCACTTCGGCCAGGGCCATCACGGAACGCTCCAGTTCACCCTCAAGCGCGCGATGGTAGTTGATCTGCTCCGCAAAATCGCTCACGCCGAAGTTGGTCTTGTCGAACAGCTCATACCCGATACGTCCTGATTTCGGCACTCCGGCGGCAGCCAACTGCAGGCGCAATTCCGCGACCCGATTCGCCGGGACGAGAACCGAGGAGCCGCCCTCCGTCAGACGATAGTCCGTGCCGCTCTCGCGAATCTTTGCCAGAACCGCTCCAGCGTCTTCCGAAGACAGCCCGGTATAGATGGGCTTGAAATCGCGTTCGCGGTTCCAGCGCGTTAGCCCCACAAGAGCAGCAATAACCGCGGCGGTCACCAGAACGTAGGAGATTCGCTGCTTGACGGTCAACCCCGCAATGAACTGCTTTAGTTGATCCATACTCTATCCGGCGCCGGCTCTACATCTGCATGCGCATCACTTCCTGGTAGGCCGACACCATCTTGTTGCGAACCTGCAGGAAGAGGTCGAATGCGATCTCGCTGCGCTGGGTGGCCAGCGCCACCTTGTGGACCTCTTCGTTTTCCCCGGACAGGAACGAATCGATGCTCGCCGAAGCTGCGTTCTGCAATTGATTCACACCTTGCAGGGCATCCGCAAACATGGACGAGAATCCCCCGCTGCGGCCGGAGGAGGAAGCAGCATCGGGCAGCTTCACCGGCTGGATGACAGCGGGATTGATCGGGCTGATAGGGGTCATACGTGCCTCACTTCATGAGATCGATGGAGCGGCTGATCATGTCCTTGACCGCGGTCATCGCGGCGACGTTGGCCTGGTACCCGCGAGACGCGCTCATCAGGTCGACCATATCCTCGGCGGGGTTCATATTTGGGAATGCGACGTAGCCGTCCTTATCGGCGTCGGGATGGCCGGGCATGTAGCGGCGCTCCGGCGGACGAGAGTCCTCGACGATCTCGGACACCTCCACGCCCATCTGCCCGGAGTTCACCTCGGTTTGAAAGACAGCCGAAAATGGCGAACTTTGCGGCGCGCTGCTGAAGATCGCATCCTTGCGGCGGTATGGCCCCCCATCGGGCGTGCGTGTCGTTTCGGAATTGGCCATGTTCTGGACCAGCAATTCCGCTCGCGTCCGTTGCGCCGACAGGCCGGACGCGCTCACCGACAACAACGAGAAGAGGCTCATGCGCTCTTACCTTCATCAATCGCGGACTGGAGCAGCTTCAGTTGACCTTTCATCAAAACGGACGCCAGGTTGAAGCGAATCGCGTTTTCGGACAGGAGCCGGGCCTCGCGGTCGATGGTCACGTTATTGCCATCGTTCTTGATGGGCAGACCCGGTACTTCCTGCACGTTGGGAGCATCGCCCTGAACGAGGCTCATGAATTCGAACTGGAAATCGATATCTCGGGTCTTATAGCCCGGGGTATCCGCATTCGCGATGTTCGAGACCACGAGTTTCTGGCGAGCCGCCAGAAGGTCCATGTAATGCTCGAGACGGCCCGTGATGGGATCCATGCCGCTGAGAATGAGGCATTACAGAGGCCAATTGCTCCGTGAGTTCAGAAATCAATCAGATGGAAAAGAGATGGCGGAATTTTGTCAGTGTGACGAGACTGGAAATTGCCGAGTGCGTTCCGAAATGGGTTTCAGAACGGGAAGAGGTGTTCGCGGGACCGTGTCTGCGATCTCTCTTTAGCGGCGTGAATCTGCCGGAAGATTTCGGACCAGATCAACGCCTCTCATCTTATCGGTGCAACCCTTGCGAATTCGCCGAGAACCACCGGGATCCTCACAAAAGCTGGAAAAAGGCCCGTACGTCCGCGACATGAAATTGCCGTAGATGAACGCCGATTACGAAGAGGTTGTGCTGACGGTTCTTAGGCCGGGGCCCCTGCGAGGGCCTTCACGCGCACGGTGATTCTGCTCTTGTATCTCGCCGCCGTGTTCTTCTTGATGATGCCCCAGCGAGCGGCGCGGTCGATGAGCGAGAAGGTCTCGGGAAGAATTTCCTGCGCGGCTTTCGCGTCTTTCAGGTCGAGCGAGCGGCGCATGGCGCGGATCTGATGCCGTAAACGCGATTTCCGCTGGCGATTGATCTCCGTCCGGTACTTCGCGGTTCGCATCCGCTTAATTGCGGAAACAGTGTTTGCCATTTGATCTTAACTGGAATCCTTACAGTGGTATGCAGTTAACAGGATAACAGGACCGGGCGTTACCCCGCAAGACCGAGATAACGAAACCCGCAGCGGGTAAGCAGGGCCCGGTCGAGCGCGTGCCGCCCGTCGAGCACGATCGCGGATCGCATCCTGCCGGAAAGCTGCTCCCAGGCCAGGTCGCGATACTGCGGCCACTCCGTAACTAGGATCAGGGCGTCCGAGCCGTCGGCCACCTCCTCCGGCGTATCACAGCATACCAGTCCCAGTTCGGAATACTCGCGGCGAAAGCGTTGCATGGCCACCGGGTCGTGGACCTTCACCTTACATCCGCGCTCGGACAACTTTCGCGCGATATCCACCGCCGGGGCGTCGCGCAGATCATCGGTGTTGGGCTTGAACGCCAGGCCGAGCAGACCGATGGTCCGCCCCTTCAGAATCTTTAGCTCGCTGAGAAGCTTGTCCACCACCCGGTCCCGCTGCCGGCGATTCATTTCCCTCGCGGATTCCACGATCGGCATGGTGAGCCCATACTCGGCGGCCGTCGACACCAATGCTGCTGTATCCTTGCCGAAACACGAGCCGCCCCATCCAATTCCGGCTTGCAGGAAACGCGTGCCGATCCGGGCATCCAGCCCGATCCCTTTGGCCACTTGTCCTATATCGGCGCCCACCTTCTCGGCAAGCTGGCCAATCTCATTGATGTAGCTGATTTTCAAGGCGAGGAACGCATTGGCTGCGTACTTGATTAATTCCGCTGACGCGAGGTCCGTTGAAATCAGCGGCACGGCGCCGAGGTCCTCGGGACGTGGAAGAAAAGTGGGCGCCGCAAAGGTCTGGTCGAGGATCGGACGGTACAGGCTATACAGTGTCTCGAGAGCCCGCGGGGTATCGCTTCCAATGACGACGCGGTCAGGATAAAGTGTGTCGCCTAACGCGGTCCCTTCACGCAGGAATTCCGGGTTCGACGCGATGGAGAACCGGTGGTCCGGGTTACCGCCCCGGTGCTTCTCAAACGAGTCGCGAACCAGCGAACCAACCCAGTTGCCGCTGCCGATCGGAACGGTGGATTTGTTCACCACCACCGTAAACGCACTATCGAAATACTGGCCGATCCCCTGGGCTGCGGCGCACAGATATTGTAAGTCGGGAGAACCGTTTGGTGACGGCGGCGTGCCAACGGCAATAAACACGACATCGGCTCCCGGCACGCCGTCCTGGTATAACCTCGAGAATCGGAGATTTTCGCGCGCCTGCGCCAAAAGCTCTTCCAAAAATGGCTCGTAAATGGGTACATGACCGCCACAAAGCATCTCAATCTTACCGGCATCGGCATCGATGCAGGTGACTTTGTGGCCGAGGAACGCCAGACACACGCCGGTGGTCAGTCCGACATATCCCGTTCCGATGATGCAAACATTCACAAATACAAACTACCAGACGTTGAGAACAGCCGTCTGTAGCCCTTTAGAGCCGCATCATCGTTGCAACATGCCACCTGAGCAACCCGAATGCGACGACAGCAACGCCTATCAGGCCGATGGCGAGCGGTCTCATCTGATGGTGCTTATGGGCGATCACAATACACCGCCAGGTCGCAAGGAGGCAAGCGGTTACCGCTGCGCCAAGCACTACCGCGTTGGCCGCACTGTTATGAAGCGAGAATGCGGGTGCCAGGCATGCTGCCGCGATCACGCCGAACAACGCGTCGGTGTTATCTATGCCGACCACCTTGGCCCCCCACTGCAAAGCGAGCCGGACAATGCCCGACCGAATCGGGACATTCGGCACAAATCCGAGAGTCTTTGTGGCAGGAACGCTTTGAGTAGCTGTCATGTCTTTGCAAGGGCACATCGCGTGCCAAGCCGGTTTGATTGAGAACAAGGAACAAAAGCAGGCGCCGGGCTGCCGCATCGCGACAGCATGGCTTCGCCTGTGCCCACAACGGGACAACTTGTCCCTATCTTCGCCTAAGTGCCTCTACTGAGCCACCAGCTATCTGTTTTGTATTGCTGAGCCTAGCCGCATAGGGCCGGCGCCTTAGCCCGAGATAAGTGAAATTCCCGGCTCAAATAACAGAAATATGTACCGATGTTACAGGTGTCAATCGGCAGACATAAGCGTTATTAAGGAGGACGAATGAGTCGACCTATCGAGACTCCGCGTGCGAAGCAACGCGGGTTCATGACGATCATGTACGCGCTGATGATTTTCGGGATCGTCGCCTTTGCAGGGCTTGCAGTTGATGTCGGCTACATGCAGGTCGCCAGACGCCAGGCGCACGCTGCCGCAGACGCTTCGGCCATGGGCGCGTTGCGTGAGCTGGAATTGGGAAACATCAGCAATGTTGTCTTCGCCGGGAAAAACGACGCTTCTCTTAACGGATTCACGGACGGCCAGAACCGCACCACCGTGAGCATCAATAATCCGCCGCTTTATGGCACGTATAGGGGCGATCCGACAGCCGTAGAAGCCATCATCACTCGAACGGTTCCGTCCTTCTTCATGATGATCTTTGGACAGAATGGAACCCCCGTCACGGCTCGTTCCGTCGGCAGAACGACGACTACGGAAGGCAGCATCGGAGGATGCATTTTCGCGCTGGACCAGAACGCCAAAAGCGCATTCTCGATCAATGGCACCAGCATCAACCTGAACACCTCGTGCAGCGCTATCGTCGACTCTTCCGATAACCAGGCCTTCACCATGGGCAGCAGTGTGACTTACTATCTCAGCAATCATGCGCACGTCGGCGTAAAAGGCGACTGGTCTTTAAACGGACAAGCCAGCCTGATCGACACAACCACCAACGCGCCGGAGAACCCGAATCATAATGGCGTATTCAGTGATCCGCTCGCGCGGGTCGTCGCCCCAACGGCATCGGGCCTGACGATCCAGAGCACGAGTTCGGTTTCTTGACAAGAACAATCCGCCTCCAAATAACACCGTCCAGCCGGGAATCTATTGCGGCGGATTGAGTTTTGGACCTCTCAGTGGCGGCGGCACCATTACGCTGAGTCCCGGCACATATGTTTTGGCGGGAGGGGGTCTGACCGTCAATTCCACAGCCAATATCACTGGTGTCGGCGTGACGTTCTATAACACCGCCAGCACTTCCGGGAATTCCTGGGGTTGTCCATTCAACACATCGCACGCTCCGATCACCTTTTCGGGACAAGGCGCCGTTATTCTCCAGGCGCCGACAACCGGGTCGCAGGTGGGGATGTTGTTCTTCGATGACCGTTCTATCTATGACAGCCGTAACAACAAGATCGTCGGGGGCGCTTCCAGCACATTCGACGGAGCTCTGTATTTTCGAAATAGCCCGCTGACTTTCGGCGGCTCGAACTCCACGAGCGGATACATGGTGCTGGTGGCGAACACCGTGAACATTAACGGGACATCCTCCATCGGGAATAATTACGCAACGCTTTCCGATCCGAACCCGTTTGCGCCCTCGTCGACCGGTGGGGGCCTCGTCGAGTAACGTTGGGAGAAAAGACCTTGATTGTGAAAAACGATCGCTCGCAACAGAGCCGCAGGGGCAGCGTCTTCGTGGAACTGGCGCTCTCGTCGGGTCTGCTGTTCCTGCTTTTCTTCGGCGTCGTCGATTTCGCGCGGCTATTCGCCGCGGCCGACATGGTGGCCGATTCGGCATGCGCCGCAACCCAGTACGGAGCATTAAGCCCCGCGCACTATGGCGACTTTACAGGCATGCAGAATGCCGCCCTGACCGATGCCATGAACCCACCCAACATGACTGCGGTTGCATCCCAATTCTGTACCTGCAGCATCGGCGGATCGCATCTATCCTGCCCCACGGATTGCGGCGGCGGATCCTCGGGACAAATGTATCTCGAGGTCGATGTCACTCTCCCCTTCAGCACGCTTATCTCGTGGCCGGGAATCGGGGGAACCATGAATCTCTCCCGGACTTCTATCGTGAGGGTTCAGTAGGGAGCTCTATGAATCAAATCTCCAGTCGCCGAAGATCCCGCCAACGCGGCGCGGCCATGATCGAGATTGCTCTCTCGCTGACTACGTTTCTTTTGCTGACCGTCGGCGTTATGGAATTCGGCCTCGCGGTCTACTCGTACAATTTCTGCAATTACGCTTCAGGGGAAGCTGCGCGGTGGGCTTCTGTAAGAGGCTCACAATACGTCGCTGAGGGGAACGCTGCCATTACGCAGCAAGACGTGCAGAATTATGTCCTCGGCCTGGCCGTGGGATTTAGTCCCAGCAACTTCAACGTATCTCTATCGATGCCGGATACGAATCCGGGCGCGGTCGTTGGAGTGACAGTCGCCTACACCGTGGTCCCGCTGGCGGGCTTGGCCCTGAAGCAGAACATACAGATTTCCAGCACGTCACAAAAGGTCATTGTGCACTGATCACGCTTGAGTGGTAGTCTGGACCGTTATGAACGGCCTCATGATGAATTATCCGCTCACGCTCACGCACATCCTGGAGCGCGCGGCCAGGCTCTATCCGAAAAAGGAAATTGCGAGCCGCATGGGCGACGGCTCCATGCACCGTTACGCTTATGCCGATTTTCATGGGCGCGTTCACCGGTTGGCGCATCTCCTCGAACGCCTGGGCTTGACGCGCGGCGATCGCGTCGGAACGTTGTGCTGGAACAGCTATCGCCACCTGGAGCTGTATTTCGGAATCACTTGCTATGGAGCCGTGCTCCACACCCTCAATCTGAGGCTGGCCCCCGATCAACTCGCATACATCATTCGCCATGCGGACGACCAGGTGATCTTCGTGGACGCCTCGCTGCTGCCCGTTCTGGAACAGATCCGCGGCGAGATCGGATGTGTGAAACAGTTCGTGGTCATCAATGAGGATGGCAAAGGCGATTACGAGGAACTCCTCGCGGAGTCGCCCGAAACCCCGTATGCCTGGCCGCACCTGGATGAAAATGCGGCCGCGGCCACCTGCTACACCTCGGGCACAACCGGCAATCCCAAAGGCGTGCTTTACACCCACCGCTCGTTATTCCTGCACAGCTACGGCCTCTGCATGGCCGACAGCTTCGCATTGAGTGAACGCGATACCATTTTGCAGCTCGTTCCCATGTTTCATGCCAACGGCTGGGGCATTCCGTTTGGAGCGGTTATGACCGGCTCGCGAATTGTGTTCAGCGGCCGGCGTCTGCAGCCCGAAGATATCGCCGGGCTGATTCAAAACGAACGGGCGACCTTTACCGCCGGCGTCCCGACGCTCTGGATGGGATTGTACAGTTATCTGGAGTCGCACCCCCACGACATCTCGAGCCTGCGTTCGATAGCAGCCGCGGGATCGGCTCTTCCCCGCCAGTTCGTCGAGTTGTACGACAAGAAATACGGAATCAAATTTATGCTGGCGTGGGGCATGACGGAGACCACGCCGATTGCAACCGTGATGTCGCTCAAGTCGCATCTCGACGCGATGCCCGAGAAGCAACGCTACGACATGATGGCCCGGCACGGTTTGGCGGTGGCCGGCGTCGACATCCGCATTGTGGACGAACACGGCAAGGAAGTGGTGTGGGACGGCGTCACCATGGGCGAGCTCCAGGTGCGCGGCCCCTGGATCACGAGCGGATACTACAACGACCCGCGATCGGACCAGGCGTTCATGGACGGCTGGTTCCGAACCGGCGACGTCGCTACGATCGACCCCGAAGGCTACATCCAGATCATGGATCGCACCAAGGATCTCGTAAAGAGCGGCGGGGAATGGATCTCCAGCGTCGACCTCGAAAACGCCATCATGGCGCACCCCAAGGTCATGGAAGCGGCTGTGATTGGAGTGTTCCATCCCAAGTGGCAGGAGCGTCCGCTTGCCTGCATCGCGACGTTGCCGGAATTCCGCGAGCAGGTCTCGAAGCGCGAGATTCTCGATTTCCTGGAGCCGCGCGTCGCGAAGTGGTGGCTGCCGGACGACGTCCTGTTCATCGAAGCAGTTCCGAAGACCAGCGTTGGCAAATTTAACAAAAGGGCGCTGCGGGAACAGCTCAAGGACTACACGCTCCCCGGCTGTGACTAGCGTGGAAGAAAGGACAGCGGACCTCGCCGCAACCCAAAAGTGGCGCAGGCGGTTTCGCCCGTGCATACCCCCACAAAGACGTCACAAAAACACACAGGCGAAAACGCCTGCACCACAGGCTAGCGTTCGATTTGCGTCGCTGACGGGGGATTCGTAGCGTCGGGTTTGGGGGCAGGTTTGATAATCTCGAATCCGGTCGGCGTGAAAACCACGCTGCGAATCTGCGCCGGAGGACCGAGCGGACCAGTCGGCACACCGTTCAGCTTTACGTCGAGACCGCCCGCATTCCCCACTTTCATCTTTGCGTTTTCTTTCGCAGCAAATGTCTTCGCTTCGCCTGGTTGAAGGGTTCCGCTGAAGACCGTTTTGCCGTCCGCGGAGACTGAAAACCAGGTCATTTCCGTGGCCGCGACGTTCAGGACAACCTTCTCGTCTCCGGTCGTGGCAGGTGTCGTCGCAGGCGTCGCTACAGGCGCCGGAGTTGAGGGAACCGTGGAAGCCGGAGCGGGTGGAGGTTCTTCCGCTTTTACAGGAGCCGGTTCGGGCTTCGCGCTGATCGGAGATGTTTCCGCGACAACACGCGGCGGTGGGACTGCGGCCTGGGTCTGCTCCGCCTTATGCCACCAGACGTAGAGTCCTGAAGTTCCGACGACAACCAGGCCAAGGAACACCAGGTATATGCCGATCGGGCGGTTTGCCCCCGGAACGCGAGCCTGGCTCGGAGCCGCCGCCAGGGCCTGCATCATCACCGCATCTTCTTCCGGTGTGGGAGGCTTAGGCTCTTCGCGAGCGAGCAAGTTTTCCACCGCCTTCAGTGCGTCGGGAGACAAGGCTCCCGCGTACTGGCGGACGAAGCTTTTGTAAAAGAATCCCCCGGGTATCGCGTCCGGCTTGTCCTTCTCAATCGCCTCCAAATACTTGCGATTGATCCGGGTTCGGGTCGCGAGTTCCTCCAGCGTGAGACCGCGTTCGCTGCGAGCACGCAGGAGCGTCTGGCCAATTGAGTTCATCAGTTTAGACCAGCTATCCGCTATAATACCTCAGTTGGACGCGTCCCGAAGTGGAAGCATTTCGGTCGTAGTGGTGAACTGGAACCGCCGTGACCTCTTACGTTCTTGTTTAGAGTCACTTGCGAGGCAGGAGTTCGAAGAGCCCTTCGAGGTCGTGGTGGTCGACAACGGCTCAACCGACGGATCGGCCGAGATGGTCGACCGCGAGTTCTCCCAAAGTCGCCCGTACCGGATACAATTGATTCGTAATCCGGATAACGCCGGTTTTTGCAGGGCGAACAACCAGGGATTTGCGGCATCGAAGAGCGAGTTCATCGCGCTGTTAAACAACGATGCCGAAGCCGATGCCGGCTGGCTGCGGGCATTGGTCAGCGTGTTTGAAGGCCGCGCTGGCGTTGGAATGGCGGCCTCGAAAATCGTCGTGTTCGAAGATCCACGACGAATTGACAAGGCTGGGCACCTCATCTACCTCGACGGTCAGAATCGGGGGAGAGGAAGCGGCGAGGTGGATCGCGGCCAATATGATCGAATCGAAGAGGTACTGTGGCCGGACGGATGCGCCGCCATGTACCGGCGCTCGATGCTGGAGCAGATTGGAGGATTCGACGAGGACTTCTTTGCATACGGCGACGATGCCGAATTGGGACTCCGAGGCCGCATCGCGGGTTGGAAATGCATGTACGCGCCCGGCGCCGTGGTCCGGCACCATCGCGGCTCCACTCTGGGGCGGCAATCGCGGCGGCGGCTGGAGCTTATCGAGCGCAACCGGCTGCTGCTGGCGGTCAAACACTTCCCCGGGAGCCTGCTGTGGCTAAACGGGGCGTACTACGCAGCCAGAATCGCAGCGGGAATCTGGGCGGCGATGCTGGGCCGGGGCGAAGCCGGACAGTTTCAAGGAATCTCGGGGAAACTGAGAATGGCGGCGGCCCTCGTTCGGGGCGACCTGGAGGCGCTGAGGCTGTTCCCACGGATGTGGAGAAAGCGCCGGGAGTTCCAACCACAGAGGAAGCTGACGGCGCGCGAGCTCAAAGCAGTGTTGCGCCGGCACCGGATCACGCTCAAAGAGCTCAGCCAACAGTCCGCGTGAAATGCCCCGCGTGCGGCAAGACGGATTTCCGGGCTTTGTTTCAAGCCACCGACCGGCTCTACCGGACGACGGACAGGAAGTTCCAGATCGTGGAATGCCGGGGGTGCCGCCTGATCCGGCTGGAGCCTCGGCCACGAGCTGAAGAGCTCGCCGCGTATTATCCGAAAACCTATTGGTTCTCGCCGGAAGAATCCACGGCCAGCCGCCTCGAAGAGTTCTATCGCCGTTTAGTGCTGCGCGATCACGTGGCGTTCGTGCGGCAGGCGCTGGAGAACGCGGGCGAAGACGGATACGTGCTCGACGTGGGGTGCGGAGGCGGACTCTTCCTGAAACTGCTGCCCTGGAGTCCCGTGATGGGACTCGACAATTCCGAGCAGGCCTCTGCCTTGGCCTGGAAGCGCAACCACGTCCCGGCGATTTGTGGCGACCTGGCCGATGTGCCTCTACCGTGGTCCTGTTGTAGCGTCGTTACGATGTTCCACGTGGTGGAGCACCTGCTCGACCCCGTTCCCTACCTCAACACCGCGCGTCGGCTATTGCAGCCAAACGGCCGTTTAGTGGTGCAAGTCCCAAACGCCTCGTGCTGGCAGTTCATTCTGTTCGGGCAAAACTGGAACGGTGTGGACGTCCCGCGGCACATCTTCAATTACCGCCAGCGGGATATCGAGAATCTGCTCGAGTATTGCGGCTTCGAAGTGGTTCGGAGGAAGCATTTTTCGCTCCGAGACAATCCCGCCGGTATGGCGACTACGCTGGCTCCGGGACTCGATCCGATGGCGCGGCGGGTGCGCGCGATTGCAGACAAACCGGTGATGCGTCTCCTGAAGGATGCGGTTTATTTCGGTCTCGTGCTTGCAGCGCTGCCGTTTACACTGGTCGAGGCCGCGTGCGGCGCCGGCTCCACGATTATGCTCGAAGCGCGCAAGAAATCTTGAGATATCAAGCAGCGTACCGGCGACTTCCCCGGTTCTTGCGGCGTTATCTACTTCATTTCGAAGCATCCATCCAGGACGCGGTGGATCGCTTTGCAGGCGGCTTGCGCGATGGCGCGCGGCTGCTCGATGCCGGCGCGGGTGAGCTGCAATACGCCCAGGCTTTCCGGCGGCAGAAATACACTTCCGTCGACCTGGGAATCGGCGATGCTGCGTGGGATTACGGAAAGCTCGATGTGCTTGCCGACCTGGCGGCGCTTCCCTTCCGCAATGCGTGCTTCGATGCGTGTATCAACATCGTCACGCTGGAACACGTGCGCGATCCACAGCTCGTTTTACGGGAACTGGCGCGGACCCTGGCGCCCGGCGGGCAGGCCCTTGTGATTGTGCCGCACGAATGGGAAGTGCATCAGTCGCCGCACGATTACTTCCGGTACACCCGTCACGGCATGGAGCATCTGCTGCGCTCCGCCGGCTTCACGCAGTTCTCAATAGAGCCGGTGGGCGGCTATTTTCGGCTGTTGGCACGGCGTCTTTTGAATGGATTGCAGTTCTTTCCCGGGCCTCTGTTTATCGTGGCCGCACTGTTCTTTGTGCCCCCGGCGCTGGTTCTCCCCTGGCTTGATGGCCTGGATAAAGAAAAGAACTTTACCCTGGGATATGTTTGTCTGGCTCGGGCGCGGGAGTAGAATGCCATCATGGAACGCAGAACTTTCCTGCTCGGCGCAGGCACCGCTTTACTCTCCCGCACGGCATTCGGAGCCAATGATCGCGTGAACGTTGCGGTGGTGGGCGTCGGAAGCCGCGGCACGGATCATATCAATGAGTACGTAAAACTCCCCGCCGCCAAAGTCGCCGCGCTATGCGACGTCAATACAGCCCAGACCGAGCGCGGCTCAGCACGCGTCGAGAAAGCCACCGGCGACAAGCCAAAGGTGTACCAGGACCTGCGGAAGCTTTACGACGACAAGGATGTCGACGCGGTGTCCATCGCGACGCCCAATCACTGGCACGCCCTCGCGACGGTGTGGGGTTGCCAGGCCGGCAAGGACGTTTACTGCGAGAAGCCCGCCGCGTACAACATTTTCGAGGGCCAGCAGATGGTGGCGGCGGCCCGGAAATACAATCGCATCGTGCAGATCGGCATGCAGGGCCGCAGCACGCCGCACAAGATGGAGGCGATGAAGCTGCTGCGCGACGGCGCCATCGGGAAGATTTATTACGCCAAGGGCATCTGCTACAAGCGCCGCAAATCGATCGGCCATACGCCCGCCGAAGACGTGCCGCCGGGCATGAATTGGGACATCTTCCTCGGTCCGGCGCCGATGCGCCCCTACACGCACAACCGCCACGTTTATAACTGGCACTGGTTCTGGGATACCGGCAACGGGGACATCGGCAACCAGGGCGTCCACGAGATGGATATCGCACGCTGGGGTTTGGGCCGCACGCTGCCAACGGCCGCGGTTTCGACCGGCGGAAAGTACATTTACGAGGACGATCAGGAGACTCCGAACACCCAGCTCGCTTCGTTCGACTACGGCGATGCCGAGCTGGCGTTTGAAGTGCGCGGCCTGCCGACGCCAGGCGAGGCGCTCATCAAACTCGGCGGCGGCAATTACGTCGGCGATTATTTCATGGGCGACAAAGGCTTTATGTCGGTCGACCAGGCGGGATACCAGATCCTGCTGGGCGACAAGCGCGAACCCGGGCCGTCGAAACCCGCGGACAAAGAGGACGGCACCGGGGCGCACATGCAGAATTTCCTCGATGCGGTGAAAAGCCGGCGCGTTGAGGATCTGCACGCCGACGTTCAGGTAGGCGTCACCTCCGTGGAACTCGTGCACCTGGCGAATATCAGCTACCGCCTGAACCACAGCCTGAAGTTCGACCCCGCCAAAGACAGCTTCATTAACGACGCCGAGGCGAATGCAATGAAGACGCGGCCGAAGTATCGCGAACCGTACGTGTTCCCGAAGTTAGCTTAGCGTTTGAGTGCTGGGCTCGTCTTCGAGGCTCTCATACTCGAGCACCATCTGCGAGTTCTTCAGGGCGTCGGTAAATTCGCGGTCGCGGCCATCGGCGACATCGTACTCCCACACCTCGCTGCCGATACTGAGGAAGCTGTCGTCCTCGTCCATGACCTCCTGGGGATGCGAGCTGGCAACCGGCTCCAGGCGCTCCACGAAGGTCGCGTCCAGCACGACGCCGTCCATCAGCTGCGGCTCAACGAAAGCCGGAGGGTTCTCCGACGGATTGCCATGCGCGTCCGTCCGTTCGAGGAATGTAACCCGGTATTTCATATCCGTAAAGTTGGACGCCGGTTACAGCAGGTTAGTGACTCGGCAGTGATATCATGCGGTCCATGTTTGTTCGCTGTGATGCAGGATGGCATCCTGCCGCCGGTTGGCAACCTGCGTTAGCAACCCCCGGCACCCTCGAAAACTCCAGGTCCGGAACGCCGTGGAAGCGTTCTACACAGCCGCTGACTCTTCGCGTCCCGCGACGATTTGGAGGATATGGAAGGGTGGAGCAGGCATTCACCCTGCCTTTGGACTTCGCCGGGAAAGGACAGGCGAAAACACCTGTCCCACCTTTTCAAGCCCGAAACTTTTGTGGACTACGTGTCCATGGCGACAGGTTGACAACCCTCCTCGCCTGGCTCGCATTTCTCCTCCTGATCACGCCGGTTTTGGCCGCAAACAGCGAATGGCCGTTCTACGGCGGCGACCAGGGCAGTTCCCGATACTCGACGCTCGACCAGATCAACCGGAATAACGTCGCAAAACTGCAATTGGCCTGGGAATGGAAGACCGGCGAAAGCCCCATGAAAGAGTTCGCAACCACCCCAGGCATGTTTGAAGTGACGCCGGTCATGATCGGCGGCGTGTTGTACCTGAGCACGCCTTACAACCGCGTCGTTGCGTTGGATGCCGCCTCCGGACGGGAGCTCTGGTCTCACGATCCGAAAGCCTATGCGGACGGCCAGGTGCCCAACGGCACCGGTTTCGTGCATCGGGGCGTGGCGATGTGGCGCGATGGCGCGGGCGGCGCGTGGCGCGTGTTCATGAACAGCCGCTATCGCCTGCTGTCGCTCGACGCCTCGACTGGCAAGCTGTCCGGCGGTTTCGGAGACAACGGTGTTGTGAACCTTGCGAACGGCCTGATCTGGGAAATCAACCCGAAGCACTACACCAACACCTCGCCGCCGGTGGTATACAAGGACCTGGTCATCGTGGGGAATGGCGTCGCGGATCGCTTGGTGTATAAGAACGATCCTCCCGGCGATGTCCGCGCATTCAACGCGCACACCGGGAAACTGGTCTGGAGTTTTCATCCCATTCCGCAGAAGGGGGAGTTCGGAAACGAGACGTGGGGCGACAATTCGGCTTCGTTTACCGGTCACACGAACGTCTGGGCTCCGATGAGCCTCGATGAAGCTCGCGGGCTGCTTTATCTTCCGCTCAGCACGCCGAGCAACGATTTCTATGGCGGACGGCGTCCCGGCCAGAACCTTTTCGCCGAATCGCTGGTCTGCCTCGACGCAGCCACCGGAAAGCGCAAATGGTATTACCAGTTGATTCACCACGGGCTGTGGGATTACGACCTCGCCTCGCCGCCGATACTCGCCACCATCACGCACGATGGCAGGAAAGCGGACGTCGTGGCGCAATTGACGAAACAAGGCTTCGTCTTTGTGTTCGATCGCGTAACCGGCAAACCGATCTGGCCGATTGAAGAGCGCCCGGTTCCCGCGAGCGACGTCCCCGGCGAGCACTCCTGGCCAACGCAGCCCGTCCCAACGAGGCCGCTTCCGATCTCGGCACAAGGCGTCACGTTGAACGACGCGTTCGATCTTACGCCGGAGCTCAAAACCGAAGCGCAGGCTCAAATGCAGAAGCTGCGGCTCGGTCCGTTATTCACGCCTCCAAGCCTGGAAGGAACGCTCATGCGGCCGGGCGTCATCGGTGGCGCAAACTGGGGCGGCGGAGCACTCGATCCTGACACCGGCATTCTGTATATCAAAACCACGGCCAACCAGCCCGCTGTTGCGAGGGTCGAGAAACCACAGAACCCGAAGCCCGGCGAAATGGATGCCGAATACGCCATGGCGCGCGGAGGCAACGCCACCTTCCACAACGGTCTGCCGCTTTTAAAGCCGCCCTACGGCCAGCTCACCGCGTTGAATCTGAACACGGGCGATATCGTGTGGCAGGTGCCTTTCGGCGACGATCCACGCCTGCGGGCGCACCCGGCACTCCGGGGCCTGAAGCTGCCCGATAAGCTCGGCGCAGCCGGAGTTCAGGGCGCGATTCTGACAAAGAGCGGACTGATTTTCGTGGGTGGCGGCGACAGCGCGTTTCATGCGGTCGACAAAACCACGGGTCAGGACCTGTGGAGCTATCCGGTCGAACACCGCACGACAGGCACTCCGATGACCTATGCAACAAAGGACGGGCGCCAGTTTGTGGTGATTGCTACCGGGTCGGGGGCGGATGCGTCGTTGTTGGCGTTTGCGCTGCCGGCGAACTAGAGCCGCCAGGCGGACTGCCTTTTCCACCCGGCTTCCAACCCCAGAAAACCGTGCAGTTATCCATCTCCGACTTCTGCGAGTAGAGATCGGGCAAGCCTTCTTTGGTGACGGTGTCGTCGTCGCAGGTCTCGACTGTCGCGAACGCGCCGGCCTTGATCTTCTTGCTCAACTCCGCCCGTGAAATGAGGTGGTACAGGCTCATCAACTGGGGCGAGAGCGAAAGCTTATGAGAATCCGCCAATTCCATGCCTGAGGGGACGGGACGGCGGGTGAGAAAGTAAATGTGTTCGTCGCCCAGGACCATTGCGTTGCGAGGCGTCACCTCGTCAACCTTACGCGCCAGGCCATCGAAGTCCTTCCAACTGAAGTCTTCGCGATTCTCCCAGACCGTTTTCCCTCCGTTGAGGACCACCAGCACGGCAACCAGCAATGTAGGAAGAACGGGCCGCGTGGCGGGGTTGAGCCGAACCGCCACCTGGTACAAACCCGCCACCGCCGGAATGGCTAGAAACGGCACCGTAAACAGGTAATAGCGCTGAAACGTGGGATGCGCGTTGGAAATGTGGAGGGCCTCCGTGACGGCCAGCCAGAGGCACAAGTACATCTCGGCACGCCGGGGCCGCTCCTCTGTCTGGCGGCCATAAATCAGCCAGGCCAGGGACAGGAATATCAGGATCAATGCCTGCGGCGTCACAATCCAATCGGTGAGGACGCCCGCGTCATGGGCGATCGCGCCCTCCCATTCCACCTTGCGGTAAAGCAGATGGTACTGGATGATGTTGAACCAGGTTTGCTTCGGACCCGCGGCAAACAGCATGGCCACGGGAATGAACGGAATTGCCGCGCCAACTACAAACGCCGCGAATTTGGACCACCGTCCACCAGCGCGGTTGTAGAACAGTATCCAGAGCAGCGAAACCGGAGCGACCGGCGCTGTAAGTAACGAGGATGCCGCGGCCGTGCCAGCGGCGAGACCGGACAGCGCCGCGAAAAACCAGCCGCGATCGACGGCCTCCACCACAAGGCGAAACGCGAGAACGATGAGGAACAGACACAACCCGTAAGCCTGTCCGATCGTGCCGAACTGGATCACTGCGACGTTAGTGCCCACCAGGCAGGCCACGGTGAGCGCGGCAGGAAAACGCCATTCCGGGATGCGAAAACGCCGCAAAACGAAATCCGACGCCAGTAATGTCGCAACCGCCGCCCCCATCGCCGCCACAACGTGAATCGCCTTCCAACTCGCCCCGAAGATGAGAATCCACAATGCGTTCCAGTAGGCATTCAACGGCGTTTGAGGAAAGCAGAAATCGATGTAAGGCCTTTTCCCTTCGCTGATCAGTTCCGCCGTGAGCACGTGGAAACCCTCGTCCCAGGCGAACGCAAACGTTACAGCATAGGCGGCCAATCCCGCCGCGATGAGGAGACAGAAAAGGATCAGGTAAAAGAGCCGGCGTCTCTCAATCGACATTCACTCGCAGGATACATCATGGTTCGAGGCAGCATAAGCTGAAGGTATGGTGATTTCGGGGCGAAAGAAGTCGATCGCGTTTTTTATCGCGCTCGGCGCAGGCCTCATCTCGGTCATCCTGCTGCTCTACATCGGCTGGGTTCTGCTCAACTGGCGCACCGGAATACTGCTTTTCCTGGGCATCCTGCTTCTCACGATGATCATCGCTGGCGTGGTCATCAACACCATCTTTCTGGTCCGCGAGATACGGCGTAACGAGCAGCACGACGCCTTTATCAATGCGGTAACTCACGAACTGAAGACGCCCGTCGCATCCATTCGCCTATACCTCGAGACGTTGCAAACCCGTGAGCTCGACGAGCCGAAGCGAAAAGAGTTCTACAAGATCATGCTGCAGGACAGCGATCGCCTGTTGGCCACCATCGAGCAGGTTTTGCAAACCGGCCGCGTCGGTCCGGTAAGCCACAAGCCTAACGTTTCGCGCTTAAACCTCGGCGAGATGGTGGAGGAATGCATTGCGCGTGTCCGTACGCTGCACCATCTTTCGGAGGAATCGCTGAATTTCACCCACGGCTCCGAATTGATCATCATGGGAGATCATGACGAGCTGCGCGCCGCAATTTCGAATCTGCTGGAGAACGCCGTGAAGTACTCGGGCCGCGACGTTCGCATCACGGTCGAGGGCGCCATTCTCGAGGATAAGTACGTAACGCTACGCGTTAAAGATAGCGGCGCCGGCATCCCAAAGAGCGAGTTGAAACAGATCTTTAAGCGCTTTTATCGCGTTCCCGGGCCATTGGCGGCCCGCGTGAAAGGCACGGGATTGGGGCTGTATATCGTCCGCTCGGTAGCCAAACGGCATGGCGGCCGGGCGTGGGCGGAAAGTGAAGGACTAGGTCGGGGCAGCACGTTTGTCTTGCAGCTTCCTATAACCGAATGAATCGCATTCTTGTGGTGGAGGACGAGCAGCACCTGGCAGAAGGCTTGCGTTTCAACCTGGAGGCGGAAGGTTACCAGGCGCAGGTAGTCGAAACCGGCGAAGAGGCTTTGGCGCTCTTCACGCCGGATTCGCGTCCGTTCGATGTTCTGGTTCTCGATGTCATGCTGCCCGGCAAAGACGGCTTCGCGGTGATTCGGGAACTGCGGCAAGCCGGAGAGTACATCCCGACTTTGATGCTGACGGCTCGCGGCCATCCCGATGACGTCTTGAAAGGCTTCGAGGCCGGTGCCGACGATTACCTCACGAAGCCCTTTGAGCTGGCAATCCTGATTGCGCGAATTCGGGGTCTGCTGCGCCGGCGCGAGTGGCTGCGTAGCGCGTCAAACCACGTGGCGCCGCCGGAGTTGGACGAAAAATACGTATTCGGCGAGAAATCGATTCACTTCAACATGCTCGAATTGCATGTCCGGGAGGACAAGTATCCATTGACGGTGATGGAGGCAAACGTTCTCCGCTACTTTACGCAGCATGAAGGAAAACCGGTATCGCGAAAGATGCTGCTGGAACACGTCTGGGGACTTCGCGAGGACACCGATACAAGGGCGATCGACAATTTCATCGTGCGCCTCCGTCGCTATATCGAAGACGATCCCACCCGTCCGCGGCACCTGCAGACCGTCCGCGGTCTGGGATATCGGTTCGTGGCTGCGCCGGCGCCGGCTCACTAAAGTGCTGCCCGAGTGCAGTGGTGGCCCTGTGACTTCTCACCGAACCCGGATTTTGGTCTCTATGGAAGGGTGGAGCAGTCGGTTTCGCCTGCCTTTGGACGAAACAAGAAAGCGCACGCAAAACCGAAAGCGCACGCCCCCACCTCGCAGTCACAGATGATTCTATCCGTCCCACCGCTGGACGGCCTGCCGTGTGACCTGTGGCATCGTCCTACGATATGATGAACCGCAATACCCCATGAATGGCTATTTCAGTTTCAAATGCGCGCTCGCGTTGGTGGTGCTTTCTCTCCCCGCTGCTGCCGGGGGAGCTTCGGAAACGGACAGCGCACCTCCCGCAAAGGTAAACAAAGCGAACTACGAGTTGGCCGCCCGCTGGACCTCGCAAAAGGTCGGCAAGCTTGTCTTCGACACCTCGGTGACCCCGCACTGGCTCGACGGCGCCGACCGTTTCTGGTACACCTACCAATCCAGCAAAGGCCGCAAATTCTATCTCGTCGATCCCGCGAAAAAGACAAAATCGCTGGTATTCGACCCCGCGCGGTTGGCGGCCGCGCTCACCGAAGCCACCGGCCTCCCCTACGACGGCCAGCACCTCCCGATGCGCACCATTAAATTCGTCAAGAACGACGGCGCAATTCAATTCGAGGTAGCTGTCCCGTTGGACGCCAGGATCCCCGGCGAAAAGACGCCGCCAGCCGCGGCGCAGCACGAGCAGACCAGCGCCGGTCAGCCCGACGACGAACCGCAGCAGCGCGCCGCCGCCATTCGCAACGCCGTCGCGCCCCGAACCAAAACGCTGACGTTCGAATATGAGCTGGTGAACGCCAGGCTCACGCTTCTTGACGAGCCGCCGGCCAAAAAGCCGCGCTGGGCCTCGGTCGCTCCCGACGACAGCGTAGTGGTCTTCGCCCGGAATAACAACCTCTACATGATGGATGCTGCCAATTACGTCAAGGCGCTCAAGAAACCCGCCGATCCTTCCATCGCCGAAACGCAACTCACCACGGACGGCGTTGAAGACTTCGGATATGGGTTGTCCGCCGGGCAACAGCGCCAGATCCTGCAGCGCGAGCGCCAGGAACAGCAACTCGACGATCAGGCCGTCACCGAAGAACAGGACACCACCCGGACCGACAAGAACGCCCGCGTGCCGTCCATCCGCATCTTCTGGTCCAAAGACTCGAAAAAATTCGCGGTCGTCCGCGAGGACCAGCGCAAAGTGGCAAAGCTGTGGGTCGTCAACGCTCTCGCTAATCCGCGTCCGGTGCTGGAGTCCTACCCCTACGCGATGCCAGGCGAGCCAAACGCCCCTCAGGCCCACCTCGAAGTCTTCGACATTGCCGCCAGGAACCGCACCGAAATGAAGGCCGACGACTTCAAGGACCAGACCGTGAACGTCGAAACAGACCGTTCCTCCGCCCGTGCCCGCGAGCATGAAAAGAACGAAGCCATCTGGGCCGGCCCCGGATCCGACAAACTCTATTTCTCCCGCCTCAGTCGCGATCTCCACCGCCTCGATATCTGCGTCGCTGACACCTCGACCGGCACGGTGAAACCCGTCATCGAGGAGCGCATGAACACCTACATCGACACCAAGCCGCTGCGCGTGCTCGCGGGTGGCTCCGAGTTGCTCTGGTGGTCCGAGCGCGACGGCTGGGGTCATTACTACCTCTATAATTCGAACGGCACCCTCAAGAACCAGGTCACCCACGGCGAATTCGTCACCGAAGACGTGATGGGCATCGACGAGAAGAATCGCGTCGCTTTCATCACAGCCGAGGGACGCGAGGACGGCCAGGACCCATACTACGAGAGCCTCTACCGCGTGAATCTCGACGGCAGCGGCATGAAGCTCATGGATCCCGGCAACGAGTCGCACGCCATCAATATGTCCGATTCCGGCCGCTATTTCGTCGACAACGGCTCGCGCATCGATTCGCAGCCGAAGTCGATCTTGTACGACGCCCAGGGTTCCGCCGTGATGGATCTCGAAAAAACCGACCTGACCGCCCTCATGGAAGCCGGCTATAAATTCCCCGAGCCGTTCCAGGTCAAAGCGGACGACGGCATCACCGATCTGTACGGGGTGATGTACAAGCCTTTCGATTTCGATCCCAAGAAGAAGTACCCCATCATCGCTTTCGTCTATCCCGGTCCTCAAACCGAGAGCGTCAACAAGACCTTCACCCCCAAGAGTCCCAACGTCATGCTTTCCCAGCTCGGCTTCATCGTCATCGAGGTCGGCAACCGCGGCGGGAATCCGCACCGTTCAAAGTGGTATCACACCTTCGGCTATGGGAATCTTCGCGATTACGGCCTGGCAGACAAAAAAGCCGCCATCGAGCAGCTTGCTGAGCGCTACCCCTTCGTCGACATTGAGCGCGTCGGCATTTGGGGCCACTCCGGCGGCGGATTCATGACGGCTGCGGCTATGCTCATCTACCCCGACTTCTTTAAAGTCGGAGTGTCCGAATCCGGGAACCACGAAAACAATGTCTACAACAAGTTCTGGAGCGAGAAGCACCACGGCGTCAAGGAAATCGATGGCGCGGACGGGAACGTCAGCTTCGAATACCAGATCGACAAGAACTCCGAAATCGCAAAGAACCTGAAAGGCCACCTGCTGCTCGCCACCGGCGATATCGACGACAACGTACACCCCGCGAACACCCTCCGCCTGGTCGACGCCCTGATCAAAGCCAACAAGCGCTTCGACATGATCGTCCTCCCCGGCATGCGCCACTCCTACGCCCCGGAAAACGAGTATTTCTCCTGGATCCGGGCCGACTACTTCTGTAAGTACCTGCTCGGCGACTTCGACCAAAGCGTCGATATGTGGGAACTCAACCGCGAGCACCAGCAGTCGGGGCGAACGCCGCCCCAGCGCCGAACACCCTAGACATCGTGCCCGCCTTTGTGAGCAATACCATTGATCTCATAATCGGTGCGAACGGGTACTTCGCGCCCTGATCGCTATCACGAACAAACCCTCGCAAACCTGCGTATAATTCAATGGAGCCCCAAGGAGCCCCATTATGAGCCTTCGAGATTTTCTGGCCAAGCAGTTCATTGACGTTATCCATTGGACGGAACCCGAGGATGGCATCTTGGCCTATCGTTTCCCCATGCAGGACATGGAGATACAGAACGGCGGCAAGTTGACGGTCCGCGATTCCCAAATGGCGGTTTTCGTGAATGAGGGCCGCATCGCCGACGTATTCAATCCTGGTCTGTATACCCTGAGCACCCAGACCCTGCCGATCCTGACGTATTTGATGAACTGGGACAAGGCGTTCAAGTCGCCGTTCAAATCGGACGTCTATTTCTTCTCCACGCGTTTGCAGACCAATCAGCGCTGGGGAACCGCGACGCCGATCACCATCCGCGACAAGGAATTCGGAGCTGTCCGGATGCGCGGTTACGGCATTTACTCCTACAAAGTTGCCGATCCCAAGGTTTTCTACGAAAAGGTCAGCGGCACCCGTGAGACCTACCGCGTCGCCGACCTGGAAGGGCAGCTTCGCAACACCATTATCGGCGTGATGACCGGCACTTTCGCATCGAGCTCGGTGCCCTTCCTCGACATGGCCGCGAACCAGTTGGAGCTGGGCAACAAGATCATGGAGGCCATGAAGCCGGCCTTCGCGAACCTCGGCCTCTCGCTCGAAACCTTCGTGGTTGAGAACATATCGCTGCCCGACGAGTTGCAGAAGGTCCTCGATCAGCGCATCAGCATGAACATGATCGGCGACATGAACCGCTTCACGCAGTACAACGTGGCGCAGTCAATTCCGATCGCTGCCGCCAACGAAGGCGGAGGTGGAGTCGCGGGCATCGGCGTCGGTCTCGGAGCCGGCCTCACCATGGCCCAGCAGATGATGAACGCCATGCAACCGGGTCAACAGCAGCATCCGCAGGCACCCCCGCCTCCGCCGGCCCCCGCGCCCGAAAATTCCGCTCCGGCGGCAGCAGCGCCCACAGCGGCGCCTGCCGGACAATCGAAGTTCTGCATCAACTGCGGCAAATCGATGCCCCGCAGCGCGAAGTTCTGTCCCGAGTGCGGCGGCGCCCAGCAGTAACGTGAGCGGAATCGAGTGGGTGATCGAGGCTCACGGCTGTAATCCGGCCCTGCTCCGCGACCAACCGAGCCTGGAAAAGCTCTTTGCCCGCATCGTGGCGGAGGTGTCTCTAAACCCACTCGACAAGACGAATTGGCACCAGTTCCCCAACACCGGCGGGATCACAGGCGTCAGCCTCTTGCGCGAATCCCATCTCGCCTGTCATACTTTTCCGGAATACCAATCCATCTGTTTGAACCTGTTCTGTTGCCGTCCGCGACCGGATGCCGACTTCCAGGCCCTTCTCCAGGAGGAGTTGGGAGCAACTGTCGTCGAAGTACGCAGAATCGAACGGCCCTATGAGCGAACGTCAAGTTAACTGCCCAAGCTGTGGAGCACCGATTACTTTTCGCTGGTCGGGAGCCGTGCAGACCACCTGCGAATTCTGCCACTCCATTCTCGTCCGTGTGGACCTGGACCTGACGAAGGTTGCCACCGTAGCCGATCTGCCGCCCGACAGCTCACCGATCCAACTCGGCACCGAAGGCCAATTCCAGAACCGCGCCTTCGTCGTGGTGGGCCGCATCATTTACGACTACGAGCAGGGCAGTTGGAACGAGTGGCACCTGATCTACAACGACGGCAAGAGCGGCTGGTTATCGGACGCCCAGCTCGAATACGATCTCTCGTTCCAGACGCCGCCGCTTTCGCAGCTTCCGATGGCGGAGCAGCTTTCGACGAGTACCTACTTTCAGTGGGAAGGCCGCAAGTACCAGGTCACTTCAATAACGCGCGCACATTACCGCGGCGTGGAAGGCGAGTTGCCGTTTCAGTACTGGGACAAGTACGACATGACCTTCGCCGACCTCCGCACAACGACCGGCGACTTTGCCACCATCGATTACTCAGAAAACCCGCCGCTGCTTTTCCTGGGAAAGCCAGTGGAGTTCGACGATCTGAAGTTTAAGAACCTGCGCGAATTCGAGGGGTGGAAATTTTGACGCCGGTCAAAGCCAGGGCCCTGGCTTGCCCGAACTGCGGCGGGCCCGTCGAAATGCGCGGCTTTGCGCACACGCTGAGCGTGGTTTGCCCGAGCTGTCATACCATCCTCGATGCCAGCACGCCGGAACTGTCGATACTCCAGAAAGTCCAGATCAAGCAGCGCATCAAAACCGCGATTCCGCTGGGCACGCGAGGCAACTTCGACAGCACGACGTTCGAAGCCATCGGATACCAGTTCCGTCATCCGCCGGGCGAAGAGCAGTACGGCTGGTCGGAGTACGTGCTGTTCAACCCGTATAAAGGCTTCCGCTACCTGAGCGAGTACCAGGGCCACTGGAGCTTCATCCGAACCCAGACGGCGCTGCCCGAACACACCCGTGCCGGCGGCAAGCGGGCCGTAAGCATGATGGGCCGCACGTACAAGCACTTCGACAGTGCCACGGCGACAACCTCGCACGTACTTGGGGAATTCCCCTGGCGGGTAAAGGTCGGCGAAACCGTAGACGTTGCCGATTACGTCGCGCCGCCGTACATGCTTTCCTCCGAGGGCACCGGAAACGAAATCACGTGGTCGCTCGGCGAGTATCGGACCGGCGCTCAGATCTGGCAAGCCTTTAAACTCACGGACTCGCCTCCGGTGACTTCCGGTGTCTACATGAACGAGCCCTCGCCTTTTCAAGGACGAGTGGGCTCCGCGTGGCGGCTGTGGCTCTGGCTTATGATCGCCTTGTTCGGCCTGGCGATCTTGTTTTCGATCACTGCGGCTGACAAGCAGGTTTTCGAACATCACTACTCCTTTACTTTTGGCCAGGCGGGCGAACCCTCGTTCGTCACCGAACCCTTCGAGCTGTCGGGGCGTCCCTCCAATGCCGAGGTGATCATCAAAACCGATCTGACCAACAACTGGGCCTACTTCAACCTCGCGCTGATCGACCAGGACACCGGGCACGCCTACGACTTCGGCCGGGAGGTCAGCTACTACTACGGCAGTGATAGCGATGGCTCCTGGAGCGAGGGGAGCAATCACGATTCCGTGACCATTTCCGGGGTTACACCCGGCAAATACTATCTCAGGGTCGAGCCGGAGATGGACGGAAAAAACCCGGAAACGATGAACTACGAAATCATCATCAGGCGCGGCATCCCGAGATACTCGTGGTTCTGGATTGCCGCCTTGATGCTGCTGATTCCGCCGATCATCATATCGATCCGATCGGGATCTTTCGAATCCACCCGCTGGCGTGAGAGCGACTATGCGCCCTCGGGTTCCTCGTCCGGAGATGATTAATGAGACATCCGATTTTTTTAACGTACGGAATCGCGCTCCTTGGCCTGGTCGGCCTGGCCGAATACACTGGCTGGAGTCCTGGGCGAGTCAATGAGCTGAGAAACGTTCCCAAGACGGTGCGTGATAATCCCGGCGCGTACCGTTCCACTTACGGTGGTTACAGCCGCTATATCGGAGGCAAGTAATGGAAGATTTTCATCCCGGCTATCTCATCAACGCTATTGTCTATGCGACGCTCGGCATCCTGATTTTCGTCATCGCGTTCGCCATCATCGACAAGGCGACACCGTATCACCTGTGGAAAGAAATCGTCGAGAACAAGAACGTGGCCCTGGCGATCCTGATTGGCGCAATGTCGATCGGGATGTGCATCATCATTGCCGCGGCTGTGCACTAAATTGTCAGTAGTCTTATTCCTATCCGTCCTCCTGATCGCGGCCTGCGGGCTCATTTATGAGCTGATCGCGGGCACGCTCGCCAGTTATCTGCTGGGCGACAGCGTCTTTCAATTCTCCACCGTTATCGGAACCTACCTGTTCGCGATGGGCATCGGAAGCTGGCTGTCACGCTTCCTGAACCGCGGCCTGGTGGCCCGCTTCGTATCGCTGGAACTGATGGTCGGCCTCGTCGGCGGCTTCTCCTCGTCGATGCTGTTCCTGGCCTTCGCCTACACCCAGGCGTTCCGCTTCGTTCTCTACCTCGTGGTCATCGCCGTGGGAGCGCTGGTCGGCCTGGAGATCCCGCTGCTGATGCGCATCCTGAAAGAGCGCTTTCAGTTCAA
Organism: Bryobacteraceae bacterium; assembly: GCA_035295125.1. Classification (GTDB taxonomy): domain Bacteria; phylum Acidobacteriota; class Terriglobia; order Bryobacterales; family Bryobacteraceae; genus JAICMB01. Next base: position 61,259 of record DATGJP010000078.1, on the reverse strand, counting down.
GGAACTGATCTCGCATGTCCTGACCTTCGACTACCTGGGAGCCCTTGGCGCATCGATTCTGTTCCCCCTTCTGCTGGTCCCTAAGTTGGGACTGGTTCGTTCGGCGCTGCTGTTCGGCGTTCTGAATGCCGCGGTCGCCTTCTGGTCGACGTTTCTGTTTCGCGACCAGCTCGGAAGGGCCGGAAGTCTGCGCGCAAGCTGCATCGTCGTCCTGGGCGCGCTGGGACTCGGCGTCGTTTTCGCCAATCGCATCTCGGATGCGGCGGATAATCAGCTTTTCGCCGACGATGTCATATTCAGCCGCCAGACCCGGTATCAACGCATCGTCCTGACGAGGTGGAAAGACGATCTGCGGCTCTTCCTGAACTCCCACCTGCAGTTCAGTTCGCGCGACGAATACCGTTACCATGAGGCGCTGGTTCATCCGGGGCTATCCGCGATTCCAGGAGCCCGGCGAGTCATCGTGCTCGGCGGCGGCGACGGACTCGCAGTTCGCGAAATCCTGAAATACCCGGACGTGCAAAACATCACTCTGGTCGACCTCGACCCGGAGATGACGAAGCTTTTCTCAACGCACCCGGCGTTCACGGAGCTGAACCAGCACTCACTCACCGCGCCGCGAGTTCACGTCATTAATGCTGACGCTTTCGTGTGGCTGGACAGCAATACCGAACAATTCGACTTCGCCGTGGTCGACTTTCCCGACCCCACGAACTACAATCTCGGGAAGCTCTACACAACCACGTTCTACCGGCTGCTGGCGCGCCACATCAGCCAGAACGGGCTGCTGGTGGTCCAGAGCACTTCGCCGTTGTTCGCGCGGCAATCCTACTGGTGCATCGCCGAAACCTTGAAGCAGGCAGGTCTCAAGACGTACCCGTACCACGTCTATGTACCGTCATTCGGCGAATGGGGGTTCGTGATCGCGGGTCAACGCCCGTACGAGCTGCCACAGCAGTTGCCGGCCAACCTGCGCTTTCTCGCGGTGCGGGACCTGAACGACCTGTTCACGTTCCCCAACGACATGCTCCCGATTCCGGTGCAGCCGAACCGGCTGAACGACCAGATTCTCGTCCGGTATTACGACAAGGAATGGAAAGACATCGCCCGCTAACCCGCCGGACGTTTGCGGCAGGTCTTGTCGGACTGACTGCCAAGGCGGAACGGCCCATAACAGGGTCCTTCGTTAACGACTCGTTCCCGACCGGGCACCGGTTGCGCGATCACGCAGCCTTCAAAGCCCCGGCGCGCCAGGAACAGGTCCCGATCGTAATCGTCGGCGGCGGGATGGCCGGGCTGAGCGCCGCCTGGTGGCTCGACAAACGCGGTTTCCACGATTTCGTCCTTCTCGAAATGGAGCCGCAGGCGGGCGGCAATGCCCGCTGGGGTGAAAACGAGATCACCCGCTACCCCTGGGCGGCGCACTACATTCCGGTTCCCTCCAAAAAAAGCGGCCTCCTGCGCGAGTTGCTGGAGGAGTTCGGCGTACTGCGCGACGGCAAATGGGACGACCGGGTGCTCTGCTTCCAGCCGCAGGAACGGCTCTATATCCACGGCAAATGGCAGGAGGGCATCGAGCCCGATCTCGCCGCCAGCAACCGCGACCGCGAGCAGTTCCGCCGCTTCGAGGAGCGGATGGCGGAGTTTCGCGCCAGCGGCCAGTTCACGATTCCGCTCGAGACCGGGGTGGCGCCGTCGGCACTCGATTCCCTCTCGATGGAGCAGTGGATGAACCAGCAGCACTTCGACTCGCCGTACCTGCGCTGGTACATCAACTACTCCTGCCGCGACGATTACGGCGCTTCGATGAGCGGAACCTCCGCCTGGGCCGGGGTTCACTACTTTGCCTCGCGCGAACCCGAAGACAAGGGCCCTCTGACCTGGCCGGAAGGCAACGGCTGGATCACGCGACACCTGCTTGCAAAGCTCGGCCAGTACGTTCGGACGAATTCGCCGGTGTACCGGATTGTCCCGGAGAAAACCCGGTGGCGCGTCTTCACGGAATCCGCCGAATACATCACGGAGGCAGTTGTTTTCGCTGCTCCGACGTTCCTCGCACCCTACCTGATCGAGGGCGCGACGCCTCCCGCGGGCTTCGTCTACTCGCCCTGGCTCACCGCGAACCTCACGCTGGAACATCCACCCGCCGAGAACGGCGTCGAGCGCGCCTGGGACAACGTGATTTACGATTCACCAACCCTGGGCTACGTTGACGCCACCCACATGAGCGTGGCGTCGTACATCGACCGCAACGTCTGGACGTTTTACTGGTCCTTTGCCGAATACACGCCGCAGCAGGCGCGGAAGCTGCTTCTCGAGAAAGACTGGGCCTATTGGAAGGAGGCCATTTTAAACGACCTGGCGCGCGCCCACCCGGACATCCGACAATGCGTCTCGCGGATCGACGTGATGCGGATGGGGCACGCGATGATCCGTCCGGAGCCCGGCTTCCTCTCACGGAAAGTGCAACCGCCGCCCAGAATCTTCTACGCCAATTCGGATATGAGCGGCATCTCGATCTTCGAGGAGGCCCAGTATCACGGAGTAGCGGCTGCCGACAAGGCCCTGGGGATCGTCGGTAATACGAAACGTGCCGCGACAGCCCCGGCTACCAGAAGTCCTACAATCTCCGTGCCCATATAGGCCAGCGTGTAGCTGCTCGGGAACCCGTACCAATTCCAGTAGGAGACATTCGTGACCAGGGCTCCCATAACAGCGACGATCGCCGTGAATCCAAGGAGCGACAGGTAACTGCTAAGCCGCGTGTGCGCCAGAAGCCACGCCAGCAGCAACGCTTCCGCGAATTCGGTGGCGAATTCCGTGATGAGCTGACCAGGCGTCAGTTCCATGGCGGTGGAGGGATGATAGATCAGGATTCCGGACGGATTGGACGCTTGTAGCTGATCGCGCGCCGGGAAGAGATAGAGCCCCGACGTCTGCCCCAGCCTGGACTGCATCCCCTTCAACAGCGCCTCGTCATGCGGAAACTCTCGAATGCCGACTTCGCCCAGAGGTAGAACCATATGTGCGATCGACGACCAGATAAACATGGCCAAGCCGCCCAGAACGCCGGCCAGAAGGATGCGCTTGTTCATCTCACTCCTCCGCGGACTTGGCAGAGGGTTCGGTGTGCTGTGACAGGCTGAACCAGTTGCCGGAGTCGTCCTTGAACAGCGATTCGATTCCGTAAAAGCGTTCGACGGGGGCGGACGTGAACTCGACCCCGCGCTCCTTCAATTCCTCGTAGGTCTTGTGGCAGTCGGCGGTCTCAAACACGCCGGCGCCGAGAGCGCCTTTCTTGATCAGGGTTCGGAGCATGTCCGCGGTTTCCTGGTCCATTTTGGGCCCCGGTTCAGCCGGCATGAGCGCGATTTCCAGCTCGGGCTGGCCCTTGGGGCCGACAGTCAGCCAGCGGAAGCCGTTGTCCATCCGGGCGTCGGTGCGGACCTCCAGGCCAAGCTTGTTCACGTAGAAATCGTAAGCGGCGTCCTGATCCAGGACATAAATCGAAACGTGCGACAGACGTTGAATCATCAAGTCCTCCGGAATGAGTTTGCCACAGGACCGCGGCGAGGCGCTTCTTCGATCTTGCTTTTTAGAACGGGCGCGACCCGAACGAGAGAAGATAGCAGGCCGGAATGAAGCGATGCGGCCGCAGCATTGGGCCAGGAAAGATCCGGCGAAGACCCTGACGGTATTCCGAGGGCGACCGGCCGGTCATGGCTCGAAAACGCGAGCTGAAAGTTCCGAGGCTTTCGTAGCCGACGGCGAAACAAACTTCGGTAATGGCGTGCTCGTCGCGGGCGAGCATCTGCTTGGCGCGATCGATGCGGACCCGCGTCAGAAAATCGTGCGGAGTCTCGCCGAATGCGCGGACAAACATGCGGTGATAGTGAAACGGAGAGAGACAGGCTTCACAGGCGGCGTCGACCAGGCGCACGCGCTGGTCGAGGCTGTCGGCGAGAAATTCCCGGGAACGATAGAGCCGGGCGAAGATTGCGTCGTCGACCAGGGCCATCAGAACAAAAGCAATCCGCTCTGCCGAACGGTCAACCACTCTGGTCCGCGGAGGAACTGTTCAAACCCGGCGTCGTCATTTCCGTAGGCTCGCCAGAGGTTCTCAGCGTCGGTGAGGGCCATCATACCCTGCGCGCCGGGACGGGCCATGGCAAGAACGTAGTGCAGCCAGGCGGCCTTTTTGGCGCTCATCTGGACCGTAACCGGAACCGGTCCTTCGTTCATCGGGAACATCACGTTGAAGTCGCCGTCCGCCCGGCCATTGACCTGATGCATAACCGGCGGCGAACCCAGCCACAGGAAGCGGCGATCCTTCCGAACCTCGTTGTCGACGCCGCGCCACTGCAGGACGTTTGCGAGCAGATTGCGATCGATACTGACCGGGGGCACCGGGAAATTGAACCACCATTCCACCGGGCTGTCGTGATGCAGACCGAGGCCGAGGTTTCGCATGCTGTTGTCGAGTCCGTCCTTGAACAGGTTGGGATCGCAGCCGGTGGGATCGCGGTGGGCGATGATCTGCTCGATGAAAGCATCGCGGGGAACGGGCAGCAACTCGATTTTGTACTCTTCCGGGTTGCGGCCGATCGGGCTGTTCGGGGTGACGCCGAACTTGGCCCAACTCACCGACGTGATGCAGGAGTTCTTAAAAAGCTGGCGGACGATATCCAACGCGTCGATAGTTTCCTGAGCAGTCTGCGTGGGAAAACCATAAATCACGTAAGCGTGGACGCGGATGCCGGCATCCTGGAAGTTCTTTGCTACCAGGGCGACCTGCTCGACCGTCGTGCCTTTCTTCATCAACTGCAGGAGGCGGTTGCTGGCCACTTCGAGACCGCCAAAAACGGCGACCAGCCCGGAGGCGGCCAACAGGCGGCACAGGTCCGGCGTGAAGGATTTGTCGAAGCGGAGCATGCCGTGCCATGAGATGTGGATACCGCGGCGGAGGATCTCCATCGCGAAATCGCGCATGATCTTGGGAGGCAGGGCTTCGTCGACGAAGTGGAAACCGGAGTGGCCGGTCTGGGCAATGACCTCTTCGATCTTGTCGACCAGGTTTTTGACAGGAGCGGTGTCGTAGTCGCTGATGTAGGACAGGTGGACGTCACAGAAGGAGCACTTTTTCCAATAGCAGCCGTGCGCCATAGTGAGCTTGTTCCACCATCCGTCGGAGCGGACGCGAGCGAGGACGTTGATGGTTTCAAGCGTTGCGAAATACTCGTTGATCTTGTACCCGGTGTAATCGGGAGCGCCGGCTTCGGCGTGCGGGGGGTCGGGCTCAGGACCGCCGTTGCTGTAACAAACCTCGCCCGGGGCGCGGTAGAACGTGCGTTTCAGCTGGCTGATATCGCGCTGCCCCTGCATGTGCTCCAGGATGTTCAGGATGGGGCGCTCGCCGTCGTCGAGCGTGACGTAGTCGACGTAGTCGAACAAGCGCGGCTCGGCGGGCCGGCGCATGCTGGTGTTGATCAAGCCACCGCCCATGGCCACCTTCACGGACGGGTTCAGTTCCTTGGCGCGCCTGGCCACTCGCAGCGCCCAGTAGACATTTCGCGCAAAGGGGACGGAGACGCCAACCAGTTCCGCTTTCGAAGCAGCGAGATGCTCGTCCAGCGCTTCGTGGAGGAACTGATCGATGACGTTGGGCGGACGCTCCAGCTCGGCGCGCATCTTGTCGAAGGTGGTGCACCAGTGGATGAAGGAGTCGTATTGCCGGTCGACCAGGGTGATCTGGAAGTACGGGAAAATTGCGCGGCGAACCAAGCCGGCGATGTCGTACAGGTATTGAGTGGCTACAAACTTGGCGCGGTCGTGAATCGGGAGGGTGCTGCCGTTTCCATCGAAGGCGTCGAAGCCGAAATTTTTCTCGAAATTCTCGCCGCGGGGCAGAAACGCGGGGTGGCAGATGCGATAAGCGATGCTGTTGTCGCGGCCTTTAAGGTACCGCATAACCGTATCGATGGTGGAGAGGTAACGCTCCTTGTGCGACAGCATGCGCCAACCCTCGGCATCGAGCTTGAGGGGATTTGCGGCGGCAGCTTCGAACACCCGCAGAAGGCCGGAACGGCAGAAGAGCCGCAGCATGACCTCCAGGCTGAGGTCGGCTTGCCACACCTCGTACTCCCGCCGGCGCAGATAGCGCGCCAGGTAGGAAGCGGCTGGATAAGGATAGTTGGGCGAACAGAACGGAGTTACGACCAGCAAGACCCGTTTTTTAGGAACGTCGGCGGGCGCTTGCGAGGTGAGACTCAGCGTCACCAACCCGGGACTATGACAAGATCCGTGCTCGTGAGGCATAACTGCAAGTATAGGCGACTCCACAGCTATAGTGTCCCGACCGACGGTAATGTTACAGAACGGCACTCGCCGAGGCCGATCCGGGCGAAGCCTTCGCGCTCGAGCCAGCCACGGAGGATCACGGCGTCGCCATCCTCGAGGAAGCGGCGTTCCTCGCCGCTGGGAAGGGTGACCGGCCTGGCGCCACGGCGCGTCAATTCGAGCAGGCAGCCGTGCTCCGTCTCAGTTGGGCCCGACACAGTTCCGCTTGCGATCAGGTCGCCCGGACGCAGGTTACACCCGTTACTAGTATGATGGGCAACCATTTGGGCGAGAGTCCAGTACATGTTCTGAAAGTTGGTTTTACTCAGTTGATGCGGTGGGGTCTGCTGTTGGCGCATCTGTTCGGACTCTATCGATACTTCGAGGCTGAGTGAGATTCCGCCGTGGCTCTGGTCGGCAGGATCAGTTAAATAAGGCAGGGGTTGGGGATCGCCTTCGGGACGGGGGCGGGCGGGCACCCGATAAGGCGCCAGCGCTTCCATTGTTACGATCCAGGGCGAGATGGTGGTGGCAAAGCTTTTGGCGAGGAAGGGGCCGAGGGGCTGATATTCCCAGCTTTGGATGTCACGCGCGGACCAGTCGTTCAGCAGGCAGATGCCGAACAGGTGGTCGTCAGCTTCGGCGAGGGGGATCGGCGAGCCTAGGGCGTTGCCGAGTCCGATGAAGGCCCCTACTTCGAGTTCATAGTCGAGGAGGCGCGAGGGGCCAAACGTTGGGGGCTTGGACGGATCGGGGCGCAGTTGGCCGCTGGGGCGCGTGACTGGCGTGCCGCTGATCACGATTGACGAGGCACGCCCGTGATAGCCAATGGGGATGTATTTGTAGTTCGGGAGAAGCGGGTTGTCGGGACGGAAAAGGGCTCCTACATTGGTCGCGTGGTGGATGGAGGCGTAGAAATCCGTGTAGTCGCCGATTTGGGCGGGGATTAACAGCTCCGCTTCGGAGATTGGGACGAGCGCGTTGGGTTGGGTAGAGCTTCCTTCGCGGAGGAATCCGCTGATTTGGCGCCGGAGGTTGGTCCAGGATTCTCGACCCTGGGACATCAGGTCGTTTAGAGAGGATTGGGCAGGCTGAAGGCCTGCCCCACCCAGATCGAGAATGAAGTCGCCTATGGCGACACCCACTCGCGGCGAGGTTCCGTTGGTTTGAAAGACTCCGAAGGGGAGGTTCTGGATGGGGAAATCCGTGCCGGGACGATTAGCGGATTCCACCCAGCTTTTCAATTGCGGGTCGTGAGTTTCGTTGATTGGGATCACAGGAGCCTGATTGCCTGGAGATCGCGAATCGGCTCTTCAAAGGAGCAGGAGCCGAACGAGATCGCGAAGTTTTGACGGGCCGAGGTGATGTCGGCCATGGTGAGGAAGTAGTCACGCCAGCCGATGCCATCGGGTTGGAAAGAGAAGGCTGCGACGGATTCTTCTTCGAGGATCGCGTGTATTGATGCGCCACGGCGGCCGAATGCGGCCGCGAGGAAGACGTTCAGGAAGCCGAACATGGTGTGGCATGGGCTGCCGGCTTCGTACGTCAGCGGATGGCTTCCTCGGATGGGGTGATGCAGGCCGGCGGTGGCTTTGAAGGGGACGTCGTGCTCGTGACATCGGAGGATGAAACGGGCGAGATCACCGCTGGTGGGAAAAGCGGCTGGGGTGACGCCTCCGGTTCGTACTTTGGCTCGGGCGCCGAGTTGGGCGAGGGTTTGGATCAGGGGTTTCGGGTCGGCGGCGATGGGGAGTTCGAAGTACGCTGTCACGTCCCGTGGGAGGGCGCCTGCGGATTTCTCGATGTCGTCGGGAGACTCAGCTTTTAATTCGATTGTAGTTTGCAGCCTGAAGGCTGCGTTACTGGTTGGCAGTGGAACGGAAGTGGGACCCAGGATGCTGAGGGGCCAGTCCGGGTGGGCGAGTTCTTCGATGCGCGCGGCGGGGAGGACGAAACGACCAAGCATCCAGGCGTGTTCTCCGGCGAGGTATGTCGCGTAGTTGTGGGCGGCGGCCTGCATCGGGAGTTGCGCGGGCGGAAACAGGCCGGCATAGTCGATCACCGAATCCAGCAGGGCCCGAACGGATGGAAGTGTCATGCCCAGGTGTGCCTCGTCGTAGAGGTCAGAAGAGGCGTTTCCTGAACCTGCGCCTGGGATCGCAGGAAAGCGAAGATGGCGAGCGCGCCGATCAACGAGAGGTAGAGCACGGGGGCGTAGTTGTACCAGGCGGAGAATTCGGAGCCAACCCACACCGCGCCCATCGCGTTTATGACAAACACGGACACCATGGTGGGCACAAGCCCCATGCGAAGAAGAACGAAACTGAAGATCGACCAAAGAGCCAGATTGATGGGTACATCGATGAATGGATGTGCCGAGTTCTGCAGGCTTCCGCTGACGAGCGTCATGAGAACGGCGGAGACGCCGACGGCGAGCCAGTCGTTGCGGAGCAGTGCGCGGACTCCGCAGATCAGAAAGAAGACAATGATGCCGATTTGCAGCGCGCCACCGACGGTGTTTCCGAGATGGTTGAACATGGGACGTACACCGTTCAGGAAAGAGAGTTCCGGGGCGACCGGGGAATCGCCGGCGGCGGCAAGCCAGTAATCCCGCCAGAGAAGCCCGAAGCGAATGGCCATACCGATGACGACCCCAATCAGGATATGAGACGCGAGACGGGGATCACGGATTTGTCCGGCCATAAGCCGGTTCCAGGTGATGAGCGAGTGGGGCCAACGGGCGCGGATCATCGGCTCGAGGGCAATGTAGAAGAGCCACAGGATACCGCATAATCCGAGGCCCACTGCCAGGTTGTTGAATGCGAATCCGAGGACGGCGAAATCAGGAACGAGGTGGAAGTTCACGAAAGCCACGAACACAAAGATCACCAGGCCAGCGGCGGCGAGGCGGAATGCACCCTGGCGATCCCCCCGGTCGCGTCGAAGGTTGGAACGGGCAATGACCGCGATGCTGATGAGGAGGAAACAGATCATGAGCACTGGGATAAGGGTCGTGATGGTGTCTTTCAGGCGGGGTGGCTTGACGCCTCCGGTTTCGAATTTCGTCCACGGCCATTGGAGGTTAAAGCTGGTCAGGGCTCCATGCCAGGTGGCGAGCTCAGCCGTGACGGAGACTCCGGGGAGACCGGGATAAGCGGCACTCCACGCGCGGCGGGCGTCGAAGGGGACCGGGGGCGTATAGACCGGTGTGACCTCGTGGAATTGCGAAAGATCGAGGCCCGCCTGGCGGAAAACTAATGCCGGGTCGAGCGGCTGCGTACTGCCGCCTTTGTCCTCGCGAGGCGCGACGGCACGGAACTGACGCAAGCGGCCACGGCTGTCGAGCCTGACCGAGACCATGCCGGGCAGCGTCATGGGCGGGCGGTCCATGTCGATGTCGCCGTCGGGCGGAGAGAGCAGGTAGCTGGGGCTCTGGCGGTATTCAAAGTTGATCGGAGACTCGGCGTCATAGATCTGAGCCCACGATTTTCCGCCTCGGGAATGCGATTTGAAATAGGTAGTCAGGCCGGAGTTAAAGCTGAACCAGTTGGTCCAGTCGGCCGGTTTGGCCGGGTATCCGACAGCCGCTGCGATCTCGTAAGCCTTGTTTTGGAGGACCTCTGGAGAATAGTCGATCGGGGAGACGGCAAGCATCGACATGGGCTGCTCGACGAACGGAGTGGCGAGCAAGCCCAGGAGCACGAAGGCGAGGCACGGGGCGGCATAACGCAATTTGAAACCGTGCGTTTTGCCGGATGCGGCGACAAGTTCGGGGCTGGGGGTTTCGCCCGCGGCGAGAGCGGCGGCGAGAGCATCACCGCCGGGGAGCGCGGCAGAGATGGCCAGCGGGTTCGGGGGACGGTGAGCCGGATCGGGGTGCAGGCACCTCATGATGACGCGCTCGATGACGGGGTCCACGTCGGCGGCGACGCTAACGATGCTGACAGGACGAGAGCTTTCCTGCGCGCGCAAAAGATCGGCGACCGAGGTGGCCTCAAAGGCGCGGTTGCCGGTGAAGAGCTCGTAGGCGATGAGGCCGAGCGAGTAGATATCGCTCTTCGCTGTTACGGAATCTCCACGGAGCTGCTCGGGCGCCATGTAGGCGGGAGTGCCGGTGCGCGCTTCGGTGCCTTCGAGATGATCGGCGATGGCGGCGAGACCGAAGTCCATAATTATGACTTCGCCGCGCTTGTTCAGCATTATGTTTTGCGGCTTAAGGTCTCGGTGCATGATGCCGCGCTCGTGCGCCGCGGCCAGCCCGGCGCAGAGTTTGCGAGTAATTTCGAGGGCCTTGCCGGCGGAGAGCCGTCCAATGCGTTGCAGCAGGCTTGCGAGATCCTCGCCATCGACGTATTCCATCGATATGAAGGGCAGGCCGTCGGCTTCCCCGATATCGTAGACACGGCACACATTGGAGTGCGAGACCTGGCGTGCGGTTCGAACCTCGTTGTGGAAGCGTTCCAACAAACGCTCGTTTCCAGCGGCTTCTTCGGGCAGGAATTTCAGGGCCACGGACTGACCCAGCGTGAGATCGGTGGCACGGTAGACCTCACCCATTCCGCCTCGTCCCAGCAGGGCGATAACGCGATATCGGCCACCGACGAGAGTTCCGGCGGGGAAACGACCTTCGTCGGGCACGGAGGTGGTGGTGAGGCGTGAGACGGTAGTTGAGGTCCGGCTAGGCGGGCGGCTCGCTTCCGCGGCGGGGATGGCAACCGTTTCGTCGGAAAGAGCGGAGGCGCCGTTGGCCGGGGGATTGAGTATCGTTCCGCAGTTGGAGCATTTTCCGGCGACCTCGGACGCGAGGCTACCACAGGTAGTGCATTGGACCATTAGGGTGTCCCGGGATTGATTATCCCTTATATCAAGTTTGCGAGCTGTTTTGGGGTCGTCTGCACACACAGTCTATGTTGTTGATCCTGCGTAACGTCCGTTAAAATACGACGCAACAAACGGCTTGGCGCGACGCAAATTTCCGGGGCTGCGTCGCGGTTTTGAGGCAGGATGAAATCGCGAGCAGGCGAATCCGGACGCGCCGCACTCCAATGCGAGTTTAGAGGCGGGTTAGGACCGGATGTGCCGAGTCAAACTTGTAAGAAGTTTGGTTTGTTTTGATTGCGGGTTTTGGAAGTGTTGTGAATGACTCTTGCCGGTGCCCTGCTCCACAAAAAAGCATGGCCACAGCCTCTGATTCTTCGTGCCTCGCGAATATCCTGACATTGTGGAAGGATGCACAGGCGAAACCGCCTGTGCCACCCTTCCACAGGAATCTAGTTGTTCGTCGGCGTGGTGTGGAATCTCCGCGGTTCCGGAGCGTACATCGCCGCATATCCAAGTTGCTGCTTCACGAAATCGCGAGGGTACGAAATCGACACGTTGGCGACCTCTCCCTGCGGCCCGAACGTAGCAGTCAGCTCAGCATTGATGCCGGTCCAGTACACGGGCTGGTCGAGTTTTTTATAGCGAGCCACAACCTGATCGCGCACGGCGGTGTCGAAGTGCACACCGTACTTGTCGATCAGGGCTTTAATCGCGTCGTAGTCGCCTTCGGCCTTGATTCGCATTAACTCCGACAGCAACATGCCCACGCCTTCGCGCATCTTGTCGAAACTGCGAATGACAATGTAGGTCTTGCCGTTGCGCGTTTCATACGCGACAGCTCCCGTCTTATCCATGACGTAATGGACGATGAGCTGGCGGCCGCGCTGGTGATCTTCCTCGATGGTGTCGCCTCGCAGGATGCGGCGGAGCTGGGTCAGAGGAGCGCGCGCGGCGCTGTAGTACATCGCTTTGCCGACATCCGGTGAACTCACCAACCCGAGTTCTTTCAGTTTGGGATCCCAGATATTCCATAGCGCCATCAGGTCGGCGCGCGCCTCCTCGAGGGTGGAGGAATACTCCTTGAGATAAAACGCTGGATCCTTGGTCAGTTTCGGGCTGAGCTTGCCCGAACCGTGGCCGATAATCTCGTGCAAAGCGGTCATCAGGTCTCCCGCCTCTTCACCATACTTCTTACAGATCGTGATCTCTTCGGGCGAAACGGCGAATTCGTCCAACGAACCGGTACCCTGGGCACGGTTGAGAGCCCGGGTGCTCCCCGTGAACAGGAAACTCTTGCTGCCGTATTTCTCGTGAATCTCGTCCTCGTTCGGGAGGTTATCGCCGACGGTTGTGACATGGAAATCGCCGGTTTCAACGATTGTCTCCACGGCTTTCGCGAGCGGCGGCTTCACGCCTTGCTTCTTATATTGCGCGGCCCAGGGCGCCTTGTTCTCGAAATACTGCGCATTCGCTGCGATCTTCAACATCTCATCATTCAGATGTTGGTCGGTGACGCTAACAAAGCTCTGCGAGGTCCCTTTCGCGCCACGGGCGTCCCGATAAACCTCGATGAATCCGTTGGCGTAGTCCACGGCAGAGTTGTTCTGCACCCAGGCGATGCCGAACGCGATCCAGTCGTGCGGGTTGCCGGTTTGGTTATAGCGGATCAGATCGCGGATCGCCCCGGCCTGGGCCGGTTCGGCGGCCTTCGCGGCCTTCTCAAAAAACTCGTTCGCTTTGCGCAGGTATTCGGCGTAGAGGCCGGGCTGGATTTTGCCGTCGGCCGTGCCGGCGCGATAGACACGCTCCTCCAGCTTGCCTCCCACCTTGACGAGCTGCGAATTCAACGGATACTGCTCCTTGAAATTGGCCAGGTCGGCGAGCGTCACGCCCTGATAGAAGTTATTCGCACTTGCCTTCAGAATATCCAATCCACCCTTGGGGCTCTTTGCCGTGATCGTCGGCTCGAAGTTGGGATCAAAGAGTGATGGCTTGAGATCGTCCAGTTCCTTCGAGAGGGTTGCCGCGGTGAAGCGCGGGCGCGGATCACGTTTTAGCGCGGCCAGCGCCGCTGCCTTCCATTCCTCAAAAGTGAACTCCGGCAGGAACTTCTGGGCGGTGTTCTCGTTATGATTGCCGTGATTGCCCCAGAAGAGCTTCGAGAAATCGGAGATCTTCTTCGCCGAATCCACAGGGATACCGTCGGGATGCGCGGCGATCAGGTCGAGAACGTATTTCTGGCGGAGTCCCCAACGGGACAACTGATCGTAGATGATCGGATTAATCGCTATCGACGCCTGGCTGAGCCAATAGGCCACTTCCTTCTGCTTCGGAGTGAGAGTCTTGAAGCTGTCAGCTTCGAGTTGCAGGAACCCGGTCGATCCCACCCGGTCGACCATGGTGTTATTGGGTTGCGCGAGTGCCAACGTGCACAGCGCGCACACGAGAATCGTGGGACGCATAAGTCCTCCACCTCGATTGTAGGAGAAGTTCGCGTTGGGGGCGGTCAGTCGCCCGCTACAGGCTGTTGCGGCCGGGCGGACTGGGGCGAATTGTTGGCGAATTTCTCAACCTTGGCCCACAGTTCGGCTGCTTGGAAGGGTTTGCTGATATAGTCGTCCATTCCGGCTTCGAGGCACCTCTCGCGATCGCCGCTCATGGCATTGGCAGTCATCGCGATCACGGGCACCCGTTTTCCGTTCGACCGTTCGGACTCGCGGATCGCTACGGTCGCCGCCAGGCCGTCCATTTCCGGCATCTGCACGTCCATGAGGATGACTTCGAACTGCTGTTTCTGGTATTGCGACACAGCCTCGGCACCGTTGCTGACCACCGTGACCGTATGTCCACGCTTGCGCAGGAGGCGCGCGGCCAACTGCTGATTGACGACATTGTCTTCTGCCAAGAGCACTGCGACCGAACGGACCGGTATCACCGTCGGGCTTTCACTGCGGACAGCCGGGGTGGGCTCGACCCTCGTATTGCTACGTTTCAAGGGTACAGAGAAGGCGAACCGACTGCCCTTTCCCAGTTCGCTTTCTAAGGTCATGCGTCCTCCCATGGCTTCGACGAGACGGATGCAGATAGCCAATCCCAGGCCGGACCCGCCATAGCGCCGCGCCATGGAGCTGTCGGCCTGGCGGAATGGCTCAAAAATGACCTTTTGCTGTTCGGGTGGGACGCCGATCCCGGTATCGGACACGGTGAAACGAACCGTGACCTCGGAGCGGCTCGAGACATCCGATTCTGTCTCCAGCCGAATGGAGCCCCGCTCCGTGAACTTAATCGCATTTCCGACCAGATTAATGAGCACCTGTCGAATGCGGGATTCGTCGCCTACGACAAGGTTGGGAACATCGGGGCTAACGCGCGATGACAGATCGAGACCTTTTTGTTGAGCGGCGATTCCCATGGTTTGGATGCACGACTCAACACATTCGTAAACCGAGAAGGGCGCGGCCACCACGGGCATGCGCCCGGCCTCGATTTTCGACAGATCGAGAATGTCATTCAGCAACGCCAGGAGCGACCCACCCGCGTGTTTCACGGCTTCCAGGTTCTCCCGGTTTTCCGGGTTCACCTCGCTGCTGAGAACGAGATCGGTCATGCCCAAAACCGCGTTCATCGGGGTGCGAATTTCATGACTCATGGTGGCGAGGAACTCGCTTTTCAAGCGGTTTGACTCCTCGGCCTTAACCATGGCTTCCTGGAGATCCCTGGTGCGCTCCGCGACTTTCTCTTCCAGTTGCTTTCTCGTGTTTATGAACCGGCGTACGCGCCAACGATAGGCTCCCCAGATTGCCATGGCGAGGAACACGGTACAGGCACCCAGGCTCCACCACGTGCGATACCAGGGAGGCAGGATCTCGAAGGCGAATGTGGCGGCCTTTTTGCTCCAGACCCCGCGCGCACTACGCGCCGAGACCTCAAATCCATACTTTCCTACGGGGAGCTCCGGAAGATGCAGGTCGTGTTCTCCGGTGGTGACCCAATCGGTGTTGCTCCCATGAATGCGGTATCGGAATAACACCTCCTGCTCGTCCTGATAGGTCGAGGCACTGTAGGAGATACGCAACGCCCGGTCTTTGAATGGTATGGAAGGGTGCTCAGCGGCGGATAACGGCGGTTTCGTTCCAAACGCGATTGACGTGATCAGAACGTCAGGGGCCGTAAATTCACGGCCGCTGTCGGCTCCCAGGTAATGGCTCAACCCGCGCGTTGTTCCGATCCACACGTCGTTGCCAACGCCGGCCAGGAAAGAGTTCGCGCTCACATCGTTATAAGACAGGCCCTCGGCCTGGCTGTAATGTTGCCACCCGGACTTGCGCAAAACATCCACGCCGTTGTCTGTCCCGACCCACAATTGCCCCAAACGGTCGAATCCGATGCTGAACGCAAGGTTCGACTTCAATCCGTCCCTGGTCGTGTAATGTGAAACGGAATAGCCGGCGCCGTTGCTGGTGAGGTGCGAAATTCCCTCCGTACCCGCGTAGGCAATCCACATGGAGCCGTCCGGCGCCTCGGCAACGGAGGTGACCGGCGACGCCTGCAACCCATCCTTTGCCGTGAACCTTCTCCAGACGCCATGATCATACATGTAGAGCCCATAGGCGCCCGGAGCCCAAACTCGGCCCCGGCGATCAACGAGGCACTGATAATAGGATTCTCCCGGCTTCGCGCCCGGCGGAGTCTGTCGCTCAAAGCTGATCTCGCGGCCCTTCCCGACACTCCGGAGGAGTCCCCGGAACGTGCTCACCCAGAGCGAGCCCTCAGTATCCAAAGCAACGCCGACGACATTGGAACTCCCGAGTTCCGCCGCGCCAAAGTGACGGCGCACTGTCCCGCTCCGTGTGTCCACTTCGAAGAGCCCGTTTGGATGGCTTCCCACCCACATCGTTCCGCCGGACCCGACCGCGATCATCAGCAACTCGGAATGAGGGATTCCGGCAGCAGGCCAGCGTTGCCATTTGCCATTCACGAACCGGTGCACTCCGTTGCTGGTGCCGGCCCAAAGAACCCCATCCTGATCCCGTTGTAATCCCCAGAGCGTTTCGTTGGCGAAGCCCTCCGTGCGGCCCCAGGTCTCCCAACTCCCATAACCGGGCCATTGAACGATCCCAAAGCCGTACGTTCCCAGCCACAAGGTCCCCTCGCGGTCTTCCAGTGCGCTGAAGATCTCGTCGCTCGGGAGCCCCTGCGCGGCCGTGATGAAGCGCCACGGGTCAGTTCCTCTTCGGATCGCCAAGCCATCGGATGTGGGAAGAACAAAGCGGCCCAGGTGATCCGTCACACCGGGAGGAGCCCAGAAATTCGCCGACGCAACATTTTCCAGCCGCACCACTTTCGGGACGCTTGACCGATCGAGGTAGGCAAGTTGCGTGTAACTTCGAAGCACGATGCCGCCGTCAGGAGCCTGGCCAATCCAATGCCACAATGCTCCAGGCAGTCCGTTTTCGATTCCGACAAAGGATACCGAAGTGTGGTCGTAAACGCACAAGCCCGGGCCGCAGGTGTACCACACCGCGCCATCGGGAGCCACATAAATCGCGGATGAAGGTTTGGCTGCCTGGACGTTTGATGATCGCAAACGAGAGAATTGCCATCCGTCCGCCGAACGTTTGCCGACAATCAATCCCCGATCCGTCGTGAAGTAGAGGGTCGACTGCGAGTCGGAAGCCAACACGGCGGGGCCATACATCCGATATTTCGAGTCCAGAACGACGGTTTCGAAGCGGGTTCCGGTGAATCGCGCTAATCCGGTGTTCGTGGCAACCCAAAGCGTGCCATCCGCGGTCTGATGGACAGATTGAATACCGGAGCCCGGGAGCCCGTCTTCCGTCCCGAAGTGTCGAAAACGGCCACTTTCGTATCTAAACAGGCCATTATCGGTCCCCGCCCAGACAAAACCGTTCCGGTCCTGATACAAACATCTGATGACCAGATTTGTCAGGCCGGATTCACGCCCGAACGAGCGGAAGCCGTAATGCTGTGCAGACGCACACATCGTGAACACTGCGCAGATACACGTAAGCCGCAGTCGTACGGATGCGATCGCCGCCATCTAAGGAGCTTATCGGCAGTTAAGGTTGAAGACTGGAGTGCCGCTTGTTTTCCCTTGGAAATAGCCCGAGTTACGGCGGCCTGGTGCTCCTATAATTGATGTTTATGATGCGCATGGCTTTCGCTGTAATCTTTCTTGCCGGGCTTCTCGCGGCGGCCGACTCCAAGCCTTATCTTTCCGACCCCTGCCCGTCGCCGGACGGCTCGGAAATCGCCTTCGTCGCGGGTGGCGACATCTGGGCAGTACCTGCCAAAGGCGGCGAAGCTCACCTATTGGTGTCGCATCCGGCAACGGAGTCTCGTCCGATGTACTCACCGGACGGACAGAAGCTGGCCTTCGTGTCCACGCGGACCGGCAATGGCGATGTCTACGTTCTCACGCTCGCGAACGGCGGCCTGAAGCGGTTGACCTTCAGCGACGCGCCGGATCAGCTTGACGGCTGGTCGCGAGATGGGAAATGGATCTATTTCTCGTCCACCGCCAGCGATATCGCCGGCATGAGCGACGTGTTTCGCGTCAGTGCCGAGGGTGGAACGCCGCTGGCGGTTGCGGGCGACCGCTATGCAACCGAATACTTCTCCGCACCGGCACCGGACGGTAAGACGCTCGCCATTACGGCGCGGGGGATGGCCGGTGCTCAATGGTGGCGGAAAGGGCACAGCCACCTCGACGAATCGGAGATTTGGCTGGTCCATGAAGGCATGCCTCCGCGCTACGAACAGTTGACGAACGGAGACGCCAAGGAAGCCTGGCCAATGTGGTCGCGCGATGGGCACAACTTGTTTTACGTCTCGGATCGCAGCGGAGCCCAGAACATCTGGAATCGTGCCGTGGCGGGAAACAAACCGCGCCAGGTGACGCAGTTCAATAGCGGCCGTGTGGTTTGGCCGGCGATCTCCTACGATGGCCGGATCATCACGTTTGAGCGGGATTTCGGCATTTGGAAACTCGACACTGAGACCAGCAAAGCAGCGCAGGTGGCGATCGAGCTACGGGGCGCGCCGGCTGCCGCGGCGGCGCAGCACCTGAATCTGAACGACCGTTTTCAGGGCCTGTCCCTGTCTCCCGACGGCAAGAAAGTCGCGTTTACGGCCCATGGCGAGATCTTTGCGGCGTCGGCAAAGGACGGCGGGGACGCGCAGCGCGTTACGCGGACCGGCGCTGATAACGTGCAAATCGAGTGGGCGCCCGACAGCCGCCGCCTCATCTACACTTCGGATCGCGATGGCGACTGGCACATCTTCGAATACGACTTCGGCTCGGGGAAGGAAACCAAGCTCACGAATTCTGGAATCGACATCTACCCGCGTTTTTCGCCCGATGGAAAACAAATCGCCTTCGAACGCGCCGGGCGCGAACTGCACATTCTGGATCTCGACTCGAAGCAGGATCGTGCCATCGCGAATGGCTACCTCGAGCGCGAGCCGGGCCGCAGCAGCCAATCGATCGCCTGGTCGCCCGACGGAAAGTGGCTGGCTTACCTGTCGCGCAGCACCCGGCTGTTTACCAACGTCAACGTGGTTCCATCGATGGGAGGCCAGAGCCACCAGGTCAGCTATTTGTCGAATGGTTTTTCCGACGACTTGTTGTGGAGTCCCGACGGCACGTATCTTCTATTCGGTAGCACTCAGCGCACCGAGCCGGGCCAGGTGGCGCGAGTCGATTTGATCCCGCGAACTCCCCGGTTCCACGAGGATGAATTCCGCGATCTGTTCAAGCCCACGGGCCAGGAAAAGAAGCCGGAGACCGGCGCCACGCCGCCCAAGCCACCGGCTAAGCCTGTTGAAGTCGTGTTCGACGATATTCGCCGTCGTACGAGCCTGCTTCCAACCGGTCTCGACGTGAGTACGGTGTCCGCAATCAGCCCGGACGGAAAAACCCTGCTGCTGACGGCCAGCGCCGCGGGACAGCAGAATCTCTACACCTATTCGTTGGACGAGCTTTCGCGGGAGCCGGCTGTCGCCCGGCAGCTCACCTCGACGCCCGGCTTCAAGAACGGCGCGCAGTTTTCGCCCGATGGGAAACAGGTGTTCTACCTCGAACAAGGCAAGATCAGCACGATCACGCTCGATAACCGGCAGGCGAAACCAATCGCGACCACGGCGGAAATGGACGTGGATTTTGCCCGCGAGAAGATGGAAGTGTTCCGGCAGGCCTGGACCACAATTCGCGACACCTTCTTCAATCCGAAGTTCAACGGCGTCGACTGGAACGCGACACGAACGGAATACGAGCCCTTTATCGCCGGATCCCAAACGCCGGACGAGGAGCGCCGTCTGATCAACTTGATGCTGGGCGAATTGAACGCATCGCACTCCGGTATTTCGGCCGGCCAGAACGGCAACCAGAGCACCACCGGACGTCTGGGGCTCGGCTTCGACCGGGCGGAATATGAATCGTCGGGGCATTTGAAGGTGACCGAGGTGCTTCCGCTGGGTCCTGGAGCGCTGGCCGGGATAAAGGCGGGGGATACCGTATCGGCGGTTGATGGCACGCCCGTCGACGCACGCACCAACCTGGACGAACTGCTCGACCACAGGATCGGGAAGCGAGTCACGCTGAAACTCGCCGATCGTGAAGTGGTGGTGCGTCCGGTCAACATGCAGACCGAGAAATCGCTACGCTACCGCGCCTGGGTCGACGAGAGGCGCGCGTATGTGGACAAAATTAGCGGCGGCAAGCTGGGCTACGTCCACATGCAGGACATGTCGGGCAATGCCCTGACGCAATTGACGCTGGACCTGGACACCGAAAACCAGTCGCGCCAGGGTGTGGTGATTGACGTTCGAAACAACAACGGTGGATTTGTGAACGTTTATGCCATCGATATCCTGTCGCGGCGAGGATACCTGAAGATGACTCCGCGCGACGAGCCGGAATCGCCGGCCCGCTCCGTGCTCGGCCAGCGCTCGCTGGAGGTGCCGACCATTCTGGTGACCAACCAGCATTCGCTGTCCGATGCCGAGGATTTCACGGAAGGCTATCGCAGCCTGAAGCTGGGCAAGGTTGTGGGTGAGCCGACCGCCGGCTGGATCATTTATACGGGCGGCTCGCAGATGATCGACGGATCGGCGCTGCGCACTCCATCCATCCGAATCACCGACGCCAACGGTCAGGATATGGAACTGCATCCGCGGCCGGTCGACATTCCCGTTACGCGCCCGGTCGGCGAAAGCTACACGGATCACGATTCGCAGCTTGACGCCGCCGTGAAGGAATTACTATCTGAGCTGAAGGGCCGTTGATCATGCTCGATCGGCGTCCCCAGAGGCGCGCTGGCATGGTTGACAAGGCAGGAAGGCGGCCCAGTCGGTTTCAACCTCGCGTTCCTGGTGAGGTCCAAAGGCAGGCTGAATGCCTGATTCACCCTTCCACATCGTCCAAAACTTCGCATGGCGCAAACAATCAGAAGAACTGGCTCATTCTTTTGCTTCTGCTCGCACCGGCTGCGCTCGCCCAGACCACCATTGACCAGACGCTCGATTTGCTGAGCAGCACGAAGCGCTTTACTGAAGTTGCAATTACGAACGACGGCAAGCGCGCGGCCTGGGTGGATGACGGCGTCTGGACCCAAAATTTCCCCGACGGCAGCGCCAAGCGCCTGAGTGCGTGCAAAGAGAAGTGTGTGGAACGAGGTGTCGCATGGTCGCCGGATGGGTCGCGAATCGCGTTCTTATCCGATGCGGCGAAATCCGGCCAGGAGCAGATCTATGTGGCCGATCGGTCGGGCAA
This sequence comes from Bryobacteraceae bacterium, assembly GCA_035295125.1. Taxonomy (GTDB): domain Bacteria; phylum Acidobacteriota; class Terriglobia; order Bryobacterales; family Bryobacteraceae; genus JAICMB01. The sequence continues at coordinate 40,309 of DATGJP010000078.1, read as the reverse complement.
GCCGCGGCGTGTCACGGACGCAACCGGGTATTTCCAGGATATGAGATGGTCGCCCGACGGACGCCAGATCGCGGTCCTGTTCACGGAGAACGCAACACGCAATCTGGGACCTGTCGAGGCCGTTCTGCCGGAAACGGGCGTCATTGAGGACAAGTATTTCGTGCAGCGGCTGGCGATCGTCGACATGCGGTCGGGGACGATGCGTCAGATCACGCCGGAGCGCACGCACATTTTCGAATACGATTGGTCGCCTGACAGTAAGCAGGTGGTTTATGACGCCGCGCCTCCTCCTGGCGACGACAACTGGTATTACGCCGAGTTATATGCCATCGACGTGGCGGGAGGTTCCACACGCCACCTGTACAAGCCGAAGCTGCAGATTGCGGCGCCGCGATGGTCGCCCGACGGACGGACTATCGCGTTCATTGAAGGGCTGATGAGCGATGAGGGCGTCACCGGCGGCGAGATCCACACAATTCCGGCTGAGGGGGGCACCCCGAAAAACGTCACGCCCGGATGGAAGTCGAGTCCCAGCGATATTTCCTGGCTTCCTGATTCCAAGGGTCTGCTGATCACCGACCACATATCTGGTTCGACAGCATTTCAATCACTCGATCTCGCGAGTGGCAGCGCCAGCATGATCTGGAAAGGCGACGAAAGCCTGGTTTTTGCGGGTTCCGCACAAGCGAGTATCGTCATTAGGAATTCCTGGTCGGCTCCGCCGGAGGTCTGGGCCGGACCGATTGGCCAATGGCGGCAGTTGACGCACGCTAATCAGGGTTTGAATCCTCAGTGGGGCAAGGCGGAAAGCATTGAATGGCTGAACGACGGCTTCCACGTGCAGGGATGGCTGTTGTTTCCGCTGAACTACCAGGCCGGCCGGAAGTACCCGATGGTGGTTTCGGTGCATGGCGGACCGGCGTCTGAGAGGCGGCAGGCGTGGCCGTCAACCTTTTTCGATCTGTCTGTTCTTTCGGCACAGGGATACTTCGTGTTTTTTCCGAATCCTCGAGGCAGCTACGGCCAGGGCGAGGCGTTCACCCGTGCCAACGTGAAGGACTTCGGCTATGGCGACTTGCGCGACATCCTGACCGGCGTGGACAAAGTGGTGCATGATTACCCGGTCGATGACAAGCGCGTCGGGATTGCGGGATGGAGCTACGGCGGCTACATGACGATGTGGGCGGTGACGCAGACGAACCGTTTCTACAGGGCGGTTACGGGCGCCGGGCTTTCGAACTGGCAGAGTTACTATGGAGAAAACTCGATTGACGAATGGATGATTCCGTACTTCGGCGCGTCGGTTTATGACGATCCGGCGGTATATGCAAAGAGTTCGCCGATGGAGTTCATCAAGAAGGCAAAGACGCCGACTCTGGTGGTTGTCGGCGAAATGGACGGCGAGGTCCCGGAGCCGCAATCGCGCGAGTTCTGGCATGCGCTCAAAACGCTGGGGGTCAAGACGCAACTGGTGGTGTACCAGGGCGAGGGGCATCGCTTCCACGACAGCAATCACATCCGCGACCTGATGCAGCGTACGGTGGCGTGGTTTAACGAATAGGGCTCGCCTTCAGCTTTACGTTACCGACATCTGCCGTGCCCGTAAAACGTGAAGTGCCCAGGGCGCGGTGATATTCGAGGCGGAGGCGAACCAGCGTGAGTGGGTCGGAGGTTGGGAAGTCGACCGAATCCTCGCGGTACTCTGCGCTGGACATATCGTGCGAGGTGGCGAGGACTGCCCCCGATTTGGCGTCGGCAATCTTCCATGCGAGCCCTGTATCGGGTGCGATCCCAGAGGTGCGATAGCGGTAGGTCAGGATGTGTGCGCCGCTTCCCAAAGCCAAAACCTGTTCGCCGATCGTACAATTCTCCGGCTGGCGGCCGGAGAACTCCACTTCGAGTCCGTTTTGGCCCATTCTCGGCTGCAGGCCGTCGGCAGGGTAAATATGCCAGTCGAAGGCGACCGGCTCGGGCGGGCGGGAGAACGACGAATTATACGGCACCCCGGCATCTGATGGGACCCAGCCGCTATTCCTCAAAGCCCCCCATACATCGAGCGCCGCCTGCGCATGGCCGGCTGTCAGGAGGCGGTCGATGAGCGCGTAGAGGACCGGCGCATCCGGGGCCGCCCGCCCCCGTGCGATCAATTGTGTAGCCAGTGAAGCGGCGGCCTGCAATTCATTGCGATTCAACAAGAATCTAATGAATTGGCGGGTCACTTGCGGATCGGCCGTGAGGACCTTTTCTGAAATGAGACTGGTGTCAGGCGCGGCGCGCCAGCAGAGCTGAAACAGGGCCTGGATATCTTCGGCAGGCATTTCGGCCGCCTTATGGGCCCAATGCCAGAATTCAGGCATGTTGTCGCGCCGGATGTAGAAATTTGCAAGCGTCCAGCGGGTCAGATAGGTCTTATCGATGGCATAAGCATTGAGCAGCAGCTTTTCGGCGCTACCGTAATCGCCGCGCGCCTCCTTTAGCAGGGCGAGATCGATAGTCGCCTGCGAATCATAGCGGCTAATGGACAAAGCTTTTTCGAGGAGGCGCTCCGCATGATCAGTTTCATGCTGAGCCAGGCGGGCATAATAACGCGGCTGGTCCGGCACGATTGCGATCGCCTCTCGCAGCGACTCTTCGGTATCAAGGTGGAACAGATAATCGGCGCGGGCCACCTGGAATGACCACCATATACCGATTGCGCAAGCCATAACGACCACGAGGCTTTGCGCTACACGAATCACTGTTCGATCTTTCGAATTAAGATTGCGGTTCCCGCAGCGAGTCCCATGCTGGAGCCGAATTGAGTCACTCGCCAATTGACCTGCAGAGTTTGTGCGCTGAGCACTTGGAGGCCGACAGTTCCGCGGCTACCGTCGTCCGAACGCCACGCAAATACCGTGGGGGTGAAGGCTCCTTGAAAAGTGAACTTAACATAGGGAGAAATGGCTTTATCTTCCACCCGGTAGCGAGATGTGTATTCTCCGAAAAGCAGGTTCTCGCTGGAGTGGACGTGTAGTTCGATGTATTCGGGAACGTACAGCAGGGTCTGATTCCCTTCAGGTTTGTTCGCGGCGGGTGTGTAAACCCATAAGCCGTCGAGAGATGAGTTCGCCTGGGTTACGGGATTTTCTGTCGGGAGAGAGGGAACGAAACTGGATGCCCGGGGAATCGTGGCAATTACGGGCTGGCTTACCGAAGCTGTTTGGACGGACGGGAGATCGATTGCCGGTATGCCCTCCGGATCGTCAGCCTTTTCAATAGTATTTCGGCTTACAAGGGAAGGCGTTTTCCTGCTCGTAATCGTGGTCTTTCGTTTTGACTGCGCCCGACCGGCTGACGAGAGTTGTTCGGCGTCGGACGAGGGCTTATTGGAACCGACGGTGGGAGCGGCAGCATGGGCGGCGCCGAAGTGCATCAGGTCGCCGGCCACAAACCAGAGTACGCCGAGAGTGAGAACAACTGCCGCGGTGATTGTACCTAGCAGGACCAAGGTGGAGCCTCGGCGCAGAGGTTCGACGTATTTCAACCATGGCGCCACGGGGCTGGGGATGGCTAGCTCCGTGGAGCGCGACACAAGGGAGTTGTCATAGCGCCGGCGGCGGTCCGTATCCAGCAGAACTTCCACGATGCCGTTGAGCCGAAGCATCTGGATTTCCGCCGCGCGCCGCAATTCCGGGTCGCTTTGTTGATCGGGATGCAAGAGTTTGGAAAGGGCTCGATAGGCCTTGTGGATATCTTCCTCGCTCGCGGTGGAGGATAGTCCCAATTCTTCGTAGTAAGTCATCAATCTGTCTGACAATGTACTACCAACTTATTCAAAATAAAAGAGAAAACTCTTGCGTCCAACATTATTATGCCGTATTCTGGAAGCGATTTGAAGCGTTATTGTGGAGGCTTGAAAGTGCTTCGGTTTTTCATCCTGGTTATTCTGACGGCTGCATTGGTGGCAGGGGCGCCAGCATCGATTGGCACGGTTACGGCACACGGCAGCATCCAAGTCGACGGTTCGCCGGTATTTGGCAACGCGACGGTGTTCGATGGCACGCTCATTGAAACTGGAAAGGCTACGACCAATTTCCATCTGCAACGAGGCATTGAACTCGCCATGGCTCCGAGTTCCCGGGGCAAGCTTTTCAGCAATAAGCTAGTGCTGGAGAAAGGCACGACGGAGCTTTCCAAGGCGTCGGGATTTCTTGTCGAGGCCAGCAGTTTGCGCATTCAACCGCTCGACAATCTGTCGAAGGGTGCAGTTTCGGTACAGGGGACCAGCAAAGTTTCGGTTTCCGCCAGCGCAGGTGAGATGAACGTAAGCCTGCCGAACGGTTTACTTCTCGCCAAGGTTACGCCGGAACGCGCACTCGAATTCGACTCTCAGAATGCCGGCGCAACCGCTCCCACGACGATCACAGGCAGGCTTTCGAAGGTAAATGGCCATTATTTTGTCACGGTGCTGGACACGGGCATGAAGTATGAAGTCACCGGCCAGAATTTCGACAATATGATTGGCAAAACGGTGACGGTCACGGGTACGCCCGACCCCAATGAAAAGCCGAGGGATGGCGCTGTCGCAGTTCTGACGGTTACGAATGCTTCGATCGCCGGCGGAGCGGCGACGGCGGCAGGAGTATCGACGGGAATGGCGCTTGGAACCAAGCTGATCATCACCGGTGTCGTGGTGGCTGCCGGTGTGGGCACCGGCGTCGGTTTGTATGAAGCCAACAAGAGCAGCGCCAGCCAGTAGCATGCTGCCTTATACGTAAGTACAGGAATTTCGAAACTACGACAAACGTAGCCAGATCGCGTGGGTTCGGTTTCGGCTGCGCAGTTCCCGTGAGGTCCAAAGGCAGGCGCAACCGCCTGCTCCACCCTTCCACATCCTCCAAACCGTCGCGGGACGTGAAGGGTCAGAGGCTGTGTAATACCTTCCCGGAAGGGTAGTGGGTGGTATCACTATTTGAGTACCTAAGTCACGGACCTTCTCAACTGCCGCAGAAACATCCTGAACACTCACGAAAAGCAAAAGCGGCGTCACGCAAATGTTCCTCGGCAACGTACGCCGCAATTTCCTCATGATCAAAACCGAGCCTCTTAGTCCAGACCCGCAGGCGCCCGGCCGGTGTCCGCCGCTTGCGTTGCAGGATTTGCGAAAGGGTGGAGTGATCGGTTCCTAGAAAAGCGGCAAATGCGCGGAGTGAATAGCGTGCATTCTTTTGCCTCCGTGACCGAAGTTCCTGTTCGAGTCTCTCACGAAGTTCGTGGTCGCCACACCTGACCGATCTTAACGGCTCAACACGCCGGTAGCAATCGTTCAGGCCCGCAATGTGGAGCATGGGGTTGCCCCAATGTGGAGCATAGAGTTGGCCAATGATGCGATCTGTCATAGAACTGTTACGGCAGGATAGAACAACGCTGATTTTCTTTGTTGTACACTGGAATTTACTGGGGGTGTATCTTCAGCAGTAGTTGGTTCACGAGTTTTGTACCGGCTGCCATCCCGACCTTCGTTCGATCGATCCCTCGCGCCCTTTTTGCTCTCCTCTTTCCCGACAACTGCAGAATCTGTGCTGAGCCTCTCGTAAAGGTCAGCCGCATACCGGTCTGTCCGAAATGTCTCGCGAAACCCGAGCCTATTTCCGCGGAACACTTTTGCGTGGCCTGCCGAACCCCGTTTCTTAGCCCATTTCCATTGGATGCGGATGGTTTATGCGGCCTCTGCCGGCGCGGGCTGAATGCCTTTGATTGCGCCTACTCGTTCGGCTCCTACGAAGACGAGCTGCGGCAACTGATTCATTTATTCAAGTACGCGCGCATTCAGACGTTGGCTCGGCCACTCGGTAGAATGCTGGTTTCAGCGGTTCCCCCCGGCGAAGAGTTCGACCTGATTGTTCCGGTTCCTCTGCACTGGTACAAGCGATGGCGCCGTGGATTCAACCAGTCGCTGCTGCTGGCGAAGGAAGTTGGCCGCAGCACCGGGACGGAAGTTCGATGCCTGGTTCGGCGCGTACACTCGACAAAGGTTCAAGCAGGACTCACGGGCAACAAGCGGCGTGAGAACATGCGCGGCGCGTTTCGCGTGAAGTCGCGGCGGTCCGTCGCCAACAAGAGTGTTTTACTGATCGATGATGTTATGACCACCGGCGCAACCGCCGGCTCCTGCGCGCAAGCTCTTAAACGCGCGGGAGCTCGACGGGTCACATTGCTGACCGTGGCCCGCGTGGATCGCCGTCTGACCGTCGCCGTGCGCGACACTACTTTGAATCGCAATCCTGATTCGTACCCGTTCAGGAGTTTAGAAGATGCCCAGTCTGGATCGATTGCATAAGCCCGTTCTCGTTCTGAATGCCAGCTACGAGCCGATTAACGTTTGCGCGGCTCGCCGTGCGCTGGTTCTCGTGCTGAAAGGAGTGGCCTCCGCTGAAGAGCTTTCTCACCATTTCGTGCACTCGGCACGACAGCAGACGCCGATGCCTTCGGTCATCCGCCTATTGGAGTACCGTCGGATACCGCACCAGACGCGAGCACTATCGCGCAAGAATATCCTGATGCGCGACCGCTACACCTGCCAATATTGCCATCGAACACTGCCATCTGCGGAGCTCACGCTCGACCACGTGGTTCCGCGCTCGCGGGCGGGTGAAACCACCTGGGAGAACCTCGTCGCATGCTGTCATCCCTGCAATAATCGCAAGGGTAGCCGTACGCCCGAGGAGGCCGGGATGAAGCTGGCGCGCGCGCCTCGTCCGTTCAGTCTGCACACCAGCCGGCACCTGATGCGCCTGCTCGCAAAGAGTGACGATCGCTGGCAGAAGTACCTGTTTTATTGATCTGGAACGGCAACCTTCAGGCTGCCGAAGCGGATTTACCGCCTGAAGGCCAATGCCACTTAGTTTTCCGGAACAGCGAGTTTGATTGAGCCTGTGAGGCAGGCTGTTAGCCTGCGGCGGGTTGTTAACCCGGCCCGACCAGCGCCGGTTGGCAACCGGCGGCAGGATGCCATCCTGCATCACAGGCAGCGGGACTACTCGGTTTAGAGAAAACTAAGTGGTGTTGGCCTAAACGCGGCGTTACTAGTGCGCCGCCTGAGGGGCCTGAGGTGCCTGACCGGATTTCTCGGGTTTAGCCCCCTCTTTCAAGGTCTTGATGGGCGCGATGATGACGTGAGCGTTGCGACCCTCAAGTTTGGGCTGGCCTTCGACGGTACCGAATTGCTGCAGATCCCCAGCAAAACGCAGCAAAAGCTTTTTGCCCAGATCGGTATGCGCGATCTCCCGTCCCCGGAATTGCACGATCGCCTTCACGCGGTTCCCCTCCTTCAGGAAGCGGATCGCATGATTCTTCTTGAAATCGTAGTCGTGGTCGTCCGTGTTCGGGCGGAATTTCAGTTCCTTGACCTGGATGACGTGCTGCTTTCGCTTTGCTTCGTGCTGCTTCTTCTTGTTTTCGTACTGCCACTGGCCGTAATCCATGGCCTTGGCGACAGGCGGTTCGGCCGTTGGCGCGATCAGAATCAGATCGAGGCCCAACTCCTGGGCCTTTCGAACGGCGGCGAGCGTCGGCATAATCTCGACACTACCGTCAGGAAAGACCGCGCGAACTTCACGCGCACGGATTGCCTCGTTCACATTCTCACGGATTCTCGGTCTGGGGCCGCGGGGTGGGTAGCTTCTCGGCGGAATCATGTTTCACGGCAGGGCGCCGGTATCGGGACGGTACTTCTCATGTTCTAGCCGATGATACCAAAAGTGCAGGCAGATGGATAGGGTCCAGTTGATTACCTACACCAGCTCACGAATTTTGCCCTCAATCACGTCTTCGATGATCTTCCGCCGGTCGGGCGTGCCCTTGGCCAGCGATTCCGCAAAATGGGCCGCCTGCCGTGCGGTGATCTTGGGTGGCATAGGTGGTTCGTTGGGATCCACCACCGCTTCGATTACGGCGGGACCAGGACTCTTCAATGCGCGGTCGAGAATGTCGCCACATTGATTGGGGTCTTCAATCGTGAAGCCCTCGCCGCCGCAGGCGCGAGCGAATTCGGCGAAGTTGATGGGATTCAGGTCACATCCGTATTCGGGATTGCCAAGGAAGACCATCTGTTCCCACTTGATCTGGCCCAGCGTGTTGTTCTTGATGATGACGATTTTGATCGGCAGCTTGTATTTCACTGCTGTCGCGAACTCACCCATGAGCATCGTGAATCCGCCATCTCCAACGAACCCGATGCAAAGCCGGTCGGGATAAGCAATCTGTGACGCGATCGTGTAGGGCAGTCCGCACGCCATGGTTGCCAGGTTTCCGGAAACTGTGTGCAGTTGGCCGCGTTTCGCGGGGATATGCCGGGCCCACCAGGTCGCGATGGTGCCAGAGTCGCAGTTGATGATCGCATCGTCGGGGAGCCGTTTGCCCAACTCCGCCGCCACCACCTGGGGCTTCATCGGCGTGGTCATTACGGTGGCATGCTTTTCCATGGTTTTGGCCCAGTCCCGCATTCCCGCCTGCGCTTCGCTGAGGAAGCCTTTCCGCCCATTCCCCTTAAGCATCGGCAGGAGCAATTGAAGCGTCCGTTTGCAGTCACCCACCAAACCAACCTCAACCGGATAACGCAGACCGATGCGTATGGGGTCGAGGTCGATCTGAACGCCGGCCGCCTGGCCAGGCTTCGGAAGGAATTCAATATACGGGAATGAGCTTCCGACAATCAGCAGCGTGTCGCATTGCTCCATCACTTCCTGCGAGGGTTTTGTACCCAGCAGGCCAATGGTGCCGGTTGTATAGGGGCTGTCGTCAGGAACAGCAGCCTTGCCGAGGAGTGCTTTCACAATAGGCGCGGAGAGCTTTTCAGCGGCGTGTTCCAGTTCATCCGTGGAGTGCAACGCTCCGCGGCCTGCCAGGATGGCAATGCGCTTCCCGCGGTTCAAGACGTCCGCGGCGCGCCGCAGATCGTCCTCGCACGGTATCCTGGCACTGAACGCCGACACGTTGGAGATATGGTGGGGCAGGTTCCGCTCGCTCCTGCCGTTGCCTTTCTTTGTGACTTCGGCTTCCTGAAAATCCACCGGCACGCAGATGTGTGCGACACCGCGATAGGACATGGCTGTGCGGCAGGCCAACTCCGCGATGTTCTCCATGTGATCGGCGCCCATGCAGCGCGTGTTGTAGACACAGACATTCTCAAAGAGCTTGTCCAACTCGACATCCTGCTGGCTGTGGGTGTCGGTCAAATCGTGGAACTGCATGCCCGTGATCGCGAGCACCGGCTGGCCGTCGAGCTTGGCATCGTAGAGGCCGTTCAAAAGGTGGATACCGCCAGGTCCTGAAGTGGCGAGACAACAGCCGAGTCTGCCGGTGTGTTTAGCGTGCGCACATGCCATGAAAGCGGCGGATTCCTCGTGCCTGACGTGGACAAAGCGAACACGGTCACTCTGTTTCCGAAGGGCCTCCATGATGCCGTTGATGCCGTCACCAGGCAAACCGAAAATGACATCCACGCCCCATGCGTGAATCGTGTCAATCAGAACATCGGACGCTGTCCGGGTCATGCGCTGCTCCTTTGTGCACTCAATTCTTAGACTGACCATACCGGGTGCTGTTTCAGTTTGGTTATCAGCCCGCACGGCTATACGATTGCTCGTGTTTCGTTGACGTATGTTGCGACATGAAACGACAACCGCGGCCGAATACGTCCCTTCACATCCAACACTGCGCACGCTGCGCCGGTCCGTCCAGGAGTGCCACGGATGCGATCTTTACCGGCAGGCGACACAAGCCGTTTTCGGCGAGGGGCCGGTGTCGGCACGTCTCATGATGATCGGCGAGCAGCCAGGCAACGACGAGGATTTACAGGGGCATCCATTTGTCGGCCCGGCCGGCGGAGTGCTACATCGTGCGCTGATCGAAGCGGAGATCGAGCGCGACGATGTATACGTGAGTAACGCGGTTAAACATTTTAAGTTCGAGGAACGTGGAAAGCGGCGGCTGCACAAAAAGCCGTCAGTCACTGAAGTCAGAGCGTGCCGTCCTTGGCTCGAAGCCGAGGTTGCGCTAGTCAAGCCGGAGATCATCGTATGTCTTGGCGCGACGGCCGCGCTATCAGTCTTTGGCCCCGCCTATCGCCTGACGAAGGAGCGCGGGAAATTTGTTGAACATCCTTGGGCGCCGCACGTTACTTCCACGATTCACCCCTCCGCTGTGCTGCGTGCGCCAGACTCAGACCAGCGTCACGAAGAGTTCCGCCAGTTTGTCGCCGACCTGAAGAAAGTAAACCGCTTGTTGAAGGCGGCCTAACTATTCCCGCGGACTGCTAAAAGAGGCGAAAACAGAACGGGCTGGAACAGTCTAACGATTGGGACACGACCCCAAAAATCATTCCTAAAAGAATTAAAGGAGCATCCGCAATGAAAATTGAGACCATGGACGATCTGTTCCTCGAGCAGATTGAAGACCTCTATGATGCCGAGAAGCGACTGGTGAAGGCGCTCCCCAAAATGGCCGAGGCGTCCAATTCCGCGCAGTTGCGTCAGGCTTTCGAAATGCACCTGGAACAAACGAAGGGACAGGTGGAGCGGCTGAACAGAATATTCGGCGAACTGGGCAAGAAGGCGAAAGGTGAAACCTGCGAGGCTATGAAGGGCCTGATTGAAGAAGGTGAGAAGGCGATCGACGATATTGAAGAGCCCAACGTGCGGGACGCCGGGCTAATCGCCGCCGCCAATCGCGTGGAGCACTACGAGATCGCCGGGTATGGCTCCGCCAAGGCTTTTGCTCAAATGCTGGGCCTTACACAGGCGGCCACTCTTCTGGAGGAGACGCTCGAAGAGGAGAAACAGGCGGATCAGAAGCTGACCCGCCTGGCACAGACACTGGTGAACCAGAACGCCTCGCGCGGCACCCGGGAAACTCAAAAGACGAGGTGATCACCTCTTCGCCGAGGCGCTGGGCGGCCCTTTCTGTGCCGCCGGCGCCTTGGTTTCCTCGCCATAGACCAAAACCGCCACCTTTCCACTCTCTGCGTCATCCTTCGCTTTTCCCAATCCCAACGTTTTGATCCGAGTGTCGTCCAGTTTGAAATTCTGGACAAGGTATTCACGAATCGCGGTGCTCTGAGCTTCCGTTGTGAGCCGATCTTTATCGGAATCTCCGGTCGCCGGTCCGTTCACGCTGATGATCGCCAGGCCGAATCCGCCCTGTTCGAGCTTTGAGCCGGCTTCATTCAGTTCTTTCGCATGTTTTAGCTTGGCCGTTGCGGGTTTGTCGAAGAGCTGCTTCACGTCGTACGTGAATTGCGCGGTTGGCGTTGCGGCCGGCAGTTGGGCGAGTGCATTTTTGGTGAGGTCCGCAGGGTCTTCGTAGCCGCGCTTGTGGAAGAATCCACGCAGCAGGAAATTGTGCTTCAGAGCCTCCATATCGTCCGCGAACGATGCGGCGCCCTGGCTGGCTTGCCGGTAGATGGTGGGATCGTTGATCAATCCGCCAATCGTTCCCTTGCCTTCATTGACCTTCGAGCTGATCGACGCCAGGTTATCCGTGGCGGTTTGCATGTTGTTCAGCGAGCCTTGCGTTGTGTCGAGGATCTGATCGGTTTTCTTGATGAGGTCGGAAATGTCGAGCGGCGGTTCGCTGGCGATCGTGTCACCGTTTTTCAACGAGGGGGCATTCGGTGACCCAAACGTGATTTCGACGTACTTATCGCCGAGGAGTCCCTCGTTCTTGATGGCAGCAAGGGAGTCTTTCTTGAGAACCCCACGAGTGGCATCTTCCATGTTCATCACGACCGTCAGGTTCTCGCCCGACCGCTTTGGCAGTACGAGCTGCTTGACTGTGCCTTCGCGGATGCCGGCCACTCGCACCTCGGCCCCAGATACCAGGCCCACGGCATTCTTAAACGTGGTGTTCAGTGTGTACGTGGATTTGAAGAGCGACTTTTGGCTGCCGATCAGGAAAACGGCCGCGGCTAGAATCAGCAGGGTCACGACCACGAACACACCCAATCGTAATTCTCTTCTCATAAAGCCTCCTGCAACTCGCGATGCTCCTGTTCCTGGCCGACGAAACGGGCCACAAACGGGTCGCCACTCCGCTGCAACTCCTCCAAAGTTCCTTGAGCCCGAATGCGGCCTTCATGAAGGAGCACCAGGCGATGCGAATAGTTCTTTGCCCGTCCAACGTCGTGAGTGACCACCAGCGCCGTCCTGCGCCGCTGCTCTTGCAATTTCACGATCAGTTCCTCGATTTCACCCGCCGTGATGGGGTCGAGCCCGCTCGTAGGCTCGTCGAACAGGAGAATCTCCGGATCTAAAGCCAGGGCGCGAGCAAGCCCCACGCGTTTGCGCATGCCGCCGGAAAGCTCGGAGGGCAGCTTGTCCAGGTCGTGCTCCATGCCCACTTCGGACAGCAGTTCTTTGACTTTGCTCTCCTGCTCGGGCGCGGAAAGTTTCATGTGCCTCGCGAGCGGGAACGCGACGTTCTCACCGACCGTTAGAGAATCGTATAAGGCGGCTTGTTGGAACAGGAATCCGATTTTCTTACGCACTTCGTTGAGTTGTTTTAGGGCCAGGCCGTTAATTTCCTGGCCGTCGACGATGATCGAACCGGAATCCGGCGTTTGCAGGCCGACCAGCAGTTTCAAAAGCACGCTTTTGCCGGTTCCGCTGCGTCCCAGGACGGCCAACGTCTCGCCTTTATCAATCGAGAGATCGATTCCGTTCAGGACCTTCTGGCTTCCAAACGACTTGCATAGGCTTTTCACGACGATCTGGCTCATGGGAACGCCACCTCGATTAGCCGCACGAGCAGAACGTCTGTGACGATGACGAACAGCGAGGCAAGCACCACGGCGCTAGTGACAGATCGGCCGACACCCGCGGTGCCGCCGCGCGTGCGCATGCCTTGAAAACAGGCGATGACTCCGATGATTGCCCCGAAGATCGCGGTCTTAAAAGTTGGCGGGAGAAAATCGCTAAATTGGGCAGCTTTCAATCCCCGGTCGAGAAACAATCGAAATGAAAGCGGCTGGGCGAGTGTGGTGGCGACCCAACCCATCACGACTCCGAAGAAATCTGTAACCAGCGTGAGAAGTGGGAGCATTAGAATGCAGGCGAGGACCCGTGTTGCCACTAGATATTTGAACGGGTCGATGGCCGATGCTTCCATGGCATCGATTTGCTCGGTGACTTTCATCGATCCCAACTCGGCCCCGATCCCCGCACTCACACGTCCGCTCACCACCAATGCAGTGATAATCGGGCCGCTCTCCCGGATCAGCGAGAACACGATGACGGCGGGCAGCATCGCCTTGGCGCCGAAACGTGCCAGGCTGTCGCTCGTTTCGAGCGAAAGAACCACTCCGGTAGCGGCTCCCGCGAGAGCAGCTAGTGGCGACGACAGCGTTCCAATCAAATCGAGTTGCCGGATTAGCTCGCGGAATTCGTAAGGCGGGGCCATTCCGGACCGAAACAACCGTCCGCAAAATACAGCCAATTCGCCGAACCACTCGAAGAATGAAATGACAGCCGACGCAAGGGGAGCACGACGCTTCGCAGGTACGTTACTCAAAGGTTTCATGATTCTTCCGGTCATCGCCGGTAGTTTGGTTGCCGATGGAATGCCAAACGGAAAGTAAAGGCGATTTCGGGCACTTGCCCCGTTGCCGCGCTGATCTATGAGGGAAATTCTTACGGATCCTGGGCGTGTTTTCACCGTTTGAAGCTTGCGGATCACTACCGGGAACACCGTGGCATCTTTTATACTGTAAGAAACACAGTGATTGTAGAACCCCGCAGGGACCCCTCCCGGCGTCGTTTTTTGGGCCTTCTTGCCGGCGCCGGTGTGTCGTTACTGGCGACGCGGCCCGCACGCGCGAGTCTGTTTCGCGACAGTCTTCTCGATGAAGTCGAGCGTCGAGCTTTCCAGTATTTTTATGAAATGGCGGATCCGAAGACCGGTCTGGTTCTCGACCGCGCCTTGGTGGACGAGTCGTACTCCGGCGGCGTCGCGAGCATTGCGGCCACCGGTTTCGGCTTGAGCGCGCTCGCGGTGGGCGACAATCGCGGCTTCTACGATCGCGACAGGATTCGGGCGCGAGTACGGACCACTTTAAAGTTCCTGTGCGATCATACGTCGCAGGAACGCGGATTCTTCTATCACTTCCTCGACTCGGCGTCCGGAGAACGCGCCTGGGCCAGCGAAGTCTCTTCCATCGACACGGCCTGGTTGCTTTGCGGTGTTCTTCACGCCCGCGCGCATTGGAACGATGCCGAGATCCACAAGTATGCGACGGAGCTGTTGAACCGCGCCGACTGGAACTGGATGCTCAACGACCGCGATACGCTGTCGCACGGCTGGATGCCGGAGAGCGGCTTTGTGAAGTATCGCTGGGATTCGTATTCGGAGGACCTTGCCATGTACCTGCTGGCGATCTCCTCCGAAAAGCATCCGATACCGGCGACCTGCTGGAACTCCTTTGCGCGGCCGCTTCGTGATTACGAAGGCATCACCTATATCGATGCCTCAACGACACCGCTCTTCGTACACCAGTATTCACACGCCTGGTTCGACTTCCGGCACCGCGAAGATCGTTACGCGAACTATTTCCTCAATTCGGTGCGGGCGACGGAAGCCCATCGGCTGTACTGCATGGGCCTTTCGAAAGATTTTCCTTGGTACGGTCCGGACATGTGGGGCGTCACCGCCTCTGATTCACGCAACGGTTATCGTATATGGGGATCGCCGGCGAACCCGCCGGACGGGACCCTGGTTCCGTGTGCCGCGGGGGGCTCGCTCGGATTCCTACCCGAACTTTGCGGCGCCGTGATGCGGAACATGCACGAGCGCTACAACAATGCGTGGTCGCGATTCGGGTTTGTCGATGCCTTCCATCCGAAAGAGAAGTGGTACAGCCGTTATGTAATCGGAATCGACGTCGGCATCACGATGCTGATGGCTGAGAATGCGCGCAGCGGTTCCGTTTGGCAACGCGTCATGTCGACTCCGGAAGCCAAACGCGGAATGGACGCGGCCGGCCTGGGCTTCACCCGCTCCTAATTTCACCAAATCGGTAAATGCTTTAGCGCGCGGTAATGCGTGACTTGCGGTTACAGATCCGGATAGCCTTTATTCGCGAGGCTTTGGGAAGACGGTATCCAAATTGCTTTTCGTCCTGGCAGAAGGAGGATGAAATCATGAAATTCGCACTTCTCAGCATTCTGGCAGTTGGTGGACTGATGGCCGCAAATCATACTGATCATAATCAGCGGCTGTCCGGGAACGAGCGATTGGCATTGGAGACCTCATCTCCTCGTGTGCATGTCAGACACATGAAGAACAACAACGAGACTTCTGACTCGCGGTATCGCGTTGTGAAGGACAAGCAGACGATCAACGCTTTCGTCCCCTACGGTAAGTAAATCTCTCATCTCCAGCATCGGAGAAAGCCTGTCGTCTTCACGGGCGACAGGCTTTTTTTCTTTCTAACTGGATTTTCCCAACTCCTGCACCTGTGGCGTCTCCGCCCCCAACCACTCCGGATGCTTGGCAGTGCTGTCGAAGTGATCTGACGTTTTGAACAGCTCATACTCTCCCTTCGAAGCCACTTGAGCGGTTTTGTTCAGGATCGCCGTAATCTGCTGCTGAGAAAGCGGCTTGAACGAGCTCGCAATCCGAATCGCCTGGTCGAGAATATCCTGCCCGTCAATTCCGGTAATCACCACGGAAACCGGCTGGCTAAGCGCGTACGTAAGGCACTCCTCCGGGCTGACGATCTTGCTCTTGAGGATCACTCCCGATCCCATACTCTTCATTCCGAGTATCCCGAGTCCCATTTTTTGCGCCTCCGGAACGACGAGATGCCGAAAGCTGCGGAAGTGGTCATCCATGACGTTGATGGGCATCTGCACGGTATCGAAATGGAAATTGTTCTTTGCGCACAGCTCGAGCATGTACAAATGGATGTGCGGATCCTTGTGGCCGGTGAACCCGATATAGCGAGTCTTTCCCGCCTTGCGCGCCGCCAACAGGGCCTCACAGGCGCCGCCCGGCGCAAAGAAGCGGTCTGGATCGTCAAAGCGAATGTTCTCGTGAAACTGCAGCAGGTCGAGATGATCGGTTTGTAGGCGTTTCAACGACTCCTCAATCTGCTTCGAAGCCTCGACGGCTGTGCGACCGTCGAACTTGGTCATCAGGAATGCCTTCTGGCGATAGCCGTCGCGTAGCGCCTTGCCCATCCGGATCTCACTCTGACCGCTGTTGTAATCCCAGGAGTTGTCCATGAAATTCAAGCCGCTGTCGAGTGCCTGCCGGATGATGCGTATGGCGTCCTGTTCCGACAGCGACGGTTTCCCGATATGCGAGCCGCCCAAACCCAGACAGGACACCTTCTCCCCGGTGCGGCCGAGCGTTCTGTATTCCACGTTGGTGTTGGCGGCGAGCGCTCCTCTCCCTGTCAAGGCCAGCGAAGAAAGGCCAGCGGCCAGTATTTCGCGGCGATTGGGATCTTCAGTCACGGTTTCCAGCCTCGCTTGCAGGCGGCCCGTGTTCCTCGATGGGCGCTGTATCGCCAGTGTTATCTACGGTCCTGGCGGGCCAGTCCGCAGTCTTGTGTTGCGCGTCCATCAGCTTTCTGCGCTCCTCCACCTCGAACGCGGAAAGCGGCACATTCGTCGGACGAAAATCACCGAACGTCACCACATGGCCCGTCTGTTGGCCCTTGTCGGCGTCGCCGAGGTCATCCGTGATGCTTACAGGTACGTCGTCTACGGCTTTCATACCTGTTGGACCGCGGCCTGTGCCGGGCGTAGTCCGGTTTAACGGTGACCCGTTCAGGCGGCTGCGGCTGCGGCCGCGGCCGCGGCTTCAGGCTGATCCACCTGCATCACGGCGGGAAGGCGCTCATGCAGGAGGAGTTCCGTCGCGAGCACATGCGGCTGCGCGTGGAAGTATCGCTGCAATGGATTGTCGAAGAGCAGATTGCAAACCGCAAGCAGGCTCATGCCCTGGTGGTGGGCCATCCACGACCGCACCGGTTCGCCTCCGGAGTGGGTATAGTCGATAGCCTCGTAGAAGCCGTAGCGGCCGGTCCAACCGTACTCCTCGATCTGCTTCAGATTGCGCAAGCTGGCAGCGGGATCGATCGGAGCAGCGAGCATTGCGGAGTAAGGCGAAACAACGAGCTTCCCGGATTCCAATCGTTTCATTGCCAGCTCCGCGATGCCGAACGGAGCGTAGCCGTAGCCTTCGGGCGTCAAATGGGCCGACTCGGAAATGCCCCAAGGAATTCCCTTGCTGCGGGCGTATTCGCGCTGGGCCTGAACAACACCGCGAGCGCTGTTCCCGAGGATGGTGCCGCGATAGTGACGCATCCAGATGGCCGGCATGAGGTATTCGAACATGGTGCCGGTCCAGGAAAGCAGAACGCGTTCGCCCTCGAAAATGGTGTGGGCCCGGCCGAGGTGGAACCACGCTTCCTGCGGAACGTCGCCCTTCGCGATCGCGACGAACGTAGCGATCCGCGACTCAGACGCAAGCAGATCGTAACAGGACTGCGCCCGGCGTCCTGCATCGACGTCGTAACCGACCGACAGCACTTTCTTTCGAGGTTCATAGAGGAAGCGGAAATCCATGTCGCGCACAAGCCGGTCGCAGGTGACCGCAATCGTTGCCAGGTCGGCTGCGAGAGCAGGGGTGAGTCCACGTTTCGCCGCCGGTTCCGCCGCAAAGGCCAGAGCGGCCTGGCGGAGCGTCCAGAGACTGGCCGCGAGGTTTCCGCTGTCCACGGTGGAAACGAATCTCGACCCGATCGGCTGCAAAGTCGAAATGTCGTACCAATTCATCAGGTGGCCGCGGTATTTCGGCAATGCCTGGGCAGTTTCCAACGTCATGTTGGTCTCAAATGCAAACTCGGACAGACTCAGCGCGCCAAAATGCACAGCAGCAATCCTGGCATTCAGGAGCATCCCGAGATTGGTGGGCGACAGGGTCATCGCAACCTGACCGTCTTCGCGGACGTGGTCGGGCACCAGCCAGTTGGTGGCCGGAGTGCTCCAGTCGCGGAAGTACCGGCACATTCGTTCGCCGTGGTCGCGCAACCAGTAAACATCTTCCCTGCGGAGCGCGCAGTGGGGGGTTCGCGGACGACGGTTAAGCCACGCCGAGAGCGCCCAGGAGGCCGCCCAAAGCGCCAGAACCGGAACGGCGGACCGAAGCGCATGAGGCCGTAGCCACCAGACCAACAGACCGATCAGGACACTCAACACGGGAGTCCATTCAAGGTAAACATCGACGGTCGCCTTGGATTTGCGCGCGGCCTCCGCTTCCGCGGCGGTTTCCCACTCCAGCAATTTGTGTCCCGTGACAAACATGCGGAGGATGGACCGGATGATGGCGTCCGCGGAGATCAAGGCCTGGTGGAGAAGAAAGACCAGCGTGAACAGCGCCGTCATATTTGCGTCGACGAAGGTCTTGGCCAGATCGTGAATCCAGCTTCGCAGCGCGCGCGTTCGCGTGGCGCGGAGGAGCGAGAATAGCAGTGCGCAGTTACTGGCGATGAACGGCATCGCTGCCGCTGCGGCCGTCCAATACAAGGCACGTCCCGGCAGGCAGAACCAGGCGCCGAGAAACAGAATCACCAGGCTCGGCTCCTGCAGACTGCGACGCAGGTTATCGAGAATCTTCCAACGCGAGATGATGGCGATCGGGTTCGCACCCACTCGGAGGGCGCGATTCGGCACGCGGTCGCCCAGCCAGCGTAGCGTTTGCCAGTCGCCGCGTACCCAGCGGTGTTTGCGGCGGCTGTAAGCGCTGAAGTGCGACGGATAGTCGTCGATCAGCTCGATGTCGCTGACGAGTGCGGATCGGCCGTAGGCGCCCTCAATCAGGTCGTGGCTGAGCAGGGCATTCTCCGGGAAACTGTTCTCCAGCACCTCGCGGAGCACGTCGACTTCATAGATGCCTTTGCCTGTAAAGATACCTTCGCCGAACAGATCCTGATACACGTCCGACACGGCGCGGGTGTATATGTCGAAACCCGTCTCGCCCGAGTACAGAGCCGCCAGGCGGCTGCGCGCGGCCGAATGAATGCTGACCCCAATACGCGGCTGCAGGATGCCGTATCCTTCCACGACAATGCGTGACGTGGGGTCGACGACAGCGGCATTGAGCGGGTGCGCGATGGTTCCAATGAGGCGCGCGGCCGAATCTCGCGGAAGCTGCGTGTCGGAATCGAGCGTAATGACGTAGCGGATGTGCGGAAGAACCGAGACATCACCCACCTTCACCGGGAACGAATCGAAACCGCCGCGCAGTACCCGGTTGAGATCGAGCAGTTTACCGCGTTTACGTTCCCATCCCATCCAGCGGCCTTCCTTTTCGTTGAAGACACGGTGGCGATGCAGGAGCAGGAACGGCGAGGTGGGATAAGCGCGGTTCAGCCCTTCGATCAGGTTGCGGCAAAGGTCGACTAAGCGGTCGCGCTCGTCCACCGGCCGGTCGGAATCGGGGCAGTCGGTGATCAAGGCGAAGTAGATCTGCGGATCGCGATTCGCCAGGAAGCGAATTTCGAGATCGAGCACCAGGTCCCGTACCTGCGATTCGCTCATGAGCAGCGTGGGCACGGCAACCAGCGTCGTGCAATCCGGCGGAATACCCTTCAGGAAGTCCAGCCGTGGAAGTGACCGCGGAGTGAACAGAAGGGTCACGACGCTGTTGATGAAATTCACAGCCGCTTGGGTGGCGGGAAGAATCAGAAGAAGCAGGCCTCCGAATACCGGCGTGAGGGAATCGATGCCGAGAAGCATCGCCGCTACGAGGAGGAATGTACAGATCTCGATGCTGACGAGATAAAAAGTCGTTGGCCGCTGCAAAATGATCCGCCGTATGCGTTCTGAAACACGCGCTCGATAGCCCATGGCCGACCGCAGCGTCTCCAGCCCGTCATCTACGATGTAGTAGCCTACGTGCGACCGGCGAACGGCGGCCCGCGACCCATCGGAGGCGGCGTGCGCCCTACGGGCCAGCATCAGAGCTGTTTCGGCAATTTCCAGCTCGCTGGCCGGGCTGTATCGGGCGATATCTGCGATGACATTGCGGTAGCGGTCGCGGCTGTCGAAGTCCATGCGTGCATACGCGTTCGTGGGATCCTCCGACAGGATATGGTCGATTCGATTGACAGCTTCGAACAGGTCTTTCCATGCGAGATCGCCGACCTGGCGCAGGCTGTAGAACAGATCGGGCCACTGGTCTGTTCTGTCCGCCAGCCGCTCCAGGATTTCTCTCTGCAGCGCGGCCCGGAGGGCCCACAGCTCACCCAACTCCAGTGCAGCGTTGTCCTGCAAGCCATCGAGAAAAGCGGCGCAGGTTTCCTCGGCGAAGCGGTTTCGTGCGGAGTCGAGATAAGCGCGTGCAATCGTCGATACCCGAAGACACTCGTCACCAGAGCTCTGGGACACAAGCGGAAGATATTCGAAGCCCGCGTTGCGGTCGCTGGCCTCCTTCTCCGCGGTGCGGATGAGCCTTAGGTTGTCGTTCAGCAACCGCAGCATGTCGCTGGCAACTTGATTAGCCATGATCCGCCGCGCATACGTGGGCTTCTTGGGCTTGGATTTTTGAGGGGTGCGTTTTCCCTTGAAGGAAATCGAGGACGCCAGCGCCGCGCCCGCTGCGCGGAAGTCTTCCGCGTCGATCTCCGATTGTTCTCGAATGAGTAGTTCCTGGTTCATCGATAACTCGCCGCCTGAAGCTCAAACATGCTGGCGTAGCGGCGCCCAAGCGCAAGCAGGCTCTGATGCGAACCCTGCTCGGTGATGCGGCCGTCTTCCAACACGAGAATGCGATCCGCCATTTTGACCGTCGAAAATCGATGCGAGATGAGCAGAGCCATTTTCCCTTCAGTCAATTCGGCGAATCGTTGAAAGACCTCGTATTCGGACCGGGCATCGAGCGAGGCCGTGGGTTCGTCGAGGATTAGTATCTGTGCGTCGCGAAGGTAGGCCCGCGCCAGAGCCATGCGTTGCCACTCGCCGCCCGAGAGTTCGAGGCCGCCTTCGAACCTGCGGCCCAGCAACTGGTCGTAGCCTCGGGGCAGCCGATCCACTACCTGGTCGGCCAGACTCTTTCGCGCGGCCTCTCGAACCAGGTTTTCCGGCGTGCCGAGCCGGCCCACCGCGATGTTTTGGCGCGCCGACATTTCATAACGCACGAAATCCTGAAAGATCACGCCGATCTCGCGATGCAGTTCCTCGATGTTGTAATCGCGGAGGTCGATTCCGTCGAGGAGAATGCGGCCTTCGGCCGGATCGTAGAGACGGGTGAGAAGCTTGACGATGGTGGTTTTGCCCTGCCCGTTTTCTCCGATTAAAGCGATACGCTCGTCCTTGTCAATCTGCAGGTTCAAACGGTTGAGAACGCGGCGCGAGCTTCCCGGATAGGCGAACGATACGCCATCAAATACGATGCCGTGGCGGATCGGGCGCGGCGCCGGGCGTGCCTCGGGCTTGGAGCGAATCACGGGGCCGACGCGTAGGAACTCGACGAGATCAGTGAGGAACAATGACTGGTCCGCAATGCTGGAAAGCGTTGAGAAGATGCTCTGAATATTGGTGCTCGCGCCAGCGATGGCCCCCGCGAGGAACTGCAGCGAGCCCCAGGTGAGTTCACCCGTTACGGTGCGATAGATCACGTATGCGTAGGCGCCATAGTAAGCAGCGGTGCTCAGTAATGACAGAAACGCACCGGCGATCACGCGGCGGCCGGCGAGACGCACGTTCTGGTCGTAAATCTGGTTCGCAAGCCTGGTATACTCCGACGACAGGAAACTACTCAGGCCGAAAAGCTTCAGCTCCTTGGCAGATTCCTTGCTTGCTCCGAGGGTGCGCAGATAGTCGAGTTGCCGACGGATGGGGGTCTGGCGAATATTCTGCGCGTAGCCCAGAAACGCGAAGTGGCTCTCACCAATGAACGCCGGTAGAACCGCCACAACGAGCAATGCGACCAGCCAAGGCGAAAACCACAATACTCCAGCGCAAAGCGAAACGGCCGCGATGATTTGCTGGATGACCGCGCCGAGCGCCTGAATCATGCCGATGCGATCGGTAGCCTGCACCCGCGCCCGCTCCAGCTTGTCGTAGAAGACCGGATCTTCGTAGGAGGCGAGATCCAGGCTCGATGCGTGCGCCATCACCTTCACGCTCACGAATCGCGTGAAACGATCGGCCAGCAATGCATCGAAGAACCCCGTAAGGCGCCCTAGGATGGAGCCGAGCGCGGCGAGGCCTCCTTCCGCGGCGACGAGGTACCAGAACGAACCCGGCAAAGGCTGGCCGGCGAAGTGGGCTTGCACCGCGTCCAGGATTCGCTTTGACACCGCAAGCATAGCGAGCGGGATCAATGCGCCCGCGATTCGCCAAACCAAGGCACCTGTTACGACTCCGGGACCGGACTGCCAAACAATTGCCCCCAGCGGAGGAATGTTGCGCAGCGCCCGGAGCCGCACGTGCCAGGTTTCCCAAAACGTTTGAGAAGGCCTGCTCATGTGAAGCTAGACTTTCAGTACCCAAGACAACCTGGTAGCTGAAGTGTCCAGTTGGAAGCACGAATTCGACCATTGTCCAAGTCGTTGCGCCGCAGAGTTGACACCGATCGAGAGCTAAGAAGTTCTTGCCTGACGACGGCAGTTTTTTCGTTGTGCGGCGAGGTATTCGACCCAGTGTTTCAAACCTCGGCCGGTTTTCGCGGATACTTCGAATACCTGCATGCCTGGACGCACCACAGCAATATTGGCGAGAGCAGCTTCGCGATCGAATTCCACCGCCTCGGCAAGATCCTTCTTCGTGATGATCGCCACGTCGGCGCTATTAAAGATAGTGGGGTATTTGAGGGGCTTGTCTTCGCCTTCCGTAACCGAAAGCAGCACTGATCGCAGGTTCTCGCCGAGGTCCCACGACGATGGACAAACCAGGTTTCCGACGTTCTCGATGAAAAGAAAATCCAGTGCGGAAAGGTCCCAGTCCCCTAGGGCGCGATACAGCATCGCCGCTTCGAGATGGCAGAGCGTACCGGTGGTGATTTGTTTTACGGGCGCTCCGCTGCGCGCCAGTCGAGCCGCGTCGTTCTCCGTGGCAAGGTCGCCCACGAGCGCTGCCGGACGGTATTCTTCACGGAGCATCGTGAGGGTTCGCTCGAGAAACATAGTCTTGCCCGAGCCGGGGCTTGAAACGAGGCTGACGACGAAGACTCCGGCCTCGGCAAATCGCGCGCGGAGATCGCGCGCCAGTTCGTCGTTGTGTTTCAGGATGTTCTGCCGAACTTCCACGATGCGGGGGACGGCGGTCATGCGGCCAACTCCAACGCGGAAAGTTGAAGTTCGGTCCCGGGCACCTGTTCTATCACCAGCCGGCAATTCTTAAAGTTCGACGACTCGACGGCCAGCTCGAAAGCGGATGTCAGCGCGTCGGCTACCACACCCGAGAGCGCACCTATTTTGAGATATATCGCGGTCACGTCTTCCGCGCCGCGCCGCTCGGCTTCTTCTTCGGCGAGTTCGAGAACGCTCATCGCGATGGAGAGTTCATGCATACGACGCAACCTCGTCCCTGCCAACCGATCTGAACTACTCTGCCGTCCTCCACGAGCACCGGCACCGTCGTCTGACCTCCCGTTGCGGCGCGCATGCGATCGAGCGCTTCGGCATCCTGTTCCACATCGTGCTCGATGAAATCGCGGCGATTCCATTCGAGCCACTCGCGCATTTCCTGCGTGTAGGGGCAGCTTGCGGTCCCGAAGAGCTCAGTTTTGGACATGCTCATTTGTCTCCAGCAGTTCGCGGATGATGTGGTACACCGAGGCTTGTACTTCCTGAATGCGAGGAATGTAGTCGGAGCGCACGACGAGCGGGCAATCGGCAAGGCCCCGCCGGACAATCTCACCGCCGTCATAGCCGAGCAGTGCGACCGTCAGGAGCCCGCGCTTTCTCGCCTCCTCCAGCGCCATGATGATGTTCTTCGAGCCGCCGCTGGTGGAAATGCCAATGGCCACGTCGTTCGGCCGGGCTTGGGCGATCAGTTGCCGCAGGAAGATCACCTCGACGCCGACGTCGTTTGCGAGCGCCGTGATGTTGGCCGGCTCGAGCGATAGCGATATCGCGGGGATCGGACGCCAGCCTGATGGCGGCAGGACACAATCAATCGCCCAGTCGTTTGCGTCGGTTGCTGACCCGCCATTACCGAAGAGAATCAGCTTTCCGCCGCGTTCCAGGCGTTCACGAATGGCGCCAACGGCCGCCGCGAGCGCTTCGGCCTGCTCGTCGGCGAAACGCGTGCGGAGTTTCGCATCGTCGCTAACCTTCATGCGAATTGACGATGCCACCTCTTCCTCGACGCCGGTGGATTGTTGCTTATCCTGGCCCAGGAATGGGTACAGGAAACCGGCATCACCGACATCGTGCCCCAACTCACGTCGCTCCAGAAAGACATGCACGGTCTCCCAAAGCGTGTGATAAAGAATCTCGACCATCTCCTGGTGTTGGAAAGAGTGCGACGTAGCGCCGCGAAAAGAATACGAGCCTGTAGAGCCCGGCAGGGCGAAAGTCATGTTGCCACGCGCTTGCGCGGCACGGAGCGCCGTGTCGACCTCGGCATCGCCTTCCGGCGGACCGAATCCCATGGCAATGTCCTGGGGCATCGCCAGAGCCTCAAGAGCGTTTCCAAACATCATGGATAAATCAAGCGCAGGGAGCGCGCGCTTGCCGACGATCACAGGATGAACAAACTCCACCGAGACGTGCTGGGCATCCGTGGCATAGGGTCCCCGTCCAAACGCGAGAAGCCGGCCGCCTTCAAGGAAGCGCTCCGACATCTCGCGGCAGGCAGACGCAAGGCGCGGGGCTTCCGTCGCGAAGAAGCACTCGTAAAGCGTGTTGCGCTCCGCGATCGCCTCCTCAACTCGAGTCGCCAGCGTGGCTGTTGCGCTCAACATATCCTCGGCAGCGGATCGCCGACCAGCATGTCGATCACTCGTGTTCCTCCGTACCCTGTGCTTCCCAGAACGGCTGCAGCAGGCTGCTCGCGGATTTCGCCGATAATCACGGCCTCGGGACCGCAAGCCGCAAGGCCCGCTTGAGCGTATTCCGGCGCCACCACGGCCAGGAATTGACCTTCGTTCGCAATGTGCAGCGGATCGAGCCCCAGCAGTTCGCAAGCGCCCCGCACCGTATCGCGCACTGGAACGCTCTCCTCGCGGATAAAGACCGCGAGACGCGCATCCCGAGCCAATTCGTTCAGTGCGGTCGCAACGCCTCCTCGGGTGGGGTCGCGCATCCAGCGGAGACCAGGTCCGGCGACATCGGCCAATGCCCGCACAAGCGGCAGTACGGCCCGCGTGTCGGATTGCAGTTCGGCTTCCAAATCGAGCTCTCCGCGCGCCAGCAGGATTGTGATGCCATGGTCGCCGATCGGGCCACTGAGAATCACCTGGTCGCCCGGCCGCACCGACCGCGGCGAGATCGTAATGCCGGGAATCGGCCGCCCGATACCTGCGGTCGTGATGTACATCCCGTCGGCTTTGCCGTGTTCGACCACCTTTGTGTCACCGCCGGCGATCACGACTTCCGCCCGAGCGGCCGCAGCCGCCATGGCTCGCACCTCGGCTTCAAGAACTTCGGTCGGCATACCAGCTTCGATGACATACGTAACCACCAGGGTTTGAGCGATTGCACCAGACACCGCAAGGTCATTCACGGTGCCGTTCACCGCAAGCTCGCCAATCGAGCCGCCCGGAAAACGTAACGGCTTCACCACAAAGCTGTCGGCAGTAATCGCGATGCCGGTCCCATTGACGGCAATGTGCGCCGCGTCTCCCAGCGGTTCGGAATTCCCGAACAGGATAGGCGCAAACAGTCCTTCGATCAGCCGACGGCTGGCCTTTCCGCCGGCGCCGTGCGCCATCTCAATCTGCTTATCGCGAAATCGTAACGTCGGAACCGCGGCACTCATACGGCGATCTGGGCCAAGGCGGCCGACTTGCGAAATTCGTAGTTGTAATAAGCCGCGCAGGAGCCCTCGGATGACACCATGAGAGCGCCCACAGGGCGTTCCGGCGTACACTCTGAGCCGAACAGCTTGCATTGCGACGGCTTCAGGACGCCCTTCAGCACTTCGCCGCACTGCGCCGCTTTCGGATCGGTAACCCGGACGCCGGGCACGACGAAACGCCGCTCCGCATCGAACTCCGCATAGCTCTCGCGAATCCGCAGGGCCGATTGCGAAATGAAGCCCATGCCGCGCCACTCAAAGTAGTTCCTCAGTTCAAAAACCTCGGCAATCGCCTTCAGAGCCGCTCGATTTCCTTCCCAGGGGACAACTCGCTTGTATTGGTTCTCGACTTTGGCTTCGCCATTCCGTAGCTGCTCCAGAATCATCACCACGGACTGCAGAATGTCCAACGGTTCGAACCCCGAAACCACGATTGGCTTGCCTTCGTTCCTCGCGATCCATTCGTAAGGGCGACAACCGATGACGGTGGAGACGTGGCCAGGACCGAGGAAGGCGTCGAGGCGCATGTCGGGTGAATCGAGAATCGCGCGAATGCCGGGAATGATCGTGACGTGATTGCAGAATACCGAGAAGTTGCGAATTCCTCTCGTCCGCGCCTGCATCAGCGTCAGAGCGGTCGACGGCGCCGTGGTTTCGAAGCCGATGGCAAAGAACATCACGTGCTTGTCCGGGTTCTTTTCGGCCATTCGCAGCGCGTCGGCCGGCGAGTACACGATGCGAACGTCCGCTCCCCGCGCCTTGTGTTCGAGAGGGCTGCCGTGCGTGCCGGGAACGCGCATCATGTCGCCAAAGGCCGCAAAGATCACATCGGGGTCGCGCGTCATGGCCAAACCATCATCAATGCGCCCCATCGGCAGCACGCAGACGGGACAGCCTGGGCCGTGAACCAGCTCGATGTTCTCGGGAAGCACGTCCTTCAGTCCGAAACGATAGATCGCGTGCGTGTGGCCGCCGCACACCTCCATGAAGCGGTAGTGGCGGCCGGGTTCGGCCAGGCGCCGGATTTGCGCGGCAGTCTTCTCGATGATCGCGGGATCGCGAAATTCGTCAACGAATTTCATAGCCCTCGACCTCCTGCCGCGCGGCCTCGTCTTCGCCGAGCATCCTTAGCGTTTGAAGCTGCTCCAGCGCGTCGGGTTCGCTGATCTTGCTCATCGCAAAACCGACGTGGATCAGCACCCAGTCGCCAGGCTTGGGCGGATCCTCCTGCAGCAGGCTGGTATCGATATGCCGTCGCACGCCCACCACGTCAATCAGTGCGCGATTGTCGTCGACGGCGGAGAGTTCTACGATCTTCGCCGGGATCGCTAGACACATGTCTTGCCTCCGGTTGAAATAATCACATCGTGCTGATGCGGATGTAGCGCCGGATGTCCGGTAAGATCGCGATGACCGCCACCGCCGCCGCCGTGATGAAGGCCGCTTTCAGAAGGTTGTTCATATTCCGCTCCTTTTTCGATCCGATGAATGAGCGATTCCACCATTTCGGCAGCGCCGTCCAACGCCGCCTGCACAGGCTCGCTCAAACCCATGCGCTCTTCCGTCTCGCCGGGCTCGCACCCGACCAGGTAGATGCGTGGAGGCTTCCCTCCCATAGCTCGGACCATCGCGAGGACGTGCACCGGATCCATGCCATGCGGATCGCCCGAGCCGCTCCTCATTGCGGTGGTATCGATTTCGAGCGTGTACAGCGTCCCCGGCCGTTCTCCCCGCGACGTAGCGTCAACCAGGATAGCGGCCGTGTAGTCGTCCATCAGTGCGTACGCCAGGTCGTATCCACGAATTCCGTAATCCACTACGCGGATGTTTTCGGGCAGTGTGCGCGCTGCCAGACGTTGCGCGACTTCACACCCGAAGGCATCGTCCCCAAGGAAGATGTTCCCGATTCCCGCGACCAGAATACGTGGCTTCATGACAATGTCACTCGACAGGGAATGAAAACAGCGGTAGCGCAGACTTTAGGCCGCCCAAAACCGGCTGAAATCGGCGGTACTGCATTGAAACTTTCGACCTCACCACGAACGCGCAGGCGAAGCCGGCTGCCCGCTCCACAGGTGTCATGATGCGATCGGCTCCACTTCATCGGGCGAGAAAAAGAAACGGTGGCCCGGCTGGCGAAGAACACCTAAATCGCGGCCAGGGTCATCCTGCAACACAACCGCGAGATGGACCTGGTCGTCATAATCCACGTCCACCGATTCTATTTCCGCCACCTTACCTGCCAACGCAATGTCCATAATGTCCGCGGATTTTCGCGGCCGGAGCCGCACCAGGTCGCCTGCCTTCCACTCTCGTGAAGGTTTCACCAATCCATGCAAACGCATCAGCTGCTCAGCCGAGAGGCCTTCAGAGCGTTCGAGAATGCGCCGCGTCCGCTCGTCGGTGGTCCGCATCTCCTGCTTCTCGCCCTCGGTCAGCGTAAGGATTCGCAGCGTCAGGATCTCGTCAATTTCACCGCCGTCGAAAAGATCGCCCGGGCTTTCCGGCGCGATTTCGGGATCGTCGCTCAAGATAATGGGCGAAGCCAGCATGCAGTCAGCGCCGATCAGCACCGGCCAAACCCCGTCGTTCACACATGCCGCCGCGGCAATGCGAACGTGATCCGGCGGATCGGCCAGCGATACAAAGCGTCCGCCCTGCGTTTCGGTAATCACATGCGCCGCGGTTAGCGCCTGGAGAGATGCCTCGTCGCGCGTGGCCTGCTCGGAACCGCTGAATTCCGTGAGATTGCGAACTTCGACGGTCAACTTCCATAGCCGCTCGCCAACCAGGGTCGCATCGAGTTGCGCCAGCGCGATAATCTCCGCATGATGTCGAACCACACCATCCTCTTCCACGCGCGCCGCGGGAAAGCTGAAGCGATGAACACGCCAGAAGCCGCCCAGAGACGCTGCTTCCAACGCAACCTCACGCTCCACGCCTTCCTGCCAGACGCCGCTTGCATCCTCGCGTGCGAGCAGATGCAAGAACCGGATGGTCACGCCTACCTCTGTTGCCGAGTCGCCCTCAACCAGCATCTCGGTATGCAGGCTCGACCGATCTCCATTCTGTTTTGCCCAGGCTTCCGGGTAGAGCCCCCCGAAAGTCCAGCGCTGTTGATTCTTGACCGAAGTGCGCCGGTAGGGGTACAGCAAGTAGCCCTCATACAGCACGGCATCGGCGATCTTGCGCACTCGTTCCCGATTCATCGGGCCACCCCCTCCCCAACGCCCGACAGCAGGCGCTCCACTGCTTGCTCAAACGTCGGTATGCTCTCCCGCGATTTGAAATCGCGCAGCCGGTCGAACACGTCGCGACGCAGCGTCACCCAGGCCGTATTCGGATAGTAGTGGTCGATGACACGCTTCCACACGTCCACCGGCAGGCGATAGCGCGCTTCCTTCTCCCAGGGAATCTGCGCCACCTGCAGGCCGCTTTGGGCGTCATGATAGAAAATCGTCCCGCTGAACAACGACACCAGCGGCACCTCGCCCCCTTCCAGCGCGTGGAAGTACTTCGTCGCGGCGACGTTGAAATCGAAGGTGCAGGCGACTGGAATGTCGACTTTCGTGGCGCCCTGAAACGGCCGGACGTTCACGGCCACCTGCGTCCACAGCATGCCGCGCAGCGTCTGCCCCCAACGATGCGGCTCGCCGAACAAATCGAGAAGGCCCGACTTCTCGTTCGCCTCATAACGCCGCCGGGTAGCTTCGATCTGAATCTGGCATTGGAGGAGCACACTTTGTATACGCTGCTCGCGATCGGCGTTATCGATCTGAAGCTTTAACGCGAGCTGTGGAGATACGGCATAAGGCACCGCTTCCGCGCCGGT
Organism: Bryobacteraceae bacterium; assembly: GCA_035295125.1. Lineage (GTDB taxonomy): Bacteria > Acidobacteriota > Terriglobia > Bryobacterales > Bryobacteraceae > JAICMB01. The sequence goes on along the minus strand of DATGJP010000078.1, from coordinate 10,471 downwards.
AATCGAGAAGCTGAGATCAGGCATGCGCCCTTTCCGCGATGTCGCCAAAAAACCGTTCGATCTCGTCCCAAACCGCATCGCCGCCGGACAAGCCGCGCCAGTTTATACGAATCAATCCGGTCAGCCGGTAGCACTCGTCAATCGGCGCGATGACATAGTCGCATCGGCCGCGCGTGCGATTCACCACCAGCGCTTCAACATCCGACTGCATTTCGTCGAGCACGGGATTGGCCCGCACCAGTTCGTTCCAGGCGTCCAGGCTGAGGAGCGACTCCGTGGGCCCAGCCGGGCTTGGATAGAAAGCAAGCACCCGCCCTGCCTTGGAGCTCTTCACAAAGAAAGCCATCTCGATGGGCAGCGCGAGCGCATTCCATTCGGCATCATCCAGGTGAAAGTCCGGGAGGCGCCGGGTGGAGCGAGGAATCCGCAGCAAGCGCCGGTCGCCATCACGATGACTGAACAGGATTGAGCAAGCATCGCAGGCGCACATGATCTTCCCGCTCGCCGTCTCCAGCAGATGCTGGTGCAACGGAGCCAGCGGAGCGCTGCAAAGCTCACAGCGCTCCTCGGGCCGCCGGCTCCGCTTGAGCGAGCGTAACGCTATGAATGGTGTAGTCACGGTTTAACTCGCGACCAATTCGGCAAGAGGCACAAAGTCCGGCGAGCCTTCGATGAAGACTGACACCGCATCCGGCGCAGCTTCACCGACGACAGCCTCGACTGCCGCCCGTACGCCGCGATCGCCCCGAATGCGGATGCGGACCTCACCTCCCGCCGTCGAAACTAACTGGACTGAGGCGAACTCCGGACGGTCCAGCGCTCGCGTCACGCGGGTGTGCAGATCGAGCGGATGTAAATCATGAAGCAGCAGCAGACCGCTCACCAGCGGATCGCCAGCTACCTCCGCTGCATGATCGGGCAGTAGCTCCACTAAACGTTCCAGACCCTCCCGATGCAACTCCATTACAGCTTGGACGAGTTCAAGCGCTGCCCCGCGCGCGTTTACGTCTGGCAGCGCCTGAACTCTCTGGACTAAACCTTCAATCGTCTCTGCGCTCACGAGTGCCCCTCGAAGCCGAACATTGGGGAATGACGGGTCTCGAGCACTTTGCCGTCGCCCAGGTACATGTGCACGCCGCACGGCAGGCACGGATCGAAGCTGCGCACGGCGCGCATGATGTCGATGCCCTTGAAATTGTCGCGCCCGTTGTCCTCGAAAATCGGGGTGTTTTGCACCGCATCTTCGTAGGGACCCGGAGTTCCGTTGAAATCGCGGGGGCTGGCATTCCAGGGTGTTGGGGGATAGGGATGATAGTTGGCGATCTTGCCATTGCGAATTACGACGTGATGCGAAAGAACTCCGCGCACGGCCTCGTGGAACCCGCAGCCGATGGCTTCGTCGGGCACCTTGAACTCGGCCCACGTCTTCGTCTTCCCGGCATGCACGTGCTTTAGCCCTTCCTCGACGAAGTACAGCGCGCATGCCGCCGCATATGCCTGGAAGTAGGTCCGGGCGCGGTCCCGCTCGATGGCATTGCTCCACTTGGGGACCTTCCACTCGAACTCGACCTCGGGCCGCGACACAGTTTTCGGGAGGTAGATCTTTACGCTGTGCCCGGTCGATTTGATATAACCGATGTCGACCAACCCCGCTAACGCTGTCGACCACAGCCGCGCGAGCGCCCCGCCTCCGGTATCGAGCGGCAGGTAATCACCGGTGCGCTTGTCGTACCAACGCGGCGACATGACCCACGTGTAGCGGCCGTTGAAATCACGCTTTTGGGGCCGCGGCGTCGTAGTCTGATTCCAGGGATGCCGCTGATCCACTGGATTGCCGAGCGGGTCGGTTTTGACAAACGTTTCGCCATCCCGCCAGTCGTCGTAAAACGAACTGCCCAGCAGGATGCGAATGCCGAGGTTGATGTCGACCAGGTCGGTTGTCACCAGCTCGCCGTCCACCACAACGCCGGGTGTGACAAACATCTTGCGGCCCCAACTGGACATGTGTTCGTATTTGTAATCGCATTCCCGGGGATCATTGAACGATCCCCAGCAGCCCAGCAGGATCCTGCGCTGTCCGACCTTCTCGTATCCGGGCATCGCATCGTAGAAGAAGTCGAAAAGATCGTCGTGCAGTGGCACAACCTTCTTCATGAACTCGACATACTTAACGAGCCGGGTCAGGTATTCCGAGAACAACTGCACGGATGGAACCGTACCGACGCCCCCGGGATAGATGGTCGAGGGGTGCACGTGGCGGCCTTCCATGAGGCAGAACATCTCGCGAGTCATGCGGCTCATCTGCAGCGCCTCGCGATAAAACTCGCCTTCGAACGGGTTCAGCGACCGCATGATGTCGCCGATGGTCCGGTAGCCGTGCTCCTTGGAGTGCGGCGCGTGTGTCTTTTCCGCCTTCTCCCAGACACCCGGGTTAGTCTGCTTCACCATGAGCTCGCAGAAATCCACGCCGACCAGGTTGTCCTGGAAGATGTTGTGGTCGAACATGTACTCGGCTGCTTCACCGAGGTTCACAATCCACTCGCCCAGATGCGGCGTGGCGACGCCAAACGCCATGTTCTGCGCGTACATCGCGCAGGTAGCGTGGTTGTCGCCGCAAATCCCGCAAATCCGGCTCGTGATGAAGTGAGCGTCGCGAGGGTCCTTGCCCTTCATGAAAACGCTGTAGCCGCGAAAGATGGACGAGGTGCTATGGCACTCCGCCACCTGCCGGTTCTCGAAGTCGATTTTGGTGTAAATGCCCAGGCTGCCCACAATGCGTGTGATGGGGTCCCAGTTCATCTCGACGAGGTTCCGTTTCCCGGTGACCTGCTCGGTAGATGGATACGTCAATGTGCTCATGAATCGACTCCTTCCTTACTGGTATGTGTGCGGCCGGTAACCCGTCGTCAGTTTTCGCCCGGTATGACGCCACTTGGGTTCCTCATTCACCGTATGGTTTGTGATGCTGCGCAGCGAACGAATCGCCGGGCCGTAGGACTGGATCATCAACGATGACAACCGCGCGCCGGGCGGTTCATCCATGAATGGCATGAACTTGTCGGGGAAGCCCGGCATCGTACAGCCGATGCAGATACCCCCGACATTCGGGCAGCCGCCGATTCCCGCCATCCAGCCGCGTTTCGTGACGTTGCAGTTCACCACCGGTCCCCAGCAGCCGATCTTCACCAGGCACTCGGGACGTCCGTATTCTTCTGTGAAAATTCCCTCTTCGTAATAGCCGGCGCGGTCGCAGCCGTGGTGCACGGTCATGCCGAACAGCCACTCCGGCCGCAGTTGGTCGTCGAGCGGAATCATCGGGGCCAGCCCCGCCGCCTGGTAAAGCAGGTACAGCAGCGTCTCGGTGAAATTGTCCGGCTGAACGGGGCACCCAGGGATGTTGACGATCGGCAACCCCGCCTTGGATTTCCAGTTCCAACCGAGATAATCAGCCAGTCCCATACACCCGGTCGGATTGCCTTCCATGGCGTGTATGCCGCCGTATGTCGCACAGGTCCCGGCGCCGACAACCGCAAACGCTTTCGGAGCGAGACGGTCGATCCATTCGCAAGTCGTGATTGGCTGTCCAGTGTTCGGATCCGTGCCCTGCGCGGCCCAGTAGCCCTCGCGTTTGATCTTCTCGTTGGGAATCGAACCTTCCACGACAAGCACAAACGGATCGATCTTGCCTTGCTCGGCCATGTCGTAGAACTTCATGAAGTCGTCGCCGACCTCATAGGCGAGCACGGGATTGTGCAGGTGAACATTGGGCAGACCAGGTATGGCGCCCATAACGATCTGTTCGATGCTGGGTTGTGACGCCGCGGTAACGGACACGGTGTCACCATCGCAACCCAGACCAGCTGTTATCCAAATAATGTGTACGTCGCTTACTGCGGGTGGCCGTTGCGTCACTCGCCCGTACGGAATTGCTTCGATGGGCATGAACCTCCTCGCATGCGCCTGTTGCCAGGCGCGGTCAAGCTCTTGGAAAGGGCCTTCCGGCTTTACTCCGTAACTGTGGATGCGACGTGGTGTTGTTTGTTACAGATTCCGGCGATATCACCGTGACAGCGGAATGATGGTTACACTACGTGCTGGAAGGGATGATCAGGAAGCGCATCCGGGTGCAGGGCGTCGTGCAAGGTGTCGGCTTCCGTCCCTTTGTGTATCGTCTGGCTATTGCGAAGGGGCTGTCCGGGTACGTCAGCAACTCCACCGCCGGCGTCATCATTGAGATTGAAGGCACAGCCGGTTCGATCGAGGGATTCGTGGGGGGCTTCCGCGGCGAGATGCCGGCGCTCGCGCTGGTCGATACCTTTGAATTGGAAGACATTCCGGCCCTCGGCGGCAGCGGATTCAGCATCCGTGAGAGCGAATCGGAGCGCGGCGAGTTTGTACTCGTTCCGCCCGATATCGCGACCTGCGAGGAGTGCCTCGGCGACTTCACCGATCCTCGAAACCGGCGCTATCTGTATCCTTTTACGAATTGCACCAACTGCGGACCGCGCTATACCATCATCGAGGACATCCCTTACGACCGCCCTGCGACAAGTATGGCGCGGTTTCGTATGTGCGACGCTTGCCAGCGGGAGTATGAAGACCCGGCCGATCGCCGCTTTCACGCGCAGCCGAATGCCTGCCCGGAATGCGGCCCGTGGCTGGAATTGCGCACGGCCGGCGCTATTATCGCGGAACGTCACGAGGCGCTTCGGCAGGCGCGTGCGCTGTTACATGCCGGTCACATCGTCGCCATAAAGGGCCTCGGCGGTTTTCACCTGGCATGCAATGCTATAAACGCTGCGGCCGTTCGCCACCTGCGCGAGCGCAAGCGCCGTAGTGATAAACCGTTTGCACTCATGGCGCGCGGCATCGAACAGATTCGCCGGTTTTGCCACGTGAGCGACGAGGAATGCGCCGCGCTTCTGAGCAGCCGGCGGCCAATTGTGATTTTGGAACGCCAGTCTCACGCGTCGCTGCCCTCCGATGTGGCGCCTGGCAACAATACGGTTGGCTTCATGCTGCCATACACGCCGCTCCACCATCTGCTTTTCGGCGACAACCCGCAGGCGGAGCCGGAGTTTGCCGCGCTTGTCATGACCAGCGGCAACATCTCCGAGGAGCCCATCGTATCCCGCAACGAAGAAGTCGAAACCAGGCTGCAGGGCCTGGCGGACCATTTCCTGGTGCACAATCGCCCTATCCGCACGCGCGTCGATGATTCTGTGTTGCGCGTGTTTGCCGGTGGGACCCGGCTCCTGCGGCGGTCGCGTGGATACGCGCCGCATCCGGTCGACCTGGGAATTCCGGTCGCGCAGGTGCTGGCGACGGGCGGCGAACTGAAAAACACGCTGTGCCTGACAAAGGACCACTACGCCATCCTGAGCCAGCACATCGGCGATCTGGAGAACCTGGAAACGCTGGGGTTTTTCGAGGAAACGCTGGCGCACATGAAGCGATTCTTCCGTGTCGAACCGGCGGTGGTCGCTCACGATCTACATCCGGGCTACCTCAGCACCCGCGCCTCCCTAGCCATGGGTTTGACAGCGGTTGGCGTTCAGCACCACTATGCCCACATTGCTTCGTGCATGGCGGAGAATCACCTGAATGAGAAGGTGATAGGAGTAGCCTTCGACGGCACCGGGTATGGAACCGACGCTCAGATCTGGGGCGGCGAATTCCTGGTCTGCGATTACGTCGATTTCGAACGCCGCGCGCATTTTCGCTATGTGCCAATGGCTGGAGCCGACATGGCGATCCGGGAACCTTGGCGCATGGCCCTGGCATATTTGAGTGACGCCGGAATGCCGCTGACGCTTCCCGCCGTGCCGGAAAAGAAGATCCGGTTCGTCGCCAGCATGATCGCGCGTGGCGTTCAGACGGTTCAGACATCGTCCTGCGGCCGGCTATTCGACGCCGTCGCGGCATTGATCGGCCTGCGTCAGGAGACCAATTTCGAAGGCCAGGCCGCGATTGAGTTGGAGAACCTCGCGGCGCCCGCGGCCGATGCGTCGTATCCGTTCGAAATTACCGCCGGATCGATCCCCCTGACTATCGATGTGCGCCCCGCCATCGCAGAAATCGCTGTTGAGATCCAGGCAGGCCAATCGCCAGCCCTCATTGCCGCGCGCTTCCACGAGACGATTGCCGTCGTCGTCGTCAAAATTTGCGAGCGGATTCGGGCTTCCGACGGTCTTTTCAAGGTCTGCCTGAGCGGTGGAACGTTCCAGAACCGTCTGCTGACAGAACGCTGCCAGAACCTTCTTACCGCTCGTGGATTCGAAGTCTTCCTGCACTCCCGCGTCCCGCCCAACGATGGCGGAATTGCACTGGGCCAAGCTGTCATCGCCGCGCGAAAGCTTCAGAAATAGTCAGTCGGAAGAGGAGGGAAAGGGCAGGCGAAACCGCCTGCCCCGCCCTTCCACTACCTGCTACTAAAGGCTATGTAATACAACAATCTAGAAGTCGTACCGAAGAGCGCACTGCATGGTGCGTGCGCCATTGTAATCGGTCGAGATCTTCCCGAACGTGGTCGATGTGATGTTTAACTGCGCCGTAGCCGGAGTCGCAAAGTTCACGTTGTTGAACATGTTGTATGCTTCCGCCCGGAACGTCAGGGCTTGACGCTCGGTGATCTTGAACCGCTTCACCAACGACGCATCCATGTCGAAGAAGTGCGGTCCACGGAGGGTGTTGAGACCCGAGGAGCCGACAAAGCCGGCTGCGGGTTCATTCGCAACGTTTGTCAGTGCTGAAATCTGGTCAGGCGTGAAGAAGAACACACCGTTCCCAGTCGTGCGAACAGCGCCGATCGAACGATCACCGCTGTAATTAATCTGCGTAAGGCTGGTGGAAGGACCAGTCACGCGACCCGAAGAGATGGAGAACGGGTTCCCGCTCTGCCAAAGCCCAAGTAAGCCGATTTCCCAGCCGCCGCTGAGCGAGTCCAACCAGCGCGGAATGCTCGTACCGAATCGCTTCCCATGTCCCCATGGCAAGGCGTAGATCGTTGTCCAGTTGTAGTTGAACGGGTGATCCGCACCGCTGAGGGACTTCGTCAGAAGCAGGTTGTAATTGTCGAGCGGTTGGGTGAACCCGTTTCCGTCGGTCGAAATGTTATCGACCGAGATGTTCTTGCTCCACGTGAAATTGAACGAGTATTTCAGATCTCCCGCATTTCGCCGGAGGCTGACCTGCATCGAATCGTAGTAGGCTCGTCCATCGTTGGTGCCGTAGATCACCTGGTTGAATTGTGGGAACGGCCGCAGGAAAAAGTCGTTCAGGCCGGCCTGAGCGTACTTCGCCACGGTCGCAGTATTGCGATCAACGTTGTTTGCAGCCGTGCCAAGCAAACCCTGCTGGACTGTCGTCAGACCACCTACGCCCGCAACCGCGCCAGAAGCGCTGCCGTAAATCTTAACCAGCGGGTTCGATGCTGACGGTGCAGGTCCTGTGCAGGTTGTGCCGGTCGTTGTCCCGCAGAAGGCCTGAAGTTGCTGGAACGCGCTCAGGAAGCCGCTCGAGTAGACTTGCGGCTGGTTAAGATCGCGATCCAGGAACAGCTTTACACCACGGCTGCCGAGATAACCGACGTCGAGAATCATGTTCCTGAAGAGCTCGCGCTGAATCGTCAGCCCATACTCATGCACATAACCGGTGGCGAGATTGGGATTGAAGATCACGATATTCGCTACGCGAGTGTCGGGTGGAGAAACCAGTGGTGCGGCAGCATGTTGTGGAAGCGGTAGCCCCGGCGTAGTGGCACGGAAGTCTCCGCCGTTGCTGTTCGGAAGGGTGTTCCCGGACGTATCGGCGAACCCAGGAGTGTTGCTATCCACCAGGCTCGTCGTTGCCCCGACCGCGCGATCAAAGAAGATGCCATAGTTCCCGCGGATTGCCATCTTGCCATCGCCCTTGGGGTCCCATGAAAAACCGAAACGCGGAGCGAAGTTGTTGAGGTCCTTGTTGTACCACGCATTGCTGCTGGTCACGCTCAGGTTGTTCGCCGGACTCAATGGGGACAAGGTTGAAATATTGGACAGCGTTCCCTGCAGATTGTCTCGTTCGGTAGGAACACCAAAGTACTCCCAGCGTAACCCGATGTTCACCGTGAGATTGCGGCGAATCTTCCAATCATCCTGGAAGAACACACCCCAATCGTGGAACAGGTAGTTTCGTACCACCGGAGTGCCGGGATCCTGGAAAGTCTTCAGGTTGGTATAAAACGTCTGGCTGACCTGGCTCACTCGGCCCAGCAGATCGTTATAGAAGCTCTGGTATCGAGTCAGGTCAGCCGCCGAAATGTTCGGCGGGGTTACGGAGGAGGGAGGAGCGTTGCCGTTTGTCGTCGCGAATGATACGGTCGGATAGATATTGGCATCGTTGAAGCCGTACTGGTCGATGTAACGGGTGTTCACGCCACCCTTGAATGTGTGCGATCCCTTTACCCACGTCAGGTTATCGATGTATTCGTCGACCGGTGAATTGCGCCCTTGCGCAAACGTCGTCGAAATCGGATTCGTAAAGGAATTGAAGCCGTACATGATATCCGGGAGGCGCTCGGGCCGGTTGAAGTCCGTCGTAGCGCTCTGGTGACCGTAACGGAATTCATTCACCAAACTCGGCTTGGCCACCCAGTCCCAGCCCCCGCTCACACCCCAGCGATGACCACCCTGCGTTCCTTGCACCTGGCCTGGAAATGGCGCATCGGCATTGTTCAAAGAGTCGATTGACGAGTTGCGCTCCCAGCTCTCGCGGAAGAAGATGTGATTGTTCTGGGAGAGGTTGTAATCTGACTTGATCGTGAACTGGTCTTCCAGGCTGTTATTGGGATTGTTGAAGCGATATCCGGCGCTGTTCAGACCATCACCCACCGTGTTATCGTTTACGGCCGGAAATAACGCCAGCAGCTTGGAAACCGCCGGATCGATACCGAGGTGCAGCGGATCGATGGTCTTCAGGTTTACCGTCTGAGTCGGGCCGCCGTTCGTCGGGTTATACAGGAAAAGACCTTGCAGCGCGGTAGCCGTGGGCACCGTACGCACGCGGCTGATTGTGGAGTGCGTCCGCCGGCCCTGGTAGTTGCCAAAGATGAACAGCTTGTTGTGTTTGATCGGCCCTCCGAAAGAGCCGCCGAACTCATTCTGAATCAGAATGGGGCGCGGCGCGCCGACGGTGTTGTTGAAGAAGTCGTTCGCATTCAGATCCGTGTTGCGCAAATAGTCGAATGCATTGCCATGGAAGTCGTTGGTGCCCGAGCGAGTGATCATCTCGATCTGACCGCCGGCGTTGCGACCGTATTCGGCCTTTCCACCCTCCGTGATGATGCGGAACTCACCAACCGAGTCGGTGTTGTTTGCCGTCAACGAGAGTCCCAGACGGGGAACCACCGCGTCGTTCACGTCGATACCATCCAGCGTCGTGTTGTTGCTGCCGGAACGCTGCCCGTTCACTCGCGAGAACGTCGCATCTCCCTGACTTCCCGCGCCACCATAAGACACACCTGGCTGATACGCAGCTATGATGATCGGAGTCCTGGCCAGTTGTGGCAGCGTGTCGATATCCTTCATCGTCACGTCGCGCGACACCTGCGAATCCGAGGTTTGCACTGCGACGGTGTTCGCCTCGACCGAAATGCTTTCCGATGTCTGGCCGACTTCCAACTTCACGATCTCGTTGATCGATGCGCCGACATCGAGCGAAATATCATTCAGGGCGTACTTGCGGAAACCTGTCGCTTCCACCGTGAGGCTGTACGTTCCCGGCTGCAGCGCGTTGACCACAAAGTAGCCTGATGTGTTCGATGTCGCTTCTGTTTTGATCTGGGTTTTGACGTTCATGACGACAATCTTCGCGCCAGGTACCACGGCGCCGGTCTGGTCTTGGACACTGCCTTCCAGCCTGGCCGACGTGGTTTGAGCGAACGACGTGAGTGTGAAAGTCAGAAATATGAAAGCGAGCGCCGCAAATCTGCAGGCAGCCGCTAATCCACTGCTGCAACTCGATTTGCGATCTCCTCGAGTGTCCGCGGCCCGGTTAGGCACACGGGATACACGTATAGCGTGATGCATCTATCTGGAAACCCCTTTCCCCCAACCTTGAGGATTGAAACAGCGTTTATTCTATTCAATTACACATCTGTAATGCAAGTAAGGACACAATTACGTACCGTAAGGCTTCGTAAAGAATCGCTCCGGGTCCCTTCTTGACAGCCGCTGCTGCGCTGTTCCATACTCCCATAAGGCGTCTAGGGGAATTGAAATGAGAAGCTTGACTCATATTAAAGGACGGCTCATTTCTCTGTGGCGGCGCAAACGCTTAGATCGTGATCTTTCTGACGAACTCAGCTTTCACTTGGCCATGAAGACTCAAGCTACGGGCGATGAACGGGAGGCGCGGCGCATAATGGGCAATCTCACTGCAATTCAAGAGCAGTGCCGCAGTCTGTGGACTTTCACTCGAATTGAAACGTGCT
>DATGJP010000077.1:0-168751 GCA_035295125.1 Bryobacteraceae bacterium | reverse complement strand
CCCATGGGAAAGAGGTCCTTTCATGCTAACTAGTCATATAACTAGATAACATAAAAACGGCCGGCCTGCAACAGAAACTTACAGGAATGTTGTTTTATCTAGTGAAGGGCCAAAGTCCAGCGGCGGGTTGTTAACCCGCCTTTGCGCAGGCGAAACCGCCTGCGCCACCTTTACGGCTCAACAGGTTGCGAGCCAAGGTGGCAGGTATTCAGACTACCCGACTTCTGCCATGGGCTGCCAGCCGACTTCAGCCTTCCACATCCTGCGGCGTGGATTATCGCGTCGAAATGGATGCCCGGAGAGCCTTTGTCACCTGCCCCGCGATGTCATCCTGAACCTTCAACGCATCTCCCCATGGACGGTCGTAGGTTTCCGTCCAGATGACGTAGCCATTCTCGGCGCGTACCAATCGCGCCGCGATACGCACGCGATCTCCCGATTTGCGCACGCTCCCGTCAAGCAGATAGACGACACCCAGGGTCTTGGCGATATCGGGTATAGCCTTATGCTTCCCTTTGAAATAGAACGACGCAGTGGGGGGCGGCACGCGAAGGCCGGGGATCTTGCTCAGCTTGTCGATCAATTCCTCGGTCATACCGTCGGCGAATTCTTCTTCGGCCATTTTCGCGGTCAGGTCGAGAAACGGAAGCACGGCGATAGAGGTATTGGTCGGCGCGGCCGCACGCCGTTTGTTTGCTACCCCGGCATAGATCAACCAGGCGGCTATGATGATTCCGACACATGCCACAGCCGCACCGGCCCATAACAGCCAGCGGTTCTTGCTTCCCTTCAGGACGGGAGCGTCAGAGGACACTGCGGTGCCGTTGGTCCATGGGCTGACCGGCGCGATCATCCGATAACCCAGGCGCGGAACGGTGGCAATGTAGGAAGGACTTTTGGGGTCATCGCCGAGCAAACGCCGCAGCGACGCTACCGCCTGATAGACCGAGTCCGGCGTAACGGCGACCCCCGGCCAGACCTGGTTGAGCAGGTCATCTATACTGACCACCTCACCCGGCCGCTCAGCGAGGGACATCAAGAGCCGCATGCTCCGCACGTCGAGGCGGGCGGTCTCGCCATCCCGCGATAATTGACCGGACGTCGGGTTGACGCACCAGGCGCCGATACGAAGCATTGCCGCGGTCGGATGTTCCATCGAGGATCAGCGAGTTGACCGATTATAGCAACAGATTTCAGGGCGATTCAGACTGTTTCAGACCACTTTTCAGGACTTAGCGGACGTTTTCCGGCTATCGTGCAAGCTACTATGACTGCAGCTTCAGCCTTGGCGGCAACCGGGAGAACGAATGCCTTAACTGCAATTGCGGCGGGCGGCCTGATTGCCGGAACTTTGGACTTTGCACAAGCCACCATCCTGTTCGGGTTTCGGGTGTGGCGCGTCGTCGCGGCGGCCCTTCTGGGACGCCAGGTTCTTCACGGCGGCCCACCCATCTACATCCTGGGCATCCTTCTTCACTTCTTCATCGCGTTTTCGGTGACAGCCATTTACTACGGCGCAAGCCGCAGACTGCGTTTCCTGACGGAGCATCCGCTGGTATGCGGCCTGGCCTATGGCGCCATCGTCGAAAATGTAATGAATCTGGTCGTCCTGCCGCTCTCTGCGTTACACGCCCGAGGGCCTTACACACTGAAAGACCTGCTTCTAGGGCTGGGAGTGCATATGGTTACGATCGGACTTCCGGTGGCGTTCAGTGTCCGGCGATTTGCAAAGTAGGAAAACCTTCTCCGCGGCTCGCTGCTTGGGGCATGACCCAATGCCGAAGGTCGCGCCCCAGGAGATTTCCCAAACGATCAACTTCCGGCGTAAAGTGCGCTTGAAGCTCCCGCCGAAGCCGAGGATTCATCGGCTCGACGGGGCCGAAGCCGACGTTCCATTGGGACACCCGTTCGCCCAGTTGCTTTCTCCACCGGGCGTTTGGAATCAATGCGCGTATTGCCAGCTTGAGAAAGAAGTTGGGACGACGCATCCAATTGCGCAGCATCACCGACCGGACTCGTTTACTGGGATTGATAAACCGGAACTCAGGCCGAAAGTGAGGATCGACACCGAGGAAGGTCACCAGGTCCTCATAGACTTTGGCATTGTTCTGCTTGAGATCCTCGAACAGGATGACGTGAACCGCGTCTTTGCCAAACGCGTTGTAATACCGCTCCAGTTGCCCCGAGAAGGCGCCAACATCGCGGTAATAGAAACACTCGCGCGGCTCCACGGTAACCGGCAGCGAGCGGCCCCTCTTGCGCAAAGTCTCCAGGGCCAAGGCACGTTCGAATGTTACCGCCTGTTCCATGTCCCAGAACAGCAGCTCATGGTAAAGGGAATAGATCATGTCGACGGGGTTCCGCAGCATGACCACAATCTTCGCGCCCGGTACCGCCGCGCGAATCTCCTGCGCGGCGCTTTTGGAGTACAGAGCCCAAATGCACGTCTCTCCGATGCGTTTCTCGCCATTGACAGAAGCGAACAACTCCGCGTGATGCTGGGGGGAAGCGGTGGCGGACAATCCCCGCAAATCGGCGCCGTAAAAATGCAGCTCCTTCTGTTGCGGTATGAAAATGTCCGGATGCTCTCGCAAAAACTCGTGCATCGCCGTGGTACCGCATTTGGGAGCCCCGATCAAAAAGAAATTTGGACCAGGGGCTACCGGCTTGGCAATGGCTGGGGTGACATTTCTGACGGGGCGGGGCGCCTGCCTTGTGATTACGGTTTCAACCAAGGTTCGATTCCCTTCAACACTTTCTCCACACTCTCCGCCACAGATTCACGGTCGGTGCGGCATTCGAGGTCCGGCGCTATGGGGTGCTCATAAGGATCGTCAATGCCTGTAAACCCGTGTAATTCTCCGGCACGAGCCTTTCTGTAAAGCCCCTTCACGTCGCGCGATTCGCATACCTCGAGCGGGGCATTTACATAGACCTCGACGAAGTTTCCGATCCGTGAACGCACTTCGTCGCGGACAGCGCGATAGGGAGAAATCACGGACACCAGAGCCACCACGCCACTACTATTAAGGTTGGCGGCGAGGGAACCTATTCTCCTGATATTTTCGTCGCGGTCCTGTTTAGTGAATCCGAGGTCTTTGGAGAGATGACGGCGCACTTCGTCGCCGTCGAGCAGCTCCACGCGGCGGCCGGAGGCGATCATCCGCTCGTAGACGCCCTTACTGATGGTGGTTTTACCCGCCGAACTCAGGCCTGTAAACCACACAGTAAGCCCGGGCCGGCTTCCATTAAAAGAATCGCTCAAACCGTATTGAACCCGAAACGGGCATTATCGTTGCAGAAATATTTTATTGAACAGCCCGGCGCCGCTAAATCCCGTTGGTTTTGCGCTCGTAAGGTTGTTTGAGGTACTTAGCTGCGATTTCCTGGGCGTTCTGAGTGTTATCCCGCGTACGCACAGCATGGTTGTATTCGTTCACCGCGCGGTCCCGTTGCCCCGTGACGTCGAAGATCTCGCCCAGGTTGATGTGAGCCCAAACCTCAGTCCATTTGGGATCGAGATCGCCGTTCAACGCTTCGCGAAACTCGTTGGCAGCGGATTGATAGTTGTTCTGCAGGAAGAAGAGTTCACCCACCCGATAGTGGGCAAGCGAACTGTTGCGGTGCACATCCAGCGCCTTCTGGTACTCCTTCAACGCATCGCCAAACTCGCCGACTTCCGCAAACTGCTCACCGCGGCGAATCGCCACCGCTACCCGCATAGTGGGGTTGAAACGGAGGACGCGGCCGCCCGGATCGATCGTGACACTCTTGGGCTTGCCGAAAGTATCAATTGAGAACTCCGACGAAGTGCCGACTACATCGACGCGCTTCTCCTCGGGATTTCCCTCGGTTTCGATCTTAATGTCCACCGGCATGTGGAACGTATCGAGGTCCTGGGAGATCTTTCCCATTACACGGAAGCCCTTTTGGGTCCGGAATACGGTGTACTCCAACTTAAACTCGGGCGCACCGGTTGACTCGATCCATTGCAGGAAGAAGTACTGCAGGTTCTCGCCGGAGATCTGCTCGGCAAGCTTGCGGAAATCTTCCGTCGTCACAGAACCCCAGGCGTGCTGCTCCGGGAAGGACTTCATCAACTGGAAGAAATTCTTATCGCCGACCACGCCGCGCAACATGTGCAGCACGGCCGCACCCTTGCTTGCTGTCTCGGCCCAATACTCGGGCGAGTAATCCTCCAAGCGGGCCGATTGGAACAGTGGCGGGTTGTCGACTGTCAACGCCGCAACATAGGTGTCGTGCACCTCGTCCTCAAGCGCCGACGGACCGTTCAGATGCTCGATGTACAACATCTCCGCATATCGGGCGTTGCCGTTTTCGAGCCACATATGATTGCGGTTCACCGGAGACACCAGCGCTCCCCACCACTGCCGGGCCAATTGATTCGCAACCAGACGCGAGGCGACCTGGTCTCCAATGCCTTTGGGCGAGAGAAAAATCACGCCCGGCGCGGAGAAGCCGTTTGGTGTCCCATTCTCTGTTTCTACAAGTGTGAGGTTGGCCTGCGGCGGAAGGCCGTAAATGCTGGTGAGGAACGTCATGGCTTTGCCGATCTCATCGCCATACGCCTGCGCCATGTTGGCCTTGCTCCGGAAATAGATTGTGCTGGTCACACCGTTGGCGGTGACTTTGGTGGGCTGACCCTGCACCACAGCGATGCTTCCCGGAAAGGATGGCTTTTCGTAATGGAAGTTATAGACGGTCTTATCGCCGCCCCGGTCGATTTTCGAATCGCCGCTGCACACCACCTCGAATCCTGCCGGAACGCTAATTCGAATGTCGGCACTATAGCGGTCAGTGGTGTAGTCGTTGATGGGGAACCAGCGGGCCGGGTACAGCAGGTATGCAAAATCGTTGTGGATGGCGGCGAACTTGATCCCGTATACCGGCGAATCCTCGGTGCCTGTAATGCGGCCGTCATATGTGAACGTGACGGACGTCGGCTTGCCCTTGGGAAGGGCTGTGGGAAAGTTGAGCCGTATGCCGAGATCCTGGGCGCGCGAAGCCGGGATCTGCCGCCCACCGTCATCGACGACGCGAGTGACGTTGAGCGCGTTGTTCAAGTCGAACACCGCGGTTGTGATGTCGTCCTGCGGCACGAAGCGGATTTGAACGGTGGCCGACACCGCTTGCGTGCGGGGATTTACATCGGCATCGATATTGTAATGATCAACGTTGATCCGAGAGCGCGGGGAACGATCCTCCGCGGCCCCGCTCGCGGCCGACGCAAGGGCGATCACGCCGGCGCAGCATACCATCCAAAGTGTCCTACGAAGCATGCACCATTTCCTCTTGTAAGAACGCGCCCGCGATCGACGCTGCGACGTCCATTGGATTCTCCTGAGCGGTCAGCCTTCCGGCCACCTCGGCCAGGTCCTCCCGCATTCGATGAAGCGCCTCATCGTTTTCGAGTAGGGTCTGCGCTTCTCGTGCCAGCCGGTCGGCCGTCATGTCACCCTGAATCAATTCCGTGACGACGCGGCGTCCGGCAACTAAATTCACCATGGAAAAGAATGGCACCCGAACCAACGACCTGCCCAACAACCAAGTTAATCGGTTTACCCGGTAGAACGTAACCATGGGTGTGTTGAGGATACAGGCCTCAATTGTTACCGTCCCACTGGCGGCCAAAGCCAAATCCGAGCAGGCAAGGACATCCCAGGTACGGCCATTAACTACTTGGATGGATGCCGACGAAAAGCGTTCCCGAAAATTCAGGGTGGCCGTTTCGAGTCCCGGGGGAAGGGACAGAATGAACCTCAGATCGCTGCCTTTCATGAGCGCTCGAAGCTTTTCGGCGGCGGCGGTCACGTACGGCAAATGACGCTGGATCTCGCCGGCACGGCTTCCCGGCAGTATGGCGATGAGCCTCGCGCCTTCGGGAATGCCGAAGCGGCGCCGTAATTCGGCGTTCGAAGCGGATGGCCGGACGATACGCGTCAGCGGGTGTCCGATGTAAGTGGCGGGCACGCGGTTCGCGGCGAAGAAGGGCTCTTCGAACGGAAAAATGCACAGCAGTCGGTCGATGCGCTGCCTCATGATCCGTAAGCGGCCTTTACGCCACGCCCAGACTTGCGGCGCCACAAGATAAACCACCGGTATTCCCGCCTTCTTAAGGTGCTTCGCGAGCCGCAAGTGGAAATCGGGGCTATCCGTCAGAATGGCGATGTCGGGTCGTTCGCGTTTTGCCGCTTCAATGAGGTTGCGATACTCCCGATGGATGCGCGGAATATGAGTGAGAACCTCAACGAGTCCCACAACGGCCAGACTTTCCGACTTCACGATGGGATCAACGCCGGCCGCGCGCATGCGCGGTCCCGCGCAGCCGAAGAACCGCACTTCCCCACACTGGCGCCGTAGTGCCTCGGCCAGCGAGGATGCGTACAAATCTCCAGAGGCCTCCCCGGCAGATATCAAAACTCTCGGCGGCACTATAACTTAGTGTACCAGCAGGGCTTGAATTTCGGCGCATGTTAGAATAAATTTACACGCTAGATGTCCGCTCAAGCCGACCTTGTCAAACTGAGCGTGGGACAGTTCGCGGAACGATTCCGCAGCGAAATGATCCCCCTCAGCAGTACCTTCTCGTATTTTTGCGCATCGGTTCCGATGAGCGAAGAAGAGCTGAAGGAGTATTTAGAGGAACCGATTGCTGCTTTACCGCAGGCGATCTCCGCAGTTTTGCCCAAAATTTCCATCATGCTCGTCCCTTATCTGGAACGGGTCGACGGTAAGGATAAAGGGCAGGCGGGAGAGTACGTTTCCACGGAACGGCCGCCGGAAAACCGCGCTTTCTGGGCGTCCCAGGTGCGCTTGGGCGATGAGGAAATCCTGTTCTTCGCGCTGAAGGATCAGGAAGTCGCCGAGTACCACTATCGCTTCTATCGCATGATCGCGTCCTTGATCGCCGATCGTTGGAGCGAAGAGGCTCAGGTGAGCTTCTCGACCCTGCTGCGCGAGGAGTTGCACGCCGGAGTTCATGGCGAGGTGGACGAGGAGAGCTGGCACCAGAAGCAGTCTCTGCTGCGGCGTCAGAGCAACGTCCGCCGCGAGACTAAAGCTTTCCGCGAATACGCCGCAAGGTCATTCATCGATACGATGACGTTGTACCTGCACGGTATCTGCTGCGATATCGATGTCGAGACTGGGCCCAGGCAGTTGCCGAGCCGCTATTTACGCCGCCGGTTGAACCTCTTGTACTCGCTGTACCCGCCGCCCACCGGGTACGCAGTTCTGCCCGAGCATCAGGCTGAACGCTGACGGTTGGACTCGAAAGGGGAAGCGGCACGCCGCGACAATTCCAACTAGCTCTCCGGCTCTTCTTCTGATCCGGTCACGAATGGTCTTAACGTAAGCGCTAACCGAGCATCCCCAACCAGGCAACGAAGCACCGGCGCAATGCTGAGTCCTCATTTCCAGACAAACCGCGCATGGTCCCGATCCTTCCGGACGCGCTCGATCGGAAAGACCTGATTATGAATCACCAGCCAGACGCCCGCTTGCAGAATCCGTGCGGCAATCAAGGCCTCGGTGAGGTTCTGCAGCCCATCGCTGCCCTCGAATCCCAGCGGGGTCATCGCGCCTGTTAAGACAATGGGTACGGCCAAATCCGGAATGCTCCGCTGCAGAAGGCAGCCCGTTTCGACGAGAGTATCCGTGCCGTGAGTGATCACTACGGGAGCGGGCTCGCGCAGCTTCTCACGAATGGTCTGTAGCACCAACTCGCGGTCCGCATCGGTCATCTCCAGACTGTCCTTGTTCATGAGATGCGTGATGTCGATCTCAATGTCGGGTAGCCGCAACAGCCGGAAATAGCGGTCTATTTTGCTATCGATGTTCTGCACCGTGCCGCTGCGCTCGGAGTACACCTTCTCGATCGTTCCGCCCGTCGCGATGAGATAAATCTTCTGCATGCGCCTCACGCCACGTCCGGCAGCAGAAACTGCCGTGGACTACCGATCGCCTTCGTTACGCCCTCCGCCGCCAGGTAGCCGCTCCGCACCGCGCCTTCCATCGTCGCGGGCCAACCGGACCTTGTCCAGTCACCCGCCAGAAACAAATTGGTAAATCGTGTCGCCTGCCCTGGCCGCTGCGTCTCCAGGCCTGGTTGCGCGGAAAACGTTGCCCGCACTTCTTTCACGATGTGCGCTTTCTCCAGGGCCGCGTCCCGCACCTCGGGGAAAAACTCGGCCAGTTCCCGGACTCCCAACGCGATCACGTCAGCGCGCGGCATGTCCACCAGTCCGCGCGATGCGCTGACGACCAACTGCAAGTACTTACCGTCAGCCTTATTAAACATCCACTGGATGGTCCGGTCTAAGAGCGTTGCGTGCGGCAAATCGGTAATTTTCTTATCAAACCATAGGTGAATTCCCGTGATCGGAGAATGGGTGAAACCCCCTAGTTGGAGTTCAAGTTCCGGCAACAAACCGCCGACCCGCTCGAAAGGCACGCACAGTACATAGTAGTCCGCCCGCCGCTCCACACCCCCGACAACGACACCGCGAACCTGGCCCCGATCCGCCACTACGCGTTCCACCGGCGAACGCGGAGAAAGCTTCACATTCCCGGTGCGGCCCCAAGCCTCCTCGCTGTACAACTCGGATAGCGGCACCGCCGGGACGCCCATCTGGTAACTGTCGCGCGTGCCCAGAAATCCGAGCCAGAACACCTGGAATCCATGAGAAGCGGCCATGCGATCCAACTGTTCATTTACGGCGCTCACGAGGATCTGCTGCCAGAACCGTTCAATCGCCCGCGGGGTCTGTTTCTTCTCCCGCAGCCAGTCGAGCATTGTGATCCGGTCCAGATCCTGCCGGCGATTGTGCTCCCGCTGTAACGCCAGTAAGCCCCGGCCAATGGAAACCTTGTCCGCCAGCCCGAAGCACCGCATCCTTGCGAAGCTCTCGGTGAAGTGAAATGGGCGTGGGAAACGGCCGGCGTGCATCGTCGACGTGCGTCCGCCGGGTTCGATGAAGTAGAACTCTCTGTGGAATTCGATGCGGTCCTGCACGCCGAGCCGGTGATAGAAATCCAGCAGGTTGACGCAGCACCGCAGCAGAATATGCTGGCAGTTATCGATGGTTTCGGAATCCGCTCCGGTATTCAGAGCGTACGAGGTCGCCCGGCCGCCGAGGAATGGCCGGGATTCAAAGAGCTCAACATCAAAGTCCGCGCCGCCGAGCGCAGCCGCGGCAGCAAGACCGGACAAGCCACCGCCAATTACGATAGCAGTGGGCATGTGAGGAACAGGCAGCTAATTTGAAGGCACCCGGGCGCGATGCCCCCCGCCACCGTTGCTACTGATGATGATGATCGCAATGGTAAGGACAACAAGTATGAAGAAGATATCGGATAAATCGAAGTGCATTAATCTGTACCAGTATGGCGGCTTGTGCCGCCGGTCCACAAGACCCAAGACACCCAGTACGAATCGACAGCATTAGAGCGAACCTTACGGACCCGACCCGATGCCTCAGTAACTTTTAGGACTGGATTTAAGGTTAACACGGTACGGCTTGCGTCATGAGCCTCGACTAGCCTCCGATCGGCCTAAACTGGAGCCATGGCGCGGCGTGGATCCCAGATGTGCTGCCTCTGCCTGCTGGCCTTTGGCACTGCACTGAGCCAGTCCCCGCAAGAGGTTCCTTTCGAAGACTGGCTGAAAGTGAAAGACGACGCCCGCATTCGTTGGCAACTGCATGTTCCTCCCCCGCGGCTATCGGAGAATCAAAGGCTGGAAACGTTTGTCGGGGCCTTTGTCGACGCTGGTGAGTTCCTGAAGCGAGGTCCTCTGCTGGTATTCCTCCAGATTCGTGATCGGGAGAACCGGCCGTACCGGAGTTATACGCCGCTCGTTCCTGAGAAGGGCCAGAATCTCGCGGAAGCGGATTCCATCAACTGGGTGCAACAGATTTGTGTCACGCCCGGCGACTACGAAGTGGCCGTTGCCGTTTATGATACCCGTTCGAAAGAGCATAGTCTGAAACGCACCAAGCTACACGTTGGGGAGTTGCCTCATGATCCCTTGCCGGGTCTTTGGCGCGATCTGACCTCCGTAGAGTTCTCAAATTGTGTGCCAGTCGCTTCCGAGCGGCTTTCCCTTCCGCTGAAGACGCAGCGGCCCGTCCGTGTTGATGTGCTGATGAACCAATCGATGAATCGGAATGCAACAGGCAATAACGGGGCAACTGACCGCTTGACCCAGAAGTTAGGCTCACGGTTAGTGGTTCTTTCAGAAATGCAGGTCTCGAATGGATCGCTAGGAGTGACCCTGCTCGATGTGGAGCGCCGCAAGGTCAGCTTTACCGAAGAGGTCTCAGGGCTCGTCACCCTGCAGCGGCTTTGGGAGCAGTTGGGCAGTGAGGATCGTTTCAAGATCGACGTGCACTCGCTCGAGAACTACAAAGAGGACGCGCAGTTTTTCGTGTCGGAGATTCGCAAGCGCCTGGAGGCCGCCGAACCGGCAGCGGCGGCTCGTGCGGTGATCGTCCTGAGTGGGCCGTTTGCGCTTCCCAAAGGAGAAGATCTGCAGCCGATCGAAGCCACGGCGCCGCCCGGAAGCCGTCTTTACTACATCCGCTGCTATGCGCCTTTTTACGCGCGGGGCGGCTCGGGGGAATTTTCCGGTCGCGGGGGCATGAGGGGGGCTCCGGCTCGGGGACCGATGATGCGTTCCGCGCCCGTTGTCGATAATTCCGACTCCCTCGAAGGAACCTTGAAGCCTTTGAATCCACGCCTGTTCGATGTGACGACTCCCGCTGAGTTCCGGAACGCGCTTGCCGCGATTATGAATGAAATAGCACAGCAGAAGTGAAATCCGGTCAACGCCGCCATTGACATCCGCCCCTGATTCGTGCAATCTATGCAAAGAGAGTCTATGTATCGGGCATGGCGTTAGACACAAAAGGAGACCTGCTTCCCGGAACGCTCGAGATGCTGATCCTCGCGACTCTTCGCAGCGGGTCACTGCACGGCTATGCCATCGCACAGCAGATCCAAACCCGCTCGGATGAGCTGCTGCGCATTGAGGAAGGGTCTCTTTACCCGGCATTGCAGCGGATGCTGATTGAAGGCTGGGTTTCGGCTGAGTGGACCAATTCGCCTCGGAGCAATCGGCGTATTCGCGTGTATTCATTGAAGCCGGCCGGGCGTAAACAACTTGAGCGCGAGATGAAGCGTGTGAGCCGGGCCATTGAAGGGACCACCAAGGTGATGAGGATGGTGGAAGCATGAAACGCATCTGGAGATATTTCCGAGCCAGGCGCTTTGAAACCGATCTTGCCGACGAGATGCAAAGTCACGTCGATGAGATGGTCGAGCGGTTCATAGCTGAGGGGCTGGCTCCCGAAGAGGCACGGGCTCGTGCCCTGCAGGCTTTCGGGAATCGAACTCGCCTGTCCGAAACATGTCGCGAGCGCTGGGCTTTTGTCCCGCTCGACCAGGTTGCGCAGGATGTACGCTACGCGTTTCGCGTGTTGCGCAGGAGTCCCGCGTTCACGTCGGTGGCAGTTCTGTCTCTGGCACTCGGAATCGCATCGAACACGATTATTTTTAGCGCGGTCGATAGTGTGCTTCTCCGGCCGCTTCCCTATCCGCACTCGGACCGGCTGTATAGTGTCGTCGGCCGTTCCATCGCGCATGGCGAAGAGCCAATGCAGGTGTCTGCCGCCGATTTCTACGATTGGCGAGCGCAATCCCAGGCTTTTGTATCGCTGAGCGCCTACTCCAACTGGCCCATGAACCTGACCAGCGTGGATGAGCCTCGCCGCCTCGATTCCGAGTTGGTTTCGGCGGATTTCTTCAGCGCTCTGGGCGTGAAAGCAAAGCTCGGCCGGACATTCCTGCCGAACGAGGATTCTGAGCAGGCGCCGGCCGTGATTGTCGTAAGTGATGGTTTGTGGCGTGCGATGGGAGCCTCGGAACAAATCCTTGGGCGGACCGTAAGGCTCAACGGTTCGCCCGCGACCATCATCGGGGTCATGCCGGCCGATTTTGCGTTCCCAGCGCGCGAGACCGAAGCCTGGGTACCGTTAGCGCTCAGCGCGCAGAATCGCGCAAATCGTGACGGGCGCTGGCTCCGCGTGATCGGGCGGCTCGCGCCCGGCGTCACTAGCGAGCGCGCAGCACGTGAGATGGACGTCATCGCACATCGCCTCGCAGCGGCATACCCGGCGACGAACACGGGATGGAGCGCATCTGTCGTTTCGCTGCAGCAGGAAGTGGTCGGGAAGATTCGGCCTTTGCTGCTGATGCTCGAAGGATTCGCGGCGATCCTGCTCATCGTGGCGTGCGCCAATCTCACGAGTCTTCTCCTGGCAAGGGCGGCTTCGCGGACTCGAGAAATGGGTCTGCGGGCCGCGCTGGGAGCCGCACGCTCCAGGATCATCCGCCAACTGCTGATCGAGAGCCTGTCGCTCGCAGTGCTGGGAGGCGTTTGTGGACTCGCCATCGCGATCGAGGGGATAGCGGCGGTGAGAACATTCGGTCAAGGGCTGATTCCGAGGGCTGACGAGATTGTCCTGAGCGGCCTCGTCGTCTGGTTTGCTGTCGGCGTAACAATGCTCACGGTCGTGGTTTTTGGACTCGCACCGGCCTTGGTGGCCTCGCGCCTGGACTTGCGCGCGCAGCTCAATTCCGCCGGTCGCGGAACGGCGAGGGATGTCGAGCGGAAGCGGGGTTTTCTGGTTGTCATCGAAGTCGGAATGGCCTCAGTTCTGTTGGTCGCCGCGGGACTGTTCGGCGAGAGCCTGATCCGTATGCTCTCGACGGCTCCGGGATTACAAACCGATCATCTGCTGTCACTGCGCCTCCGAATCGCGACATCGCAATACAAGACGAATGAGGCGCAGGCTGCATTCTTCAAGGAAGTGCTGGATCGCGTGCGCGGATTGCCGGGCGTAGTCGCGGCGGGCGAGGTGAGCGAGACGCCGTTGAAAGGCAACAATCCCACTTTCGAGTTTGCACTTGAGGGCGTCCAACGCCGTCCCTCCGATCCACCGGTGCAGGCTGGGTTGCGCGTGGTTAGCCAGGGATACCGGGCCGCCGTCAGAATTCCCCTGGTGAAGGGCCGCGATTTCACGCCGGACGATCGCCGCGATCGTATGCCGGTCGCCATGGTAAATGAAACGATGGCGCGAAAATATTGGCCGGGGCTAAATGCAATTGGCCGTCAACTGCGCTTTAAGGATGAGCAGCGTTGGATGACGATCGTCGGCGTGGTGTCGGACATTCGGCACATGGGGCTAGAGGCGGATGAAGGGCCGGTTCTTTACCTGCCGTACGAACAGAAGACCCAGGATTGGCTCGCGTGGACCACGGTGCTGGTGCGTACGAATGGTGAGCCGCTGGAATTGGCTCCAGCGATACGCAGCGCTGTGCGCAGCCTGGACAGAAACCAACCGATCGCGGAAGTCGAAACCATACGGGAAGTGCTGGATCGTTCTACCGCCCTGCCTCGCTTCACGACCTCAGTTGTTGTCGCCGGATCGGGACTGGCGTTTTTGATCGCGATCGTTGGAGTCTACGGGCTGCTGGTTTATACGATTGCGCGGCGTTTGCCGGAACTCGGAATTCGGCTCACGCTGGGCGCGTCACCGGGAGGCGTGTTGTGGCTGCTGCTGCGGCAAATGATGCTGCGGGTGTTAGCCGGGGTCGCGGCCGGGTTGCTGGCAGCGTGGTGGCTGGCACGGGTTCTGGGATCGTTGCTTGTGGGCATGCATTTCCACGATCCGCGGATCTTCGGCGCGGCGGCGGCATTGCTCGTGCTGTGCTCGTTCCTGGCCGTTCTTGCGCCGGCGCGGCGTGCGATGAACATCGATCCCACAGCGGCATTGAGGGCGGATTAATGAAAATCGTGCGACGGAACGGCATCTTCGGCCACGTGTAAGGGAATAATCCTCGACGCTTTCACCGACATCACGCCAGTGAGGTTCTGCATTTCGCCCTCAACCACCAGGTACGAATTCTCGAGCAGCGCTTTCTTCTGTTCGTCGAAAACATCGGGCATCACCACCGCATTTGAAATCCCGGTCTCATCCTCGATGCTGAGGAATACCAGACCTTTCGCCGTCCCGGGACGCTGCCGGCAGATGACGCAGCCGGCAACGCGCACTGTCCGGCCGTTGCGGATCGTGTGCAAGCGGTTTGCCGGCACCACTCCGAGGCGATTCAGGCGCTCGCGATGAAACGCCATGGGATGGCGGCCGATGGTCAGCGAAGTTCCGCGGAAATCGGCATTCAATCGCTCGCTGTCGGTCATCATGAGTAGCGGGCTTTCGGCCACGGGGGCGGAAGCATCCATGAATAGGCCTCCCGACGGCTGAATTGCAAGCTCTGAATCCCACAGCGCGGCGCGCCGGTGCGTGTCCGCTATGAAATTCAGTGCTCCGATCAGGCTCAGCTTGCGCAGCTCATCTTTGCGCATCACCGGGACCCGATTCACCAGGTCCTGAATGCTCGCAAATGGAGCCCGGGCCCGCGCTGCGACAATTGCCTGGCCGGATTCCGCGCGCAGTCCCTTCACATAATTCAGCCCTAGCCGTACGCATCGCAGTCCATCGTGCCGTTCGACGGTGCAGAGCCATTCGGAGCGGGTCACGTCCACTGGTTTGAAATGCAGACCGTGACGCTGCGCATCTTTCACCAGGGTGGCGGGCGCGTAAAAACCCATCGGCTGGTTGTTGAGAATGGCCGCCGTGAAGGCCGCGAGATAGCGGCACTTGAGGAACGCGCTGGCGTAGGCGATGAGCGCGAAACTGGCGGCGTGGGACTCTGGAAAACCGTACAGCGCAAACGACGTAATGGACTTGATGATGATGTCCTGAAGGCCCGGCGCGATGTTATTGCGCTCCATGCCCGCGCGCAGCTTCACCTCGATGTCGCGCATGCGCGCCTCCGAGCGCTTAAATCCGAACGCGCGGCGCAATTCTTCCGCCTCGCCGCCCGTGAATCCGGCCACGATCATGGCCATCCGCAGCAACTGCTCCTGAAACAGCGGCACACCGAGCGTCCGTTTGAGGACCGGTTCCAGCAACGGATGCATGCATTCGATGGGTTCGAGCCCCTGGCGCCGTCGCAGGAACGGACTCAGCATCTGGCCCACGATCGGGCCCGGCCGTATGATCGCCACCTGCACCACGATGTCGTAAAACCGCTCCGGACGCAGCCGCGGCAGGCAGGACATCTGCGCGCGGCTTTCGACCTGGAACATGCCAACCGTGTCCGCCCTTTTCAGCGTCTCGTAGACCAGCGGATCGTTTTCAGGCAGATGCGCCAGGTCCACCTCTTCGTTATACGAATCGCGGATGATCGTAATGCAGTCCTTGAGCACCGCCATCATGCCCAATCCGAGCAGGTCGACTTTGACGATGCCCGTGTCGGCGCAGTCTTCCTTGTCCCACTGCACCACCACGCGCCCCGGCATGGTTGCCGGCTCCAGCGGTACGACGGAATCGAGCTGTCCCTGGCAAATCACCATGCCGCCGGAGTGCTGCCCCAGATGCCGCGGCAGGTCCTGAATCTGCATATAAAGGTCGAGAAACTTGGAAACCAGGGGATTTTCGACCGACAACCCCGACTCGCGAAACTGCTTTTCGGCGGATTCTTTGGGGTCTTTCCAACCCCAGGACGGGACCATGTTCGACAGCCGCGTCAGGGTCAGGTCATCGAACCCCAGCACTTTGCCGATATCGCGCGCAGCCGACCGGCCGCGATAGGTGATGACGTTCGCGGTCATGGCGGCGCCGAGCTTGCCGTAGCGCTGGTAGACGTATTGAATAACACGCTCGCGCTCGTCGCCGCTGGGCAGATCGAGATCGATGTCGGGCCATTCGCCGCGCTCTTCCGACAGGAAGCGCTCGAACAGCAGTTCCATGGCGACAGGGTCGACGGCGGTGAGCCCGAGCGCATAACAAACGGCGCTGTTGGCGGCCGATCCGCGGCCCTGCACCAGGATGTTCTCGCGTCCGCAGAACTGCACGATGTCCCAAACGATGAGGAAATAGCCCGCCAGGCCGAGCTTTTCGATGATGTTTAGCTCGTGTTCGATCTGGTTGCGTGCTTTGGCGTGAAAAGGCCGGTAGCGGTTCCGCGCCCCTTCGAAAGCGCGCTGGCGGAGGAAGGAATTCATGGTTTCGCCCGGCGGCAGTGGATAGCGGGGGAATTCGTAGCCGAGGTCTCCGAGCGTGAACTGCAGCCGATTGGAGAGTTCCACGGTGTTCGTAATGGCTTCGGGGAGGTCGGCGAACAACTGCGTCATCTCCTGCGCGCTCTTGAGGTGCCGCTCGTTGTTAATGGCTAACAGACGGCCGGCCTCGGTGATTTTCACCTTGTTGCGGACACAGGTGAGGACATCCATGGCTTCGCGAATCTGCGGTGTGACGTGGGAAACGCCGTTGGTGGCGAGCAGGGGCAGCTTTCTGCGGCGCGCGAATTCGATGAGTGCCTGGTTGCGCGCCTCCTCGTGCCGGCTGTAGTGCCTTTGAATCTCGACGTAGAGGTTTTTGGGGCCGAACGCTTCGCACGTTCGGGCCTGCGAGAGTTGTCCCATCAGGCACACCAGGCCTTCGGAGAATTCGGCAAACTCTTCGGGTTCGGCGGCGCCTTCGCCCTTCTTCGCGCGCATTTTCATGCGGGTGATGAGGCGGCATAGGTTCTGATATCCGGTGCGCGATTCCGCGAGCAGTGCATAGCGGGTTCCGTCGGTGCAGGTGACTTCGGCTCCGATGTGCGCGCGTACGCCTTCTTTTTTGCCGGCCATGTGGAACCGCACGATGCCCGAGAGACAATCGCGGTCGAGGATGGCGAGCGCGGACATTTCCAATTGCGACGCGCGGAGGATCAGGTCTTCGGGCAGGGAAGCTCCTTCGAGGAAGCTGAAGGCTGTGCGGGCGTGGAGTTCGACGTAATTCATCGCGCATCAGTAAGGCAGGTTTGCAACCTGCGGCGGGTTTTTTACCCGCCTCAACTTTGAAATATAAGTGACCAGCACCGGTTGCAAACCGGTGCATTGGATGCAATCCTGCCTTACGTCTGCCTTGAGATCGCCGCGAAAACGCGCAGGCGAAACCGCCTGCACCACCATGGGGCTAGTCATAAACGCCCTCGACAAACCATTTCGAGCTGGGCTCGGAATAAATGCGATACAGCGCGCCATCGGACAGACTCACATCCCACTCATCCCGATTCCAGTCCGCTGCCGTCCACCAATCGCCGCACGAACGCCATGGCCCTGCCGCCGTCATGACGTTTCCATGGATTCCATTCGCATCCACCCGAGCCGGTCGCAAATCTGCCAGCCGTACCGCAGCCTCCACCACGGGCCGCAGGTACCGGAACGTCATGCGGGCTTTGAACGGCGGTGATTTTTCCTGACGATCCCGCGCTACCGGCTGCCGCAACGCGAGACGAAACGGAGCCGGACGGTGCGTATCCAGCATCTCCGGCACGCCGACATTCTCCTGTCCGACCAATGCCCGCAGCCGCGCCAGCGTCAATTCCAGCTTGTCCGGTTCCGGCGTTGGCGGCAGGAAAATTCCGTTCTGCACGCGCCGCGGCTGCACGGGTTTTAATCCCACCGCGACCGCCATCATCGGAGCGTCCGGCGGGTGCGCCTCCAGGTCGAGCTGCAGCAGCTTGAGCATGGCCTTGCTGTCGCGCGTCGGCAGCGGCAGGCGCAGGCTGCGCTCATGCTCCTTTTTGCTCTCCAATTCCAGCCGGACCCAAACCTCGTTTGCCGCCAGCCCCTCCGATTCAAGCCGCGTGCACAGGTCGTTCATGATACGCGCGATCAGGAACAGCAGCGGTTCCAGCAATTCGACGGGATGATCCAGCTCGATGCGATCCTCGTAAGGAACGTCCTGCTTCTCGATGCGCAGCGGACGCTCCACGGCGCCGCGAGCCAGGTCTTGCAGATAGACGCCCTCAGTCCCTAGCCTTTCCGCGACACCAAGCGGCGGCAGCTTGGCAAATTCCGCCAGTGTCCGGATGCCCCAGCCGTGGAGCGTGTCCCACATCTCCGGTGAAAGCGGCAGTGCCTCAATCCCCAGCGGCGCCAGCGCTTCTCCGGCACGATTCGGTGCAATCACAGTGACGCCGGAGAAATTCCGCGCCGCCAGAACCGCCGTCTCCACATTGCGCGCTACGGCGACGTTCGCGCCGCCCCCGGCCCGCTGCGCAATCGCCTCCGCCGTCTGGCGCGGCGATCCATAAATTCGCCGCAGCCCGGCGATATCGAAAACCACTGTACCCGGCGCCGTCACTTCGAATTCCGGTGCGAAACATTCCGCGATGGTGGCGCAGGCGGTTTCGCCGGTACAAGGCGCCGGCGCGGCCGGCCAATGGACACAAGCAAACATGTCAGCTCACCCGAGCGTTCAACACCACGGGAGCCGGGCGCACCGGCTTCCGTGATGCCGCCTCCAAGTCCATCCCGCGTAAAAGCTGGAATCCCGGCGGACCGCTCCACACGGCCCTCTTGCGTTTCAACTCCAGCATCAGGGCGGCGCACGATTTCGCCAGCGTCTCGCGCTCGAGCAAGACCAGAATTGTCTGGGTGTTTTCAATCGCCAGGCGGAAGCGGTACCAATATGACAGCGGAATCCGCCGGCAGGTCTTTTGTGGAACCTGGCACAAATCCAGCACCACCACGCCGAATCCGCCCGCGTGCATCAGGTTGTCGGCGGCTTTCATGGCGTGCTCGGCATTGCCGCCGCAGCGCACCCAAACGAGCTGATCGAGGGTCACCCCGCTGGCTGCAGCCGAGGCGGGATCGAAGGAATCGTGGGTATCGACGTAGGCGCAAATCTCCAGGCGCGCCGTTGCCGCGGTGAGCAGGGAATGGGCCAAAGCGGTGCGGCCGGAGCTTTCCGGCCCAATGATTTCGGAGATGGCCCCGCGAGGAAAGCCCTGGATGAGGGTATCGATTTCAGGCAGCCCAAGAGCCAATGTTTCGAAGCGTTTTGCTTCCGGGCGGAATCCGAGTGTAGTGGTGAGAGCGGCGGCCGGGTTCATGCGATTTCGCCTTTTCTTCGCCTAAACGTATTGTCGCTCTAACCGCTGTAGCTGTCAATAAGAGATCGGCCGTCAGCCGCCAGCTAAAGCCAGCCGCCCGGAGCTGAAAGCTGAAAGCTGATTTATCGAACGCCCCCCACAATCGCTTCCAATTCATCCGCCGCCGACCGCAGCGTCTCGGCCTGGGATGCAATCTCTTCACTCGCGGACGCGCTCTCCTCGGCATTTGCCGCCGTGGCTTGTGTGACGTTCTGCATACTCGCGATGGATTTGGTGATCAGATCGATGCCGCGGACCTGTTCACTTCCAGCCACTGCCAGTTCCTCAGACAGTTTAATGACCTGGCCGGCGAGCCCGAAGTTCTCGTCCATCGCATCCGCACATTTCGTCACGGTTTCCTGCCCTTTGGTCGTTCTCTCAATCGAATCCTGAATCAGAGACGCGGTGTCCCGGGCCGCTTCCGCGCTGCGGTGTGCCAGAGTTCGAACCTCATCCGCGACTACCGCAAACCCCATACCAGCCTCGCCGGCCCGAGCCGCTTCCACTGCCGCATTCAACGCCAGAATATTGGTCTGAAAGGCAATATCGTCGATAACTTTAATAATCTTCGACACCTTATGGCCTGCTTCTCGGAAATCATTCATCCAATGGACCAGTTCATCCATGCCGGTCTTCATCACTTGAAAACTGACGCCCGCTCTCTTCATGACATCGCGCAGATTATCCGTCCGCTGCCGGTTTTGTTGCGTGGCGGAGGCAACCTCCTGCGCCGATGCCGAAGTCTCCTGTGCCGAGGCCGCCTGCTGGGAGGCCCCTTGAGCGAGCGACTGGCTCATGCTCGCAATCTGCCCGGTGGCTCCTGTGAACTGCGCCGTGCTTTCCGCTACCTGTGCCGCGACCCGAATGATCCTCTCCGAAATCCGCGCCGACACGCGCCACACCGCCGCAATACTCGCGGCCAGGGCCAGCAGCCCGAAAAGCGCCAGATAGAATTCGATCCGGTGTGCGTCTAAGAGAAGTTCCGCCTCGGGCACCACCGCCGCAAGCGTCCAGGGTTTGACGTGCGCGCGTTGAAAGCAGGAGATTTTGGTGACTCCTCCCCGCACATAAGTCAACGAGCCCTTTTCGTGGCCGATCATATCCCTGCCCGTGCTGTTGCTGACGTTCTCCGTCAGGATCAGGCTGCGGTCCGGGTGGGCCAGCATGGTGCCCGATGCGTCGAACATGAATAGAAACCCGGTCTGCCCCAGCCGGTAGTTTTTCAGAAACATATCCGAGAATTCTGCAAGTTCAATGGGGGTACCTAGCAACCCAACCACCTGGCCCGAAGCAACAACCGGCGCCGTAATCAAAAGGATGGCGCGCCCTGAAGCCGGCGATTTCATGACCTCGCCCATCCAGACCTCATTCCGCCGGCCGTGCTCCACATTCGATCGGAAACCCTCCGTCGAGCTCATATCAATACCGACAGACTTGCCCCCGATCGCATCGGCGAACAGCTTCCCATTGGCATCGGCCAGAAAGACGTTCTCATAAAACGGCGAGCGCCGCTGAATCGCGACCAGCATCTGCTCCGCCTCCGGCCGTCTTTCGTTCCGGCACGCCGCCGCAAAGACCTCCAACGCGCTCAGGTTGAGCGCGTCCCGCTCGCGTCCGCCGAGCCAGCTATCCAGTTCTTCGGCGGTCTTATCCACTACGCGCGCCATTTCATCGCTGGCCCTCGACGCGACGGTTCGGGACAACATTTCAGTCACTCCCAGGATTAGCGCCACGAACGTGACCGCCAAAACCAGCGAAACCCAGGCCACCAGCTTTCCACGCAAACCCAGCCGATGAATCACGGCACTCCTTTCCGAAGAAGCTCCCGCTTCCTGCTCAATCCCCCGATCCGCCAATCAAAACCGACAGCCGCTCGGCGATACCGGCCATACCGTCCGACTGGGCCTTCAGCTCTTCCGCCGCTGCCGCGGTTTCTTCAGAATCGGCCGCTGTCTTTTGCGTCACCTGGTCCATTTGCGCGATGGCTTTGGCGATCTGCTCCAGGCCATGCGACTGCTCCTGGCTGCCCAGCGTCACGCCGTCGATTAGCGCTTTCAACTGGGTCGATTCTTTGGTGATTTCCCGCAGGACAGTTGCAACCTGGTCGACCTTGGCGTGGCCGCCCCGCGATTTTTCCATGGATTCCTCAATCAGCAATGCCGTGTCCCGGGCCGCCTGTGCGGAACGCTGCGCGAGGTTGCGCACTTCGTCGGCAACCACCGCAAAGCCCATGCCGGCTTCTCCGGCCCGCGCTGCTTCCACGGCTGCGTTCAGGGCCAGAATATTGGTCTGAAACGCGATTTCATCGATGACCTTGATGATCTTCGAAATCTTTTCGCTCGAAGCATTGATTTCGTCGCTGGCTACGATCATCTGTTCCAGCGCCTGGTTGCTCTGTTCGAATCGGCCTGCCGAATCCGCGATGATTTTTGCCAAAGCCGCGGAGCTTTCCACGTTCCTGTGAGCCATGGAATTGATCTGCTCGGTTGCGGCAGAAGTCTCCTCGAGCGAAGCCGCCTGTTCCGACGAACCTTGCGCGAGCGACTGGCTGGCATGCGAGACCTGTCCCGCGGCGCCGGCCACTTCTTCCGCGCCTGTGTTGAGGTCGCTGGCGATCGCTGCCAGCGTTCTCACCAGGCCGGCCACGACGACAAAAGCTCCCAATCCGGCCAGCAACCCAATGGTGGCCAGCACCACGTTCAGGAATTCACTCCGCCGCATGGCGCTATTGACGGCATCCATGGCATCGCTCTGACGCTGCTGGCTGGACCGGCCCAACTCGGCAGATCGTTTCTGGATCGCATCCATCATTGGAGTCGTCTTCTGCAACGCGATTTCGGTGGCCTGAGCACCGTGCCCGGACGCGTTGAGATCCACGAATTCCCCGAAGTCCGCGACCCACCGTTCCGTGCTCGATCCGATCTCGGTCACCGACGCACGGTCTTCAGCCGTCAAATCCGTATGTTCGATCTCTCGCAAAACGTCGCGAATCCCGGCCGCGCTGGCGTCAAACGAGGAGCGCGCCTTCGCCACCTGCTCGGAATGATTCTGAGCCGAAAACAGCGACACACCGCGCATGGAGCTGCGCATATTCGCAACGCTGATGGTGATCTGACGAGTTTGGTCCAACAATTTCGTTGCGGAGGCGATCTGTTCCATCAACGTGTTCCGCAGGTGGCGCGCGGTCGCGATGGAATAAGCGGAGCTGATCGCCGCCATGGCCAGAACGATGCCAAACGCTGCGAACAGCTTCACGCGGATGCCGTATTGAAGTCTCATCGGAATCCTCCTACATGTCTGTTAGCGGGCGCCAAGCGGGACGCCAACCTGTAGCCAGAAGGAGTTGCCCATCGGTCTGTTCTGCACCAGGGTGTCGCGCTGATACTTCGCGATCATGACGAGGTGCCCGACGTGACAACGCACCTCAGGACCGACTGCGAAATCCCGCCCGCGGTGGCCATCACCCACTCGGAGGCCGTTCTGCAAATCGTCCGTGGTCTGCTGATAGTAGAAACCATTCACGCCGATCGCTACCTTTTTAACGACGTTCTGCATCGCGGCGTATTCCCAGACCATCTCGTTCCCGGAACGATACTGCGTCTGGTTATTCTTCCCATTCACGATGTACTGAACTTTCGAGCTGAGCTCGGCGCCATGGCCGGAGAGATACGTAACTGCAGCGGAAGGGGCGCCCGCGAAGTTGTGCTGGCCGATGTTTACCAGGTCGTTCTTGTGATACGAAAACCCGGGTGTAAACACATCGTAGCCGTACCACCAATGCAGCCCGCCGCGATGATAGGCGACGGCAATGGGCTGTAGGTCCAGATTGCCGATCCCGGTTTTTGAGGCCAGGCCGAACGGTCCATCGAGGTGCTCGTAGACCAGGGGCAGGGCGGCATAACTCACCAGCGACCCTCCCAGAAAGTGAACATCCCAACTGTGGACGAACTTTACTGCAAACGCGCCTACACGCAAATGAAATCCGGGGATTTCATTGTGCCCCCGGCTGTCGGCAAGGCCGTTCGCCTGATAGAAATCGTTGAACTCCAGAAGCAGGCTGCCGCCGGGATGCGGTGTCATTCCAGGCATGACAGTCTCCACGCCTGCCGGATAAACACTCGCGCCAAGTTCGGTCGCTGCAGCCGTCGAACTCAAGAGCCCTGCTAGCAGCAGGCTCGTTGCAACAGAACACACCCTGCTTACTACGCGTGCGCGAGCACACGTGAACTGTTTGTACATTTTTGACCTCGAACAGAAACCGTCGAGGTACTTATCGGCGAGGGGGTGAGAACTTTAGCGAGCTATGGCTATTAGGGTCAGCTTTCACGATCAGCCAAACCGCGCGCCCTGAAAGCTGACCGCTGAAAGCTAGTTTCCTAGCTATCCCCGCGAAGCGTCTGCATGGGATCGAGCGCCGCGGCCCGTCGCGCCGGCAGGATGGTCGCCGCGAGCGCAAAAACCGCCAGTACAATGGCGGCGCCAGCCAGGATCACCGGGTTATACCAACTGATCCCGAATAGCCGGCTGGCCATCAGACGACCCATCGCCACAGCACACGGACTGCCGGCTACCAGCCCGACGCCGACCAAGGTGTAGGCGTTTCGCAGCACCATGGTTAGGACCGACTGTCGATTCGCGCCGAGAGCCATCCGAATCCCAATCTCCCTCGATCGCCGTGCAACGGAATATGATGCGACGCCGTATAAACCGATCGACGCCAACAGCAGTGCTGTCAGCCCAAACAACGACGTGAGCCGCGCAACCAACACGTCCTGACTCACCTGGCGCTTCACCTGTGTCTCTAGTGTTCTGACCGAAATCACCGTGAGGTTGGGATCGACTTCCGCAAATGCCCGCCGAATCTCCGGTTCCATGGATCCAAGCCCGGCAGCAAAGTGGAGCACGACGTCATTTACATACAGCGAACGGCGCTCGAAAGCCGTCGTTCCCGCGTCTTCGTACTGCGTCACCTGCGGCCGCGGGATGAAATACATCGGATCATTCGGCCGGCCCGGCTGATTATATTTGGCATCCTCGGCAATCCCTACAATCTCGAAACTTCGCGAATACTTTGCTTCGTTCGCGCCGAAATGCTGCCCGAGGGGATTTTCGTTCGGGAAGTAGCGCCGGGCGAAGGTTTCATTGATAACCGCGACATGACGGCTCGAAGCGGTATCGGACTCCTCAATGGGCCGGCCGCGCAGGATGTGTGTTCCTACAGTGTCGAAGTAATTCGGCCCGACTCGGGCCCACGCGCTCAAATTCCGACCGTCCATAGCCGGAGGTGGCTGTCCCTCAATGCTCACATCGGTCGTCCAGGAGGAACCACTCATCGGACTGAATAACGCATAGCTGACGCTAATAATGCCGGGCAACTGGCGGAGACGCTCACGAATCCTTTGATACAGAGGCTCGAGTTCGTCCGGCTTGTATCCCGCCAGATTAGGATCGATGCGCACGGCTACGCGTCCTTCGGTTGCAAATCCGAACTTCTGGTGTTCGAGATTGCGAAGGCTCTCGGTGAGTAGGCCGGCTACCGACAGCAGCACCAGCGATAGCGCCGCCTGTAAGACCACCAGCGTACGTTGCGGGAAGGCTCCTGCTTGCTCCGTCGATCGGCCGGCCCCCTGAAGGGCATCCACGGGATCGGTGCAGTTCGCCGACCAGGCCGGCGCGACGCCGAACACCAGGCCGGTTAGAAGCGACGCGGCGAACGCGAATCCCAATACCGCAAGATCCGGAGCGGGGTTGATCGGCACATAACTCGACCCCGTGAAAACCGCGCTGAGCAGGGTTTGAGTGCCGGCAAACGCAATCGCGACTCCACCTGCTCCACCGATCAACGCAAGGAGAACGCATTCTGTTAGCGCCTGTCGTACGAGCCGTGAGCGAGCGGCCCCCAGGGCGAGGCTGATTGAGGTCTGGCGCCGCCGGGCCAGCCCGCGCGCCAGCATCAGGTTCGCGAGGTTGGCGCAAACGATGAGCAGCACGAAGCCGGACACCGCCATTAGCAGCTCGAGGCCAGCCGAATACGTCGCCCGCAACAGGCCAATTCCAGATCCACCATGCCGGATGTGCAGGGTCTGTCGTGGAATCTGCGCCGCGGCCGCTTTCCCCAGAATGTTCGACCGATCCTGCAGCCATTGCCGCAACGTCACTTGCATCCGCGCTTCGATGGTGCGGACATCGGTGCCCGGCTTGACGCGCCCCATGAGATACAGCCAGTGCAGATCGGCGTTGTTCACCCACGCGGCATGGTTCACAGCCGGCTCACTCGCGAGGGGAAGCCAGACGTCCGGCGAATTGGCGCGCAGGGAATCGCCGAAGAAGCCGGGCGGCGCCGCGCCCACCACCATCACCGGTGTGCCGTTAATGCTAAAGGTGGAACCGAGAACCGAAGGTTCCAGGGCGAACTTCTCCTGCCACACCCGGTAAGACAGCACCGCTACCGGCGGCGCACCCGGCCGGTCGTCTTCCGCGTTGATCGTCCGGCCCGCAAATGCCGGCACGCCGAAAGTGGAGAAGTAATTCCCGCTGATGTATTGCGCCTGATAGGATTCCGCGGCGTTTGGACTGCCAACGCGTCGAACGCCAACGCGCCTCGGATCGCCCTGGAACGCAGCCAGTTCCTCAAAGCCGGTGGTGTGGTCGCGCAGATGCTTGTAGAGTTCGTAGGAGAAGATATCCCAGTCCACGGCCATGCCCGAGTACACGCCGACGTGTTTGGCGTCGCCGACGGTATAAAGCTGCTCAGGACGAGATACGGGGAGTGATTTGAGCAAAAGCGCGTGAATCAGGGTGAAGATCGCCGTGGTAGCCCCGATTCCCAGCGCCAGCGTCAATGTCGCGGTCAGTGCAAACGCAGGCGCGCGTCGAAACTGGCGAAAGGCATAACGGATATCCTGGCGAAGCTGCTCTAGCCAAATCCAGCGCGGAACACTCTCGACACCCCGAGGAAACATGTGACCCCAGTATGTCGATGGCTTGGATCAATCGTCAATGCAAATACGGTAGTGATTACGGTAAGACGGAGCGTGTAAAGGCAACCGCCGTTACCCGAACCGGGGAAGCTCAGCCCAGAACCTCGGCCAGCCTTCATTCAATCCGCGGCAGACAAAGACACCCTCAAGGTAGCTCCTATTCACAACGTCATACCGGTTGCGGTTCTGCGCCGCCAGCCGGCACGACGCAAAACGGCTCTCCAGCAGCTCGCGCGGAAACCCGATTGCGATCACTGTCTCGGGTGGCGGATCGCCATATCCGCGCTCCCCATACGAATTAATCCGGCTGATCGCCGCCGGCAGTCCGTATCGGTCGCGGTACAAATCCACCGCTCCCGCCGCGGCGTAGTTGCCTGTAAGCACCGCCAGGCGTCCGCGGTCCTCTAAAGGAATCGAATCCCTGACCCTCGCCACCGTCGCCACAAGTTCTTCCCACCCGACCTCGTCGCGCAGTTCGGGCTCACGCAGAACCCACATCAACGATCGCGGCGGACCCATGGGAAGCGCTATAACTGCCCCGAGCACCGCGGCGGCAGCGACCACGCCCCAAGTCACCCCCCACAAGAGTCGCTGGCGCTTCGGCTTCGAGGTCAGACGCCGTTCCCACCACACGCTGCCCGCCGCGTAGAGCATCGGATACGCAGCGGCCAGATAATACCCGTTCCCCTGCGCTATGAGGAAGGCGGCAAAAAGGATCACGTACATCCACCCGACAACGCGGAACCGTCGGCCCGAATCGGTCTTAAAACAAAAAATCAAGCCGACGATCCAGAGCGTAGCAATTGTGTGATCGAACTGATCCGGCAGGAAGCTCTTGGTACGTCCCAAACTGACATCCCGTGCGTGGATCGAACGAAGAAAGTCAAACGAAACAAAGTGATGGCGGGCCTCCCAGACGAGATTCGGAGCCCAGATTAACAGCGCAGCCGCGCAGCCGGCCCATAGCCATCGGCTCGCAAGATAACGACGCGCGTCCGTCATCAGAAAAGCCGCGACGATCGCCACTGCGAGAAAGGCCATCGCGTACTTCGCCATCATGCCGAGTCCGACCGCCGCGCCTATGGCGACCCACCATCGCGCATCCTCCGACCGAAGCAGCTTGACGACGAACCAGGCCGCCAGAATCCAGCAAATATTATCGAAGGAATTGTAGACCATCAGGGCACCCGCGGCCAAGGCGTACGGAACCATCGAGGCGCCCGCAAGCACTTGAGCGCGCACACCACCGCCCATTTCGCGCGCCATCAGCCCTGTCAGGACAATCGCCACAGCCTGCGCAAGCGAAGCAAAAAACCGGAACCCCGCAATCGATGTTCCGAACAGATCGAGCGACAGGCGGGCGAAGAACGGCGTCATCGGCGGATAAGCCACGTATCCCCACGCCAGATGACGCGCGTCGTCCATGAACTGCAACTCGTCCCCGTGAAACCCGAACCCGGCGCCGGTGAAGGCATGCGCGATCATCGTCGCAGCCCCGAGACCGACGAGGACTATTGTTGCCGCCTGCAAGCCCTGAGAAGACCCTTGCGCTGCCGGCATGACCGACACTACGAAAGTTCCTCCTGCGACGTTCCATCAACTGACGCACGGAGCGGCGACGCTACCAGGTCTGGTCAACGACGGAGTCTAGAGGTAAGACATGCTTTAGCTTGTCGCTCGGCCCCGCCGACTATTACCACGGGCTAGGAAAGCAGGCCCCGGAACCGTGGCTCGCCGTATCCCGGAAACACCGCTTTGACATTGTTGTTTCCCAGATGCCGCGCCACCAACTCACCCAATACATCGCGAAAATCAGTGGTCAGATTCAGGTCGCGCGACTCGTACAACTGCTCGTGCGCGAGACCGGGCCAGTCGCCATACACCTTTCCACCGCGGACCCCGGCGCCCATCGCGAACATGACGTTTGCGTGGCCATGGTCCGTGCCCCGATTGCCGTTCTCCTTCGCCGTACGGCCGAATTCCGACATCGTGACTACCGCGACATCTTCCATGCGGTCGCCCAGGTCCTTATAGAATGCCGCCAGCGCACCCCCGAAATCGGCCAGATTGTTGGCTAGAACCCCGACCGTCGGCTTCGCCCCCACTTCGTTTACGTGTGTGTCCCAGCCGCCGATATCGGCGAAAGCAACCTCTAGCCCGACATCTGCCTTAACCACCTGCGCAATCTGACGAAGGCTTTGTCCAAACCGTCCATTGGGGTACTGCGCACCGTTTTCAGGCGCGTACGGTTGTTTCTGAATCGACTGCATGATTTTCACGGCATCGAATGTCTCTTTGCCGGTGCCATGCAGAACCGTGTCGAGCGCGTTGGAGTACATGCTTTCGAACGCCTGCGATCCGCGCGGATCCCGAACCTGGAAATCGCCAAGATTGTTGATCGCAACCGCGTCGTTCCGGCCCCGCAGCGCGCGCGGCAGGTTCGAACCCAACCCGATCGCCCGAATCGGCGACACGGGCTCCTTCTCCTTCGACAGCGCACGATTCATCCAGCCATCCGCAGTGCCTTTCATACCCGGCGTGCCCGATTCCATGTAATCCTGCGCATCGAAATGCGACCGAGTGGGGTCGGGCGAGCCGACGGCTTCGATAATCGCAAGGTGCTGGGCATCGAAAATCGGCTTCAACGGCGCCAGCGAGGGATGCAAACCGAAGAAACCGTCGAGGTCGATGGCGGCATCGGGCGTGCCGTTGGGCCGCGGGATCGCAATATTCGGACGCATGTCGTAATACACGCTCTCGCCATGGGGAACCACGACGTTGAGTCCATCCACTGCGCCGCGCTGGAAGATCGCGACGAGAACCTTCCTGCGCCGCGCGGGCGCGTCCGCCGCATAGACCGCACGCGATAACCAGGCTGGGGCCGCCCCCAGACCGAACATCGCGAGGGCTGAACTTTTCAAAAACAAACGTCTGGATTGCATCGCTTACCTCTCACTACTTTCTTTGAAAATCCGGTGACCCAACCACTAACCCGGCGACCAGCGCCGGCGCAGGGTTCTTGCCCTGTTGTTCCTTCAACGCCTTTTCAATGGATGAAAGCGTCTCGGGCGACGCATTCGACGCAAGCAGCAGCCGAGCCGCCTGTGCCGGATCGCCGGGAAGCTGCGTGGCATCCACCTTCACTCCCGCCACGCCATTTCGCGCCAGCGCCAGCGCGAAATTCATCCGGCCGAGAAGCGCGGCCGAGTTGACCCATTCCGAGTTCAAGTTCGAATAGCCGGTCGGCTCCTGCTTGCGATAGAGGGGCTCGCCCAGGTTCCCGGTCTGATTCGCCAGCGCAAACGCATCGTCTACGTTTGCGTTCAGGGCGCGTACGGCGCTCGCCACCATTTCGAACGGCGTCTTCACCTTGGCATGGTAGGCGCCCTGCGACCAGAATTCCTTGGATGCCAGCATCGTGCGCATCACTTCGCGGATGTCGCCGTCGGTTTTCTGGAAAGTGGCGGTCATGCGGTCGACGAGCGCCTGGGGCGGATTGTCGGA
This sequence comes from Bryobacteraceae bacterium, assembly GCA_035295125.1. GTDB lineage: Bacteria > Acidobacteriota > Terriglobia > Bryobacterales > Bryobacteraceae > JAICMB01. The sequence continues at coordinate 139,196 of DATGJP010000077.1, read as the reverse complement.
CACAAACCGTTGTGCCAGTTGCAGTGAAATATGCTTTGCCGTGGAAGGATGCCGTGACAGGATATCGAGGACCTTCTCGCCATCGTCCATGCCGCCGCCCGCGGGAATCGTCACCCCAAGCACCACCTTCTCGCCTTTGTCGTGCAACCTGTCGTTATAGAAGAACCCGCCGCCCTGGCGCGGCTGCTGGATCGTCCAACCGGTGAAGCAGCGGGCGACCTCGGTCACATCGTGCTGCGTATAACCGCCATCCACGCCGAGGGTGTGCAACTCCATCAGCTCGCGGCCGTAGTTCTCATTCAAACCGCGCGAGGCACGCTTGTTCTTAGCATTCGGAGCCGGCGCGACAGATTGAAAGTTGTCCAGGTAGAACAGCATCGCAGGACTCTTCGCCGTGGCCTCGAGCAAATCCCGGAATTTCCCGAGAACGTTGGGACGGATCGCGTCCCGCTCATACGCCGGAATCAGAAACCGGTCCGAGCCCTTGTCGTAATACACGTTGAAGTGGTTGAACCAGAAATCGTCCAATTCTTCGGCGAGCTGCCGCTTGCTATACACGGCCCGCATCATTTTGGCTTCGAGGAGATCGTATGCCACCACTTGTTGTGGTGCGTTCATCAGCATTAACTTGCGTCGAACGTCCGTGGGGGCGACCCCGATCAACTGTTGGCGCAGGTTTCTAGGCAGCGCGATTACGAGTTCCTCGAGTTCGCTGGCGGGCAGGCCGGCGAGTAGATCGCGCTTTTGCGCCGGGGTACCTTTACGCAGCGTTTCGATTTGATCCGCGGTCAGAATCTCGTTCAGCGGCTTCTTGGGCTCCATCTCGTCGAGGTTGTTCGGATCGCCTTTGACATCTTTCGCGTCTGTCGCCTTGCGGGCCTTGTAGCGCGATACCAGGCGCTCTACCGCAACCCGCAGCACCGGATCGTCCGGCATCGGTTGACGACCCTCCGCGACCGCACGAATGAGCTGGGGCGGTGGATAGTGCTGCACCGCTTCCATGGGCGTCATGGTCAATGATTCCAAGGGCGCCAGCTTCGCTTCGAGATAAGGGTCTTCAGGAATGCGTTGCGGATGAAGCTGCAGCTCAATCCATTTTTTCAACCCCATCCGTTTCACCGCCTCGACATCGCCCGGTCGTGGGCCGAACGTCAGACGGTCCAGAGCATGGAGGATCTGGGTGTTTTTATCGAGCTTCTTTTGGAACAGCTTCGCCTGTTGTTTGGCTAGCGCGGCCTCTTTCGCACGAGCCGGATCGGTCGACGCCGGGGCTCGGGCCGACATCACCGGAGCTGTCAGCATGCTGAACGTTGCGATAAGGGCCACGTAGGACTGGGTTTGCTGCCTCATTGTAAGCTGCCTCAAGTTATATAAACGCGGTCGCGGCACAGAAGTTTACCGTATCCATCCACTTTCCCGTTCCCCATTGACAGTGTTATATAGAACTAGTACACTAGAAATTAGAGATGCCAGTAAACGCCTCAATCCGCCATGTTTTCCAGTTTCGGCTGGATCTCAGCAGCGGCGTGCCGGTCTATCGGCAGATTATTGATCAGGTGCTGGGCGGCATCGCGACCGGCAAGCTGCGCGGTGGCGACCAACTGCCGACCGTGCGCCAGCTCGCCGTGGACCTGTCGATCAATCCCAACACCGTCGTGCGAGCGTATCGCGAGTTGGAGATTCGCGAGATCCTTTCCACGCAGCAGGGCACGGGCACGTTCATCACGGATAAAGAGGTTCCGAAACCCGCGGAGGCCGAGCGTCAGCGTCGCGCCGCGCATCTGGCCCGAGAGTTCCTGGCGCGTGCGGGCGCCGAGGGCATCACGTTAGAGGAATTGCTGCACCAGTTGACTGAGCTCAAGAACGAGCAAAGGAGGCCGTAGCATTATGAGTATCGATCGGTTGAATATCGCGCCGTTGAGCCGCGCGGGAATACCTTCCCGATATATCAGTTCGATCGGCATTGCGGCATTTGTGGTTTGCGCCATCGCCGCAGTCGTATTAAACAACGTATACAAACAGGAGGTCTGGGCGATTGTTGTGATCTGCGCCGGCATCTACCTGATGTTCGCGATCAAGGTCGCCGCGCAATGGGAAAAGGTCGCCCTTCTGCGCCTGGGGCGTTATCGGGGTCTGCGTGGCCCGGGACTCTTCCTGATCATTCCGGTGCTCGAGACCACGAGCACGTTCGTGGACCAGCGTGTGCGCGTCACCGACGTCAAAGCCGAATCGGCCATGACTCGCGACACCGTCCCGGTGAATGTGGACGCAATTGTATTCTGGCTCGTTTGGAACGCCGAGAAAGCCATCCTTGAAGTGATGGATTTCCAGCAGGCCATCGGGCTCAGCGCGCAAACTGCGCTTCGCGAATCGATTGGCCGCCACGACCTGGGGCAGATGATCACGGAGCGGGACTCGCTGGGCCGGGAGCTGCAGAAGATTCTGGACGAAAAAACCAACCCGTGGGGAATTACGGTGCAGTCGGTGGAGATCCGTGACGTTCACATCCCCGCCGCACTGGAAGATGCCATGTCGCGACAGGCGCAAGCTGAACGGGAGCGGCAGGCTCGCATCATTCTTGGCACCGCAGAAACGGAAATCTCGGAGAAATTCGCGGCCGCCTCGGCGGTCTATATTGACAATCCCGTGGCGCTCCATCTGAGAGCCATGAATATGCTCTACGAAGCAATTAAAGAGCGGGGTTCTATGGTGATTGTGCCGTCTTCGGCGGTAGAAACCATGGGGCTCGGCGGACTTCTCGGAACGAGCGCTCTCGCAGGTCAGAAACAGTAAGTCTTGGCGCAGGCGAATCTAATGAACCGCCTGCGCCGACCAATTCTACCCAGCAGGCCGGTTGTGAATCGACTTATCCCAGGATGGAGCCAGATCGACGTCCCGTTTTCGACCGTCAGCCGCGGGAATTGAGTAATGCATCATGACGTAGGTCGTCTTGTCCATCGGATTGTAGTCCTTCCGAGCGGTGTAGGGCCGCTCCAGGACTTTCACCGCCTTGACCTCGCTGGCTTCGATGTTTCTCCAACCGTTCTCGCCTTGTGCCCCGGCCCTGGAAACCTGATACCAGAGGTAGACTCGGCGCTTCTTGGTCGAAGTGTAGATGGCGTACGGCTCGACAGTGACAACGTTGCCGCCCCGCAAATCCACCTCGCATAACAGATGCTTGTTACCGCCCTCCATAAACACTGATTCTTCAGACATTGGTATCCCCTAGGTTAAGAAATCAGAGCATACCTATTATGCCCTAAACGCCTGACACTGGCGAGCGTTGGTACTCAAATCCCCATGATCTGGTTCAGTTCAGGTGTGGTCATGGCGTGGTCCAGAAAACCGAACTGGCCGTCATCTTTCACCTCGCGCGCGGCGTTGAGCAGACCGGTCATCGCTGCGCGGTAGAGCGACGTCGCGAGGCTGATGCGACGGACACCGGCCGCCGCAAGTTCCGCGACCGAAAACGACTTGCCCTTGATCCCGGCCATGAAGTTGAACGGCTTCGAGACCGCGGAACAGACTGCGCGGACGGACGCGAGATCAGGCAGACCGGGAGCAAACAGCACACCGGCGCCCGCTTTCTCAAACGCCTGCAGGCGTCGAATGGTGTCGTCGAGGTTCGGGTTGGCATACAGGAAACTGTGAGCGCGCGCCGTCAGCATAAACGGAAAGGAGAGTGCTTGCGCCGCTTCCACGCCCGCCGCAATCCGTTCGACGGCCAATTGCTCGTCATATAGCGGATGCTCAGGATTGCCAGTGGAATCCTCGATCGTACATCCCACCAGTCCTGCTTCGGCGGCTCCGCGAACAGTTTCCGCCACGGCTTCCGGTGAATCGCCAAATCCTTTTTCCAGATCCGCCGACACCGGCAGGTCGGTTGCATTGACGATGATCCGGGCGTGCGCCAGGGCCTCTTCACGTGTCAACTGCCCGTCTCGGCGCGCAATCGCATTGGCGGAGGCTGCGCTCGACGTGGCAAGCGCTTCGAACCCAAGGCCGGCCAGGAGGCGAGCGGAACTGACGTCCCAAGGATTGGGTATTACGAACGCGCCCGGCCCCTCATGAAGCGCGCGAAAGCGAATGGCCTTTTCATTTTGCATGGCACTCATAGGTTTGTCTGTTGTCCAGTCTAGCCTTTCACCGCGAACGGATATGAGAGGATGAATACCCATGAGCTCCGAGCGAGAATTCCGGCAGCGAAACACCCGCAAGGCCGCCGTGGTGCATGTTGGGGGATTCAGGCCGACGGGCGATCCATTCGCATCCAACTTCGGTCTGCAGGCGCTCGGTCTTCCGGGGGAAGAATGGCCGCTGGCCAACGGCACGCCCATGCTGTTCGTATGCCAGTTGAACCTCACTGCGGCACCCTCAATTCCACCGGCACTTGCCGATATCAAGCTCCTCACCTTCTTCGTCGAACCGGAATTTGGCGACCTTAGCCAGGAGAACCACGAGAACTGGTGCCTGCGCGCATACAAAACGCTGCAGGACCTCACGCCGATTCCCAGACCCTCAAGCGCACCCGCCGCAAAACGCGGTTTCGAGTGCCGCTGGGAAGAATGCGATGATCATCCCAACTATGACGATTCGGGTCTGATCGAAATCGAAGGATTCGACTCGGCGGATGTGGACCTCGAGAACGTGGCCAAAACTAAGATTGGCGGTTACGTCAGCTCCATTCAGTCGGAGCCGTGGTGGGCGATGGAAGAGCATCCCGCCGTTCCCGTTTACTGCCTGCAAATTGCCAGCGAGGAAAAAGCCGGCATGATGTGGGGGGACGGCGGAATCCTCTACATCGCCCGAGGGACTAGTCCAGGCATGGAGCACCAGTGGTTTCTGGATTGGCAGTGCTACTAAGTCGGGCAGGCTGAATGGGCTCGCAACCCGCTGAGCCATAAATGTGGCGCAGGGGGTTTCGCCTGCGCGTGCCGCTCTCAAAGACTTCTACCACAACGGGGTCTATTCGGCGTCATTGTCGAACTGCATAGCGCCGGCAATATTGCCCTCGGTGTCCTCAAAGAACAGCAACTGCCCCACGCCCGCCAAAGTGCAAATCGGCATTACGATTTTGCCCCCGTTTGCCTCGATGGCTGCCTTTGTTGCCTGAATGTCGGCGACGGCGATAGTGCATTCAAATCCGCGCATCGCGACCCCCGGCACGATCTCGCGGCGCTGCTGTAGGGCGCCAAGCGCGGGTTTAGAGGAACCCGCGCCGTTCAGTTCAATCTGGTAAAAGCCGGGAGGTCCATACGCCTTGAACTTCCACCCAAAGATCTTCTCGTAAAACCCGCGAGCCCGCGCTACATCGCCGGCGTTGATTGCAAAATGCGCTACGTGAAACATCGGTGAATAGCTCCTTTCCTGAAGCATTCTAACCGCAGCACGGCCTGCCACGATTACGCTATTCTGCCAATGTATGTCGAAATCCCGCCAGCATGACTCGGCGGTCAAAATCCGCAGTTTCGGCGTCACGTTTGAGGGTTGGACGGCGCCGTTGCCGCAGGGAATCGTGTCGCCCGCCGCTGGGGAATGGCATCAATTGATCTATGCCACGCGTGGCGCCCTGACCCTTCGAACGGAGGAATGTGCCTGGGTCGTGCCACCGCACCGCGGCGTCTGGATCCCGTCAGGCTTCAAGTACCAGGTGGACATGACCGGCATCGTCGCGTTGCGGATTCTGTATTTACATGCGCGCCAAAGGCAATTACCGCGGCTGAGTTCGTGCGCCGTGGTGAACATCAGTCCACTGCTCCGCGAACTGATCCTTCGCACCGTGCGTCTGGGGGCGCTGGACTCCGATGTTCCTGAACAAAAGCGCTTGACCGGCGTGATTCTCGATGAACTGCGAATCCTGAGTGCGGTTCCCTTGCAATTGCCGCTGCCGCACGATCCCCGGGCCGCGCGGTTTGCCTCGCTGGTTCACCAAAGCTCAGGGATCTCGCTATCCACGGCGAATATGCTGCGGCAGTGCGGCTCGAGCCGCCGAACGATGGAACGGCTGTTTCGGGCCGAGACCGCGATGAGCCTTGGCCAATGGCTGCGGCGCCAGAAACTACTCGAAGCGCTTCGGCGGATCAGTTCGGGTGAGACCATAACGGCCGTGGCGATCGACCTTGGCTACAACAGCCCCAGCGCCTTCATCGCGATGTTTCGCCGCGAACTGGGTGAAACGCCGCGCCGCTATTTCGAGACTTTGGAACCAGCCTGACGCCCGAGGTACTCGGTCAGGAACCGTTGACGATCCGGGGCTGCTGCCGGGTCGTTCACGGCGTGGCCGGCATCATACGTGATCGTGCGGCCATGGACCGCGGCGCTGAAACGGGCGGCCAGGTCTTGCGGCACGTAGGGATCGAATCGTCCAAACTGCAGCAGGATCGGCGCTCCGAGCGAGTGCTCAACATACTTAGCTGCATCCACCTCGGCAATCGAGGCCAGGTAGCGTTCGAATCCTTCTTTCCCCATTACAAACCGCAAATCGGCCCAATCCGGCTCATCGCGCCGCATAGCATCGGACACGCTAATCATACCGGCAACCAGCGCGAATGCTTTTATGCGGGGTTCGATGCCGGCCAAAACCGCTCCCCAGTTCGCCCCGTTGCCATGGCCCACGAAGCCCACATGCGAGGCATCGACATCCGGACGCTGGGTCAACAAATCGATGCCCCGTCGCAAGTCTACGATGGCTTGCACCTGGATATCGCGATCGTTATTCTCGAGGCGCGGGTTGAAAGTTCGCCGCCACCCGAACGGCCGCGCCGTCGGGGCGTCAACGAGCAATGAAACTGCGCCGAGGGGCGCCCGCGCTAATCCAATTGCCTCGGCCAGAAACTCGTCGCTTTTCGACGATAGATCGTGCGCGAAGACAATAGCCGGGTGCTTGCCCGGAGTCGCCGGCGTCACCAGAAATGCCGACACAGAACCCCGCGCTCCCACGTAAGAAAGCGACGTGACGCGCGCGCCTTCAACCGGAATCTGCTTCTCTTCGCGAACGTCCAACGCCGCGGACCGGCCATAGTCGAATAGCTGGCTGGAGCCCTGAAACGCTGACGCTCCGCCCGATATCGCAGCGAGCAAGCTGAAGTACAACCAGAATCGTGACAATTTGAGTGACAGCCCCATCGGTATGACGTTACGCCGGCACCGCGCGTGCATGATCGCCATGCCTGCACACGGCGTATAATGAACGCTCAGAACCAACTCATGAGAATACTCAGATTCATCCTTGTTTGTAGCGCTTTTACACTCATGGCGGCATCTTACGATCCGTCCTTCTTCAGCGGATTGGAATGGCGTAGTATTGGTCCCAATCGCGGCGGCCGGTCGATCACGTCGGCGGGTAGCTCCAGCCGGCCTTTTGAATACTATTTCGGTGCGGTCGGCGGCGGCCTGTGGAAGACCACGGATGGCGGCCTGACCTGGAAGCCGGTAACCGATGGGCAAATTCACAGCTCGTCGGTTGGTGCGGTTGCCGTGTCGGAATCGAACCCCGACGTGGTCTACCTCGGAATGGGCGAAACCGAGTTTCGCGGCAACGTCATGCAAGGCGACGGCGTTTATAAGTCGATCGATGCCGGTAAGACGTGGAAGCACATCGGCCTTGGCGACACGCAGGCGATTGCTCGAATCCGCATCGACCCTTCGAATCCGGACGTCGTTTACGTGGCTGCACTCGGCCATCCTTATGGCCCGAACGAGGAACGCGGCGTATTCCGCTCCAAGGATGGCGGAAAAACGTGGCAGAAGGTGCTGTATCGCAGCAATCATTCGGGCGCAGTCGACCTGTGCCTCGATCCTCATAACCCGAAAGTGATCTTTGCCGCCATTTGGGATGCTTACCGCACGCCTTGGAGTCTGTCGAGCGGGGGTCCGGAGAGCGGGTTCTTCAAATCGACGGATGGCGGCGACCACTGGACCGAAATCACGCGCAATACCGGTCTGCCGAAGGGCATCATCGGTAAGATCGGCGTAGCCGTTTCGGGCGCCGACTCCAACCGCGTGTATGCGATCGTCGAGGCGGAGGATGGCGGCGTATTCGTTTCGGACGACGCGGGTTCCAACTGGAAGCGCATTAGCGAGGATCGCCGCGTGAGGCAACGCGCCTTCTACTATTCGCGCATCTACGCCGATCCGAAGGTCAAGGACACGATGTACGTCCTGAATACGTCGTTTTTCAGGTCGACCGACGGTGGCAAGACCTACAAGGTCGTTCGCACGCCCCACGGCGATAATCACGATCTCTGGATCCCCTCGAACGATCCGCGCCGGATGATTGAGAGCAACGATGGCGGCGCGAACGTTTCGATCAATGGCGGCGAGACGTGGACGGGGCAGGCGTTTCCGACGGCGCAGCTTTATCATGTGGCCACGACCACCGACATTCCGTATCACGTGTGCGGAGCCCAGCAGGACAATTCGACGATCTGCGTTTCAAGTGAAGCACCACGAGGCGGCGGGGGCGGCGGCCGGGTTGCCAGCGTGATGTATTCGGTGGGAGGCGGCGAGAGCGGCTATATCGCGCCGGATCCGTCGAACCCTAATATTTTCTATGCCGGAAGCCAGGGCGCGCTGATTACGCGATTTGACCGTCGCAACGGCTATACGAAAGACGTGCAGGTCGACCCGAGGTTCTTCTCGGGCGAATCGGCGGCGTCGCTGCCGGAACGCTGGCAGTGGACGTTCCCTATCGTCTTCTCGCCCTTCGATTCCAGCATTATCTACACCTCGTCGCAGCACCTCTGGCGTACCAACAACAACGGGCAGAGTTGGGAGCGGATCAGCCCTGATTTGACGAAAGCCGATCCGAAAACGCTAGGCGACTCCGGCGGACCCATTACGAAGGATCAGAACGGTCCTGAGATCTACGGGACGATTTTCACCATCGCTCCGTCGCGCAAGGATCCGAACACCATCTGGACGGGTTCCGATGATGGAGTGGCTTATATTACACGCGACGGCGGGAAGAATTGGACGAATATTACGCCGCGCGATTTGCCGGAATTCAGCCGCATCAGCCTGATTGAGGCGTCGCCGCACAAGGCCGGCACGGCCTATCTTGCCGCGAAGCGGTATCAACTCGACGATCGCAAGCCATACCTGTTCAAGACCGACGATTACGGAAAGACCTGGACGAAGATCGTGAACGGAATTCGCGAGAACGACTTCACCCATGCCATTCGCGAAGATCCGAAGCGGCAGGGTCTGCTGTTTGCCGGGACGGAGCATGGAATCTACGTATCGTTTGACGACGGCATGCAATGGCAATCGCTCGCGCTCAATCTGCCGGATACCCAGGTGCCCGATCTCCTCATCGAAGGCGACGATCTGGTTATCGCAACGCATGGGCGCTCGTTCTATGTTCTGCCTGAAATCAGTGTCCTGAGGCAGATGAGCCCCCAGATTACAGCCGATGCCGTGCATCTGTTCGAGCCGACGGCGGCGGTGCGTAACGTCCGGCAGGCCGAGATCGATTACTACCTGAAAAAGCCGGCGGACAAGGTGGTGATCGACATTCTCGACTCACAGGGCAAGGTGGTCCGCACATTCACGGGCACTCCAGACGACGACAAGAAGAAGGGCGGGGACGCCGGGGACGGCGACGAGGAATTTGGGCCTCCCCGCGCCAAACCAGTCCCCCGCAAGGCCGGCCTGAATCGCTTTGCGTGGGATCTGAGGTACCCGGGCGCTACGAAATTTGAAGGAATGATCTTCTGGGGAGCGCGTGCCGAGGTAGGGCCATTTGCCGTTCCAGGATCCTACAAGGTTCGGCTCAGCGCCGGCGGCGAGGTGCTCACGCAGTCTTTCGGTGTTGAAAAGGACCCTCGGCTCGACAGCGTCACGAATGCCGACCTGGCCGAACAGTTTAAGCTTGCCATGCAGGTTCGAGATGCCACCTCGCAGGCGGACGAGATGGTGATCATGATTCGTGAACTCAAGAAGCAGATGACTGCCCGGCTCAAATCGAACCAGGACCCGGCACTAAAGACCGCGCTCGACGCTTTTCGGGACAAGTTGAGTGCGATTGAAGAGGATATCTACCAGGTTCGCAACCGCAGCAATCAGGATCCCTTGAATTTCCCGATCAAGCTCAATAATCGGCTCGGGGCGCTGGAGCGGAGCATCGAAACCGGCGACGGAAAGCCAACGGCCGGGGCCTACAAGGTATTTGGCGAACTCTCGAAGGAACTGGCGGAGCACAAGAGCCGTCTGGACGCTACGCTGAAGTCCGGTTTGCCGGAAGTGAATCGGATTCTTGCCCAGCACAACCTGAAAGAGCTGACGCCAACAACAACCGAAACCAAAGACGAAAAGGCCGATGCGGCGGCAGGCGATTCACCTCAGTAATACGGAGAGACGATGAGACCATTTCTCACAGCACTTGCGCTAGCCCTTCTCAGTTTGTGTGCGTGGGCGCAATCCACGCCCAAACATGTTGAGATTTTCGGGCAGAAGATCCAGTACATCGAGGCCGGGTCGGGGCCGAATGTCATTCTGCTCCATGGTCTCGGCGGCGATAGCAGCAACTGGGCGCTGACAGTTCCTGCGTTAGCCACGAAGTACCACGTCTGGGTACCGGACCAGATCGGATTCGGCGCCTCCGACAAGCCGATGATCAATTATCGGGTCGCGACTCTGGTCGATTTTCTGGAGAAGTTCTGCAAGACGGAGGGAATCGACAAGGCCGTGGTGGTTGGGAATTCACTCGGCGGGTGGACAGCCATCGACTTCGCTCTGGCGCATCCGGAGCGGGTCGAAAAGCTGGTATTGGTTGATAGCGCCGGGTATTCGCTCGATGCGCAAGGAGGCGTCCGGCCGACCCGGCAAACGCTTTCCACTCTCAACCCCTCGACGTTAGCGGGCGCCAAGGCTGTCGCGTCGGTGATCTTCGCGAATCCGGCGTATGTCACGGACGCAACGGCGGAGATGCTGTTCACACAGCACATGCGCAAAGGCGACGGCTACACCATCGACCAGTTCATCGATTCCGTTCTGCGCGGCGATGACGTGGTGGACGGAAAGCTCGGTGGAATCAAAGCACCTACGATGGTCATCTGGGGCAAGGAAGACCACCTCATTCCTCTTCCGCTCGGCGAGCGCTTGAACAAGGAGATTGCCGGGTCGCAAATGGTGGTGCTCGATCATTGCGGGCACGTGCCTCAGCTTGAATGCGCCGGACCTTTCAATAAGGCCCTGACGGCCTTTATCACGGGTGCGGAGAGCGCGAGCCGTTGATCCGCAGAACGGTCGGTGTCGCACTCGCAGTGGTCGCGATCGCATGGACGGCGAAGATGCCTGCTACATTTAGCGGCCAATCGGCGCTCGATTTTGCGCACGCGGTTGTGGCGCTCGGTCCGCGGCCTGCTGGATCGCGTCCGCACGCTGCGACGGAGCTTTACATTGAATCGCAGATCAAGCTGCATCACGTCGAACTGATCGAAGATGCATTCACAGCTCAGACGCCGAACGGCGCGGTTGCGATGAAGAACATCATCGCCAAGTTTCCGGGCACGAGCGGACGGGCCGTGGTCCTGACAGGACATTACGACACGAAGTTGATGCCCGGCCGCGGGTTCGTCGGGGCCAATGATGGCGGTTCATCGACGGGGTTTCTCCTCGAGATGCTGCGCGTATTGGCGGCCCAGAAGCCAACGGATGAGACTTTCCTGGTCTGGCTTGATGGGGAAGAGGCGTTTCGGGAGTGGTCGGCAACGGACAGCGTGTATGGCAGCCGGCACCTGGCGGAGCGTTGGTCGAAGGACCGGACTCTGGAGCGTGTGAAAGCGCTGATTAATATCGATATGATCGGCGACAAGGATCTCGGAATCATCCAGGAGCAGAATTCTTCGCCGGCATTAATCAAGTTGGTCTGGCAGACGGCTCGGGATTTGGGGTATGGAAAGTACTTCCTGGATTCGGGATTCGCCATCGAAGACGATCATCTGCCGTTCTTGCATTTGGGTGTCAACGCGATCGACTTAATCGATTTCGATTACGGACCGAAGAATGCATATTGGCATCAGCCGCAGGACACCATGGATAAGCTGAGCGCGCACAGCTTCCAGGTGGTTGGGGATGTCGTGTCGAGGGTATTGGGGCGCTTGTAGCCGGTTTGGCGCTTAAGCCTCAATTTGATTTTGCGACGCCGGGTGGCCGTGTGTGCCCCCGCAGCAAACGGCGACGCCGTAAATCAGGCTCGGGATTAATCCAAATTAGAAAGATCGCTTCTTTGCTGGTGGAAGGATGCACGGGGGTCCAGAGCCGAGGCTTTCCCCGCTTCGTCGACTGCGAAGCGCATTAACAGCGACCCACCCAGGCCAAGGATTCCAGCGATTTCACGCGTTCGGCGCTTCTGGCCCGGCCAGAGCATTGCCACGATACTGCCCGCGGTCAAAATGGTGGCGGCTCTCCAGAGAAAGCCGCTGAAACCGCGCTTCAGCGGTCGGCCTACCGACGGTACACGCGAGGCGACGCGCTCCATTGCCAGCCCTGCGGTTAGCTCTGCCACGCGTCCGGCGAGCCCGAATGAATACGTAATCCGTTGGGTGCGGCTGCCTTCAACCAGCAGATCGAAGATGGAACCGGCGCTTGCTACGGCGCTGGCTCCGAACAGGATCGGAAGTACGCGGCGGCACTCCTGCCATATCGGAACGGCCGTGTTCGCAACAAGCACGCCGGTGTATGTGGCCAGGGCGAGTCCGAAAATACCGGACGTATAGCCGGCGACTTCGCCGAGGCGTTGGAGAATTCCGTTGGTTCGGCGGGCGAACAAGCCTGCGGTGACCGCCGCGCTCGGGGCGACCGCGAGGATCCAGGCGCCCATGTTCATGGGCGAGGTGGGGCGAAATACGCGAAGCATGAACAGGAAACGCGAGGGCCGCCCGAGATCGGAGATCAACAGGACGGCGGCGATGCTGGAACCGATGATGCCGGTCCAGTGGCAGCGCTGGATGAGATCGTCGAGTTCGTGCGAGCCGTCCAGTTGAGCCGCCGCGCCCAGGGCGAGCGAAGCACCGGCGGCGCCGCCGACGAAGTAGTATGCCGGAATGTATGGCTTCCATACGGACGGCTTGAGCATCGGCCGGTCATAATAGGTGGGGTCTGTGCGTTGCGCGCCAGGCATGGTCTCCCAAACGCCCGGCTGATGCGGCGCCGGAGTGAGTTGATGAGACGCCTCGCCGGTGAGAGTCGCAATCTTTGTGTCGATGTCGCGTCCATCCGAAAGCACTGTTTCCATCAGGTTCGTTCTCCCATTCGGCTGCCGAACACGGCGGCGAGCGCGAGCGCGGCGATGCCTGCAGCAGCCGCGCCCATCGCACGCCAGCTCTCGCCCACCTTTTTTGTCGGCACCACGGGGTCTGGGGGCAAGTTGTAGACCTCGGGCTTGTCGAGGAGCAGAAAGAAGGCGTTGAGTCCTTCGGTTCCGGGTTGCTGTTTCGAGTCGGCGCCATAAAGATAAGCATCCTGGACACCGTTCTCGTGAAGTCGATCTACTCGCTGATGCGCGATTTCTTTCAGTTCTTCGAGGTTTCCGAACTTAATCGAATCCGTGGGGCAGGCCTTGGCGCAGGCCGGCGCCATGTCCTCCTTCAGGCGGTCGTAGCAGAGGGTGCACTTCCAGGCGCGGCCGTCTTCGGCGTGGCGATCAATGACGCCGAACGGGCAGTTCACGACGCAGTAGCCGCATCCATTGCAGACATCCGGCTGCACGTAGACGGTATCGAATTCGGTTCGGATGATGGCTCCCGTTGGGCAGCTTTCGAGGCATCCGGCGCGGGCGCAATGCTTGCAGACATCGGAGGACATCAGCCACGAAAACGCGCCTGCGTCTTGCCCTTGCAACGCCATAGGACGCTCGATGAATGCGACGTGCCGCCAGGTGGATGCGCCGAGCTGGACGGTATTGTCATACGACATGCCCGTAAAGAAGAAGCCGTCGCCGGGCAGTTGATTCCATTGCTTGCAAGCTACTTCACAGGCTTTGCAACCAATACAGAGGCTCGTGTCGGTAAAGAAGCCTTTGCGATTCGCCCCACGACCGTTGCGGGTGTCCTCATGTGCGACGATGTGTTCGAACTCGAGCGCCTCGGAAGGCGAGACGATGACTTCCTGCATCAGGTGTGGCCCTCCTTCGCCTGTTCTGTCTCGGGGGTATGGCCGGTGTCGGATTTGCGACGTGTCTGTGGCAGATCGCGGTCGCCCTCTCGTTCCGCGAGCTCGGGCATGAACGGTCCGCTGGTGATGTAGCGGCGTTCCAGGCACCGGCCCGGGTCAATGGTAGCGGTGAGCGCCTTGGTTTCCATGATGGAGACGTTCGGATCGGCAACGAACGAGATCAAGTCGTTTGCAGGATCGCCTCGAACAAGACCCCGGCTGGCGAAGTGATAGGGGATTCCAATCTGATGAACCACCCGGCCTTTCAACTTCAGCGGCCGCAAGCGGCGGGTCACCAGGACGCGGGCTTCAATCTCGGCGCGCAGGGTGCGAATGGTCGCCCAGCCTCCATTCTTCAGACCTCGCTCCGCAGCCAACTCGGGAGACACCTCACAGAACAGTTCCGGCTGTAATTCCGAGAGCCAGGAAAGCCAGCGGCTCATGCCGCCCGCCGTGTGATGTTCCGTCAGGCGGTAGGTGGTCAGGACGTATGGGAAGCGAGGGTCGTCATAGGGCTGGTGATAAGGGTTGTCCTTTTTGCGTCTCCACTCCATACGCATGGGATTGCATTGCTGGCCGTAGAGCGGGTTTTTGATCACGGATTCCTGGGGTTCGTAGTGAGTCGGTAGAGGCGCGTCGCCGAGTCCGCTGGGAGCAAAGATCCAGCCCTTGCCGTCGGACTGCATGATGAAGGGATCGATGCCTGAGATCGTGTCCTTGCCGCGCGCGTCCTTCGACGGCCGGTACGATGGCGGCTTGTTGACGAAGTCCTTTTCGTCGTACCCGGTCCACTTCTGATTCTGTTCGTCCCACCAGACGTACTTTTTGCGATCGGACCAGGGCTTGCCTTCCGGGTCGGCGGAAGCTCGGTTGTACATCATTCGACGGTTGTGCGGCCAGGCCCAACCCCATTCGGGGGCCACCCAGGTTTGCTCCCAATGGGGCCTCTTACGGGCGGCCTGATTCACGTTGTCTTTGAAACAGCCGGAGTAGATCCAGCAGCCGCAGGCTGTCGATCCGTCGGCTTTCAGATCGGTGAAACCGTCGACGAGTGACTTGTCTGCGACTTTGTAGCCGTTGATTTCGCGGAGAACGGCCTGGGCGTCGGGCTCGCTGTGGCGCCCATGTGTTGGATAATTCCAGGTCATATCCAGGATGGGCCGATTCTTGGGGTCGGTCGAGCCGGCATACAGCTTCTTCATGCGCTGTCCCAGCTTGAAGATAAAATCGAGCTCGCTGCGGCAGTCGCCCGGAGGATCGATCGCCTTTTGGTGCCATTGCAGCAGGCGCTGCGTGTTCGTGAAGGTGCCGTTCTTTTCGGTGTGCGTGGCGGCTGGAAAGAAAAACACCTCGGTTGCTATGTCTTCCGGGCGGACTTCGCCGCGGTGGATCTCGGGACCTTCTCTCCAGAAGTCGGCCGTCTCGGTGACCTGAAAATCGCGGACTACGAGCCATTCAAGCTGGCGCAGACCTTCGCGGTGCATGGTGCCGTGAGCTGTGCCGACCACCGGGTTTTCGCCCATGACGAAATAGCCTTTGACTTTGCCGTCGACCATGTCGGCGACGGTATTCAAGTGCGAATGGTCGCCGGTCATCGCGGGCAGGTAGTTAAAGCACCAGCCGTTCTCTTGAGACGCCGAGTCGCCGTACCAGGCTTTGAGAAGTGAGACGGCGTACTTTTCAAATTCGCCCCACCAGCCGGATGGCGACTCATTCAGTTCGACATAGGTTTGAAAGTCGCGGTCATGCTTGGCGCGGGGCATCGGCAGATAGCCGGGCAGGAGGTTGTAGAGCGTGGGAATGTCGGTAGAGCCTTGAATCGAGGCATGGCCGCGCAGTGCCATGATGCCGCCGCCGGGGCGTCCCATGTTTCCGAGGAGCAGTTGGATGATGCAGGCGGTTCGAATGTATTGCACGCCAACGGTATGCTGCGTCCAGCCCACCGCGTAGCAGAATGCGCCGGTCCGTTCCCGGCCGGAATTGCGGCAAAGCGTTTCGGCGACCTTGGTGAAGAGATCCCTCGGAACGCCGCACGTGGCCTCCACCATTTCCGGTGTGTAGCGCGAAAAATGGCGTTTCAGAATTTGAAACACGCAACGGGGGTGTTGGAGGGTCGGATCGGTGTGCTCTGCTTTGATTGGCTTCTTCTGTTCTTTGCCCGAACCGGAGGAGGCTTTGCGAGCGCCGGCGGCTGCTTGGGGCTCGACACCCTCATACATCCAGTTGCGATTCTCGTATTGCCCCTTCTCAGGTTGCCAGCCGCCAAAGAGACCATCGCCGTCTTCGGCATCGCGGTAGTTCTCGTTGATGATCGCCGGGGCGTTGGTGTAATTGACTACGTACTCCTTGAAGTAGCGCTCGTTTTCGATGATGTAGCGGATGATTCCGCCCAGGAAAACGATGTCGCTGCCGGCTCGTATCGGGACGTGAAGGTCGGCGACCGCGCTGGTGCGAGTGAATCTCGGGTCGACGTGGATGACGGTCGCCCCGCGCTCCTTCGCTTTCATCACCCAGCGGAAGCCCACCGGGTGGCACTCGGCCATATTCGAACCTTGGATGACGATGCAATCGGAATTCTGCAGATCCTGCTGAAATGTCGATGCGCCGCCGCGTCCGAACGATGTCCCCAGACTGGGGACCGTGGAAGAGTGTCAAATCCGGGCCTGATTCTCGATTTGTACGATACCGAGTGAGTTGAAGAGCTTCTTGATCAGGTAGTTTTCTTCGTTATCGAGCGTCGCGCCGCCGAGGTGGGCGATGGCCATGGTCCTGCGGACTTCGTGTTTGCCTTCCTTGTCGTGCGTTTCCCAGTGCTTCTCGCGGGTATTCTTTATGCGCTGGGCGACCATGTCCATGGCGCGGTCGAGTGGAATCTGTTCCCACTGTGTGCCGTGCGGGCGCCGATAAAGCACGTGGTGAACGCGGTGCGAACCAGTGACCATCTGGAATGTCGCAGCGCCTTTGGGACAGAGGCAGCCGTTCGAAATCGGAGAGCGCGGATCGCCTTCGATGTCAATGATCTTTTCGTTCTTGACGTATACGAGTTGGCCGCAGCCGACACCACAGTAGGGGCAGATAGATGAAACGACCTTGTCGGCGCGGGCTGTACGGGGGAGCAGGTTTTCGGACCGAGGTGACGCGGCCGTGCCGTTCCACGCCAGGACATCTCCTTCTCGAAGCTGCCGGATGACAGGCCACTCCGGCACACCGTTTTTTCCCTTTTTGCGCATACCAAAGGTTAGATGTGCACACGGCGGGGGCGTTACTGTATCGCCGTGAACGGCATCTACCTTACATCGATCGCAAGGGCTTTTCACGGTCGCTGGCGAGCGTGGCCATCGTGCTCACGTTACTGGCCGGTTATATTGACGCAATTGGATATCTCAGTCTCGGCCACATTTATGTCGCGAATATGAGCGGGAATAGCGTCGCGGTGGGTGTTCAGGCGTCACGCTTGGACGCGGCGCAGGTGTGGCGTTCCTTGTGGCCAATCTTCAGTTTCATGGCGGGAGTGTTGATCTCGAGGCTGATTGTCGGTTGGGGTTTGAGGGCTGCCTGGCGCTCGCTGACAGCGCCGGTGATCGCCCTTGAGGCTGTTGCGCTGGCAGGCTTCATGCTGGTTCCGCCGGGTGCAGGTGGCGTTTCCCTCGCCGCATGCACCATGGGAACCCAGGCGGCGACGCTATCGCGGTTCAACGGCGTGACGGTGTACACGTCGTTCGTGACAGGCACTCTTGTGAAGTTGGGAGAACACATTGCCGACGGAAATCGACTGTGGGCAGCATGGTTCGGAGGAATATGGAGCGCCTACATTGCCGGGGCAATTCTTGGCGCGACTGCCGTAAAGTTCCTGGCGCAGGCGTCGGTCGCGCCGGCAGTGGCGTGCTTGATTTTGCTGGGCGTGGCGGACCTGATAGCGCCAGCCGAACTGGACAGGAGCGTTCCCGAGTGACAGACACCGTTCGCGTGGATGAGATGCAGGTTGCGGCGTACACCATTCCGACCGCGAGCCCGGAGGCTGACGGCACATACGAATGGAAAGAAACGACGCTGGTCACCGTGCACGTCAAGGCCGGTGACGTGACAGGTTTCGGTTACACGTACGCAAGTACGGCAGTGGCGATACTCATCGAGCATGCGCTAGCCAAGCATGTTCTAGGCGCGGATTGCATGTCGCCGCGGGGTGTTTACGACGCGATGGTCCGGGAGGTCCGGAACCTCGGCCGGGCGGGTATGGCATCGATGGCGATCTCGGCGGTCGACGTGGCGGTACATGATCTGAAGGCCCGCGTCTTGGGGATACCGCTGGTTGGACTGTTAGGGGCCGTGCGTCCAGCAGTCGCGGCGTATGGCAGCGGTGGATTCACGTCGTACAGCGATCAGCAGTTGACGGAGCAGTTGGGGGGCTGGGCGGCGCAAGGCTTAGCGGCAGTGAAAATGAAGATCGGAACCCACCCGGAGCTGGATCTTGCGCGGGTGCGGGCAGCTCGGCAGGCCATCGGGAATGGAACGGAGCTCTATGTCGATGCTAATGGAGCTTACGATCGGAAACAGGCGCTCCGTTTCGCCGAGGTCTTCGTGGATTCGGGGGTGACCTGGTTTGAGGAGCCGGTTTCTTCAGACGATCTCGAAGGGTTGCGGATGCTGGCGGCGCGCTGCCCAGCCGGGATGGACATTGCGGCGGGGGAATACGGGTACGAGCCGATATACTTCCGGCGGATGTTGGAAGCAGACGCTGTGGACGTAATTCAGATCGATGCGACGCGGTGCGGCGGTGTAACGGGATTCAGTCTGGCTGCGGCGGCCGCCGAGGTATTCCACCGGCCGATTTCGGCCCATACCGCTCCCAGTCTGCATGGTCATTTGTGTTGTACGCAGCCACGGGCTCGGAATGTAGAGTACTTCTTCGACCATGTGCGGATCGAAGGGATGCTGATGGAGGGGGCGTTGACGGCCGTAAACGGGTTGCTTACGCCCGATTTGAGCGCGCCGGGATTGGGATTGATCTTCAAGAAGCCGGATGCCGAGCGCTACCAGGTTTATTCGCGCCATTTAAGCGCTGGCGCAATATAGCGAACGCGAAGAGCCCGAGGCCGCCGGCAGCCAAGACCGTAGTTCCGCGGTGCAGGTCAAGACAGGTTTGGGGACTGAACCGGTGGGCTCTCTCGGAGAAGATTCCGTGGGCGGCCCAATCGCCTTCTACCGGCTCGAATAGATTGTCGGGGCGTTGCGGTGAGATGGGCCGATCTGTCTGCTGGGATTCGAATCCGGTCTGGCCTAACATGCGGTCCGCGTACCCCGGGGCGATCTCCTGACCATAGATTGCTTTCAGGGTCGGATAACCAACGTAAATCTCACGCCGTCGATGATGAGCGGCCCAATAGACCGCTTCCGCGGCAACTTCCGGCTCGTAGATCGGAGGGACCGGCTGCGGATGATGGGGAAGTTTCGTCCGGCACCATGAGAACTGAGGGGTGTTCATCGCGGGCAGATGGACCACGGTGACTTGCACGTTTGACTTGTCGTGGATTAGCTCTGAGCGGATGGAATCCGTGAAGCCCACAATGGCGTGCTTAGCTCCGCAGTAGGGCGATTGCAGCGGAATCGAGCGATAGGCAAGTGCGGAGCCCACCTGCACGATCGCTCCGGCATTGCGGGGACGCATTCGCTTGAGCGCCGCCATGGTTAAGTAAACGCATCCGAGATAGGTGACCTCGGTGGCGCGTTTGTACTCGGCGGGCGTAATCTCTGAAAATGGCGCGAACACGGTGGTCATGGCATTGTTCACCCACACGCTGATTGGCCCGAACTCACGTTCCACGGTGGCAGCAGCGTTGTCCACAGCTTCGGCGTCGGCGACGTCGGCAGGGAGCAGAAGCGCTTCTCCTCCCAGTTGGTTTACCTCCTGTTTAGCGGCTTCCAGACGGGGCTTACCGCGCGCGATCAGTCCGATTCTGGCGCCGTGTTGCGCAAATTCACGGACAACGGCGCGGCCCACGCCAGCGGACGCTCCTGTGACGACCACAACTTCACTCATCTACGTAACTCCAAATGATCCTGGGAGAGGCAATCCGCTTACTGACCGGGTGTGACGACGACGGCATAATCGCAGCCTTGCCAGTTCCCTTTTTCTTTCCAACGAAACGTGAAACGTGCCGAGGCGCGCTGGTCGGGGGGAAGTGGCACGTCCACATAGTGGATTGACAACTCGGTGTCGGTGGCGTGGACGTCCTGAACGTGTGCCCAGTCGTCCAACGAATATCGAAGGACGAACGGCGCGCCCGAGTAGATCCGCAACGTTTCGCCAGCGGACGCGGTGGGGATCGGATAATTGAACGTCCACATCGCAAGTTTGTTTAGCCGGCCGCGTTTGCCGGAGTAACGGCGCTCGACCTCGTGCGGAAGATCAAACACGCGTCCGTCCGAGGCCGAGCGAACGAGCTTGATGTATTCTGCGTGCGCCCAGGTGAGTGGGTTCGCCGATCCAGTCGGCCGTCCGAAGTAGTTACGGCCGTCCTTCCAAAAAGGTCTGTCCCAAACCTGTTCCGCAATGAGACCCGTCGTGCCGCTCAAGTGCTCCATGGCCGCAATATACGGCATAGGGTCCTGGCCCGCTCGTAACGCATAGTGGCCGCGCTCCCCGGTGAGCAGTGGCCAGGCACGACCTTTTCCCCAGGTGTCAAACGGCGAGCCATCGTCGCGCTGCCCGTAGCCGTCATGATTGAAGCGCCGCCAACAGGGACCGGCGGGAGTGTCGATCTTGAGGACCGCGTCGACGACCCGCAGCGACCCAACAATCAACGGATCGTCAGCGTCAAGAACCCCGTAGCGGACAAGCTCCAGAAAGCCAGGCGAGACGATGTTACGCGCGGGAAACTCATTGGGTCTGCCCGGCTTTTGATCCGGGATCTTCAGAAGAGCTTCGTTGGGCGAAACCGGGCCCGCATCGCCAGGGCTCGCCGGGGTGAGCCGGATAATGTATCGCGGAGATCCTGGGAGGAGTTCGCCGGCGGTGGTGACGGTCCAAGCCTCAATGTGGTCCCGCATCCAATCGGCGTAGTCTTCGAGGAATTGGGCGGCTGCGGGTTTCCCGTCTTCGCGGGCAAAAGCAGCGGCACACACGGTCGCGGCAATGACGATGGCGATGGTCGCGGGCGAGTAGCCGCTCATCTGCTCCCATCGCTCCTGCGGGGTGATCGGCCCGCGATGCACGATGTACTCGATGGCCTTCCAGGTCATGGGTAGTGGATTGAATTCCAGTAGGGCATGCTCGCGGTGCAGGCGGCGCGCCAGCAGGATCGGGTACGTAACCTCGTCGAGCTGAAGACCGGTCCAGTTTGGCTCGCCGTTAATCCAGAAGTTCTGCGCAAAGCTACCGTCTTGCTGCTGCGACACCGCAAGATACGTTAACGTCCGGAGAGGAGTGTCGCAATCACCCGCCGCAAGCAGGGCACCGGCGCAGTTTACGGCGTCGCGCGTCCACACCAGGTGATAACCGGCGTGGGCAGGTGTGATGGCCTGCTTCACCTCGCCCCACGGTATTGCGAGAGAGGCGATCAGTGCGCCGCGGTAAGTGCGGTCTTCATGGGTGCAGATCGTGTTGCAACTGATGTCGTAAACGCGGCCGCCATCGCCGGTGCGGCTCCGGATGTCGAGGCGGTCAGCCGCGGCGGACTGCCATTGCTGCAGGTACTTTTCCAATTTGACGCTGAACGGCGAGGCAAGCGACTGCGTGACCGCTGTTAGGGCGGCATGCTGGGTTAAACCGAACGCGAGTGCAATTGTGAATTCGTCAATACGCTCGGGAATCTCACCGGTCAGGACCACATTACCTTCGTCCGCCTCGGTAAACACGGAATCCAGTTGGCCATTTTCGCTGAGGTCGGTGAGACCGTCATTCACACCGGCAAAGCCGACCGATGCACGGCTGAAGCCTCCGCTCGATCCAACGGCGACCCAGTGATCGTCTTTATGCGCAGTCAAGAACTTGCGCCCGTTCAACTCGATGACATGGGAGTCTGCCACATGACCCTGCGCCTCAAGATGCGGGTTACAGACGATGTAGTAACGCAGAGCGCTCGAGAACACTGGCGTCATGCGATAGCGTTGCATGACGCATGGCAAATCCGGGTCGCAAATCACATCTTTCTCGAATTGGAATTCACCACTGGGAGCTTTCGCGGTCACGCGGTAAGCTTCGGAAGTCCCGCCGAGCCTTGTAACGCGACATTCAAGGTCGGCTCCCTCGTGAAGAACCAACGAGCGGCCATCGCTGACGACTAGAAGAAGATGACGGATTTGGGCGCGGTCGACGGTAGGGTAATAGACCTCAGTCAGGGCTCCACGCCATAGAGTGAACCATACGTGGTTGGCCGGACTGTAACTTGCTCCAACGCCATCCTTGTCCGCATGCTCCCATACAGGAATGCGGCCTGGCGCGCCTGGAGCTTTACCACTCATTGGGCGATGTGCTCACATCATCTGCATCTCCGCGCCGGCGTAAACAATGCCGCCAGCAGCAATCCGCCCAACGCGGAGGCTCCGATCATCAGCCACGGCTGGCGCGCGAAGTAGGTACGCCAATCGGTCGCGTAACGAACTCTTTGTTCGAGTTCCGCGAGATTGTCGCCCAGTTCCTCTCGCTTTTCAGCGATGTGCTTTATGATCTGAACTGATTCCTCATCCATTCGACGTCCTCCTTTACCGTGAACATCGTCTTGGCCGGTGCTTTCAGGTTCTTCCAGCGCTCACGTCCCATTGCGAGTGCGCCGCCGGCGAAGATCAGCAGCACAACACCGACGATCAGAGCGGCTGCCCAGGCGGGAAGGACGAGCGACAGCGCATAGACGGCACTCAGCAGGCAAAAACCGAGACCGAAAAATGCGAGCGCCATGCTGGCACCGAACATCTTGCCGGCCGAAGTGGCTTTCCTCGATTCCTCTTTCAACTCCACTTTGGCCAGCAGCACTTCCGAGCGGATAATCTCCTGAACGTTGGTGACAGTTTGTTTCAGAACATCAGCTATCGGGCGTGTGCCCTCTCTTTCGGTCTTGGTATAGGCATACGACCCGAGGTTTCCGGCCGCGTCTCTGGCTGGATCCATAGAATTACTCCTTACATCAGAGTCTTCGCAGGAACGCCCCTACAAGAAAGCCGAACGCGGCTGCGCCGACCAAGGTCGGTAAGGGATTCTCACGCGCAGTCTGCTGGAAATCGGACAACATGGCGGTCATATCGCGGCTGCGCAGGTATCCTGCTGCACATCCGAGCGTCTCAGCCGTCTTCACGGCCAGGTTATTGGTGGCTTGTTCAAGCTCCTGGGCTGCGTTCTGCATTATTAACTCCAAAGATTTGACGGGTTTGGTCGTGAAATATTTCAACGGCGTAACGACATAGATACCAACCGCCTTACCGAAACGTTTTCGCCGATGTGCAGTCCCCAAAGTGGAGCTTTACATGTTGGTCAAGTTGTCTGGTAGCGATCACCTCCGTGAGGACGGAGGTGTTTATCCGCGCCCGCTGAGTGCATCGCAAGTGGAGTGGAGCGGCGACAGCATAACGCTCGCGGAGGAGTTGCGCCGCAGCGTCCAAGGCGAAGTGCGATTCGATCAGGGTAGCCGCGCCTTATATGCCACTGACGGCTCGAACTACAGGCAGGTGCCGATTGGCGTGGTGCTTCCGCTCGACTCCGACGACGTAATTCGAACGGTCGAGGTCTGCCGTCATTTCGGTGCGCCGTTGCTGAGTCGCGGATGCGGTACGAGTCTTGCCGGGCAATGCTGCAACGTCGCGGTTGTGATGGACATGTCGAAGTACATGCATCACGTGATCGGAGTGGATGCCGAGAAGAAGCTGGGCCTCGTGCAGCCGGGGTGCATTCTCGACGATTTGCGCAATGCGGCGAATAAACGGGGGCTGACTTTTGGACCAGACCCGGCCACACACAACCATTGCACTCTAGGCGGGATGTGCGGCAATAATTCGTGCGGTATTCACGCGCAGATGGCCGGGCGCACGGCCGACAACATCCATGAGCTTGAGATTCTCACGTACGACGGGCTTCGTATGCGCGTGGGTAAGACCAGTGATGACGAGCTCGGTCAGATCATTACCGCCGGCGGCCGACGAGGCGAAATCTATCGCAAGCTCCGCGACCTGCGCGACCGGTATGCAAATCTAATCCGCGAGCGCTACCCCAAGATTCCGCGTCGCGTGTCGGGATACAACCTCGACGAGCTGCTACCGGAGAACGGCTTCCATGTCGCACGGGCTTTAGTTGGGAGCGAGGGGACGTGTGTCACGATTCTGGAGATCGTGGCGAATCTCGTTTGGAATCCCCCGGCCCGGGCGCTTCTGGTATTGGGATATCCGGACGTATTTGCATCCGGTGACGACATTCCGCGCGTGGTCGCGCACAAGCCGATCGGGTGCGAAGGAATTGACGACCGGCTCATCGGCTACATGCACAAAAAGGGCGTGCATGTAAAAGACATCACCTTGCTGCCCGAAGGCAAGGGCTGGCTGCTGGTGGAGTTTGGCGCGAAAACGCGCCAGGAGGCGGAAGAGCAGGCCCACCGATTGATGAACGATTTAAAGAAGTCGGATCATCCGCCGTCGATGAAGCTCTATGACGATCCGGCGCAGGAGAAGATGCTCTGGGAGGTGCGCGAATCGGGCCTGGACGCCACCGCTTACGTTCCGGGAGAGCATGACACATGGCCGGGCTGGGAAGACTCCGCGGTGCCTCCCGATAGAGTCGGAGTTTATCTTCGCGGCCTCAAAGAGCTGTTCCGGAAGCACGGCTACGACGATCCCTCGGTGTACGGTCATTTCGGCCAGGGCTGTATCCACTGCCGCATTCCGTTTGATCTCCGGTCGCCGGAAGGGATTCACAACTACCGGTCGTTCATGGACGACGCCACTACCCTGGTGCTTTCTCATGGCGGCTCGCTTTCCGGAGAACATGGCGACGGTCAATGCCGGGCCGAGTACCTGCCGAAGATGTTCGGCGAAGAAATTGTCGCGGCGTTTCGCGAGTTCAAGTCGATCTGGGATCCCGATTGGAAGATGAATCCCGGCAAGGTGGTCACTCCGTATCGGATCGACGAAAACCTGCGCCTCGGCACAGGATACGCGCCTCCGCAGCCGAACACTCACTTTCATTTCAAGGAAGACCAGTACAGCTTTTCACGCGCGACGCTGCGATGTGTTGGGGTAGGGGAATGCCGGCGCGAGCAGGGCGGCACAATGTGTCCCAGTTTTATGGCCACGCGCGAGGAGATGCATTCGCCGCGCGGGCGCACGCACCTGCTTTTTGAAATGCTGCAAGGCAATCCGCTCGATGGCGGATGGAAGAGCGAGCACGTCAAGGAGGCGCTCGATTTGTGCCTTTCCTGCAAGGGATGCAAGGGCGACTGCCCGGTGAACGTCGATGTCGCGACCTACAAATCGGAGTTCCTGTCACATTATTACGAGGGTCGCCTGCAGCCCAGGCATGCGTATGCTTCGGGATTGATCCATTGGTGGGCTCGCATTGCCTCGAAGATGCCGGCGACTGTCAATTTCTTTACGCAGACTCCGGGTCTGAGTGCGATCGCGAAGTTGGCGGCCGGCTATTCGCAAAGGCGCCATATTCCCCCGTTCGCGCCGCGGACGTTTAAGCAGTGGTTCCGAGGACGCACATCCCGGAATCCCCACGGACGCAAAGTGATTCTGTGGGCCGACACGTTTAACGATCACTTCACGCCCAAAGTGGCGCGGGCCGCTGTCGACGTACTCGAAAACGCGGGGTTCCGGGTCGTCGTGCCCGAGCAGGACCTTTGTTGCGGGCGGCCTCTCTACGATTACGGCATGCTTCCGCTAGCGAAGAAGTGGCTGGAGAACATTATCGGATCGCTTCGGAAGGAAATTGAACAAGGGACGCCGATTGTTGGATTAGAGCCTAGCTGCATTTCGGTGTTTCGTGACGAGATGACGGATCTTCTGCACGGCGATGAGGACGCTTACCGGCTGAAGGAACAGTGCTACATGCTCGGCGAGTTTCTCGAGCACAAGGCGCCCGGCTATCAGCCTCCAAGACTCCAGCGCAAGGCAGTAGTGCATGGCCATTGCCATCACAAGACGGTCTTGGACTTCAACTCCGATGCCAATATCCTGCGCAAGGCCGGCCTTGAAATCAATGTGCTCAACTCAGGATGTTGCGGTATGGCGGGCGCATTCGGGTATGAGGCCGATCATTATGACGTATCGATTAAGTGCGGAGAGCGCGTCCTGCTACCCGCGGTTCGCGAGGCGGCGAGCGATGCGTTCATCATCGCCGACGGATTCAGTTGCCGTGAGCAAATCGAGCAGGAAACGGATCGTCGGGCCCTTCACCTGGCGCAAGTCCTTCAGATTGGATTGCGGGAGACGATGCTCAACGCAGACGTGCAATTCCTGGAGCGGGAACTCGGCGAGCCGGATCGAACGGCCCCGGTGCCAGCCTCGGTGTTAGTCGGGGCGGGCGCGCTAGGGCTCCTGATGGGCGGCTTCGCCCTGGCGAAGCGGCGCTCCGGCCGATAATGTTACGGATCTTACATTTTCCTACTTAGCCCGATAAATCGTTGGCCTCCTTACAGTAACAGGCATAACCTAGTGAAAATCCTAGGAGACACTGTTAGCCTCCCTACGTCGTCCCAACAAGTGCCAGAGTGATGCGTTCGCAAATAGAATTAGCTTTCCTTCTATGCAAGAAAAGAAATATAAAGCGCTCCCGCGCTGCGAGGTGCGTAGCGTATGAGGGCCCTGGATTCGCATTCCGATGAGGAGCCAGTTCGCTTCGACCAAGACTGTTTCAACGTCCTAGCCCGGGAATTGCACGATTTCAGGGCTCCGTTGACAGCTTTCAACGGCTATTGCGCTCTGTTGTGCCAAGAGCAGTTGGGCCCGCTCAACGCGGTCCAATCGGAGGTTCTGCGGCGCATGCAGAAAGTTGCCCAGCGTCTCTCACAAATGGCCGCTGCCATGTACGATACATGCGCGGGCAAGGACCGGGAGCACCGTCTACGCCGCAGGCCGGTGGACGTGAAGGGAGTCGTGGAGCAAGCGGTTTATCAGATCGCTCCCATGGTGGACGACAAGCAACTGTCCTTGTCGATCAACCTTGATTTGCCGGCTTGGATGCCTGAGTGGGACGAGAATCAGATCGAGCAGGTGCTGATCAACCTGCTGGAGAATGCCTGCAAATTCTGCCCTCGCGGGGGCGCCGTGGAGGTCAGGGGGTACCCAGTCGAAGGGGCCTGTTATCGCATCGACGTACGAGACTCCGGACCGGGGGTTGCACCGGAAGTGGTCCCGTTTGTTTTCGACGAATACTTCTCTCATCCTGGATCGGACGAACGGGGCGGAACCGGCCTAGGTCTTGCCATCTGCCAGAGTATTGTCAGGGCGCATGGCGGCCGGATTTGGGTCGAGTCCTTGGATGACGGCTCTGTATTCTCGTTGGAACTTCCTCTGCGGGAACTCGCGCAAGATACGGAATCCCTGACCATGGCTGCGGCCACCTCACTGCAATGAATCCTAATTCTCTACAGGGCCACCGAATTCTGATCGCCGAAGACGAGCCGGAGGTCCGGAATTATCTATCTCTGGCTTTGCAGTGTGACGGCTACTCAGTGGATTCGGTTGAGGACGGCGACCAGGTGCTGAGTTACCTGGAGAAGTACCGTAGCCAGCCTTCGCTTCTCATCATGGACATCATGATGCCTCACCGGGACGGCATCGCTACGCTGCGGGAGCTAAGGCGACGTTCGTCGACTGTTCCGGTCCTGATGTTGTCCGGGGCTGCCACGCCTTCGAACATTGTCGAATGCATGAAGTTCGGCGCCGTGGACTTCTTAGCCAAGCCCGTAGAGCACGAGGAGCTTACCAGGAGCATTGAACGGGCCATCAAGGCGAAGGGTTTGCCTCAAGATGTGCCCGATATCGCAACCTCATCGTGGCGCGAACGAACGGAACGTCTGATTCCACGGATCGCAAACTCCGATGTTCCGGTTTTGCTACGTGGTGAGACCGGGGTCGGCAAAGAAGTGATCGCCCGCCGCATCCATGAACTCTCGCGCCGCTCCTCCGGGCCGTTCCTTAAATTGAACTGCGCGGCCTTGCCGCCGGAACTCGTGGAAAGCGAGTTATTCGGGTACGAGCGCGGCGCATTTACGGGAGCGTTGCGAAGCAGCCCCGGCCGTTTTGAGATGGCCAACGGGGGCACGATACTTCTGGATGAGATTGGCGACATGGACTTCAAGCTCCAGGCCAAACTCCTTCAAGTTCTCCAGGACCGAGAATTTCTGCGTCTCGGCGGACGCGAGGTCTGCCGGGTTGACGTTCGGGTCATGGCGGCGACCCACTGCGACCTGGAAGCCGCGATCGCGGACGGTCGATTCCGTGAGGATCTCTACTATCGTTTGAATATCGTGGAGCTTCGAATTCCGCCGCTACGCGAGCGCGCCGGCGAGGTATTATCCCTCGCGAAGACCTTCATGCAGAAGTACACTAACGACGGCGCCGCGTCTGAGATACCGCCGGCTTTGAAACGGGCTCTGCAGGCCTACGACTGGCCTGGAAATGTCCGCCAGCTCGAGAACATCATTCGGAAATTCCTGGTGTTAGGTGACGAAGACTCCATCATCACCGAGCTCACGCCAAAGGACAACCGGAAGATCATCGTGCTGCCGGCCGCCAACCCTGCCACAGCCACCTCCGCCCTTCAGCAAGTCAATGTGGACCGATGCAATGCGGAGCGTGATGCCATCGTAAAGGCGCTCAGCTCTACGCACTGGAACCGGAAAGAGGCCGCGGTGCTGCTGCGCGTGGATTACAAAGCGCTCCTCTACAAGATGAAGAAGCTGGGAATTGCCGGGAAGCGCTCAGAGCCCGGAATGCCGGAGTTGGCGCCGCGCCGGGATTACGAAAGAAGCTTGGAGCGCACCGCGAGATAGGCATTGCCGCCGATCGCCTTCGCCACCTTCCTGGCGTTCCAGCTCACGGTTTGGCGCATCCGCATGTGCCGATGCGTCACAAGCGCTGCTGTAAATGAGGGCTGCGCAGCGGACTGGACGCAAAAACGGCCCAGGACGTCACATCCATCGACCTTGTGGATTGCGGTCGTAGCTTCGGATGTGAAAAGAGTCTGGATGCCCGCGAGAGCCGCACTTCGCGCTACGTCGGCGGAATGGTAGCCATTCGGGACGGACGCGACGGTGATTTTCTCGCCGAGTAAGTCACTGAGCACGGCGCAACTGTCGATCCACTCATATACTAAGTGGTCCCATTCCAGGCAAGACATGCGTTCGGGATGGGACCGGGAATGGCTTCCGATGATGTGGCCCCGTCGCCGCAAATCGCAAATCTGCTGCCGGTCCATGAATCCGGGCCGTCCAATCCAGCTCGAAACGATAAAGAAATGGCCTCGCCAGCCAAGACGCTCTAATTCATCCGCAATGCATGTGTAAGCGCCGGCTGCGCCGTCATCGAAGGTCAAAAACACCGGGAGTGAATGACCGTCCTGTTCAATATTGTCGATGGTCGAAACCCGGGGCGGCGTGGCGTTGGCCGCGAGGATCTCGAGGTGTTTGCGAAAGCTCGAGCGGGAAAGCGTGTAGCGTGACGAGTGCGGCCTGGGATCGGCACAGCTCCCAGGCATATCTTCGATCACGTCGTGGTATGCAAGCGATATCACTCTCATGGGGTCAACGTGTGGCGACATGTTCCGAAAAGTAGGACCGAATCACGTAGACTCCCGCGGCCCGGCTTTCGAATACGGCCTGCGGTTCGTTGCCCGGCACATTGATGCGATTGACCGCGAGTGGCGACCCAAGTTTTGCCAGGTGCCGCTGCAGTGTGAACCCAATACGATAGCCGGCTTCGTCCGCTGCTTTGTATACACTTTCGTCCGCGTCTCTCGTCAACCCATTTGGATAGGCAATTACCCGGCACTCTCTTCCCAGCTCCCGTTCGATTTGCGTTTTACTCGAGATCAGCTCATCGGCGCGACGCTCTGCACTGAGTCGAGTCAGAATCGGATGAGTGACGGTGTGGGAACCGATCTCGAAACCTTGACGAGAGAGTTCGCGAGCGTCATCCCAGCTCATAAATCGGGCATCCTCGTCCAATTCCAGATCCCTCAAAGAGGCGGCGTTGCTTTGCAGCGTCGCGATGTAGGCGAGGCGCTGAGCGTCATCGATCACTTTGCAGAGCTCCTGGATACGGACCGCGGCTTTGAGGCGTTTGTCAAAGTCAGAATCCAGATACTCAATACGCCCATCCGGTAGCGGACACGCCGCGTCGGGCCAGTTGAGGATGCGGAACGCGATTTCATCCGGCCATAGCATTACGGGTTGGGAAACGTAGCCGGTACAAATGTTGAAGATCGCGGGGATCCCGTAATTTCGCATGATCGGTGCTGCCACGGTCAGGCCATTTCGATACCCATCGTCGAACGTAACCACGGCGGATTTAGCGGGCAGCCGCGTCTTGCGTTCCATGACTTCAACGAGCTCACTCGCGCTCATGACGTTGAAGTTCTTCGCGAGAAAGCGCATGTGACGCTCGAATTCCTCCTCGAGAACATGGATCGCGTACGCGTAAGGGTACTTGGGGGGCCTGCGCAGGACGTTGTGGTAGCACAGCACGAGTATGCGGTTCGATAAGAGCGTGTGCCGCAGGAATCCGTTCAGGCCGATACTCGTAGCGATGCGTTGGACGGCCCCGTGTATGGAATGTGTGAATTGGTTATGCAATGGGTTGGGTTCTTTCTGATGCAGCACTTTTTCGTAGCACGTCACCACGCGAGAAGTCATAGCCTCAATTGCGAAATGCTGGCGGACCCGATGGCGGCTCGCTTCGCCCATTCGGTGTCTCAATTGCGGGTCGCGGAGCAGGGTCAGCATCCGGTTTGCCAGCTCCTCCGCGTCGTCAGAAGGTACAAGGAAACCCGTTTCGCCGTCCACGACCACTTCCGGATTTCCGCCAACGGCGGTGGCGATGCAGGGCAAACCGGCCGACATGGCTTCCAGGAGGGCATTCGACAGTCCTTCGCTGCGCGACGGCAGTACGAATACATGGCTCAGCTTCAGGACGGCGGAAACGTCGTCCACCGCGCCGAGGAACCGCATCCATGGGCTTGCGCCAATGGATGCGCTGAGTTGCAGGACCTCGTCGGCGTACTCGCGGCCCGCCGTGGTGGTGTCGAGATTACCCGCCACGACGATTCGGACCGCGGGGAACACTTTTCCGACGATGGCCGCGGCGCGCACGAGAACATCGATTCCCTTGACATGCCGGAAATTGGCCACGGTTGTCAGGACCAGCGTGTCTTCCGTGCCCTCAATAGCGCGGCGAAGGTCCTCGATACGAGACTCCCTTGGAACGGACAGTGGGCCGATGCCGTTATGAATCGTGATGGTACGTTTGGGGTCGATTCCATCGTTCTCAATGGTCCAGCGGCGGACACTGTCGGATACCGTCTGTACCTGGTCGAATACCCGCCGAAGCAATCGATATGCTGTCTGATGGCGCGCATTGCGCAGGATTCCCATGTCGCGGCGGCTTGAAATCAGAGCCTTCACGCCGCTGAGCTTCGCGATTGGTCCGGCCCAGAGATCCGAGGTGGGGAAGAAGGTGTGGACGATATCGATGTTCTCGTCCTTTATGAGCTTTCGCAGGCGATGAGCCACGCGGACCGCCTGATGGTTATAAACGTTGGTCAAAGGCCAGTGATACACCGGGCAGTCGAACTGGTTCAGCAATGAATCCGCACAGTCGCGTGCGTGGAAGGTGACCACGCGGCATTCATACAGGTGGCGGGGCAGGTGTTTGGTGAGCCGAAGCAGGCACATCTCAGCTCCGCCCACACCCATCAAGCTATCGATAATGAACAGGACCTGAGTTGGGCCGCAGCGTTTAGTCATTAGTCAGGGGCTGGGCCGCGGGCCGGGTTTTGGATATTGTGAACTCGAGCAACGCGCGGCTAAACATATAGAGGTCCGCGGCGCGGAAGGGGTAACAACGTAAAGCGTCAAAATACCATCGCACGGATTCGCCGAGATTTCGGGATTTGTAGAGCGTGTCACCGCGTTCGCGACAGATACTAGCCCTCGCCTGGCTTGCCATCCATCTGCTCACGACGCCACGGTTGTAGTGCTTGTCGATGAAGTAGGTCTGCCAGGTTCGCATCCGCTGCCAGTCCTTGCTCATGGAGTTTGGCGAGACACGGTATTGTGCAATGACCTCGTCGATATAGCCGATTTCGTAGTGCTCCGCGATACGGAACCAAAGGTCGCGATCCTCGGTTGCACGCATGGTTTCGTCGAAGACGCCGACACGGTCCAGGCAGGATCGCCGGAACAGAATCGTTGGACATAACAGATGGGCACGGCGACTATAGATGTGTTTGGCGATCGAGCCTTCGAGATACTTGCGCGGGGGCGCCGGCGGGTGTTCGATAAAACGTCCATCCACGTCAATGCGGGCCACTTTCGCGTGTGTCAGCCCCATCCGTGGATTAAGGTCCATCATTTCGACGCCGAGCTGCAGGCGGTTCGCCTCCCAGATATCGTCGGCGTCAAGTAACGCGATCAGCTCGCCCTTGGCGTGGCGGATTGCGGTGTTTCTGGCCGCCGGCAGGCCTCGATTCGGCTGGTAAACGTACTGCAGACGGCCGCCGAACTTGGGCATAGCTTCTGCGACCAGCTCCCGTGTGTTATCGGTGCTCCCGTCGTCTACTAGAACGGCCTCCCAGTCGGCATACGTTTGCCGCAGCACGCTTTCCAACGCATAGGGTAGAAAACGGGCCGTGTTATAAGCGGGGATGATCGCCGTAACTCGAGGCATTAGTGCTGTTTCTCACTCGCACAGGCGAAAGCGCCAGTGTTTCG
Organism: Bryobacteraceae bacterium; assembly: GCA_035295125.1. Taxonomy (GTDB): domain Bacteria; phylum Acidobacteriota; class Terriglobia; order Bryobacterales; family Bryobacteraceae; genus JAICMB01. Next base: position 106,131 of record DATGJP010000077.1, on the reverse strand, counting down.
TGCCGGGCCGTTCTGAGGGATGCGGAAATCAGCAGCAGCCGCGTTGACGAAATGCGGATCACAGCTGAGGGATGCTTTCAGATTCGGGTTCCTGGGAGCGGCCCCGTTGCCGTAAAAGAGATTGTCAGAGCCGCGTACGCCGGCACATTTGTCCGAGTCGGGGCATTCATTAGCGGGAACGTCGTGAATCCGCAGGTAAGGCACCGAGCCCGAAGTTTCAATAATGTTCCGGCGAAGATGAACGTATTTATTCGGATTCTTCGCGGCTATCCACATGAGTCCCGCGGAGCTGTCCGAGTATGGAGGATTCGCGAACGATCCGCACGCGTACAGAGTGTTGTTGTAGATCTCGATGGGACCGGAACCCGGTGGCCCCGAATTGGTATAAGCCTGCGCGTTGATGCAGCTCCAGGAGCCGGACCCTTCCAGGTTATTCGGGCCCTTGCCGGCGTTGTAGATGACGTTGTTATAGATCTCGACAGGCCCTTTCGACGGATCTACCGTAGACAAAATGATCCCGTCGCACTGCGTATCGTGGATCACGTTGTCGTGAATGTGCAAGTCATATTGATCATGGCCCGTGGGATCGGCTGCCCCTCCGCCTTGAATGGGCGAAGAATGAACCTGCATGCCCCGGCCCCCCTGCACATTGGCAATCGTATTCCAGCCGAACCAGACATGGTTGGTATCCGTCGATAGGTACACGCCGTGATACAGGGCAGTCACTTTCGAGGGGTCAAGATTCGTGGCGACATCGTGAATGTTGTTCCCGTAAATATGCAGGTTGCTGGCCCTCGCGGTGTCAAGACAGGCGGATTGCCCGTTGCCGTTCGGACATGACATATCGTTGCCAACCAGCCGCCATCCGGTGACGCCGAACAGGTTGAACGCTTCGGTGCCACCGCGAATTTTCAAGCCCGCGATGGTCCAATAGTTCTCGCCCTGGTTTCTGGTTCGAATACCGGCGTCGCAACCGCCTGCCGCGGTGCCGTTAACATTTCCCAGGGTCGCTGACTCGCCGGGATAGGCGACCAGCGATTTCGGGCGATCCTGCGTGCCCGAATTTGCGCCGATCAGGAGGCACGTTTTCCAGCCCTGCCCATCGTCCGCGGCCTGATTCACGCCATTTCTTAGATAGGCAATGTCACCCGGCTTCAGGCTATCGCGGGCTTTCAGAACCGTTCGCCAAGGCGAGGCAAAGCTGCCATCATGCCCGTCCTTGCCGTTCGACGCAACAAAATAGATCTTTCCCGGCCGAACAGTGAATGGAACGGGGTTAGAGGCGCCGTCCTTGGTGGTTACAATGATGTCTCCGGTGGATGCGTCAGGCCCGAGCTGGATGGCGATTTTGGAATCGGTCCAGATGGGATACGCCGCAGCGCGGCCGGCGCCTACCGTGACTGAAGACGATCCCTGAACGGAGCCAAACCCGCTGCCATAGATCGTCACATACGCCCCGGCATTCTTTTCGCCGCCGGAGTTCGGACCGCTATCCAGATCCGTGTAATAGACGCGCGGCGCCGCAAGCGCGCCCGACGCGGCCAAGACGGCAACGCAACTCCACCGATAGCTATGCCGGTAGCGCATCATTCTGTGTTGAACCTGTTCTGAGCGCGTGCAACAACATGGAGCTTAAACCTCGAACCCGCCGGTCGATCAGGAGCAGGACGCCGAAATACACCAGCAGAGCTATCGTGGGCTTGGAGAACATGTTCCATAAAGGCGCGCCGAATTCGACTCGGGCACCGGCTGCCCAGGCCACCGCGGCTGCCACGCAATACCCTCCCAGCGGGCGGATCCCGATTTTCAGGGGCAAAACTCGAAAAGCGAAATACGACAAGGCGATGGTGCACGCGAGGTAACTGATCAGTGTGGCCCATGCAGCGCCGGCTAATCCCATCCGCGGCAGAAGGACGCAATTCAGAGCGATATTCAGGACGGCCGCTACGCCGAGGCAAGATGCCAGGATGCCGGTCCGTTTATTGATCAAAAGGCCGGCGTCGAGAAAGATCTGAGTCGTGTAGATCAACAAGCCGGCGACCAGGATCGGAATGAGCGCATCGGCTCCCCGATACTTCGCCGACGCCATCACCCTGACCACGTCGCGCGCGCTTACGGCTGCGATGACAAACAAGCCACTTGCCCCACAGAGGAAAGCATCGAAGCTGAGACTCAGGAACTGAGCGGTCTTCTCGCGTCCGTGGGAGTTCCACAGGCGCATGTATATCGGTATGATGGCGAGTCCGAGCGGTGCATAGAATAGCGTGTTGACATAGCCGGACAGGCCGTAAGCCACCGAGTAGAAGCCAAGCGCGTCACCACCCAGGTACATGCGCACCAGGACGCGATCGCCGGAGTCGAGGACAATGCCGGCCAACTCCTGCATGATCAGCGGAGCGCCGAATAGGACGGCAGTGCGGAACAGGCTTGCATCGAAGTTCAGTGGGTTGAGCAGGCCGCCACGAATCAGTGGGATGCAAAGTGCCGCTACCACAGCGACCTCAACAAGCATCGTTCCGCTGTAGTAGGTCCGCACAGATGGTCCCAACAAAGGCAGCAAGAGGCAGATCGCGCCAACAGACGCGAACTTCATCGAGGTGTTGATCACGTTGAACGCTTTGGTGCGTTCTTGAATTCGCAGAAAGGCCCACTGAATGGATTGCAGCGACCTCACCAGTATGAGCAGCGCGCTGAACCCCAGAACGGCCGCTAACGGTCCGTCGATGAGCCGATGCGGCGAAAAGCGTACGAACACCGCAAACAGCGCAGTGACCAGCGCGGCTAACCCGCCGACGCCGAACAGCATGGTGGAGTAGTATTGCTTCTCCGCTGCCGGGTCTTTCGCAAATGTTTCGCGATTGTAAAAGCGAAGAACGGAGTTCTGCATGCCGCCCTTTGCGCCGGCGATGATCAACAGAAGAATCTTTTGCGCCAGGTCGATCAATCCGTAATCCGATACCGTGAAGACCCGAGTGAAGATCGGAAAAGAGATCAGGCCGAGGCCCAAAGACGCCAGGAGGCCAAAAAGGTAATGAGAGGATTGTCTGACGAGCGTCTTCAGTTCCTTCGTGATTTCGTTTGCAGGATTAACGCTTTTCTTTCCGGTGCCGGTGTTCTTTAGCACCCACGTTTCCCGCATGCGATATACGCTCTTGAAGCCCATTTGCTCCAGTTGCGCCATCAGGGAGGACGTTTTCGATTCGCCGAGCATTCGCTCGTGAATCTCCACGATCATAAGCGGGACGCGTTGCGAAAGCGTTTCGGCATCTTTTTGAATGAGGTCGAACTCAGTGCCTTCGATATCGCAAACCAGCGTGAACTTATCGAATTGATATTGACTCGTAATCGATTCCAGGGTGATCGCGCGCACCTGCTCAGTTCTACCGCCGGACGTGTGGGCGCTTCCGGCAAGGGGGTCTGTCTCCGCCAGGTGCATCTCGACGCATTCCGACTCGTAACCAACGGCCCGGTGCACCACCTGGAATCCGCTCTTGTTGCGCTCTCGATTTGCTTCGAGGAGGGGGATGAGAGTGGGATTTGCCTCGACGACCACGTGCTGTTCGGGACGTCTCAAGCGGCGGTTTGTGGTGCATGCTACAACGCCGATGCTTCCGCCAAGCTCCACGACGGGCAGGCTCCTGTCGAGATAGCGCCGGATGGCTTCGCGTTCCGGCTTCTCAAACACGCCTGTCGTAAGCAGATTGCGAATGCCCGAGGAGTAGGACTTTTCCAAGCCAATCCGGCAGCCGTCGACACGAACGTAGGGCGACTTGCGGAGTTGCCAGAACTCGCCCTGCCTCCACCACTGTCCTGCGGCCGTCCAGCAGGCGACCAATGTCGCCCAGAGGCCTTGTTCCCTCAAGAGCCGAAGAAGACGTGTTGTTAGATTGCTAGTTTGCGGCATTCGCTAGTGCGCACCATTCTTCATTGCTGACTGATAGCAGGCTACGGTTTGCCGGGCCAGATCACTCCACTGAGGACCTTTCGTTTCGCTCTTTCGGGCTTCGTCGCCAAGTCGCTTACGCAGGCCCGGGTTTTGGATCAGAAGCTGCAAGCAATTAGCCAGCCCCCCAATGTCGCCATAATCGACCAGTAAAGCGTTGCTTTCATGCTCGAGGATCCGGGTGAAGGCGGGATGCTTCGTGGCCACAATTGCCTTCCCGTGGCCGAGCCCGGTCATGAGAGCTCCGCTGGTAGTGATCTCACGATATGGGTAAACGACGACGTCCGCGGCCGAGTAGTACTCCTGCAACTCGGCAACGGAAACGAATCGGAAATCCAAATGTGTCGATGACCCGATGTTCAGAGCGGCGACTTGCTCCCTGAGTTCGCGCAATATTGAGTCGTCACCGTCCCCAACGACTGCCAGGCGAGCAAGCGCGCCTCCCGACTGGAGCAGCTTCCAGGCGTCCAGGAGGAATGAGACTCCCTTGTACGGGCGAACAATGCCTTGCCAAAGCACGAGCGGTTCGTGAGCGCCGATGCCCAGCCGCCGCTTTACCTCTTCGGGCGCGATGGAGGACTTGGCCTGCAAAAGAGGACCATGGGCGATAACGGAGATGCGGCACGGATCGACGCCGAACTCGCTTTCCAGGCGGGACCGCGCGAAATCATCGTGGCATATGAGACGGTCAGCCAGTCGATAGAGACGCGCGAAGGCTGCGTGGTGACGCTCCCCGGAATCCTGCGGCAGCACATTGTGTACCGTGTAGACGATCTTGATTCCCAGCGCTCGCACGATCTGCAGAAACCACAACTCAGCGTGCACGCCAAACTTGACCATTGGAAGGAATTGGACATGCACAATGTCAGGCGGCGCGACCAGAAACCGGATCAGGAGTGTTTCCAGGTTGAGCAGGTATTCGAACAGCTTTACGGAGCGGCGGAGCGCCCGGGGTAGCTTACCAAGCCGCGAGGCAAAATCGACGAGGCGTCGGTCCAGCGTAAGCTTTTCGCGGCGGAAGTAGTCAGCGTCCAGGTGGTATTGAATACTGCCGATACTCAGTTGGACGTCCTCCGCACTGTTTAACGCCGCGCAAAGTGAGCCTGTGTAGTACGGGACCGTCGGTAACAGGTCCATCATGTACACCTGGATCGGACGGGCGATGACGGACTCCGATGAGCCGGAGTGCGGCAGGCATGACGGCTTGCGCCAGGCAGTCGCGACTAGGCTTCGCATAGAGTTTCGGGCATGACTTCCGCCGCAGCAGGCTCGGCTTCCGCCTGATGCTCCAGACTCCAGGCTCGCGCTGCAAATCCGGCGAAGACCCAAAGGAAGCCGTTGACCTGCAGGTAGGTCCAACGGTCGCCGAAGCAGTTAGCGGCTATCGAGCATATGACCCACATTGCGAGGGCCAGGCCAATCGCGGCGTGAGTGGGGTCGGCCGCTGCGCGGAACAGCCTGAAGCCGGCGCGTATACAGCCGAAAAGCAGCCAGAGAAACAATGCCATGCCGACAATGCCGGTCTCGACCAGGACCTTGACGAACATGTTGTGCGTGTCGCGGTAGTTCGACATGTGCTGCATGTATGCATAGGTGTCGAAACCCGTGCCGGTGACAGGATTAGTCGAGAACGTTTGCATGGCGTCTTCCCAAAGATCGACGCGCACTTCCGACGAGTGATCCAGATCGCCGTCATTGTCACGGGTCATGTCGACGCGCTCACGAACGGCGTTCGGCACCACGGCTGTCCACGTCACCGCGAACACTGCGAAAAGCAGCAGCAGCTTGCGGTACTTCAACATCCCCAGGAATAACCATCCCACGAGGAACGCCAGATATCCCCCGCGCGAGAGGCTGTACATCAGGCAGAGCGCGGAGTACCCTGCCAATCCGATGTAGGCAAATTTTAAAAGGCGCTTACGTTCGAAAGCGGCGAGCGACAGGAATGCGATCGATACTTGCGCCTCAAATGCAGCCAGGCCGTTGACCCCGGCGTATCCCACCGGCCCGGCGTCCGCATCATGCAACTCTTCCGAATAACTGGAATAGTCGCGTTGCGATGCGGTTCCCCAGAAGCTCCGGTCGAAGAAAAACACGCTGACGCACATCAGCGCGAGCAGAATTCGGATTTCCCTGGTCGTAGTCACCGCGGCGCTCACCACAAAGAGAAGCAGCAACATCGTGATGTAATTTCGCCAATTGCCGACCCGGGGATCGCTGGGACTTAAAGGAACGCTGTGTCCCAGGTAGAAAGACCCGGCACAAAGGGAAACGAACGTATACCCGATATACACGAACAGCGGAGTCCGCAGCGTACTCCACGTGAAAACCGGACGGCCTTTGATCTTCAGGCCTATTGCCACCGCAAGCACGAGGATGGTGACCATGCTTGCGCCCAGCGGAAACGCGTTGAGGCGATCGCGAAACGATTGCGCGGGTAACAGCGGCACGAGGAAGTAGATTCCAATAATCGGCCGCCAGAAGACCGTCATAATGACGACGGCTATGAAGCCGATGTAGAGCACGATCGGAATTAAGCCCTCGAGTCCTAGACTTAACATCCGCTACTCCAGGTGGTTTGTTGATGGCGCATGTACGGCTTATCGCGTGATTCGCACGAGGACCGATTCCTGGGAATAGGTCTCCTGCGGCTTGGCGACGCTATGAAATAGACCCATCAAAAAGCCGAATCCGTACGAAAAATGATAGGCCGCGAAGATCGGTGGAAGCCATAGAAGAGTCGTCCATCCACTGCGCCGGGCCGCAAGAATCGATGCCATGAGATTGGCCGCGGCATAGCACACCGTGAGCGCCAGCCATGACATCTCGAGGCGGTCGAAATTAACGGTCGCGCCAATCGCAAAGAACAATGCCGTCAGGAAGGGAAGCAGAAGATTCGTCCCGACAAATGCGGCCGGCACTACATGCCGCCACGATCCTGGCAAGCGGTGCTTGCGGATCACCACCACCTTCCAATAGCCGTACTGGAAATACTGTTGGAACAAACCGAACACAGTGGAACGGGGCGAATACCAGGAAATGATCTCGGGATTCTGCCAGATCTTGCCGCCCGCCCGCACCAGGCGGAGGTTCAGTTCGTCGTCCTGGTTGCGGACCAGGTTTTCGTCAAATAGGCCGAGGCGTTCCAGGGTTTCCTTCCGCCAGCAGCCGTACGTGACGGTGTCGACCCAGCCCTCGTAGCCGGGATTATGAAATCGAGCGCCGCCGGTGGAGAACCGCGAGTGATAGGCGGCGGCGATGGCCTGCTGAACTGGACAGGTTGCGCGGGTGCGAGCAGGCCCACCCACATTATCGGCGCCGGTGTGTCGGAGAGTCTCAACGCACCTCCGAACGTAGTCGGGCGCATAATGCGTATGGGCATCGAGACGGAGGACGATTTCCCCGCGCGCGGCCCGAATCGCCTTGTTCAGGCCGGTCGACACGATTCGGCCGGGATTGGGGATAACGATGACGTTCGGATGCGCGGCGCTGTATTGATCGAGCAATTCGCGCGTGCCATCCGTACTCAAGCCGTCGGCGATGATCACTTCCCAGGTGAAGCCGTCGAGGTCCTGTTGTTCGATGGACTGAAGAAAGCTGGTAATGTGAAAGACCTCGTTGCGGCAGGCCGACACAATCGAGATCTGGATTTCTTGATTTTCGTTCATTTGAATTGTTGTTGAGTCAATGACAGGTGAACTGGTCTTACCCGTTGCTTTCCGGACAAGCGGCAGGTTGCGTAACCCCGTTCGCATCGGCAGTCAATACATTTCTGTAAAGCCGCAGATAGGTTTCCGCCATCGCCTCAGAGGAGAACTCGGTGTGTACACGCCGATAGCCGTTCTCCCCGAGACGATGTGCCTCCTCTGAATTTTGAAGTAAAGCTAGTACGCTCCTCGCAATCTGGTCCGCATCACCTGGAGCGCATAGGTGACCGGTTTCGCCGTCTAAGACCAGTGTCGGCACCGCGCCCACCCGCGTCGCAATAACGGGCTTTCCAGCGCTCATTGCCTCCAATACCGACATTGGCATGGCTTCGTTATGGGAGGGCAGGACGAACATATCGAGCGACGCGTAGACTCCCGGCATATCGTCGCGAGTACCTGTGAAGTCAACGTGGCGTTCGATACCAAGCTGGGCTGCCAGCGTTTTCCAGTCGGCGCCTGCCGGCCCGTCTCCGACCATAATGAACCGGACGTTCCGGCGGACTGCCAGGACGCGTTGCGCCGCGCGGAGGAAGGTCTCGCCGCCCTTCTCCGGAACCAACCGCCCGACAAATCCAACCAGTGTTTCGCTAGGATCCCGGAGCAGCGATGGTTTGGCGTGACGGAACGCTTCGATATCGATGCCGTTTCTGACCCACGTAATCCTGGCGGATGCGATTCCCGATGACAGGAGCACCTGGGCCACATCCTGTGACGGAGTCGTGATGTGGTCGAACGACCGCAGAATAAACCGATCTAATTTGGCATACGCCTGCATCCGCGGGTGAGGGTCGGGCCAGTTATGACACGTGGCGACCAGAGGAAGCCGCCGGCGCCAGGCTGCCGCATATGCGTACAAGTCTGCTTTGTAGCCGTGCGCGTGCAGGATGTCCGGCGGTTCCTCGGCGAAAATAGTGCGCAGGGCCCTCACGGCCGACCAGTCCCAACGTCCATGACAATCGATTGGCGCCACCCTTAGTCCGGCCGAACGCGCTTGCTCTTCCACCGCGCGGCTGAGACCTCGCGGATCGCGGAACAGCGCGACACGGACCCGGCAACCTGCCCGCGAAAGCGCGGCGGACAGAGTTACCAGCATTCGCTCTGCACCGTAGAAACCGGTGCTGCTGATGAATTGCAGGACGTTAATGACGGGCTCCTTAAACGGATTCTGTAGTGGGCATCTCCTGCGATGCCGGGCTGTTCTCGTCGCGATCCTGGCTCTGAAACAGCCATGACGCGTCGCAGTCCAGGAAAGCCGAAATTCGGCGTTTGAGTTCGGGACTCGGCTCGCGAAATCCGTTTACGATCCGGCTGAGCGTCGTTTCGTCGACGTTGAGCTCCTTGGCAAGGCGATTCTGCCGGATGCCTCTCTTCCACAACTGCAATTTCAGATTGGGATACATACCCTGTCCCCCGTATTCGGAAAAGATTCTATGCTGTCATTTAGCAGTTCGAGGTCTGCAATACTGACCTCTGTAGCGACTGATTTGGAAAAAAGAGTGATAGACATCACGAGCCGGGTATCACTCTTTACACGCACCAAAATACCCTCGGCATTCTTGAGAGGCCCGCGGCGGACGCGCGCCCGCGTGCCTTCCCGGAGGAAAGGGTGGATTCCCCAGGGCTGCCCACTCGATAGTGTTCGCCGGATGGAATCGATCTCTATGTCCGGAATTGGCGCAATGGACCGTTGTGATCCGAGGATTCGCACGACGCCGGCCGCTTGCAGCACGCGGACCCGCGCCTCGTTCGAGTCCTGAAACCGGGCGAAGACATATCCGGGAAAAAGCGGCCGGTTGACGGTCTTCCTGCGATCCGCCCACTGATGGATCTCACGGAAGGACGCGTGATAACTTTCCACGCCGCGCATTTCCAGCTCCGTGCATGCCGAGGTCTCAAAATTCGACCGCGTCTGGACGGCATACCATCGCTTCCCGGCAACTAAAGACATAGCTCCGCCATTCTCACTTACAGGAAAACGTCTAAGTTGTTGATATTGAAGAAACTGCTAACTACTACTTCCGACCCCTGCCCGACGACATACTCTTGACTCCACTTCCTGACTCGCCGTAATAATAGCCGTAATAGTCTTCCGTCCGCGAAAGAAACCAGTCCGGGTAATCGTTAAGAATCGCCCCGAGTATGGTAATTTGTGGCGCCACTTCAATCGCGCGCATAAGAGCGTTGCGATTCGTGTGGTCGGGACGCACCACCACAAGCGTTCCATCGCAGAGTTGCGACACCAGCTTAAAGTCCGCGACTGCGGTCATGGGCGTGGTGTCAACGACGACATAAGAAAACCGCTCGCGAAACGACGCGAACGTCGAGCTGCAGGCTTCTGAGTCCAGAAGCTCTGTGGGATTCAAATCCGTATCGCCCGAGGGGAGCACATACAGGTTCGGAGCTTGTTCGATTCGAACGATCGCCTCTTCCAGACGCACCTGCCCCCGCAGCACTTCCGCCAGGCCGGGCTCCGCGGGAATGCCCAATACCTGCGCAACAGTCGACCGCCTGAGATCACCGTCAACAAGCAATACGCTGAGGTCATGCTTAAGGGCGAGCGTTCCGGCGAGGTTGATCGCCGTGATCGTCTTGCCGTCTCCGGGGCTGGCGCTGCCGATCGCCATCAACCGAGGCTGCAACGGGTGTTGGACTATATTCGTTCGCAGCAGACGGTATTGCTCGGCGGCCCTGACATCTTCGCCATGAAACGGCAGCGCGGGAGCTCCAGCGGGAATGCGCGCGGAAAGGGAGCGATAACTGGCTGGGGCGGCTGAGACGCCGTTCACTTGCGGCATGTGCGAATCACCTTCCATCTCAAGCGCAGGACACACAGTACTCATAGGGCTGCTCTCCGGTAGCGGGTGGTAACTGCAAACTGGTGTGGGTACACTAAGAGTCCTTTCGCAGTGAGTAGTACAACAAATGGTTGACGAATTTCGAGCATTAAATTGAACAGATATTTTTACTTACACAGCTCTGTCGGCGACACGGATTTCGGGGCCGGTCAGAACGATTCGGGGAATCTTTCCGAGTACGACCATTTGTTCCGGCAGCTCCCATTCGCCGAGGACCACGCCCTTGCGCAGTTCAATCAAAAAGGTCAGGCCAAGGCTTAGCCCGAGGGCGGCAATCACCAGGACAGTCGAAAGGGTCTTGCGCTTGGGCTTTACGGGTTTCACCGGCACGCGAGCCGGGTCGGTCACGGCAAACCTCTCGGATTGCTTGCCCCGTTCCATTTGAGTCGCCATTTCGGCCGACATCTTCTTCTCCAGCAGAGAGTGGTAGTTAGTTTTGGAGTTTTCGTAGTCGCGGGTCAGCCCCGCCATCTGCTGTTCTCTTTTGGGCAGGCTCTCCACCCGGCCCTGATAGTCGGCAATCTCCTTCGTAATCCGGTCGCGGTCGTTGTTGCGTTTCACGATGTCGGCGTCCATGAGGGCAAGCTGAGTCCTGACGGTGGCAATCCGCTCTTTGGCGCGGTTCAGGTCCGCCACGGTCGGATGTATTGCCGTGGGAGAGGGTATGGGTTTCGCCACGTCCGATGTCGCGGCCTGCTGGGCCGCGATGCTCTCTTCCTGTTCCAAACGGGCGAGCTCTGCCTTGAGAAGCTTTACTTCCGGATGATCGTCGGTATAGCGAAGCTGGGCCGCCTCGAGCTGTGCGCGGACCACCTCGGACGGCTTAGGCTGTGGTTTCGGCGCAGCGGCCTCTTTCGTGGTCGCTTGCAGCTTTGCGGCTTTTTCCGCCTCGGCCAGCGCCCGTTCCGTTCCAGCCTCATCCGTTTCGGCAAACTGAAGAGTGTTCTGAAGAAGCAGCCGGTTCTGCTGCGCGCGAGTTATAGCTTCCTCATTCGCGATGAGTTCGGAGTGGAGCCGGTTGAGCGCCCCCAATAACTCGGGTTCCTGTTGGGGAAGCTCTCCGGAGTAGCGCATCTTATACTGACTGAGCATGGCTTCCTGCTGGTCGAGGCTCTTTTGGGCCTCGTCAAGCCGCTGTTCGAGGAACTCCGAAGTTCCGGCCGCGCGCTCGGCGCGATCACGAAAATTCTCGCGAATGAACAGGTCGGCAATGCGATTTACCACCTTTGCCACCGTCACCGGAGAGGGTCCTTCATAGGTCACGCGGAAGGCGCCACCCCCTGGCCTCACCCCGCCAAACCCCCGCTCTAAGGTAATGGTGAGGTCATGGTTGCGCATCTGGTCGAGGATCTCTTCGCGCGATTTCTTCTTCCGTTCCTTAGGGTAAAGACCGAGATCGTCGATGATCTGTTGAAGCTGGCTTGAATTAAGGACGCGATGACTGATTTCGTTAAGACTGTCTCGTAGCGTCACCTCAACGGTCGAAGCGACGAATTTCTCCGGGATCTTTTGAGAGTCAACGACGATGACGGCGTCGGCCTGGTAGATGTCCGGCATGGCGTAGATCACTATCAGCCCCGCAATAGAAATGGCGAGGGTTGTGATCGTGATCAGCATGCGGTGCTTCCATAACATCCGAAGCAACGACATGGGGTGGAACTGTCCGGGGATGAGTCGATTCTTATCTCGCGTCATTAGACCTCTGAATGGAATAAAAATAGGATTTTGTGCAAAAAGTTCGCATTGCTTACCGCCGTGGGGTTTCCTTCAGGAACGGAATCCAGGACATGGTCACCCGGACCGCGAATGCACTGCCCTGGCTCAATTGCGGAACGGTTTGCAGTTGCTCGCGCATATATGCACCCGTAAAGGTTGTAGACATCTGCTGCCCTAGCTGGCGCGATCCACCAAAACTGACTTCCCACAGGCCGAGACCGCCGCCCACTCCGCCGGTCAGTTGCTGCCGCAAGGCTTTGCCGATCACTTTCCAGGAATGATCGTGATACTGCCAATACCAGTCGGCGGTATAAATCATGGTTGCGTTGGCGCCAAAACCGTATGTGTCGCCGCCGAGGCGCCGATATGACAGGCTCAGGGTGTTTTCACGTCCGCGATACGTCAGACCGGCGTCGGTTGTCAAGGTTGGCTGATATACCAGTCGGCCGGCTCCGATCGAGCTGTTGACAGTCATGCCCAACATGCCCGTCGCTAGCCAATGCGGCCCGAGCTCATACCCGAAGGTCCCGCCCCCGGTTGTCTGCCGGTACGCTCCATAGACGCTGTAAGCCTGCAGAAATGATCCCTCGACTCCAACTTCTGTGCGAGGATTCACGTGATAGAGGAAATCGGCGGCGGCTTCCGCCATATTTGTGCGGTCGAGCAGCAGACTCGGCTGCGGCGTATTTACGGAACGCGATTGGATATCAAAGCCGCCGGCATTCATGGTCAAGCGCGTACGGGGAGAGGGACTGTAGATGACGGTCGCCAGGGCACCGGCATCGAGCACGCGCAGCCCGTAGAGCAGGGCAGGGGTCGGAATGAGGAGCTGCGGCTGGTAGAGTGTTCCGGCTGCGGGCTGTTCGAAATTCTGCCCCAAAGGATTCTGATTGAGGATGGTTTCTTCTATGGTGTCGTCCGACGCGGTAGCCGAAAGTCGAAGAGACCACCTTGGCTTCAGGCGCCGCGTGTATTCGATGCTGAAATCGTGGTTGAACCAGTGCTTTGAATATTCGAATGAGTTCGTGTAGGAGGGCCGGTAGCGAACCAGGAAGGTGCTTGTATATGTGCGATAGGAGTAACCGGTCAGGAACGAACCCCACGCGGATACGCCGCTGAATCCCCCCTCCGATTGGTCGAAGGCGAAATTCCCGACGCCGCTTAGGGTGGTCCAGCCGGTGGCGAAGTCCAGTTGAAACAAGTGGAAGCCGTTTGAGGGGAAGTCGTGATCCTGTTTCGTGCTCTGAACATTCGCTTCCTGGCCGGCCGCCGCTGAAGTTCCCAGCCAGGCGGTCCCGATTACGAGGCCGATCAGCCCGATTCGCCGCAGAATGTTTCCAAGGGGAAAAGTTTTCGACATAAATCCCAAAGTTTTGGATTTGATCCGAGGAATCATGCCGCGCCTACTGCGGAACGATGAGGCTGTCGCCCGGGCGTAGCATGACATTCTGATCGGGGTGCAAGCCTCGAATCACCGCGTCGTATTCGAAGGGCAACCGCAGCGCCTTTCCGTGATCGTCGCGCATGATGAAGATCTTGTTGCGCTTGGCGTAATCGGTAAGCCCGCCCGCTTCCGCGATCGCCTGCAACACCGACAACGGACCTTGCAACGTGAGAGCGCCCTCTTGTTTTACCGCGCCGATGACAAAGACCTTGGCGCTGTGAATCTCCTTGATTACAATCGTCACATCGGGCTCGCGGATGAGCTTGGCCAGCTTCTCCGTAATATTTGCTTCCAGTTCGTGAGGCGTCAGCCCCGATGCATTCACGTCCTTGATCAGCGGCACCGAAATGATGCCGTCCGGGCGGACAACCACAGACGGGACAGAGACGTCCGGCTCTTTGCGTACATCGATTTGCAGGATGTCCCCCGGTCCAATTACATAGCCCACGGGCAGCGGGCTGGGTGTTGCCTTCAAGGCGTCAGGTATGTTGGCTGCGCCATTGACCAGGCTGGCTCCTTGTGGAATATTTTGAGCTCGAAGCGGAGTGAACAGGCAGAGAGAAGCGCTCAGTAAGACCGCGCCGATGAGTGATCGTTTAGACGCCATACCCCTCGCACTGGTGCAAATCCAATGCCAATATTTTGTTGGATAACAAGCCGGCAAAGCGCGATCAGATGGCGGAATTTCATGTCACATTTCATATCGAAAGTGCATCTCACTCACTGATTACAAAGCCGATGCCGGCCTCTTTCACCGAAGTAACCGACCGCGCGGTCGTTGATGTTGCGAGCGATCGTGCGCGACTCAACAGCCACGTTCCGGCGCTGGTGCTCGGGTCCGGTTTGACAGGCGTCGGAGTCATTCGCTGCCTGGGATGGGCTGGCGTTCACTCCTATTCCGTCTGCGACTCGGCCGATCTGATGGCCGCCTCGCGCTGGTATCGTCCGCTTCCAAACGGGGAACGTCATTGTCCTAATGTTGACGATCTCCCTGACTTCCTCTCTCGTTTGAAGTTGAAAGAGATGGTGCTGATTCCCAGCTCCGATGAGTGGGTTCAGGCTGTCTCGAGATTACCCGAAGACTTTAACGATCGATTTCCTCGTAGTATCCCCTCCGTCCATACAATCGAGATCCTGACCGATAAAGCGCGCTTCGCGTGGCTGCTTGAACGTCTCGGTGTTCCGCGTCCACGAACGATCGTGCTCCACTCTGTCCCGCAAATGCAGGCGCTCGAGGAATCCAGCTATCAAAACATGTTCCTCAAGCCGGTGGATTCACAAGCATTTTCGAAACGTTATGGTTTAAAGGGTTTTCTGATCAAGGATAAGGCGAACGCTGTCGAAGTCATGCAAGGCGCCCAGGAAAGCGGGCCGGGGGCATTTCCTATTCTCCTGCAGGAGCACATACCGGGTCCGCCCAGCAACCATTACTTCGTGGACGGCTTCATGGATCGCAATGGCGCCATCCCGGCTTTGTTTGCCAGACACCGCCTCCGCATGTATCCACCGCGGATTGGCAACACCGCTTTCATGGAGACGATGTCGCTGGAACCTCTTGCCGGTCCGATCAAGGCGCTTAAGGCCCTGTTGGCGGATCAATCATACCGGGGGATCTTTAGCGCCGAGTTTAAGTTCGACGACCGCGATGGCGAGTTCAAGATGATCGAAGTAAACGCGCGGCCCTGGTGGTTCATCGAGCTTCCCGGCCGCTGTGGCGTCAACTTTGCCGCCATGGTCTATAACGACGCCCTCGGACTTCCGGTCCAACCGGTAGACAGCTATCCGGTGGGCCGGCGATGCATGCACTTTCTGAACGATTATTTGTCGTGCACTATCGATGAACCGGGGTTGCCCGGAGTTCTTCGTTGGTTGCGTTCTTGCCGTTCGTGCCTCAAGCTGCCCTTTGGTTGGGACGACCCCATGCCTTGGGTCGTCTCAACCGCGGGCGTCGTGAAGGATGCAGTTCGCAGGCGTAGCGCCGTCTTCAGGCGCCAGTAACGTTCTTCAGGCGGTACTCAGTGAACGATGATCGTCGCGCTCGTAGTAGTCGACAGATACGTATACCCGCTCGACCCCACGATGTAGCGAAGCTCGTACAACCCCGGCGTTGACGGAGCCGTTACGCTCAGCGTTCCGGAGGGCGCACCGAAAGTGTCCTGGAAGGTCACAGGCTGGTCGCTGGCATTGCCGACCTTATACAGCCCAATGTAGTCTTGCGCCGTTCTGCCCGTATCCGCGGTCCAGCCGAAACTGATGGGGCTTCCTGCCGCTACCGTGTTGGGCGCGGTGACCGTGTAGCCGCTGGTTCGTATCGCGAAACCTGCGCTCCGGCCGATGACTGTAAAGCCGCCAGCCTGGTAGTATCGCAATTCGTAGACCCCCGATGGCGACGGCAGCGGAATGTTTGCCGTTCCTTGCGAGGCGCCATTGGTCTTTTGCGACCAGATGGTCCACCAGTACGGCGCGTTAACTGCGCTTAAGGCGATCCAGTCTCCGCTGTTCGGTGAGGACGGCGCAGTCCATTCAACGACAAGGCTTCCCGAGGCCGTCGAAAACTTGGCGCCGAAGCCGGGGGGATTGAGAAGCACCATCGCGGTGGCGACGTTCGTCCCCATCGTCGCGATCACCGTCACGGTCTGGGTTTGTGTTATCGAAGCAGGAGCCTGATACACGCCCGTCGATGAGATAGAGCCAACCGATGGACTCAACGACCACGTGACTGCTGGCGCGTCGCCCGTGCCTCCGCTTACCGCCGGCGCGAACATCATGGTCTGGCCGGGCTGCATTGTGATGGATTGCGGGCTAATGCTGATCGACGCCGGATTTATCGTAACCGTCGCCGTGACCGACTTCGTGGCGTCCGCGGCCGAAACGGCCGTGATCGTCACCATCTGCGCGCTCGACACCGATGAGGGCGCGGTATACAACCCGCCTCCCGAAAGTGTTCCGACGTTGGGGCTCATCAACCATTGCACCGCCGTATTCGTCGTACCCGTCACGGCGGCCGTGAATTGCTGGGTCTGGCCCGCCGCAATCCGCGAGTTGGGAGGATTGATGCCAATCGCAACGATCGGCGCCAGCGTCACGACGGCGGTCGCAAAGCGGGTCGAATCCGCGACCGAGGTCGCCTGTACGGTCACGCTCTGCAGCGACGTGACCGAAGCCGGAGCAGTGTAGAGCCCGGACGTCGAGATGCTTCCGACAGAGGGGCTAACCGACCAAACCACATTCGTGTTGCTTGCGCCAGTCACGGTCGCAGTGAATTGCTTTGTTCCATTGGCGCCCAGCGTAACCGCGCTGGGATTGACCGATACCACCAGTGAAGCTGTCAACGCGACAGTCGAACTGGCAGACTTCGTCGGATCGGCGACGGATGTTGCGGTGATCGTCACGGATTGTGCGCCGGAAACCGTTGCCGGAGCCGTATACAAGCCAGTTGAGCTCAACGTGCCCACCTGCGGGCTCATGGACCAACTCACGCCGTTCTGCGATGTTCCTGTCACGGTCGCGGTGAACTGGTTCGATTGTCCTGCCGCGAGCGAAACAGACGAAGAAACCGAAACCGCAATCGGCACCAGTGTCACCGTCGCGCTCGCCAGCTTTGACGAGTCTGCCGCTGATGTAGCGGTCACCAACACCGTCATGCTTGAAGAGACTGTACCCGGCGCCGTGTAGACGCCTGAGGACGAGAGCGTGCCCACATTGGGCGACATCGACCAGCTCACGCCATTGTTCGCCGAGCCGCTGACAGTCGCGGTAAAGCTCTGCGACTGGTTCCCCATGAGCGACATCGATGGCGGGGTCACCGCGACATTCACGGCTGAAGGAGATGCATTGTTTGAAGAAACCAGCGCATAGGCGCCGATCGGGTAACCTGCGCCCTGGGGAAGGGTAACGCCGTCGAAATCAGTGGACGACGCTGTCGGAATGCCGGCCGTCGCGGCGGGGCTTCCCGCCGACAGATGAAAATCAGTGCCGGGCTGCAGGAACATCGGATTGTTGCTCGTTTCCGCCGACGCCACATTCACGTTCAACGGCGCCGCGCCGCCGCCGAAGTACAGATTGTTCGAACCCTGTAGGCCGGGGCACGCTTGCGCGTCGGTGCATAAACCGCCGCCCGTGTTGTACACGACTAGGTAGGGAACGTTACCGGTCTGATCGATAATGTTGTTGCGGATGCGAGCGTACTTGTTGCCATTGCCGCCCGACACCCACATGATTCCTCCGTTCGATCCGGTATATGGCGGACTGGCGAAATTGCCGCACGAATAGAGAGTGTTGTTATAGATGTCGATTACGCCCGAGCCCGACTGCGCCGTTGTGTCCCAGCCTTGAACATTGATGCAACTCCAGGCTCCGGAGGACTCCGCGTTATTCGGACCCGTTCCGGCGTTATAGATGATGTTGTTGTAAATCTCAACCGTGCCTTGCGCGGGGTTCACCGTCGTCATCACGATTCCGTCGCACTGCGTGTCGTGAATGATGTTGTCGTGAATGTGAATTCCGAAAGCGTCGGCGTTGGGGTTGTTCGAATTCTGCTGCAGTCCGCGACAGCCCTGCACGTATGCAATTGTGTTCCACCCGAACCACACATCGCTGGTAGCGTCGGAAAGATAAACGCCGTGATACAGCGCAGTCACTGCCGACGGGCTGAGGTTCGTTGCGACGTGATGAATGTTGTTCCCGTAAATGTAGATGGAGCTGTTGTTCGTCTCATCGAGGCAGCCCGCCTGGGCGTTGCCGTTCGGGCAACTGATATCGTTCGCGATGATTCGCCAGCCGATTTCTCCCCATGGATTTACTGCCACGTTGCCGCCCCGGATCGTGAATCCGGCGATGGTCCAGTAATTCTCGGTTTGTCCCTTCGCGCGAACGCCCGTGTTGCATCCGCCATTGCTGCTGTTGTTGACGTTGCCAATCGTCGCGGATTCGCCGGGATAGACTACCAGTGCTTTGGGGAAACCAGCGCGTCCTGAATTCGCACCGATCGTGAGACACGAGCTGTAGCCCTGTCCGTCATCCGTGGTCTGCGCGATTCCATTGCGAACATATACCGTATCTCCCGCTGCCATCGTATCTCGGGCGTGCATCAGAGTAGCCCATGGCGCCGAAACGGTGCCGGCGTTCGAATTACTCCCATTTTGAGCGACGAAATAGATGTTTCCCGCGCGTACTGTGAATGGAAGGCCGTTGGAGGATCCCGCAGATGTGCTTACAACAATGTTGCCTGTCTGTGCCGCCGCGCCAAGCTGGAAGGCAATCTTGGTATCGCTCCAAACCGGGTACGCCGCTGCTTGTCCGCCGCCCACCGTTACGTAAGAACCCGACTGTGCGCTGCCGAAACCACGACCGTAGATCGTGACGTACAACCCGTTATTGTTTTCACCACCAGAGTTAGGACCGCTGTCCACGTCTGAATAAAAGATACGCGGGGGAATTGACTGCGCCGTGGCAGCCATCAGCGTACCGGCGATTAATAATGCTTTCCCGGCCGCGGAAGTCAATTCTCTCATCAAATCAGTACTCCTTGAAGCAACCACGAACTTCGACCTACTGGGGGGCGTAAAGCGCGGTAGTTGAATTTTCTTTCGTACCTATGGTCACGAAACCTTTCGCGAGTGACGACACACTCGTCCTCAAAGCGTCCGAAACATCGTGGAGTGCGTCCGTGGACGATTCGGACGCACGCAAGTATTGCGTGTTTGTTCCGGGCGTTTTCAAGCCCGCCAGGAGCGCAAGTTGCGTGCGCTTCCCGTAAGTTGCAACATCGGCGAATCTACGCCGAGACTTGATACCC
This sequence comes from Bryobacteraceae bacterium, assembly GCA_035295125.1. Lineage (GTDB taxonomy): Bacteria > Acidobacteriota > Terriglobia > Bryobacterales > Bryobacteraceae > JAICMB01. The sequence continues at coordinate 86,669 of DATGJP010000077.1, read as the reverse complement.
CGAAGCGCGCAGTAATTTCCCTTAAATCAGCCGCTAGGTACAACACCAACGCACACGCCCAGCGGCCTACTGGGTTCGTAGTATCAAATTGCCTTTAAACAAAACAGTACGGCGGCATCCACGAAATTCTCAAGGTTTTCTAATCAGAGATTTCTGTGGAAAACAGACTGGGTGAAATCCCCCAGCACGCCTCCGCCGTGGGCGTTAGCTAACGCCCGAAAAAACCCCCTAAACTGGGGATCTAGCGCGTATGCGCATGATTCTTGGCTTTAGGAGATTCAATCGCGCGTGCTATGTGCCAACGACGCGCCAGTCAGCGCGATGCCGAGGCCAGGTCGACCAGTTTCTGCACGGGATCAGCAATCATGATGACCACCTCGGCGGGAGGCCGCCGGTTGCTGGTGAGGCCACTTATAAATGTACGCTGCTGCTCCGTCCAGCCCGCCGGTGGTTTCTCGTGTTTCTCGACGTACGCCAGGGCATCCAAACCGATCCCGGCCAGCCTGGCTGCGGCGGCTGAAACCGGCACGAGTTCCCCCAGAAGCGATGATCGCTGCAGCAGCGGCTTGAGGCGGGCATCATTGTCCCTCCACATGACCAGATATTCCCGTACTGCCGGCCACGAAGACCGGCCGATGGCGTCCGCTAACTCGCGGGCCGCGCGACTCTCCGGCAGGGCGGTGTCGACCAGCCGGTTGAGTGGCGTTTGTTGGGTGTACTTGTGCACATGGCTCCGCCCGTCAAGCGAGACCGGCCGCACGATATCCGCGAGCACCTGAAGGGGCCATACCGGTCCAGTGCCGGCCAGCCTTTCCAGCATGGTCTGGTATTGTGACCGCTCCTCGATACCGGCCCAGCGCAACCGCCGGTCGATCAGATCGAGCCTCCGATACATGTCGGTGATGTCAGTGACGGTGGCCGGTGACCATAGCCGTTCGGCAACGGCGGCGGTCCGTGGCCAGATTCGTCCGTCAATGATTTCCTGGCTCACGTACTCGTTCCACATGCAGACTTCACCTCCGAGGATGCGCGACTTCTCCTGCTCGCCGAGTGAAGCGGCTTCGTCGCCGGAAGGATCGACCATGTAATGCTTAGCGGCCGACTCCATATGATCCAGGTAGTAGCCGGACGAAAGAATGCCCTGAAAGCCGAGTTGCGCTGCCTCTGCAAGCGACTTCTGCCCCCGCCACGACTGGATCACAATGTCCTTCGGCAGATCGGAGGCGAGAATCTCGTCCCACCCCTCCATGCGCTTGCCGTGCTTCTTCACGATCTCCTGTACGCGCTTGTTGAAGTAAGACTGGAGATCGTGATTGTCTTTCATCGCGTGGGCTTTCTTGAAGGCCACGATATGCTCTGAGGTGTTCCACGACGTCGCCTTTACCTCGTCGCCGCCGATATGAAAGTACTCGTCGGGGAAAAGCGCCGCCATCTCCCCGATGAAGCGATCCAGGAACTCGTACGTGGATTCCCTGGTAGGGTCGATGGTCGGCTCAAACACGCCCCAGGTTCGCTCAATCCGATAGGGGCCCGGCGCGCTGGCGAGCTCGGGGTAGCCAACCAGCCAACTGGTGGCATGTCCGGGCATATCGAACTCGGGGATTACACGGATGCCGCGGTCGCGGGCATATTCGACGACCTGCTTCACCTGCTCCTGCGTGTAGTAGTTCCCGTCCGACCCCATTTCCTGTAATTTCGGAAAGAGCTTGCTCTCAATCCGAAAGCCCTGGTCGTCGGTGAGGTGCCAGTGAAAGACGTTCAGTTTGACGGCAGCCATCGCATCGAGCTGACGCAGGATGATCGGCGCCGGCATCCAGTGGCGTGAGACATCAATGTGTAGGCCGCGCCACTCATAGCGCGGCTTGTCCTCGATCGTCACTGCGGGAACAAAGTACCCGTGGGGCCCCGGCTCGACGAGTTGGAGGAAGGTCTCCAGCCCGTGCATCGCACCGAGCGCCGTCGGCGCATCAATGCGGGCTCCCCTGGTGTCCACGGTCAGCTTATAGCTCTCGTCCTCCCCCAACGATTGGACCGGCTTGCCGGCATGATCACAACGGACCGTCAGAACGGCGTTGCCACCGCTGGCGAGAGGCATACCGGTTACTTTCGCAAGACTGCCCCGAAAGCGATCCGCAGCAGCCTTGAGACGGGCATCTGCGTATCCGGCGGTCTCGATCTGGAAAGCCTGATCGATAACGAGCGAGCCCTCGCCGCGGGTCACGTTTGCCGGCATGGGCATAACGTTAATGGGCTGCGCGGTCAACTCGAAAGCGGCAGCCAGTAGGAGCATCGAGTATTTCATTTCGATTCGGTAAGTTTAGCGGGTGCGAAAAAATCGAGGGGCGCCAGTGAGACGATCCGCCAATGCTTCTTTTCCTTCACCAACTCGCAGTGGATGACTTGCTCACGCCGGATGGCCGGGCCTGAATCTCCTACTCGGCTTTTGATCTGGAGCAGCCAGTCGAAGTCCACCGAGTGTTTGGTGTCGTCGCCTTCGTTCTTGATGGGCTCGATCGAGGAAGTGAGTTCCGCCTGCTGAGCAAGGGCCGTGACACTGTCGCGGAGCTTGTCATAGTCGGGCATCGTCCGGGAGAAGCCCTTCATGAACCCGGCCGGATTGTTGTCCGCCAGCGCCGCCGCCATGTCGCCAAGCAGGTCGGAGATGTCCGCTAGCGCATCGGCGTGGCACGCGGCGCAGCCCAGCAGCGCGATGAGGACGGCTCTACGTGCGATAACTGGCATTGATTTCAATGTACTTTTCCGTGAAGTCGCAGGTCCAGAACCGGGCTTCACCGGTATCCTTGCCGCGAATAGTGAACTCTATGAGGCAATCCTTATCGTCGAGCTTTGTTTTGAGGTCCGGCTCAGAAAATTCGGCCGCAAGACCCCCGCGGCAGACAGGTGTGCGCTGGAGGTCGATGTCCACGTGAGTGGGATCGAACTCCACCCCCGCATTTCCCGCGGCGGAGATGAGCCGGCCCCAATTGGGATCGGAGCCTGCAATCGCCGTTTTCACCAGGGGAGAGTTGGCAATCGCACGGGCGATGCGTGCGGCGGCGGCGTTGTCCCGGGCGCCTCGGACATCGATGGTGATGAGCTTTCGCGCGCCCTCGCCGTCACGCACGATCTGCTGCGCCAGGTCTTCCAGAACCGACGTAACGGCTTTCTGAAACCGGTTGCGGTCGGGCTTTTTTCCGGAAGCGCCATTTGCCAGCAGAACCACGGTGTCGTTGGTTGAGGTGTCGCCATCGACGCTGATCCGGTGATAGCTGGAGTCAACCGCCTCGATCAGTATCTCGCGCAACCCGGCTGCCGGGAAGTCGGCGTCGGTCATCACGAAGGCGAGCGTCGTGGCCATGTTCGGCTGGATCATGCCCGCGCCTTTTGTCATCCCCGCAAGGCTGACGCCGTCGACGGTCTGCGATGCAGTCTTCATGACCGTATCGGTTGTCATGATGGCTTGGGCGACTTCTTCAAACTTACCAGCGTTGAGACCTTCGACCAGCTCCGGCAGCGCACGAACAATCAGACCCGAGTCGAGTTCCATGCCGATAACACCCGTAGACGCCGGTAAGACCTGGTCGGCGGCGATTTGCAGGCGCGCGGCGAGTTCCCGGCAGCAACGGTTTGCAACTTCCTCCCCCGTGCGCGTGGCGCAGTTAGCGTTGCCCGCATTGACTAGAATCGCGCGCGCGGTGGCTCCGGAGGCCTCCAAATGCCGTTTCGAAACCAGCACTGGCGCTGCCTGCACACGATTCCTGGTGAACACCGCGGCAGCCGCGGCAGGCATCGTCGATACAATCAGGCCAAGATCCAATTTGGGCACCTTGCGGATGCCCGCATATACTGCTGAGTATTGATATCCGAGAGGAAGGTTCAACTCTTATTGGCTCCGAAAACTTCATTGTCGGATATGCGCTGGCCATTTAGGAAAGCTTCGGCGGAAACACGCTTGCGGCCTTCGATCTGGACTTCGAGAAGTTCCAGGGCGGTGTTTTCTCCGCCCGACACAAATAGCCGGCGCCGGTCGGGCCGCAATCGGCCGGGTTCCGCCGCGGACGGTTGCTCAACCGGTACGCATTTCCAGATATGAAAGAGCTGCCCGCGGAACGTCGTGTACACTCCGGGCCATGGCAGAAATCCTCGTGAGCGGTTGAAAATCTTCTGCGCCTGCCAGGCCCAGTCGATCTGCCCGTCCTCTTTTTTCAGGATGGGCGCCAGTGTGGCAAGCGCGGAGTCCTGAGGCTCAGGGATGACCGAGCCCGCTTCGATTTCCCGGACCGTTTCAATCAGCAATGTTGCGCCGGCGTCCGCCAGCCGTGGACCCAGCTCCAGTGCATTCTCGTCTGGGCCGATAGCTGTCTCCCACTTGAGCAGCATGTCTCCGGTATCCAGGCCCGCATCGATACGCATGGTCGTAACTCCGGTTCGCGTTTCCCCGTTGGCGATGGCCCATTGGATCGGCGCGGCACCGCGATATTTCGGCAGGAGTGATGCGTGCACGTTGATGATGCCGAACCGCGGCAGGTCGATAATCGACTGCGGAATAATCTGCCCGTAGCCGACCACAACCATGGCGTCGGCTGCAATTTCGCGAAGTTGTTCGACGACCTCGGGGCGGCGAACGCGTTCGGGCTGGAACACCGGCAGTCCGAGTCTCACTGCGGCCTGTTTTACCTCAGGCGCAGCAAGCGCACCGCCTCGACCCTTGGGACGATCCGGCTGTGTAAACACCGCCGGCACGGAGTGTCCGGCCGCGACAAGATGCTCCAGTGTGGGAACCGCAAACTGTGGCGTGCCGAGAAAGACGATTCGCATCAGGTGACGATACGATTGTCACTCACAAACGCGGAAGTCGGGGTTTAGCCCTAGTTATGGACCTCCGGTCGACGACGTCGGACAAAACCGTGGTGGCACAGGCGGTTTCGCCTGTGCGTTATCGGTGAGGTCCAAAGGCGGACGGACTGTCTGCGCGTAAAGCAACATAGCCGCAAACAGAGACTCTCGCGTTGGAAAGGTATTACATAGCTTCTGATTGTTCGCGTCCCGCGACGATTTACAGCCTGCCTTTGGATCTGACTAAGAACGCGCAGGCGAAACCGCCTGCGCCACCCAAACCGCCTGCATTACCCCGTCTCTTCGAAGGGCTTGTTATTTCACGAATGCGTCCGGTCGCATCGATTGAGAATCGCCCCCAGAATTTGCGTGCCGTCTTCCTCCAGACGCACCTGGGCGGATGCGACCTGATCGCGATTGGTTTTCGATGCACGCACAACCAGGATCACGCCGTCAGATACGCGCCCCAGAATTCGCGCATCGGAGTACGTGAGCGCCGGCGGCGTGTCGATAAGCACCTCGTGAAATTCGAGCCGGAAACGGCTGAGGAGATCCGCCAACCGTTCGGGATTCCTTAAACTGGCAACACTGTCCGTAATTGTTCCCGCGGTCAGGACATACAGGTTGGGGATGACCGTTGGCGCCACCAGTTCCTCAAACGAGTAGTCCTCGACAGGAGCCATATCGTCGAGAATGTCGCCCAGCCCGTGATTATTCTCGAGCCCAAAATGCCTGTGGAGTTCCGGGCTGCGCAAATCCCCATCGATGAGCAGAATCCGACGGTTTGTGTTGGCAAAAGCAACGGCCAGATTGATCGCCACCATGCTCTTACCCTCGCCGGATGCGGGGCTGGTGACCACCAGCACGCGCGGGCGGCGCCCCCCTTGCCCGCTGGCCCATACCGATGCCAGGACGGACTCGAAAGCCTTGGAGACGACCGTCGCTCGCACTTCGGGTTCGACTGTCGCATCGTTCCCCAGAAACCCATGCGATCGCTTTGCGAGATCCGAGGTTGGAATGGCGCCCAATTCCTGGAGGTTCAGGCATGCGCTGATTTCGCCCGGTTCATGGAATTTTTGGTTGGTACGTTCCAGAACGAGCGCCACCAGGAGTCCCAGAATCAGCCCGCTCAAGAGGCCGATGGCAATGTTCCGAAGCGGTCTCGGACTGAAGGGCCGAGCCGGCGGCCTGGCGTCCTGGACTACGCGTATATGACTCGGAGTGGTCGCGGCGGCAATCTGGCTGTCCCGCAGCTTTTGAAGCGCCGCCGCATAAGCCGCATGCGCGCTTTCCACCTCGCGGTCGAGAATCGTGTAATGGGCCTGGGCGGCTGCCGTTTCCTTCTGTTGAATCCGGGCATACTTCTCAAATTCCGCTGCCGCACGGTCCGAGGCGTCTTTTAGATTCCGAACCTCCGACGAAAGGGGTGCGAGGGCTTGTTCCGAAGCCTTCAACCGGTCCACCCGATCCCGCTCCATCAAATCCGCCGCCACTGCATTGAGATAATCAGCAGCGAAACGGGGGGTGGTAGCGTTGTAATCAACCTCGAGGATGTGGCTGGTAGACGGGTTGCTTCGAACAATGACGTTCTGCGATACGGTCGGGTCTTTCGCCTGCTTGACCCGTTGCATGGTTTGATCGAGGAAAGTATCGTCAGCGATCATTTGCGCCTTGCTCTCGATATCCGTGCCATCCACGGCAATCAGAATATGCGCCTGGTACAACGGCGTCTGGAGCTTCGCAACGACGTATCCGGCTAAGCCGCCCGCAATTACGAGGGCCAGCAAAAGGCGGACGTGCCGCCGCAACATTCGCCAATACGAGGTGGATTCCAGTGAGCCCCGCGGCTGTACAAGTCGCCGGGGACTGCCGGAACCAACCACTTCAATGCGAAGCGGGGGAAACTCCTCCGATCGTGCGCGGAGCATCAGTTTGTTATTCGTCGTCTCCAGTTGCTCCTTCATAAGGACACTAAGAATTCTAATCCGCCGGGCTGGAAGGGGAAAGGACTTCCGGGCTCGGAATGTATGGACGCTTGGTACCCCTGGTACTGTATACTGCCAACCAGAATGCTTCCGCGAATTGCTTTGTTCACCGCACTGTCATTGTTTCCCGTTCTCGCAGATAATCCGACTCAACTCACCCCCGCCGTGGCCGTCACGGAACGGCGCATCTCGGAGTTACGGTTCTCACCGGACGGCTCGCGGGTAGCCTTCGTCGTGAGTGAGCCGATTAAAGGTACCGCTCCGCAATCGCACATCTGGGTGCTCTATTTGTCCTCCCGGGAAGTCCGGCAATTCACATCATCCGCAAAAACGGAGCGCGAGCCGCGGTGGTCGCCGGACGGCCGCACCCTGGCGTTTCTCTCCGACCGGGAGGAGCGGATGCAGATCTGGAAGATGCCGGCGGACGGAGGCGAAGCGACGCGTGTGACCTCCGGCAAAAACGCAGTGCAATCGTTCCGCTGGTCGCCCGACGGCAAACAAATTGCCTTTCTATCCGGCGAGCCGAAAGACGACGCCGCGGAGAAGAAGGAGCGCGACAAAGACGATGCGCGGGTGGAGGATCGCGATGATAGGCCGGCCCGTCTTTGGACAGTCGATCTCGCTGCCGAGAAAGTGCGCCAGCTGACCAAGACTCCCTGGAAGATCAATGAGATGGAGTGGCTGCCTGCCGGGGACCGGCTCCTCGCGGTTGCTACCGACAAGCCCGAATCCGATCAGTTCACCGAACGAGTCGTGACCATCGCGCTTTCGGATGGGGCCGTTAAGGTGCACGCCACGCCACGCCTGCCAATTCACGGTTTACGGATTGCCCCGGATGGATCCCAGTTTGGATACGTCGGTTCGCAGGGCGAAGGCCCGGAGGCACACGATCTCTGGGTGCAACCGCTCGAAGGCGGCGAAGCTCGTAACCTTTCCGGCAAGATGCTCGACCGCCCGGTCATGGACTTTCAATGGCGGGAGAAGACGCCCGTGGCGCTGGTTGCCGAGGGCTTCGGTTCCAGCATTGAGGAAGTCGCCGGTGCCCCTCGAACGATACTTCCAAAGATGAACGTGACTCCCGCGGGGTTCGCGGTGAATTCTAAAGGCGTGGTCGCATTTGTGGGCGAGAGCTCGACGCGCCTCCCCGAGATCTGGCTGGCGGAAGCCGGAAAGGATCCCGCCGCGGTCACCCATTTCAACCGGTCGTTAGCCGACATTCCGCTACAGCCGATGGAGATCTACAAATACAAGAGTTTCGATGGCGTGCAGATCGAAGCGGGTCTGCTACGGCCCAAAAATGCGGCCGCCGGCGCCAAGCTTCCGACAATCGTTCTGGTCCATGGCGGGCCGACTGGCGCGTGGCGTGATCGTTTCGAACCCTGGGGGCAATTGCTCGCGGCTCGTGGCTATGCGGTGTTCTACGCGAACATTCGCGGCTCCGTCGGCTACGGCGAGAAGTTCATTGAAATGAACCGCAACGACTGGGGTGGTGCCGATTTCAAGGACCTTATGGCCGGTGTTGACGATCTCGTGAATCGAGGCATCGCCGATCCGGCCCGGCTGGGTATCGGAGGATGGTCGTACGGCGGGTACATGTCGGAGTGGGCCATCACGCAGACCAATCGATTCAAAGCCGCGGTTTCCGGCGCGGGACTCTTCGACCTTGCCGCGGAGTTTGGCACCGAACGGGGATCCGCGTATGACGAATGGTTCTTTGGGCTGCCTTATGAGCATCCCGAGAACTTCGCGCACAGCTCACCGCAGACGTTCATCAAGAACGCTCGCACGCCCACGCTGATTCTGCAGGGCGAAGCCGATACTACCGATCCGATGGGCCAGAGCCAGGCGTTATACCGCGCTTTGAAGCGTTATGGCGTCAAAGCGGAACTGGTGCTGTATCCTCGCGAGCCGCACGGCTTCCGCGAGGAGAAACACAGGGTGGATATGCTGACCCGAATCGTGGCTTGGTTCGATACGTATGTGAATCCGGCGCAGGGAAGCGCCACCTCCGGCGGGGATCATTACTGACCGCGGCCATTGACTATAGTGTCGGGCGGGGGCGGAACCACAACCACTCCTGAATCGCTGATCGTGTAGCCTTTGTCGCGGTCTTTCTCCAGGTCATAACCGATCACGCTGTTTTCCGGAATCATGACGCCGGCGGGCACAATGGTCCGTGTGAGACGGCTATACCGCCCGATTTCGCAGTTCGACATGAGGATGCAATTGTCGACTTCGCAATAACTGTTGACACGCACGCCCGGCGACAGGACGCTGCGCGTGACCCGCCCTCCGGAAACGATACAGCCAGCGGACACGATGGAGTCCATCGCGACACCCATGCGACGCCCCTCGTGAGCAAACACAAATTTCGCGGGAGGTTGCTGCACGAGGCGGGTCCGCACCGGCCATTTCTTGTCGTACAGATTAAATTCCGGCGTTACGTTGACGAGGTCCATGTTCGCCTCATAATAGGCATCCAGCGTGCCGACGTCCCTCCAATAGCGCACGGTTTTCTGGTTCAAGTCGCGAAAATCGTAAGCCATTATGTTGGCGCGTTGAATCCATGCCGGCAACACGTCCTTTCCGAAATCGTGCGACGAATTCGGATCGGCGGCGTCTTCCACCAGGGCTTCGATGAGCTTCTTCGTATTGAACACATAGATGCCCATGGATGCGCTAACCATGTCGCGATTAAAGACCGAGCGCGTCGGGTTGCCGTGCTTCGGCTTCTCCTCAAATCCGATCACGCGGCGTTCCGCATCGATATCCACGATGCCGAAGCGAGGCGCCTCCTCCGGTGGGATCTGAATGGTGGCAATTGTGATGTCGGCCTCACTCCGTATGTGCAGGTCGACCATCTCGTGGTAATCCATCTTGTAGATCTGGTCGCCCGCGAGGATCAAGGTTAAATCCGGACTCTCGACGGCCACGCTTTCGATGTTCTGGTACACAGCGTCGGCCGTGCCGAGATACCAATCTGCGTGAACACGCTTCATCGGAGGGATGACTTCGATGAACTCATTCAATTCGCCGCTGAATATCGTCCAGCCTTCGCGGATATGCCGCGTCAGCTCGAGCGCCTTGTACATCGTCAGAATAAAGATGCGGCGAATATCGGAATTAATGCAATTGGAAAGTGTGAAATCGATGATGCGGTAGGCCCCGCCGAAGGGTACGGCGGGCTTGGCTGTGTTCTGGGTGAGGGGTGAAAGACGTTCACCCACGCCACCCGCCAGCAGGATGGCGAGAACGTTCTGCATGCTCTAACGAGTGTAGCCTTTTGGGGCGGACTACAAAGTTACTTTTTGGCGACATGCAGAGGTACGGTAAACGCTCGATCGAGTTGGAAAGGAGGCGCAGGCGGTTTCGCCTGCGCGTTCCTGGTGAGGTCCAAAGGCCCGGTCGAAAACTGCGCGTGGAGTGCAAGGACTGTCCCGCCGGCTGCAGCCGGCACATGGGCAGCCTAAAGGCTGCGTTACCGCATACACAGTCCATACGCCTCATTCACTTGCCTTTGCGGATATAGATATTTCCATTGAACGTGGTGAACTGGATGTCCGGTCCACCGCCGTTGATCGTCCCGAACACCGTGCGATCGATCTTGACCCGGTACCGGCCCCGTTCGGAGCGATTGTCCTCAACCACGGGCTTCGCGGAACCATCCACCTTCACATCAAAATCGCTATAGATCTCACCGTTATCGGAGCGCATCTTGACGTTCGCTTTCATGCTGGCGGGAAGCGTCACGTCGATATTGCCATTGAGCGAGCTGAACGACATCGCCTTGCCGGCATCCACCCGATCCAGCTCCGCGATCAGCTTCCCGTTCAAAGCGTGAGCTACCACCGCGCCGGAGACGTGCGTCAGCGTGATTTTTCCATTCGTATTGTTGACGTCGAGGTCGCCATTCACTCCGTCCACTTCGACAAACCCGCCATTGATCGTGCTGAGTTTCAAAGAGGTGTTTACCGGCACCTGAATGCTCAGATCGGAGTGGCGATTCGGATTCGCCGTGATCGAGACGGTGTTCTCCGACTCCTCCGCCTGGAAGCCTCCACCGAACGCGTCGATGCGACGCATGCCCGGAGGAGCATCACCCCGGTCGCGGTGGCGTTCGCTATCGCCGCTCACATCGACGAGCACCTCATTTCCGGCGTAACCTTTCACCGTGATGCTCCCCATGATCAAATTAACCTTTACAGTCTTCGGACGGGAAGGATCGCTAAAGGGGATCTTGACACGCCCCGCATCCTGCCCCCAAGCGGCAAACGCCGCACCCAACACCACCAAACTTAAAGTCTTCACTGCTTGCCTCGATTCTTGATTTGTATGTTTCCGTTGAAACCGTCGAATTTGTACTCCGGACCCCCGTTCCCGATTCGGAAGCCCTGAAAATCTTTGCTGCGATACACCCACTTGCCATCCCGATGCTCAGCGGTTGCCGGTAGCACCGGAAGCGATGCCACCTGAAAATCGGTATACACCCCACCATTGAAATTCTTCACCCGTACATCGGCCGACAGATTCGGTTGAAAAGCCACGTCCACCACACCGTTCAACGAGCCGAAGTAGGAGTTGTGTTCGGGATTCTTTGTGAAGGTCACGTGTACGCCGCCATTCAGCGCGTAGACGCGGCCTGAACCCGATACATCGTTCATCTGCACGCCTCCGTTGATGTTCTCGATGTCGAAATCGCCGGAGGTGCCGTCCACAAGGATCTTGCCTTCGTTGATGGTGCCGAGATACACCGCCGCGCCGGCGGGCACCTTGACTTCGAAGTCGTAGACCACCTTGTATCCGCGGTGCCCATGTTCATGCATTTCATGCCGCGTACGAAAACTCTCGTGGTTATCGCAATTGCAGCGAAACGGCCCATCGACATACATCTTCACCTCGCCGCCGGTATCGGTGACGTCCAGTTTCACCTCGCGGCCGGCCGCCGCGGCGCGTTCGTTGTCATCGGCGATAGTGGTCTTCTTTGCCTCGACCACGAGGTCACGGCCGCTATACCCCGTCGCGTGAATCGACCCATAGACGTTGTCGATTTCAATACTCTTCGAGCCGGAGAAAGTCTTTTGAATGGTCTCGTGCTGCTCCAAGTCGGCGGCGCTCAAAGTCAGGGCCGCGGCGGCCAATGCCAGAACCCATCTCATTGCAGTTGCCTCAACGCCCAGGTGGCGTGTTCTTTCACTTCCGGGTTCAACTCCGCGGTTTCGGCCAGCTTTTGAATCGCAGGCGACGCCGTCTTATCGTGCAAATCGACGATCTGATCCAGGATCGCGATCTGGACCAGCGGTGACGTCTGCTTTCCCAGCGCCTGCACCAGTCCGCGCCGTCCCACCGGGCTGTCTGCAAAGTTGTGCAGCGCATCCACCGCGGCCAGCCGTACATTAACGTTCGGATCGTGATTGACGGCTGTGAGCAGCGCCGCGAGCACTTCGCTATCCGACTGCTCGACCCGGTACGACCACGTTACCCCCCGCAAGCGATCGCTTGCGTTCTGCTGCTGCAGCAGTGAAAGCGTTACCAATTGCCTCATGCTGTTTACCTCTTTTTCCAGTTGCGCGACTTGCCCCGGATTCGATACGGCATTGCGCGCGGTCAGATTTCCAATGACGAGGCCGGACACCAGGATGACTAACCCGGCTGCAATCTGAATCATGGGGTGCGGCATCCACCAGGACCGGTGCCGGCGCGCGATCTCGTGCTGCTCCCAATCGCGAAGCGATGCATAGAAACGCGACCGCAAACCAATTCCCGGCTGCTCTTCGGGCATCTCCCCGAGAGCGCCCCAAATCTCTTTCAAACCATCCGCTTCGGCCCGGCAGCCCTCGCACACCTTGAGGTGCGACTCCAAGGCATCCATGCCGGCGGAATCCAACGTGCCGTGCCAATATTCGGCGAAATTACGCCGTGCGTCTTCGCAATTCATGCTGTCTTCTCCCCGGCCAACTCGAAGAAAATCTGGCCCAATGCCCGAACCGCGCGATATACGCGGACCTTGACCGTCCCGACGTCGACCCCCAGGATGGAGGCAATGTCTTCGTATTTCAGGTTTTGATACCGGCTCAGGATGAGTAGCTCGCGCTTGTCCACCGGCAGGCGGCCAATGGCCCGGCGCAGTAGCGCTACCTGCTGATCGCGAGTGAGCCGCTCGTCAATAGGGTGAACACTGCCGTAATCCGTGTCGCCCAGTTCCACCTCAAACCGGCGCTTCCGCGACGTGTCGGTCTGGGCGTTGCGGGCGATCTGGTACATCCAGGCCGTGAACGATTTGTCGGGTTGATAGGTTTGGCGGTATTTCAACATACGAAAAAACACGTCCTGAACAAGGTCTTCGCTTAAATCGCGATTGCCGTTCAAATGTACGAAGTAGTTGAAAAGCGATCGATGGTGGCGCTCAAATAACAGCGCCAGGCTGCCGAGGTCACCCTCGCGAACCCGGCGCATCAGACTGCTGTCCGGTGCTTCGTACACGTATGGTATTACCGCACTTCCGCGGAAAGGTTACAACTCGGGGCGGGTCATCGCTACTCGGTTATGAGCGCGGAAACATTGAGCTTGTCGGGGCGGTTGACGGTGATTTTCAGCTTTTCGCCCGGGTCCTGGTTGCCGCTGATGGTCAGGACGTAATGCTGGCGCATGGCTTCGAAAATGGTGGCGCCGGGTTTCTGGACGCCAGCCTTTTTCATATCGCTGACGTTGAAGATGGCCCCGCCGCTGTAACGGGCCAGGCGCTCGAAAAGCGATCGCGCCGACCCCACCGCGTAGACCGGGAAGATGGAGACCCCGTTCTTTCGGGCCAGCCGGACGACGTCCTTTTCTTCCATGTTTCCAGGAGCTTCGAAGCCGGTCGTGAGCACCAGGGCGACCCGCCGGAAGTCGCTCGATTGAAAACCGCCGTCGAGGGCGGCATAGAGCGCGTCCAGCACCCGGGGGCTGTTGCCATATTTGACGCTCTGGACCGCGGCGTTCAGAAGTTGCTTGCTGGAGGTAAAGTCCTGTATGAGATCGGCAGAGGAGTGGAAGGATACGACCGCCATCTGCTCTTTCGGCTGGAGCTGCCCGATCAGGTCGGCGGCGAGCGGCTGGACCATGGCGCCTACCATGCTAGTGTCGATCAGTAACATGATATCCAGGGCGCCGCCGGCCGTTTCGGCGGACTCCACGGTTCGTGGTGTCTTGTCGTCCAGGACCGTGAAATCCGCCGCCTTCAGATCGGTGATGGCGCGCCCGGTCTTTTGTTCGGTGACGGTGACGATGAGCTTCGTCGCCGCGCGTGCGGGCCAATAACAGGCGAGGAGGCAGAGAGCGAAGAGGAGCTTAAAGGCCATAATGCGCGATATCTCCCAGGATCGCGAATCCGAATGGGGAAAGCCAGTGAAGGCTTGGACGAATGTGGAAGGGTGTAGCAGGCTGCGTTTTGACTTCACCGGGAAAGTTAAGGCGGAAACGCAAGCATCATCCAGCCGCCGCGTTACTTTCTGAAAGCACCTTGCGCAGGTTCTTCACCTGGGTGCGATGATCGAGCAGGTGAAGCCGCTGCAGCAGAGCGTATTCCTTCCATCCCAGTTCCGCGAACCAGATCTGGGGCTTCATGGATCCGTCGTCAACCTTCCGTAAAGCGACCATGACCGTCCGAACGGTTGGCGCGTCAGCAGGCGCCGAATCGGCCGGCGCGCTTTCGAGTACCGCAACCATCTCCCGATTTGCCTCGTGAAGCTCCGCGGTGAGCATTTCCCACGGGGCCCATTGCCCTGCGCCAGACCTCAAGGCCTCGTAGACCGGCGGGAGTGGCGGACGGCGGCCGGCCAGGAGATGACGTAGTTCCTCGGCGCCGCGGATCTGCGTCTGCGTGATGTGATCGACCACTTCGGCGATGGTCCATTTCCCGGCGAGAGGACGCCGCCGCGCGTCTTCCGCGGAGATCGAGGCGACTACCTTCTCCAACTCACCTGCCGCGGCTCGAATCCGTTCGCAAATCCCCTGTGCAGTTATTTCACCCGAGCGTTCTTTCAGATACTCCATCATCCGAATGGATTCCGGCGCTAGCGAAGATCCATCAACCGCTACAGTCTCACTCATCTGAAATTGGACGGGCGGCGAAGGAATTCGTTGCCACTCAGTTATGGCGCGAAATAGGCATTAATATCCAGAATCAAATTCGTAGGATTCGTCACAAAAACGCTGATCGCTCCGCCCGTTCCCGACGGTACGATTGCGGCGTTCGCCACCACTAGGCCCGCGGGAGAGTTCAGTGTCGAAACCACAGGCTGCATCTGGCCAGTGGGCCAAGTCGTCAAATAGTTCAGGGGACCGTTCGGCACCACCGTGACATTTAGCGAGTAGGCCTGCGCGGTGGCGGGTATCCCGCTGCACACACTGGTTGGTATCGGAAAACTCCGCGATCCGTTCGCTGCCAGACCAGGTGATCCGAACGGCGCATCGAAGCCACCGCGCGTGTCGGCAACCCGGCAAGGTGTCACGGTGTAGAGCGACTGCGCAGCGGGTGAATCCGGCGGGCCGAAGTATCCGTTAATGTCGATGATCACGTCGGTGTCGTCGGTCACGAACACGCTGATTGCCCCGTTGCTACCGGAAGGGACGATGGCAGCGTTCGCCACCACTTCTCCGTCTGGCGAATTCAGCGTCGAAACGAGAGGTTGCGGCTGACCGGATGGCCACGTTGTGAGATAGCCAAGCGGCCTGCGTGGAACCACAGTTAAGTTGAACGAATATGCCAGGGCTGTGGGTGGGACGCCGCAGGAACTCGACGGAATCGGAAAACTGCGCGTGGAACCGCCGGCCATGAGCGGGCCTCCGAGCGGGCCAGTTGGGTTTCGCGTGTCCGCGACACGGCATGGCGGCAAACTGTAGAACGACAGGCGCCCCGACATGGTCGGCGGCGCAAAGTAACCATTAATATCGATGATCACGTCGCTGGCATCGCTGACAAACACGTTAATCGCGCCGCCTGAGCCTGCCGGGACGATTGCGGCGTTCGCGACAATGCGGCCGTCGAACGAGTTCAGCGTTGAAACCACCGGCTGAGTCTGTCCCGCCGGCCAGATGGACAGATAAGTCAGCGGTCCGGGGGGAACTACGGTTATGTTCAAAGAATATGCCGACGCGCTTGCCGGGATGCCACAGCCACTCTTCGGAATCGGAACTGTGCGTGTGCTCCCCCCAGCCATTCTTGGTCCGCCGAATGTTCCGGCCGCGCCGCGAGTGTCCATAATCCGGCATGGCGTGAGCGGAACGAAACGCAGCGGCGAGACCTGGCCGGCGCCCGCTTGCATTACGGTGAAGGTCTGTCCGGCGATCGTCATCGTGCCCGCCCGGGCATTCGCCGAGGTATTGGCCGCGACAGTGTAATTCACAGTGCCGTTTCCAGTGCCACTCGAACCGGACGTCACCGTGATGAAGTTGTCGTTGCTCACCGCGGTCCACGATGCCGTCCCGATGCTGGCAATCACGTTTACACTCGCGGTTCCACCGGCGGCCGACAAACTCGCCGAGGTCTGGCTGAGCGTGAACGAAGCCAACGCGAAGTTCGCGATAACGGTCCGCGGCTGGCTCATGGTTACTGTGGTGGCTGGGTTAGTGGAAGCTCCAACAGGGCCGGTCCAACTCGTGAACTGATATCCGGCCGCCGGCGTAGCGGTGATCGGAACTGCTGTTCCCTGGTCGTAATAACCACCGGAGGACGGGCTCACCGTACCGCCGTTCGCCGGAGAGGCGGAAATACTCAACTGAAACTGCGTTTTGAACAAGGCGAGATAAGTGGCCGCTGCGGAAGTGACCGTGATGGTGTGAGTGGCCGCTCCATCATCGCTCCAGTTCGTGAACATATATTGAGTGCCCGATGGCCCCGTCTGAAGCTGTGCGACGGCGATGGTGTGTTGGCCGCCCGAAAGCGTCAGTACCTGAGGCGCGGTCAATGGCGATCCGTTATCGACCGAGAATTGTAGTCCTGCCGGGCTGGTCTGAATCGTGATACCGGCTAATGCGGAGAAGTTCGCGGTCACCGTATCCGGGGCGGCCATCGTTACCGTCGTCGAAGCGCTCGACGAACTTGCCACAGTGCCGGTCCAATTTGCGAAAACGAATCCGCTGGCCGCGGTGGCCGAAATGGGCACAGCCGTCCCTGCGTCGTAATATCCCCCCGACAGCGGCGTTACCGAGCCACCGTTAGCTGGCGATGCCGAGATGGTGAGTAGATACTGCGTGCCGAAGGTTGCCGTGTAAGTCGAGGGTGTCGAGCCGACCGTGATGATGTGCGAAGCCGCGCCGCCATCGTTCCAACTCATGAAGTTATATCGGGTGCCGGTCGTGACCTGCTGGGTCGTCGCGACGGCGATGGTGTGCGTTCCCGTGGAAAGCGTCAACGTTTGCGGCGCCGTCTGCGCCGAGCCTCCATCGACCGTGAACTGCAACCCGCTGGGATTGGTCTGGATGGTGACTCCCGCGACGGAGGAGAAGCTTGCCGTGACCGTCTCGGGACCCGACATCGTGACGGTAGTTGCAGCGCTCGATGAATTGGCGACCGGCCCGGTCCAACTGGTGAACTGGAAGCCCGCGGCGGGCGTGGCGCTAACGGGCGCCACCGTCCCGGAGTCATAGAACCCGCCGGACAGCGGTGAAACGGACCCACCGTTCACCGGCGATGCCACCGTGGTGAGCTGATACTGAATCTTGAATGTCGCCGTATAGCTCGCTGCCGCAGTGCCCACCGTAATCATGTGCGAGGGGGCCCCACCATCACTCCAGGAAGCGAACGCATATTGCGTTCCGGTACCAGCGGTCTGCGGGGTGGTGGCGGAGATCGTGTGGATATCCTGCGAGAGATTGAGCGTTTGCGGCGCTGAATAGGATGTACCGTCAAGGCTGAACTGAAGGCCGGCGGGATTGGTCTGGATGGTGATTGCTGTGGTCTGCACCGTTTGCGGTTGGTTGAGCAGGACCACGAATCCTCCGCCCCCGGCTATGAAGTTATAGTCGGCCACAGCCAGATCCGGTAGGCCGTCGCCATTGAAGTCCGCCCTGAGGAGTTGTAGAGGGTTTGGTCCCGCGGGAAAGGAAATCTCGGCCTGGAAAGTGCCGTCTCCGTTGCCCTGGAAATAGCCCACAACGCCGTTATTTTCCGATTCGAGAATATCCGGTTTGCCGTCGCCATTGGGGTCGAAAACCTCAACCCATTGCGCAAAGTTGGTGGTGGTTGTCGGGATGAGGGGCTGGCCGCGGAAAGTCCCGTCGCCATTGCCTAGAAACACCGCTATGGCCCCTGAAGTCCCATTTGTGGTCGTAGCGATCACCAGGTCCGATCTGCCGTCGCCGTTCAGGTCCGCCGCGGCGAGGTGCGCGGGATACTTCCCGGCCTGGAACGAGGCACCCGCGGTAAAGGTTCCATCGCCGTTACCGAGCAGGATAGAAATTCCGCCGGCATCGGACCCCAATGTACCGCCAGCCCCATAATTGGCGATCGCCAGGTCGAGCTTGCCGTCGCCGTTGAAATCGCCTGCGGCGATGGCGTAAGGCTGCGAACCACCGTTATACGTGGCGGACAGGTGAAAGCTCCCATCGCCGTTGCCGAGCAGAATCGAAACAGGCCCGCTCGGCGCCGTCGTCAGCAGGTCGGCCGGGTTGCCCGGCGCAACTGCCAGGTCGAGTTTGCCGTCACGGTTGAAGTCCCCCGCCACGATGTAACCGGCCGTGAGACTGTCGGCATAATGAACGAGGTTTCGGAATGAACCGTCGCCATTTCCCAGCGCGACGCCCGAGGACGTGGCCAGATCCTGCTTCCCATCGCCGTTGAAATCCCCGGCCACGAGAAAAGTTCCGCTCGGGACGACCGCGGAGCCGAGAGTGAACTGCCCGCTGCCGTTACCCAGCCAGATGGAACCATCCGAAGTGGCCAAATCGGGTTTGCCATCGCTATTGAAGTCGGCGGCGGCGACTGAGCTCACCGCCGTCGGATTCACGAGCGGCGCGGAATAGTAGATCGGGGCGTCGAAAGTCCCATCGCCGTTGCCGAAGATGTTGAGAATTACGCCCGTGTCAGCGTCGTTGACCACGAAGTCTAGATTGCCATCGCCATCCAGATCGAGCAGTGAGAAACCAGGGTAAAACGGATTGTTCGTCGCGGAATATGTGTTGCCCATGCGGAACGTGCCGTCGCCATTCCCCGGACGGATCGAGATGCTTGCAGTCCCTACGTGCGAGATGGCGAGGTCCAGCTTGCCATCGCCGTTAAAATCGCCAAAGCCCAGAAAATCCGCGTTGCCCACACCGGCATCCGTAGACTGGGGATTTTGAAAGGTTCCGTTGCCGTTGCCCATCAGGACCGCGACCGTCCCTTTACCCGACGCCTGCGCGAACTGCCCAAGCGCCAAATCGAGTTTGCCATCACCGTTGAAATCCGCGGCGATTACCGACAGGCCTGTCCCCGACAATAAGCTAACTGGCGCATGAAACGTTCCATTGCCATTGCCCAACAGCAGATAGAGTGCATCGTCTGCGGCAACCGCAAGATCGGGCTTGCCATCCCCGTTGAAGTCACCGATCGCCACCGACTGAGGAAACGTCCCCACCGAAAGATTGACCGGTGCCTGCAAGGTTCCATCGCCATTGCCGAGCAGCACGGATACGTAGCTGGTGGTATCGCCGAACCCGGTGACTATGACGTCCGGCTTGCCATCACCATTTACATCCGCAACTGCGATGCTGGAGACCTCGGTGCGAAGATCGTACGAGACTGGCGATTGCAAGCTTCCGTCTTCGTTGCCCAGAGAAATGTCTATCTCAGTATCGAGATTGCTGACGATCTCGTCGAGGATGCCGTCACCATTCAGGTCGGCCGAAACTATTAGAGCGGCGGCGGTCCCGTTCTGCGCCGCAGTCCCAACCGTCGCGGGAACCATTGCGGGCAGGGTCTGGGTGGAAGGCTTGAAATCTACATAACAGATCTTTGGGTCAAGACCCGACACCCAAAGGTAGTAGTACATCCTTGTTCTCTGGGGCGTAACGGCTTTGCCTACTTTCTTGACACCAGCCAGGGGAAGCCCAATGATCTTCATCTTATGTCTTACACTGACGATCCAGAAGTCTATAGGCGTGCAAGGCCCATCGACTTTCTGAGTCGCCCAAGCGCCCGCAATAGCCAAAATCTGCAGCAAACCCAGACAGACAGCGCGCCGCAATCCGGACTGGCATCGACCGATTAAACCCATGGTTCCCTCACGTGCGGAAGCTCCTATACTGAGTGTTGAGAAGTGCCGAAACGTAATGGTGAGAATGCTCTGAACCAGCGGGCGCTCGATGGTCTTCTGCGGCATTTGCATCCGGAACCCGCCGAAGCCGCCGAACAATACCTTCTACTGCACGATAAGCTCGTGAGCTATTTCGAGTTCGAGCGACTCGCCCAGCCCGAAGAACTTGCCGACGAGGTGCTCGATCGGATGGCACGACGCCTCAATCAAGGCGAAGAAGTCGTTCGGCCGGGCGCCTATGCCCTCGGCGTCGCCCGTCTGGTCGCGCTCGAAACGCGTCACAAGGAGATCACGGTAGATGGCAGGATGCGTGAATTTGTTCGGATCTCGGGCGGGAATCCCTCCCCCAACGAGCCCTCGCTGGCATGCCTTGATGGCTGTTTGGAGAAACTACCGGCAGAAAGCAGCGCACTGATTCTCGCATACTATTCCGGAGATCATCACGCCAGGATCGAAAACCGCAGGCGGCTGGCAATTCGTTTGGGAATCGATGGGGCCGCGCTCCGCAATCGCGCGTTGCGTCTCAGGGACAATCTGGAGTCCTGCGTCAAGCGTTGCGTTCGATCGAAAAGCGTGTGAGGGTGGAATAATGCCGGCGAGTGATGAGCGCATGCGATCGTTTCTTCTTGGCACGATGGCAGAACCGGCGCGCCGGGAGGTTGAGGAAGTTTTTTTCGAAAGCCAACAGGTTTACGAGGACCTTCAGGACTCGCTGAACGATCTGATTGATGCCTATGCGCGCGGCGAACTGGATGTCGCTGAGAAACGGCTGGTTGAGGAGCGACTGCTGGGCTCGTCACGGAATCGCGCGAAACTTGCACTGGCTCGGGCCTTGGCGCAACGCGAACTGCGCGAGCAAAGCGAGTCGCCGGTATCGCGTACAGCCACCCTTGTTCCCAGGCGCCTTGGCTGGTTGACCGCGGCGGCGTGTCTGGCGGCGGCCTGCGCTGCAGGATTGATGTGGTTGGGCATCCAAAACCTGAGGCTGCGGAGGGATGTCGCGCGCCTGCAGTCCACTTCCCAGGAACAACGCCCCGGCGCCGCGCCTGAAGTCGCCCTTGTCTCGTTGTTTCCTCAGCTCAAGCGTGGCAACGAGCAGGTCCCGGCAATCGCTTTGTCCCCAAAGAAGATATTCCTTCGGGTCGATCTGGCCACCAGTGAGATTTGCGCTGGGTATTCGGTCGAAGTGGAATCCTTGGGCCGAGGTCGAATCTGGAGTCAGCAATCGCTGGCACGGGGAGCAAATGGAGCGGTGACCGTCTGGCTGCCGGCGGGAGACATCACGGCGGGCACATACGAATTCCTTCTATACGGAATTCAAGGTGTCCAACGAGAACTGCTCGGCTCTTATCCGTGCCGCATAGAAATTGCTGCCGAATCTCCGATCAGCACGAAACCGGCCCAGTAGTAAGGATGGCTCCAGGCCGAATCGGCCATCATCGACTCCCGGGCAAAACCAAGGGCTGCGGCGGCCGATAAACCCCGGCGAAAAAGCCCCTCATAAAACCGCGTCATGAACACTTCCGTGGCGCGATCGTTCACATCCCACAGGCTCGCGACGACGCCGCCTGCCCCAGCATAGAGAAAAGCGCGCGCGAGACTGATCGGGCCCTCCCCTTCCGCGGGCTTGCCCGCCGCGGTGCGGCAGGCGCTGAGCACGACTAGCCGTGCATGAATCGAAAGCTGATCGATATCGTGCAAACTGAACAATCCGTCGGACAAGGCGATGCCCGAGAGTTCCGGCCGTTGGTCGTCAATTAGGGCATGCGCCGCGAAGTGCAGAATGGCGTAGTTGTCGAGGGATGGATCGGAAGCCGCAGCCCTGCTGGCATCCGCTCCGAACTCCAGTTTCTTCCTGCCGGCAGTCATGCCCCCGATGCGCAACGCCTCTTCACGCGCCAGCCTTAGTCGCGGGAGGGTCGCACTTCCGGCCGGGTACAAAGGGTCAGCGAACAGAGCGATCCCCGTGGATTCGTGCTTTCGGCCCAGATAAGCCAAACTCGATGCCGAGGGAAGTGTGGAAACTTCGGTGCCGCGGGCAAGGAGAACGGAGAAGGGAATCGAATAGAGCGGTCCATCAACGACAATCAGGACTTTCTTAGTATTTCGATCGAAACCCGGCGGAAGCACTACACGCGACAACGCGGCAGCGGCACGTTCAAACTCCTGCCGCGAGCGGTCGATTCGATTCTGCCGCGCTTCGGGAGATTCGCCGGAAATGACGTTTGCGGGTTCGGTTAGAGCGGCATGCGCTGGGCGCACGAGTTCTTCAATTTCTCCCCGCGCCGGAAGTTCGTAGCTGCGGAACATCGATTTTGTAATCGTCCAGAGAAAGCTCCGCTTCGCGCCAAGCATGTACTCCAGCACGACGCTGTCTTTGTCCAAGAACTGCGCCTGAAGCTCCGCGGGCGAAAGCAACTGTGGATTGGCCGAACATGCTGCGCATGTGGACCTGATTCGCGATCGAATGCCATCGAAACGAACCTCCATCTCATCGAGCGCGCGCCGTGCCGCCGCAGCCTGCGTTTCGGTGTGGCGCCCGCTGAGCACGCGCGTGAGACGAGAGGCCTTGTTGTCCAACAACTCCAAGGTCCGCGATGCCTCCCCCGCCAACTCCGGATCGGCTTCGTGGCTGTACAGGTCCTTGCTTTCGGCAAGCTGATCTAATAGCGCTCGCGCCCGGAATCTCTCACTGACCTCAAAGGCTTGAACATCGAATTCGGCATGGGGCTGCTGACGATCGAGAGCCATGAAAATATCGACCGCTTGCTGGTAAAAGGGCCGCTTGTAAGCCTGGAATGAAATCCGCGGTCCCTCCGGCGGCGCGTTCCGCCGCACGGATTCGAGAAGCTTAAGCGCCTTCAATGACTGATCGCGTGCTGCAACTAAGTCGCCGGAACGTTCCGCGCACTCCGCGAGTCGGCTGCGAGTGAGCGCCTCCTGGTCGGGATCGGCGATTTCCTGTTGAATGGCAAGTGCCTGGCGCAGCATTTCGTTCCCCTGCTTCGGGTCTGTATCCAACAGCGCGCTGCCGAGGAGCGAGCGAGCGCGCGCTTCCTCCCTGCGGTATTCATGGGCACGACACAGTTCCAGCGCTTCGCGAGCACTGGCGATCGCCGCCGTCGTATCGCGCTGCTGATTTGCCACGTCCGCCAATGCGAGAAGTGCGAGCGTCATCTCGTGCTGAAGGCTGGCTTCCCTGCTGATGCGAAGCGATTCAGAAAAGGCACTGGAGGCCAGCTCGAAATGCCTGCGCGAGGCATGGATTGATCCTGCGCCGAACAGCGCAAGGGCCTCACCGCGCCGATCCCCGGTCGTTCTGGCTATTTCGAGCGCGCGCGTGTAAAAGTCAAGAGCCTTTTCCTGCTCACCCATGCGGCTGCACGTGTCGCCGAGATTCGTGAGAGCAAACATCTCGCCCCGATGCGCCTGACTCGAACGGAACAGTTCGGCGGCTTGGAGTGACAGATCCAAAGCTTTCTCAAAATTGCCCAGATCTCCGTTCGCGACCGCAAGATTCTCCAGCGCGTTGCCGATCCCAACCGGGTTCGCCAGTTGTTTGCGCATCTTCAAAGACTCTTCGTAATATCCGATAGCCGTGCGGGCCTCTCCGAGGTTACGGTGATAGGCGCCCAAATTGTTCGTGCTCTGCGCTACCCCGGCGCGGTCGCCGATTACGCGCCGAATCGTCAGCCCTGCCTGAAAATTCGAGAGCGTTTCGGCTTCCTTGCCGATGGCTTGATCGAGCACCCCGAGCATGTTAAGGAGATCTGCCTCTGTACGGCGGTCGCCCGCGCGGCGGGCCAGCGCAAGACCACGATCGAAGAATTCGCCGGCTTTCGGAAAATCGGTGCGGGAACCTGCCACTGAGCCGAGTTCCCGGAGTGCCTCGGCTTCCCCCGCCAGGTCCCCCGTCGATTCCGCGAGCGAACGCGCACGCTCCAGGCAGTCGATTGCTTTCGGTGCCTGTTGGGTATCGCCGTAAAGTTTGCCCAGTCCGCGAAGCGCGCGGGACTCGTTGCCGGCATCGTGCCGGTTATGGCAGCTTGCCTTCGCTTGTTCGAATCGCGAGGTCGCCTCCAAGAGGTTCCCCGCGGAGAATTGAGCTTGCGCCAGTTGATAACAGGCTTCAGCCTCCAGAGCAGCGTCGCGGGCATCCTGCGCCATGTGAATCGACCGCTCAAAGCTGTCGATCGCTTTACGGCCTTCTCCGGCTTGTTGCTTCTCCTCACCCTCGGCTAAAGCAGAGTCGGCCTGGGCGGCGAGCCTGTCAATGTCTTCTGCCTGGCGCTGATCGGTGAGGGTAATCGAATAGGCCCTTGGAGCGCCTGCTGTCTCTCGCGAGACGATCTCCACACTGTAAGATCCGGCCGCATCGGCAACGGCAGCCCATGTCATCGCGTCGCGAAGTCCTCCGGTTCGGGTACGCTCAGCGATTACGCGGTTGTGAGGATCCTTTACCGCGACGTGCACAAGCATCCCGTGGCCTTCAATTGAGACACGCAGATACTCGTTTGTATGTGCCGCAATCTGAAGCTCGTCCGTTTGACCGAAAGCGAGCGTTCGCTCCAGGGCGTCATTTAGTGTGAGAGTCTGCGCGGAGCTGAACGCCCCAAATTGCACCGCCGCGAACCACAAGCCAAGTGCGCGACTGCTGGGCACCACCATATTTTAGCGGCCTCCGGCGCACGCAATTACGAGCCTTTGTTTCTTAGCATTCGGAGAGAGCATGTGGAAGGGTTCAGCAGGCATTCAGACTGCCTTTGGACTCACCGAGAAAGGACAGGCGAAACCGTTTGTCCCACCTTTTTCAACCCGAGGTTTCCGTTGGTTGCAGACATGTTGATAGCGAAGCAGGCGAAGTCGCCTGGCATGCGTCCGCTAGCCCCCCAATCTCCTCTTTACAAGAAGCTAAGATGTCTATATACTAAGAGGCCTGAGTATGGCAAAAACGGAATCGCTCCAAGGTTCGCTCGACCTGCTGGTTCTGAAAATCCTCTCGCGCCGCCCCCAGCTCCACGGCTACGCGATCATGGCCGCGATTCAGGAGATCTCGGAAGATGTGCTGCGCGTCGAAGAAGGCTCCCTCTACCCGGCCCTGCATCGCATGGAAGAAGCGGGTTGGATCAAGGCCGAATGGATCATCAAAGACACCGGCCGCCGTGCACGCATCTACGATCTAACGCCAGCCGGGAAAAAACAACTCGCGGCAGAAGAATCCCGGTGGCAGGCCGTATCCTCGGCGGTGAATCGGGTTCTAAGGATGGCATGATATGTCAACTTGGTCGCGTCTGGTCAACGTCTTCCGCGGCGATCGTTTGAACCGCGACCTTGACGAGGAACTCGAAGCCCATGTCGCGGACGCGATCCGGGACGGCCGCGACCCCGGCGAGGCCCGGCGTGCGTTGGGCCATCCCACGCGGCTTCGTGAGGACAGCCGCGACATCAAGCTCATCCCCTGGCTCGATTCTCTTCGAGCCGACATCAAGGTCGGCTGGCGCCAACTGAACAAAAAGAAAACGGCATCAGCCGCGGCCGTCCTGTCGCTCGGCCTTGCGATCGGAGCGTGCACTTCCGCTTTCCGGCTGATTGACGCGCTTCTGTTGCGTCCGCTGCCCGTGGCTCACCCCGAGCGGCTCTACGTTCTCGCTCGTAAGGTCGACGCCGACACGAACGAGAGCTTCCGCTACCCCTTGTTCGTCCGGATGCGTGATGCGGTGAAAGACGAAGCTGACGTCATCGCCATCTCCCAGGCTGATCGCAAGGATCTCAGCTACGGCCCCAGTGAGGACACGGAAAAGGCCGCCATACAGTATGTCTCCGGCACGATGTTCGGCTCCTTCGGGCTCCTGCCTGCCGCCGGCCGCCTGTTTACCGCCTCCGATGACGAAAAGCCTGGGGGACATCCTTACGCGGTACTCTCACACGACTATTGGAGCAGGCGCTTCCACCAGGATCCGCGCGTGATTGGGCGCACTTTCCGGATGAGTAACGACCCGATGTGGATGACTTCGGAACAGCCCAATGTCTTCGAGGTCATCGGGGTTGCGGCCAAGGGTTTCACGGGCACCGAGCCCGGAACCGTGACCGACATTTTCCTCCCAACCGCGATGCACGCGGGCGTCCGGCATGCCGATTGGACTTGGATTCGTGTTTGGTTGAGCGTCAGGCCAGGCGCTTCTTTTCAGGCAGCAATCGAGAAACTGAGGGTCGTCTACCAGGCGAATGTTCAGGAACGGCTACGAGAAATTCAAGGCGAACCAAAGAAATGGTCTGATCGAATCCTGCGCGAGAGGCTGGAGTTTGAACCATCGAGCGCCGGCATCTCCGAGGTGCAGCGCAATTACAGGGTGCCGCTCACGGCACTGGCCATCCTGGTTGCACTGGTGCTTCTCATCGCTTGCGCCAATGTGGCCAATTTGATGGCGGCGCAATCCTCGGCGCGCGCCCGTGAAATGGCCTTGCGGCTTTCCATCGGTGCGGGACGCTGGCGGCTGCTGCAACTGATGATGGTCGAAAGCACATGGCTCGGCATGCTGGCGGCGGGCGTGGGAGCGCTCTTCGCCGCATGGTCGGCGCCCTTCGTGGTCCAAATGATCAATCCACCCGGGAATCCCATCCGGCTCGTGCTTCCCGCCGATTGGCGAGTGCTGGGGTTTGGAGCTGCGATTGCAGTGGGGGCCACGATTCTATTCGGCCTGGCGCCTGCACTACGAGCCTCGGCCGTCAAGCCGATGACGGCCCTGAAAGGCGGCGAGAAGCCCCATTCGCGCCGGCGGCTGCTTAGAGCACTGATTGCCGTTCAAGTGACGTTTTGTTTTCTGGTGCTGTTCGTGGCTGCTTTGTTCGCAGCAACTTTCCAGCATTTGTCCCATCAGGCTATGGGGTTTTCCTCCGATCGACTTCTCACTCTCGAGATTGCAGCGGAGAAGCCGCAGCCGGCAGCCGCTTGGGATCAACTTCTGCAACACATGCGGTCGGCGACGGGAGTCGAGTCCGCCGCGTTGTCGAGTTGGCCGCTGCTGAGCGGCATTGGCTGGAACGATGCCATTTCGGTAGATGGAGGATCGGCTGACGAAAGCGAGGCGAACTTCCTCTCTGTCTCGCCGGGGTGGATGGAGACCATGACGATCCCATTCGTCGACGGGAGGGATTTCCGAGCGGGGGACAATTTCCCCGTCGTTGCGATCGTCAACGAAGCGTTTGCGAGGCGTTTCTTTCATGGCGCGAATCCGGTCGGGAAGACGTTCGTTAAGGCTCACGAGAAGGCACAGTTCGACGTCGTGGGTGTGGTCCGCGATGCGCGATACGGCGGCATCCGCGGGCCGATCCCTCCGGTGGCATATGTTCCTATGAAGGCCAGGGATGGCGCCACGCTGATCGTGCGCACTGTGAGCGAAAATCCACTCGCGCTTGCTTCGGCGTTAAGCAAAGAGGTGGCCCGCGCCCATCCCGCATTTCGTGTCAGCCTGATCCGAACCCAGGAAGAACTGGTGCGGCAACATACGATTCGCGAACGTATGCTTTCCACCCTGGCGCTGTTCTTCGCCATCGTTGCGGTTCTGCTTGCGGGCGTCGGCCTCTACGGTGTGCTCGACTATTCGGTTGTCGAGCGGCGGCGGGAAATTGGAATCCGGATCGCCATCGGCGCTCGAGCGGGCGACATCGTGCGTCGGGTCGTCTTCGAAGCATTCTCCATGGTGGCGCTCGGGGCGTTGCTGGGCCTCGCCTTGGGTGAGGGATCGTCGCGCTATTTGCGAACGCTTCTCTACGGTGTGAAGTCCACGGATGCCGGCATGATCGCTCTTCCGTTCCTCGCGATTGTCGCGGCGGCGCTGCTGGCCGCACTGCCCTCGGTTCTCCGGGCGGTAAGCATCGACCCGGTCGCGACTCTCCGAAACGACTGAGGTGGCTCATGGCGTGGACCAATCGGCTTAAGAACTTGTTTCGGCGGGACCGTCTCGACAGCGAACTCGCAGAGGAAATGGCGTCGCACATCGAGGAGGCGACTGAGCACGGCCGTTCCGCGGCCGATGCCCGAAAAGCCTTCGGCAACGCGCTGCAGTACCGCGAGCGCAGCCGTGATATCAAGCTGCTGCCCTGGCTCGATTCGCTCGCTGCCGATACCGTATTTGGCTGGCGTCAACTGCGCAAGCGTCCCGTGGTTGCCGCCGCTGCGATTCTCTCACTGGCGCTGGCGATCGGCTCAACAACGGCCGCATATCGGCTTGTGAATGCCGCGCTGTTGCGCCGGTTGCCGGTCGCCGATGCGGAGCGGCTCTTCTACTTCACGACCTTGTCTTTCGACGCCGAGGGCCATCCTGTCGAGTCCGATGAATTCGATTACCCGACCTTCCGGCAATACCGGCAAGCCGTGGCCGACCGGGCGGACCTGATGGTGGTCGGCATCGCACACCAGCACGACGCCGTGTTAGGCGCTGGCCCGGACATTGAGAAAATCTATCTTCAATACGTCTCCGGCAACCTATTCCCGGTATTCGGGCTGCAACCAGCATTAGGGCGGCTTCTTACTCCCAACGACGACGTGACGCCCGGGGCTCATCCGCTGGCGATTTTGAGCTACGACTTCTGGAGCCGCCGCTTCGGTCGCGATCCAAAAGTTCTCGGCTCGACCTTGCGCCTGGGAAAGGATCGATACGAAGTCGTCGGGGTAGCGCCCAAGGGCTTCGTGGGAACGGAGCCCGGTACGATCACGGACATCTTCGTTCCGGCGATGATGTATGCCGAAGCGATCGAGTCTCCCGGGTGGGAGTGGTTTCGAATCTGGGTGCATCCGCCTATAGGATTCTCATCGGAGCAGATTCGGCAGCCGTTGGAGGCTGTGTTCACTCAACAGCACCTGGCGCGAGTAAAAGACTTTCACTCCGACACTCCTAAGGCAGTAGTTGATGCCTATTTGAATGAGAAGCTGGTCTTCCATCCGGCGGGGTCGGGAGCATCGGATTTTCAGAAGGAGTACCGCCGGCCGCTCGTCATCCTCATCGTGCTTGTGATTTTGGTTCTTTTGGTCGCCTGCATTAATCTTGGCAATCTGATGACGGCGCAAGCGGCGGCGCGCGAGCGGGAACTGGCGTTGCGAGTGTCGATCGGCGCCGGGCACTGGCGACTGATTCAGTTGGTGCTGGTTGAAAGCATGCTGATCGCGGGAATCGCCTCGGTGCTGGGCGTGTTGTTCGCCACATGGTCGGCGCCGTTGGTGGTCGCGATGTTAAGAGTACCCGAAGATCCCGTAACAATTGTGCTCTCCACCGGTTGGGTTGACCTCGCGTTTTCGATCGGCCTCGCCTTTCTTGTCGCGCTGCTGTTTGGACTGGCGCCGGCTCTGCGGGCGTCGAGCATCAAGCCGGTTAGCGCGTTAAAGGGCGGGGAAGACTCAAAGTCGCGGCGTCGGCTGATGAAGGTGTTGCTGGCCACCCAGATGGCGTTCTGCGTTCTGGTGCAATTCGTGGCCGGACTCTTCGTCTCGACTTTCCAACGCCTCTCTATGCGTCCGCTCGGCTTCACGCCGTCACATGTTCTCGTGATGGACGCTTCAGCGACCCAAACGGAACCGTTGGAAGTATGGCAGGGCGTTGCCGACCGCCTGCGGGAAACACCGGGAGTCCAGTCGACCGCTCTGGCCGGATGGCCGTTACTGAGCCGCAATCGCCGAACGACCTCGGTTCGCGTGGCTGGTTATGCCGTCGGCGCTCGAGTCGCTCATGTACTCGATGTGTCCCCTGGCTTTTTCAGCACGATGGGGATCGGTCTCATTAATGGACGAGAATTCCGGCGCGGCGACCGGCCTCCGAAATTAAAAGAGCCGGCTGCCGTGGCAATCGTGAACGAGGCCTTCGCACGAACCTACTTCGACGGGCAAAACCCGGTTGGCCGATCGGTGGAGATTCTCAACGGTAAGGATAGCTACCTTGGAGTACAGATCGTCGGCCTTGTCGAGGATACGGTTTATTACGATGTTCGCGAGCCGATGCGGCCGGCAGTCTTTTTACCGATGGCCGAAAGGCAGCACACCACCTTCCTGGTTCGCACGAGCGGCGATCCGCTACAGTTGGCCGCGGTTCTGCGACATTTCGTGCCGGAAGTGCGCCGGGATATTGTGGTTCGCACGGTTCAAGCCCAGAGCGCATTCGTGCGGTGGCAGATGCTGCGCGAGAGCCTGCTCGCCTCGCTCTCATGGTTTTTCGCCATTGTCGCGCTGATGCTGGCGGCGGTCGGACTCTACGGCGTCGTCAATTATTCCGTGACCGGCCAGCAGCGCGAGATCGGAATTCGCATGGCGCTTGGCGCCCGGCCGCTCCAGGTGGTGGGACTGGTGACGGCGGGCGTTCTCGTAGTGGTTGTACTTGGGTTGGCCGCCGGACTCGCGGGCGGCGTCGCGTGTGGCAACATCGTCCAGAGTCTGCTGTACGAAATGAAACCCACCGACACGGATCGCTTGGCTGTCCCGCTTCTGACATTGATCGGAGCGGCGGTCGTGGCGGTGCTGCCGCCTGCGCTTCGCGCGGTGAAAATTGACCCGGCCCGGACTTTACGGAGCCAGTGACAGCACCGCAACTCCATAAACCGGCAGCCGGACCGATCGCTTTGCACCCCCCTGGAGCACGTCCTGCATCTCAGCAGGCAGACTGACGGTCTGCTCAGCCTTTGAGAAATTGACCAGGATGAACACCTTGCCACGCTCGCCCGAGCGAGGATATACGTCTATGCCCGCCGGCACGGAGCCGAAAGCCGGCTTCACGCCGCTGACATCCGTCATCCACTTCGCGGCGGCGGCCATCGCCTTCGGGTCGAGCCATGCGCCGATATACGTGATCCGGCCTTTGCCAACCGCACGTGTGATCGCGGCCGGTTGGCCGTCGAGCCAGCCATTGCTCTTGCCGTAGCGCTCCAGCACATCGGCGCCGTTGTCCTTCGCGCTCAAAAGCTCGGCCCAGAGCTTCGATTGCCCCGCGCCGAATTTTCCCTCGATGGGCACCGGCTCCGTCAGCGCATAGTATTGCTCCACGCGACCCCCGAGCAGCGCTGTAAGCGGTCCGGGCTGCCGTTCGGTCTGCAAGCCATTGTCGTCATCCTTCATCGCCGATCGCTGCCCAAGCACGAGATGGCCGCCATTGTGCACGTAGTCCATCAGGTTCTTCGCGGCCGCATCGGAGAGGACATTCAGGCCCGGCGCTACCACCAGCTTGTATTGGCCCAGCGGAGCCACTGGCGAAACGACATCTATCGATTGGCTGATCGCGCGCAGCGGACCGTAGTAACTCACGATCTCGGCAATCGGGTCGTACTCGGAATTGTGCTTCTGCCACCCAATGGCCCAGCGGCTGTCATACGAATGCAGAATCGCGACCTCCGACTTCACCGTTGTCCCAGCGAGCGCCGCGCTTGCCTTGGCAAATTCCTGGCCGAGTTGAGCGATTTCGGTAAACAGCGGGACCGGCGTCCCGTCGGCTCCGACGATGGTACCGTGATACTCCTCCTGGCCGTTTAACGCGCTACGCCACTGCCAATAGCTCACCGTGTCGGCCCCATGGCCGATCGCGTGCCATGCCATCGCCCGCACCTCACCCTTATCCAGGGCATTATTGATCGGAGCCCAGTTCACCGCACCCGGCTGTGTCTCCATCACCCAGAAATTTTTGCGCAGCAGTCCGCGCGTGAGGTCGTGTACGGCGCCGTTCGCCGCGGGATCGAGGTGGCCCGTGCCCACATAGTTGTCCCAGGCCGCGATGTCGAGATCCTGAAGAACAGTGTAGTGATCGAATCCGCTGAACCAGCCCATAGTATTCGTGGTGATGAACTGGCGCGGCTCGGCGTTTGCGCGTATCACGTCCAACTGATTTTTCTGATAACTGCGCCAGGTATCGCTGACGAAACGTTTCCAACTCAGCAGCAGTCCCGGATTGCCGTAGCGCGTCTCGATCGGAATCTGGCTCCAGTCGGAGTACGTTTGGCTCCAATAGGACGTCGTCCAGCGGGCGTTCAGGTTCTCGAGGGTTCCGTAGCGCGCCTTCAGCCACCGCTGGAACTGTGTCTTCGTAGCGGAATCATAGGATTCGTCAGCATACTCGTTGTCGATCTGCCAACCCAGCACGTACGAATTGTGGCCGAATTTCTTCGTCATCTGTTCGGCGATTTTGCGGGCGAACTCGCGATATTTCGGGTTGGCGAAATTGAATTGCTGGCGGTTGCCATGTTCTGCCTGGTGGCCGTCCTCCAAGGTCCTGAGTGTTTCCGGATATTTCTGGGTGAGCCAGGCGGGAGGCGCCGCCGTGGGCGTTCCAACTACGGTGAAGATCCCATGTTTGGCGGCCGCCGCGATCGCGCGGTCAAGCCACTCCAGGTCGTATTGGCCCTCGCTCGGCTCCATACGGCTCCAGGCGAATTCGCCGACGCGCACCATGCGGACTCCGGCCTGTTGCATCAGCGCCAGGTCTGCTTCCCAACGCGATTCCGGCCATTGTTCGGGATACCAGGCCGTTCCCAAAAGAAGAGCGGGCGGCGCGGTTTGTTGGGCGAGGCATACGGCGGCCCCGATAAGAAATATCAAAGACAGACGCATTATGTGGTGGACCTTAATTTAGAATCGCGTACTTCTTCATCTTGTAGCGCAAGGCGTCACGCCCGATGCGCAGCATTCGCGCGGCCTGCGACTGGTTGCTTCCAGTCTGCTCCAGCGCCTGCAGGATGAGAACGCGCTCGTGTTCCTCTAACGAGCTCAGCGAGTCACCGCCGTTCTCCGTGCAAGCGGCCATGGGAAGCACTTCTTTAAGATGCGCCGGCCGCGATGTCGTGCGGATGTATTCCGGCAGATCGCCGATATCCACGCAATCGCTGACCGTCATCATGCAGGCGTGTCCCAGCACATTTTCCAGTTCGCGGACGTTGCCGGGCCAACTCGACCTCGAGAGTAGAATCTGCGCGCGCCGCGTCACCCCGCGAACCTGCTTCCCATATTGCGCAGCGAACTTCCCCACGAAATGATGAATCAGCAACGGCAGATCTTCCTTGCGCTCCGCCAGGGTCGGGACGTGGATCTCCACCATCGACAGCCGATAATAAAGGTCTTCTCGGAAACGCCGGGCAGCCGTCGCAGCGCGCAAATCGGAATTCGTGGCGGCGATCACCCGCACGTTGACCTTGCGCGGCGTTAACGAACCCACACGCAGAATCTCATGATCCTGCAATGACCTCAACATCTTGGCCTGCGTCGACAGCGGCATGTCGCCGATCTCATCCAAGAACAGGGTGCCGCCGTCCGCGTGTTCGAACAATCCGGTCTTGTCGCGATCCGCCCCCGTGAAGGCCCCTCTGACGTGGCCGAACAACTCGCTTTCAAACAGGGTTTCCACCACGGCGGAGCAGTTCAACACCACGAAGTTTCCCGACGAGACGGGGCTCAGCCGATGTAGCGCGCGGGCCACCAGGTCCTTACCCGTGCCGGTGTCGCCGGTCACCAGGACGGTCTGATAATGCCGCGCTACCCTGAGGATCCGCGAGAACATCTCCAGCATCTGAGGGCTGCGTCCGATAATTCCTTCCAGCCGCGACTGCTCGGTCAATTCCTGTTCCAGTTCCTGGGTTCGGGTCCGGCGGCGCGCCTCCTCCAGCAGTTTATCCACGCGATCGCGCAAAACCGAAATGGGGACCGGCTTGTTGAGGTAATCCGTCGCACCTTTCTTGATGGCGTCCACGGCAGATTCGGTGGAGTAGTGCGCGGTCATCAGGATCACGTCGATCGAGGGATCGAATTCTACGACCTCCTCGAGGACCTCCAGTCCACTCATCCCCGGCATTACCAGGTCGGTCAAGACGATCTGCGGATGCCGTTTATAGACAAATTCGAGTCCTTCGTGCGCATCGGTAGCCGTCAGAATTTCAAGCTCTGGTTGGGCCAATGCGGCGGTCAAAAACTCCAGCGTACGGGGGTTGTCGTCGATCGCCACGATCGAGGCAATCGATTGGCGGTTGGGGGCTTTCTGTTGCATAGCGCGTTTTGGCGCAGGTGTCGAGCAATATCACTCGACAACTCGGTAAAAACCGGCTTCACAACCAAATGCGGCAATTCTGGGTCCATCCTCGGCGCTATGTTTTCACGTCCTTTGGATTCTATATCGCGCTACCATTTTGTTTCCATGAGCGATGTTCCGCAGCAGCAGGAGACCGCGACCGAGCCGCGCGTTACCGCCATCGTTGCCTCTTACAACAATGTCGAGGCTTTGCGGCGTTGCCTCGCCGCGCTGGAGCAATCGAAGCAGCGTGACACTTTAGAAATCATCGTGGTGGACAAGGGTTCCCGCGATGGCAGCCAGCAGATTGACGAGGAGTTTCCCGGCATCACGCCCTTGCGGCTACCCCGAAACTTCGGGAGCACCAAAGCGCTGAACATTGCGATGCGCACGGCGCGCGCGGAACTGGTGTTTTTTGTGGAACCCGAGGTGGAGGTCGCGCCCGATACGATCGTCCGGCTCACCAATTATCTCGATTCGGATTCGGAAGCCGCCGTAGTCTGCCCGGTGACCGGCGCCGAGCAGTTTTATCGCTTACCGTCGTCGGGAATCGACCTGCACCCCGTCGAGATCGACATGAGCGCCGAGGCGGTCCCTGTAGAAAGCGCTAACTTCACCGCGATGATGGTCCGCAAGTATTTCATTCGTGGTCTTAATTACCTCGACGAGAAATTCGGCGAGACGTGGTCGGATGTAGATCTATGTTTTCAGATTCGGCGCGCCGGGAGAAAGATCATTGCTTTGCCGGGCGTCAAGGTCAAGTACACGCCGCGCGAAAACCACTTTCCGGACAGCGCCTTAACGCTGCTGGAGGCGGATCGCGTTCATGGTGCGGCGCGCTTCTGCAGCAAGTATGCCGGCTTCTTCAGTGGCCTTGGAGTGCCGATCAAAGCGGCGTTTTCGGCGCTGTTCTCGTTTCGCTTTGGGCTGCTTTCCGCGGTCGTCAGCGGACGCAAAGTCGACGGTACGCAAACCGAGTTGTAGTGTCGGGTGGATACGCCGAGGTGCGGCAGGGTCTGGAAGGGTGCAGCAGGCGGTTCCGCCTGCTTTTGGATTTCACCCGGAAGTTGCAAGTGTTTTCGGAACCTCAACTTCTAGAGCAGCATAGCCGCAACTCGCGGTTGGAAAAGTTGGCAGGCATTTTCGGGTTTGCTTCTCGATGAGGTGCGGAGGCAGTATGAACCAGAGCCTCCGGGCCGTTGCCTCGAGATCGGGTCTGTGTCTCCAAAGGCAGGCGAAACCGCCTGCTTCACCCTTCCACAGCTTCTCCCACGTACGTGAAATGCCCTCAGACGTCCGAAGTGCACAGTCGAATACGCGCAGCCGCAGATCACAAGGCACGCGAAACCGACGGCACCACCTCCTGCTGTTGCTCGCCTTCATGAGCCTTGGCCAGGCCGCGCCACCTCTGACGTTCTACCGCGACGTTCTCCCCATTCTTCAAGACCACTGCCAGGTGTGCCATCGCCCTGGTGAGATTGCCCCGATGGCTTTCGTGACCTACGCCCAGACACGTCCCTGGGCGAAGGCAATTCGCGAGGCGGTGGTCGAGCGCAAAATGCCGCCATGGCTTGCCGACCCCCACTACGGACATTTCGCGAACGACCCCTCCCTGACACAGCACGAAATCGACGTAATTCAAACCTGGGTTGCGAGCGGATCCGTCGAAGGAGACCCGAAAAACCGCCCGCCCGACCCCCACTGGACCGTGGGCTGGAACATCGGCCATCCCGACGCCGTGCTCGAAATGACGCGTCCCTTTCATCTGCCGGCCAAGGGCGACGTCGAATATCAATACACCATCATCCCGGCGCGTTTCCCACAAGACAAATGGGTGCAAAAGATCGAGATTCGGCCCAGCGCTCGCAACGCCGTCCATCATGCGGTGGCGTACATCCGGCCCCCCGGTTCGGACTGGTTGCGCGATCAACCCGAGGGCGTGCCGTTCGGCCTGTCGCTCGCCGCGACGAAGAACGATGTGCTGCTGGTCTACACGCCCGGCAATTCGTGGAACGAGTGGACGCCCGGTATGGCGAAGAGAATCCCTGCCGGTTCCGACATTGTGCTTCAGATGCACTACACTACGACCGGTAAACCCGAGGATGACCGCACGCGCATCGGCCTGGTGTTCTCGCCGTCTCCTCCGGAGAAGGCCGTCATCACGCTGCAACTGAACAACGATCGCTTTGTCATTCCGCCGGGCGATGCGAATTATCGCGTCCAAGCCGCGGGAACGCTGCCCAACGATGCTCTGTTACTCAGCCTCTTCCCACACATGCATCTGCGCGGAAAGGCTTTTGAGTACGAAATAGATGGCCCGCATGGCGCGGTCGACATCCTCCTGAAGGTGAATCACTACGATTTCCAATGGCAGCTCAACTACCGTCTCGCGCAACCCCTGACGTTGCGCGCGGGAACGCGGCTGCTGTGCGCGGGTTATTTCGACAACTCCGCAAACAATCCCCGCAACCCCGATCCGTCAGTGGAGGTGCGATACGGAGAACAAAGCTGGCAGGAAATGATGATCGGGTTCTTCGATGTCGCCGTGCCGGCCGGCGTTGACAAGCAGACATTCTTCATCCGGCCACGCTAGCAGCCCGTCGCAAACGCCTTTGAGAGCGGCATGCGCAGGCGAAACCTGCTGCGCCACCTTTATGGCTCAACAGGTTGCGAGCCAAGGTGGGGCGGGCATTCAGCCAGGCATTCAGCCTGCCCGACTTCTGCCACGGGTTGCTAGGATTTGAAGAAGAGCTATGCGCAGACTTCTGATGATCGGCGGCTGCCTGATACTGGGAGTCATCATCCTCCTGGGCGCTGCCCTGATGTTCGTCGACGTGAACCAGTTTCGCGCGCCGATCCAGTCCAAAATACAGGCGCGGATCCGGCGCGACGTGAAGCTGGGCGCGATGGGCCTCAATCTGTTTCCCTTGTCGGTCCGCATCGGCGATATGGCTATCAGCGAATCGCCCGCCACAAAATCGGAATCGCCCTTTGTAGCCGCTAAGAACCTTTACGTGCGCGTCGGGCTTGCCGCTCTGCTGCATAAGCAAATCGAGGTCGACAGCATCCGGCTGGACCATCCGTCCATCGAACTCATTCGGGGTGCTGACGGCAAGTGGAACACCGCGGACCTGGGAGGCACGCCAGGTAAACTCTCAAACGCTCCCCCAATTCCTGCCGCGCCGGCCAGTGAAAACTTCACGTTGAACGAACTGCGCGTTGAAGATGGGCAGCTTGCAATCACTGACCGCAGCAAGGGCGGTGCGCGCACCGTTTACGACCACATCGACTTGACACTAACCGGCTACGCTCCCGGTAAGCCATTTCATCTCGACGGTCGCGTTCACATGCCGCAAGGCGATATTTCGGTGCAGGCGAGCGGCTCCTCTGACGAGACTAGTGGCGTTCTGGCGTTCGATAATCTTACGATCAAAGCGCTTGGCCTGACCGCAACGGGTCAGGGCCAGGTGCGCACCAAAGACACACCTCCTTCCGTCGAAGCTGCCTTGAAGATGAATGAAGTCCCGATAGCGGATCTGCTGAAACTTACTTCGCCTTCACAGAAAGGCCTGACAGCCTCCGGTACGATTTCGGTCAGCATGAGCGCGAGCGGACCTGCCAACGCGCCTGTCATCAGTGGGGCGGTCGCCATTCCGGAGTCGACCGTAAACTCGCCCTCTCTTGGGAAGCCGTTAAAGCTGAGCGCCGTGAAAATGATTCTTGATCATTTTGCCGCTGACTTGACCGGGACGGGAACGATCGCGGCAGGCAGCCTCGCATACGACACCGTAGCTCTTACGGACGTTAACTCGCACTGTAAATTCTCCTCTGACACAGTCACGCTCTCTCCCGTCACGGCCAGGTTTTTCGGGGGCCATACGGACGGCAGCATCACGATCAACACCCGCGCGACTCCGCCCAGTTCCGCAGTGCAGCTCCGGCTCTCTTCTGTGGACGCGAACCAACTGCTCTCCGCCTTATCGCCTGCACATCAAGTGCTCTTCGGAACGCTCTCCGGGAGTGCCGATCTCCAAGCGGCCCCGAAAGCCGGGCAGGAATTCGCGCGAGGTCTCAACGGTACGGTGCAGATCGATTTGCAAAACGGAAAAATTTCCGGCGTTCACCTCCTGAACGAACTCGCCTCGGTCGCTAAGTTTGTCGGCTATAATCTCCCGACCGACAATTCCACGAACATCTCGAAGCTTGCGGGCACACTCCAAATCCGCGACGGTGTAGGCACCACGGATAACATGACGATGGTATTTGACGGCGGAACACTCACGGCCGCCGGCACCCTGGGCCTGGCCGATCAATCGCTCAATCTACAGACGGACACCGTGCTGACAAAGAACGTCAGCGACAGTGTCGGAGGCTCGAAAGTGGGCGGCTGGATGTCGACGGTTTTAGCGAATCAAAAAGGGGAACTGGTAGTTCCGGCCACCGTTACAGGAACATTCTCGAAGCCGAAGTTCTCGCCGGACGCGGCTCGAATGACAAAGATGAAGCTCGGTGGAATCGGCGCCGGCCTTAAGGAAGCGCTAGACGCGGCGAAACCAGGAAGCGGGCAGCCCCCCAATCCGATTCACGGCTTGATCGACGCGCTGGAAAAGAAGAAGTAGGCTTCAGTCCGGCCACCCGCATATCAGCCTTCTGTCGCAGCCTCGTCCAGAGTGAATCGGGGTCGGCATCGAACACAAAATCGACCGTCGCACGAATAACCGACCAGGAGCCCAGCTCCATTTCATGTTCCAACTGCCCCGACGCCCATCCGCCGTATCCGATGTAGACGCGGAACCTGGTAGGTTCAGTGCCATCGCCGATGCATTTCTCGATCAGGTCCTTGTCCCCGGTGGCGTAAATATCGCCGAAGACATGCTCGGCCTTCTCCGGTTTACGAGCCGACCTCAGAAGCGCCTGGGCCCCGGTTGTTTCGACGGGACCGCCCACGTAAATGGGGTCGGACTTCGCCCCCTTGATCTCCTCGAAGACGCGGGCCAGCGGCACGGTCGTCCGGCGATTGATAATCAGGCCCAAAGTACCATCTTCGCTGTCGTGTTTGACAATCAGGATCACGGACTCCGCAAAGTTTGGATCACCGAGGTCTTTGGTTGCAACCAACAGTTTGCCGGGGCTTAACTCCTGAGGGAAAGCCGCCACCAACGCCAGTAAGGTCGTGGCTCCCAACCGTCCGACTCCCAACCACATGTTTCTATTTTCGCGCGTTTGAAGCCCGGGTCGAAGGACGCCCGCCGAAGCCAGGTTAGTCTTCCACGATTAGCCAGACTGGAGGACCGTAAGGTAGGATTGCATCCTGCGCACCGGTTTTTTACCGGTGCATGTGGAGGCGTTTCGAAGTGATGAAGGCGTCTTCAAAGGCTGTGCCACCTTGGCTCCAGCCACGACCAACAGTCATGACGACAGGTCCACATCCGGGTACGTGACGTTACATCGCATCAAAGAACCGCCTGAGTAAATCCGAGGTCGTACGCAGAAACGGCACGCCATCGATGTTCGTGAGGCTCATCCGGCTCCTCGGAATCGGAAACCGTGACGGCATCACCGCGAGATCCGAAAAATTCATGTGACCTGCCTCCGGGTAATCCTCGATGCGGCAGCCCGCCCGGTCCGCCTTGCAAATGCCCTGTATCTCGCCGAGGATTCTGTCATTCAGAGCCTGCTGCGACGGCGGAAGAGGCGCTCCGTTCACGAACAAAAACGGCCGATCGAGCGGCTGCGGCAAAATACCCTGAGGCGCCCCGTCGAGATTGACGCCGCGGCGGAATCGCGCGTCGACCGCGACCGCGTGCGTGGCCACCGCCCCGCCGAAGGAATGACCAAAGATGCCGATGCGATTGCTGTCAACGAGAAACGTACCGCTCAGAAGCTGGTCGAGTACGAATTGAACATCCTCAAGCCATCGCTGCACCATCGGCTGAGTTTCGGCCCGCCGTTCCAAATCGATATTGTCATCGCCGTAAACCGTGCGGCCGTTGTTAAAAACGACAACCCGGGCGCCGCCGGTCGGGGTGACTCCCGCGACGATGTAGCCGTAACTTGCGAGATCTTCGGCAATGGTCGTGTAATCGGCGGGAATGCGTCCCATGGCGGGGGAGAGCATCAGCAGGGGATGTACGGCCGGCGTCATCGGAACGTTGACGACAGAAGCGACCTCGATTTCCCGCAAGCGGCGGGACGGAATTGGAAACAATCCCTTGGCCCAAAGCTCGCCCCACTTCCCCGGCACATATTCGGCCCGCGCTCCGCGAGACCCATCCGCGGCCGGGTACCAGAGGAAGAGCATCATCTCGCGATTGCGGCGTGTGTCGATTAAATCCAAAACGCTGCGCCCTACCGCATGTGGCCCCCGCGGTTTCGGCAGTACGATCGGTCGATCGACACGCCGGTAGACCACCCAAACAGCCGCAATACCCATTACGAATGCGACCGCAATCAAAACGAGGAAGCGTACCAACGTTCAGGATACTCTGGTAGTTGCACTTCGAGATTCAGGCCACATGCCCCGCCACGGGTGCGCGAGCCGGCCTTCTTCACACCGCTCACGGGACCATCGAGACGCCCGTGTTCATGCCTGTCGGAACCCAGGCGACGGTGAAAGGCGTCCCGCAGCGCGATCTCGCAGGCGAGCTCGACGCGAAGATCATCCTCGCGAACACTTATCACCTCTTCATCCGTCCCGGCCCCGACCTCATCCGCCAAATGGGCGGATTGCACAAGTTCATGTCCTGGGACCGCGCCATCCTCACCGACTCCGGAGGATTCCAGGTCTTCAGCCTCAGCGGCCTGCGCAAAATCACCGACTCCGGTGTGCTTTTCCGCTCGCACCTGAACGGCGATGCCCACATGTTCACACCGGAATCCACGGTTGACACTCAGATGGCCTTCGGCAGCGACATCATGATGGTGCTCGACGAATGTCTCGAGTATCCCGCCAGCCACGAAGCGGCAAAAGACGCCATGAAGCGCACAATCAACTGGGCGCACAAAGGCTTCGCCCATTGCCGGCAACGCGACGACCATAACAACGCCCTCTTTCCAATCGTGCAAGGCTCGATGTTCAGGGATCTTCGCACCCAGTGCGCCATTGAACTCCTCGACCTTGACGCGCCCGGCTACGCAATCGGTGGCCTGTCCGTCGGCGAGCCGCGCGCGTTGAGTCTCGAGATGGCCGAACTGACGGCACAACTACTCCCTCGGGAACGGCCGAGGTATGTCATGGGAGTCGGGATGCCGGAAGAACTCCCGCAATACGTAGCGCGTGGCATCGACATGATGGACTGCGTGCTTCCCTCCCGCAACGCCCGTAACGGCTACCTGTTCACGTCCCAAGGTCGGGTCATAATAAAGCAACTTCGTTATCGCGACGATCCTCTGCCGCCCGACCCGAGCTGTCACTGTTACACCTGTCGAACCTATACCCGTGCATACCTTCGCCATCTGTACCAGGCCGGCGAGATGCTCTATTCGACGTTGGCCACTTTACACAACCTCAAGCACTACCTTGACATCATGCGCCAAATGAGAGAGGCTATACTGCTTGGGAGATTTCCTGCTTTCCTGGACGCTATTCGTGCGGAAGCTGTACAATAGGTGAGGTAGGCCCCTTCTCCTGTCGTATTCTTCCCTTTTCCAAGCTTGAAGTTGGCAGTCTGAAGTAGGCAGTTGCAGCACATAAGTGAAATGAACACATTCGGACTTATTCTGCAGGCGTCGGCCTCGAATCCGATCATGGCGTTCCTGCCACTGATCCTCATCATCGGGATCTTCTATTTTCTGGTGATGATGCCTATGCAACGGCAGAAAAAGCAGCAGGCTCAAATGCTGCGGGAGCTGCAAAACGGCAACATCGTCCTGACCACCGGCGGGATCGTCGGCACCATCGTCACCATCAATACCGACGACACGGTGATCCTGCGTGTGAAACCGGACAACATCAAGCTGCAGGTCGCCCGTAATTCCGTGACCGGCCTGGTCACAGAGGAGAAAAAGACTTAAGGTGTGGCTGGCTTAGCCCGGCAAAGAGTATTTTTCAATGAAACGCAATCTTAACTTCAAGGCAGTCTTCATCGTCGTAATCATTCTTGCCTGCATATACGGCGTTATAGGCATTCCGAAGTCGTGGAACGACGTAAAGGCGAACTTCAGCCGCAATATTCGTCTGGGGCTCGACCTCAAGGGTGGCACCCAGCTGGTCATGCAGGTCCAACTGCAGGATGCGTTTAAGGCGCAGGCCGACACCACAATTGAACGCCTCAAAGAGGAACTGAAGAAGGCCAGCATCGATGGCGGCGAAATGAGCCGCAACGATCCGAACTCCGTGGATACCGCCGATAAGATCGAGATTGATATCAAAGGGGTTCCCGCCACCAAAGCCGGCGACTTCCGGCGCGTCGTAAACGACGCTTTCACCGACTGGGTGCTGACTCCCGTCAACGCCACAGACTACCGCATGAACATTAAGCCCACGGAATCCTTGCAGATCAAGCAGGAGACCATGGCGCAGACCATGGCCACGATCGAGCGCAAGATTAACGGCCTGGGACTAGCGGAAACATCGGTGCAGGCGACCGGCCGCGACGATACGGAACTGCTGGTGCAGTTGCCGGGCGTGGATGACCCGGCGCACGTCAAAGAAATTCTCAAGACCCAGGCCGTCCTGGAATGGGACGAAGTTAAGGACGGGCCGTTCAATTCGCGCGAGGAAGCGCTCGGCAAGCATGGCGGCATTCTTCCTCTCAACACCAAATTGGTGCAGTCGCAGGTGCGTGGCGGACAGCCGCCCTCGTGGTGGCTGGTGTCGCGGAGCCCAGTGGTGCGTGGCACCGATATTCGCAATTCGCGCGCAAGCCAGGGAGAAGCCGGCCGTTGGGAAACCG
Source organism: Bryobacteraceae bacterium (assembly GCA_035295125.1). Classification (GTDB taxonomy): domain Bacteria; phylum Acidobacteriota; class Terriglobia; order Bryobacterales; family Bryobacteraceae; genus JAICMB01. The sequence goes on along the minus strand of DATGJP010000077.1, from coordinate 43,656 downwards.
ATTTTGTTCTCAACCAGGACGCTGCCCGGCGGTTTGGCAACTACACCGAGGCGAACATCGGAAACCGCGCGGCCATAGTAGTTGATAACCAGGCCATTAGCGTTCCTACGATTCAGTCGCGAATCGGCGATAGCGGCCGCATAACGGGCGCCTCGAATCAGGAGGAAGCCTCCGACCTCGCGCTCAACCTCAATGCCGGATCTCTTCCCGCCAGCATTTTGTACGGCGAAGAGCGAACGGTCGGCCCGTCACTCGGGGCAGACTCGATTCGCGAGGGTTTCGAAGCCGGTACCGCAGGTTTGATCGCGGTGGTTTTTGTGATGCTGGTCTACTATAAGCGCGCCGGCATAAATGCGACCCTCGCCCTGGTCTTGAACGCGGTCATCCTGATCGCCGCTCTCAGCTATTTCACTGCTACGCTCACACTGCCCGGGATCGCGGGCATCATTCTGACCATTGGTATGGCGGTGGATAGTAACGTCCTGATTTTCGAGCGTATCCGCGAGGAACTCCGAACGGGCAAGGCTATCATTGCCGCGGTCGACACTGGCTTTGCCAAAGCCTTTCTGACGATCATCGACACGCACGTCACTACGGTGGTATCGTGTCTATTCCTGTTTATTTTTGGTACGGGTCCTGTCAAGGGCTTTGCCGTCACACTGGTCATCGGCCTCATCGCCAACGTTTTCACGGCTGTCTTCGTGTCGAAGACCATCTTTGATTTTGAGCTCTCCGGAAAGAAGCGCGTGGAGGCTCTCAGTATCTGATGTGCTCGCGGGGCGTTGGGAGCAGGACTAACTCTGTCGAACGCCCTAGACGTACTAAACTCCTGGTTGTGCTGAGTTTTCACCAGCCTGTCGGGAACAATGTTGAGGACGCCGGTGTCTAACACTATCGAATGCCGGCATTGTATGCTGCATGGAATTATTCAAGAACACTAACTACGATTTCCTGGGCAAGAAGTGGCCCTTCATTGGATTGTCGCTGGTGCTGTCGGTTGCCGGTATTATCAGTTTGATCGCAAAGGGTGGCCCTAGGTACGGCATTGATTTTAAAGGCGGTGCGCTCGTGAGAGTGCGATTTGCACAGCGTCCTCCCGTCGAGAGGGTACGTGCTGCGCTCGCCGGAAAGCTCCCGGTCGACGTTCAGGAAATCACAAATGGCGCCTATCCGGAAGATATGGTCGGAACGGACGTCCAAAACGATCAGGCTCTCGACCAGGCCATCAAAGTGATTGTGACCAGCCTCGACCAGAGCTTTGGCCAGCCGTCGAGCGGAAAGCTGGACATCAACAATTCCGGGATCACTGCGATTGCCGACCGGCTGCGGGATCCACTGCAACGGGCCGGCGTTTCGATGAACGATCAGCAAATCGCTCAACTGAGTTCATCAATTATGGATTACGTTAAGAGCCACGGCGGTCTGGTGCGCAACATCGATGAGATGAGAAATGTGCCCGGTGTGACGCCGCAGGTTCTGAATGTTATGAAGCAGGAATGCTACGCCGCCCCGTTTACGATTCTGGGGCGAGAGATGGTTGGCCCTAAAGTGGGCGCCGACCTGCAGCACAAAGCCCTGATGGCCGTCCTGTACGCCCTGGGTGGGATGCTTGTCTACATCGCATTCCGGTTCGAATGGATTTATGGTGTAGCCGCCGTGGTGGCGGTGTTTCACGACACCATCATCACGATCGGCCTGTTCTCGATCTTCGGCAAAGAGATCTCGTTGACTGTCGTGGCCGCGCTTCTGACCCTGGTCGGCTACTCCATGAACGACACCATCGTGGTGTTTGATAGAATTCGGGAAAATTTGAAAATTCTCCGTCGCGAACCGCTCGAATCTGTGATAAACAAGAGTGTTAACCAGACGTTGAGCAGAACCGTCCTGACATCAGGGCTCACTTTACTGACCGCGCTGGCGTTGTTCCTGTTTGGCGGAACGGTGTTGAACGGGTTCTCCTTTGCGTTGGTTTGCGGCATCATCGTTGGAACGTATTCTTCGATCTTCGTAGCAAGTCCGATTCTGATCTTCTGGCAGGATTTCATTGAGAGCCGGAAGAAGCGGAAACCGGCGCCGGTTCCTGTGGCGCCCGTTCGCGAAAGCAACGTACGCCGGGGGGCCGCAAAAGTGAAGTAGGGCCGTGGGGAAGGGAAAACTCGCCACGGTTTTTAATTAACCCGCTTTGGGAAGGTAAACCTTATGTTTGAACAGACTTTCGTAGAAGCGTCCGGCAAGACTAGGAAACCGTGGGCCGTTGCCGTCTCTTTCCTCACCCAGGTCGTAGTGATTGGCGTCCTGGTGCTGATCCCGCTTATCTACACTGATACATTGCCGAGAGCGCAGTTAACCAGCTTCCTCGTCGCGCCTCCTCCGCCGCCTCCGCCTCCGCCCCCGCCGCCGCCGGCTGCTCCTAAGGTCGTAAAGGTCATCCCGCGGCAGTTCGACGCCGGCAAACTAATGGCGCCGAAGCAAATTCCGAAAGACATCGCGATGATCAAGGAAGAGGATCTGCCTCCACCCACCGCCGGCGTTCCCGGTGGTGTCCCGGGTGGCGTTCCAGGCGCTTCCGGTGGTGTCCTGGGCGGCATTCTTGGTGCCGTACCGTCGGCCGCTCCGCCTCCCCCTCCGCCCGAGAAGCCGAAAGTTGCGGCTCCGCAGCGCATCCGCGTTGGTGGCAACGTGCAAGCCGCCAACCTGATCCGTAAGATCATGCCGACCTATCCGCCGCTCGCCAAACAGGCACGCGTTCAAGGAACCGTGCGCTTCACGGCCATCATCGGCAAGGACGGTACGATTCAGAATCTTCAGCTCGTCAGCGGGCACCCGCTGCTGGTCGAAGCTGCGAAACAAGCCGTTGTGCAGTGGCAATACAAGCCCACTTTGCTGAACGGCGAACCCGTCGAGGTTATTACGCAGATTGATGTGAACTTCACACTCAGTCAGTAGAACAAGCTCCAGCCTGTTCTACAGCAGTAGGGTATAAGTCAGTTTTTTGGTTTAAATTCAACTCGCAGGAGAAACGAAACAATGTTGCTACAGTTGCAAGTTTGGGGTTTCCTGTTCCTACAGGAGCAGGGAGTCAGTTTTGACCCGCGCGCTATGTGGGGCAATATGAGCTGGCCTGCCCGGGCCGTCGTCATCATTTTGTTCCTCATGTCCGCCTGGTCCATCGGTGTCATGATCGATCGTCTGTTGGCCTACAACGGTGCTCGCAAACAGTCGCGGCAGTTTGCCCCGGCGGTTGCCGGCGCTCTCCGTGAAGGCAAGCTCGATGAAGCGGTCAAGATCGCCGACCGTTATAACAAGAGCCACTTGGCCAAGGTTGTCGTCGCCGGTCTGCAGGAATTCCGAGCCCATCAGCTCAGCTCCGAGATTCCCGGTGAAGAGATCGAAGCCTCGAAACGCGCGCTGGAACGCGCCGAAGCCATCGTACACGCCGAATTGAAGCGCGGTGTCAGCAGCCTCGCGACGATCGGTTCCACCGCCCCCTTCGTGGGACTGTTCGGAACGGTGCTCGGCATCATCAACGCGTTCAAGGGCATTTCGACGGAAAAGTCCACCGGTCTGGCCGCGGTCGCCGGCGGTATTTCGGAAGCGCTGGTTACCACCGCCGTCGGTCTGTTTGTGGCTATTCCCGCCGTCTGGATGTTCAACTACTTCACGAACCGCATTGACGCGTTCGACGTTGAGATGGGCAATTCCAGTTCGGAGTTGATCGACTACTTCCTGAAGAAGTCGCAGCGCGCCGGCGCAGCGAAGTAAGCGAAGGGCTTTAGCGAGTTGAATTGGGTCGCGGGCCTTGGGCCGGGAATTTCCCGGCCCAGCCCGAACCTAAAGGAGAATTTCATGGAAAAGAAAAAGGCGCCGCCTCCCGTAGCCGACATCAACGTCACCCCCATGGTGGACGTCATGCTCGTGCTGCTGATCATTTTCATGGTCATCACGCCCATGCTCACCAAGGGCGTCAGCGTCGACATGGTGAAGACCAAAAACCCGATTGCGATGCAAGCGGCCGACAAGGAAGACGCCGTCATGATTTGCGTGACGCGCGACGGACGTGTCGTTCTGAGTCCCGGAAATGTCCAGATGCCTGCTGACGACCTCCCGAACAAAGTCAAGGATCTGATCGCGAACAAGTTGGACAAGACCGTCTACATCAAGGCGGATGCCCGCGCTCGTTATGAGAAGGTCGAGGATGTCGTAGACAACCTTCGCGCCGCTGGCGTGCAGGATATCGGTCTGCTGACAGAGCAGATACCGCAGTCCGGCCAGCCGCAGAACCCGCCTCCAGCAACGACGCCCAATAAGGCAGGCTAAGGAATTTCGATAAAGGAGTAATTTACTATGTCGATGAATGTGGGTGGTCACGGTGGTGGAGCTAAGGCGGATATCAACGTCACTCCTCTGATCGACGTGCTGCTCGTGCTGCTGATCATTTTCATGGTCATCACGCCACTGACTCCGCACGGCCTCGAAGCTATCGCCCCGGAACCGCCGGATAAGAACAAGCCGCAGGACCCCAACGACCGTACCGTGGTCATCATCATCAACAAAGACCACAGTATGCAGTTGAACAATGAGAACACGGATGTGGCTCACCTTGGCACCAGGCTCGAAGAGATCTTTAAGACCCGTGCTGAGCGTATCGTGTTCGTGAAGGGTGATCCTGACCTCGAATACCGGGAGATCGCGAATGCCATCGATATCGCGAAAGGCTCGGGTATAGACAAAATCGGCCTCATGACTCCCAAGGTGGAAGCGGGCCAATAATATTTGCGTTGTGGGGCGCGACGCGAGACCCGCGGGGTCTGCGCCTGCCCCACGGCGGATAATTCTGGATGGACGGATTTTCAAAATTATGACGAGAATCATTGCTACCGCAGGCTTGGGCGCGCTCGTTCTGTTAAGCGCCGGATGCGCGAAGTTACAGTCACGCGATCACCTCAACAGGGGCGTGCAAGCTTATCGCAATGCCCGCTATGCCGAGGCCGTCGAACAGTTTAAGACCGCCGTTCAACTCGATCCTACAAATACGAACGGGCGGCTGTATCTTGCGACATCGTACATGACGCAGTACATCCCGGGCGCAGATTCGCCGGAGAACAACCAACTCGCCAAGGCCGCCAAGGAAGAGTTCCTGAACGTCTTGAGGGATAACCCCAATGACAAGACAGCTCTCGCCTCGCTGGCGTCGTTGAACTACCAGCAAGCGCAGGGTATCCCGAAACTCGAGGATAAGTTCAAGAAGCTCGATGAGGCTAAGGACTGGTACATGAAGCTCATCGCGGCGGATCCGAATAACAAGGAAGCCTATTACAGCCTGGGCGTGATCGACTGGTTGAAGTGGTATCCCAACCTGATGACCGCCCGCGCCAACATGGGCATGAAGCCGGAAGACCCCGGCCCGCTGAAGGACAAGAAGGTCAAAGCGGAACTTAAGGACAAGTACATGGCTATGGTCGACGATGGCGTCAAGAATCTCCAGCACGCTCTCGACATCGACAAGGACTACGACGATGCCATGGCCTACATGAACCTGCTCATCCGAGAAAAGGCCGATCTCGACGACACGAAGGATCAATACGAAGCTGACACTAAGGTCGCTGACGGTTGGGTCCAGAAGGCGCTTGAGACCAAGAAGATGAAGGCCGCGAAGCAGCCCGGAGCAGCCGGCGGCATTACCGAAGGCAAGTAGAAGACTTCAGCACAACTAATTTCAACGAGGCGGCGGGCCATGCAAGTGGTCTCGCCGCTTTGTCTTTAGGACGTGCACGGAAACACTCGGGTTTGAAAGGTGGGACAGGCGGTTTCGCCTGTCCTTTCTCGGTGAAGTCCAAAGGCAGGCTGAAGGCCTGCTCCACCCATTAGTTCTCGTCGCCTTTGTGTAGATGCTGGGCCAGGTAGTTCTCGAAGCCGACCTGGTTCAGGGCGTGGATTTGCCCTTCCAGGTAATCAACATGTTCCTCTTCATCCACAAGAATCTCTTCGAAGAGTACCCGCGAGGCATTATCGCCGAGTTCGCGCGCGTCTTTGATGGCCTTGTTCAAATGCTCGACTGCCGCCAACTCGAGCGCCAGATCGTTGTTGAGCTGTGCCTTCACGTCCCCGCCGATTCGGATCGGGCCGATGTCGGTCATGTTGGGAGTTCCCTCCAGAAAGAGAATCCGCGTCATGAGCTTTTCCGCGTGGACCATTTCCTCGATCGATTCCTTGCGGTAATGCTGCGCCAGGCGTAGATATCCCCAGTTCTCGTTCATCTTTGCGTGCAGGAAGTACTGGTTGATAGCCGTCAACTCGGCCCGCAGCGCAATTCCAAGATGCTCTAGAACTTTCTCGTGTCCACGCATTCAGTCATTCTAACTGATGTCACCTCGTAAAACTACGAGATTCGGCTGACGGTTGCGCATGGGTGATCGTGCCATCGCGGCTGATTTCGCAATCGGAGTATGCGAGGCGGGCAAATCCAGAGCGCACATTCTGCTTGTAGTTGAGGAGCGCCTCCTGGTTTTCAGGGCGGTTGGGACATATCGCACACCTTCGGCCGCACTGCTTATGGGCCTCGCAGCACACCGTCCGCATCATCGTAAGCGTCGCCATGGGATCTCCATCAACTGGTTCGTTCAAACTGATTGCAGGCGATATTCCAATTGCGGCAAGACATTGGGTCTAATGGTGTTTAGCAAGGCGCCAAGGGTTTGCCCGTATCCTCCTATCCGCGGGCAAGTGGGTTATAGACACCCAACTGAATGGCTTCGTGCCCCGGTTCAGAGTCGCACGGCGATGAAAGGCGCTAAAGTGAAAAGAGATGACCGAACAAGAGCGCATTGCGCGGCCTCTCTCCGTTGTTGATCCTGAGGTTTACGACGCTATCCAGCATGAGGTGGACCGTCAAAATACACGCCTGGAACTGATTGCCAGCGAGAATTTCACTTCCGAGGCGGTCCTCGAGGCTACCGGGAGCGTCTTCACCAATAAGTACGCGGAAGGTTATCCCGGCAAACGGTACTACGGGGGCTGCGAATTCACCGACATCGTGGAGAATCTCGCCCGGGATCGCGCCAAACAGCTCTTTCACGCCGAGCACGCCAACGTGCAGCCGCATTCCGGCTCGCAAGCCAACCAGGCGGCGTACGCGTCCGTGCTCCAGCCGGGTGACACGATCCTGGGAATGAATCTCGCGCACGGCGGTCACTTGACGCACGGCCATCCCTTGAACTTCTCCGGCAAGACGTACAAAATCGTGCCTTATGGCGTGCGCCGTGAAGATGAGCAGATCGATTACGACGAACTCGCTCGACTCGCCGAAGAGCACAAACCCAAGATGATCATCGCGGGAGCGAGCGCGTACCCGCGCATCATCGATTTTCAGAGATTCCGCGCGATCGCCGATTCCGTCGAGGCCATCTTCCTCGTGGACATGGCGCATTTTTCCGGACTCGTCGCCGCCGGCATCTACCCGAATCCTTGTGATACAGCCGACATCGTGACTTCGACCACCCACAAGACGCTCCGCGGCCCACGTTCCGGCCTCATCCTTTCGCGCGAGAAGTATGCCGCCGCCATCGACAAGGTCGTGTTCCCGGGCACGCAAGGGGGACCACTGGTTCATGTCGTCGCCGCGAAAGCAGTCTGCTTCAAGGAAGCCATGGAGCCTCGATTTGTCGAGTATCAGAAGCAGGTGGTCGCCAACGCAAAGGCGCTCGGTGAATCTCTTAAGGATTCCGGCTGCCGCATCGTATCCGGCGGCACCGACTCGCACCTGATATTGGTCGACGTTTTTGCAAAAGGCGTCCGTGGGAAAGAAGCCGAGAAAGCGCTCGACGAGGCTTACATCACGGTAAACAAGAATGCCATCCCGTTCGACACAAACCCGCCTCTCAACCCGAGCGGTGTACGGCTGGGAAGTCCGGCGGTCACCACTCGTGGCTTTGGCGAACCCGAAATGCGTGAAGTCGGCACGTTGATCGCGGAAGTGCTCGACTCCATTGCCGCCGGAGCTAAAGATGCCGCGATCTCATCAGTTCGCAAACGCGTCAACGTGCTCACTGAGAAATTTCCCCTGTACGCGTCGAAGCTGACCAGGGCCGCGGTCTAGTTCATCGAAGACAGGCAGTCGCGTATGGCGCACCGAATCGTGTTCGACGCCCGAAGAGTAAGGGACTTCGGTGTCGGTACATATATTCGCAACCTCGTCCGGGCGCTTGCGTCACTCGATCACACCAACCAATACACGCTGGTGCAGGCACCTGCCCCGGTCCCAGAGTTCGCATCCTTGCCGCCGAACTTTCAGACCGTTACCTATGAGAAGACCAATGGCGGCATTCTGTCCCAGTTTCGACTCTCGATGTTTCTCAAACGCCTGGCCGCCGACGTTTATCATGTCCCTTTGAATATTGTGCCCGCGGCAATGCCTCGACCGTACATCGTGACCGTGCATGACGTGGGCAATCTGATCTTCGAAACCGGCCGGGGATGGCGCGAGAGCCTCGGACTATTTCGTCTTCGGCAGGGACTGCTGCGAGCGGACCGCGTAATTGCGGTTTCGAGCGCTACGCGGCGCGACCTGGAGCATTTCGTGGCGATTCCTTCCGCCCGCATCCGGACGATATACAACGCTCCCGATCCCGCTTTCTTTGAGCACCGCAGTTCGCCGATCCCTTGCCTGGAGGAGAACGGGCTGAAGTACGCTCCCGGCATTCAGCGCATTCTCGACCGCTATCAGATCAACTATCCCTTCCTGCTTTACGCAGGCCGCACCAATCCTCGCAAGAACATCCCCCGTCTCGTCGAAGCGTTTGCCGTGGCGCGCGGCGAGTTGCAGGAGAATGACTACTACCGCAATCTACGGCTGATCATCATAGGGGACGAAATATCGAAAAATCCAGCACTCCGCCACGCCGTAATTCAGAGCCGTGTGGAGCACTCCGTCCGATTTCTAGGCTTCGTCCCGCTTGAAACTCTTCGCGTTTTCTACCAGGCAGCGGCCGCATTCGTTTTTCCTTCCTTGTACGAAGGCTTTGGACTCCCGCCCCTGGAGGCCATGGCCTGCGGTACCCCGGTGGTCACAACGCACGTCAGCTCGCTACCCGAAGTCGTCGGCGACGCCGCCGTGATCGTAAATCCCGAAAACGTTTTCGATATTGCGCGGGGCATTCGCGAAGTCCTTCTCGATCGGCGCTTGCGCCAAAGCGTAATCGAGAAAGGCTTTCAAAAAGCCCTGCAATTCAGCTGGCACGAGGCCGCCGTGAAAGTTCTGGAGACCTACGAAGAAATCTGCCGCGGTGGCGGAGGGGCGGCGGCATCTGTGTAGGCATGGCCAGTGATGGGTGGTATTAAGGACTTTTCCATGCCCAACCACACTACCCGTCCCTTGATGTATCTCAGGATTTCACCTGGATTGACGCGAATTGGCTCCCAAAGCGACGGTCTGCTCAGAGAAAACTCATCAGCCAGGTAGAGATGTTCCGCTCCCGACCGGATCCATCTCAATCGCGCGTCACCATTGAGGCAAATTACGAACAGACTCTCGGGAGAGTCGCCCTTCCTGGCCCCAACCGACGTATCAATCAGGGTTAAATCATACTCGTGGCTTGTTGCCGGCATCCGCGGATCGGGCCGCAATCGCGCGAGCGCCAGCCTCCTGCGGTTTGCGCAATCGACAAACGGTACGCTGAGCAGCCTGCTTCGTAGGAACCGCGCTGACCAGCACGGGCCCGGTCCGACTCCGGAGGTGTACATCGGCGCCTGCACCTGGCAGGGCAAATTCGTTCGAAACCAGAGGTGTGCTCGCAGTTCGTTGTCGGAAACAAGGTCCAGAAGCGAGATATTAAAGTATTTTAATAGAGTATCGGCGAGCCTGTAGGAGAGAGTTTTTCTTCCTTTCAGCACGTTATTCATGTGTGGTTGCGATATACCTACCTGCCGGGCGAGCACACGCTCGGTCACCTCTCCATTGCGTACGCGCGAACGGAGTTGCAGCAGGAGTCGCGAATGCAAATCGCGAAAGGTCACTCCCGAACCATGACCTCCTTATTTCTTGGAGAAATAGGGTGAGATAGCTAACTCTGAGTCTATCAGCTTGTAGGACTAAAGTACTAGTGGCGGCAGTCTCAATAATTCCCGTGCTTTGAAACGGATAGTGAAGGAGTATCATCGCGTAGTCGAGAAATCAAGTGAGAATCGTTCGTTTTGCGTTGACTTCTCTCTCTCTCAAATTAGGATTGTAGACATGAATCGCATTGTGAATCGGCAGCCCTCCCCCGAGACGTTGTCGCTTTAGAGAAGGAAACCAATGAATTGGACGAGATCTGAAACTTTGGCGTTAGCTGCTCCCATGTGCGCCCACTGTCATGGACTGGGTTTGCGCTCGGGAAATGAGGCCGGTCACGAGCCGTGTAATTGCGTGCTCCGTGCCATCTTTCGCGCCTGCTACGCGCGCTTTCAGCATTGCGCGACTCAGGAGAAATACATGACGCGCACGAACCTGGAGGTTGTTCCCGGAAGGACGCCGCGGCGCTTCTGCGGCCGCAAAGACGAAGAGTATATTGCTGACTTCTGCCTCGTGAGCCGCCGTCACCTTGGCGACTTCGAATACCGCATTTTTAAATATCACTTTCTGCTTGGGGCGGACTGGCGGCTCTGTACACGTAAGTTGAAAATCGATCGCGGCACTTACTTCCACGCGGTATATCGCATCCAGCAACAACTGGGACGGGTCTTTCGTGAACTGGAGCCCTACGGCTTATACCCACTGAGTGAGTATTTCGGGCCGAGCGTGAAGAAGGTGGCGCCGATCGAACCGCCTCCGCCGAAGGTGTGCCCCATCCGCGCACCGCTATTGAAGACACCGCTATACCAATTGCACAACGCGGCCTGACGTAACAGCACCGGGTCGCGGTAGTGCAACCTTCAGGCTGCGCACAAGCGAAAACCCGAGTCGCAGGATGCAGCCCTGCCATTACTGTATCGCTGATTCGGTCGTTTCTGGAAAGTGAGCGGCATAGGGTTGCAACCTGCGCAGTGCCAAACCCCAATCAGTGATGCAGATTGTTAATCTGCGGCGGATTGGGAATCCGCCTTGTGGACTTGCTTACTCCGCTCCCCGGCTAGAACTGAGCGACGCATTGGCCGTCCGTATCGTCTTTGCGGCCGCCTTCTTGTGCAGTACGCGATCCGGAAGGCGCTGTGCCGCGGCCTTCTGCGAAGAAGACCTACCTGTGCGCCCCCGGCTCCCGAAGATCGCAGCCCTGCGGCTCGAAGTCGTGCGGCCGGAAACCCCGTGGCTCGAACTCGTGTGAGCCCGCAACTTCACCGCAGGAGCATCCGGAGTATACGTGGCCGGAATGATCAGGAAGTCGCCTTCTTCCGGGGCTTCTGCAAACCGGTTGTTCACCGACGCGATGGTCGTCGCCGGAGTATTGAACTGTTTCGCAATCTGCGCCAGGGTCTCGCCGCGTTCCACGCGATGCATCCGCCAACTCGCTCGCTTATCCTGGGGAACATTCTCGAGCGCAGTCAGAACCGGGCTCAAAGACCCCTTGGGGATGTGTACGGCGTAGCCGGCAGGCGCAACCGATTTGAGCAGCGCGGGGTTCAAGTCGCGGATCTCGGCAATGGGTCGATCCGCTACATCGGCAATCAATGACAGGCTGGTCGCAGACTTTAACGGCAGCGTGTCATACTCGATGGGCTGATCCGGGTCGATCTCCTCAAGACCATAGTCCTTTGGGTTCTTACCCATAATCGTCATCGCGAGAATAAGAGGGACGTAGTTGATCGTCTGCTTAGGCAGAACATTCAATCGCGACAGTTCCCAGAAATCGGCATAACCTGTCCGCTGGATCGCATGATCTACGCAGCCGGGTCCGCAATTGTACGCCGCCATCGCCAGGTACCAATCGCCGAAATGCGAATAGAGGTCGTGCAGATGCTTTGCGGCCGCCCGGGTCGCCTTTTCCGGATCCAGCCGGTCATCCGAACCTGGAGTCTGATCGAGCCCATACTCGCGGCCGCGGAATTGAACAAACTGCCACATGCCTGTCGCCTGCTTGTAGGAAACCGCTCTCGGCAGGAATCCCGATTCAGCCTGCGCCAGGTAGATCAACTCCTGCGGCACACCCTCTTCGTCGAGAATCCGCTGGATCAGGGGCTTGTAACGTCCGGCCCGCTTCAGACCGCTGGTGAGAACCTTCTTGCCGCGATCCGTCGAGAAATAATGGATGTATCCGAGGACTTCGTCCGTCATCTCCAGGGGAAGCTGAGAAACCGTGGCGGCGATCTCGTCCAACACCTTCGACTTGATGCTCGGATCGATCGGGAAGGTCATCTCCAGGATGCCGTCCAACGGAGACTTATCATATACAACCTCGGTCCGCTTTTCGCCCGAACCAAGTTCGTCCAGGTCATAGCGGTAGATCAGGTCTGACAGGTCGTCCAGCCTCCGTTCCAGTTTTTGACGGTTCGGGAGGTTGTCGGGGGCTGTCAGAAGGATATCGAGGGCACGGTTGAAGTCGCGGCGGGCCGCTTCGAGGTCCCCGCGCTGGTACTCTCGTTTTCCAGACTCAAACCGTTCGTTTGCTCTGACGATCCGGCTTTCCACTTCGGTCGGCCAATCGATAGCCGGAAGAGTCGTTTGGACGAGATTCGGCATCGAATGTTGGTAGAGACCGGAAGGAACCGGAACCGTCGGTTGAGTGTCGACTTCAACGGGGAGGGGGGCAGGCAGGAACGACATCGCGAACTGGCGCTGCGGATGCGTCGACACGCAACTACATAAAACAGAAGCAAACGCAATTGTAATGATCAGGACATACAGCCGGTGACTTGGGGTCATCGCCATCCTTACAAACAAGTTTCAACTACTACGAATTCTTGACTTTATCTCAATTTGAGCTGTGGGTCAACCCGTCACGGGCCGTGTCCCCCAGCGCCTCAGTAAGGTGTATTACGGTTGTAGTACTGAGGTCATATTGCTCTCATCGGCGTGCGATATGAAATTCTGTAGAGAAACTTCAGCATTCACGCGCTAGCAGAGCACCCCAATGAAAGCCCGCTCCAAAGGCTGTGAAGCAGATATGCCGCCCGGGCTCGCGGCTCGTCGTTGCCGCCCACTCCGCTGCAGCGATCAGCATGGATGCTGACGATGTGTTGCCGTAACGCTCGATATTGCTGAAGAAACGGCCCGACTCCACTCCCACCGAGCGCGCCACCTTGTCGATCAGGTTCTGGTTGGCTTGATGCAGGAGGAAGGCGCCGACATCGTTGCCCTTCAGGTGGTTGCGCGTCAGCAGTTCCACGATGGCCCGCGGCATCTTTCGCGATGCCTGCATGATGACAGACCGTCCATTCATGGACAGCGGCCCGCTAAGAGGCAGCGCGAGATCGCGCGCGAACGAACCGTCGCTTTGAATCAGGGTATCGGTGATACAAAACGAGCCGGCGCTCGGCGAGATCAGGCAGGCTCCGGCGCCATCTCCAAAAAGGATGGTCGTATTCTGGTCCGCGGGCTCGGCGGCCATCACTGCCGACATTTTCTCGGAAGCGATCACCAGAACATTGCCGTAGGCCGTCGCAAGATCCGCCGCCAGCGCCATTCCGAACAGCGAACCGGCACTAGCCAAGGGAAGATCGATCGCGGGGATTTCACCTAGCCCGAGTGCTTTGGCTGTCTCGGGAGCGGGGCCGGGAAAGCGACGGCTCGACGAGCCCGAAGAAACCAGGAGCAATCCGATCGCGCCTGCATCCACGCCGATTCTCTGGAGACAATCCTGGCCCGCGGCCGCTGCCATATCGGCGACATCTTCGTCGTCCGCGGCATAGCGGCGTTCCGCGATTCCCGAGACCTGTAGGATCCATTCCGTCGTGCGGCCAACGCGCGACGCGATCTCTGCGTTGGTCACGACCCGCGACGGCAGGTATGCCCCGAAGCCCGATACGAAAGCGTTCTTCACAGCTTCGACTGAACGTATCTTTCTATAAGAGCGATGGATTCAAAACGGCGGGGATTTAGATCGGTATCGGGAATGCTGATCCCGAACGCCTGTTCCAGTTCTGCCACAACATCGGCGAGGGCAAAGGAATCGAGATAGCCGGAATCGAAAAGCGATTCATCCGGCCCCGGCGTCTCGTCTTTACCCGAAACGCGGGAGAGAATCTCACTGATCTTTTCTTGCTTGTTGTTCATTCGCGATTTCCGATCTTACGTTGAGAAAGGATGAGTACTGTAGAAGCAGATCGGATGAAAGGCCCTTTCCTATGAGCTGATATCCCGAACTGGTGAAATGCACGTAATCGCTCTGCGCGAAACCGGCCTGGACCCAGGTTCGTTTCGAGCCTGGCCCACCCATGCGGCGGCGCCAGTCCCAAAACGCGCAACCCTCTTCCCGTGCAACTGCGCGCTGGATGTCGATAATCTCGTCGAGATGGCCGAACGTTGCCAACTGGCCACGAGCGTTTCGCATGCAATCCGGCGGGCCGACGACGAGAATCGACGTCGCCGGCGAGGCGTGCCGAATGCGCTGCAGCACCTGACGGAACGATTCGCGGTAGGCCATCGCATCAAAGCGCGGCCGAACCGCTTCATTCGTTCCGTATGCAAGAACCACCAGCGCCGGATCGCGCCGTGCGATTTGAGAATCGAAAAGGTTCTCGTCCCAGTTCAGCAGAATGTCCGCTGAGGCGCCGTTAATCCCCAGTGTTTCCCACGTGATGCCCTGATGGTTCTGAGCCACCCACCCGAAAACTCGAACCGGCGCGCTCGTCGCCGTTACCAGCTCGTACTGATGCACTCCGGCAGCCGGCACATAGCTGAAGAAATCGGAGCCGAATTGACCTGAAGTATCGATGGTCTCCACTGGCGAGCCGTCCACGTAGAACTGCATGCCGCCGCCATCGGGCTGGCGCAGGCAATACAGCTCCAGTTGATCGGCCTCAGCCGTGAACGAGATGGTCTGTCCTGGCGCCGTGGTCTGCAGGCTGATGCCGCCGAGCCCTTCTTTTCCGTCGTCGGGACGCGTCACGATCCCTTCGGTGTACCAGTCGTTCGAATTGGAACCCGACACATCAAATCGGCGATAGCCCTTGAAGGGATGGCCGGCAAAGGCAAATCCCGGCCCGCCATTGCCGAACCGGCTTTGGAATTCTGCGCGTAAAGCCGCCGGCAGGTCGTCCGATGCCGTGTGCGAGTCGCCGAAATGCAGGACGTGGACTGAATCCCCCCCGTGCTCCAGCCTGTACAGGCGTTCGAAGAAAGGAACTAACGCCGCGGGGTTGTCGAATGCATCGGCCAGGGGCTGTACCTGGTTGCTGGCCTTCTCGACGGCTCGGGCCCGTACGGCCGCCGATACCGGCACAATGTGAGCCACCGCACGACGAATTACCGAGCGCCTCTTAGGTGGTGTAATCGTGCCCGCGCTGGCTGTGGTCCGGCTCGCGGGGTGTTTCTTCCTGGTGTGTTTCTTGAGGGTCGCGCCTTCTACGCCAATGGCGAGAAGCAATGCGGCAAGTAGCGCGATCTTTCTCACTGGGCTGTCTTCACCGCGACCTGTGTACGTTCGTTCATACGATTCTGCTTGAACTGAGTATAGCCCTTCGTCAGGCCATCTTCGAATAACCGTCCCACGATGGCCGCTCCCTGAGGCAGCGGATGCATGAAATCGGCACTCACCATTCGTGGCGTTTTACTGTACCATTTTGCCATGGTTCCGGCGCCTCCCATGCTCTCATAAGTGTTGAAGAACGCAAGCCCATTAGCCGCGGCAACGCGCGCCTGGATTTCGACAATCTGGGGGAGCACGGAAGGAGTGACGATATTGCCCAAGGAATCGCGCACCCCCCGGTCCATGGGGCTCATGATCAAAAGCGGGCTCTGGGGGGCCAGTTTTCGGATCCGCAGAACCAGCGCCGTCAGCTCTTTCTCGTAAAGTTTGTCGATGTAGTCGGGGTAAACACTCTCGTTGGTGCCGTAGTTAAGAACGATGAGATCGGGGTTCTCATGCTGCAGTTCAACCCCCCATTGTCCCGGTTCAAATGACCGTAGCGCCATTTGGACCTGCGCGCCGTTCAGGCCGAGGCTGTCGTATTCCACCCCCGGACCGACTTTTTCGAACTGCCATCCGAACAGCCGCGTTGTTCCTGCAGTGACCCGAACCGTGACGGTCTTCGTTTGGGCCGGCAGGTCAAAGTCCGTGAAGGCCGGCTCTTTCGTTTCGCTCGAGGTATGCACTTCTCCGAGCACCGTCTCACCCGCTTCGACGGAGAACACTCCGCCGTCCGGCTCTTTCAGGTATTGCACCTCCACGCGCGTGTGCAGCCGGTCGGGTAGGGTCACTTCCGAGTAAGCGCCGGCGCTTCCGGTGAAACTGACGCCACCCAGCCCGTGGAATCCGTCGCGGGCCCGCGATTGCGACGCAGCTTCGATCTTCCAACCCTTCCCCTTCAACTCAATACCTCGATGCCCGTACCAGGCCCAGGGTTTCGCGATCAGCACAAAACCATGTCCGGCGTCGCCAAAAGCGTTATGGAACAGCGAGCGGGCGTCCGCCGTGATGGAGTCCGCCGTCACCGGGGAATCGCCATAGTGCAGGATTCGGGTGACCGCCCCCGGTACGTGGTTCTCGGTCCGCCAAAGCGACTGATAAAAGCGGTCGAGGCTTCCGGCGGGAGCGGTCAACCCGGCTGCCACGATGGGAGCTTTGGAGTGGGGGGAGTACTTGGTCGGCGCCAGCTTCGGAAGAGCCGGCGGCAGGGCGGGGAGGTCCCGCGGCTGGAAATCCAGAACCGAACCCAGGTCCGGCTGCATTCTCCAGCGGTCGCCCGGCAGCGCCCGCAGTGACATGATGAGAACCACGAATGTCAGAATCGCAATGATGGTTCGTGACGGCATGGATCCTCAGAACTTGCTATAGATGAACGGCGCCGCGCCTGTTCCGACGACGTAGCGGATTGCCACAACCAGTAAAGCCATCGCCGCGCCCTGTACCAGGGGATGCGCAGTACTAAAGATGTCTACGCTCCGCTTATACCAGCCGGCCGGAACGTAATGCGCCGCAACACCGACGCCCAAAACCAGCAGATACGCGAAGGTCACGTTCGGGAAAGACATGTTAAAGGTGCCGATTTGGCCCAGGAAGTCGAAGGCCCCACGCAGCGAAGGGGCGCGGAAGAAGATCCAGGCAAAAACCACGAAATGGAACGTGCCCACGATTCGCAACGTCCGGAACCACGGGTTGGGAGACGGTTTGCGCCGTCCACGGTAGGCTTCGAAACCCCGCGCCACGGCCAGGCCGAATCCGTGCAGCAGCCCCCAGATGAGGAACGTCCAATTGGGCCCGTGCCACAGGCCGCCGACACCCATCGTAACGATCAGGTTCAGGTAGGGGCGCCACTTGGAGCGCTGGCCGGGCAGCGAGAAGTACAGGTTGTCGCGCAACCAGTTGGACAGCGAGATGTGCCAGCGACGCCAGAATTCCGCGACGTTCGCCGAAAGGTATGGCTTATTGAAGTTCACTGGCAACTGGATTCCGAGAAGCAGCGCCGAGCCCAGCACGATGTCGGTGTAGCCCGAGAAATCGTAGTACAACTGGAACGTGTACGCGTATGCAGCCAGCAACGCTTCGCCGCCGGAGTAGAGTTTAGGCAAGTCGAATACCCGGTTAATCAGGTTCTCAGCCAGATAATCGGCTATCAGGAACTTCTTCGCCAGACCCATCGAGATAAGAAACAGCGCCCGCCCGCCATCCTTAGAACCCAGCGTTACACGGATGTTGTCGAGAGCCGCAATCAGGCGATGCACCGGGGTGATCGGCCCCGCCAGCGTGGTCGGGAAGAAACTCACCGCTGCCAGGTAGGTCAGGTACGAGGATGAGGGCTTCGCCAGCTTGCGATAGATGTCGATGGTATACGTCATCGCCTGGAAGGCGTAGAACGAAAGCCCGAGTGGCAGGACCCAGGAAAAATGCCAGTCGTGACGCGTCGGCGCGATGGACGTGAGGAACGGCACGTATCGCGACGACACGATGAGTGCGATATTCAGAACGATGCTGGTCGTGACCAGCGCCCGTCGCGCTTTGGGTTTCTCGAAATCCTCCAGAGCCTGGCCGATGAAGAAGTCGCATGTAGCGGCCAGCGGGATGATCGCCAGGTATATGAGATCCCATTTTGCGTAGAAGAAGTAATCGGCGAACAGGATCACGCCGATACTGGCCAGGCGCCAACGCCGGGTGGCCCAGTAGGCGAGGAAAATGGTCGCCAGGAACAGGAAGTAGTCGGGCGTTGTTACGGACACGGCGGGTGGAAATTCCAGTATAGCGAGTTGATGAACCGTATCATATGATTTACTGTGATGTTTCGCCTCCGGCGTGTTTTACTGTTCATCGTCTGCGTCGCGGGGATTGCTTTAGCGGACATCACGGCGGACCTCGATAACCTGTATCTGACCAACCAGTGGTTTCAACTTCGTGATGCGGTCATCGAGAAGAAGGTTCCAGCCTTCTATAAAGGCGCCGTCGCCGTCGCCTTCAACGATCCGGAGCAGGCTGCAGCCGAACTTGGGACCGTCATCAAATCCGAGCCGAATTCTCAGCGGGCCTTTGAAGCGAGCCTCTGGCTGCAGCGCATGTACGCTCTGTTGGGACGGCGCAAGGACGCACGCGACCAGCTTCGGAAGACGTCCAACCTGCTGCGCTCCCCAGGCATCGATCGGACGGTAGCGCACAACTTTGAGCAGGTGAGCACGGAACTCGCGTCCGAGGCTGCATTTCCCGACTTGGCCGTGGTGGAGCGCAGGTATTCGCGGCTGCCGTTTGCGGCCATCGATAACCAGATCATCGTTCCGCTGACTGTTAACGGTAAACCCGCGAACTACATCCTGGACACCGGCTCCGACGAGTCGTCATTAAGCGAGGCGGAAGCGAAGCGGTTTGGCCTCACGGTGCGCCCTGCATCCATTGAGATTGAAACCTACGGAGGCCACAACAACCAGAGCGCCGTCGGAACCGCAGTCGCAGGCGATGTGCGCATCGGAGGTATGCGGCTTCGAAACGTCTCGTTCATGGTTCGCCGTGACAAGGACGCAGGCGACGCTGCTGGAATCATTGGGCTTCCAGTGCTGCTGGCGCTCGAAACCGTGCGATGGAACTCCGACGGCATCCTGGAGGTTGGGTTTCCCGCGCAGCCCCGCAGCCTCAAAGACGCCAATCTGTGCCTGGTCGATGGGCACCTGGTCGTCCAGGCTGAATTCCAGGGTCGCAAAATCAGCCTCTTCCCAGATACCGGCACGTATGAAACGCTGCTTTTTCCCACCTTCGCCAGGGATTTCGGAGCGTTCGTGATGACCGGCACGCCCGAGACGAAGACGATCGGCGACGCGAATGTGGATGCCGCCGCCCGAAGACTGCCGGTATTGCGACTGCGGCTTGGCGGTTCGGACGTCGCTTCCGACGGAGTACATGCCCTCTCGAAGGCTTTCACTCAGAAAGAGCCCTGGGCTTCCGGCAACTTGGGAATGGACTTCCTGATGCGCGGAGAGAGTGTCACGCTCGATTTTCAGGCCATGAAGCTGACCATCGAGGGCGGGATCGGCGAAGTGATGGCCGGCTGTCCGCTGCCACCGAATTTCGCGTGCACCGGCCGGTTCGCGTGCATCGCGCGGCTCGACCCGGACATCCGCTGTCACGTCGACCGGACCCCGATGGAGCCGCTGCCGGGTAACGCGCTTCCTGAGCCGACCGAGGGTCAGAAATGTACGTTACCCGAAGGTTTCCGATGCCGGCCAGATGAGGCTTGTACCGTGGTTTTCGATTCTCCGGATGGTTGCCGGATCGATCGCAATCCGGTCGGCGCTGCGGCGGTGGCTCCGTCGTCGGCCGTTTCCGCCGAACGGCTCCCAGCAGCGCCTGCTGCATCCGATCCAGGCGTCCAGGAGATCGTGCGGCGCTCTCTTAAAACCGAAACGCTGGACCTCGAACCAGCCCGCGACTACGTCTATGCCGAGGATATTGAGACCCGAACCTTGGATGCAGACGGCAATCCGGTCAAATCGCAGAAGCAGACCAAGGAGGTGATGACCTTGTATGACCAGACGTACGAACGCCTGGTCGCCAGGAACGGCAAGCCCCTGCCACCGAACAAAGCAGAGGCCGAGCAGGCGAGATTTGAGAAGGCCATTGCGAAGCGGGCGCACGAAACCGAGCAGGAGAAGGCCAAACGGGAAGAGGCCGAGCGCAAACAGGATGCCGAGGCGGCGGTTTGCAATCAGGAGTTTCTCAAGGACTTCACGTTTCGGCTGGCCGGCGTTGAGAACCTTAAAGGCCGGCCGGCTTGGATCATCGACGCCGATCCGCTGGGGACCGTCTCACCGCGATGCAACGCCAACAAGATTCTGACCAAGTTCCACTTTCGCTTATGGATCGATAAGGAAGACTATTACTGGGCGCGTTATGAGGCCGACAACATCGCGCCGGTATCCCTGGCGAAGTTTCTCATCCGCGCCGCCAAAGGCGGGCTTCACGTCACCTTCGAACTGGCCAAGATCAACGGGTCAGTATGGCTGCCGTCTTTTGAGCGAATCCGGTACGGAATCAAGTTACTTGCGCTGGCCAACGTCCGCATGGAGATTGTGACGACGTACAGCCACTACCGCAAATTCCAGAGCGATTCGCGCCTGGTGTCGGTGAGCGAACTCAAATAAGGGAGAGCGGCTACTCGCACCGTAATGCCATGGCGGGATCTAAACGGCTGGCGCGCCGGACCGGCAGGTACGATGCGATCAACGTCACGACGATGAAGAACAGCACTACGGCGCCATACATCTCCGGAGATCCTGAAACGGCGGTGTGTGAGAGCCTTCGGACTGTGCCGCTGGCAACGAGCCCGAGGACCAGCCCAATCCCCAAGCCTCCCAAAAGCCACGCGCCGGTCCTTCCCACGACGGTCCGAACGATGGCGGTAAGTCCCGCCCCGAGGGCGATACGAATTGCGATTTCGCTGGTGCGCTGAGAAACCAGGCACGAGATCACACTGTACATGCCGCTGGCCGCCATCGCCAGCGCGAGCAGGGCGAACGCACCGATGAGAAACG
This sequence comes from Bryobacteraceae bacterium, assembly GCA_035295125.1. Classification (GTDB taxonomy): domain Bacteria; phylum Acidobacteriota; class Terriglobia; order Bryobacterales; family Bryobacteraceae; genus JAICMB01. Next base: position 22,580 of record DATGJP010000077.1, on the reverse strand, counting down.
CATGGAAACGCGGCTCGGCTAGCGAATTGGAGAGGACTTCTTCCATGGTCAGGACATGGAAGACAGCCTGGTCGGCATACGCAGATCGGATCGCCTCCTTGACGCGCCCGATGAGCTGATCGGGCGCCAGCCGCGATCGGACGACAAGGTAGATGTTGGGTTCGTACATTTGAAGATATGAGGCGTAGATCTGTGGCACCGGCGCGGTTTCACGTCCTGACATCCGTACATTTGCAACAACTCCGACGATCGTCGTGCTCCGGCGTGAAGCGATCCGGCGCCCGATCAGGTCGCGTCCGTCTCCAAAGCGGCGAACGAACTCCTCGTTGACGATGACGACATCCGGCCGTCCCACCATGTCGTCATCCCGGAACGTGCGCCCCGCCATCAGCGAAATGCCGAGTGTACGGAAATAATCCGGGCTGACGATCTGAAAGGACGCCACCTGTCTCCGAACCAGGCCAGGATCGTCGGGCTGGCCTTCGAATCGGAAGCCCGTGCGTGGTGCGCCTCGCAGCGGTAGCCCAGTCACAGCGGCGGCAGCGTCTACGCCGGGGATGGCTGTGATCTTATCGAGATACTCCCGGTAAGCCAGGCTCGCAATCGGCCGGGTAGCCTCCTCACGCCGGAATGGCAGCCGCAGTTGCATGACCGACAAATGGCTCAGGTCGAAGCCTGCCGGCATCGACACCAGCTTCCAGAGGTTCTGAACCAGCAGCCCGGCTCCGGATAAAAGGAACACGGAAAGAGCAGCCTCGATCGCGATCATGACATGACGCCAGCGGTTTCCTTGTCCCATCGCAACGCGGGCTGACAGTGCAGGACCCGGCGTCCATACGCTGCCCTTGACGGCTGGGACGATCGCGAACAACAGGGCGGAAAAGAAAGAGAGCGCTAACGTGAACGCGATCACGAGCGCGTCGGGACGGGCTGTGTCGAAAATAGGGCTGTGTTCGGGGAATAGCCCGGCCAACAGGCGAACCAGCCAGACTGATAGAAGCAATCCTGACAGGCCGCCGAAAGCAGCCAGAACCAGCCCCTCCAGCAGGAATTGGCGAATCAGGCGTGGCCGGCTCGCGCCAAGAGAGACGCGAATCGCGACCTCCCGGCTGCGGCCGAGCGAGCGCGCCAGAAGGAGCTGCGCCGTATTTGCGCAGGCAATCATCAGCAGCAGGCCCACGCTGCTCAGCAGGAGGATCAGGAGCTGCCGCTGCTTCCCAACAATGGACTCACGCAGCGATTGAGCGCCAATCGTAAAACCGATGTCCTTTCCGGCGCGAGTACGATAAAGCTCCGGATAATCGCGTAACAGGCTGTTGGCGATGCTTTCCAACTCTCCATTTGCGGCCGCAATGGTTGCTCCAGGGGCGAGCCGTGCCAACGTGATCACTCGCCGGACGTTCGAAAACTCGCCGGACCGCAGCGTGTAGTAGTCATCCATCTGGAAGGGGACGTAGACCTCCACGCGTTCCGGAACTCCGAGGCCAGGGTAGTCAAATGAGAATCCCGGCGGCATGACGCCGACAACCACCGTGGGATCGTCATTCAGCCTCAGGGTTTTTCCGATGACACCGGGATCGGAACCCATGCGTCCCCGCCAGAATGCGTCGCTGACGATCACGACGTGGCTCTTCGCGGGTTGATTCTCGTCGGTATAGAAGGTCCGGCCCAGGGCTGTATGGGTGTCGAGCACGGAAAAGAACGACGCCGTCACGCGTGCCGCGAAGACGCGGACCGGCTCGGACGCCCCAGTGAGTTGATAATCGCGATGATCGAGAAAAGCCATCTCCGCCAGCAGGCGGGTTCGTTTGCGAATATCCAGGAATTCCGGAATGGTCGGGCTTACGCCATCTACAGCGAGTGTGCTGAACCCGTCGTTAATCGTCACCAGCCGCTCCGAGTTAGGATAGGGAAGCGGGTCAACGAAGGCGGCCTTCAGAAGGGTGAAGATTGCCGCGTTTCCGCCGATTCCGAGCGCCAGCACCAGAATGATCAGCCCGGAGACGCCGGCGTCCCTCCGAAGCAGGACCGCGCCGTGACGCAGATCCTGAAGTGCCGAGGACAGCCATTGCGAAACTCGCGCATCGCGCATTTCTTCTTTCGCGACGGACAGATTGCCCATACGGTGATTCACCTCCAGGTCTGCGTCGTTGGTGCTGAGACCCCGTTCCTTAGCCCGGCGCATTCGCATCTCGCGGTGAAACGCGAGCTCCTCGTCGAATTCCCGGCTAAGGCGCGAAGAGCGGAAGACGTTCAACAGGCGCCGGAATCCCGACATCAGGCGAGCCTCAGAACGCGCGTGATGGCCTCTGCGGCGCGCAGCCACTCGGCTTCCTCTTCCGCGAGCTGCCGCCGCCCGGCCGGAGTGATCCGGTAGTATCTGGCACGCCTGTTATTGTCTGAAGGAGCCCATTCCGACCGTATCCAACCGGCTTCGTCCATGCGGTGGAGCGCCGGATAGAGTGACCCTTCGCCAACCTGAAAGACGTTCTCCGAAAGCTGCTCGATCCGCTCCGCGATGGCATAGCCGTGTATGTTCTCGCCGCATGCCAGTATGCGCAAGACCAGCAGGTCGATACGGCCGAGCAGGTGATCTTTCTTTGCAGCTCCCATCGACGTCGATGGGAAGATTCTACGCCCGATTCTCAGGCGGTGTCAAGAGGGACTATTGGAACAGCAGGTCGGCCATGTTCGAGGTGCACCCATCGACTTGAACCGTCACGACAAGCTGCCCGCGCCCGCGCAGCGAGGCCGGCAGCGAGACATTCACCTGGTCAAGGCCAGGATAGGCGTTTGGACCCGCGTACCGCACCGGAACAGACACGTTGCCGATTGCGACGGTTACGTGATCGAGCGAACTGCGTCCCCGTATACCCGTCCCGTACAGGATCAGGAACAGTTGGTCGGAGCCCGGCGCCATATCGATCGGCAATGGTGCGCACTGGCCACCATCGAGGCATCGATACGTCAGGCTATAACTTTGGGCGCCATCGGGAGCGACGCGCAGCAGCTCGGCTGCCGCCGGACCGAAGCCCTGGCCATTCGCATTGAACAGCGCCGGCGCGACCGCGCCTATCATCGCTCTTCCGGCGGCCACCTGCTGGCCGGCACGTGCGATGCTCACCGTAGCAGGTCCTCTAGCCGTACCGGATGGAATCGCGTAATTCACTTGATCGGGCGAAACGAAGAACAGAGGAGCGGGACGGGCCGTTCCGTTGCTGTCTCGAACCGTGACGGTCACATCGGCAAGAGTCGTAAGATTCTGGAGCGAGGAATTGCCCACGGCCGTTCCAGCCAGGTTCGATCCATAAGAGACGGCCAGGGCAGCCGGCGCCAAGGCATAAGTGCCATAGGCCGCATTGACCGTGACCAGGGCGTCTGAAGAGCGGATCTGAGGCTGCGGCGAGGGTGGGTATGCCGCGCCGTTGGGATCCAGAACTATCGGCGGCCGCGGCGACTGCGTGAAATCGAACGCGTCAGACATGTCGCTGGCGGAATTATCACGGGCGGTCATCGACGAAATCCCGAAGCGTTCCTCCACGATCTTTAGCCACGATTCAAACGAGTAGGTCTTGTGATCGACATAGTTCTGCCGGGCGTAAGGACTAATGACAAGTCCCGGAACGCGGATGCCGAGGCCGAATTCATCTACCTTGGGCGGAACCACGTGATCGTAGAATCCGCCCCAGTCGTCCCATGAAATGAAGATCGCTGTCGAGTTCCAGTTTGGACCCTGCATCACCGCGTTCACGAGGCCGGTTACATAACTCATGCCTTCCCTCACACCGGCGGTCGGGTGCTCGCTCTGAGCGTCGCTGGGAATGACCCAGCTCACCTGCGGGAGCGTACCTCGTTGGGCGTCGACGTAGAACTGATCTGCGTTTGTGAGGCGGCTCGATCGCTCCGGGTCGCTCATGACGGCTGGGAATGCGGGCAGTGGATTCCAGTACGAGAAGGTATGCTCGTCCTGGTCCACCTCCACACCATCCTCCTTCCCCGGCGCGCTCCCGTGCACAACGTAATAGCGCCAGTCCACCTTGCCGCTGCTGAGGAGTTCGGTGATCTCCGGGAAATTGAACGAACGCGGAATGAGTTGATTGTCCCCCGTATACCCGCCGCTGGTCGCCGCCAGCATGTAGAGATGCGTGGGCAGGCTATAGGAATTGACCGACGCGAACAGTCGATCCTGAAGCACATACAGCTTCGCGTAATTCCAGTAGTTGGGAATCTCCCGGTAGTCGTGCCAGCCCATGACGTCTCCCGGGCTGCTGCCGATCGCTTCCGAGATATAGCCATCCATGAGGCCATCGTTGAGGGCATTCATGGCGCTCTTCCAAATGTGGCCGCCACCTTGATTGGTGTTGTTTGAATCGTGGTAAGGCGCTACGCAAGGACCACCATTGGGCGCAGGAAGGCATACGCCCGGGGGGATTCCCTGCGCCCCAGGATAGGTTCCGAAGTAATGATCAAAGCTCCGGTTCTCCTGCATAATGAACACAAAATGCTCGATCTTCTCAAGACCGGGCGGCACCGGAAGAGGTGGGGCGGTCGGAGCTAATCTTGGCACGACGAGCGCGGCGACAGAGAGAGCCAATGGCGCCGAGATTCTGAGCCAGAATCCCTTCAATTGCATTTTGGGGTAAATGCAATTCTACAGTGAAACCTGGCGCAGTCAAGCAATAAAACGTATAAGAGTTAGTAGGCTGAAAAGGCTAATAGTACGTTGCCGGGAAGCCCACCCCAAGCTCCATAACCGGAGCCGACATAGAGCATGCCTCCGGCAATAGTAGGTCCAGGACCATCCATCGATCCGCCTTTGGCGGTGGTGCCGTTGACGGTCGTGAACTCCTGCGTCGTATCGAAATCCCAGATCACTTTTCCGTCGCGAGCCGAATAGGCGCGCAGGTGACCATCCACGGAGCCGGAGAACACGACACCGGGAATCGCCGACACTGCCGCCGATTGTGCGGGGCTGCAGGATGGCCGTGTGCCGCATGAGGGAGGCGCCGCGGTCCAGACCTTGGCTCCCGTCGCGGCGTCGAGCGCAAACAAACCACCGCCGATAGTGGAATCGACCACGCGCTTCTGCCCTGGCTCGAAGCCCTCCTTGAGGAACGTAATATCCGACACAGCGACATACATATTCTTCCCGTCGGATGCCGACCCCCACTGAATGCCGCCAAGCGCCCCGCCGCGTCCGACCCGCGTCTGCCACAGAATCTTGCCGTTGTCGTCCGGGTCGAGCCCATGGGCGATGCCGGATTTCTGGCTCACGAGCAATACCCGCTTGCCGTTCGCCAGCTTCACGAGTATTGGCGACGCACCGATATCCCAGTCCGGACCCGGTTTGTCGGGGCAACTCGATTTCGCCGGGCCGACGCAAGCCATATTGAACACGTCATCCTCAGTGAGTTGGCGCGACCATAGGATCTTTCCGGTCTGCATGTCGAAAGCGACGATCGCATCGCTATTCTTACTGGCGGGATTGGAGAAGTTGTCGCCGGTTCCGGCATAGATCACCTTCTTATCCGTGTCGATGGTCGGCGCGGACCAGATGCTCGCTCCCGAAGGCCCCCACATCTGTACCCCTTCCGAACTCTTGCTCACCGGGTGCGCTTCCTCGGCAATGGTGTAGGTCTTCCAAAGCTGTTTGCCGGTTTTGGCGTCGAGCGCGATCATGGCGCCGCGCCCAGAGCAGCACTCGTACTTCGGATTCATCGCTGGCCCTTCTTCGCCATCCGTAAGAGGGACGAAGACGCGCCCGTCGTAATACTGAAACGCTCCGACGATTTTGGCCCGCGGATGCGCTTCGACGTGGACCTTCCAGAGCAGTTCGCCGCTCGACGCATCGACCGCGTAGGCATTGGCGCGCTGGTCGCCAAAGAAGGCAACGTGCCGTGTCCTTTCGCCGGCTATCGTTGCGATGTCCAACGCGGTGCGCACGGGTGCCTCGGATTCGAACGACCAATACTGGCATCCGGTGCGTGCGTCGAGCGAGTAGATGCTGCGGTTTGCGCTCGGGACGAAGACACGCCCGCCCATGATCACCGGCGGACCGTAGGCGACGAAGGTATTCGGGAACGCGAAGGCCCACTTCAGCTTGAGGCGGGGGATATCGGCCGCAGTCAGCCCGGCCCGATCCGCAGCCTGAAACCGTGTGTTGGACAGGTCCGCGCCCCAGCCGTTCCAATTGGAGCCGTCGGGCGTGAACGCGGCCTTGGTATCCGCGCACATTGCCGATTTCGGGGCTTGGGCCTGCTGGCCGATGGTCTTGCCCGTGAGGAATTCAGCCACGGTACGCCGTTGAGCCGCGGAAAGCGCAGCGCCCTGCTCCTTCATCAGTCCGGTCTCGAGGGCGCGCACGATGTTTTCCGGCGACATTTGCCGCAGGGCGGCCGGCGATGGCGCGCGTGTCTCGCCCGATGCTTCGTGGCACATCGCGCAACGCTGCTTATAAAGCGCGGGGCCGTCAGGGTCGGCGGCGAACGCCAGGGGAAGGGTCGTGAGAAACGCTATCGTTGCACAACGGACAGGGAGGCGCATTTAGCTTCATATGCTACCTGTTGCGAATCTTCGGAGCAACGGCATCTGTCGAACAGGAAGAAAGCGAAGCCGATCAGGATGGGCGTGAGGATCTGGAGGTGTAGGAATTGCGCAGACATCTGGGTCAGGATGGAGCTCAGATACAGAATCATCAGGAGTGCGTTAAAGGCAGGCCTGGCTTTGGGCTCGATCAGGTCCGCTGCAACCAGGGCTGCGATCACGACCAGGGTCGTGTCGTAGATCGGCACGTAAATGTTCACGACCAGCGTCAGCACGAGGGTGCCGGCCCAGAGCATCGCTCGGCGGTTCTTGTCGTCGGCGATACGCCACTGCGCCGCGGTGCACAAGGCAATGCCGGCGGCTATCAGTAGCCCGAGGACGTTCATGATCGGGGATGAGCCTCCCGGCAGGATATGCAGGAATGCGCGCAAATCGACATATTTCTCAATCGGAAACGGGGAAGGGGTTCGCGACGTCAGCTCCGCAAATACCGATAGGGCGTGACGGAAGCCTGGAATGGCTCCCGGTCCTACGAGAAGCAGGGAAGCGCCGGCCAATGCCGCTCCGGTGACAGCGACGCCGGAAATTGTGCGCCACCGCCTCCCTATGATGAGCATGGGTAGCAGCAGGATGAGCAGCGTCGGCTTGTAGCAGCAGAGCCCGGCCACGAGTCCGCTCGCGAACGGCCGCTCGGCACGGTCGAAATGAATGGCCGCTGCAAGGATGGCGAAGCCCAGCACCGACAACTGTCCCCCGATCCAGCATTCGAAAAGGAACGGCAGGAATGAGATCGCCAGCAGGAAAGCCGTCAATTTCCGTGATAGCAATAAGACGCTCGCGGCGTAGAGTGCCGCCGAAAAGACGAGCCACACCGCGTATGCCCACCCATACGGCAGCAGGGCAAACGGCTGGAACAGAGCACCAACAAACGGGGGATAGGTGAAGATCAGCGTCAGGTTGGAGGGAGCATGCGGGGCCAGGACGTGGTAAATCTCGCTCTGCAATTGCAGGTCGTAAAGATCGGCTTTGGGGTGCTCATTCAGGATCTTCCCGGCGCCGTAAAGGCCGGCGAAATCGCCTCCCAAGTCGCGCCCGAGTAGTGCTTCGCCCTTGCTGTAGGCATAGAAAGAGGCCCCGGTCGAGATGAGAGCTGCGACGATCATGAAGCAGCATAGAACCCGAACCTGATGCTCGGCGGGAGGTAAAGTCGATGCCCGGGCGATCCGGACCGCCGTACGAGCGGTGAAGCGCGCCACGGAACTCGTCCAGGAGTCGAGGATTGCTAGGGCCGGCTTCACCCTCTATTGATCGGCTGAGAAAAGCACGGCCTTCAGTGTCTCATGTAGGGCAGGTTTGTAACCTGTCGCCATGCACGGTTGGTTCAATTAAAGTGATGAAAACCAAGGTGGCGTAGGCGGTTTCGCCTGCGCGTTCCGGGTGAATTCCAAAGGCAGGCGAAACCGCCTGCTTCACCCTTCCACTCAGCGGGTACGCCGGCGAGCCGTAATCACCGCCGTGTTCATCCCGATCGTGTTCAGCCCTCCGAAAAACCGGGCGTGCTCGATCTTCATGCAGCGGTCCATCACCACTTCGAGCCCGGCGTCGCGGGCGCGCTCGGCGGCTTCCTCATGAATCACGCCAAGCTGCATCCAGATCACCTTGGCGCCGACCGCAATCGCTTCGTCGACGATTGCGGGAACGGCCGCCGGCTCCCGGAAGATATCGACAACGTCGACCGGACCCGGAATCGCACTCAGCGATGGATAGCATGGACGGCCGAGAATCTGCGATTCCCGAGGATTCACGGGAACGACGTCATATCCCTCCGCCAGCAGGTAAATCGCGGCAAAATGACTCGGCCGGAACGGATTGGACGACAGTCCAACCATCGCGATCCGTTTGTGGCGTTCGAGAATCCGAAGGCGATCATAGGCCGTCGTCGCAAACCGGCTCGTGTTTACCGGCGAATTCCCGCCGACGCCATCGGACATGTACTCGCGCGGGGGCAGGGGACAGGCGTTCATGCGCTGGCCCTCAGTGCCTGGTCCAGGTCCCATAGAATATCGTCGATCTCCTCCAACCCCACGGACAGCCGGATCATGTCATCCGTGACGCCGCCGCTCTCCTTCTCTTCCGTCGTCAACTGCTGATGCGTGGTCGAACCGGGATGTATCACGAGGCTGCGGGCGTCGCCGACGTTGGCCAGGTGCGAGAACATCTGGAGCGACTCGATAAAGCGGCGTCCGGCCTCTAAACCACCCCTGATTCCGAACGTCATGATGCCGCCTGTCCCGCGCGGCAGATACCGGGTCGCAAGCGCGTGATACGGGCTGGCCGCCAGCCCCGGATAATTCACCCACGCCACCCGCTCGTGCCCGGTCAGAAACTGCGCAACGGCCAGGGCATTCGACGAGTGACACTGCATGCGCAGCTTGAGAGTTTCCAGGCCCTGCAGGAACATGAACGAGTTGAACGGGCTCAGCGCGGGTCCGAAATCGCGAAGACCTTCCACCCGCGCCTTCATGATGTAGGCCATGTCGCCGAACGTTTCGTAGAACTTGATGCCGTGATACCCCTTGCTCGGTTCGAGAAGCTGTGGAAACCGGCCGCGATCCCAGGGGAAACGCCCGCTGTCGACAATCACGCCGCCGATTGACGTTCCATGCCCACCAATGAACTTGGTCGCCGAATGCACCACGATATCCGCGCCGTGCTGAATCGGCCGGCACAAGTAAGGCGATGCGAACGTGTTGTCGATCATCAGCGGCAGGTTGTTGGCATGTGCGATCTCGGCAACAGCCGTAATGTCGAGTACGTTGATCCTCGGGTTGCCGATCGTCTCGCCGTAGAGCACCCGCGTACGGGGCGTAATCGCCCGCCGGAAGTTCTCCGGATCGTCCGGCTCAACGAACGTAGTCTGGATCCCAAGCCGACGGAAACTCACATCAAACTGCGTATACGTTCCGCCGTAGAGGGTACTGGATGCGACGATCTCGTCGCCCGCTTCCAACAGGCCGGCCAGAGCGATGAACTGTGCCGCTTGTCCGCTACCCACCGCCAGCCCGCCGACCCCGCCTTCGAGCGCCGCCATGCGTTCCTCGAACGCGGCGGTGGTGGGATTCATGATCCGTGTGTAGATGTTCCCAAAGCGCTGCAGATTGAAGAGTGCCGCGGCGTGCTCCGTGTCGTCAAACACGTAGGAGGTGGTCTGGTAGATGGGTACAGCCCGGGCGCCGGTGGCGGCGTCCGGCCGATAGCCCGCATGTAGGGCGCGCGTCGCGAAGCCGAACGCGCGGTCGGGTGTTGAGGACATATTTGCCGTGCCGGGAGGTTACTTACGCGCGCCGCGTTGCGGGCTCTTCAGCTTCGATTGCCGCCGCTTGGTGGACTTGCGCTTCGGTTTGCTGATAATAAAAGTGCCGCTGCCAATGTGCTCGGCAGAATAGAGCTTGTCGTTTACCATGGAAGTTCTCATTGTCGCATGAAAGTTCGTTTCTTCCTCCTTGCCTTCACGATCGCCGCATGCCCGCTGACGGCCCAGCAAACGCCCTTAAACGAGCAAATCGAGAAGATCGAGGCGGGCCTGACACAGATTACGGGGTTGAAGTTCACAAAACCGGTGCCATCGGCGACTATCGACAAGGCCGGACTGCATAAATTCCTTGAGGAACGCATCCACGACGAGGTGAAACCCGAGGAGTTGCACGCCCAGGAAGTCAGCCTGAAGATGCTCGGTTTCATCCCCGCCGATTTCGACTTACACAAGGCAACGGTCGATTTGCTGACCGAACAGGCAGCGGCCTTTTACGACTATCACAAGAAGAAGCTGTTCATTATTGAAACCGGCAACAAAGAAGCCGATGTGAGCAGCGACGCCGGTCAAATGGCGCTGGCTCACGAGTTGTCGCACGCGCTCGCCGACCAGAATTTTCACCTCGACAAATACATTCGCGAGGGTCTGCGCAGCGACGACGGATCTTCCGCGCGCCTGGCCGTCATGGAAGGTCAGGCATCGTGGCTGATGTCGGCTTATACGTCGTTGCAAAGCACCGGAACAGCCGAGATTCCGACCGGCGTGCTGGAGTTGATGACGCGAACCATCGAGGCTGGAGCGGAGCAGTACCCTGTCTTCGCCAAAGCCCCGCCATATCTCCGCGAATCGCTGGTGTTTCCCTACACGCAGGGCCTCTTGTTCCAGAACTTCCTCTACCAGAAGCAGGGCAAGGAAGGATTCTCCACGCCCTTCCGCCGTCCGCCCGACAGCACTATGCAGATTCTGCATCCGGAGAAGTACATGGAGCATGTCGAAGCTGTGATTCCCAAGCTGCCCGACTTCCCCGACCTCAAACAGACGAAATCCCTTGCGAAAGGGACCCTGGGCGAGTTCGATTACGATGTCCTTTTGAAGCAATATGCCGGAACGGAGGTGGCGGATTCGCTGGTTTCCCACCTGACAGGAAGCGCGTATGAAGTCCGCGAGGACAAACACGACCACAAGCCGACGCTTGTGCTCGCCGCCAACTGGGACACCCCGGAGAATGCCCGTAAGTTCTTCGAGCAGTACCGCAAGGTTGTTGCGAAAAAGTCCAAGAGCGCGAAATTCGGCCCTGAAACCGGGGATCAGGTGACCGGAAGCGACAAAGCGGGCTATTTTCGAATCCGGCTTCAAGGGGCATGCCTCGATAGTGTAGAAGGCTCCCGCTCTCCGCTAAACTAGAACTTTGTGAGGAAGACCCGAATGCGCTTTTTTGCCACTCTTGGATTTGTCAGTTGTATGGTACTGCAGGCCGCCACACCGCCGACGGAAACGCCCAAGCCAGCGCCCGAGATGGTCATCAATATGCCCGACGGGACGCAGAAGCTGTTGAGCAGTTTCCGCGGCAAGGTAGTCGTGCTCGACTTCATCTTTACGACGTGTCCGCACTGCCAGCATGCAGCGCAGGTTTTCACGCAACTGTACAACGAGTACGGATCGAAAGGCTTCCAGCCCCTTTCCGTCGCGTTCAATGACGATATTCAAAGCCAACCTGCGCAGGCCGTCAATGAGTTTGTGCGGAACTTCCGCGTTGGGTACCCGGTGGGCTACAGCGACCGGGCGAAAGTGCTCGACTTCCTGGGCTTCTCGGTGATGGACCGGCTGGTTGTGCCGCAAATTGTCTGGATCGACCGCAAAGGTATGATCCGCTCGAAGACCACGCCGTCGGAGAACGAGCAGAACAAGAATCTCTGGCAGGACGCTTATTGGCGCGAGATGGTCGACACGCTGACCAAGGAGCCGGCTACACCTACGAAGGCCGTGCATCACACGTCGGCGAAGAGGTAGTATCCACGATCGGAAACTGCGCGTGGACTGCAATGCCAGTACCGCGGCTTTAGCCGGCATACGGGGCCTGAAGGCTGCGTTACGGCGGGTCTAGTGCTCCATGGCGACAGGCTTGCGGCCTGCTCATCATCCCACCTGCAATACGTCAGTCGCAGGGCCGCGCTAGCGGGACCTCCCCGATCCAGCGCAGCAGGGGAGTCATCGTCATCCCCTGCACAAACACTGAAAACGCCACCACGCCAAAGCTTACCGTGATGATCTCGGCGCGCATGGGCATTTCGGGGGGGAGTCCCAAGGCCAGTGCCAGTGCGAGCGCGCCACGCAATCCGCCCCATAACAGCGCGTTCTGGTGCGCCATGGTTACGCGCAGATCCGATCGCACGAACAACGAACACAGTGGATAAACGACTGCCGCACGGCCAATCACCACGAACAAAATGGCGATCGATGTGACGGTCCACACAGCCGCGAAATCCTGGGTCACTTCGCGCATGCCAATCAGAAGAAACACGAGCGAGTTGGCTATGAACGCTGCAAATTCCCAGAAATCCTGTACCACTTCGCGCCCGCGGCTGGAGATCGATCCTAAGCGCCCCTGATTGCACATCACGAGTCCCGCGGCGATGGTGGCGAACACACCGGAGAAGTGAAACGCCTCAGCGAGCAGGAACGAGCCATACGCCGCCACCATGGTGAACGTGAGTTCCACGAGATGGTCTTCGGTTCGCCCTACCAGAAACAGCGCGAGGGCGCCGACTGCCGCGCCGATCACAACTGCTCCGGTGGTGGTCGTCAGCAAGGCCCACCCCACGTCGACGGGCGTCATGGTCTGGCCGACTGCGATCGCCACTGCGACGGTGAAAGCGACCGCCGCGGTTGCGTCGTTGAACAGGCTCTCCGATTCAATCAGCAGGCGTAAGCGCCCGTGGACCTGCGCCTCGCGGAAAGTGGCAATCACCGAAACCGGGTCTGTGGCCGCTATGAGTGCGCCGAAAACAGCCGCGACCTGCCACGGCCAGTGCACCAGGTAATGCATCCCCGCCATCGTCACGGCGCCAGAGATCACGACGCCTGCGGTCGCCAGCGTGACGATGATCGGGAACTCCCGCCGCAGGTCCTTCCAGCGAAGATAGAACGCGGCTTCGAAGAGCAAGGGCGGCAGCAGGATGGAATATAGGAGCTCTTTCGTCAAACTGATTTTCGGCGTGATGGGCAGCAGGCTGAGAATCATGCCGGCAGCGACCAGGCCGACGTTGTAAGGCAAGCTAATGCGACGTGTGAGCATCGCCACGACCGCCGCAGTGAGCAGCAGCAGCAACACGCCTTGCCCCGGTTCCAGTGCCATGAGTCTTCATGACGATGATAAAACCTGACAGGAGGTGTCGTATTAACCGGGTAGGATGAATCGAGTGACTCACAAAGCGGCCCTCGGTTTTCGCGCTCATTCCGGATGGGCTGCGGTGGTTGCGCTCGGCGGGTTGGTAGCCGCGCCTATCGTGCTGCGGCGGCGCCGGGTCGAATTGGCCGATCGCGCCATCGCGGGTTCGGCGCAGCTCTATCACGCCGCGGAGCAGATGCAGTTCGCGAGCGCCGCCGAATTCGTGGAGCAATGTAGCGAAGCGAGTAATGCTTTGGCCGCCAGGGCTCTCAGGGAGACGATTGCGGAGGTGTCGGCAAAGGGCTACACCGTCGGCGCCGCTTGTGTGCTGTTGAGTTCGGCCCGGCCGTTGCCGGAGCTGAAAGGGATACTCGCGTCGCATGCCTTGATTCATACCGCCGAGGGCGAGTTCTATCGCGGCGTACTTAGCGTGGCTTGCGTGGAGAGCGGATTGAAAACCAGCGGCTTGAAGGAAAAGGAGCTCTGGAGCGCCGCCGGGACGCTCAACTTTTCAAGGTCAGAGCTGGAGACCAGAATCTCGGAGTTGGGCAAGAGTGTAGGGCCGCCCTGGCGGCAGGATGAGAAGCTTTGCGCGCTCGCCAGTTGGATTGCTCTGTCGACGTTGGCCTGATCTGGTTGGTTTTTAGGACAACCACAAAAGTATTTCGCCCGCGCGTTTTCGGTGAGGTCCAAAGGCAGGCGGAATCGCCGGCCCCACCCTTCCACAGCCGGCAGCAGGCCATCCTGCGTTGCAGGCTACTGCACTGCGGTACCCTGAAAACACCGCACTTTTCCCATGCACATAAAGAAACAACGCTTGCTCACTCCCGGTCCGACGCCACTTTATCCCAAGGCGCTTTACGCCATGATGGGCTCGGACGTCCATCACCGCACTGAGGATTTTCAGAAGGTATATCGCGACGTGCTTGCCGACCTGAAAGAGGTGTTTGGCACGGCAAACGAGGTTCTGCCGCTGGTCGCATCCGGAACCGGTGCGATGGAGGCTTCGGTCGCGAATCTGTTTTCTCCCGGTGACCGGGTCATTGTATGCTCGGCCGGCAAATTCGGCGAACGGTGGGCTGAAATCACGAAGGCCTTCGGCCTCGACGTGGTTCTGCTCCAGTCCGAATACGGCGATTCCGTATCCGCCGATCGCGTCACCGCGGCGCTGAAAGAAAATCCCAATGCACGCGGTGTGTTTGTCCAGGCATCTGAAACCTCGACCGGCGCATCGCACGACGTCCAGGCCATGGCGCAGGCGATTCGGAGCACCGAAGCGATTTTCATCATCGACGCCATCACCGGACTCGGCACGCAGCCGCTCGACATTGATGGCTGGGGTCTCGATGTCGTCATCGGAGGTTCGCAGAAAGCCTTCATGATCCCGCCCGGCATGGCTTTCATGTCGGTTTCCCCTAAGGCATGGGCCTTTAACGAAACCGCCAAGCTGCCGCGCTACTACTTCAACCTCAAGAAAGAGCGGAAAGCCGCGATCAGCGGAGAGCCCACCTGGACGCCCGCCGTTTCGCTCATTCTGGCGCTGGGCGAGGCTTTGAAATACATCAAGCAGATCGGCATGCCGAACCTGGTGGAGAACGCCCAAGCCCTCGCGCGGGCGACTCGGGCCGCTGCGGCCGCCCTGGGCCTGGAGCTGTTCTCACCGAACGCGCCCTCCTCTGCCGTGACAGCCGTGAAGCCGCCTAAGGGAATGAACTCGGGCGTAATCGTGAAGGAATATCGCACGCGTTTCGGCTCGGTGATCGCAAACGGTCAGGGTTCCATGAAGGGACAGATCTTCCGCATCGCCCATCTCGGCTATTTCGATTTCTCCGATCTTTTCGCCGTGATCGCGCAGCTTGAAATCATCCTGGCCGCCAATGGCGTGCCTGTTACGTATGGCTCGGGTGTTGCCGCGGTGCAGAACATCTATGCCGGCATGGCGCTGTCGAAAGAGACGGTGACCGCTTGAAGATTCTCGTCGCGGAACCTTTGGCTGCCGCCGGTATCAAACTGCTCCAGCAGCCTGGCTGGGAAGTGGTGATTTCGAATCCGAAAACCTACGCCGAGCATCTTGCCGATGCCGATGCGCTCGTTGTACGCAGCGCGGTCAAGGTGAGCGAAGCGGTCTTAGCTCAAGCGCCCAAGTTGCGCGTCATCGGCCGCGCGGGCGTTGGCGTGGATAATGTCGACCTCGTGGCCGCGACCGCCGCCGGTATTCTCGTGATGAATACACCCGGCGGCAATGCGGTGTCTGTCGCCGAACATACTCTCGCGCTCATGTTGTCGCTCGCGCGATCTATTCCGCAGGCGACCGCATCCTTGAAAGCCGGCAAATGGGAAAAGAAGAAGTTCCTCGGCACCGAACTGCGCGGCAAAACGCTCGGCATTGTCGGATTGGGTAGTGTAGGTCGCGAAGTAGCGAAGCGCGCCCGCGCCTTTGAGATGCGAATTCTGTCGTTCGACCCCTACGTCAATCCGGAGCAAGCCAAGAACACAGACGCGGAACTCGTCGATCTGCAGAGGCTCTACGCCGAAAGCGATTACATCACCTTGCACACGGCGCTGACGCCCGAGTCGCGGCAGATGCTCTCAACGGCCGCCTTTGAGCACATGAAGACGGGCGTACGAATTGTAAATTGCGCCCGCGGCGAGCTGATTGACGAACAGGCGCTGGCCGCGGCGATGAAATCCGGCAAGGTGGCCGGCGCGGCTCTCGACGTGTTTGAAAAGGAACCGCCCGACGCAACCGACCCTGTAGTGGCACTCGACAGCCTTGTAGCGACGCCGCACATCGGCGGATCCACCGAAGAAGCCCAGGAGATTGTCGGCGTGCGCATCGCCGAGCAGGTGCTCGAATACCTGCGGACCGGCGTCGCGCTCAACGCCGTCAATATGCCCGCCCTCACGCCGGAACAATTTCGGACCATTGGCCCCTATGCCGCCCTGGCCGAGCGCTTGGGCTGCTTTGCGTCGCATATCGCGAAAGGAAATCCCAACACCGTCCGCGTAATTTATTACGGCCGTGTTGCCGAGCTGAACACGACGCTGATTCGAAATGCGGGGCTTGCGGGTGTCCTTAACCGCTCGCTGGCCCATAAAGCGAACGCAATAAATGCGGTCCAAATTGCGGCAGACCGCGGCTTGGTTTTCGCCGAGCGTCATGAACAGCGAACCGCTCACCTTGACTCGATTCGGTTGGAATTACACACCGAACAAAGCACCACAACGGTGGAAGGCGCGGTTGTTTTGGGTAAATCGCGGTTGTTGCAAATCGACGATATTTATTGCGAGGCGCCGCTCGACGGCAACGTCCTGTTTCTCAAGAATGACGACGTTCCCGGCGTCGTGGGCTATGTTGGCGGGGTCCTCGGCAAAAACAACATCAACATCGCAACCTTCTCTTTGGGCCGGCGGCAGGCCGGCGCCGAGGCCGTCTCGATTATTGAGACAGACCAGCCGGTTCCCGAAACGGTGCTCGCGCAATTATTGGAGAATCCGGCCGTTACGGTGGCCAACGCAGTGAGTTTTTAACCAGCATCCGAGTACTGTGGTGGGTTAATATAACCCTTCTGCAGTACTATGAAATTCCCACATTATCGCGGGGTGATAATCTCCTTTTTCGTCGGGTTGCTTCAAGCCGCTGACCCGTCCGCCGCCGAGATTTGTCAGAAGGTTTCCGAGACGTACAGTAAACTGTCTGCCTGCCAGATGACCGCCACCGTCGAGACCGAGGTGGTGGTGAGAGGTGGTAGCGCTTCCGGAAGCACTACCCTGTCGCTAGCGTTCATCAAGCCCGACAAACTTTGTCTCACACGCAAGGAGGCCGACCGTGAACTGCTCGTGGTCGGCGATGGCGAGACGACGTGGCGTTATTTGCCCAAAACCCGTCAATACACCAAGGAATCGGCGGCAGCTACCACAGGCGACGAGGATGAGCCGGCGGCAAAACCAGACACGGCGGACCCGGTGGTGGCAGCCCAGAATCAGCTGGTAAACCGCTATGTCGGATTGCGCCGCTACGCTCCTATCGCCGTGCTGGTCCGCGAGGACCGGCTGAAATTCGAAGGGAACAAGGTGGATTGCGCTGTGGTGCACGTCATGCTGCCACAGGGCCTGGAGGAATTCTGGGTCGACAAGAGCAGTTTTCTGGTGCTTCGCCAGGTTTCGCAGGCGAAGAGCGGCGCAACAGCGGCGAAGGTGACGCTGAACCTCAAACAGGCGGACATCGCGAATCCACCGGACGGCAGCCTTTTCACCTTTGCTCCGCCGGAAAGATCCACGGAAGTGCAGGCCCTCAACATTCCCGGCGAACGGCCGAATCTTGCCGGTCGTCCGGCGATGGATTTTACCCTGAAAAACCTCAATGGAGAGAAAGTGACGCTCAGCGATCTGCGAGGGCAGGTGGTGCTGATCGACTTCTGGGCAAGCTGGTGCGGTCCTTGCCGCCACGAACTGCCCACCATCGAGAAGCTTCACCGTGAGTATGAGAATAAGGGGCTCGTGGTGCTGGGCATCAACGACGAAGATAGCGGGCTTGCGAAGAAGTTCCTCGTCAAGAACGAGTACACAATTCCGGTGTTAATGGACGCGAAGAAAGAAGTGGCGAAGGCTTACGGCACCCGCGCCATTCCGACGGTTGTTGTTGTCGACAAGAACGGCGTCATTCGGGCGCATTTCGTTGGGGGCCGGAGCGAAGAGCAGTTACGTTTGGCGCTGAAGAGCGCGGGGCTGTAGCGGCGAGGAGGTTAGGGAAGATGACAGTATCGCCGAGGGCATCGTTTGCGTTTGTGGGTGCGGCTCTCGTAGGCACTCTCGGCGCGCAGAGCATCCCGCCGCAACTGACCGTGAACTCGGCGCCTGGTATAAATGGGCCGGCCGAGGTGATCTATCGAAAGACGCCTGGAATGTACGCGGGTACGTCCTCGAACTTCATTCTGAACGGTACCGGCCAGCCTTCGATCACAAATCCCCTGGACGTTGTCATTCCGGTGCGTGCCTCCACCGGCAGCATTGGATTTACCGTGGCTGAGGACCTGGGCGCAGCGCGTCCATCGGGGTGCCCCGCCGCGCATGCCGATTTCCTCGCCGCCACCGGCCCGGTGGATGGTCCGGCCACGAGTTCTTTAGGCGATTTTCACATCCGACTGGAAGCCTCTGCGCCATCTCTGCAGTCGTCCGGCACGTACACTGCCTGCATCGTGGCAGCGCCGTCGCAGTCCGGCGTCACTGTAAATAGCGACCTGGTCATCACGATTGTCGTCGGTCCAAGTTTCACGGCGAGTGCAACGGCGCTACTATTCCCATTCCCGGCATCTTCTCCCGGCAATTCGCAACGGACTGTGCAGCTTTTCGCAAACGGTATCTCGGGAGCTTTTACCGCGTTACCGTTCGCGTCCGACCTGACCATTCCTGCGGCCGGCCTGCCTTCCTCCGTCTCGATCCAATTTCCAACCAGCGGAACGTTGACAGCGGGTGCCCCAACCGTATTTCCGGTAACGGTTGGCGGTGTCTCAGGACTTGCACCCGGTATCTACGACACGGGCGTCCTCGTGAGCGCGACGCTGGCCGGTCAAATCTATCAGCAACTGATCAACGTCGAAGTGGTGGTGGGCACGGGTTTCCAGATTGTGGACCGCGTTAGTGGAAATGTTCTCGGCGGTACGCACGAACCCAAACTACAGCTCAACGTTACGGCCAATACTTCGCAATCGATCGATTTGGGCATCGCATCGCTCGGGCAGGCGGACGCCAGCGGCGGGGTCCGTTTTCAAGCTGCTCTTACGGGACTTCCGAATTGGATTACACTCGGCGCAAGCAACGGCGAAACCACGGCCTCCGGGACAAGCTTGACTTTGACGGCCGCTCCTCCCGGAAACACGAGTCCGCAGCAGTTCACTGGCCAGCTAACGATTAGTTCGACGGATGCGAACTTTCCGGCGCCCGCCCTGAGTACGGTGGTGACAGTGAACGTGACGGGATCGAGATCGGCTGTGCTTATTCCCGCCTTTGCGGGCGCGCTCTTTAATGCGAATGGTTCTCTCCCGGGCGTCATTTTCAATAGCGACCAGGGAGCCAACTTGAGTGGCGGCATATTCGCCACGTTGACAAACGGCCAGCCAAATCTCGGCAATCCGATCACCTGCACATTCCAGGGAGGATCAGTTTGCGTGGATCCCATCACTGCGTTGCCGGTCTCGGAAGACTTCTCGATTGGAGCAACCGACGGGAGCTTTGCGATTTCAAGCGCCACCTTCGAGTCGGCCCAGGGAAACTGGGCGCAGGTGCTGGTGACATCGCCGGTTGCCTCCGCGAATTCTTCGCCGATGACCCTGGCAGCGTTTCAAGTCGTCCTGACAAGCAACTCGGCAAGTTTGCCGGTCGGCCAGCATTTGGGCACGGCAATCGTTGTCCTGCAAGATGTTTCGGGGCAGAAATCGCCGATCACTCTGAACATTCCGGTAATCCTGAATGCCGGTCTCCCGCCCCCGACAATTACACCGTCAGCTGTGCCGCCATTTAGCCTAGCCGTCGGTAATTTGAACACTGTACCCGCATCCGCATCCCTTGCCCTGCAGATAACCCGAATGCCCGCCGGACTTCGGGCCGCTTTCTTCACTGCGACGCCAATCACCTCGGGCTGGCCGTCAGGAACCTCGATTCAACTCAGCTCGACCACGGGGGTCGTCACCGACAAGTTTCCAGCAACTCCGCAGACCATGATCACCATCGGGAATCCCAGCCGTCTGACTATCTCGGGGTCACCCTATCAAGGGACCATACGCATCGATGCGCCGGGATTCAATTCGTTCGACATCGCGTTGACGGTCGATATTTTCAGGAACCCGATTACGATCGATCCAACGTCGGCTTCTTTCAATCTGATTGTTGGGCAGGCGTCCGCGGCGCCGGCAACCGTTACCGTGGTCGTTACGTCTGCGGGTAGCTACGACGTCACAAGTTCACCATGGATCGTTGTGAACCCACCTTTCACTACAGGACCGACCAGCACGCACACCATTTCGATCAATCCGGCATTGGCGCCTACAAACCCGGGGACTCATAGCGGAGGCATCTACTTCGGTCCTGATCCTGACGCATTCTTTTCCGTGACACTGGTCGTGTCTGCCAGCGGTCCTCCTCCAACTTGTGGTTTCTCGTTCAGCCAACTGAGCCCAATATCATTCGGCCCGAACGGCAGTACAATTATGGGTTTTTATCCTTCGACCAGCCTGCTGATCGAGGTAGTGCCCGCATCATCATGCGCGCCAAATGTGACCTACACGATCGCTTCGGACAGCCCGTGGCTTCGCGTCACGCCGGCTCAAGATCTCGGCTTCAATCTCGTAGTGTTCAGCAATACGCAAACAACCAGCCGAACGGGCAACATCATCGTGACCGCAACCTCGACAACAGGCACACAGCCTCCGCCCGCTACGTTTGTAGTCACGGAAGCGCCGTCGACGGGCATGACGCCGTTGCAGCGGCAGGTACAGGCGCTCTACCAGCGTCTGCTTGGGCGCGAGCCCGATTACAATGGATTCACTTTCTGGACGAACCAAGGCGCCGCGGCGCTCGGGCAAATGGCTGACAGTTTTCTGACGAGCCCCGAAGCGCAGTCGAGCGATTTCGAAGTGCTAGCCATCTTTCAAGCCGCCCAGGGACATCTGCCGTCTTACGCCGACTACTCCAATGCTCTGAACGCGATTCGCGCCAGTTCGCTAACGCCGCAGCAGTTGCTCGCCAACCTGTTTGGAACGAACAATAATTCCCCGGCCATTACGTCTTTGATATACCTTGGACTGCTCAACCGACCGCCGACTTCCGCTGAGCTGTCCGCTGCTGCCGGGCAAAATCCATTCGCGGTGTTCCAAAACCTGTTCGGCAGCCTGGAGTTCAGAAATGGCAGCGGCTACACCGCTGCAGACCATAGCAACGCGTTGTTCGTCCGAATGCTCTACGATGTGATTCTTCAGCGGGACGCCGATCCTGCGGGATTCAGTTTCTGGTTGGCGACTGCAAACTCCGTAGTACCCGGGATTTACTACAACTCCGTCTTTGGTCGCCTTCTTCTCGAAGGCAACGGCGCGCCCGGCGAGGGTTTCATCGGAAGCCCCGAATTCCAGGGCCTCTTCCAATGATCAGACCTCGCCACCCTTCACAGCCTTGATCATGTGATCCGCTGCCCAGTAGCCCAACGCCTGAATCGTCTCGGTGGGCTGCTGGCGCCCAGACGTCACAAAGCTGCTTCCGTCCACGACAAACAGGTTTGGCACGTCGTGGGCGCGATTGTAGCGGTTCACCACCGACGTCTTCGGATTGTTGCCCATGCGGCACGTCCCCATCAGGTGAACCGAATTGGTGGGGCTGCGCACCGGGCCCGCCCATACCTTGCGCGCGCCGGCCGCTTCCAGAATTTCGATCTGGCGCGCGCGTAAGAACTCCAGGTTCTTGAGATCGTCGGGATGGCAGTTGAAGGTCACGCGCATCGCGGGAAGACCCCAGGCATCCTTCACCTCCGGGTCGAGCGTGATGTTGTTGGACTCCAGCGGCAAGCAGGTCGGGTGAGTCATGCTCGCCATGGTTCGCGTGAAGTAATCGCTAAGCGCTTTCTTGAACTCGCTGCCCCACTGCGGCAATTCGTGCGGCAATCCTCGCGTGGCGAAAGAAATCGGATATTGCTGGAATCGAGCGTCAATTCCGCCGCCGCCATAGAACCCGCGCTTGGGATCTGCCGCCCAGTAATCATGCACCACGCGCGTCACCTGCACGCTTTTGTACTCGTTCAGCGGCTCGTCGAAAACGGCATAGGCCGTTGTCAGCAGATCGAGCATCAGGTACTTGCCGACCAGGCCGCTGGAATTCGCCAAACCATCCGGGAAGCGTTTCGACTTCGACATCAAAAGCAGGCGCGGCGACTCGGAGCCATTCGCGCACACTACCACCGCCTTGGCCTTTTGAAACACCTCGCGCTTGTTCTTATCGAAATAAACCGCACCGGTGACCCGTCCGTTCGCGTCGGTCTCGATCTTGCGCACATAGGAATCCGCACGAATTTCACAGCGCCCGGTCCGAACCGCAACCGGAATGAGCGTCGACAGGGTGCTCGATTTCGCCGCCACCTCGCACCCGAAGGACTCGCAAAACCCGCAATGCAGACAGGCCCCGCGCCCCTTATACGGCTGCGAGATAATCGCCATCGGCGCCGGAAAAGGATGCAGGCCCAGCTTCTTGGCGCCGCGCTCAAAAAGCACGCCGGATGACTTCACTGGCAGCGGCGGTAAAGGATAGGGCTTCGAGCGAGGGCCCTCGAATGGATTCGCGCCGCCCAGCCCCGAC
>DATGJP010000076.1:0-47805 GCA_035295125.1 Bryobacteraceae bacterium | reverse complement strand
GCAAGGCATCCTTCACATCCAGGGTGTGCTGCTCAGCGAAGGCATGACGGCCGTGAAGGACCCGGACATTTATCAAATCCATTGGAAGTCGTACAAGTCGTTATTCGACGAAGGGCGGCTCAAGGAGCGCATCTGCGTCCTGTGGCACGCCGGGTCCACCGTGGATTCCGCTCGCCAGGCACTCGCCGAGATCAATGCGGTTCCACGGCTGCCGCAAAGCCTGGGCAATGACCGGCTGCTGTCGTGCGGCGCGAAGATCTACATGGATGGGTCCGGCGGGGCCCGCACAGGATGGGTTTACGACGACTGGCTGCGTGACGCGAAGAATCCGGATAAGGGCAATCGCGGGTATCCACTAACAGACCCGGCTGTGTACCGCGATATGGTCCGCCTCTTTCATCAAAGCGGCGTTCCGGTGGGGACGCATGCCGTCGGGGATCGCGCCATGGACTGGGTGGTCGACACTTACGCGCTGGTCGAGCAGGAGCAGCCACATCCCGGGCTGCGCCACAGCATCATTCACGCGAATCTTCCGACCGACCACGCGATAGACGTGATGGCCAACCTGCAGCGGAAATACGATGCCGGCTACCCCGAGATGCAGCCTGGGTTTCTCTGGTGGATTGGCGACATCTACGCCGCAAGTTATGGACCGGTACGCGGCGCGAGACTGGAGCCACTGAAGACACTACAGTCGCGCGGCGTTCTCTGGTCGGGCGGTTCGGACTACAACGTGACCCCCATTGCGGCGCGTTATGGTCTCTGGGCATCCATGGCGCGGGAGACGGCCAAGGGCATTCACGGTCTGCGTCCATTCGGAATGGCTGAAGCCGTGGATGTCCACACAGCGCTGCGGAGTTACACCGCTTGGGGTGCGCGCCAGATGTTCCTGGAACGCAAGATCGGCACGCTGGAGGTTGGGAAGCGTGCAGACATAGCGGTCTGGGACGGCGATCTCTATTCAATTCCAACGGATCATGTCAAAGATCTCAAGTGCTCGATGACGCTCGTGGATGGAGAAGTCGTCTTCAGCGCAACGCCCGCTCACTGACGCAAAAAAAAGTTGCGCAGTCTTGAGAAATATCCCCGGAAATCTCGCTAAACCAAATGGGGGCCTCAGAGCCCCGGGAGGAGGTAACCAAAAAATGAAACCTAGCGAGTTCCTCAAGCTTTACACAGATCTGAACGTCTTCGTCGTGCCGCCGCAAAGCGACGTCGATCAAGGCGCCTGGACACCCGTCCATGTGAAGAAATATCATCTGGGGACAAGTCCGTTTAAAGCACCTTTATGGGCTGACGTGAGCCCCAAGGTATCGAAAGGCAGTAAGGTCAGGGTCAAGACCATCGAAGGCAAAGATTCCACCAGTGATGTCCTGAACCACACGCAGCTTTCAAACCTGTTCCGCTGGCCATTCGCGGGCAAAGGGTCGCCGGAACAGGTTCAAGCTACCATTCAGCTCCTGTACAGGTATCGCCAGAACAAATCGACGGTGCAACAGTTCGCCGGAGGTGTCGGAACGCAGAACGAGTATAACTTCATCGGTCTCGATTGTAATGGCTTCGTCGGCAACTACCTGCAACGAGTTGCTTTCAAGATGTACGACTGGTGGAACCAGAACAACGAGCGGCATCCCGGACCGGACTCATTGATTAAGGACCTGTTTATAGACACCACCGATCCTGTCTACAGCATGGCCGAGTTCGGAAACGGCAACCAATCCATTTGCCTGTTTGTTTTCTGTTCGGAAACAGGCGACATCTACGATCACGGCCATGGACCAGGCGGCGCGGGGCACATCATGATTACCGATCCGGGCATCTTATCCAAAGGACCGGATGGCGTGCATCTGACGGTATCGGAGTCTACCGCGGCTGATATCGGGGGATCAGGCGGCGGACCAGTGACTTCGGAGTACATCATCAAGAGTGTTCAAAAAGAGGGCAACAAGGCAACGCGCACCGGTACGGTGTTCCTGGTATGGCGCGGTGGATCGTCGGCCAAGAAGATGTACGTCAAGATTGGAAAGCTCAAGACCAAGGCCTGAGCTCCCGCTTCGCTCTCCTCGTGACAGGCAACCGAAACTCCGTGCTGGAGTCTATCTAGTGTGGAACCTCGGTTGTCTCACGAGAGCGGAGGGGAGAAGGGCGACATCAGCCGCCGCGAATGTCTCACGATCGTAGGCTCGGTCGCGGGCGGTCTGGTCGCTGGCTTACCAGCGATTTCGGCAACCAGCGACGGCGCTTCGAGTAGCGTTACAACTAATCTCCGCATCAACGGACAAGCGCATCGTTTCGAGTTGGATGCGCGTGTCACGTTGCTCGATCTGCTGCGCGAAAAACTCGACCTGACCGGAACCAAGAAGGGCTGCGATCACGGCCAGTGCGGCGCCTGTACGGTGCTTGTGAACGGACGCCGCATCAATAGCTGTCTGTCGTTGGCGGCTTCCCATGACGGTGACGAAATCACCACCGTTGAAGGTCTCGCACGAGGCGGTCAGCTCCATCCGGTGCAAGCGGCATTCATCGAGCATGACGGCTTTCAGTGTGGTTATTGTACGCCCGGCCAGCTCTGTTCGGCTGTTGCATTACTCAGCGAGGCGCGCAAAGGCGATGCGAGTTGGGTTACGGCGGACGTACGACGCACAGAGCCCGTTGAACTCAGCGACGAAGAGATTCGCGAACGCATGAGCGGCAACATCTGCCGCTGCGGGGCGTATCCGGGAATCGTGCAAGCGGTCCGCATGGCAAGCCGCTTGGGTCAGGGAAGCGCCGGATGAATCCCTTCGATTTTCAACGCGCGGGCGATGCGCTCGGCGCTGTGCACGCGATCTCGGGTGATGCCAAATTTCTCGCCGGCGGCACGAACCTGATCGATCTCATGAAGAACGGCGTTGAGCGCCCAAGAAAACTGATCGACATTAACCGTGTTGCCTTGGCAGCAATTGAGCCATTGCCAGGCGGTGGGCTTCGGATCGGAGCGCTGGCGCGCAATAGCGACACGGCAAATCATCCGCTGGTCCGGCAGAAGTATCCGCTTCTGTCCAAGGCGATCCTCGCGGGTGCATCGCCGCAACTACGCAACCTGGCGACCAATGGCGGCAATCTGATGCAGCGCACGCGGTGTCCGTACTTCATGAACATTGAGTTCGCACACTGCAATAAGCGGATTCCGGGCTCGGGCTGCGATGCTTTGCACGGATTCCAGCGCATGCACGCGATTTTTGGGGCAAGCGAGCAGTGTATCGCAGTGCATCCGTCGGACATGTGCGTGGCGCTGGCAGCGCTCGACGCCGTGATTCGCGTTCAGTCGCCACGCGGCGAACGAACCATCGCGATGGCGGATTTCCATCGCCTGCCGGGTGAGACACCGCAACTCGATACGAATCTCAAGCCCGACGAGTTGATTACGGCCATCGATCTGCCGCCATCGCCCTACGCTGCCCATTGTGATTACATCAAGGTTCGGGATCGCGCCAGCTATGAATTCGCGCTCGTCTCGGCCGCCGTGGGGCTGGATGTAGAGGGCGGAACGATTCGCGGCGCCCGGATCTCTCTCGGAGGCGTGGCGCATAGACCCTGGCGGGCGGAAAGGGCGGAGCAAGCGGTGTTGGGAAAACGTCCGGCGGTCGAATTGTTCGAGACCGCGGGTCGCGCAGCGGTGGAGGGAGCACGCCCCTATCCTGGAAATGCCTTTAAGGTGCACTTGGCGCAGCGCGCCGTAGTGCGTGCATTGAGCGCCGCTGGAGGTGTCGCATGAGCGACTCCATGCCGATCTCGATCGGCGATCCTCTCAGCCGCGTCGACGGAAAGCCGAAGGTGACCGGCGCCGCGAAGTACAGCGCTGAATTCCCTATACCAGGCTTGGCATACGCGAAGCTGGTCATGAGCACGAGTCCTAGCGGCCGTGTCCGCATCGACGCGACGGAAGCGGAGCGCGCACCCGGAGTGATTGCGGTGATCACGCCTGCGAATGCGTTCAAGGTCCCGCAGCCCGAAAGGCGGCTTACGGTTTTGCAGGACGACTCCGTGTTCTATAACAACCAGCCGGTCGCGCTGGTGGTGGCGCAAACACTGGAGCAGGCGCACTACGCCGCTCAACTGGTGAAACAGCGATACCAGGCAACACCGGCGAAGCTCGATTTCCGTGCCGGATTTCCGAGCTCCTATCCAAGCACGCACAATGGCGAACCCGGCGACCAGAGTTGGGGCGATGTCGACGGTGGTTTGGCCCAGGCTGAAGTCAAAATCGACCAGATCTACACCACGCCCATCCATCACCACAACCCGATGGAGCCGCACGCCACTATCGCGCAATGGAACGGCGACCGGCTCACGCTGCATGACGCGACACAACACATCAGCGGCGTCAGGGAGAAGCTCTCGAAGCTCTTTGGCATTCCCAAGGAGAACGTGGACGTAACCTGTCTATTCACGGGTGGCGGGTTCGGGTGCAAAGGACAGGTGTGGTCGCACCTTGTCCTCGCGGCGCTGGCTGCTAAGCAGGTCAACCGGCCGGTGAAGCTGGTGCTGGAAAGGCCGGAGATGTTCGGGCCTGTGGGTGCCCGGCCGCAGACCCATCAGCACGTCACGCTCGGTGCAACACGGCAAGGCAAGCTGACAGCAATTCGCCACGAGGTGCATAGCAATACGTCGTTGATTGAGGATTACCTCGAATCGGCAGCCTATCCGACACGTGTGATGTATGCGTGCCCGAACATTTCTACCATCTCGCGCCTAGTGCAGCTCAACCTGGGAACGCCAACCTACACCCGTGCACCCGGCGTGGCAACGGGAACCTTTGCGATCGAAGTAGCCATGGACGAGCTGGCCTACGCGCTTAAGATGGATCCGCTGGCCTTGCGGCTCGCGAATTATGCCGAGGTCGATCCCCATAGCGGCAAGCCGTTCACCGAGAAAAGCCTGCGTGAGTGCTATCGGAGAGCATCCGATCGCTTTGGATGGTCAAAGCGCAGTCACGAGCCGCGTTCGATGCGCGACGGCAATCAGCTCATTGGCTGGGGCATGGCCACGGAGACCTATCCGGGCAAGAATCTCCCTGCTTCGGCACTGGTTCGGTTGTTGCCTAACGGACGCATTCTGGTGGCATCGGGCACGCAGGAGATCGGCACCGGCAACTACACGCTGATGACCGAAGTGGCCGCCGCTGTACTCGGTGTCTCCCCATCCATCGTTGATGCGAAGCTGGGCGAAACCAGTCTGCCCGAAGCGCCGATTTCAGCGGGTTCGATGTCGACCGCCAGCGTCATGCCGGCGGTGAAGGCGGCTGCCGAACAAGCTCGCGATAAGCTGATTGCGCAGGCTGTTTCGGACAGCCGCTCACCGCTGCATGGCCTCCCGCCAGAGGATGTCGAATTCAAAGCGGGCCGCCTGTCTGCGAAATCGTCATCGGGGAAAGCCGAGGACTTTGTTGCCATACTGCGACGCAACGGCAATCATCCTATCGAGGCGATTGCCCATACTACGCCGCAACTCAATCCTCAAGATGGCCCGTGCCATTCGTTCGGTGCGATTTTCGCCGAGGTGGCCGTCGACCCGGACTTTGGAACTACGCGTGTCCGCCGAATCGTGGCAGTCTACGACGTTGGCCGAATCGTCAACCGAAAGACCGCGCAGAGCCAGTTCATCGGCGGTATCGTGTGGGGCGTAGGATTAGCGCTCGAGGAAGTCACGCATTTCGACTGGCGCTACGGGCGCGCTGTGAATGCGAACCTCGCCGATTATCACGTGCCGGTGAATGCTGACATCGGCGAGATCGATGTTTCAGCCATTGACATTCCGGATTACAAGCTGGACTCCATCGGCGCGCGTGGTGTCGGCGAGATTGGAATTACCGGTACGTCGGCGGCGATCGCCAATGCCGTCTATCATGCCACGGGAAAACGCGTTCGCGATGTCCCGATCACGCCCGACAAGCTGGTTGGCAGCGTCGACACAGGGTCGCTCAGTTCTTGGAAGACCGGATAGTTCGGGCGCCGTTGTCAGAATATTCGCGAAGCGCGATTAAGCTGTGTAATACCTGCTGCCTCCCAGAAAATCACAATCTCCGGCTTCAGGTCGCGTAAAGTGGAGTGAGAAACTTCTCACATGCGAACCTTTCGGAGAGCCCTGCTGCGGGTGCTTCTGGTATTAACGGGCGTAGCGGCGTTCGCGTATGCGGCTGACGACGCCTGGGCCCGTTATCGCGGGCGTCCGGTGGAGCAGATGAAAGTGGATCGCGTTTACCTTGCTATGAACCGCTGGAACGAGGTCGAGTACTCACTCGGCACACCGGTCACCCAAACCTGCATCGACGCGCTCATGCCGCACTTCGGCTATGCGCCGTGCTGGTATTTACGGAAGCACACGCTTCAGCAGATTAAGACCTATTAGGGTGCCGGAGTCTTTTTTGCCCGACCATACTGTGTTTTCAGCTCGAAATCACTCTGCAACACCCGCTGCAGTGACGCCTGTGCGGCAGGATCCTGCTCTTCCGAAGCCGATAAACGGCCTCCGGCTTTGATGAGTTCCCGGTAAGCATCGGGAGCATCTTCCAACAATGCAGCATACAGCGGCGTTCCGTGCAATTCCGTGGGCGTGTTCAGCAGCGGGATTTCTTCTTTCCGCAGCAGGAACAGATTCGTCCCGTCGCGTTTCCGAGTGATGATTCTCCAGACCAGGGGATTTTCGCTCGAGGTTGCGATGGGGCCGTCGTGCAACGCACAACGCAACCGCCATTGGACCCGCAAAATGTTCTGTTCATCGGGAGCCAGATGCGCACCATGCGCCACCAGCGAGCGGACCACCTTGTTGAATTCGGCCGCACGGTGCGGGTCCCCGTATGGCGACCCGTCGAGATCCATCAAAAGATTGTCGACCGCCACTTTCAGCGGCGTGCCATACTGCGGAACCTCCACATTCACGCGTGACGGATTTGCATCGATCGCTTCCAGCGCCTTTGCGACCGGTATAGGAGTGCTGGCTGGGAAGTGGCGATCGCCCGCGGTCGACCAGATCGTCCACACCAATGGATTGACAGGCTCCATCTTTTTCCGGGCTGCGGTGTTCTCCGTATTTCGGAACCGTTCATAAGAAACCCAGCCATTAGCCCAGATGCCTATAAACGCCAGCAAGGCCAGTAACGGAACGCTGGAGAGGCCGTACGCCACCGCCGTGGCTCCGCGCGACATGGCACGCCAGGCGATGACGTAAAGCACGATCCAAACCACGGGATAAAACGAAAGCAGTATGAACGGCAGTGCGCCGATCCCCGTCTGCTTGACAGCGGCGATCGACATGATATTGGCCAAGAGGACGAACGGATAGGGCAGTAGAGTGAGCCCCCCCACGACCTGAAGCAGAACTAAGCCGGCGCGATTCATGCGTTGATACTGGAATCGATTTTACCCGAGTTGGTGATCCTGTTATGCTGCGATTGTTCCCGCACCCCGCCCCCATGAACACGCATACCAAAATCCTGGCGTGGATTCACACCGTTTTAGGCGCGGGCTTGACGGTAGCCGGAGTGGCAATAGTAATTGGCGTTCAACTCTCCAAACCTGAGAGACCCGACACTGTGCCGTTCCTGATCGGGCTCTTCGCCTGCCTGTGGATCGGCTTCGTGCTTCCCGCCCTCGTCGGTGGCGTTGCCCTTCTGATGGGCAAGGGCTGGGCGCGAGTCGTGGTTCTTCTGGTGTCTTTCGAGTTTCTTTTTGCTTTTCCAGTCGGCACCGTGCTGGGTGTGTACGGGTTCTACGCGATTCTCAAAGCCGGTTCACCGAAGCCGATATTGAGAAGCGCTGGAGCCCACGTTCGAATTCCCCCACTCACGCCCACGTGTCAACACCTGCAGTCAATCGAACAGGCGATCCGCGCCGCCGGTATTGAATTCACGGCAAGCGGCACGGCAGCACCAAAGGCCCAGTGCCGCATCCATCGCCGCAGCTTCGTACGCCAGTTCGCTCCGCTCGAGCCGGTAACATATCTTGAGTATTTCATCGCGGAGCGCTCCCCCGAAGATATTCCGGTGGCGGCACTCGAATGCCGCCAGTGTTCCTGCCGGATCGAGGTGCTTCATCCCGCGGAATGCAATCTGAAGACTCGCTGGTTTCCGGAGGCGCCGGCGCCGATGGTGCTGCTTGCAGAAAAGCCGTTTGCCTCACGCAGCGACATTACGTCGATCGCCCCATCACCTACCGGCCGCTTCGCCGCTATCGCCGCGGGAATCCACAACACGGCCCAGGAGCTAGCGATATGGGATGTCGCGAAGCACAAACCGGTGCGATCGATGGCAGCGCATGGTGTTATTCGCAATATGGCCTGGAGCAATGACGAACGAACGCTGGTAACGGCCCGCGGTGTCCTGTGGACACAAGGTCCCAGCAGCGCCGGCCCCTCTCTGTTCGTCTGGGACACCGCAAACGGAACACAAATACGCAACTTTGGTTGGGAGGTGTTTGGCGTTCGCGGCGTGGCGCTCTCCGGCAATGGCCTCCTTATTCTCGCATCGGGCATGTTAGGCGAGACCACCGACAGGGGTTCCACTTTGGACTTGTGGGACTCGGCGACGGGCCGGCTACTCACGCGCCTCGCATGTGTCGACGGACCGATTCGCGGCACCATGCCGTTCTTCACTTCCGTCGCTTTCAGCCCCGATGGCGCGCTCGCGATTGCGGCGTGCGACATCTACGTCATCGCTATGTCACCCAGCGATCAGGCTAAGGATCAGCGCGAACTCCCTTGGTGGTGGAGCCGAGGGGTGCGAATCTGGCGTCTTGCGGATGGACAGGAGTTGGATCTCGTCCGTCCGGGCGCACCGGTTCGCGAGGTTTCCATATCGCAGGATGGAACTCGCCTGTTGACCTCTGGCCGCCGCTTCGGAGTATGGAATCTCACGAACGGATCGATGCTGTGGGACAAGGCGAACTACTATGCAGACGGGGCGGCTGCGTCAGCCGACGGCAGCGTGGTTGCACGCGGCGTCGGCGAGCGCGTGGACAATCACGGCCCTTACGAGAACACCGGCGTGGAACTTTACGACGGAAGCAGCGGAGAACTTCTCACATCGGGCTTGCATCGTGTGACGCCCACCGCCATGGCCTTTGCGAACGGAACACTCATCGCCGGAGGTGTCGAAGGGGAGCTGCGCTTCTGGAACTGGCGAACCACTTCCAGCTGACGGTGATGGTCAGGATTTGTTAGCGGGGACCGGCGCCGTCTGATTGCGGAACGCCCGAATACGCGCGTGAGATTCCTGAATCGCCGCCAACTGCCGCTCCAGCAGGGTCAGAAGCTCAGGCTGCAGAATCAGCGCCATTGCCTCTCGATAGGTCCGTAGCGACTGGTCTTCACCACGTTCGG
Source organism: Bryobacteraceae bacterium (assembly GCA_035295125.1). Classification (GTDB taxonomy): domain Bacteria; phylum Acidobacteriota; class Terriglobia; order Bryobacterales; family Bryobacteraceae; genus JAICMB01. Next base: position 38,448 of record DATGJP010000076.1, on the reverse strand, counting down.
CTTCTTCCAGTGCGGCGTGTTCCTTGTTCGCCAGCATTTTCCCTTTGAAAGCGATCCATACGCCATGAAGTGTGCCCGACGCGCCGAGTGGATTCGTCGGCTCGAATCCGATCTTGCGGACGGCATCCTGAATTTCGGAGGCAAATCCGGCGCGTTGACCGGAAAGTTCGACGAACATTCGTTTGAGTACAGTGTCGCCGACAGAATCGGCAGCCGCCCGGAAACCCTGCTCGGCGTCACGGTTGATCGCAATCAGGTTCTCGACGGCAGCGGAAAAATCGTGGAGCGTTTCGGCCATGTTAGAACTCCTGTCTATAGGACACCGAGGAGCGGAATGTGTTTCGAGTTGAAGCCGAACGTAAGCCAAGCATACGCTACGAGTGCATGAGATTACCGGGCCGGTGGATAAAACGTGCCCTTAGCTTGTCGCCGCTGCCGGAAACTAGAAAATGTTTCGCAGCAGCCAGAACAACGAGCCTGCCAGAATGATCGAAGCTGGTAGCGTGAGCGCCCAAGCCAACAGAATGTTTCGAATCGTGATCCGCTGCAGACCGGACCTATTGGCGACCATCGTCCCACCTACGCCCGATGAAAGCACGTGGGTAGTGCTGACCGGCAATCCAAAATGATCGGCAGCGCCGATCGTAACCATCGCGGTCAGCTCGGCGGCAGCACCCTGGCCATAGGTGAGCCGTCCTTTGCCGATCTTTTCACCTACTGTTACAACGATGCGTTTCCAGCCGATCATCGTTCCCAGGCCGAGCGCCAGCGCCACCGCAACCTTCACCCACAAAGGAATGAACTTGGTCGCCAGGTCCAGTTGCTTTTTGTAAGTCGCGAGAAGTTGGAGTTCGGCGGGCGTGAAATCAGTCCTTCCGGATTGTCCCATCAACCTGAGCACTTCGCTCGTGATGTACATGTCGTTCCGGAAATTCCGCATGCGGTCTGTCGGGATCTTGGCAAGGGTCTTGTACATGTTCGCTTCATTGCTGAGATCGTTGACAACGGCTCGCAGTGCCGAAACGGTGTTTCCCGAATACTGTTTCGTACGAATGTAATTCGTCAGCGCCTCTCGCGGATCGCCACCAAAGGCTGACGGCGTCACGTAGCGATTGAGTACCTGCACGGTTTGCTGCGACACGGCCATGAACTGCGCGGTCTGGCTTTCGGTGACGGCGTGATTGAGCGCGTACGCCGTCGGCACGGTCCCGATGAGGATCAGCATGATGAGCCCCATGCCCTTCTGTCCGTCGTTCGAGCCGTGGAAGAAGCTGACGCCCGTGCACGTCACCATCAGCAGCCCGCGAATCCAGAATGGCGGCGGGTCGTCGGTGGCGGGCGCTTCGTAAAGCCGGCGATCTTTAATAACAGCCTTGCTGATGAGCAACAACAGGCCGGCGAGTAAAAAGCCAATCACCGGCGAAATCAGGAGTGAACGGCCAACGTTCATGGCCTGCGTCCAGTCGACTCCGCTCATGCCGGTTTTGTGAGACATCAATTGGTTCGCAATACCAACGCCGACGATGGAGCCGACGAGAGTATGCGAACTCGATGCGGGCAAGCCGAAGTACCACGTGCCGATGTTCCATACCATCGCCGCGAGCAGGAGCGCAAAAACCATCGCAAACCCGGCACTGGTCCCGACTTGCAGGATCAATTCCACGGGTAGCAACGCCACGATGCCAAAGGCCACGGCGCCGGTCGAGAACATCACGCCGATGAAGTTCCAAATTCCGGACCAGGCTACGGCCAGGTGAGGATCCATCGTGTGCGTATAGATAACCGTCGCTACTGCGTTAGCAGTATCGTGGAAGCCATTGACGAACTCGAATCCAAGTGCGACGAGGAGGGCGGCGCCGAGTAAAATAAACGGAAACACAGACGACGTCCGAACGCTGGCAAGATCGGACGCCAGGTGAAAGACAGTGTAAATGAAGCCGACAAGCAAGACTGCGGCGAAAACGACCGTGCCCATCTTGCTGGGACCTTTGTCGAGCTTCTGCTTTACTATTGCCGGTGCGGCAGCAGACATGAGTTCTCCGGATGGGGTTCTCAATACTTCATTTTCGCAGTATTTTGGTGGGTGCTATGGCGCAACCCTTTAGAAGTACTCAAGTTGCAGGCGCAGAGCGTGCAATCCGCGGCTCCCTGGCGGTGGTAATCAGAGTTCCGGCTTGGTTACGTGCGCTGTTGTAACGCCGTTAAAACCGAACAGCGGAGAAGAAATCTAGTGTGAACTGACCTGCTCGAGGATCGACCGCCGATCGAAGGGAATCGAATCCCGTCGCGCAAGCAATCCCTGATAACCGGCGCTCATCATCGGACCGGCCTCGTCGCCTCTACCCAGGCTCTTCAGGCTGACCCCCAGCAGGCACTCGGCGTAATACAACGGCCAGGTATCGGAGTTGCCCTTGCGGTAATCCGCAATCGCCTGCCTCAGCAACGGTTCGGCCTGCACATAAGCGCGCTCCTGAAGTTTCACTTCGCCTAGTGCCAGCACGACACCGGCAGTGGGTAGACTGTCTGGTCCCGAAACCCGGCGACGCGTCTCCAGAAGCTCTTGAAGCAGTGCCTCCGCCTGCTTGAGATTATTTTCCCGCCGATACAACTCTGCCAGGTTGCTTATGCTGGCCAAAGTATCCGGGTTGTCCTGCCCCAGCACTCGCCGATTTGTCTCCACAACCTCGGTCACTAATCGCTCCGCCTCGGAGGTCTTTCCTTCATCCATATACAGCCGGCCCAGAATATTCATCGTGGACAACGTGTCGCGATGCTCCGGCCCCATAGCGCGCCGCCGCGCTTCGAAAACGGCTTGTAACAAGGTCTCGGCCTCGGGGTACTTGCCTTCGTTCAGATACAACACCCCCAGCCCATTCATGGTAGTGAGCGTACTAGGATGATCCGTCCCCATGACTCGCTGCTTGAGAGCCACCACCTTCTTATAAAGCTCCTCGGCCTGCCCGTACTTCCCTTCCCTTACCAGCATCGCCGCGAAATTGTTCATCGTCGCCAACGTGCCCGGGTCCGCCTCACCCTGGACGCGGCGCTCGGTTTCGAGCAGTGCTGAATATAGCGCTTCCCCGCGCTTGTAGTCCGCGCGTCCATTCACGGCGATGCTGGCCAGCGTGTGCATCGCAATGAGCGCCTGCGGTGAACCGTCGCGCTTCAAACGGTGTTCGATGTCCATCATGGCCGTCAACAGGGCCTCGGCGCGATCGTACTGGCCCTCGCGACGGCAGATCTCGGCCAAGCCCTGCATCGAGTCCAGCGTGTCCGGATCGTCGGGCCCGAGAACGCGACGCCGCAGCTCGAACGCGCGCTCCTCCTGCTGCTGCGCCTGCGGGTACAGCCCCAAATCCGCGTACGTGACGCCCATGGTCTGCCGGATCGCGGCCTCCACCGCGGGCTGCGCGGCGAATTTTCCCGATATATGCGCGGCGGCACGATCGAGCGCCGTGCGCACCTTCAGATCGGGATCCGACTTCTTCCCCGTTCCGGCTTGCGCTTCCGATCCCGCCTGCGCCAGGAGATCGTTTTGCAGGAAGTCGCGCACCGCTCGCGCCGTGGCTGCCTGAATGTCGGCGCGGCGCTTCTCTTCCATCGCACGCTCGGCTTGCCATATCGCGACTCCGGCGCCAACGGCTAATGCCAACGCGACCGCGGCCGCTGATGAAACAACCAGCTTGTTCCGCAGCACAAACTTCTTCGTGCGATACCAGGCGCTCTCCGGCCGTGCCAGCACGGGCTGCCCTGCGAGGTGCCTTTCGATATCCTGGGCAAACGCATCGACGCTCGAATAGCGCGCTTGTGGCTCCGGCTGCATCGCCTTCAAGACGATGGTGTCGAGATCACCACGCAATGCCGCCCGCAGTTTTTTTACGGCTACGGTCTGGCTCGGCCGGACCGGCTCAGTCGACTTCGATCGCGACGGACGCGCGCCGCTGAGCAGCTCATAGAGGAGTACGCCAAGCGAATACACATCGGTCGCCGTAGTAATCGTCCCGCCTGCAGTCTGTTCGGGACTCGCGTAATCCGGCGTCAAAGCACGTCCGCCGGCGCGCGTAATCTCGGTTTCCTCGGCCTCACCCTCCGCCAGCAGTTTGGCGATGCCGAAATCCAGCAACCGGACCTGACCTGCATTCGTAACCAGGATGTTCGACGGCTTCAGGTCGCGGTGCACGACGAGGTTCGCATGCGCGTACTGAACGGCACGCAGAACGTCCAGGAACAGCCGCAGTCGCGCCCGCGCATCAAGTCCAAGGCGTTCGCAATAGGTCGTGATCGGTTCGCCCTCGACGTACTCCAGCGCCAGATACGGCTGCCCCTGCGCGGTAACGCCGGCATCATAAAGCCGTGCGATGCGGGCGTCTGCGAGCCGTGCCAGGATGTCGCGTTCGCGGGCAAAACGATCTGTCAGAGTCTGATTGTGGAAGTAGACCAGCGGAAACTTCAGCGCAACGTCACGCTTGAAGTTGCCATCCGCCCGCTCGGCGAGCCACACCACGCCCATACCCCCGCGCCCGATCTCCCGCACCAGTCGATACGGCCCCGCAAGAGCACCGGGCGCGGCGGGCCCTTCGCCGGCACCGGATTCTATCTTCGGCAGCGTCTCCAAAAAATCCGGCTTCGGTTGCGCGAGCATTTCGCGAAGAGCCGGCAGAATCTCCGGATGTTCACGTTCGACCCCAACCAGCCAAGCCGCGCGCTGCTCCGGCACGAGATCGAGCCATTCGTCCAATAATTGATTCAGTATGGGCCAGGCTTTCGGGTCAACCTGCATTTTGGCGTTGGACTATTTTAGCGCCGCCGCCAGAAGGATACGAGCCTTTTGCCAGTCGCGCCGGACCGTCCGCTCCGTCAGAGAGAGTGCTTCCGCGATCTCCGCCTCGTTCATACCGGCGAAATACCGCATTTCGACCACCTTCACGAGGCGCTCACTTACCAATGCCAGTTCCTGCAGCGCGTGATCCACTCGCAGGATCTCCTTCTCGCCCTCAGGCAGCGCCCCACGATCCGGCAGATCATTCGCGTCTCTGATTTCCTGTCTTGCCATGCCCCGCTTACGCACCAGGTCAACGACAATGGACCGCATCGTGCGAGCCGCATAAGCAAGGAAATGCGACCGATCCGCCACCTGAACGTACCCGGCGCGATGAAGCCGCAGATAGGCCTCGTGCACCAGGGCCGTAGTATCCAGAAGTGTGTAAGGTTTGGACTGGCGCAGACGTGCGTGCGCAATCTGTCGCAGATCGGGATACAGAAGCGCGAAAAGCTTCGCCTCGGCCTCGGATTCGCCGCGTTTCGCCGCCGAAAGCAGCCCCGTTATGTCGGACTTGTCAGCCACACCGGCTTGCAGCTACTTGATGACCGGCTGCGCAACCTTCTGCGTATTGGCCGGATCCGCCAATTCCGCCGAACGCAATTGTTCATGCGAGGGAAGCGCGGAAGCATCCCATCCGCCACCCAAAGCTTTCACAAGGTCGACCGCGGCCAGCATGCGTCGCTCCAGGATGGTGACCGCCTGGATGCGATCACCCAGTTCGATCGTTTGTGTCGTGATTACGTTCAGATATGAGTCCGTTCCCGCCCGGTAGCGCGCCAGCTCCAGCACAAGGGACTGCTGCGCCGCAACCACGGCGTCGTGCTGCTGGACAGCTTCCTCGGACAGGTAACGCAGCGACGCGAGGTCGTCCTCGACTTCCTGAAAAGCGGCCAGTACGGACTGCCGGTATGCGGCCACGGTCGCATCGTACGACGCCTGCGCGCCCTGCACTTGTGCATTGCGGCGCCCGAAGTCGAACAAGGTCTGCGAAAGACTCGGACCGGCAGACCAAACCCGGCTACCCCAGGTGAACAAGCTTGCCAGGCTTGTGCTAACCAAACCCGGCGCTGCCGACAGAGTCAAGGTCGGATAGTACGCCGTTTGCGCAATGCCGATGTTCGCATTGGCCGCGGCTACCAGCCGTTCGTTCGCCGCGATATCAGGACGCCGCTCCAGCAGCGCCGACGGCAGCGACATCGGAATCGGCGGCGGAGGACCCTTGATCGAGCTGGCCGCAACCTCGAACGTCGCGGGCGCCTGGCCCGTCAAGACCGCAATGGCATGCTCATCTTGCGCGCGCGCGATTCGCAGGTCGGTGCTCTGCGCTTGGGCGTTCGCGAGCGAGGTCTGCGCCAGCGTGACGTCGCTCTTCGAAGCCACGCCGCCGTTATAGCGGTTAATGGTCAACTGCAGATTTTTCTGATACGCATCGATCTCGTCTTTGAGAATCGCCTGCTGCATATCGTTCGCCGAGAGCGCAAAGAAATCCTGGGCCAGCAAAGCCTGCGCGCTGAGCCGTACGTTTTCGAGATCCGCAGCGCTGACCTGCGCATTATCGGACGCGTTTTCCACTGCGAGCCGCACGCGTCCCCATAGGTCCGGTTCCCAGCTTACGGTTCCCGGTATCGAGAAGGATTGCGAGGTGCCTCCCGTGCCGCGTCCGCTGTTCTTTCCACTATCGCTTTGTGTAATGGAAGGATTCACGCCGATGATCGGATAGTAATTGGCGTGATTGAGCGATACCAGGGCGCGAGCCTGGCGAAACTGCGCTTCCGCCTGCTTCACGTTCTGATTGTTGATGCTGATCATCTCCTCGAGCCGGTTCAGTTCGGGCTCGCCGAAGATCTCCCACCACTTGCCCTTCATCAGTTCGTCGCTGGGAGTCGCCATCTTCCACTGATCGTTGCCCGTCATCTCCTTGAAGGTCGGTGTTGGAGGCGTGGCCGGTAGCGGGCGCTGATACTTCGGTCCCACAGCACAACCGGAGGCGACGATGCACATCGTGATGCAGGCTGCCAGCCTGCGGCGCGTTGCCAACCGGTCATCTTCCCAAACGCGTTTAACCAATCTCATCAGTCGCCACTCTCCACTGCCCCACCGGGAATGAGCAATCCTGGCCGGTTCTTAAACCCTGGCTGCGGCCGGCTGAAACGCAAACGCAAACGATCGAGCGATAAATAGATCACGGGCGTAGTAAACAAAGTCAGCATCTGGCTGACCAGCAGGCCGCCGACGATGGTGATACCAAGTGGACGCCGCAACTCCGATCCGGAACCCAAACCGAGAGCCAGCGGAACGCCGCCCAACAACGCACAGGCGGTGGTCATCATGATCGGCCGGAATCGAAGCAGGCAAGCCTGGAAGATAGCGTCGCGCGGATTCAGCCCTTCATTCCGCTCGGCGGCCAGGGCAAAATCGATCATCATAATCGCATTCTTCTTCACAATGCCGATCAAAAGAATGATTCCGATCAGCGCCACAATGGTCAGTTCCGTCCGGAACAGCACGAGTGCGATGAGCGCGCCGACGCCGGCGGAGGGCAACGTCGAAATGATGGTCAATGGATGAATCAGGCTTTCGTACAGCATGCCCAAAATGATGTAGACAGCCAGCAGCGCTGTGCCGATCAGGATCGGCTGATTGTTCAGCGACGCCTGGAATGCCTGGGCCGTCCCCGCGAATTTTCCGGTGATGCTTGCGGGCATGCCGATATCGAGCTCTGCCTTGGCGATTGCGTTCGTAGCGTCGCTCAACGACACGCCATCCGGCAGATTGAACGAAATCGTCGTGGATGGGAATTGGCCCTGGTGCGGCAGCGATAACGGCGTAATTCCCTCTGTGAAATGCGCGAACGTCGACAACGGAATCGAAACGCCGCGAGGCGTCTGTACGTAAATTTGATCGAGAAACGCGGGGCTTTCCCACCATTGCTGCTCCAGCGCCAGCACTACGTGATACTGATTGATCGACTTGTATATGGTGGATACCTGCCGCTGCCCGAACGCGTCGTAAAGCGCGCTGTCCACAGCCTGCGCCGTAAGGCCCAGCCGCGAAGCCGTATCGCGGTCGATCACAACGTTCGACGAGAGTCCCGAATTCTGCTGATCGGAGCTGACATCCACCAGTTCCGGTAGCCGCTGCAGCCGGGCCAACACGCGCGGACCCCACTGCGCAAGAAGTTGCAGGTCCGGAGTCTGGAGCGTGTACTGATACTGCGCATTGGCCTGCCGCCCGCCGACGCGGATGTCCTGGGAGTTCTGCAGGAACAGGATTGCGCCCGGCATTCCCTGAGTTTTCTGACGTATACGGCCAATCACCTGGTCCGAAGTGAGCCCACCGCGCTCATTAGCAGGCTTGAGCTGCACGTTCATGTTGGCATTGTTGCCGCCGCCGCGGCCGCCCGCATTCGAGCCGGCCGTCACGTTGACCGTTTCCACCGCCGGATCTTTTCTGACCTGTTCCTCAAACCATTTGACCTTTTCCACCAGCGACTGATATGAGATGTGCTGCTGACCCTGGATGTTTCCCTGTAAACGGCCGGTATCCTGCTGCGGGAAGAAGCCTTTGGGAATCTTGACGTACAGATAGACACTCACGCCCATCGTTATCGCCATTACAATCATCACCGGGACTGTGCGGTTCAGCACCACCTGCAAAGCCGACGCATAGGTCGAAATGATCCACTGGAAAAACTTCTCGGTCGTGTTATAAAACCGGCCGTGCTCATGCTTCACCTTCAGCAGGCGCGCGCACATCATGGGCGTTGTCGTCAGGGATACCAACAACGACATGAAGATCGATACCGACAGAACCACGGCGAATTCGCGGAAGAGCCGTCCCACGATGCCGCCCATCATTAAGATCGGAATGAACACCGCGATGAGCGAAATGCTCATCGACAGGACCGTGAATCCGATCTCTTCGGCGCCGCGCAATGCCGCCTTCATCGGCTCCATACCATCCTCGATATGCCGCGTGATGTTTTCGATCACGACGATGGCGTCGTCCACAACGAATCCGGTCGCAATGGCAAGTCCCATCAGCGAGAGATTGTCGAGCGTGTACCCGGCCAGGTACATGATGCCGAAAGCCCCGATCAGCGAGACTGGAACCGAAACGCTCGGAATGATGGTCGCCCAAATGTTGCGCAAGAAAAAGAACACGACCAGGATCACCAGGGAAACGGATATGATCATGTTGCGCTGGGCATCCTCAACCGACGAGCGAATGGTCAGGGTGCGGTCCGTGTCGACGTTCAGTTGCACGTTCGGGGGTAATGAGGCGCGAAATTCGGGAAGCAGCGCCTTGATGCGATCCACTGTGTCGATGATATTCGCGTTCGGCTGGCGGCTGATCTGGATGAGCACGGCGGGCTTTCCGTTAGACAACCCCATGTTCCGGATGTCTTCGGTTCCGTCGACCACGCGCCCCAGGTCGGACAAGCGGACCGGCGCTCCATTGCGGTACACGACAATCAGGTTTTGATAGTCCTTGGCCTCGAGCAGTTGATCGGTGGCGGACAAACGGGTGGCAATCTGGTCGTCTGAAATCTCGCCTTGCGGCTTGTTGGCGTTGGCTCCCTGGAGAAAAGAGCCGATCTGGTCGAGTCCGACGTTGTATTTGGATACCGGCTGCGGATTCACTTCAACACGAACCGCGGGCAGCGCGCTGCCTCCCACGTTCACGGATCCGACGCCGGGCAACTGCGACAGCTTCTGGGCAAAAACGGACGACGCCAGGTCGTACAGTTTGGGCTTCGGCACCACGTCCGAGGTCATCGACAGGATCAGAATCGGGGCGTCGGAGGGATTCACCTTGCGATAGCGCGGACGCACCGGCAAATTCGCGGGCAAATTTCCCAACGATGCGTTAATGGCCGCCTGCACGTCTCGCGCAGCGGCATTAATATCGCGATTCAGGTCGAACTGCAGAATGACGACCGCCGACCCAACCGAACTGTAAGACGTCATCTCGGTGACGCCCGCAATTCGTGTGAACGTCTTCTCGAGAGGCGTCGCCACGGAAGCCGCCATCACTTCCGGGCTGCCTCCGGGAAGTCCAGCGCTGACGAAGATGGTCGGATAATCGACCTGCGGCAGCGGCGCTACAGGCAGTAGCGTATAAGCCACGCCGCCCGCCAGCACCACCCCGATTGTCAACAGCGTTGTCGCAACCGGCCGGTGGATGAACGGAGCCGAAATGCTCATATGGACTCCGGAAGCGTGTAGTCGTCCACTACACTCTTCCCACGGACACGGGCCACCCAGTTCGCGATGCGATCAAACGCCAGGTAAACCACTGGCGTCGTAAACAGTGTCAGAACCTGGCTGATCAGCAATCCACCGATGATGCTGATTCCGAGAGGCTGCCGCAGCTCGGAACCGACGCCGCTGCCGAACGCCAGCGGAACCGCGCCGAGAAGCGCCGCCATGGTGGTCATCATGATGGGCCGGAACCGCAGCAGGCACGCCTGGTAAATCGCCTCTTCCGGCGTCTTGCCTTCGTTGCGCTCCGCCTCCAGCGCGAAGTCGATCATCATGATGGCGTTCTTCTTCACAATGCCGATCAGAAGAATGATGCCTATAAGCGCGATGACGTCGAGATCCTTGTGGTACAGCATTAGGGCCAGAATCGCGCCTACACCAGCGGAGGGCAGCGTGGAAAGAATCGTGATCGGGTGAATGTAGCTTTCGTACAAAACGCCGAGCACAATGTAGACCGTCACGATGGCCGCCAGAATCAGCAGTGACTCATTCGCCAGCGACGACTCGAACGCGTGCGCTGTTCCCTGGAACGTCGCTTCCACACTCGCCGGCAGCCCGATCTCCTTCGTCGCCTCCCGGATGTGATCCACCGCGGTGCCGAGAGACGCGCCCGGCGCCAGGTTGAACGACAGCGTCACAACCGGAAACTGTGCCTGGTGATTGATGGTGATCGGCGCGGTAACCGGCACAAAGCGGGCAAAGGATGCCAACGGCGCCTGCTGGACTACGGCCGCGCCGGTCAACGCCGTATTGGTTCCGGCCAACGCAATGGTCGAAGCCAGGTTCGCCGACGCAGCGCCGATCTGAACATAGATGTCTTTCAAGGCATCGGCGTTCTGCTGCCACTGCTTCCCTGCTTCCAGAACCACGTGATACTGGTTCGACTGCGTAAAGATGGTCGACACCTGGCGCTGGCCGAATGCATCGTAGAGCGCATCATCGATGTTTTGTGGCGTAATCCCAAGACGTCCCGCGGTGTCGCGGTCGATCACCACCTGCAAACCCACGCCGCTGTTCATCAGGTCGCTCGCGACGTCGCGCACTTCGGGAATCTGTTGCAGCCGCGCTTGCAGCTTCGGCACCCACTGGTCAAGAAGCGTTTTGTCTGGAGCGTCGAGAGAGTATTGATACTGTGTCCGGCTGATGCGATCCTCAACCGTGAGGTCCTGAACCGGCTGCATGTATAACGCAATCCCTGGAACTTCGGCAGTCAATTCCGGTTGCAGGCGCCGGATGACATCCATCGCGGACACGCCGTTGCGCTCCTCGAGCGGCTTCAACGTAATCTGAATGCGGCCGTTGTTGAGCGTCGAGTTCTGGCCGTCGATCCCGATAAACGACGTCAGGTTCTCAACTGCCGGGTCCTTCAAGATCACTCTCGCCAGGTCCTGCTGGCGGCGGCCCATCGACGGGAACGAAATGGCCTGTGGCGCCTCGGAAATGCCCAGAATCACGCCCGTGTCCTGGACCGGGAAAAATCCTTTGGGCACCACTTTGTAGAGATAAATGGTCAGAACGAGAGTTCCCACCGCCACCAGCAGCGTGATCGCCTGGTTCCGCAGAACCACCCGAACCATCTTTCCGTACCCCTCGATGGTCTTGACGAAACACCACTCCGACCAGCGGTACAACCGTCCCTGCTCGTGCTCCGGCTTATGCTTCAGGATTCGAGCCGCCATCATCGGTGTCAGTGTCAGCGACACAAACGCTGAAAACACGATGGTCACCGCCAGGGTCACCGCGAACTCACGGAACAAGCGGCCCACGATATCCGCCATAAACAGCAGCGGTATCAACACCGCAATCAGCGAAACCGTCAGCGACACGATGGTGAACCCGATTTCGGCCGACCCCTTGAGCGCAGCCTGCATCGCCGAGTCGCCCATCTCGATATAGCGCGAGATGTTTTCAATCATGACGATGGCGTCATCCACCACGAATCCCGTGGAAATCGTGAGCGCCATCAGCGAGAGATTGTCGAGGCTGTACCCAAGCAGGTACATAACACCAAATGTGCCGACCAGCGAAAGAGGCACCGCGATGCCCGGAATGATGGTCGCCGAAAGGCTGCGAAGGAACAGGAAGATCACCATCACAACCAGGGCGATGGTCAGCATCAGTTCGAATTCAACGTCTTTCACCGACGCACGGATCGTGATGGTGCGGTCGGTGATCACATTCACGTCGACGCCCGCCGGCAACGACGCCCGGATTTGCGGCAACAATGCCTGAATCGTGTCGACTACACCGATGATATTCGTGCCCGGCTGGCGTTGGATGTTCAAAATAATCGCCGGATCGGTGCCCACCCAGGCGGCCTGTTTCGTGTTCTCCGGTCCGTCGATGATGGTCGCGACATCGGACAACCGCACCGGCGCGCCGTTGCGATAGGCAATAATGATGGGTTTGTACTGGTCCCCAGATTGAAGCTGGTCGTTGTCGTTAATGGTCCAGGCCTGGTCGATGCCGTCGAAGTTGCCTTTCGCCTGGTTGACATTCGCGCTGGCCAGAGCGGTACGCAATGTATCGAGACTCAGCCCGTAAGATGCCAGCGCCGTAGGGTTTGCTTGAACTCGCACTGCGCGCCGCTGTCCGCCGCTGATGCTCACCAGACCAACGCCTTTGAGCTGCGAAATGCGCTGCGCCATGCGTGTCTCGGCGTAATCTTCAACGTCGATCAACGGTACGGTTTTCGAAGTGATCGCCAGCGTCAGCACCGGCGCGTCGGCGGGATTAGTCTTGCTGTAAATCGGGGGATTGGGCAACAGATTTGGAAGGAACGTGCCGGCGCCATTGATAGCCGCCTGCACCTCCTGCTCCGCAACGTCAATCGGGAGGTCAAGCGAGAATTGCAGCGTGACGAGCGAACTGCCGTAGGAGCTGACCGACGTCATCTGCGTCAGCCCGGGCACTTGCCCGAACTGCTTTTCGAGCGGCGCCGTGACAGACGATGTCATCACCTCCGGACTGGCGCCCGGATAGAACGTCTGAATCTGGATCGTCGGATAATCGACCTGCGGCAGTGCCGAGACGGGCAGTTGTGTGTACGCAACCACGCCTACGAGCACAACCCCAGCCATCATCAGCGACGTCGCTACAGGCCGCAGAATGAAAATTTTCGATGGACTCACTGACTGCCGGCCCCTTTACCACTATGGGGACGTCCCTGCCATTGCCCTTTACCCTCACCCGGGAACTGACTCTTACCGCCTGGCTGATGCATCCCGCCGCCTTGCGGCTGGCCCTGACCTGCCGCTCCACCCGGTCCGGCTCCTGGAGCGCCTTGCGCGCCTGGGCCACCGGGACCACCTTGGCCCCCCGAAGCGCCTTGGCCGCCCGGACCACCTTTTCCCTGCCCACCGGGGCGTCCATGACGGCTCTTTGCCGCCGCTGCATCCGCCGCCGCTTCACGCTCAACTTCGCCGGGTTGCCGGATGCGAACCTTAGACCCGTCCTGGAGCCGGTCAGCGCCGTCCACCGCCACCATCTCGCCAACCTGCAAACCGCTCTTGATATCGGCCCCCGTCTGATCCGACTGCAACACCTGGACCGGGCGGAGATGAGCCGTCTGATTGTCGTCGATCGTATAGACGAACGTCCCCTGCTGTCCATTCTGAACGGCAACCGTGGGTATTAAAGTCTGGTTCTGCAGCGTGTCCACCAACAGGCTGATGTTGACGAACTGTTGCGGGTATAACTCGAAATTCTTGTTGTCAAAAACGGCCTTCAACTTGGCAGTACCGGTAGTACTGTCGATTTGGTTGTCAACCGTGAGCAAGGTGCCCGAAGCGAGCTTCTTCGTGTTGTCGCTGTTGTAGGCATCCACCGGCAGCTTCACGCCGGCACGCAGCTTCTGCATCACCTGCGGAAGATTCTTTTCCGGAATGGTGAACAGCACCGAGATCGGCTGGAGCTGCGTAATCACGATCATTCCATTGGCGTCGGACGCATGCACAATGTTGCCGGGATCGACCAGGCGCAGACCGACCCGCCCCGTAATAGGCGCCGTCACCTTGGCGTAAGTCAACTGCAGCTTCGCATTGTCGATATTCGCCTGGTCCTGCTTAATGCTTCCCTCATACTGCAGCACTAAGGCCTTTTGCGTATCCAACTGCTGTTTCGGAATGGCGTCCTGAGCGAGCAGCGTGTCATAACGGCTCTGATCGAGCTTGGCGTTTTCGAGCAGGGCCTGGTCATGCGCCAGCGTACCCTCGGCCTGAGCGAGTTGGACCTGGAACGGGCGCGGATCGATCTCGGCAAGAATTTGACCTTCCTTTACAAAGTCGCCTTCCTGGAAATTGATCTTCATCAACTGGCCGTCGACGCGCGACTTCACAGTCACGGTATAGAACGCCGTAACGCTGCCGAGCCCGGTCAAATTGAGGGGAACCGGACCGGCATGGGCCTGAGCCACCACGACAGGGAGAACACCGGCAGCGGCGCCTCGGCCGCGACCGCCGCCTGGACCGCCGCCTTTGAACTGGTTCGGATTGGCGGGGATCAGGCCGGGCTTGGAGGCTCTCCACACCGCGTAGCCCGTAACGCCTGCCACGATGAGGAGGAAGAAGAACCAGATAATTCCGCGTTTCTTCGGCTTGCCGGACGGCTTAACGGGAGGTTGAGGCGATGGCGCATGGGGGCCATGCCGTTCAGTGGTTGGCTCAGGGCCTGTGGTCGTCAGGTTGGTCATTCAAAAGGTCTTTTTCTCGGAGCTTAACTGAAAAGACGGGGGGAAACGTCTCAAGGTAACATGTGCCTTCATTTTGAAGGATTTTGCCCCCCTTCCTGTAAAGGTTTGTAATCGAGAAGTAGTCTTACCGCCTACGCCCGAATCAGAGTTCCCCCCGGAATCTCTTCATACCGCTTGGACTTGAGCGCCAATGTCACTATACGCCGGGCGACCCGCGAGTGCTCCCGCGCTATCGCTTCCGCGCGGGCACCCTCATGGTTCGCAATCGCTTCCGTGATGACCCGGTGCTGCCATAGCGAGATCGACAGCGTTTCGTACCAATCCTCCGACTCCAGCTCCGAGGCCACAAATGCGTTCGGCGATGCGAAGGGCAGCGCCAATACCCGTTCCAACGAACGCTTGAGCATAGGACTCCGCGCCAGACCGATCATTTCGGAATGAAATCTGGTATTCAGTTCGGCGTAGCGGCCCAGCGTCTCCACGACATCCAGCCGTTGGCGCAGGAGTAGAGCCGTTTCCTCGATTGAGGCGCGCATGGCCACGAGTTCATTGTTGGAAACCAGCCGTTCGGCCGCGAGGCGTGCCGCCGTTCCCTCCAGAACACCGCGAAGCTCGATCGTATCGAGAATGTCCTGAATCGTGAATTCGCGGACAACAAATCCAACCGTCGGCCGTGCTTCGAGCAGACCCTCATGCTCCAACCGTTCGAGCACCAGGCGAAGTGGTGTTCGCGACACGCCCAACCGCTCGGATAACGGGATCTCGCGTATGCGCTCGCCCGGACTAAACTCGCCTCGCACGATCATCTCGCGCATTCGCAGCAGGGCGCGCAGCGTCTGAGACTCGCTCTCGGCAGGCTTGAGCATGCATGAAGGGGGTTAATTCCTTATTATAGCAACCTTCCGCTGTATTTCTGTCCGATTCTGCATGCAAATGGTGCTTACCAATCGAGAAGCTCCCGAACGGTAAAGGCACCGTCGCTGGCGTCCGCCCCAGCCGCCCGGCGCCTGGACCGGTCTTAGGGTGCCGCGAACTATGGGACGGATTGCATGCAATTTCCATTTCCCGGTGACGCCTGAAGGATTTGGAGGCTGTGGAAGGGTGAAGCAGGCGGTTCCGCCTGCCTTTGGAGGCTCACCGGGAACGCACAGGCGAAACCGCCTGCGCCCCCATAGAATCTAGTTCCCCCAAACCTCGTCCGCGATCTCGACAATCCGCGCCAGCTTCGCCCACTGCTGCTCGTGTGTCAGCAGATTGCCCTCTTCCGTGCTGGCAAACCCGCACTGGGGGCTGAGGCAAAGCTGGTCGAGGTCGAGATACCGCGAAGCCTGGTCGATTCGCCGCTTGATCTCGTCCTTCGACTCCAACTCGCCGGTCTTCGAGGTCACGAGCCCCAGCACCACCGTTTTCCCCTTCGGCACAAACCGCAGCGGTTCGAACCCTCCCGCCCGATCCGAGTCGTACTCCATAAAGTAACCATCCACACCGATCACGTTGAACAGTATCTCGGCAACGGGCTCGTAGCCGCCTTGTGAAATCCAGCTCGACCGGAAGTTTCCGCGACACAGGTGCATGGTGATCCGCAGATCCTCCGGCCGGTCCTGGATAGCCGCGTTTATCATTCCCGCATAGGTTGCCGGAAGCTTCCCGGGATCCTCACCGCGGTCTCGAACGATCTGACGCTGCTCAGGGTCGCAGAGGTAAGCCAGGTTCGTCTCGTCCAGTTGCAGATAGCGGCATCCGGCATCCGCAAAGGCATGTACAGCGCGGTTGTACGCCTTTCCAAGATCCGAATAGAACTGCTCCAGATCCGGATACACCGTATCGCTGATCGCGTTGCGCCCGCCGCGAAAATGC
This sequence comes from Bryobacteraceae bacterium, assembly GCA_035295125.1. GTDB lineage: Bacteria > Acidobacteriota > Terriglobia > Bryobacterales > Bryobacteraceae > JAICMB01. Next base: position 21,815 of record DATGJP010000076.1, on the reverse strand, counting down.
AGCACACTCGGCGACGGGATGGTCATTTTGGGCGTCGCCCCCTTCGTGTGTTCGCGCAAGAAACCGAAGTGCTCAATCATCGGATGGCCGCTGAACCCGACCTTCCCAACCACGCGGACGCCCTTCGCCTTGGTGGCGGTCCCTTTAAAGGCAATGCCGCCCTCCGGCGTGTACGGCTCGCAACCGTCCAGGCGTTCGAGGAAATCGAAATGCCACATCGAACGGCGAAACTCGCCATCCGTCGCGCTCCGCAAACCGATCTCGGCCTGTCTCGCGATCAACGCTTCAATGGCACGATCCTCCACCTGTTTCAGCTCTTCCGCGGTAATCTCGCCGCGGTCGCGCCGGGCGCGCGCTTCCTTCAGTTCCCGGGCACGCAGCAGGCTCCCGACATGATCGGCGCGGAATGGGGGTAAATCGCGTTGCATTCTATATGTCGAAAAACACCGTTTCGCCTTCACCTTGCAGACGAATATCGAATTTCCAGCAGTCCTCCGTGTTGTTTGCTAGCAGCGTGTGACGCCGGTCTTGCGGGACCAGCGCCAGCACCGGGTCCTCGGCCAGTGCCGGATCGCCTTCGAAGTACACCCGCGTGCAGAGCCGGTTCAGCAGTCCTCGCGCGAACACCGAGACATTAATATGCGCGGCCTGGCGCCCTCCGCGTCCGTCCGCAGTCCGACCTGGACGAATCGTTTCGAACGTGCAGCTTCCCTGCCCGTCTGTCGCTAGCCGCCCGAACCCGCAAAACGTTTCATGGTGATAGTCCCCCGCGGCGTCCGCCTGCCACAGTTCGATCATCCCGTCCGGCACCGGCTTGCCGTCGCCATCCAGCAGCCGAAACCGCACCCGAATCCGCTCGCCCTGAAGGTCCGGCGTTGTCAGGCAGCCGAGCGCCAGGTTCTTTGTCAGACCGAAATGGTAAAACGGCCCGACGGTCTGCGAAGGCGTCATCCCTGCTCCTCGAACGGTGTGGCTTCGCGCCCGCGAAGCACGATGTCGAACCGGTAGCCCAGCGCCCACTCCGGTTCCGTCAGGTCGGGATCGAATCGCGACACCATGCGCTCGCGCGCCCGTTCATCCGGCACCGACTGCGAGATCGGATCGAACGGCATCAGCGGATCGTTCGGAAAATACATCTGGGTCACGAGCCGCGTAATGAAGCACGGTCCGAAAACGGAAAAATGAATATGCGCGGGACGCCAGGCGTTGGCGTGATTGCGCCACGGATACGCGCCGGGTTTGATCGTGACGAATCGGTAACTGCCGTCATCTTCCGTAATCACCCGCCCCGCGCCCGTGAAGTTCGGATCGAGCGGTGCGGGATGATTATCGCGGTCGTGAAAATAACGGCCCGATGCATTCGCCTGCCAGATTTCGAGGAGTGTCCGCGGAACCGGACGGCCATCTTCGTCGAGGACGCGTCCCGCCACGACGATGCGTTCGCCGATCGGTTCGCCGGCGTGCTGGCGCGTCAGGTCGTTATCCGTTTCGCCAATCGGATTGTGACCATAAAGCGGCCCGGTCAGTTCGGACATCGTGTGCGGCAGCAGGATCGGCGATATCTCGGGAGCCCGCCGGACGGTCGAGACGTAGGCCGGATGCAGCAGCGCCGGCTGCTCGCTCGGTTTGGGACGTGGATAGATCTTCAATCCTGCTCCTTTCGCGCGGTCAGCCCGCCGAGGCGGCTCCATGCGCGCGAGCCGTGCGGGCGTGGAGTTCGCGCAACGTCTCCAACTCCTCGGGAGTCGGAGGTTCCGTCTCTCCGACTTGATCCCCAAAACAAACGCGCCAACCCGTGTGACTGCGAACGTCGTCGTACGTCACTCCGCGGTGCAGACTGGCTACCGTAAACTCCTTCGTTTCGGCATTCGGTTCCATGACGCACAGATCCGTCACCAGCAGCGTGGGACCGGCAGTTGTTAACCCAAGTTGGCGGCGTTCGCGGCCAGTCCGACCATGCCCGAGCGACGTCAGAAAATCGATCTGCTCCACCATCGCGCGCGGATGATGCCGCATCACGATGAAGATTCGCCCGCACGAGGTCGCGATCTCACTCGCGCCACCAGCCCCTGGAAGCCGCACTTTCGGCCGCCGATAATCTCCGATCACCGTGCTGTTCAGGTTGCCGTAGCGGTCCACCTGCGCACCGCCCAGGAATCCTACGGTAATGCGGCCGCCCTGCAGCCAGTAACGGAACATCTCCGGAACGGGCACGGTGGTTAGTGCGGTCTCGCAGAGTTCGCCGTCACCGATTGAAAGCGGCAGCACCGAGGGTTTGGTTTCGATCGTGCCCGATTCATAGATCAAGCTGATGCCCGGCGCGTGGGTCCGCAGAGCCAGGTTGCAGGCCGCCGACGGCAATCCGATCCCGACGAAACACACGTCGCTGCTGTGCAGCGCCCGGGCGGCGGCAACGGTCATCATCTCTTCTCGGGTGTATGGCGTCAGCACAGCCCCGCCCTCCATCGGAATACTTCCGGATTCTCCGCCAACACGTTCTCTTTCATCCATTCCGCGAAAATCGCGCGGTCGCGGGCAATAGCATCCCAGGCAATATAAAACGAATTGTCGCGAGAATAGTAGCCGCTGGCGTACGACGGATGCGCGCCGCCCGGTACAACTGCTATTGCGGTGATGGTCCAGGAAGGCAGCACGACCGCGTTCGGTCCGCTGCTGCTGAAATCGTCAACGATCTCCTCTACGGTCACCAGCGAGCGTTTCGCCGCCAGCACCGCCTCCTTCTGGACGCCGACAATTCCCTCCAGCAAGACATTTCCGTTACGGTCGGCTTTCTGCGCGTGAACGATAGCGACATCCGGCCGATGCGCCGGAACGCACGCCAGTTGCTCCTGCGTAAAAGGACACGTGACAAAGCGGATCGACGGGTTGACCGATGGTAAGTCTGTGCCCAGATATCCGCGGAAAAACGCACTGGGCATGCCCGCGGCGCCGGCGGCATAAGCGTTGGCCATGGCGGCATGGCTATGCTCTTCGATCTCGAGCGAGTGCGGCCAGCCGTTCTCGATCGCGTCACGCAAGCGATGCAACGATCCAACGCCGGGATTCCCGCCCCAGGAGAACACCAGCTTGCGGGCGCATCCATGGCCGATCATCTGGTCGTACAGGAGGTCCGGGGTCATCCGGATTAACGTCAGATCGCGGCGGCCCTGGCGAATCAGTTCATGCCCGGCCGCAAAAGGAATCAGGTGCGTGAAACCCTCGAGCGCAACCGTATCTCCGTCGTGAACCAGGTCAGCGATGGCGTCCGCAAGTGGCCGAAACAAGGCTTTAGGAGTGACGTTCAAAGATTCTCCCATAATATCCGCTCTTCCCGATACGGATCGCCGATCACTTTGCACTCCGCGTCGAGGATCATGGTCGACCGCCGGTCGAGCGTGTAAGCCGGCCAGTTTGGAATTCCGTCCCAGCTCGGGTTGCCGGTTCGCGCAAAGGTCGCCCAAGCTTTGCTCATGTTCCGCGCCGCGCGAGCTTTCTTGTCTGTTGCCGGATCGCCGGGAACATGGTTGAACTTGAACGGCATCTCGGCCGCATGCCCGGAACCGGAATGATAGGGTGTCGGACCGGGCGACGGCGAATCGTAGGCGAAGATGTACATGTATACGGGCGCGGCATGGAGCGCCGCTTTACGTTCGGCCATCCGGATGGCGTTATTTCCCATCCATTGTGCAGTCGTGATGGCGATGAACAACTCGGCCGGCGTCGCATCGGGGCGGCTGCGCCGATAGACCTCCAGCACACGACCGGCGTTGTCTTTCAGCATTTCGCCGAGCCGTTTCTTGAGGCCATCCTCATCCATCGACATGGCGTCCGTGGAGCGGTAGAAGAACAGCGTCTCATCTTTGTTGATGCCGGTGATCAAGGGAACATCCGCCGAGACCGCCGGCGCAACCGGGTCGTAAGGATGCGCTGGCAGATTGTGACCATCGACCATGGGGCTGAACCCCAGGCCGCGGTTGGACGGCAAAGCCTGCATGGCGTCGATCAACTTCTTCGATGGAATGGTAAGCAGTTGCCGGGCCTGTTTTTCGGTCAGCCCCAAGGCGTCGAGCACAGCCCGCGCGGTTTCTGCAGCGGACTCGCGCGTCCGCATGCGCAGTCCCGATCCGCTTTCGACGCTGGCGCGCTGGAACGTGCCCTTGGCGGCCGGCATCGCGGTCAGGACCGACGTCTTGTAGCCGCCTCCCGACTCGCCCCATATCATGACCTTGCCGGGATCGCCGCCGAAGCTCGCGATGTTGTCATGGACCCATCGAAGTGCGGCCGCAATATCCAGCATGCCGGCCATCCCGGAATCGGCATACTCTTCGCCGAGCAGATCTCCGAGATATAGGTAGCCCATGATATTGAGCCGATGATTATGTGTGACCACCACGACGTCGTAGTCCCGCGCGAGCGCGCCGCCGTCGTGAAACTGATTCTGCGGCACAACCTCGGCGCCGCCGTTCCCGGTGGCAAAACCGCCTCCGTGCGAATAGAACATCACTGGGCGCTTCTTGCCGTCGGCGATTCCCTGAGTCCAGATATTCAGGTACAAGCAGTCCTCAGCCGAGACAGCCGGCTTCCAGTCCTTAGGCCACATGGGATCGGCCGCCTGGATCGATTGCGGCCCGTAAACGAGCGCGTCGCGGACGCCCGTCCAGGGCTTCAGTTTCGGCGCAGGCTTGAAACGGCCCGATCCTTCGGGTGAACCGGCGTACGGTATGCCCTTAAACAGGTAGACCGCGTCGTTTTTGACTCCACGGACCTGCCCGCAGTTCGTTTTGGCGACCGCTGTACCGTTGTCGGCGAGCAAACCAGACGCCGCCACCGTGCCGGCGAGAAAGGACCGCCGGGTACATCCAGAAGATCGACTCAACATTGTCTCTTATGTTCAATAGCATGAGTTGGGGAAGGGTGAAGCAACATAGCGGTATTACACCGCTTCAGATCCTTCGCGCTTGCGAGTATTCGACATTGCGGAAGGATGCACAGGCGAAACCGCCTGCGCCACCCGTTGGGTTACGGCGAGGCAGCTTGGTGGGAGAGGCGGTTTCGCCTGTCCTTTCTCGGTGAAGTCCCTCAATCCGGACGTTAGGAAGCGGCGACAGGCTGGCGCACCACTACCACCACAGTCATATCGTCGCCCTGCACGCCTGGGCCATACTCACGTACTGCCGACATCACCTTGTCGATGATTCTTTCCGGTTCGTCGGAGCGGGCCTGTTTCAGGATGGACATGAGACGGGCTTCGCCAAATTCCTGCCCGCTCTCGATGCCGGCCTCCGTGATTCCATCCGAATAGAGCACCAGCAAGTCGCCGGGCGCGAAGGTCACTTCGCCTACCTCGCACCTCCACACCGCAAATGCGCCCAGGACGGTCGCGGTCGGCTCCAGCAGTTCCACATCACCACCAGCGCGCAGCAGCATCGGAGGCAGATGTCCGCAGTTGACGTATCGTACGCGATGCGTATCGTTGTTGTATTCGCCGAAGAAAAGTGTCGCGAAGTGTTCTGGCGCCGTTGAGTCGTGCAGCAGTCGGTTCACCGAGCGAAGCATGTCGGCGGGATCGCTGTGCTCGCGCTCCAACTGGCTGCGCAGGCAACCCTGAAGATTCGCCATCAGAAGAGCAGCGGGAATACCCTTACCGGAGACATCGGCGACCACAAAACCAAGCCCGGAACCGCCCAGGTCGATAAAGTCGTAGTAATCGCCACTGATGTCTCGCGCGGGAGCACAGCGGCCGGCATAAAAGATACCGTGAAGCGACGGGGACGAACGCGGAAACAGCTTCTGCTGCACATTCCGCGCAATCTCCAACTCCGTCCGGGCCTGGCGAACATTCCCGACCTGCTTGTCGATAGTCGCCAGCAGCCGCGCGTTGTCCCAGGGCTTCTGCACAAAATCGACAGCGCCACGCCGCATGGCCTCGACAGCCAGGTCGATACTGCCCCACGCCGTCATCACGACAATGGGAGCAGCATTGTGCTGCGCCTGCAGGTTGGCCAGCAGATCGAGGCCTTCCTGACCCGACGTGGTATCGCGTGCGTAGTTGAGATCCATGAGGATCAGATCGAAGTTTTCGGCGCGCGCCGCGGCTAGCAGCGCATTAGGAGAATCGACTGTGACCGCGCGATGACCCGCCCCTTTCAGGAGCAAACGCATCGCTTCCAGAACATCGAGTTGGTCATCACCGACCAGTATGCGCAAGCCGCGCACCTCTTGTTTTGTGGCTGTGGAAGGTTGTTCCATAGTGCACGGCATTTAATAACTATCGTTGGCACGCGCATTGCCATAGTATCCTATTCAGCTTGCGGACAGCCTGGACTACATGTGTCCGAAAATGGGATAGGATTGTCTGGATTCGAGGCGTACAATGGCTAACTTTTTACGTGCTCTGACCGGTCTTTCGCTTGGCGTGGCCGGTATCGTTCTTCTCACCTCTGGAGCCAGCGCCCCAGAATACCCCACACTGCATCAGCCCGTTGAGATTCTCACCGACCGTTGGGGCGTGCCGCACATTTATGCGAAGAACACCGAGGATCTGTTCTTCGCGCAAGGCTGGATCACCGCGCGCGACCGCCTTTTTCAACTGGACCTCTGGCGGCGCACGGGAACCGGAAAACTTGCCGAAGTGCTCGGCCCATCGGCGATCCCCCGCGATCGTATTGCCCGGTTATTGCGATATCGCGGCGATTGGAATAAGGAGTGGAGCAGCTATTCGCCGGACACCAAGCAGATTGCGACGGCGTTTACCAACGGCATCAACGCCTACATTCGTACGCTGGGCGGCAAGCGCAATCCGGAATTCGCCGCCGCCGGTTACGATCCCGGCTTCTGGGTACCCGAAGATGTCACGGCGCGGATCGCCGGAATTTCGATGATGCGAAACGTGACGAGCGAGGTGCAGCGCGCCCAGGATGTCGTGAAGTTCGGGCTCGATACGGTGCAAAAATACATGCCGCCCGATCCGTTCCGGCAGTTGGATCCGGCGAAGGACCTGGACCTCGCGGCGATTAAGCCGGCCATACTTCACGACTACACCGCCGCGCTCGGCACTGTGCAATTTCCCGAACAAGGCAGCAACGACTGGGTCGTGGATGGCACCATGTCGGCGACCGGAAAGCCTCTGCTCGCCAACGATCCGCACCGTCCTGTTCAACTTCCTTCACTCCGTAAGACGGTGCACCTGGTTGCACCCGGGTGGGATGTCATCGGAGCCGGCGAACCGGCCCTTCCGGGCGTCGCGCTTGGCCACAACGAAGAGATCGCGTTCGGATTTACCATCGTCGGCACAGACCAGCAGGATCTGTATGTCGAGAAGCTTAATCCCGACGATCCGACACAGTATTTCTATCGCGGCGAGTGGAAGAAGATGGAGATCGAACAGCAGGAGATTCCCGTCAAGGGCGCCGACCCGCAGCACGTGGAATTGCACTATACGATTCACGGACCGGTGCTCTATGAAGACCGGCCGCAGCACCGCGCCTATGCGCTGAAGTCGGTATCCTCCGAGCCTGGTACGGCAGGCTATCTCTCGGCGCTGTCGCTGATCCGGGCGCACAACTGGAACGAGTTCAAGAACGCGATGGCGAATTACAAAGTGCCCACCGAGAACATCGTCTATGCCGACCGCGCCGGCAACATCGGTTGGATTGCAGGGGGTCTCGCGCCGATCCGCAAGAACTGGTCCGGCATGTTCCCGGTTCCCGGCGACACCGGCGAGTACGAATGGAGCGGATTCCTGTCTTCAAATGATCTGCCGCAGGCCTACAATCCCGCGAACCATCACGTCGCGACGGCGAATCACAACATTTTGCCCAAAGGTTACGACAAGCAGCTCTCTTACGAGTGGGCAACTCCCGATCGCTACCACCGCATTGAGGAGATGCTGGGAGAGGGCCGCAAATTCAACATTGAAGCGTTTGAGAAGATGCAACAGGACGTGATGTCGCTCAATGCGCGGCGCTTCATGCAGTTGCTGGGCCCGGAGTCTCCTCTCGCGGGTTGGAACGGCGAATTGCGCGTCGATTCGGACAAAGCCCTGCTTTACGAGGTTTGGACATCCAAGCTGCCCCGTGCCGTTTTCGGCGCCGAATTGGGCGCTCGAGTCAGCCTGCAGCGCACGCTCAGCGAGCTCGAGGAGCATCCCAATCCCAAGGCTATCGAGGACGCGCTCGCTGCGGCGAAAGCCGAAATTGCGGCCCCGATTGCGAATCAGCCTCCGCTCCAGACCTGGGGCGACCTTCACAAGGTGTTCTTTCATCACCCCTTGAACCGCAAGGAACTCAATCGTGGTCCTTTTGCCCGCCCCGGCGATGCGTTTACGGTGAACGCCACCAGCGGACCCAATTTCCGGCAGACTGCCGGTGCTTCATATCGCGAAATCATCGACGTCAGCAACTGGGATGCATCCGTGATGACCAATGTGCCTGGAGAGTCAGGCGACCCCGCCAGCAAACATTATGACGATTTGATTCAGGATTGGCTGTACGGCCAATATCATGCCCTTCCCTACTCGCGGAAGGCAGTGGAAGCCGCTACTCAGGACCGGATGATGCTGTTGCCTCGGAAGTAGAGACATCCTCCTGCCAGTACCCGCCCAAAGCGTGCATCGTGAAATCGGGGGCCGCCCATAGGGGTTCAAGGATCATCTCCGGCCGGACCAGGCATGCCGAAAGCTTCTGGTCCGAGCCGGCGTCGACTACAACGGTGAAAAGCGGGGAAATTGTGAACTGGAAAATAGTCGCCTTTTCGCCGGAACCCGACAGAGCTGTGCTCTCCACCATCTCCATCAGCCGGCGGGCGCGCTGTTCCCCATTGGTTTCGACTAATACTGCGTCGATCGGGTCGACACCGAACATCTCGGCGTGTGCGCGCTGCCGCTCGATGAGGTGGTAATAGGCGCGCAACCTTTGCAGCACTTCCGATAGGGGCCGCAACCCAGGGTCCGCTTCATAGCAGAAATGAAAAACCTGGCGACCCTCGGGCCGATGTGGGAACCGCAGCGTGAAAACTGCGTTGGGAGCGAGCGAAAAGGGGTTCGTTTTTTCCAGCTCGCGCCATATATAATCCTTATCGCCTTTCTCTCGATGAGGCTTCATTTCGGGAACCCGAACCTTGCAGTCCTGAAACTGTTCCGCGGTTCGCCAACCTTCGAGCTCAATTTGGCCTTCGGAGATGTGTGCCGCAGTCTCGAGCATGAACTGCATGCGGACCGTGGGATCGGAGAAGCGTTTATGCTGATTCTTCAGGCGGGCGGCACGCACTTTTTCGGCGGGCCGTTGCGCGGCGGGAAGCCGCCGACGCCCGGAAAGGTCCCAAATGGGTCGAACCCCCGAATCCTTGGGGGCGGCAGGCAAACGCCACTCGCCTCTCATACCTATGAGGTAGCCGCTCTCTACCGGCACGCAGCGCATGACTATGCCCGAAAACTCCGCGTTGGAGCTGATCACTTTTGCTTTCGTCCCCAGCGGAAGCGGGTCCTGCATGCGCACTCCAACTCCGGAAACGGATCGGTCTTCGATGAGGACGGGGGTCGACTGGATTTGGCCGTCGGCGCCGGGCATACGCAATTCCGCCTTGATGACTACACTGGTCCTGCGCTCGATCCGGCGTTCCGCCATGTTGTCCTTTGTTATTGGTAGGTTAGCAACATCAGGGCGCTCGCGAAAGCCCTATTTGCACCTTCCCGGTTCGTCCCTTGTGAATCAGGTCACGAAAACCGCTAATCTGTAGTCTGTAGAGTAGAGTGGGGGCATTTCTTCATGACACACTCCCGGGAGCGAGGCTCGTGACTCAGACCCGTGCCTTTGAAATCCTTTTAGCGGAAGACTACGCTCCGGACGTTGAACTGGTCCGCTCCGCTTTAGAAGAACAGCACTTCGAATATGCGTTGCACGTTGTCAGGGATGGGGCTAAGGCGATCGCGTATCTTGAAAATCTCGACGACGACCGGCGTGAGCCTCCCCTCGACTTGGTCCTTCTCGATATGCACCTCCCTAAACATGACGGGGAGGACATTCTCAAGCGGCTTCGCTCAACGGAGCGTTACGCGCAGACGCCCGTCGTGGTGATGACCGCGTCGGATTCGCCCCTGGACCACGAGCGAGCGCAAAAGCATGCCGCTCTGTATTATTTTCGAAAACCATCTGATTTAACGGAATTCATGCAGCTCGGCCAAATCGTCCGCAAAATTCTTCTCGACCAAAAGCCCGGTGTTTCGACTTCGGCCGGAGATAGTGATGTCGTCTCAAGTCATTAACGCGACCCAAAACGCGGCTCGTCTCTTCGACGGGGGCGGTGAGATGGGCGAGTTGATGCGGACGATCGACTGGTCGAAAACTCCGGTCGGCCCGGTCGAGTACTGGCCGCAGAGTCTAAAGACCGCGCTGAGTGTCCTGTTGAGGCAGCGGACCGCCGTATTCATTTTCTGGGGCCCGGAGCACGTGCAGTTCTACAACGATGCCTACCGCCCGATCCTTGGGACCAAGAAGCATCCGGCGGCCATGGGCCAACGCGGCGCCGAATGCTGGCCCGAGATTTGGGACATTATCCGGCCCCTGCTGGAAACGGTCCATCGCGGAGAGTCAACAGCCGTCGAGGACGGTTTGCTGGTCATCGACCGCGACGGTTACCTGGAAGAGGGCTATTACACGTACACCTACAGCCCCATTGCCGAGGAATCGGGCACAGTTGGCGGCGTTATCTGCATCGTGTTCGATACCACGGCCCGAGTCATCGGCGAGCGGCGCCTGCGCACGCTTAGGGATCTCGCCAGCCGCACCGTGGCGAAAGACACCGAGACGGCTTGCCACGCGGCGGTTGCAACGCTTTCCGAGAACCCGCATGACGTTCCTTTTGCCGCGCTGTATCTTTACGATGAGGATCGTGCGGCAGCGCGGTTAGCGGGCGTCACCGGAACCGAGCCGGGATCATCGGTGGCGCCGGCGCAGATTTCGTTCGACGCGCCGGCTCCCTCCGTAATTGCGGAAGCGGCGAACCAGGCGCGGGTTCTTGAGATTCCCGATCTTGCGCGGCGCATCGGCCCGCTTCCGGGAGGTCCGTGGCCGGTCGGCGCCGAATCGGGGATTATCCTGCCTCTCATCATTCCTGGCCAAACGCTACCCGCGGGATTCGTACTGGCTGGAATCAATCCACGAAAACGGCTGGATTCGAGCTATCGAACGTTTTTCGAATTGCTCGCGAGCCAGATCGCTGTCGCCATAGCGGAAGCGCGTGCCTATGAGGAAGAGCGCAAGCGCGCTGAAGCGTTGGCGGAGCTCGATCGCGTGAAAACGGCGTTCTTCAGCAATGTGAGCCATGAGTTTCGCACGCCGCTGACCTTGATGCTCGCGCCGCTCACCGATATTCTGACCAATCCTGATATTTCGATGGAAGCGTGCCGGAGCGAGCTGGCCGTCGCGCATCGCAACTGCTTGCGGCTACTCAAACTGGTGAATACCCTGCTCGATTTCTCGCGTATCGAGGCGGGACGCGTCCAGGCACGGTATGAAGCAGTTGATCTGGCGGCGTTGACATGCGACCTCGCCAGCATGTTCCAGTCGGCTGCCCAACGGGCGAACCTGCGGTTGACCGTCAATTGCCCGCCGCTCGCCGAGCCGGTCTTCGTAGATCGCGAAATGTGGGAGAAGATCGTTTTGAATCTTCTCTCGAACGCGTTCAAGTTTACGCTGGAAGGTGAGATTCAAGTGTCGCTCATGCCGGCCGGGCACAACGTGGAACTCACGGTGCGCGATACCGGGGTTGGAATTCCGGAGTCGGAGATCGGTAGGGTATTCGATCGTTTTCACCAGATCGAAGGCACCCGGGGGCGCTCACAGGAGGGGTCCGGCATCGGTTTGGCCCTGGTTCTGGAATTGGCAAGACTGCACGGCGGGTCGGCGCGGGTGGAAAGCATATACGGAGAAGGCAGCACTTTCACGGTTTCCATTCCGAGTGGAACCCGGCATCTACCGGCGGATCGCGGCGCCGCCGCATCCATGCAACGTTCAACCGCATTGGGAGCGCAGCCTTTCGTGGAGGAAACGCTGCGTTGGCTGCCAGACCGGCCTGCTCCCGACTCGCGGGCCGAGCAGTTCGCACGTTATCAGCAACTGGGCGGCGCGAACATTCCGACGCACTCCCAAGCTGAGCAACGCGCACGAATACTGCTGGCCGACGACAACTCGGATATGCGCGACTACCTGCGCCGGTTGCTTAGCGATCACTACGAAGTCTCGATTGTCGCCGACGGCGCGGCGGCATTGGACGCCATAAGGCGGGATCCTCCCGACCTGGTGCTCGCCGACGTCATGATGCCGCGCATGGACGGGTTTGGCCTGCTGCAGGCGATTCGCAACGATCCTGCATTAAGCACGCTGCCCGTGATTCTTCTCTCGGCGCGAGCCGGCGAGGAGTCGCGCCTTGAAGGCATGCAAGCAGGCGCCGACGACTACATGGTGAAGCCCTTCAGCGCGCGAGAGCTCCTGGTTCGCGTTTCTTCGCGCCTGGAAGTGGCCAAGCTCCGAAAAGACGCCACTGAAGCCGAGTTTAAGAATCTTCGATATCTCATTGAGCATGCGCCTGCTGCTGTCGCGCTACTGAAGGGTCCTGAGCACGTATTCGAATTCGCGAATGAGGGATATTTGCGTGTGACGGGCCGCTCCGAAGAGGCTCTCGTCGGCAAACCGATCCGCGAGGCGCTGCCGGAAATCTCGGATCAGGGTTTTATTGAACTCCTCACCGGCGTGTACAAAACGGGAGAGCCATACGTGGCTTCGGAAGTGCTCGCGAAGCTGGATCGTGGCGGCCAGGGCATTCTGGAGGACCGCTACTTCAATCTGGTTTATCAACCTTGGAAAGACACCGACGGACGCACCAAGGGCGTTTTCGTTCACGCCGTCGACATCAGCGAGCAGGTGATGGCGCGGCGGCGTCTCGAAGAGAGCATCATTGCCGGCAAAGAGGGTGAAACCGCGATGCGCCTGCTCGGGGCGATTGTGGATTCTTCCGACGATGCCATCATCAGCAAGGACCTCCAGGGAATCATAACGAGCTGGAACAAGGGCGCGGAACGGCTGTTCGGCCACACCGCGGACGAGACGATTGGGAAGTCAATCACTATTCTCATCCCCGACGAACGCCTGAGTGAGGAGTCCGCCATTCTTAGCCGTCTGCGAAAGGGCGAGCGCGTCGATCACTTCGAGACGATTCGAAAACGGAAAGATGGTTCGCTTCTCGATATATCGCTGACGATCTCGCCAATCCGGGATTCTCAAGGTAAGGTCGTCGGCGCTTCCAAGATTGCGCGCGACATCACGGAGCGAAAACGCAGCGAACGAGCCATTCAGGAGCTCAATGCGCAACTGACCGCCGACCTGTCGGCTATGGCTCGCATGCAGCAACTCAGTACCAGGCTGGTGCAGTCCGGGAATTTCGAAGGGTTGCTGGGAGAGATCGTCGAGGCGGCCATCGAAACCACGGACGCCGATATGGGCAACATTCAGCTCGCGGAATCGGACCGCTTCCGGGTGGTGGCACAGCGCGGGTTCGAGGCGGCCTTTCTGGGCTTCCTCAATAGCTCACATGAGGGCATGTCTGCCTGTGACGCCGCTTTCCAGAGAGGGGAGCGCGTGATTGTGGAGGACATCACGGTCGATCCGATGTTTAGGGGCTCACAGACACTCGACGCGATGCTCGAAGCCGGTGCGAGGGCAGTGCAATCAACGCCGCTGATCAGCCGCACAGGCCAAGTGCTGGGCGTATTCTCCACCCACTATCAACATGTGCACCGCCCCAACGAGCGGGAACTTCGCATGTTGGACGTTCTGGCGCGACAGGCTGCCGACTTGATCGAACGGTTTCGGGCCGAAAAAGCGCTGCGCCAAAGCGAGGCCCGCTTTCGCGAACTGGCCGAAGTCGGCCCGCAGTTCATTTGGGTCTCCGATCCCGGTGGTTCGCTGAAATATGTCAATCAGCGCTGGGTTGACTATTCCGGATTGAATCTCGACGTGATGGAAGACGCTGGATGGGCCTCCATGGCGATCCATCCTGAAGAGCGTGACGAACTGATGAAGCGTTGGCAGCACAGCCTGGCGACCGCCGAGCCGTTCGAGATGGAAGCGCGCCTGCGGCGGCACGATGGCGTGTATCGCTGGTTTGTGATTCGCAGCATCGCGATCAAAAGCCAGGATGGACAGATTTTGAGATGGTTCGGTTCGTCCACCGATATCGACCAACAGAAGCAGGTGGAAAGGGAGCTCCGGCGCGTCAACAAGGATCTCGAACAGTTCGCCTACACGGCGAGTCATGACCTGCAGGAGCCTCTACGCAGCGTTAAGATTTATAGCCAGCTTCTGGCAGACCGGTACGGCAGCCGGCTCGATGGACAGGCGTTCGAATTTCTGGAGTTCCTGCGGGGCGGCGCGAGCCGCATGGAAATGCTGATTCGCGATCTGCTCGCCTATACGCAGGTTACCCGGCTGGACGAGCCTGTGGAAGGCACGGACGCCAATATCGCCATCGCAGAAGCACTCGCGAATCTCAAGCACGCCATTGATAAGAGCGAGGCACAAATTACCTTCACGCACCTGCCGTCTATCCGGATGCACAGCACGCATCTGAAACAGCTTTTTCAGAATCTGATCAGCAATGCCATCAAGTACCGGTCCCCCGACCGGCCGCCGGAAATCCGGGTCACTGCGGAAGAGCGCGGCAGGTACTGGGTGTTTTCAGTCAGCGATAACGGAATTGGCATCGAACCTCAATATAAGGAGCGCATCTTTGGGCTATTCAAGCGATTGCACAATGGGGATGAGTACTCCGGAACAGGGATTGGCCTGGCCATTTGCCAACGAATTGTGGAGCGATATCATGGCCACATCTGGGTCGAATCCGAACTGGGAAGAGGATCAACCTTCTTCTTCACCTTCCCCCTCTGAGGTTCCGGCGCCGCGCCCGTATCAGATCCTCGTGGTGGAGGACAATCGAGCCGACGTCTTCCTGATCCGCGAGGCGCTCAACGAAGCCGGCGTTAACGCTGAGCTGTATGTTGTTCCGGATGGAGAAAAAGCCATTCGTTTTTTTAATATGGCTGACGCCGACGACAATGCGCCCTGTCCGATTCTCGTGATTCTCGATATCAATTTGCCGCGGAAGCACGGAGGAGAAGTGCTTCGGCAGATGCGTCAGACGCGGAAATGCGCCGATGCCCTGGTGATCGTGGTTACGTCTTCGGATTCGGACCAGGACCGGCAACAGATGGCGCAACTCGGGGCCAACGAGTACTTTCGCAAGTCGTCGGAATTCCGCGAATTTATGAAGCTCGGCGAAGTCGTGAAGCGATTGCTAGGCCAGTCTGAAGTTCCCCCGCCCGCACCATGACCTCGGATCGGTCGCGCGGCCGTGTCACGCGAACCCCCGAAGCGCTGATGCTGGGCATATCGTTGCTCATCATCGGCCTTATAGCTTTTCTTTCTTATCGCAGCGGCGAGGCGGCGCACACGGCGCGCCAGGAGGGCAGAATCACGGAAGACATCCTGACCCTGGATGCGGCGCTCCTCTCCACCCTCAAGGACGCGGAAACGGGACAACGCGGCTTCCTCCTGACCGGGGAGGAACGCTATCTCGACCCGTACAATGCCGCTATCGCCGCGATGCCGGCGCTGCTGGACCGCATGCGCGCGACGTCGGCCCTGCGGCCGGACCAAGCCGCCCGATTTACCTCAATCGAGCCGCTGTTGACCCAAAAGCTCTCCGAATTAAAGAGCACGATCGATTTTCGCCGGGCGAAGCGCCTGCCGGATGCAATGGCCATAGTGGAAACCGATCGTGGCAAGCAGTATATGGACGAAGTGCGCGCCATCTGCGCTGAAATCGAACGCGTGGAAGTGAAACGCCGCGACGATTTCGACGCTGCCGCGGCTGCCTCCGCGGCAAACCTCCGGCGCGTGAGTGTAGGCGGAAGTCTTATTCTGGCGGTATTTCTGGTGCTGTCCACCATCGCCATATTCCGCGGCATTGCGCGGCGTGATGAACTCTTCCGCCGGGCTTTTGCAGGCGAAACGCTCCTCGCCACCACTCTGGCCGGCATTGCCGACGGCGTAATTGCGACGGATGCGGACGGACGGATCACGTTTATCAATCCCGTCGCCCAGAAGCTGACCGGCTGGGGGGAAGCCGAGGCAAACGGCTCGCCCATCAATCGGGTCTTCCAGATCGTGAATGAGACGACCCGGCTGAAAGTGGATAACCCGATCGATAAGGCGCTTGCCCAGGGTGTGGTTGTCGGGCTGGCAAACCATACCAACCTGATCTCCAAGACCGGCGGCGAAGTGCCGATTGACGACAGCGCGGCGCCGCTGTGGGATGCACAAGACAATTTGATCGGCGCAGTCATCGTCTTTCGAGACATCTCTGCCCGGCGGAATGCCGAAGACGCGTTGCGCATCTCGAACCAGGAGCTGCAGCAGTTCGTGGATGCCGCTGCTCACGACCTCCGAGCGCCTCTGGGCACGGTAAAGGTTATGGCGCAACTTCTCGCCAAACAGTTTGCGCAGGATCTCGGCCCGAGTGGGCTGGAACTCACCGGACACATTAACAGGGGGCTGGAACGCAGTCTCAACCTGCTCGAGGATCTTCTGGCATTTGCGCGGGCTACCCATTTCGACGAATCTGCGGCCAAGCCTACCTCTTTGGATGCCGCGTTCCAGTCCGCCGTGGAAAACCTGAAGACCGAGATCGAAGCGAGCGGGGCCATCGTCACCTGCGAGCTCCTTCCCACGGTGACAATGGATCGGGCACACGCGCTGCAGCTATTTCAAAACCTGTTGGGAAACGCTCTGAAATATCATGGGGACACGCCTCCGCGTATTCACGTCGCAGTACGAAAGGACAACGCCGAGTGGCTGCTCAGCTTTGCGGACAATGGCATCGGCATCGCACACGCGTACATCGAGGAGATTTTTAAACCGTTTAAGCGGCTCCACGGCGACAGTCATCCAGGATCCGGCATCGGGCTTTCCACCTGCCAGAAAATCGTAAAGGGTTACGGCGGGCGGATCTGGGCGGAGTCGGTGCCGGGAGCGGGATCGACGTTCTTCGTTGCGTTGCCTGCCGTGGAAGAAGAGGTGGGCAAGCCGACGGCGGCGGCTGGTTGAAGAGTGCTTTTCGATTCGGGAAGGCTGTGGGACTACCCTCTGTGTGGAATGCCAAAATTGCGTAAGACTTGGCACGCTATTTTGCTGTCTTTCGGGGCAACCTGGACCGGCCAGAAGAACTTCACAACTACTATTCCGCTATGTCAGGAGAACTGTGGGTGCCACCCGTTGTTCGGCAATCCTCTCGATGAGCTGGCGGCGACATGTCCGGATACACTGTCCTCAGATCGAACGAGAACGGAGCGGATGTGGTCTCTCCCAGGTCGTAGCAGCCTTCGAAAGTTCGACACTTGGTCAAAAACTCGTACGGTTGTGAAGAATAGGCTGATTTGACTTGCCAGACTTGCCGCCGGACCACAACGCGGTAGCGGCCAATGCGATCGAGCCTGTACAACAGGTTCAGCTCAATGGCCTCGACATGATCCTTAGCGCCTGGCTCCAAGTGACGTGCGATATTCCGGTAGATGTTTAACGGGTGGGGGAGAACATGGCAGCCATAATCCGTCAGGCGTAGCGGCGAGCCATCCGGTCCCGTGATGTCGAGCTGATAATCCCAGTCAGGACTCTGTTCAGTAAAGAAGAGCATCGAAGCCGAATCATTGACGAGGACGACATCCAGGAAAACGCCACTCGATCGGCAGGAGTCGTCTTGCTGTAATCGCAAAGAGATCTCGATACGACCAACGGTCTTCTGAGCGGCCCGCAACTCGGCGCATGCAAAAGACGCTACCAGCAGAGCTCCAGCCGCGCACATAACCAAGGAGCGCGTCATGTTTTGATACTAGCGCTCGAGCGTATGCAGCGGTGTGCTCGTCATCGTCCCGCACCGGACGTTGAAGGATGGCGTCGAGCCACTCCCCCAGTTTCCTCTTCCACTCAGCGGATACATCCACGCGAGCTTCCTGTGATGATCTTTCGGATCGATACTGTTTCACTCCGCGCGAAGGGAAGTCATGGGATCTGCGCCCGAAGCGCGTTTCGCCGGAACGATGCACGCGATCACAGCCACCAGCATCGCGACGAATGCCGCTAGCAAAAAAGTCACCGGATCGTTCGCCTGGACACCAAAGAGCATCGTGCGGAGGAATCGGCCTAGCACCCAGGCGAGCGTCAGACCCCCAACCACGCCAATCGCGGCCAATCGCACGCCTTGAACGAATACCAGTCCGAGCAGGTCCAGGCTCCCGGCGCCGAGTGCGATTCGCAGACCGAATTCGTGGCTCCGTTGCGCGACCGACTCCGCAACCACACCGTACGTTCCGATCGCGGCCAGCCCTAACGCAAGAACTGCGAAGATGGCGATCAGGGACAGGACGAACCGCGGCGCGCTCCGCGAGGCTTGGGTGATCTGTTCCATCGTTCGAATATCCGAAAGCGGTAACTGGCGATCCAGGTTCGACAGCTCCCTCCTCATTCCGGACACCGCCTGCTCCGGATTGCCGGCGCTACGGACGGCAACGAGCAGAGTGTTGAATGCCTGCTGCGACTCCGGCCACCAGAACGCGGGTTCGGCCGTCTTGGCGGAGGGGCTGTCCTTGACATCACCCACAATTCCAACCACACGGAACCAATCCTTTTCCTGAGGATGATCCCCAAAAGAGATGCGTTTTCCGACGGCATTGTCTCCGGGCCAGTAGCGACGTGCCATGCTTTGGTTAATTACGACAACATTGGGCGCATTGCGGTCATCCGTGTCGCTAATGTCACGGCCCGCCAATAATGGGACTCCCATGGCCTTGAAGTAGCCGGGCGTGGCGGAATGATATCGCGCGTGTGCCTCGTCATTGGGCGAGGACGGGCGCCCTTCAACGTTTAGGCCTGCGTTCTCGTCATATCCGGTCCAGGGAACATCGGATGAAGCACCCGTGGAAAGCACGCCGGGGAGCGTCGAAATCCTGGCGAGATAATCGTGGAAGAACCGCGCGCGTGCGTCGCCGCTTTTGTACCGCGATTGGGGAAGGACCACGGTCGCGGTGATGACGTTTTGCGGCTGGAATCCAGGATCGAGACGGAGGAGGTTAGCGAAACTGCGCAAAAACAGTCCCGCTCCGATGAGCAACGTCAGTGCCAGGCCTATTTCGCCCACGACCAGCAGACTGCGCAGGCTCGCTTGCCTGGCGCTCGACGTTGAGGCCCGGCCGCCTTCGTGTAAGGTTTGTCTCAAGTCCGTGCGAGCCATCGCGATCGCCGGAGCCAGTCCGAAAATCAGACCTGTCAGCAGCGAGAGTCCCAGGGTGAAAGCGAGCAGCACGGGATCGACGCGAATGGATTCGGCCCGCGGAAGCATGGATGCCACTTCATGTTTGAGCAGCTTAACTCCCCACCAGGCGACCAGTGATCCACCGGCTGCCCCCAGGAGTGAGAGGATGGTCACATCCGCGATGTTGGTTGCCAGCAATTGCATGCGACTCGCCCCCAACGCCGCGCGAATGGCAAGATCGCGGCCGCGCGCGAGACCGCGAATCAGCAGCAAGCACGCAACATTCACACAGGCAATGAGCAGCACCAGGGCGACCGCTCCCAGTAGAACCACAAGCATTCGCTCGCTCTTTCCGACGATCTCGTCTCGCAGCGAAACCACGAATATTTGCCAGTCGTAATGATGCTCACGGCCCAGGTCGGCCGCGATCCGATTCATGTCCTTCGCAGCTTCGGCTGGCGTGACACCAGGTTTCAACCGTCCGATTCCGTTCAAAAAATGGGACCCGCGGCCTTGGGCGCGAAATGGGAACGGACTCCACGCATCTACGGTTGCGCCAAATCCGGGCGAGCGGTAGTCTCCGCCGCAGTGTTCAAAGCCGGCCGGTGCGACCCCAACGATCATGTACGGTTCGCCGTTGATGAGTGCCTTCCGGCCGATGACCGTGCGGTCCGCAGCAAAGCACCGCTGCCAGAGGGCGTAACTCACGATCAGGACGCGTTCGTTGCCTGGAATCTCATCCGATGCCTGAAAATCCCGCCCAATGAAGGGCGCGACACCCAGAACGTGAAAATAGTCTTTCGATACGCTGAGGCTGGTCAGCCGCTCGGGCTGATCGGAATCAGAAAGCTCCAGATCATCCTGGGTGAACACCGCCATGCTCTCGAATGCGCGGTTCCGGGCGCGATAGTCCAGAAAATCCGCTGGATTGAAGGGAAATTTCGGATACTCGTGGTTGGTGTAAAAGATGCGATACAGCCGGTCGGCGCTCGTGTATGGCAGCGGGTCGAGCAGAACGCCGCGAACGACGCTGAACATGGCACTGTTCGCGCCGATGCCAGCAGTGAGCATCATTACCGCGATGAGAGTGAAACCCCGGCTCCTTGAAAGGCTCCGGAACGAGTGACGAAGATCTTGTAGGAAGGCCATGGCCTACCTTTTAGTACTGCGTGTGGTTCGAGAAGTTACAGATGGTGGCTCGCTAACTCAGCCCGCGAATCTTTAGTCGCGACGGTCGCAGCGGATGTGAAGAACGCCAGAAGATCGGCGTTAATCGTGTCCGCTTCCGTGGTGGGCATACCGTGCGGGAAGTTCTTGTAGCTTACGAGGGTTCCGTTCTTCAGCAACTTGGCGGACTGAGGACCGGCGGCGATATAAGGCACGATCTGATCGTCCTCGCTATGCATAACCAAAACCGGAACATTGATCTTCTTGAGATCGTCTGTAAAATCGGTTTGGGAAAAGGCCACAATACCGTCGTAATGCGCTTTCGCGCCGCCCATCATCCCCTGGCGCCACCAGTTTTGAATCACGGCTTCTGAAGTTTTCGCGCCCGGCCGGTCGTAGCCGTAGAAAGGCCCCGACGCAAGATTGCGATAGAATTCAGAACGATTCGCGGCAAGCTGCGCCTGCAAATCGTCGAAGACTTCCTTGGGAAGGCCGTGCGGATTGGCCGCCGTCTTCATCATGAGAGGGGGCACCGCGCTGATCAGCGCTGCCTTGCTTACCCGGCTTTCGCCGTGTCGTGCCAAATAGTGCGTCACCTCGCCGCCTCCCGTGGAATGTCCAACATGAATGGCATTCTTCAGATCGAGATGTGCGGTAAGAGCCGCGAGGTCATCGGCATAGTGGTCCATGTCGTGACCGTCGGCGGTTTGGGTCGAGCGGCCGTGCCCGCGGCGATCATGGGCGATAACGCGATAACCGTGATGCAGGAAAAACAACATCTGATTGTCCCAGTCGTCCGCGCTGAGCGGCCAACCATGGCTGAAAACTATGGGTTGTCCCTTACCCCAGTCCTTGTAGTAAATCTCTATACCGTCTTTGGTCGTGATAGTGGGCATGGTTTTTTCAGTTGCGTCCTTCTTTCGGGTGATTAACCGAACGTAGATGTCTGATTAGGAGTGTGCGGCATCGCGGAAAGGAATACGTCACCAGATGGAGTGTTCATTTGCCACCACGAAGGGTTGCGCAGGAATACCCCGTTTGGGTAACCGGATCATAAGCAGTTCGTCGCCTACCGCCACTCGCTTTCGAAAGACAACATCACAGCCGCCAAGGCCTGGGGACGTAAACTACACGAAAGTTTCAAAAGCTGAGGACAACGAAAAAGGCGAGAATTTCGTGACCGGGATCGAGGGTTGCATATGTTTGCACGCGGCCAAATTTCAGGTCCGGCTCATGCCTTGCAAGTTATAGAAAAGTGGCGGAGGAAGAGGGATTCGAACCCCCGTGCGAGT
>DATGJP010000075.1:0-221903 GCA_035295125.1 Bryobacteraceae bacterium | reverse complement strand
TGGCACCGGCATCCAGGGCGCGCATGGCGGCGATTTTGAGATCGCGACTGTAAACAGCTCGGGGCAAATCCATTTCCTCACTCCATTCAATGTATTTGCTCCCTTAACTTGCTGTCTCAGTTTTGGGGTTCACTCCACATTGTTGTAGTAAGAAGAATACGCGTAAGGATGAGCCGCGCATCCGGTGAGAGCCGCTCCCGTGAACAGCAGCACTCCCAGGAGTCCGTTCCTCAGAGTTTGTTTCATAAACAACTTCCTCCAGCCATTTGGACCGGAGCGGTCAAAGCCAAGGTTTCGTGTATGAAAAGCGAATAATGTTACGTGTGTTTAATCTTTCCCATTGACATTCTACCGGAAGAGATCCATACTCCGGTAGAGGTTCTACTGGAATGAAGAAAGCACCCGACGATCGCATCGATCTGCTGCAGGGAACGCTCGACATGCTGATCCTGCGCACACTCCTGTTCGGCCCGGAACACGGACACACGATCGCGCGTGTTATCGAGCAAACCTCGGAGGATGTGCTGCAGGTGGATCACGGCTCGCTGTACCCGGCGCTTCACCGCCTCATCAAGCGCGGCTGGATTAGCGGAGAGTGGGGCGCTTCAGAGAATAACCGCAAGGCAAAGTATTACCAGCTCACAGCGGCAGGACGGCGGCAACTCGCCTCCGAAACGACAAAGTGGGAGAAGATGGCCCGGGCGATCGGACGGGTGATGAAACTGGCAGGTCACGGAGAACGCTCGTGAAGTGGTTGAGCGCATGGCGGCACAGGCGCGACCTCGCAGAGGAGATTCGCGCGCACATCGAGATGGAAACCCGCGAGAACATAGAGCGCGGCATGAGAGCCGACGAGGCACGCAACGCAGCACGCCGGAAATTCGGAAACGTCACGCGGGTTAAAGAGGACGTGCACGAAATGGGACCGGCTGTGTTTCTCGAGACGGTGCTCCAGGACTTCATCTATGCACTGCGAGGCCTGCGGCGCAGCCCTGGGTTCTCGGCGATTGCTGTTGGCTCGCTGGCGATCGGGATCGGCGTGAACAGCTCGGTATTCCGGCTCATCTGCGGATGGGCGTATCCGACATTCCCGTACCGGGACGCGGGAAGCATTGTTCAAGTCAAAGGCGTGACGAAGGGCGAATCGAGCGGCGGAGATCCCTCTTTGTCGTTTCCCGACTATTGGGACGCAAAGAACACAGGTGTGTTCGCGGAGGTCACCTTCATCAATCCGGTGGAACTCAACTCGGCCGTTCCCGGCAGCCTGCCGCAGCGACTGAGTGCGTTACGGGTGACCACGAATTTTCTGTCCTTTCTCGGTGTCGTACCGGTTCAAGGCCGCGATTTCCGCGCGGAGGAATCGCAGGCAGGCCAGGACCATACGGCGATCATCGGCTACGGCTACTGGGAGCGCCAATTCCACAGTTCGCCCGACGTTCTCGGCAGCACTTTGCGCCTCGAAGGCGCACAGTACACGATCGTGGGCGTCGTACCGGAGTGGTTTCACTGGGTCGGGTGGTCCAACACAAATTGCGGAGATCCGGTGGCGCAAGGGCGTCATTGCATCGACGTCTTTGTGCCGATGGCCACAGATGCTGCCGCGACGAGCCGCACCGCAGGCGCTCAACCCAGCATCGGCATGGTGCTGGGGCGGCTCAGAGCGGGAGTGACGTTATATCGAGCGCGCGACGAACTTGCGGTGCTCTCAAAGCAGATCGCACGAGAGCACCCCGAGACGCATAAAGGTTGGAGCATGGCGGCTAACCTGTTCCTCGACGACCTTTATCGGAATCATTTGCCGCCGGGATTTGTCGTGATTCAGGTCGCAGTTTCATTTGTGCTGCTCATTGCGTGTGTGAACGTTGCCAACTTATTGTTGGTCAGGTCGACCGGGCGATCCCGCGAAATCGCCGTCCGGCGCGCAATCGGGGCGGGACGGGCGCGCATCGTCCGGCAGTTGTTCACTGAGGGATTGGTGCTGGCGGTCTTGAGCGCGTGTGCCGGGCTCGCGCTAATTCCTGTAGGCGCTCGCGTGTTGACGGCCATCATCGACGTGGACTGGCAGGAAGCTTATCTCGATTCGCGCGTCACACTGTTCACGGCGGTAACGGGCATCGTGACGGCCTTGTTGTTTGCGCTGGCGCCCGCGCTGGCCGCCTCGCGCGAGGATGGGAACGGGCCACTCAAGGCGGCCAGCCGCGCGACTGCTCCCCGATTCTCGCAGCGGCTTCGCGGAATGCTGGTGGCTGGCGAGATCGGTTTGGCCACGGTGCTGCTAATCGGCGCGTTGCTGCTGATCCAGAGCGTCTACCGGTACTGGCAGACCGATCCGGTGTTCCAACCTAAGAACCTGCTCGTCGCGCGGATTCCGTTGAGCGATCGAAAGGAGGAACGGGCGCGCACGCTGCGATCGATACTGGGTCGAGTGAAGGTGTTGCCGGGAGTGGCAGAGGCGACACTCGCGAGCGCGACTCCGTTCATCAGCGCGGGACAACGTTCCCGGATACGCAAGGAAGGCGATGCGCGCGAATGGAGTGAACTTCCCATCGCACGATCCGGCGCGGTTACGGCGGAATTCCTGTCTACGATCGGAATTCGAATTCTTCAGGGCCGGCAATTCACGTCGGCAGATACGGAGGGCTCTGTAGCTATAATCAACGCCTTCATGGCGCGCAAATTCTGGCCGGACGAGAGTCCGATTGGCAAGCGGATCCAGATCAACACACCGACATGGCGTGAAGTGGTCGGTGTGATGCCGGATCTGCCGCAGTGGCATCTGCGCGATCAGATGGGTTCGCAGGTCATTGAATTCACCCCAGCGCCTCCTTCTCCATGGCTGCTCATTCGGACGCGCACGAAACCGGATGATGTCTTGCCGCCATTGCGCGCGGTGGTCGCATCGGTGGACCCCGACCTCCCGGTCGTCGACGTGCGGACCATGGAAGACGCGATCACGAGGTCGTTTTTCGAACAAACCGCATCGTTGAAGCTGGTAGGCACATTTGCCGGCATGGCGCTGGTGCTGGCGGCAATCGGCATATATGGCGTGGTGTCGGCGTTTCTGGCGCAGCGGCGTCAGGAGTTTGGGGTGCGCGTAGCTTTGGGAGCGCAGCGGGGCGATTTATGGCGCCTCATCTTCAGCCAGGCGTTTCGGCTGGCGTGCGCGGGTACGTTGTTCGGCTTTGTTCTGGGATGGGGTGTCACGCGGTTTCTGGCCGGCGCACTCTATGGCGTGAGCCCTCGCGATTTTCCGACGTTTGCCGTCTCGGCGGGAGTGTTGTTCGCGGTTTCTTTGCTTGCGGCGTTTCCGGCGGCACGGCGCGCGGCCGGTGCGGATCCGCTCGTGGCGCTACGGTACGAATAGACACGCTACGATGGCCGCATGATCCGGATGATTCAGGCACTGTTCCAACACCAGGCCTGGGCCGACGCGGCCATTCTCAAAGCCATCGGTGAGCTCGCCGCAGCCGCCGATGACGAAACGCTGCGCAAGACACTGCACCACATGGTTCTGGTTCAGCGTGGATTTCTCGCGCTGCTTTCGAAGCGCCCGTTTGATCTTGCCAAGGAATCACAAGTTCCCACGGCATTTGAAAATCTCGTACGGGTTTATGAGGAGACCCACAGCGAGGAGCTGACTTTTGTCGATGGGTTGGGCGAAGTGGATCTCGACGAGGCGGTCGCCATCCCATGGTTTCCCGATTCGCGGTTAGCGATGCGTGACGCTCTGCTCCAGATGGTGATGCATAGCCAGCATCACCGTGGTCAGTGCGCGGCGCGGCTACGGGTGTTGGGCGGCAATCCACCGATTGTCGATTACATTTTGTGGGTGAACCAGCGCGGGTGAGACGCCTGCTCCAGCTTTCGCAGGATAGCCTGATATAACGTGATCCACCAGTCAGTGAATTTCTGGCTGTGCCCGGCAATAACTTCCTTGACGATACGAGATCACCAACTCAAAATGCGTCTTCGCAATGACTGGAAGCTGATCACGAAACCTGGTCCGGTACACATCGAGATCGGGATTGCGGTAAATGAGCTGCAATAGGCTGACGGGCGTCCACTCGTTCTCTGTAAACGGATCGTCGATCAAGAGTATCTTCGCGGTATTTGGCATGACGGGATAGCTGCGTGTAACGTATTCTTGCATCCTAGCGGGCCCTTGCCCCAGGTCAGGTCGAAGTGGTGCCGGCGCTCACGATAGTGGGCTACTCCGAGCAACGCGCCAAGAACGATAAACGTTGAGACCGTCCGAAGCGACGAAGTTTCACCGAAAACCTTGGTGGTCAACAAAGTAGTCATAAAGGCCAGGGTCGCCGCAGATGCCATAACGGGAATGTAAAGCGCCGCGAGGCCTCGAGCTTCCACGAACAGAATCGGTAGGGGACTGACAAGAACGAACAGGAGGAGAAACCTCGCTGCTTTATTCCGCACCGCCAGGAGCGTTATGAACAGCCCCAGAAGGACTAACAGGGTGATCGACCGCGTTAAGGGGTGTCCTAAGTACAGCAACTGGCCGAGATATTCCTGCACGTTCGATAGCGCACGCTCGAACGTGTATTGCGGTGAATATCCCCGAGTCAACAACGCGTCGCCGGTCGTTTTGCGATATGCGAAAATCCCCGCAGTTACCGCTAGAGCGAATGGAAGAGCGAGGTGTCGAGTTCGCTCGCGAAGAGAGCCCGTAAAATATATCAGTTCATAGCAGATCAGCACTATCGGAAGCGCCGCGGCCATTTCTTTTGAGTTCAACCCCAGAAAGAACAGCACTGTTATATATGCCGCCCCACTCAAGCCGACCGGACGACCGCTCTGCCGCCGGCTGACATAGAGATAAAGGCACAAGAAATATGCGGTACAGCAGAGAATATCGTAGGCCTGTGCGGACGTGAAATAGAGCGCATCCATCTGGGCGTGAAAACAGCCCAGCAGCGCTGCGAGCACTCCGGCCCCGGGACTTCCTGATAGCACCTTCACGAGGGAATAAAGCAGGTAGAGGTTAGCCACAATCAGAGCGAAACAAAACCAATGAAAGGGGCCTGGAGTGAGCCCGAATAATCCAAACATCCCCCGGTACCAGAGAAGCCCAATCGGACGATATGCTTGTGGGTTGAAAGTCAGAGAATCGATGATTAGCCGGGATACCGGTATCGACCAGGCGCGCCGGATATTCATAATGTCGTCGTCCGTGAAGTAGAAAGCGAGCCCGGGATAGGCCAGCCAAAAGAACATGCCGACCACCGCCGCACCCCCAAATAGGAGTCCTGCATGCGAGCTGAAAAGGCGAGCGTCAAGAGGTCTGCGCGCGAACCTCATGTTTCAATTATCGTGCGTCGCCGTATTTTGATGCGCAGCTATGACGGGCGGCCTCGCCCGGAGTTCGCTTATTTAAGGCCCACTGGATCGTTCGATTGCCGCAGAGTGCACCGCTGGCTGCAATCCAATGACATCAGCCTGCTTCTGACTCACCGAGAACGCGCAGGCGAAACCCCCTGCGCCGCCTTTGCCTTGATCCAGACTTGTCGGCCGCGGTCCACAGTCCCTACCGCAGGCGCCATTCAAACCACTCGCCCGCCAGCCGCGCCACCTCTTCAAGCGTTCCCGGCTCCTCGAACAAATGGGTGGCGCCCGGAACAATCGTCAGCCGTTTCTCCACGCGAAGCTTCTCGAACGCCTGACGATTGAGCCCGATCACCGGCACATCGTCGCCGCCGACGATCAATAACGTCGGAGCCGCGACATGCGGCAAAGCATACCCGGCCAGATCCGGCCGGCCGCCTCGCGAGACCACGGCTCCAATCGATTCCGGCCGTTCCGCCGCCGCCACCAGCGCCGCCGCCGCGCCCGTGCTCGCGCCGAAATATCCCACTTTCAAGTCTCTCACCGGGGGCTGGCCCGCGAGCCATTCCGTGGTCAGGATCAGGCGGTGCGCCAGCAAACGGATATCGAAACGGAGTTGCGCCGTCTTTACGTCGGCCTGTTCCTCCTCACGCGTCAAGAGGTCCATCAGCAAAGTCGCGAGGCCGCGGCGCTGGAGTTCCTCCGCGACGAAGCGGTTCCGGGGACTATGCCTGCTGCTGCCGCTTCCGTGTGCGAAAAGCACAATGCCCCTGGCCTCGTCCGGAATATGAAGATCGCCCTCCAACTCGGCGGCGCCGGCCGTAATATGAACCAGCGTGCCTTCCAGAGTTGCATTCACCATTCTTTTCACCTTTCGTGCGTCAACGCGGAATCTTCGCGAGTTGCCCGCATGAGCACGTCAAAAACCTCATCATCCGAAGTCTGGGAGAAGTCGTCGTACCACGCGCTAACGGCGTAGAAGGGTTCCGGCGTCGTCAGGCAGACCACATCATCGGCAATGCGACGAATACGCCCGCAAGTAGACGCTGCGCCTACGGGAACCGCTACAGCAATTGTCGCCGGACGTTGTGTTCGAAGCGCCTCAACGGCGGCATGCATGCTAGCGCCCGTCGCCAGCCCGTCATCAACGAGAACTACGTTAACTCCCGCCAGCGGCGGCAACGGGCGGTCGCCGCGATAGAGGCGCTCACGACGCTCCAACTCGCGGCTCTCGCGTTCAATCACGTGGTCGAGAGTGGATTGCGCAATCGCCAGTGACCGCACAACATCGTCGTTCAGCACCACCGCCCCGCCGCTCGCGATCGCGCCCATGGCCAGTTCCTCATGGCCCGGCACGCCCA
Source organism: Bryobacteraceae bacterium (assembly GCA_035295125.1). Lineage (GTDB taxonomy): Bacteria > Acidobacteriota > Terriglobia > Bryobacterales > Bryobacteraceae > JAICMB01. Next base: position 215,202 of record DATGJP010000075.1, on the reverse strand, counting down.
GCTTACGCACCACAAACACGTCGAGCGGCGCAATCAGAATTTTGGAAACTTCGTAGGCAACGGGAACCCCGCCACGGGGCAGCCCTAGAACCAGGACATCCGGCCGATTGCCGTAACGGGCCTTCAGCGCTTCCCCGAGATGCCGGCCTGCATCGGCTCGATCCAGGAACTGCATGCGACACCTCTGAATGTTCGACTAGCTTGTTGCTGTGAGTGTTACCGCTATTTCCATTCTAGGCGCATCATCTGCGAAGCTGAATGTCATGAGTGAGCCAAAGCACCTCGTCCACCATGTCTCCGACACAGCCCTCTGGGCCGCCATTCATCGTGCGAAAGAAACCGATCGTCCCGATGCACAGTTCTGTGATCCGTTCGCAAGGAGGCTCGCTGGAGATCGTGGCGAACAAATTGCCGCAGGGCTCGCGGTTGCCGAGGCCGACTCCTGGTCCTGGATGGCCCGTACCTGGCTCTTCGACAACTTTATTGAAGAAAAGGTGAAGCAGGGAGTCGACATGGTCGTAAATCTAGGGGCGGGGCTCGACACTCGGCCTTATCGCACTTCCTGGCCCGCGGGTTTGACGTGGGTCGAAGTCGACCTGCCGGACATTCTCGATTACAAAGAGGAGATCCTCGCCGCCGATCAGCCCCTCGTCCCTCTGGAACGCATCCGGCTCGATCTCGCGGACGACGTAGCGAGGCGTTCCCTCCTGAAGTCCCTAGGGAGTCGTGCCACGAAAGTCCTAATCCTCACCGAGGGCGTCCTAATTTATCTCACATTGGAACAAGCGGTGACACTCTCCGAAGATCTGGCTGCCGTTCCCGCCTTCAACTATTGGCTGGTCGACATCGTCTCTTCCGGACTTCTCAATCTGATGAAAGAGCGAACGCAAAATCGCATTAGCGAAAATGCGGTACTGCAATTCGCGCCGCCGGGTGGGCCGGAGTTCTTCGACGCTCACGGATGGAGAGCCGCCGACGTCCAGTCGCTCTTGAAGACTGCCGGGCGCCTCAACCGCCTGCCGCCCGAAATGCAGCCCTTCATGAATTTCCCGGAAGATCCGGTGCGCATGAGCCAGATTCCCTGGGGCGGAGTCTGCCTGCTGGAAAAGTGATGCCAGGCGAGCAGCCTGCGGCGGATAATTAATCCGCCTGCGTCAAGCCGTCTCGAACTCCCGAGCCGCCGTCACCGTCCGAGCGATATCCTCCTCAGAGTGCGCCGCGGACACAAACCCCGCCTCGAATTGCGAAGGCGCCAGGTACACGCCGCGCTCCAACATGTGATGGAAGAACCGCCCAAACCGTGCCGTATCCGACCGCTTGGCGGAATCCCAATCCGTCACCGGCTCCGGCGTGAAGAAGAACGTGAACATCGACCCGACCCGGTTGACAGTCGTACCCTCGGGAGCATGTGCCGTCAATTGCACCGTACGTCGCTCGACGATCTCATACACCTCGGGATGCGTTTTCAAATACCGCAGCATGGCCAACCCCGCGGCGACAGCCATCGGATTGCCCGATAACGTGCCGGCCTGGTAGACCGGCCCAACCGGAGCGACCTTACTCATAACGTCGCCGCGGCCGCCATAAGCGGCCAGCGGCATTCCGCCCCCGATGATCTTGCCCATGGTCGTAAGATCGGGCCTGATGCCGTAGAGTTGTTGCGCACCGCCGAGCGCAACCCGAAAACCCGTCATCACCTCGTCAATGATGAGCAACGCGCCATGTGCCTCGGTCAGCGCGCGCAAGGCCTGAAGGAACCCCGCCCCCGGCGGAACGCAGCCCATGTTGCCGACGATCGGCTCAACAATCACGGCCGCGATTTCACTTCCGCGCTTTTGGAAAGCTTCCTCAATCGCCGGAATCGAATTGAACGGCAGCGCGATGGTGGTTTCCGCAAACGCCTTGGGCACGCCGGCAGTATCAGCAATTCCCAAAGTCGCCATGCCGGAGCCGGCCTTCACCAGCAGCGAATCGACATGCCCGTGATAACAACCTTCAAACTTAACCACCAGGTCTCGGCCAGTGAACCCGCGCGCCACCCGCAGGGCGCTCATGGTAGCCTCGGTCCCCGAGCTGACCAGCCGTACCATTTCCACCGATGGAACGCATTCGCGGATCAACTCAGCCAATTCCGTCTCACGCTCCGTAGGCGCCCCGAAACTGGTTCCGTTGTCGATGGCCTCGCGCAGCGCCTCGACCACGCAATCCGGCCGGTGCCCGAGAATTAGAGGTCCCCACGAGCACACATAGTCGATGTACTCGTTTCCATCGGCGTCGTAGATGTGCGACCCGCGGCCCCTCGTGATAAACGGCGGCGACCCGCCGACACTACGGAATGCTCGCACCGGCGAATTGACACCGCCTGGAATCACCTGTTGCGCGCGCGCGAACAGCGCTTCGGATTTGGCTCGGTTCATCAGCCTGCGTTCTCGCCCGGAATGACGCGGCGCAGGAACAGATTCATCATGATCTCGCTCATGGTGACGTTGAGGTTCTTAAGCAGCCGCTTCTTGAGACCAATGTACGACTGCGTTCCCGCGAAAAGGTCTTCCACGAGGTCGCGGAATCGCTCGCTGCGCCGGATGAACTGTACCATGCGATTGGGAACGGTATTGAACAGGAAGCGCCCCAGGTACACCCGCCGCGCGAGCATTGAACCGAACTCGAGGTCCGCGGTGAAGTCGCGCCGCAACAACGCGACGTAAGCCTGCGCCTTCTCGGCGAGCGAGTGCGCGCTGTTCAGCACCACCTGGCTGGCGAGATCGCCCGACCGCATTGCGTAGTAAATGCCTTCGCCCGTGATCGGATCGACCAGTCCCGCGGCGTCGCCCACCGCCATCCAGCCGTCGCCCGCCACGCGGTTGCGTTTCCAACCGGAGGTTTCCAGGGAAGGAATGACATGGCCATAAAAAGGCGCCCCCTTGTACGGAATCCCCTTTTCGTCCATATAACGCTCGAGCCGCGCCCGCAAGGCTTGCGCCGGTTCGCCTTTACCCGCAATTCCGACCGACAGATGGCCGCAACGAGGGAACACCCAGATGTAGCCCATGATATTCGGCAGGAATTGAATATCGATGTGGCTCTGCTCCGAGGGTGCGTAATAGCCGAGAGCCGACATTGTATCGGCGGGCGTCCACTCGGTGCCGACATTGCGCAGAGGGTTCCGGGCGCCGGTCGCGACGATGCAGAAATCTGCGTCGAGCGAACCGTTCTTGGTGCGCAACTGCCATTTCGAACCATGCCGCTCCAGTCCCATCACGCGTGCCTTTTCCACCTGCGCCCCGGCGCGCTCCGCCCGCTCCAGCAGCATGCGATTCAAATCCATCCGCGAGTAAATCACCAGCGGTTGACCCAACGCCATCTTGACCGCACCAGCACCCGGCGCTGCCAGGCAGGTCTGGTTCACGATCTTTTTAGGCGTGCTGTTATCGATCAGGAACGGGTATTCGTGATAAGCCTTGTACGTCAAGCCCCCGCCGCAGGGCTTCTCCCAGGCGAGTTTCTCGTCGAAGACGACAGTCTCCAGGCCGCTGCGCGCCAATCGTTCGGCGGCGAATGCTCCAGCGGGTCCTCCTCCTAAAACCGCAACGCGCTTCATTTGCCCGGACCAGGCGGAGGAGCCTGGCCTCCGGACGGCGGAGGAATTGTCGGATGTCCCGGTGGCAGAGCGCCACCGCCGCTCGGCATACCACTACCCATGCCGTGTGAGGCGTTCGATCCGGTTCTGCCCTTCACCACCCACTCGTTGCCTTTGCGTTCGAGCACGTAGCTCATGTCCATGCCGGTGCCCGGCGCGTTGGAGTTCTTGGCCTGGAAGTGAACCGTCGCATCCGCCTCGTTTTGGCGGAAGGCAACCGACGAGATAGTCACGTCCATGCTGGAAAGATCCGACCGTTTCGCGAGGTAGTTCATAATTCCCTGGCGGACGGCCTGTTCGTTCTGGATGTCCTTCTTGCAGGCGCAGAGGACGCTCAGGCAGACGACGGCTGCGGGTAGGAGGCGTGTCACTCCTTTGATTATACCGGCGGTCCGACGCCATTTTTGGGTGCAATCCGGCCGGCCTCGCGCGCGTCAATAATGGAAAAGATGAGGTACTGCTGCTGGCTTCCGGTATTCCTTTGCCTGGCCGCTCGGGCGTCTGAAATCCCCTCAGGCACCGAGATACACGTTCGGCTGAACACCGCCATCAACACTTCGACCGCCAAGGCGAAGCAGCCCGTTGAAATGGTCGTGATCGCGCCGGTACTCGTCGGCGGCGAGATCGCCATCGGGACAGGGACGAAGATCGAGGGCCAGGTTAAATCTGTTACACCCGCTGCAAAGGCTGACGACCAAGCCACTCTGGTTCTGCAATTCGATCGCATCGTGAGTCCCGGCGGGAATCGGGCGCCGCTGAGCGCAATTCTCAAAGGCATCGATAATGCGCGCGAATCCGTCGACGACCAGGGGAAAATCAACGGCATCATCGCTTCGCAAACCGGTTCGGGACGGCTCGACCAAGGCATCAACAAGGTTGCCGAGCGTTATCAGAGCCTGGCCGACATCCTGTCCGCGGTGAAACAGGCCGTGCTCAAGGACACCGACGCGAATATCGCTTACGATCCGGGTGTCGAAATGACGATTCAGCTCACCAAAGCGCTGCAGTGGAGTCATCCAGGGCCGGCGCCGAATGTTCGCGACATCGAACCTGCCAACGCATTGGCTGCGCTAGTCAACCGGGAGCCGATCGTGACGATGGCTACCAGCCCCCGCCGTCCGTCCGACGTCACAAACATCATGTTCATAGGCAGCGCCGCCGATATTCAGAAGGCTTTCGAGTCAGCAGGCTGGAGCGTTGCCGAAAAACTCGGACAAAAGTCGAAGTTCGAAACCTTCCGCGCGATGGCGGAGGAACGGGGGTACAAGGAGGCGCCGGTATCGATCCTGCTTCTGGATGGCCGCCCGCCTGACCTCGTCTTCGAAAAAGGCACCAACACGTTTAACGCTCGCCATCACTTGCGGATCTGGCGCCGTCCCGAGACCTTCGATGGCAAGAGCGTCTGGGTTTGTGGCGCGACCCATGACATCGGAATCGACTTCTCCGAGAAAGATCTTACGTTCATCCATAAGATCGATTCGCATATCGATGATGAGCGTGCCAAGGTCGTCAACGACCTGATCTTCGCCGGCGCGGTTCGCGGCCTGGCTTTGGCCGACCGCCCCAACGCCCCGCGCTCTGGCCGTAACGCTACCGGTGATGCCTTCGAGACGGACGGCAGAATGGCCGTCGTAGAATTCTGATTTAGTTTCGGAACGCCGGTTTGATTGAGCCTGTAATGCAGGCTGTTAGCCTGCGGCGGGTTGTTAACCCGCTTGCCGTAGCGCTGAACAAGCGCCGACCAGCGCCGGTTTGCAACCGGCGGCTGAATGGCTTCCTGCATCACAGGCAGCCGAATTACCAGGTGTGGAGAAAACTAAGTAGGATTAAGCTTCAGCCGGCCTTTGGACCTCACCGAGAAAGGCCGGACGGTTTGGCACGCGCGGAGTTGCTGTGCGGCGCTTCGACGGTTCCAATGGCAGGCGAAACCGCCTGCTTCACCCTTCCACCGCATGCCGCCCTTCAGTCAGCGGCCACCTACCACAAACCGGATCGCCTCCACCACTACCTCCGGCTGATCAATTTCCACCGAATGAAAACTCCGGACCGCCATAAACTGCTTGCTTCGGACTGATAGCGACAATAGTTCGACCTGGAGCTTGTGGTAGTTCGGCAATTCGTTGCCCGTACTAACGACACCCACGCGCTGATTCACGAGTGGCTCTGGCCGTTTCAATCGCGCAAAGCAATCCTGCGCGGTCTCAACTGTCGGAAGCACGGGATGAAGCGATTCCGCCCACTGATGCAGCTTCTGATCCCGCTCCGGGAGCTTCTTGAAATCGGAGCTGTCCTCAACCGTGAACGTAATCGGCGTTTGATCGATCAGGACCGGCGCGCTGTCCAAGCCCGGCGCCGATCGCGGCGTAGACTTAGGGTGTCCGATATCGATGAACGCGTGATCCACGAACACGAGGCCCGCGACCTCGCTTGGATACAAGCCGGCGTAGACCCTCGCAACCAAGGCCCCAAACGACAGCCCGACCAGCACATACGGACCCTTCTCGCTCGACTTCGCCAGTAGTTCGTGCACTTCATTCAGCCTCGCCTGGCACGTCAAAGCCGGCCCGGCGTCACTCCAGGCGTTGCCTGCCGGATCATACGTGCAGACCCGCGTGAACTTGGCAACTTCTGTTTGCACGAGATCCCAGTCGAATGAAAAACCCTGCCCCACGATCATGACCGTCGGGCTTCCTTGGCCGGTGCAGTAAACGTGCACGCGATAGCCGCCTACGTCGACGAGCTGACCCGTAGGCGCGGGCTGAGCACCGCACAAGCCCATACCGGCAATCATCAAAAGGCCAAGAATTCTCATTCCTGGACTACCATTTTAGAATGCGGGGCCTTCATATCCGTCAATGGATCGCTGATTTTCGTCACGGTCTCCGTCAGCTTCGCCTGAACCCCGGCTTCACAGTGGTCGCCGTGGTGACTCTTGCGCTCGGTATCGGCGCCAACACCGCGATTTTCAGCATGCTGGAAGGCGTCGTTTTGAAGCCGCTCCCGTTTGCCGATCCCAGCCGGCTCGTCACGGTGTGGGACAACAATCCTCGCGGGCTGCACATAAGCGCCTCGTATCTGGATTTTCGCGATTGGCAGAATAGTGCGCGCTCATTTCAGCAAATGGCGGGCCTCCAGTGGACTTCGCGCGATCTGACCAGTCCTGGTCCTGCCGAACACGTCGACGGCAAAGCCGTGTCCGCGGGGTTCTTCAGTCTCCTCGGACGCGACCTCGCCATGGGACGCGAATTCACGTTACAAGAAGATCGTCAGGGTGGAACACCGGTCGTCATCATCAGTGACCAACTGTGGCGTGAGCGCTTTGCCTCTAGCCGAGACGTTCTCGGCAAGATCGTCACCCTGAATGGAATCGGCTATTCCGTTGTGGGCGTCCTCACGCCAGGCTTTCGTTTCGATACCACCGAACCCGACGCGGACGTCTATACGCCGCTTGGACAAGGCGATTTCAAGGAATTGGATGACCGCACCGTTCATCCCGGCATCATATGCGTTGCGCGACTCGCTCCCGGCATAACTCTCGGACAGGCCCAGGCGGAAATGCGCACCATCCAGGAGCAACTCGATCAGCAATACCCCGGCGCGGATCGCGGCATTCGCTCGGACGTAACAACGTTAGAACAGGAATTCGTAGGCGGCGCCGGTGAGACGCTTCTCCTCTTACTTGGTGCCGTGGGCCTGGTGCTGCTCATCGCCTGCGCGAACATTGCCAATCTCCTGCTGGCACGCGCCGCCGGCCGTACACGCGATTTCGCCATTCGCCTTGCGCTCGGCGCAAACCGCTCCGACATCTTGCGCCAGCTGATCGCCGAGAGCCTCATCCTTTCTTTGGCCGGTGGCGTCCTGGGCGTAGTTCTCGCAGAATGGGGTCTAGCTCCCTTGCTGGCCTTGGCGGCCGGAAGCCTGCCCCGAACCGGAGATGTCACGGTAAATATCCCGGTGCTCCTGTTCACGTTCGCTTTGGCATTACTGGTCGGCGTACTATTCGGCCTCGCCCCCGCGATCAAAAGCTCCAACACCGATCTGCAAGTCTCGCTCAAGGAAGGTGGCCGCGGAATGGCGCGCGCCACGCATCGCGTGCAGCGGGTTCTCGTCGTGTCGCAAATGGCGCTCACGCTTGTTTTGCTGGCGGGAGCGAGCCTGCTGTTTCGAACCGTTCAGCATCTCTGGGAATCCAATCCCGGCTTCAATCCGCGACACATTATTACATTCAAAGTCGGCCTCTCGCCCTCCGCAACCCGGACGCCGGCCCAAACGCGGCTCGCCTTCGGACAACTTCTCGATCGCGTTCGCAATATCCCTGGCGTTGATTCCGCCGATCTCACCACCCTCGTTCCGCTCGGCCAATCGGACAACTCCGGACCCTTTTGGTTCGGTCCGCAGACCGCCACGTCGATGGCCGCCGAGGCGCCGCGCGCAATCTATTTCGAAACCGGTCCCGACTACCTGCGCGTAATGGGCATACCACTGCTTCGCGGCCGCTATTTCACCGCTGGCGACAACCTGAAATCCGAAAAAGTCGTCGTGATCGACAGCGCCCTCGCCCACGCCTACTTCCCCCATCGCGACCCCGTCGGCCAACACATTTCCGTTGCTCACTGGGGCGAAGGCCGTATTATCGGTGTCATCGGTCACGTCAAGCACTGGGGTTTGGGAGACGAACACCGCCATCAGAATCAGATTTATATTGCCTTCTCCCAGCTTGCCGACGAGTGGATTCCCGAATTTTACGCGTCGCTCACCATGCTCGTGCGCACGACGCTAGACGCGCCTGCCGCGGTGTCCGCCATCAAGCACGAAGTCTACGGAGCCGGCAGCGACCAACCGGTGTATGCCGTCAAGACCATGGACACGATCCTCTCGGCGTCCATAACCTCCCAGCGCCTGCCCATGATTCTTCTTGGGGTCTTCGCCGGTTTGGCTTTGACGCTGGCCACCGTCGGAATCTACGGGGTAATCTCATACCTCACCGCCCAGCGCGCCCATGAGATCGGCATTCGTATGGCTTTGGGTGCGGGAAAACGGAACGTCTTTGGGTTAGTCCTCGGCCAGGGACTGCGTCTCGCGCTTGGCGGAATTGTGATGGGAACGGCCGGCGCGCTCGCCCTCGCGCCGGTGCTGTCGAGTTTCTCGCGCCTCTTGTACGGCGTCCGGGCAGCCGACCCGTTGACGCTTGCCGCCGTCTCGCTGGTGCTCATCACCACTGCGGTCTTGGCATGCTACATTCCGGCGCGCCGCGCGTCTCGCGTCGACCCCATGGTCGCACTACGGCACGAGTGATCGAATCACGTCATGCACGGCCTGAACCACCGCGGCCGGGTCTTCAGCCCCTTCTTTGAGAATCAGGTGTGCGTTCGTGGATAGCCCGGCGAGGTGGGGTTGCAGTTCGCGAACCCAGTACTCGTTCAACTCCGCCGACCGAAAGGGCGCCGGGCCGGCGAGCACGTAGAGCGGCCGGCTCCCGAAATTGCCTGCCGCCCGAACCTCCCCCATGTCCTCGTCCAACTCGCATCCCTCGCCCTCGGTTTGCACCGTGCCCGGATAGGTGGAGAGAAAAATCAATTCCCGCTGCTGATCCGCCGACAGATTCGCCAGGCCATAGGGACGGCCCGCTCCCGGGTTCCCCATCAGCCGCAAAAGCCCTACATTCAGCACCACCGGCGCCAGAACCGCACATCCGAGCTTCTGCACGAACCGCGGCATGGAACCCAGCGCCCCTTTCATGTCCTTTGACTCCCGCTCAATTGCCTCGGGGTCCGTCGCATGAATGAGAACAGCGCCAGCCACTTCGCCCGGGAACATCCCGTTGTAGACACGAACGTGAAATGCGCCCGCAGTGGCGCCGGCCAGCACGTAAGGTCCGGGTATTGCCGCCGCCCGAAGCAGATCGTGCAGGTCCTGAGCAATCGCGCGAAACGTCCGCGGCGAGGGACCAGGGTCGCTCCAGCCAAGACCTGCCCGGTCGTACCAGCACGCTTGCGTGAATTTTGCCGTTTCCTCCTGAATGTTCACCCAACTGTAACCAGCCGTGTGCCCGGCGCTCTCGAATATTACAGCCGGCGCGCCCACGCCCGAGCAGTAGAGATTCAGTGTCCGATCCCCAATGCTGATCGACCGGCCGACCTGGGGGTATCGCTTGCGATCTTCTTGCTCGCCGAGCCGTTCATACAAAACACCCGCGGCGATCAGGCCAACCAACAGGGCTATGCCAAATTTGAGAATCGTTCGAGTCACGCGCCGCCGCTCCTCAACGTGATGAATCGCCGCAGCCACAACGACACAGCGATCACCAGCGTGACAAGGACACCGGTCACGGCAAGCGTCCACCGCAGCAGAACATTCAACTCCGCGTGATGGCCGCCACCAGTTGCAGAGGAGCCGCCGATCCAAAGCAGACCACCCGCACTGATCTGCAGCAGCGCCGCGAGTAGCGCCGCTGCCCACTTCCAGGCGCCGCAACGCAACACCCACTGCCGAGCCAGCGAGACCAAACCGTCCCAAACGAGCCACTCCCGCGAGCCAGCCGATACCTCGAAAATCCACAACATCTCGGAGGCGAATTTTCGGCGAAACGCCGGCGGATGCAACGTCACCAGCAACCAATATAATGCCCGCGCCATCACGCCCGCCTCGGATGCGTGCCCCGCAATCGCAGGGTCGCTTCTTTCACCACGCCCTTCAGCCGCTCGACGTCTGCCGCCAGCACCCGCCGGCCCAATCCCGTCAACCGGTAATACCGCCGCCTTGGATCGTCATTGCCCGGCCGCCGCTGGTCCTCTTCCACCAGTCCCTGGTTCATCAGTTTCTGAAGGTTGTCGTACAGTGTCCCCGGCCCCAGCCTGTATTGCCCGTCCGACTGCCGCGCCACTTCCTGCATCATCCCGTATCCGTGCCGCGCCTCCCCCGCCAGGCACAGAAGTATATGCACGGCCGCGGGCGACAAAGGTAGATACCGGCTCAGGTCCTCGCTCATGACTCGGAAATCAATATAACGGAATCCGAGTGATGCGTCAATACGTCAACGTGTGAAACCACTGCGTTAGAATAGCCACACAAGCTGTGGAAAAGATCGGCCGGTATCAGGTTCTAGGGGAATTGGGCCGTGGTGCGATGGGTATTGTCTACCGCGCCCAGGACCCCACCATCGGACGAATCATCGCGATCAAAACCATCCGCCTCTCCGACTTAACCGAAGAGGCCGAGCGCGAACGTCTGCGCGACCGTCTTTTCCGTGAGGCCCAGTCCGCCGGCATCCTCTCCCACCCCAATATCGTCACCATCTACGACATTGCGGAAGAGAACGGATTGGCGTTCGTGTTTATGGAGTTCGTCAACGGCCCTCCACTCGAAAAACTCCTCTCCGGTGCCAATCCGCCCGACAACGACACCATCCTAAACATCTTCCGCCAGACGGCCGCGGCGCTCGATTACGCCCACAAAAAAGGCATCGTCCACCGCGACATTAAGCCCGCCAACATCATGGTCCATGACGACGGCCAGGCGAAGATCACCGATTTCGGCGTCGCCAAGATCCTCTCTCACCAGATGACCCAGTCGGGCACCATGATGGGCACGCCCAGCTACATGTCGCCCGAGCAGATTCAGGGACACTCCGTCGATGGTCGTGCCGACCAGTTTGCACTCGGCGTCATCGCCTACGAAATCCTTACCGGCGAGAAGCCCTTCGCGGCCGACTACCTGCCCACTCTGCTGTACAAAATTGTCCGCGAAGATCCGGTACCGCCGCAGCGGCTTAACCCGACCCTCAGCCCGCAGGTCGAAGCTGTGTTCCGCAGGGTCCTGGCCAAGTCTCCCGAAGCCCGCTACCCCAACTGCATCGAGTTCGTGAACGCGCTCCGAGTGTCCCTGAACATGACACCGGGCTGGGAGCCCCTCGCCAAAGGCGTCAGTCAAAACATGCCGACCCTCGGCGGCGCGGTTGCCAATACCTCACCGGCGCCGCCGCCACCCCCGGCGCACGCCGCAAAACCCGAGCTGCCTCCTCCGCCTCCCGCTCCGCCAACGCCCGCACCCGTGGCTCACGGCACAACTACAACCACGCACGAGACCCATCCCCTACTCAAAGGACTGATTTGGGTATTGGTCGGCATCGGCGTCGTTGGTCTTGTGCTGCTCGGCGCGCAGAAACTTCTGTTCAACACCAACGATAACGGCACGACGGTTGCCGAAAACACGCCGACTGCGAATCCGGCTCCCAAAACGCCCACGGGCGGTGACAAGCCGAGTCCCATGCAGGGCAACCAGGCCACCGACAAAACTCTACCCGGTGACCGCACGCCCGACGAACCCAAACCCGAAGCCAAGCCACCCGAACCAAAACCGCCGGAACCCAAGCCCACCGAGCCCGAGCAGCCCCCGCACCGTACGCCCCCGGCACCGACTTCGACGAATCAACCGCCTTCCGAAACGCAGTATTCCGTCCAGTTTGTCACTGATCCGGTCGGCGCGAAGGTCACCATCGATCACAACTCCTCGCTCTCGTGTCCCACGCCCTGCATCCTCTCCCTCAATGCCGGGCGCCACGTCGCCGACGTCCAGATCGACGGCTACCGCAGCTACCCCAGAATTCTGAACGTTCCCCAGGATTCCGATGTGTTTCTGAAGCTCGCGAAGTCTTCGGGATCGCTGGCCATCACCTCGAGCCCGACCGGCGCCTCCATCGTGCTCAACGGCGAGGAACAGAACCAGAAGACGCCGTCCGTGCTGCAGCTCAAGCCCGGCCACTACCGCGTGCGCGTGCAACGAAACGGCGCCGCCGCTGACTTCGAGGTGGACGTCCGCGATGGCGAGTTGGTACAAAGAAACGTCAACTTTCCCCAATGAACATTACCAGACGAAAGCTCTTTGGCATGGCCGCGGCGGCGGGTTTTGCATCCAGGCTGGCGCGTCCCGACGATACCGATCCCACTCGCATGATCGTGCGGTCTCTTTCACCCACGGATCTCGAGATGCCGCTGCAGGGTTTCAACGAAGCCATCACTCCCATCGATCGCTTCTTCGTACGTTGTCACACCCTGACGCCGAAGGTCGACGCTAAGACTTGGAATCTGAAGATCGATGGTCTGGTGAGCCGTCCGCTCACGCTCACCATGGCCGATCTCCGCAAGATGCCCCGTTTCGAGCTCGTGGCCGTGCTGGAATGCGCCGGAAACGGCCGCACGTTTTACGAGCCGCATGTTCCCGGAACCCAGTGGGCTTTCGGCTCGGTGGGCAATGGCCGATGGACCGGGGTGCGACTCAAGGACGTGCTCGAAAAGGCGGGCATCAAGGATTCAGCCACGGAACTCCTCCTCGACGGCGCCGACACGCCGCTCGGCTCGATGGACGACTTCCGCCGCACCGTGACGGTGAAGAAAGCGCTCGACCCCGACACCATGCTCGCCTACGAGATGAACGGGCAGCCGCTTCCGACGCAACACGGCTTTCCATTGCGCCTGATCGCGCCGGGTTGGGCCGGCGATTCCTGGGTGAAGTGGTTGACGCACATTGAAGTGCTCGACCACGAATTCGACGGCTTCTGGATGAAGACCGCGTATCGTCATCCTCCAGGCCACGTCGCGCCCGGCACCGCCGTCGATGCCGCACAAATGATCCCGGTCACGGATCTTAACGTGAAATCGGTGATTGCGACTCCCGCGTCAGGTCCGCTACTTACGGCATCGGCCAAAATCAGCGGGGCCGCCTGGTCGAATAGCTCACCCGTTGCCGGTGTGGACGTCTCCACCGACGGCGGCAAGACCTGGACCGCCGCCACCCTCAGCAAAGACCTCGGCCGCTACTCCTGGCGCAACTGGGAACTGAGTTGGACGCCCCCGGGTACGGGCGAGTACGTCCTCATGTCGCGCGCCCGCAACGCCGCCGGCACGGTTCAGCCCATGGAGCAGGAGTGGAACCCCTCCGGTTACCTCTGGAATGTATCGCAGCCGGTGAAAGTGCAAGTCGATTATCCGGCCGGCTACAAGGGCGCCTGCATGCCATGCCACGACGAGCACATGATGATGCAGCAACACCTCACGCGCACGCAGTGGGAGCGAGAAGTCGACAAAATGGTCCGCTGGGGCGCGCAGGTCAAACCCGAGGACCGCGAAGGAATCCTGAGCTATCTCGCCGGCCGCTATAAGCAGTGATTTAGGAAGTGCTGGTTCTCTTCGTCTTACACGGCTTCAAGAACGTGGAAGAACGCGCAGGCGAAACCGTCTGCGCCACCTTGGTTCATCCACTTTCAGGGTGCGTAATAAACTTCCACAACCTCGACCGTGCGTTTAGCCGATCTACTGCTGGTTCCCGCGACCCCCGTCCGTCGTCGCGCCCCCACTCGGCGTCGACATGGTAATCGGTGTCTTCCGCTTACCCCAAGTCGGCGGGGCAGGCTCCTTCGTAAGCCGCGTCACCGGCTTCTCCTCGAGCATCCGAAGCCCCTCTTTAACCGCGCGCTCCAACTGCGGATCATGACCCGCAATCACATCTTTCGGCCAATTCTCAACATCGACATCCGGCGCGATACCCTCATTCTCCACCGCCCACTTGCCTTCGCGCGAGAAGAATCCGCCGCGCGGAGCAATCATCGATCCGCCGTCAACAAACGCCGGAGTATCGGCCGTATGAACCAGCCCGCCCCAAGTCCGTTTGCCCACAAGCAGACCAATCTTCCGGCGCTTAAACATGTACGGCATCAAATCGCCGCCCGACCCGGCCATTTCATTCGTGATCATGACCTTCGGACCCCAAATACCGGCGGCCGGGCTAGTGAAGGGATAGCGATCTCCCGCAACATTGTTGAAGTACCCGTCGAAATCTCGCTCCAGCGCATCGATGATGTAGTCCGCAGCCGAACCGCCGCCGTTGAACCGCTCATCGATGATCGCGCCCGCCTTGTCCTGCTGCGCGAAGTAATACCGGTTGAAGCTCGTGTACCCAGGCTGGCCGGTATTAGGCAAATAAACGTACGCCAGCCGCCCGTTTGACAACTTGTCCACGAGCCGCCGATTCGATTCCACCCACGCGCGCGTGCGCAGCGTCTGCTCGTTCGGAACCGGAACCACTGTCACCTGCCGTGCGCCATCAAGCGTCGGCCGATTGTTCACCGTCAGCACTGTCTGCCGGTTAGCAGTCCCGTCGAGCAAGCGATAGATACTATCAGGAGCCTGCAACTCGATGCCGTTCACCGCGAGAACATAGTCGCCTACCGCGACGTTTACGCCCGGCGCGGCCAAGGGAGCCTTCAAGTCGGGATTCCAGCTTTCGTTGTCATAGATGCGGGCAACTTTATACCGGCCGCCGTCGATCGTGAAGTCCGCGCCCAGCAACCCTCCCTGCGAGGGCGGAACCGCGGGCATATCGCCGCCGCGCACATACGAATGGCCAATCGCGATCTCAGAACCCATCATGTCGATCAGGTAATTCAGATCGGCGCGATGCATCACGTACGGCAGCAACTGCCCGTACATCTCCTTCATCTTTGGCCAGTCGGCGCCGTGCATATTTGGCACATATAAATAATCCCGCTGGTTGCGCCATCCTTCGTTGAAGATCTGTTTGAACTCCTCTTTCGGGTCGAGGTACATTCGCAGCGCAACGTTCAACCGGCCCGCTCCCGCCTGTGGAGGCTGTTTGTCGGCATCGACAAGAAAGAGAGACGGGGTCGGCGGAGGACCTGCGGGTGCGCCCTGTCCCCTGGCGCCTCCTCCGCCGCCCGCTGTCCGATACACCAGTTTGTGACCATCGGCGCTCACATCGTACGCAGCTACGCCACTCGCAAACGTCACGGGGCGCCGCTCGCTCAGGCGGAAACGAACCAGGGTGTTTCCTCCGCCGGGCCCGCCTGGGCCTCCGCCGCCGCGCTCACCGCGGTCGCTCGCTTCGAGATAGTACACGGTGCCAGCCGCACCCGCGCGCAATTCCGAATACTGGCGCTCGGGCACCGCTGCCACAGCCACGATGCGCTCCTGAATACCGTCGAAATCGATCTGCACATTGACCGGCGTCCGCGGTCCACGCTGCGCAGGAGCCTCGGCCTGCTCGCCGCCTTCACCGGCATCCGCCTGCGAACCACCCGCACCGCGCCGGCCACTGGGAGCCGCGCTCCCCACGCCCTTGTCTTCGTCGCTCTCCGGCAGGAGCGGGCTCGCCTCACCCTTCTTCAGAACTGCCAGGTAAAGACCGAAATTCTCGACATGCTCATACGAAGTCATGTCGAGCCACTGCGACCGCATGCCGAGTTCCGTCGAAGCCAGGAACCACAGATATTTCCCGCTCGCATCCCAAGCCGGCCAGACCGCGTCCGCCAACCCGTCGGTCACCTGCTTCGTTTCGCCGGTCTCGGCATTGGCGACAAAAATCGCGTGATACAGCGACTTCAAACGGCTGGCGTATGCCACCCACTTCGAATCCGGACTCCATACCGGATTGAGCGTCCGCTGCGGCACCATCCAGGGATCGTCGCCTACGATCTTCGCCTGCCCAGACGCGACATCGAGAATCCATACCTTAAGATTGGTATCCGTATAGAGCAGCTTCTTGGAATCAGGCGACCACGACGGCGTGTAATAGTGCGTCGGATGCGCCAACGCGATCTCGCGCGGCTTGCCGAGCCCATCCTGCTGCTCGACGATCAGCTTGTACTCGCCCGATTTGTCGCTGAAATACGAAATGTACTTCCCATCCGGCGACCAGGCCGGATCGCGCTCCGCCGACCCGCTCGAATTGCTGATGTTGCGAACGTCACCCTTCTCCGCGGGAATGGTGAAGATCTCGCCCCGGGCTTCGACCAGGACGCGCTTGCCGGTCGGCGACAGCGCCAGCGTCGTCATGCGGCTCGTGACATCCTGCCAATGCGGCATCATCCATGGAAAATCGCCGGCCGCTGTGATGTTCACAATGTGTGTCTTGCCGCTCTTGGGGTCGAGCTCATGGACATATCCCGCTTGCTCGAAGACAACGGCGCCCGCGCCGGAATCGAGCGTCTTTACGTCAAAATCCGTGTACTTCGTCACTTCCTTGAGAGCCTTAGTGCGCGTCTCGTACGACCAGACGTTCGCCACCCCATCGCGGTCGGAGATGAAATAAACGGTCTCGCCCACCCACACCGGATCCATGTCTTTCGAATCGGTCCATGGTGGCGTCACCACGTCGAACGTCTTCAGATCGGCGATCCAGATCGGACGATTCTGGCCGCCGCGATAGTTACGCCGTTCTTCGTCCCAGGAGTTGTTCATGCGATAAGCGATGTGCGAGCCGTCGGGCGAGATCTTCCCCTGGTATGCGCGCGGTAGCGCCAGCGGTTCCGCGATGCCTCCCGCCGCGGGTACTGTCCAGAAACGCGGTGCGGCAGTCGGAGCCGAGGTCGCGCGTGCCGACGTGAACAGAATCGATTTACCATCGGGCGTCCACCCCTCCACCGTGTCGGCGCCGGGGTGCCAGGTCAGCCGCTTCGGCTCGCCGCCTTCAGCCGGCATGACATAAACATCGACATTGCCCGCATATTCACCGCTAAATGCGATCCATTTCCCGTCCGGCGAAAAATGCGGATTGCTGGTGAGGCCCTGGAAGCTGGTCAGGCGCCGGGCCACCCCGCCGCCTCGCTCGACAACCCAGATGTTGTTGGCATACGCGAACGCGATTTGCGTCGTGCTGACAGTTGGCGTCCGAAGCATGCGTATGGTCGATCCATCGGCATAGACAATGGCCGGCACTAACGCGGTGACAGCTGCAAAGAAAAGCGTTCTGGACATAAGCTACAGCGTATCACCGCTCTTTGCTTTGTAGGATGCCCGACGACTATGAGTTGCCACCGGAGACCACAGACGGTTTCGCAACCCTCCGCGGGGTTGAAGACGCCACGGATGGCTGTACCGCCGGCTTCAGCCGGCCTTTTGGGGAGCCTGAAACGTCCAACGCTACTTCAGAATCTGGTAGAGGTTGCTGAAGTCGTCCGTCCAGGTTCGGAGGCCAGGGCGGTCGAGGGGATGGCGGGCCCACGCGACATTGCCGATTTCCTTCTCAAATAACGACGCGTCGGGTGACAACAGAATCCAGTTGGATTCACTGTAATAGTCTTCGTCTTCGCCCTGATCGTCGACTTCTAATTCCGACGCACGCAGTTCCTCACCATTCCGGGCAACCACGGGAATCAAATCCAGGTAGCGATTCGAAACATGGACGGCGAGAATGCCGCCCGGCTTCAGGTGCCGAAAATATTGCACGAAAGCCTCACGCGTGAGGAGATGCACGGGAATGGCGTCACTCGAGAAGGCATCAACCGCCAAAAGGTCGAATTGCTGGGGCGGCTGGCGCTCCAGAGTGATTCTGGCGTCGCCGAGAACGACCCGGCAATCGCCGCGGCAATCCTTCAGGAAGGTGAAGAAGCGGTTCGCCACGGCCAGATCGAGCGGGTTGATCTCGTAGAACCTGAATACGTCACCGGGATTGCAGTAACTCGCCAGTACTCCCGCGCCGAGCCCGATCATGCCAGCGCGCAGCGATCCGTGCCGGCCCCGGAGAAAAGAAAATGCGCGACCCACTCCGGAGTTCGGGCTGTAGTAGGAGGTTGGGGAATCGCGGCGCGAGGGGTCGGCGAGTTGCACGCCGTGGTTGATGGTCCCATTAATCAGTTTGCGAAGCGCGGTGTTCTCGTCATCTTCGGGAGTATCGACGATTCGCAGCACACCGTAGAAATTTCGCATGGAGGTGACGTACTTCGTGCGATCGAGAACTTCGTAGTACGCGAGATAGCCGGTGAGAACGATCACGAAAAGAGCCATTATAGGCCTCGGCCAGGCTACAGCAATCAGAATCGCGCAGACCACCATCGCGACGGGGAGTTCGAGATAGGTGGTAAAGATGTGGGGCGCGGCGAGAGCCACAAACAGGCCGCCAATGGCGCCTCCCACGGCGAGGCTGAGATAGAAGGACGTCAAATAGCGTGGATGCGGCTTCAGGCGCGCCATCTCGCCGTGACAGACCATGCAACAAACAAAGAGCCCGATGGCAAACAGAGGGATTGACCACTTAAGATGCAGGTTACCGGCTCCGTAGTAGTTGGCGAAGGACATCGCCGCCAGGGCGAGCACCGCTAGCGGGATGAACACGACGCGCTGATAGGTCCGCTCGCTCTCGAAACAGAGAATGAAACTCAGCAGATAAAGCGCCAGCGTGAGGACCCACAGGAAGGGGATGGGCGCGATGTTCTGCGTCATGTGAGTGGTGATGGACATCATCAGGGCGGACGCGCACGCCGGCAGCGTGGTCCACAGAATGAGCGTGCGCCAGGGCGGAGGCGTGAGCGACTCGGTGGCGACATCTTCAGACGCACTTTGCTGCTGTGCCGGCAGACGCGAGGCGGAGAATGCCACGAAGCCGCAGAGGAGGACGAATGCGCCGTAAGCCCAGCTCCACGACAACGCTTGCACCCGTGTCGCGAGGACAGGCTCAACGGCAATCGGGAAGCTGATAAGTGCGAGGAGCGAGCCGGCATTGGAGAGGGCAAAGAAGCGGTAAGGGACGGCGCCGGGTCGAGCCGCAACATACCACGCTTGAAGCAATGGGCTGGTGGTGGATAACAGGAAATAAGGCAGCCCGACGGTTGCGCCGAGGAGCGTAAGAATGCGGAGGGTGGGGTCGCCTTCTGTTACCGGTTTCCAGGAAACCGATGGCAGAATCGGCAAGAAGAATAGACTGGCGGCCAGCAGGGCCATGTGCAGAATGCCCTGACGGTGGGGGCCCAGAAAACGGAAAGAGAAATGAGTGTAAAGATATCCCGCCAGGAGCGTAAGCTGAAAGAACATTAATGCGACGGTCCAGACGGCGGCGGATCCTCCGAACCATGGAAGGATGATCTTGGCTATGATCGGCTGCACCTGGAAGAGAAGAAACGCGCTGAGGGCAATGGTGAGGCCATAGAGGAGCAGGGAGGAGGTTTGGACGCGCAAATACCACTGTAACGGCAGCCGGTTGCGGGAGGGATGGATTAAGCAATCTTAACTCCGTATTAAGGTCCCTTTCATCTTGAACTGCAACGATAGCGCTGAAGGTTTAAAACACTTCCTCCAAGGAGAACTATCAAACAATGAAAAAACTCATGAGCATGGCCCTCGCGCTGTCGTTCCTCACCGCTGCCGTCCCGATGTTCGCACAGGATAAGACGGACACGACGAAGACAAAGAAGTCCAAGAGCGGCAAGAAGTCGAAGAAGACCGGCACGATGGACGACAAGAAGACTAGCTAATTTTTCGGTCGAGCGCTGTCGCGCACGGCTGAGTGCGCGACAGCAGTTACTGTAGTATTCCCTCCTGTTTCGCATCTCTCCCGTACCGGCTTCACCCTTCCACAACCTGCACTACCCGAACCCGCGCGATGGCCGTGCCAAAATGGAGAATACATGACAGGCAATGAGATCCGCCAGAAGTTTCTGGACTACTTTGGCGGCTGCGGACATCGGATTGTGAAGAGTTCTTCGCTGGTACCGGCGAAGGACCCCACGTTGTTGTTCACCAACGCGGGGATGAACCAGTTTAAGGACGTTTTTACGGGGTTGGAAACCCGCGAGTACAATCGGGCGGTCACATCGCAGAAGTGTGTTCGGGCCGGCGGCAAGCACAATGATCTCGATAACGTCGGTTACACGCGCCGTCACCATACATTTTTCGAGATGCTCGGGAATTTCTCGTTCGGCGACTACTTCAAATCCGACGCGATCGCATTTGCCTACGAACTGGTGACGAAGGAGTTCGGAATTCCGGCGGATAAGCTCTACTTCACGGTGTTCCGTGAAGACGACGACGCGGAGAACCTGTGGCAGAAGGTCGCGGGGGTTCCGCGGGAACGCATCTTCCGGATGGACGAGAAGGACAATTTCTGGCAGATGGGTGAGACTGGCCCGTGCGGTCCGTGCTCGGAGATTTATTTCGACATGGGTCCCACTGCGGCCGACCCCGGCATGGAAGAGGAGCCTTTCCCGAGCGAAAGCGGGCGTTACGTAGAAATCTGGAATCTCGTGTTCATGCAGTACGACCGGACTGCGAACGGAATCATGACGCCTCTGCCGCGGCCGTCCATCGACACCGGCATGGGGCTGGAGCGCACCGCCGCGGTGATGCAGGGAAAGATTTCGAACTACGACACGGACTTGCTGCGGCCGATCATCCGCCGGACCGGGGACATGTTCGGAATCGGCTACGGCGAGAACGAACGGTCTGATGTGGCCCTGAGAATCAATGCCGATCATGCCCGCGCCACGGCGTTTCTCATTCACGATGGCGTTCTGCCTTCCAATGAAGGCCGTGGTTACGTGCTGCGGAAGATCATGCGGCGTGCGATTCGCAATGCTCGCATGATTGGCCGGCAGGAGCCATACCTGTACGAACTGACGGGGTTCGTGGCGGAATTAATGCAGCCTGGATACCCGGAAATGATGGAGAGCGTTCAGCGGGTGGCTCGCGTGGTGAAAGACGAAGAGCATCGCTATGCCACGACGTTCCAGGTGGCGGAGAAGATCTTCCACGAAGAAGCCAAGGCTGCGACCAATAGCGTTATCCCCGGCGCCGCCGCTTTCAAGCTGTACGACACTTACGGACTCGCGCTCGACGAGCAGGAGGACATGGCTCGCGAGTTCAAGCTCACCATCGATCGCGAAGGCTTTACCAGCGAGATGGAGAAGCAGCGGGCGCGCGCGAGGGCGAGTTGGAAGGGCGCTGAGAAGGCGCAGATTTCACCGGCTTATCTCAATCTGCCGTCGACGGAATTCGTGGGCCGGGACACGCTGGAGTCGACGGTTGAAGTGCTGCGCGTGATCAACGAGAACGGCCGCACGGAGTTGGTGTTAAACCGCACGCCGTTCTATGCCGAGGCTGGCGGACAGGTCGGGGATGTCGGGGCGCTGTTCCTTCCGGGCACTGGCGAGAAAGTGGCCGAGGTTGAGGATACGTACAAGCCCGCTCCGGGCGCCGTTGTACACAAAGTGCGTCTGCTGATGCCGGTCGCGGAGGGCGAGCACCTGGTGGCCAGGGTGGATCCGAGTCTGCGGTCGTCGACGATGCGCAATCACACGGCGACGCACCTGCTGCATGCGGCGTTGCGGACCGTGCTGGGCAAGCATGTGAAGCAGGCCGGCAGCGTGGTCGATCCGGGACGTCTGCGCTTCGATTTTACGCATTACGCGGCTTTGGATCACGAGGAGATTGCGGAAGTCGAGCGCCTGGCGAACGAGGAAATTCTGAAGAACATCGAAGTCCATACCGATGTGATGGATCTCGATCACGCTCTCAATACCGGGGCGATGGCGCTCTTCGGCGAGAAGTACGGTGAGAAGGTTCGCGTCGTCTCCATCGATACGTTCAGCAAGGAACTCTGCGGCGGAACACACGTTCGGCGCACAGGCGATATCGGCGTGTGCAAGATCGTGTACGAGGGCAGTATCTCGGCCGGTGTTCGACGCATCGAGGCGATCACGGGCGAGGGTGCTCTGCGACGGTTCCAGGAGACGCTGGCCTCGCTGCGGCGGGCGTCGGATACCGTGCATGTTTCAGAACATGTGCTGGTGGAAGAAATCGAGAAGCTGCTCGAGGAACGCAAGAGCCTTGAGAAACGGCTCGAGATCATGAAGGAGAAAGTGGCACGGGCGCAGCTTGGCGGGCTGGAAAAGGATGCCCGCGTGATCAAGGGCGTGCGCGTGCTCGCGGCGCAAGTACAGGGAATGGACCGGCAGCAACTGCGCACGCTGGCCGATTCGCTGCGAGGCAAGCAGATCGGCGTGCTGGTGCTGGCCGCTACCGAAGACGCTAACGTTTCGATCATCTCGGCGGTTACGAAGGACCTGACGAACAAGGTTCATGCGGGCAAACTGGTTGGCGCGGTGGCCCAGGCTGTTGGCGGCAAGGGCGGCGGCCGGCCTGACATGGCCGAAGGCGGGGGAAAGAATCCCGAGGCTCTGTCGAGCGCGCTGGCGGGAGTCTACACGACCGTCGAGGGAATGCTCTAGGTGTCCGACGGCCACTACGATGCAGTCATCGTGGGAGCTGGCCCCACGGGACTTGCGTGCGGAATTGAGCTGAAGCAGCGGGGTCTGCGGGCGCTCCTGATCGACAAAGGGTGCGTGGTCAACTCGCTGTACCACTACCCCACGCACATGACCTTCTTCACCACGCCGGAGCTGCTTGAGATCGGCGGCCTGCCGATGACGTCGATGTACGAGAAGCCGACGCGGACCGAGGCTCTGAAGTACTATCGCCGCTGCGCGGAGCATTACCGGCTGGAGATTCGGGACTACGAGCGCGTGCTGACGGTTGAGGGCGAGGATAATGATTTTCGCGTGATCACTGCGAAGGGTGAGTACCTCGCGCGCAAGATCATTCTGGCGACGGGTTATTACGACATTCCGAACCTGCTCAAAGTGCGGGGTGAGAACCTCGACAAGGTCATTCACTATTACAAGGAACCGCATCCGTACTACAACCATGACGTGCTCGTGGTGGGCGCAAAGAATTCGGCCGCCATTGCGGCACTGGAGCTGTATTGGACCGGCGCTCGGGTGACGCTGGTTCACCGCGGTCCCCGCATCTCCGACCGCGTGAAATACTGGATCAAGCCCAACATCGAAAACCGGCTTGCAAACGGCGAGATCAAGGGTTATTTCAATTCGCGGGTGATCGAGATTCTGCCGGACATCGTGCTGCTCGAGACGCCGGAAGGAGTTGTGACCATCAAGAACGACTATGTCTTTGCGATGGTCGGCTACCGGCCCGACCTGGATTTTCTGGCGTCGCTGGGCATTGTTCTGGAGAACGAGACACAACGGCCACGCACGGATCCAGAGACCCTGGAGAGCGACCGGCCTGGCATCTACCTGGCGGGTGTGATCGTGGCCGGGATGCATACGAACGAGATTTTTATTGAGAACGGGCGGTTTCACGGCAAGAAGATTGCCGAGGCGATTGCGAATGGAATGTAGTGCAGGCTGGCAGCCTGCGGCGGGTCGATAAGCCGCTTCGCCGGTTGCAAACCGGCTTGCAGGATGAAATCCTGCCTTACTATGAGACGAATCATCGCGTTCGCGCTTTGCGCGACCTCTGCTATGGCGCAAGGTACAGTTGCCGTCCGGTTCGGGAAGTTATGGGACGGCGGCAAGGTGGTCGATGGCGCGCTGGTGGTGATTGAGGGCGACCGCATTCGCAGCGTCACAGGCGGCGACCCGGCGCCTCCCTCGGGCGCGACGGTAGTGGATTGGTCGCGGTACTACGGCTTGCCCGGGTTGATCGACGTCCACACCCACATGACTTATTACTGGGACCGGCGGCCCGGCACGCGGCCGCTGGGGCAAGGCAACCGTATGGCCGCGGTCACGGTCTTCCTGGCTCAGGAAAACGCACGCAAGACGCTGGACGCCGGCGTGACCACCGTTCGAGACTTGGGTTCATCGGAATACACTGACATCGCTATGCGCGATCTCATCAACATGGGCGCAATGGTGGGGCCGCGGATGTTCGTTTGCGGATATGGCTTGTCGACGCCGGCGCGCCCGGTGCGAGCCGGGCAACCGCCCGCGTTCTCCGATGGCACGGCCGAAACGCCGGATGAAGTGAGAAAAGCAGTGCGCCGGCAGATCGCAGCGGGCGCGGACGTCATCAAAATGTATGGGTCGGTAGGCGGCTTCGACAATGTCGGCACGCAACAGACCTTCACTTACGATGAAATGAAGGCCGCTGTCGACGTGGCGCACACCATGGGGAAGAAGATCGCGATTCACTCCTATGGCCCGGAAGGCGGCCGCGACGCGGTCCACGCGGGCGCCGATTCCGTGGAGCATGCCGTGGATCTCGACGACGCCACTCTAGCCGAGATGGTGAAGCGCGGGACCTATTATGTCCCGACTATCGACCACAATCGGTATTACGTCGATGCCCGCAACGAATACCAGTTCCCTCCCGGCGCTGTCGACCGTTTGAACGCGTACATCCAGCGAAACTTTGAGACGGCGAAGCGCGCGTACAAGGCGGGCGTGAAGTTTGCCATGGGCTCGGACGCCGTGTTCACGATGTTCGGGCAAAACACTCGCGAACTCGCTTGGTTTGTGAAGGTGGGCATGTCCCCGGAAGAAGCTCTGAAGACAGCGACGGTGAATGCCGGGGACCTTCTCGGCAAATCGAACGATGTCGGATGGGCGACTCCGGGCCATTTCGCGGATCTCATCGCTGTGGAAGGCGATCCGCTAAGCGATATTCAAGTCGCGATCGATAAGGTTCGCGGCGTCATGAAGGGTGGCAAGGTGGTGAAATAGATGCCCAACATAGCGATCTATCCGGGCTCTTTCGATCCCCTGACAAACGGGCACCTTGATTTGATTGACCGGAGCGTCCGCCTGGTCGACAAGATCATCATCGGAATCCTTTGCAACGAACAGAAGCAGGCGCTCTTCAGCGTCGAAGAACGCATGGAGATCATTCGAGAGGTCCTGGCGGGCCGGCCGAATGTTGAAGTCGACTCTTTCAACGGGCTGCTGGTGGACTTTGCGGCGCAACGCGGCGCGACTTTCATCATCCGCGGAATTCGCGCCATTTCGGATTACGAATACGAGCTACAGATGGCGCTCATGAATCGCCGGCTCCGGCCGGATATCGATACGATCTTCCTGATGGCGAACGAGGCGCATTCCTTTATCAGTTCGCGCCTCGTCAAGGAAGTGTTCAGCCTGGGCGGCAACATAAAAGGACTTGTGCCGCCGCCGGTTGAGGTTAGACTAAGAAGAAGACTTTTAGGAGAACAGACCTAGACGTGCAAGCTACACTCGAACTCGCAGACAGAATAGGGCTCATCAGCGAGTCCTCCACGATGAAGGTTTCCGCCGAGGCGGACCGTCTTCGACGGGAGGGCTTTGACGTAGTGGACTTCGGAGCAGGCGAACCGGATTTTCCGACGCCGGACAATATCAAGAACGCCGCGATCGAAGCCATCCACGCAAACTTCACCAAGTACACAAATGCTTCCGGTGTGGTCGAGTTGAAAAAGGCCATCTGCGATCGGCATCGCTTGGACTATGGCACGGACTACAGTCCAGCCGAGTGCATGGCGACCGTTGGCGGTAAACATGCAATTTTCAATATCACCCAGGCGCTGCTCAATCCCGGCGACGAGGTGATCATTCCCGTGCCGTACTGGGTCACGTACAAAGACGTGGTCAATTACGCTGGGGCGACCTGCGTCTTCGTGGAGACGGAAGAGGAGAGCGGCTTCACATTTACGGCGGAGTCGATTGAGCCTTACATCACAGACCGGACGCGTGTGCTGCTGATCAACTCACCATCGAATCCCAGTGGCGCCGTGCTGAGCCAGGAGGATTTCGAGCGAATCTACTACCTGGCCGCGGAGAATGGCATCTGGCTGGTGACGGATGAGTGCTATTGCCGGTTTCTGTACGATAGCGACCCGTTTTCCATCGCGGCGGTGCCGGGCGCGAAGGAAAACGTGATTGTGGCGGGTTCGCTTTCCAAAACCTATGCCATGACCGGTTGGCGCATCGGCTTTGCCCTCGGACCGAAGCCGGTCATTTCGGCGATGGGCAAGTTGCAGAGCCACAGCACATCGAACCCGACGTCTATCGCACAGAAGGCGGCCATCGAGGCGCTGGTGGGCTCGCAGGATTCGGTGCCGGTGATGCTCGCCGAGTACCGCAAGCGCCGCGACTATGTCATCAGCCGGCTGCGGTCGATTCCTGGCGTGAACATCGCCGAACCGCAGGGCGCCTTCTACGCTTATCCAAACATCTCCGTGGCTTTTGGGCGCGGTATTTCGTCGGCGCTGGAGTTCTCCGAGAGGCTGCTCGCAGAGGCGCACGTGGCCGTGGTTCCTGGCGAGGCGTTCGGGACAACGGAACACGTCCGCATCTCCTACGCCACGTCGATGCAGGAGTTGGCGCGCGGGCTGGACCGGATCGAAAAGTTCATCCGTGAACAGCAGTAGCAACCCGGAACGGCTGCCTTCACACTTAGTCGAGCGTCCGTGGGGCGGCGAGATTTGGTACACGCCGGAAGCGCCGCTTTCTCTGTTGGTCAAGTTTATTTACACACATGAGGCGCTATCGGTGCAGGTGCATCCGGGCGACGATTACGCCGCGAAGCATCATTCGTCGCGCGGCAAGACCGAGATGTGGCATATCGTGAAGGCCGCTCCCGATGCGCGGCTGGCTTTGGGATTTCGCGAGGCGATTTCGCGCGAGCGGCTGCGGGAGAGCGCGCTGTCGGGTGAGATCGAGGGTCTGCTCAACTGGGTGCACCCGCGGGAGGGAGACACGTTCTTCACACCGGCGGGAACGGTCCACGCGATCGGCGCGGGCCTGGAGTTATGGGAGATCCAGCAGCACTCGGATATAACTTACCGGCTTTACGACTATGGCCGCGGACGAGAGTTGCATTTGGAACACGCGCTGAACGTCACGAACCGCGAGGCGCTCGACCCAAGGCCGGCGACACTACCAGTCCACAGCGAATACTTTGAGGTCGACCGGCTCGATTTTGAAGGCTCGAGGGAATTCCAGCCGGACAGTCAGCGATATGAACTGCTGGTCGCGATGGAGGGGGCGGGAACGATCGGCCGACAGCCTTTTTCGCCGCGGGAGACCTGGTATTTGGCGGCGGGAAGCCCGCACTTCCAGATCGTCGCCAATCAGCCCAGCCGATTCCTTACGGTTGCGTCGTAACTTGAAATGGTTTTAGCCGCAAGAACGTTCTAGCCGAAGTGACGCGCAGCCGCTAAACTCGCCCCATGCGCTTCATGGGTCTTGCCATTTTCATTTTTCAAGGGTTGCTCGCGACCGCGGAGGCGATCCCCGCAAACTCGCCTCGATGGGAGCTGCGCGGCCAGGGAAAGGTCGTCGATTATGACCAGCGGTCGTGCCTCTTTCTGCGCGGCGGGCAGGCCATTCTAAAGGATTTCGCGATGCGCGACGGCGTGATCGACGTGGATGTATCCACTCCCGAGATTCGCGGATTCTTCGGCATCTATTTTCGGATGTCGCCGGATGGCAATGGCGAGTGGGTTTATCTTCGGCCTCAGAAATCAGGGCTGGATGACGCGCAGCAGTACACGCCTATATTTCGCGGCGCCGCGGTTTGGCAGCTCTATAACGGGCCGGGCTTTACGGGCGCTGTCGATGTGCCGCGCAACACCTGGATTCATCTGCGGCTTGAGGTCGCGGGGGCGCAAGCGAAGCTGTTCGTCAATGATATGGGTCGCCCTTCACTGGTGATGCCGGATCTCAAGAGCGGCATGCAGGAGGGATCTGTCATGATATCCGGACCCGCATACTTTGCGAATTTCCAGGTGAGCGCGACCTCGCCCGTGGCTTGGAAACGCGATTTGCCTCCAATGCCCGCTGACACGTTAGACCAGTGGCAGTTGTCGCCGGCATTTCCCGCGGAGTCGCAAAACCCGGAGCAGTTGCCGGCTCCGGCGGAGTGGAACGCAATGAAATGGGAGAAAGTAGTGGCCGAGGCTCCGGGAACCGTGGTGGTAAATCGATATCGCGATCCACCGATGGCCGCGACCGTGGAATTCGAGCATCGGCTGGAACCGCAGCGCGGCGCGATGGTCGTATATGCGCGCACGTCGATTACGACGGATCGCGACGAAACGCGAAGACTCGAGATCGGCTACAGCGATGATGTCAGCGTCTTTCTAAACGGACGTATCTTGTATCGTGGCCGTAGTGCGCAGCATTTTCGGGACCCGGGATTTTTGGGAATCGTAAACCCGGAGAACGACGCGATCTTTCTCCCGTTGGCTAACGGCCGTAACGAACTCGTGCTTGCAGTGACCGAAGTTACTGGCGGCTGGGGATTCATCTGCCGGCTGGCGCCGTCGAAGGCAAAGTGAACTGCGTCGGCTTCTGAGCGCCGACGCAGGAGACGTCCAGCCCATCGGTTGCTCCTTTCTCGATGAACGCCGCCGTGATGCGCGGGCCACAGGCGCCCCAATTCCCATGGCTGGCTTCGGGGAAGACGACATGGAGATGGTGCGATAGCTTGGTCGCAGCATGCTCGGCGAAGGACGGGGGAGTTACAGAGTCGCGCGCCCCTGAAATGAACAGCACGGGGACGTCGGACTTTACGAGTTCATGCACATCCTTAGGCACCACGCCGCGGACCCATGCGCGGCAGGCCGCCCGCTGTTCCTGGACACGCAGATCGCCGAGGAAGGTGTTGGCGGTAGCGCTGGCCAGGGTTGCGTCGTCGATGTAGGGGATGTCTTCGGCACAGGTTACCGAAAGGTTCAGGCCCATTGAAAGAACCCTTCTGATGCCGAGTTCGGCGGTAACTGCGGTCTGAACAACCTTGGTCAGATCGCCCTGCGCAGCGTTGTGAATCATGGAAGGGAATGAGCCGCCATCGTCGTAGTAGAGGAAATGGCGAATGCCGTCGGCAACGGACGAAACGCCGGGGCGCACGCGGGCGGTGTGGCCTTCATCATCGTGAACTTCGACCTCGACTCCCTTGCGGACCCGATCGAAGATGGACTGAAACTCCGTGCGCAGATGCGGATAGGCATTCTCACACGCGGGATCGGCATGGCACTTTGCGAAAATGGCATCCACGGACTGCTGCCCGGCCCAGGCGTGATGCAGGGGGATTAGTTCATCCACCGGCGCAACGGCCGCGAGCACCACGGAGCGGACGTTTTCGCCGTGCCGGCGCAGATAGACCTGCGCGGCGACAGTGCCGTAGGAGCCGCCCCAGACGTTGATCTTGCCATAACCGAGCCATTTCCTGACTTCTTCATAATCATCCATGGCCAGCGCCGTGGTGTACAGACGCAGGTCGGCCACCTTCTCCAGTTGCTGACGGCAGGCGCGGATCGCATCTACGGGAAAGGTCCCGCTAACTACTTTCTGCAAGTCAGGAGGCTCGCCATAGAAGTCGCATTCGAGCGGGTTCGATCCGCCGGTGCCGCGCTGGTCGATGAACACGATGTCGCGGTGGGGTCTAATGGTGCGGTCCCGGAGCCATCCCGGAGTGGTTTCCGTCGCGGCCTGACCTGGACCTCCAGCGAAAATGAACAACGGGTCGGGCGCGTGGTCTTTCTCGATGGCAGGAAGAATAGCGATGTTCAGGCCGATTTTGCGCCCGGATTTGCGGTCCCGGTCCTCCCAGACTGGGTAGGTTGCACAGAGTGCCTGCCCGCCATTCGCGAGTGTGCAAGTGTGGGGCTTGGATTCGGCCGCGGGAACGGGGGTGCGGGCAACGGCCGCCATGGATCCCAAAATGGCGAGCCCGAGGAAGATTTTCGCGACTTGCATACTGGTTACGATTGTCTCCCACCAGCCGGGATTCTTGGGTCCACAGAGCGTAGAAATCGAGCCGAAGCGCCAGTTGGCCGAATTGCGCCCACGATAATCCTCT
Organism: Bryobacteraceae bacterium; assembly: GCA_035295125.1. Taxonomy (GTDB): domain Bacteria; phylum Acidobacteriota; class Terriglobia; order Bryobacterales; family Bryobacteraceae; genus JAICMB01. Next base: position 185,148 of record DATGJP010000075.1, on the reverse strand, counting down.
CAGGCGGAGCGGCCCCCGCTCGTTGTCGTCTCGGCAATGTTCAAGAGGGCGAACCATCTGCTCGCACTCTTCGAGGCGGCTTCGGCCACCGCTATCGCGAAAGAGATTAAGGCGTTGCAGAAGTATCACCTCGACGAGGCGGCCAGGTGGTGCATGGCGAGCGCGTCGACGACCTGGAACAAAATCTGCGTAAGCCGTTTCGCGAGTTTCACTGCATCATGATGAGCACAACGAGGTTTGGTACTGGAACGCCCGTGAAACCGGCGCCTTCGGCGGACCGAGGCCGCTAAAGGATTGGGTATTACACAGCCTCTGACTCTTCGCGGCGCGCGACGATTTGGAAGATATAGAAGGGTGGTGCAGGCATTCAGCCCGGCTTTGGACCTCACCGAGAAAGGACAGGCGAAAACGTCTGCGCCACCTTTGTTTTCATCCACTTTTGTGGGCCCGCGGGCCCATGGCGACCTCCATAATCTTCGAATACCGTCGTCGCGCAACGGTACGTGAATAATCTGGCACTGTGAAACACCTGCGTGCTACCATCGATTGTGCCACCCAAGATTCTGGGCGTCATACCGGCCCGGTTCGCATCTTCCCGTTTTCCAGGCAAAGCACTCGTCACCATCGCCGGCAAATCTATGCTGCAGCACGTGTACGAACGTGCTTCCCAGGCTCGCTATCTCACCAAGGTCGTTATTGCAACTGACGACAGCCGTATTTACGATGCGGCCCGCGAGTTCGGGGCCACCGTGAAGATGACGCGCTCCGATCATGTATCGGGAACGGACCGCGCCGCCGAAGTTGCTTCCGCCGAAACCGCTGAACTGGTCGTCAACATTCAAGGCGACGAACCGCTCATCGATCCAGCGGCCATCGACGCCGCCATCATCGCGATGATCGACGATTCGGAAATGCCGATGGGCACGCTCAAGAAGCACATCGAGAACCCGGAGGAAGTCACCAACCCCAACGTCGTGAAAGTGGTTACGAATCGCTTGGGCAACGCGATCTATTTCTCCCGCTGTCCGATACCATACGTGCGGGATGGCAGCACAGTGCACTACAAACACATCGGGCTCTATATTTATCGCAAGGATTTCCTGTTAAAGTATTCAGATTTGCCATTGGGACCGCTCGAGCAAGCCGAACGATTGGAACAATTGCGGGCGCTCGAAAACGGCTACCCTATCCGCGTGGTCGAGACGGATTACGATTCGCTGGGCGTCGATACGCCCGAGGATCTGGAACGTGTGTCTGCGCTGTTCGAAGCAACGATTTTGAGGTGAAGATGACAACGGCGAAGTACATTTTCGTAACGGGTGGCGTGGTTTCATCGCTGGGAAAAGGGATCGCGGCAGCATCCATTGGATGCTTGCTCGAGAGCCGTGGGTTGCGAGTCACCCTGCAGAAGTTCGATCCATATCTCAACGTGGATCCGGGGACCATGAGCCCGTTTCAGCATGGCGAGGTGTTCGTGACCGACGACGGAGCGGAGACCGACCTCGACCTCGGCCACTATGAACGTTTCACGCACGCGCCGCTGACACAGAGCAACAACCTGACTTCGGGGCGAATCTACGAAATGATCATCCAGAAGGAACGCCGGGGCGATTACCTCGGCAAGACCGTCCAGGTGATCCCGCACGTCACGAACGAGATTAAGGCGGCCGCGCGCAAGGTGGCCGCGGATGTGGATGTCGTAATCGTCGAGATCGGAGGCACGGTCGGCGATATCGAATCGTTGCCGTTCCTCGAAGCCATCCGTCAACTGCGTCACGAACTAGGGCGCGAAAACGCGGTATTCGTTCACGTCACGCTGGTTCCCTGGATCGCCGCCGCGCAGGAGCTAAAGACCAAGCCGACGCAGCACAGCGTGAAGGAGCTGCGCGCCATCGGTATCCAGCCCGACATTCTGCTTTGCCGTTCCGAGCGCACGCTCGCGCCCGACATGAAAGAGAAGATCGCGCTCTTTTGCGACGTCGACCTGGAAGGCGTCATTACCGCGAGCGATGTGCATTCCGTTTACGAGGTGCCGCTGGTCTTCGCCGAACAGCGAGTGGATGAGATCATCCTGCGGCTATTGAAGCTGGAGGCGCAACCGCGCGACCTCAGCCGTTGGACCGGCATGCTCGAGCGGTTGCAGAATCCCGAGGACGAAGTCAACATAGCCCTGGTCGGCAAGTACGTCGAATACGAGGATTCCTATAAAAGTCTGAAGGAAGCCTTGCTTCATGGCGGCCTGGCGCACCGGTTGAAGGTGAACATCACCTGGATTGAGTCGGAGCAACTGCATTGGCCGGACTGCGGGAGACAACTCGAGGGATTCGATGGAATCCTGGTGCCTGGCGGTTTCGGCAAGCGCGGTGTCGAGGGCATGATCGACACCATTCGCTATGCGCGGGAAAGCAAGGTTCCGTACTTCGGCATCTGCCTCGGCATGCAAACGATGGTGATCGAGTTCGCGCGCAACGTCTGCGGCCTGGCGACCGCCAACACAACCGAATGCGACCCCGCCACAGCCGACCGCGTGATCTACAAGTTGCGCGAGTTGAAAGGCGTCGATGAGTTGGGCGGCACCATGCGGTTGGGAGCGTATCCATGCCTGCTGGCCGAAGGAAGCTTCGCGCGCGCTGCCTACGGCCTGCCGCAGATCAGCGAACGTCACCGGCACCGCTACGAGTTCAACCGCGACTACGAACGCATCCTGACGGAACACGGCATGAATCTGACCGGGCAGACTCCGGACGGCATCTACGTCGAGATTTGTGAGATCGCCGATCATCCCTGGTATCTGGGCTGCCAGTTTCATCCGGAGTTCAAGTCCAAACCCATGGAGCCGCACCCGCTGTTCGCCGCGTTCATCGGGGCGGCGTACAAGAATCGCGCGCGCATGCGTGCTCAACAGCGGGCCCGCTCCGAGCAGTTCTCACACGCCGATTGATCGTCTTAGTGTCCAGCGATTTTTCCATTGGCGGCGGCCAGGGCCTCGCTCTCATCGCTGGACCATGCGTCATTGAAAGCGAGGAACACGTCCACTTTCTTGCGCGTGAGATCCAACGCATCGTCGGTCCGTTCATATTCAAGGCGTCGTTCGACAAGGCCAATCGAACCAGCATCGAGTCGTATCGGGGTCCCGGCCTGAAAGAAGGCCTCCGCATTCTTGCGGGCGTCCGCAGAGCGGGATTCCCGGTGCTTACCGATATCCACGAACCCTCGCAAGCCGGGCCCGCGGCCGAGGCGGTCGACATCCTGCAGATCCCGGCGTTTCTCTGCCGCCAGACCGATCTGCTCGTGGAAGCCGGGCGCACTGGAAAGGCCATCAACATTAAGAAGGGCCAGTTCGTGTCACCGCACGACATCCGGCAGGCTGCTGAGAAGGTGGCGTCCACCGGCAACAACAACATCCTGCTTACGGAACGCGGCACATCTTTCGGCTACAACAACCTGGTGGTGGACATGCGCGGTCTCGCGATCATGCGCGAGTTCGGCTGGCCCGTGATCTTCGATGCGACTCACAGCGTCCAGATGCCGGGTGCCGCGGGGAAATCATCGGGTGGCCAACCTCAATTCATCGGCCCCCTCGCCCGGGCCGCGGTCGCAACCGGCGTGGACGGCATTTTCGTCGAAGTGCACGAGGCTCCGGAGCGTGCTCTTTCGGATGGAGCGAACGCCCTGCATCTCGATTTGCTGGCTAAACTCTGGAAGAAGCTTCAAGGGATCGACGAAGCCGTCCGATTGATAAACTGAAAATTCTTCTATGGACTGGTATTACGCGGATTCCGGCCGCCAGATTGGCCCTGTGAACGATGCGGCGTTGAGCGACCTCGTGAACGCCGGAACGGTCCGCGCCGAGACACTGGTGTGGCATGTGGGGATGACGGAATGGCAACCCTGGGGATCAGTCCGGTCGCCCATGCCCGTTGTCGACCCCATCGGTCCTCCTGTAACGGTTTCCGGACGACGCTTTTGTGCCGAATGCGGCAGGGACTTTCCCATGGATGAGCTCGCCGCGTTCGGTAACGCGTATGTTTGCGCGACCTGCAAGCCGACATTTACACAGAAGCTTCGAGAAGGAATCAGCACAGGCCGCGTTTATGCTTATGGCGGCTTTTGGATCCGCTTCCTGGCCGTCGTTGTGGATGGTCTCATCCTGTGGGTTGCGTCGTTGTTTTATTCGGCTCCGATCATGTTGGTCGTTGGCTTTGACCCTTCGAAAACACAACGCTTTCTCATGACGGAAGCGCTCCTGGTTTTGCTGAGCACGATAGTCGGCATGTGCTACGAGACGTTCTTCGTCGGCTATTACGGCGCCACGCCGGGAAAGATGATCTGTCACCTGAAGGTGATCCGATCGGACGGCTCCAAGCTCACTTACGCGCGCGCCCTTGGGCGGTATTTTGCGAAGGCCCTGAATTCGTTCACGTTGCTGATCGGCTATATCATTGCCGGATTCGACGAAGAGAAGCGCGGGCTGCACGACCGGATTTGCGACACGAGGGTCATTCGCGTGTGACCCTCGCGTCCGCAGCTCTAGGCTGTCCAAACTGCCAAGGCGATCTTCCGCGGGAGCTCTGGAATCTCGACTACGAGAGCTACTGTCCGCGTTGCAAAGCGCCGCTGGCCGTGGTCGCGTTTCCTGCCATTGCCCGGCAAACGGCAGGTGTTGCGCCGGAACTGGTAACGGAAGGCGCGGAAGCGAGTTGCTTCTACCACCCCGGGAAACGGGCCGCCGTGGCCTGCGATCAATGCGGCCGTTTCCTTTGCTCTTTGTGCCAGGTTGAACTGTCAGGTCAAAACTGGTGCCCGAACTGTATCGAGCGACGGAGAAACGAAGGCAAGATGGTGAACCTGGAACGGCGGCGCACGCTCTATGACAACATGGCGCTGGTGCTCGCTACGCTTCCCGCCCTCATGCTCTGGCCGAGCCTCATCTGCGCGCCGATGAGCCTGTTCGTATCCATCCGATACTGGCGGGCGCCCTCCAGCATCGTTCCTCGCACGAAAGTGCGTTTCATTCTGGCCATCGTTATCTCCCTGCTCGAGATTGCCGGCTGGGTATTTCTGGTGATGGCCATGGTTTTCGCGTTTCGTCAACGTCAACGATGAGCACGGATACACAGTATCGTAAGCTGACGGGCGGGGCCGGCTTTGTGGTTCGCCATAAGCTATGGCTAGGGTCGGATCACCTGCTGGCCGTGCGAACCGCGCTGTTCTGGGAGGAGTACCGGCGTTTTTATTTCCGGGACATTCAGGCGCTGGTACTAACGGAGGTCGAGAACAGCGGCGTTTACTATGGATATCTCATCGCCGGGATTGCGGCGGTGCTGGCGCTTGGCCTGGCTTTCAATGGCCACCCCGTTTGGGCGGTCCTGGCCGGATTGATCGCGCTACCGGTATTTGCGATCACATACGCGCTGCCGGATTGCAGGGTCTTCGTGAAGACGCAGGTGAGCTGGGAACATTTGCGTTCATTGAAACGGCTGCAAAAGGCGCGAGAGGCGGTGGCGGACCTACGGCGCGAGATCGAGATGGTTCAAGGCACATATAACGCCAGTGAAGTCGCCGGGCCGGTGGTCGCCAGCACGCGGCCACCCGCGATGCTCCGGCACTGCGACCCGCGACTCCATTTGGCGCTTTTCATCGCCATGATCGCGTCGTCTGCCATTGTGCCGATCCGATTGCGCTGGACGTCCGACCTTGTCGATGTCGTATCGGCGACGGTGGTTGTGAGCGTGATCATTCTGGGTCTGGCGGCGGCAATTCGCCAGCATGGCTCGGATATAGCCAAGGCTGTCCGCTGGGTGGTCCTCATTGCTGTTGTTCTGTGGGGTGGCGAGTTATTGACAGCCTACGGTGTTACTGTGGCGGCGGGCGCGCGGGCAATCATACGTCCTACGCGTGTCGAGCCCTGGCGCACATGGTTTCAGAGGATTGAAATCACGGGCAGCGGGGCTGATGTTCTGTTGGGGGCGGCGGGTCTGGCGTTGCTGGCGCAGTCGCGCCGAAGCGCGGGATTGGAGAGCAATGACGCTTAATTCCGCTAGATCCATATCAACCCGCGCTTCTGTCGACTGTGGAAAGGTGAAGAAGCACAGCCGCGCCCAATGGAAACTCTCGAGTTTGAAAAGGTGGGACAGACGTTTTCGCCTGTCCTTTCCCGGTGAAGCGCAAAGGCAGGCGGAATGCCTGCTCCACCCTTCCAGATCGTCCCAATCGTCGCGAGACGCAAAGAACCACGACATGATATTCGGATAGGAGGACGCATTCCAGCCATCTCCCAGCAGCGCTGTTTTGTGCACCCCCTCAGAGAGGCGGTGGCGCGGTGTCCCGAATGCCGCAACTCGTTCTGCCGGGAATGCGTCACGGAGCATGAAGGACGCGTGGTTTGCGCAGCGTGCCTCAAACGCCTGGTCGGGGCAGTACCCAAGCAACGCCGTAGCGCGAGGTGGGTGTTAGCTTCCGCGCTCCCGATCGCCGGAGGAGTGATTGCCTGGGTGTTCTTCTACGGTATTGGCCGCTTGCTGATGCTCATCCCAGCCTCTGTTCACGACGGCTCGGTGTGGGGGAAGTAGATGGCCGGCGCCCGCGAACAAAGCGCGCTCGATTTGCTGGAGGAGGCGGTAGCGCTCCTTAAGCATCGGCCCGCGGTTCTGGCGCCCTTCTATATTGGAACGCTGCCCTTCGCACTCGGCTTTCTCTATTTCTGGGCAGACATGGGACGCAGCCCGCAGGCGTTAGAACGCTGCGCCCCGGAGGCGCTCGGCGTGACGGTCCTGTTCCTATGGATGTCCGCGTGGCAGGCGGTTTTCGTTCAGATGGTTCGTCATGAGTTGACGGGCGCATCGCCGGCGGAATTCGCCCGGCTGTTCGCAATGCAAGCCGCGCTACAACCGACGAAGTTTCTTGCCATTCCGGTCGCGATTCTGATTCTGTTACCTCTGCCGGCGTGTTACGCGTTCTATCAAAACTCCATGGCGCTGCCTCTGGCGGCGGCGCGCCGTCAAGCCGTACTGTGGCCGAAACAGAACTGGATGCTTCTGGGATTTCTCACGTTGATCGGGTTCGTGACGTTCTTCAATCTCTCCATACTGCTGATCGTCACCCCTTACCTGATGAAAATGTTTCTCGGCATTGAGACGTCGCTCACGCTTGGCGTTAATCCGTTGAACTCGACCTTCCTCGCGATTGCGGTGGCATTAACCTATCTCGTGGTCGATCCGATCGCGAAATCGGTATACACGCTGCGGTGCTTCTACGGGGAGTCAATAGCGACCGGCGAGGATTTGAAATCCCGCCTCAAAGCGCTTTCGGCGGCCCTCGTTCTCCTGGTGATGTTGGCCGGAATCCCCGCGTATGCGCAAGACAACAGGGTGACGGAATTGGATCACGCCATCGACAACGCCATGCACCGGCCCGAATTTGCCTGGCGGCTTCCGAAAGCAACTCATCCCACTGTCGAGGACAAGAGTTTCGCCGCGCGGCTTCTGGATTGGACCGATCAGGGTCTGCGCAAGATCGATCACTGGGTGGATGAATTCCTCCGCTGGGTGCATGAAAAGTTTCAGTCGAAGGATTCGAAGTCGCGAGGGTCGCTACCGGCACTCAAAGCGTGGTTCTATGTCCTGCTGGTAGCCGCGGCAATCATACTGACGGGACTTCTGGTTCGCGCGTTTCGAAAGACCAGTCAGAGGCGGGAGCGGGCAAAGCCCGTCGCGGCGGCAGGAATCGAGGCGATCGAAGACGCGCACGCGGGCGAGCAGCCTCCCGACGAATGGGTACGCATGGCCCGCGAAGCGATGGCTCGGGGCGATTACCGTGTCGCGGTGCGCGGGCTGTTCCTGGCGACGCTATCGTACCTCGGCTCACAGGCCCTCATTTCGCTGGACCGTGGGAAGTCGAATCGCGACTATACCCGCGAGTTGCGGCGGCGTGCCCGAACGAAACCGGAGCTATTGGCGTCGTTCTCCGGGACGGTCGGCATTTTCGAACGTGCCTGGTACGGCATGCACGAAGTCACGCCGGAGATGGTCGGCCAATTGGAAGGCGATTTCACGCAATTGAGGTCCTATGTGGAGCAATAGGACAACGGTCATCCTGCTGGTTCTGCTCACCGTAGGTTTTGTGTACGGCATCGTCGAGCTTTATGATTTGCGGCTTTCAGAAGGCGACATTTACCCGATCTACTCCTCTTTACGAGCCGATCCTCTAGGCACGGAGTTGCTGCACGACAGCCTTCGCGAGGTCAGTGGTTATAAGGTGACGCGGAACTTCGAACCGGTCGAGGCAATGAAGGCCGCCGGCGCCGCGGTGCTATTTATTGGTGTTGACCCTTATAGCTTCGTCCTTACGCCGGAAGACGACCTGAAGCATCTGGAAACGCTGGCGGCGCGCGGGAATCGCATAATTTTCGCCTTTCGGCCGGTGAAGAGAGTCCTCGCAAACGATAAGAAGGCGAACCTTAATACCGAGGCGCTGGAAAAGCGGTGGGGTGTTTCGTTCGATATCCTGACTCGCGGGGCAAACGATGGTGACGACGAGGGTCCGCTGCCCAAGGTAACGGCGCTGGTAATCCGGGAAGATGGCCGGCAGCGGCGCGTGCTCACGAAAAGGTTCGGCGCCGGAGAGGTGGTCCTCTTCGGCAATGCATACGAGCTCAGCAATGAATCACTGGCGGCAAAAGAATCGCTGCCGCGTGTGTTTGAGCTGATCGGCGAAAGGCAGGACATCGTATTCGACGAGTCACACCTCGGATTGAAAGAACAAGCCAGCGTTGCGATGTTGATGCGGAAGTACCGGCTTGGAGGTTTGATCCTTGGGCTTTTCATACTCGCCGCCCTCTTCATCTGGCGGAATTCGTCGACATTGCTGCCGGCGCGATCGCAGCCTCCTGTCATTGAAAGTGGCTCAGCGGATTCAAACCGGGCCCTGGTTTCTCTGCTTCGCCGCCATATCAAGCCCGAGGACGTTATTCGGACGTGCGTAGCGGAGTGGGAACGCAGCGGGCACGGCGGGCGATACTACTCTGAAGACAAGCTGAAACGGGTACGGGAATTGGGTGCGGGTACGGCCGACGCCGCGGAGGTGTACCGGCGAATGGCATACATCCTATCGGAACGGAAATGAGATGAACGCAAATTTGGAGGCATTGACGGCGGCGCTCGATCGCGTTCGCCGGGAAGTGCGGAAGGTGATCATCGGCCAGGACACCGTCGTCGACCAGGCGCTGGTGGTCATTTTCACCGGTCAACACGCGCTGATCGAGGGCGTGCCCGGATTGGCCAAGACGTTGCTGGCGCGGACGCTGGCGAGAACCCTGGGGTGCACGTTCGCGCGCGTGCAGTTTACGCCCGACCTGATGCCCGCCGACATCACCGGAACGAATGTCTTCAATCTTCAAAAGGGCGAGTTTACGCTTGTGATGGGGCCGGTGTTCACCAATTTTCTGCTGGCGGACGAGATTAACCGCGCGCCCGCGAAGACCCAGTCGGCTTTGCTTCAGGCGATGCAGGAGCGTGCTGTCACTATCGATCGCGATACCCATCCGCTGCCTCCCAACTTCACTGTCTTCGCCACGCAAAACCCCATCGAGTACGAAGGCACCTATCCGCTGCCCGAAGCCCAGAAGGATCGCTTCATGCTCAAGATCAACATGGCCTGGCCGGAGCGCGAAGATGAGATGACCCTCGCGCGCCGGATGCTGGGCACCGACTCACCGGAGGACACGCTGCAGCGTGGCGAGGTGGCGGCTTGCGTCGATTCGGAAAGCCTCCCTGCCTTGCGGTTGTGTCTCAACGACGTGCTGATCAAGGAGGAGCTGATCGGGTACCTGGTCGACGTAATTCGGCGGACACGCACCCACGAAAGCGTTCTCGTCGGGGCCGGCCCGCGCGCGACACAAGCGCTTCTATTGGCCTCGCGAGCATTCGCGGCGATACAGGGCCGTGATTTCGTGACGCCGGATGACATCCGCGAAATGGCCACGCCCGTTCTGGAGCACCGGCTGATCCTGCGGCCCGAGTTTGAAATTGAAGGGCTCACGACGGGCGAGGTTGTGTCCAAAATCGTGGGCGCGGCGCCGGTCCCGCGATGAAGCTGGTTCCGTCGCCGCTGCTTCTTGCCGTGGTTGCGCTAGCCGCGATTCCGGCGCTCACGTTCGCATTGGCCGCCTACATGGTCATCCCGTCCGTCGGAGTGCTGGCTGTGATGGTAGCTGTTGCGGGCTTCGACGCTATGGGGGGAGCACGGCGGCTAAGATCGGTTTCGGCGACGGGTCCGGCGCTGGTGAGGCTTTGGAAAGATCGCGAAGGTGAGTTCGACCTGACATTGAACAACGCCGCTCGGACGCAACGAACCATCCGTGTGGGTCTTGCGTTTCCCGATGCCATCTCGACGCCTGAGGAAACGAGGGAGATCGAACTTCCGCCCGGCACGGAACGGTCCCACGTAACGTGGAAATGTACGGGCCGGAGGCGAGGAAAGTATGCGGTTGAGCATGGTGCGATTGAGATATCCTCGCCGCTGCGCCTATGGCTTGTCCGCAAACGTACGCCGGTCGAAACCGAGATCCGCGTCTACCCTACCCTGACATCGGAGCAGAAAAAGGCGCCCTATCTGTTCATGCGTCGAGCGCAGGTTGGGCTGCATATACACCGTCAGGTCGGAAAAGGCCGCGAGTTCGAGAAGCTTCGGGAATACATGCCGGGTGACGGCTTCGACGAAATCGATTGGAAGGCGACGGCCCGGCGCGGCCATCCGATTACGCGGGTGTTTCAGGTGGAACGGACGCAGGAAGTTTATGTGATTCTCGATGCGTCGCGCCTGACCGCCCGTCCCGTCGAAGACGGCGGCGCTACTATCCTGGAGCGTAATGTCACCGCTTCCCTGCTGCTGGCCTTGGCGGCCGAAAAACGCGGTGACCTCTTCGGACTGGTAACCTTCAGCGATCGCGTACATAGCTTCGTTCGCGCGCGGAGCGGCAAAGCACATTACGGAGCATGCCGGGACGCCCTGTACGCTCTCGAGCCTCGCATCGTCTCGCCCGATTGGGATGACGTGTGCACGATGCTCAGATTGCGCCTCAGGCGGCGCGCGCTGTTGGTGTTCCTGACAGAACTCGACGATCCGGTGCTCGCGGAGAGCTTCCAGAAAAATGTCAGCCTGCTACGACGGCAACACCTCGTGATGGTCGGCATGGCAAGACCTCGCGAAGCTCAGCCGGCTTTTGAAGATTCCCTGGTGGACAACCTCGCCGACGTCTACGGCCGGCTCGCAGGCCAGATCCTTTGGACCAAGCTTCGTGAGCTGGGCAAGACACTGGAACGGCAAGGGGTGCGATTTGCGCTGCTCGAGCCGGGCCGCGCGGGCGTCCAACTGGCGTCGCTTTACGCCGATATCAAACAGCGGCAGCTCCTATGATCATCGACCTCGAGCGGTTCGTATCGGAAGAACGCAAGTACTGGGAAGCACTCGAAAAGATGCTCGCGGACCGGGAGCGCGATCCCGAGCGCCGATGGCCGCTCAAGCAGGTCTTGATGCTGCACGAGTTGTACCAGCGTTGTTCCGCCGACCTCGCGAAGGTGGCGACATTTTCGGGCGAGCCGGACTTGCGGCGATACCTCGAAACCATCGTTGCCCGCGCTTACAGCGAGATTCATGCGGCGCAGGACAAGGGCCGCCGCTGGGCGCTTTGGCGATGGTTCACCCAGACATTTCCTCAGACGTTCCGGCGGCGAATTGCGGCCTTCTGGCTGTCGTGCGCAGTGACCATTGGTGGCGTTGTATTTGGGGCCGCCGTGCTGAAGTTCGATCCCGACGCCAAGCGCTCGATTATGCCGTTTGCAGGACTTCTCGAAGATCCGGCCGACCGCGTGAAGCGCGAAGAAGCGGCCAAAAACGACCGGCTCAGCGGCGTCAAGGGCACCTTCGCGGCGGAACTCATGACGCATAACACGCAGGTGACGTTCTTCACCATGGCGCTGGGCATTACGTGGGGCGTCGGGACGCTGGTGACACTGTTTTACAACGGCGTCATTCTCGGCGCGGTCGGTTTTGACTACATTCACGCCGGGCAGTGGCAGTTTTTGTTCGGGTGGATTTTGCCGCACGGCGCGGTCGAAATTCCGGCCATTCTGCTTGGCGGGCAAGCCGGTTTCCTGCTGGCCAGCGCATTGATCGGCTGGGGGAGCCGGCAGACGCGCCGGGACCGCTTACGCAGCGTCGCGCCCGATCTCGTGACGATTATCTTTGGAGCGGCGCTAATGCTCGTTTGGGCCGGTATCGTAGAGGCATTCCTGTCGCAATATCATCAGCCCGTGGTGCCCTACGTCGTGAAAATGACGTTCGGACTGGTTGAGATGGCGGCGTTAACTGCGTTTTTCTCGTTCGGAGGAAGAAAGACGGCATGATGGCGGCGGCGGTGGAGCGGCTGGAGATACGGACACCAGAAGGTGTCGTGTTTGCCCTTCCGCTCGCCGGTCCAGTGACACGATTCGTCGCCATGTTGATCGATCTCGCCGCGATTACAGCGGCCGGCGGGATTGTGGACCGTTTCCTGTCGTTCCTCAAACCCTTTGCGCTCGGTCAGGCCCTATTAGTAGTGCTGTACTTCGTGATTTTCGTCGGCTATGCCATGATCGCGGAATGGTTGTGGCGCGGCCAGACGATCGGAAAACGCCTTCTTGGACTTCGCGTGATGGACGCAAGGGCGCTACATCTGGACTTCAGCCAGATCGCCATCCGCAACCTGCTCCGATTCATCGATGCGCTTCCGGCGCTGTATTTTGTGGGCGGCGTCTTCTGCTTTTTCACAAAACACTCGCAGCGCTTGGGCGATCTGGCGGCAAACACGATCGTCGTGCGCGATGTCAGGCCAACGCAGCCCGACCTCACGCAGTTGCTGGGAGGCAAATTCAATTCCCTGCTGGAGCACCGGCATCTTGCGGCGCGATTACGACAGCGCGTTCCTCCCCCGGCGGCTTCGCTTGCGGTCGACGCCTTGCTGCGGCGAGAGCAGTTCGACCCCGGCTCGCGCCTGGAGCTTTTCGCGCAACTCGCCGCATATTTTCGCACCTTCGTGGAGTTTCCTGCCGAAGCCACCGAACAGTTGAGCGACGAACAATACGTACGGAATGTCGCTGAAATCCTGTTTTCCCGATGCTGAAACTCTCTTGGTCGACAGTAGCGGCGTGGCGCATGGGGCGCCACTATCTTGTGAACCGCGCTCCGAAAGGCAGCATGCTGGAGGTGGCAAGCCGGCTGTGCGGCCTGCATGCTCAGGTGCTTTCTTGCGCCGAGTTGACCGCGTGGGCGCGAGTGGATAGGTTCGACAGGTCGGAAGTGCAGCGCGCGCTGTGGCACGACCGTAAGCTAGTTAAGACGTGGGCGATGCGCGGCACCTTACACCTGCTGCCGTCGGACGAGTTGCCGCTGTGGCATGCGGCTCTCGGAACAAGCAAACGATGGCTGAAGCCCGCGGCCTGGCAGAAGTACTTCGGTATCACCATGGAGGAACTCGATCGCATAACGGAGGCTATCGGCACGGCGCTCGATGGCCGTCTCGTAACGCGTGAGGAACTGGCGGCCGAAGTGGGACGGATCACCGGTGCTGCGGCATTCGGGACGAAACTGGCGGAAAGCAGTTGGGGAACCCTGCTGAGACCTGCCGCTTTTTCAGGACGATTATGCTTCGGGCCGAGTGTCGGACAAAAGGTACGCTTCACACGGCCAGATTCGTGGCTGCGTATGGCGCCTTGTCAGGTGGATCCAGCCGCGGCCACCGCCGCGATCACGCGCCGATTCCTGGCGGCTCACGGACCGGCGAGTTTTCACGATCTGGCGCGATGGTGGAACGGCGGCGGTATTTCCACTGCTCGTCAATGGATCGCCGACCTTGGGGACGAAGTAACTCCGGTCGAGATAGAGGGTGCGCCTGCGTGGGTGCTTTCTAAGGACGCCCGCGAATTGCGCGACACGCCGCGGGTACGTGCGGTCCGGCTACTACCTGGCTTCGATCAATACGTGGTGACCGCTTCGTGTCACGCGGCAAACCTCCTGCCTGGCGACCTACGCGCGCGCGTCTTTCGCCCGCAGGGCTGGATCTCACCTGTCCTTCTGGTCAACGGTCGCCTGCAGGGCGTTTGGCGGCACGAGATCAAAGGCAGCCGCGTTGAGGTGGTGATTGAGCCGTTCGTGAAGGTTCCGGCGTGGGTGCGAAAGGCCGCTGAAGAAGAGGTGGAACGTCTTGGGGCATTCCTGGGTAGCTCGCCGAATCTGGTGTGGCAATAAACGCCTTGGTAACTCCCCAGCCTTACAAACTAAGCCTTGGCGATTACTAAGAGTCACGCTTGCCGATGTTCACGCGTCCCTGGCGTACTGTTTCGAGCCGATCGACGAAATCCGTTAGGAAATCGCGTGGAACGGTCTCACCGCGCTGAGATCCCTTATCTCGCCCGATGAACTGAGATAGATGACAGCGGATGTCAGGAATCACCCCTTACACTCCCTGCATGTCTAAACTCAAAGGCAAGATCGCCCTGGTAGCGGGCGCGACCCGTGGGGCGGGACGGGGAATCGCTGTTGCGCTAGGCGAGGCAGGCGCGACAGTCTACTGCACCGGCCGAAGCACAAAGGGACATCCTGCGACGCCGGGACGGCCTGAAACCATCGAGCAAACAGCGGACCTGGTCACCGCAGCCGGCGGTAAAGGCATCGCCGTGCGGGTCGACCATACCGAACCCGACGAAGTGAAAAAACTCGTCGCGGGCATCAAGCGCCGCCACAAAGGACTCGACATCCTCGTGAACGACATCTGGGGCGGCGACGCGCTGACGCAATTCGGCAAGAGGTTCTGGACGGCCAATCTCGACAATGGCCTGCTCATGCTGAAGCAGGCTGTTCACTCGCATATCATCACGTCGCACTTTGCGGTCCCGCTGATGCTGGGACGTCCCGGCGCCATCATCGTCGAAATTACGGATGGCGATACGTTCCACTATCGCGGCAACCTGTTCTACGACCTGGTGAAAATCTCCGTTATCCGGCTGGCCTTCGCCATGTCTCGCGAGCTTCGCAAACAAGGCATTGTCTCGCTGGCGCTGACTCCCGGATTCCTCCGCTCGGAAGCCGTGTTGGAGCACTTCGGGGTGACGGAGACCAATTGGAAGGACGCCGTCAAAAAGACTCCACCAGGCCGAGCCAAGCGCGTGGTTCATGACGATCGCCCCGATTTCCTGCAATCGGAAACGCCACGCTACGTGGGACGCGCCATCGTCGCCCTGGCTACCGATCCAAAAGTGGGCGAGAAGAGTGGACGCGTGTTCAGCAGCTGGGGCCTTTCGCGAGAATACAAATTCACGGATGTCGACGGCACTCGTCCGGACTGGGGTAAGTATGCCCGGAAGACCTATGGTAACTATAAAAACTGCGACGAGCGATTCTACTCCTATTGGTCTCCCGGACTGATCGACGCGATCTTTCCGGACTGGTTTTGATCGGCGGCTATCCCTTTTCGCCGAGGAGAACCTTCAACCGGTCGTAGCCCGCGCGGCTCACCGGAAGCTGCGTCCCATCGTTCAGCACGGCAATGCGGCTGTCTTTCGAGTAAGGCTCGATGCGAGCAATGCGCTCCAGGTTTACGATATACGAACGATGAACTCGGACGAAGCGATCCGGATCGAGCCCGCTTTCCAGGCCTGAAATCGTCTGCTGCTTCAGGTAGCTCTTGCCCTCGCTATGCAAGGCGACATAATCGTCCTGCGCCTCGGCATAGTCGAGGCGTTCCACGGGAATGACGTGCACTTTCGCACCGTCTTTCACCACGATGCGGGTCAGAAAACTCTGAGGCGCTCTCGCCGCGGAAGCCAGTTCGGCGGGAGCGGGCTGCTGCCGGCCGATCCTCTGGCAAGCGCGCTCCACGGCAAGCCGGAACCTTTCCTGGCTGAACGGCTTCAGCAGGTAATCCACAGCGTGGGCATCGAAAGCGCGCATCGCGTAGTTGTCATATGCGGTGGTGAAGATCACCGGAATGTCGCGGCCAATCAGTTCCAGCACCTCGAGACCGTTCAGCTTAGGCATCTGCACGTCGAGAAACACCAGGTCCGGCTTATGCTCCCCGATTGCTTTCACCGCCTCGAAGCCGTTGGCGCATTCGGCAATGATTTGTATATCCGGCATCGACTCCAGATACTCGCGGACAATGTCGCGCGCCAGTTCCTCGTCATCGACAATCACGGCCCGAATTGGCCCGCATCCCAGGCTCTGCTGCTTCTGAGGACGCTCATCGGCCCGGAGATCAAGCGCAATCTCCCGCGCCGATTGATATCGCTTCTCCGGATCCCGCTGCAGGCACTTCCGCACCGCGCGTTCCAAATCGTCCGGGACGTTGTAGTTGAACCTTGCCATCGATTCCGACGAGCCCGCGAGCAGACGTGCGATCGTTTCTTGAACTGTGTTTCCCGGGAATGGCAGACGGCAGGTACACATTTCGTACAGCACCACGCCGAGACTAAAAATGTCGCTTCGCGGATCGGATCCCGCACCGAGCGCCTGTTCCGGGCTCATGTATGAAACCGTGCCGATGACGGCTCCCATGGCGCTGAGAAATTGCGTCTCCTCCGCGGGCCTCTTCTCCGGACGCACCGTGGCGAGCCCGAAATCGAGCACTTTCACTAAACCGCGTGGTCCTACGATGATGTTTCCAGGCTTGATGTCGCGATGCACGATACCCTTGGCATGCGCCGCCTCGAGAGCATCCGCAACTTGGGCGCCAATACCCTTGGCCTCCTCCGATGCCAGCGGACCACGGCGTAGCCGGGCGGACAGGCTTTCACCCTCGACGTACTCCATGACGATGAAGTGGACACCATCTTCCTCCCCGATGTCATAGATATGCGCGATATTGGGATGACTCAGCGCCGATGCCAAACGAGCCTCACGCACGAAACGTGCACGGTTTTCTTCGCTCGCGGCGAGTTGTTCGGGCAGAATCTTGAGAGCGACATCGCGATCCAGCTTTGTGTCGTGCGCGAGATACACCTCGCCCATGCCCCCGGCTCCCAGCTTCGACACGATCCGGTAGTGCGCAATTGCTTCAGTCATCAGTCGCAAGGCATAAGCAGTTCGACGGTGAAGCGGTTGGCCGCGACATTCGTCGAGAGTCTTGCCCTGTGTTGATATCTTACGTCGAGACGGCGCCGGACGTTTTCGAGCCCGATTCCGTTCCGGGTGGACGATTCCGCCTCGGCGTCGAAATCATTCTCCACCACGATACGCAGCATGCCATCGGCGTGAACCGTGTCGATCCGCACTTCGCCGCCCTCCAACATTCCCGCAACGCCGTGTTTTACGGCGTTCTCAACCAGCGGCTGTAAAATCAGCGCAGGAACCGGGCACCCGGCGCAATGCGGCCCGACCGACTGCTCAAAGCGCAGGCGGTGCCCAAACCGAATACTCTCAACATCGAGGTAAGCCTTCACCAGCGCCAATTCCTGGCTTAGGGGGATCGTCTCCTGGTCCTTCAGATTCAACGTAGACCGCAGAAAATCCGACAGACGGATACACATTTCGCGTGCCCGCTGCCCGTCCTTAACCGCCAGGGCGCTGATGGAATTCAGGCTATTAAAGAGGAAATGGGGATTAATCTGCATCTTGAGCGCCTTGAGTTCGGCCTCGCGCGCCAGGACCCGCGCCTCCTGTTCGCGATTCTCGGCTTGCCGGGAGCTCTGAAACGATAAGGCGGCGTAATGCAGAGACGCCGCCAGCATGTAAAGGAGGATGCCTGAGGCAAACAGGATTACCATCTGGGGGGCGGGAACCCCCAGCGGTTTCGCGAGCCCGGTGAGCAACGCGGCGCCGAAAATGGCCGCCGCCGTGTGATTCAAAAGCGCTTTCCAGATGGTGGCCGGAGCCAGAGGAAACATCTGGCACAAGTACCACGGCGAAAGGCAGACGAAGGCGTAAAACACGGACAAAATCCCAGCGCTCACGGCCCCCTGGAGCCGCGTTTCGTTACCCCACCGCACCAGCAGGAACCCGAGCGCGGAGGCCAGGGGAATCCATCCCAGCAGGTAAAGGCTGAATCGGAATTTGGAACCCAGAATCGGGTGCATGGCCGCCTGGTACGGCTAGTTTTCTATCTTGGCCCCGCCGAATACCGCATACCCTGTGATGACAAGCTTCTGGGATTTGCCGTTAGGATCGATTCTTGGTGGGCGAGTCTTGTCGTCGAAGCCACCGAAGACACCGATTCCACGCAGATCGACAACCCAGGTGTCCGGAATGCGGATCTCGACACCGCCGAATACCGCGTTTACATCCACCACCGCCTGCTCGCCTGCCATCACTGCCTCACGAAGGTCCAACTTATATCCGCCGAAGATCGCCGCCACTTCGGTTCCCTTAAAGGCCTTGTCGTCAACTCTGCCGACGCCCTCACTGAATATGGCCCATGGCCCGAGACCTTTCCCGTGAGTGCCGGTGCCTGGACCGGTCGGCCCCGCACCGGTCGGCCTTGGACCGCCTGGCCCAGGCGCGCTCCCCATGTTCGGCGGCGGCCCGGGTATCCCTGCTTCTATCTGTCGGCGGCGCTCCATATTACGAAACAGAATCAGGAGACCCCAGCCGATTACGAGCACCGGCCAGAACATATGCCAGTCCATGGAGAAAATACCAAGGTTATTCACCAGGAGCAGCCCACCGATCCCCGCCAGCATGGCCCCCCAAATGATGCCGCTGGGCCCGCAGGAGTCCGCCACGCGCGCGATTCCGAACACGACCAGGATAACCGGCCAGTAAGGCAGGTAGTCGCGATAATAGATAATTCCGAGGTTGTCGAGCAGGAAGAGCACCCCAACGACGACGATGATGAGTCCAAATACAGCGCCCGGCACGTGACTATGCCGTCGGTTCGCCCGCGCTGCCCAGCGTGCCTGCCTCCGGTCCCAGCGTTCCTGCTGGCGCTGCATTTTGTATTCCCATCTATCCATGGTCTGAGGTTAGCAGTGCCAACCCCCTGATTCGATGGGGAATCGGCAAACACCCCCGGTTCACCGGTGAATGACGGCAGGCGCCACCCTTAGAATCATATGCTGCTCGTCGACGTACTCCGAACCGATCTTCAGCGCCCGAGGTTCCGTTCCGTAGGGTTCGAACCCGCAGGACCGGTAAAGCCCGGTGGCAGCCTCCTGGCGGGTCGCCACGGAAATCAGGATCTGCTCGAGGCCGGTGAACGCCCCTGCTTTATCCAGCAGTTCCGACATGAGTGCCTTCCCGACGCCTTTGCCTCGTTGCGAGCCGATTACGAACACGCCATAAACTCGGCCCTTATGACGCTCTTTGAGTCCTGACTCGCGGATGAATGTTGCCGTACCGATCAATTCATCGCCCTCGAAAGCGCCCAGGGTGAACTTATTCTCCGGAAAGCTTGCAAGCCGGGCGGCGGTTTCCACTACGGATACCGCGCGGTGTTCCTCCGCGGCTTTCCCAAAGGCAAACGGCTCCGTTTCCAAGGCTTCGAGTCTGACGTTCCAGTACTTTTCAGCGTCCTCGGGGCCGAGTTCGCGGATCTTCATGTGTCTCGATATGGTAGCGGATGCACCAGGCTACTCCGCTATAATCGCCGAAGACGAATCGTGACACAACACCCCGCCCTAACCATCCGGCAAGCCCAGCCAGAAGACGCGCCGCTCTGTGGACAGATCTGCTTCGACGCCTTCAGTAACATTAACCGGGCCCATTCCTTTCCGCCCGACTTCCCGTCCGTGGAGGTTGCGGTGGGGCTCCTCACTATGATGTTTTCCAGTCCGGGATTGTATTGCGTGGTTGCCGAAGAAGAAGGCCGGATCTTGGGGAGCAATTGCATGGACGAACGGGCCATCATAGCCGGCATTGGGCCGATTACGGTGAATCCAGCGGTCCAGAATCGACGGGTGGGCCGTCAATTGATGGAAGCGGTGATGCAGCGCGCTTCGGAGCGTAGCGCCGCCGGCATCCGTCTGGTACAGGCGACCTTCCATAATCGGTCGCTATCACTTTACGCGCGACTTGGTTTCGAGATTCGCGAATTGCTCTCGTGTATGCAGGGCCGCACGCAGCAACGCGAGATTCCGGGTTGCACGGTGCGTCCCGCCAACGCGGAAGACATAGACGCCTGTAACGACTTGTCTCGCCGCGTACATGGTTTTGACCGCGGTGGGGACCTGGCGGCATCAATCGGACAGGATTCTGCGCTGGTGGTCGAGCGGGCGGGTCGAATCACCGGCTATGCTTCGTCTCTAGCTTTTTTTGGCCATGCTACGGCTGAGACCAATCCGGACCTGCAGGCGCTGATCGCGTCGGCAGAGTCGTTTGGCGGACCTGGCATTCTGGTGCCCAGCCGGAACAGTAGCCTCTTTCAGTGGTGTCTGGCCAATGGGTTGCGAATCGTGCAGCCGTTGACGCTAATGAGCGTTGGCCTTTACAGCGAGCCCGCCGGGGCCTGGCTGCCATCGATTCTTTTCTAGGGAATTGTTGAAAAGATACACGAAGAACTAGTGGCTTCCGCAACGTCAGCATATTCGCGGCGCGCAAAAATTCCTGAAAGCTCCAGCACAAATACCCTTCGCAGCCCGTAGCAGAAGTCTTTGAGAGCGGCATGCGCAGGCGAAACCGCCTGCGCCACCCTTACGGCTCAACAGGTTGCGAGCCAAGGGGGGCAGGCATTCAGCCCGCCCGACTTCTGCCACGGACTGTTTAGGTCCTGGAGGATCGTTCGATAACGGACGATGAATCCGGGTGGGATTGCCATGCAACTCATTACCGTGTTGGGAGTGGCCTTATGTTTCGGGGTTCTGTATATGCGGTATCAAAACCAGTCCAGGAATCGGGCGCAAGTCACCAAGCCTGGAAACCTCAGAACCGTGAAAATCCTCATCGGGGCGCTGCTGGCATGGCTTACGCTCAGTTTCACGCTGCGGCACATGATCGGAAAGCTCGATGGCGCCGACCATGAGCCGTCATCTCTGGAGCGCGTGGTGTCCTATTTTTCGAAGTAGGCGATCGAATCAGAACGTAAACCGGATTTGCGACTCGAGCCGCCGGTTATTCGCCGTTTCGTAGAACCCTTCGCCGTTAGTCCCGCCGGCAACCTGGTTCGCGAAGCCGAAATACGGCGAGGTGATATTGCCGATGATCGGGCCCGCGTTAGTGTGGTTCAGCAGATTGCGGATCGATAGCCCAAAACTGAGATTAAACCGGTGTGATGTGGACGGACTGCCGATGAGGCCGCCCAATCCCCGCCCTGTGGCCGCCGCCGCAGCGTTGGCGACACCGCTGGGCCGCGACTGATTGCCGGAGGAGCCTCCTCGTTCACCGCCGAAGCCGATGGTTTTGGCCAGACGAAGGTTCATACTGATTTGCCCAGGCCCCCGACCGAAGTTGCGCGTCACGAGTTTCTCTCCCGGCGCCGGGTTGGGATCGAGGAGACCGTAGCTGGTCTCGATCAAGCCGGGCTTGCTGGGATTCGTGGCTATGCCGGGACGCCCATTGAATAGTGTCGTGCCATAGAGATCGTTGCCGGCCGTGACATCGAAAGGGGCGCCCGATTGCACCACCACGAACGGGCTGATTCGAATGGCCCATCTCAAATTGATTGATCCGCCGACGGTAAAGCGATGATGTACATCCGTGAATGCGGGTCCATACTCGCCCGCAGCGCTGTAAGGATTGGCCGGAAAGGTATTGACGCCATCCGTGTTGCTCAGGGCATAGTTGTACACGTAAAACCCGAAAAGCGAAAGACCGGCATTTAGCTTCGCGTTGACGTTGGTGATCAGTTGATTCTGGTTGTAAATTCCCGAAGACTCCATGAGATCGATCGGGCCTGGGTGGCCAAACGGAAAGACGCCGCTCGACGGCATATTGGGATCGTATGTGCCAGGCAGAGGCGCATTGATATCGGCTGACCGAAAGAGGTGCACGCCATGAGAGTTGGTGTAAGTCACGGCCATGGTCATCGTTGAGGACAGTTGGTGTTCCAGTGTCGCGGCGGATTGAATGATGTATGGCGCACGCAAGTTTGAACTCACCAGTTGCACCGCCTGCGTGGATTGGAAACCAGCCAGCATGGCCGGAGTCGGCAGACTGGGGAAGAAGTCCGGATTCGGAATGACGTATTGCTGCTGCACGAGGCCGTTGTATCGTGCCGCTAGGAGCGTGTCGGCGAGAGGAAAGCGGTCGTAAAACATGCCAAAGCCGGCGCGCAGGACGGTTTTGGCGCGGCCGCCTTTTTGGCCGCCTCGCGGGGCCCAGGCGAAGGCCAGACGCGGAGCTAAATCGCGCCAGTCGTGAATATTGGTCTGCGTCTCGTAGCGCAGGCCTAGGTTCAGTGTGAGGTTTGGCCGAAGACGCCATTCGTCGCCCACGAACAAACCGGCGTCCATAAAGTTAACTTTGGTTTCCGGAATGCCGGTGCTCAAGGTGAATTGTGTCGCACCGCCGCCGAGCGCGCGGATCTGCGCCGGCGTGAAACCCATGCTTTGGTACTGCAACGTGCGATTGTAGCGGTCGATGGAGCTGATTACCGTCGATCCCACCACGCCGCCCGCAAACGTGAACGCGCCATTGAAATTCTGCGGCGACACGCTGTCATCGGTCTGAGCCCTTAGCCTGACGCCAAATTTCCAGGAATGTGAGCCGCGCACCACGGAAGTATAATTCTGCAGCTCGAAGCTGTTCTGTGTGTCGTAGGAGTTGCCAAGCTGTGAACCACCGCCGTTGAATGACTGCAGCACCAGGACGGCAGGGCTCAAGCTGTTTGCAAGGCTTTGCGAAGCACTCCGGAAGAACTGAAATCGCGTCTCGTTGACGGCTGTGCCTATCAGAAGGGTATCGGCGGCCTGCACCGTCTGATTCGTGAATTGTGAATGATAGCCGCGCGAAATCAGGTCGAACCCCCCGATGCCGTTATCGCGCACGTCGGAATGTGTGAAACCATAACGAAACATCAGCGTCTGATTTTCACTGAGCTGGTAGTCGATTCGAGGGCTGATGTTCGTGTAGCGGCCGGGTGTCGTGATTACGCTAGCGAGCGTCGCGGGGACTACGTTCGTGATCGAACCGTTGTCAACCATGTTGCGTTGCGCGTCGACAGTGAACGAAGACTTCTTCGTCAGAGGCCCACCGGCATTACCCTCGAACTCGTTCAGCAGGAACGGAGCCTTCTGAGGGGAATAGGGATTGCGCGTGTTCCAGAAATCGTTTGCGAAGTTCCAGTTCGCATTGCCGCGATACTTGTCGGAACCCGGCTTAGTGAAGATCTCGATTTTGCCGTAGCCGAGTTTGTCGTATTCAGGTGAAAACGGATTCTGATTGATGCGGATCTCGCGGATCGATTCTTTCGGGGGGAGTTGTCCTCCGCTGAAACCATCGACGAAAATGGAGCCCCCGCTCGGGCCGGCGGACGGCCCCGCCAGAGCTTGCAAATCGGAAGCGAGGTCGTCGGGATCGTCCGACAGCGCATCCAGGTCCTCGCCTCGCAATACCACCGCACTGGCATTGCTGGTGGAGTCTGTACTGAGCGTCGGTGTGGATGCTTCGGCAACTGTGACCTTGTCGGTTCTCTCGGCCACTTTCAACACAAGGTTTACCGTGCGCAAGCTCGAATTGAGTGTTGTTTTCGCGGGCTGGGCTTGGACGAGATCGGGCGCGGAAGCCTGTAGCGCATAGTTTCCCGGCGCAAGCCCGGTGAAGGAATAAGTGCCGGTGAGATCGGTCATCGTGGTCTTTGCGATGCCCGAAGGTCCGCTCAGAACAACCTTCGCGTTCGGAATGATGGCGCCGCTCTCATCCGCGACCTGGCCGCGCACCCCGGCGGTCTGCGCAAAAAGCGATGAAGGGACTAGCAGAAGGAAGGTCAGAATTTCCCTGAATGAAGGCACTAAAGGCACTGTTGAAAACTCCGCGTGGGGTTGGAAGTCGAATGGCGGCGCAGGCTGTTTCGCCTGTCTTTGGGTCTCACCGGGAACGCGCAGGCGAAAACGCATGCGCCAGGCGACCGGCGATCAGACCACGGCCGCTGCATTTGGATCCCAGTCATTAAGGTGTAACGAACGGTTGCGATCATCTGTAGAGGTTAGGATCAATGAAGACGCTAACGAGGATTATACTGCCCGGATTGTTCCTGCTTGCACATCCGGTCTTCGCGCAATTCGAAACTGCCGAGGTGCTCGGCACGGTCCGCGATAACAGTGGTTCGGCCGTGCCAAGAGCCAAGGTCACACTCTTACAACCAGACACCGGCATCGAGTCGAAGACGACGACTGACGATAACGGGAACTACGATTTCTTTAACGTAAAAGTAGGCCGCTACACGATCACCGTGGAAGCGTCCGGTTTCTCGAAATTCACAACCACGGATGTAATGGTAAACGTCAATGCCCGCCAGCGCGTGGATGCCACGCTGCAGGTGGGATCGGTGACGGAAACCGTCGAGGTGACCGGTGTCGCATCGGCTCTGCAAACCGATTCCAGCGAGCACAGCCAGGTGGTCAATACTCAGCAGGTGGCGGAGCTTCCCTTGAATGGACGCAATTACTCCGACCTGGCCCTGCTTTCGACGAACGTCCACCGCTCGCCGATGGCGGTTCTTTTCAGTCCTAGCGGCACGCCGCGCGAGGGCGCGGTGAATATCAACGGAATGCGGAGCACTTACAACAACTTCCTTCTGGACGGTCTCGACAACAATGCCTATTCGCCGAGCAACCAGGGGTACTCCAGCCAGGTTGTGCAACCGTCGCCCGATGCGATCGCCGAGTTCAAAGTGCTCACCAGCAACTTCAGCGCGGAATATGGACGCGTGGGCGGCGGCGTGATCAATGCAGCACTGCGTGCGGGGACCAACCAGTTTCACGGCTCCGCATGGGAGTTTCTGCGCAACACCGATCTCAACGCCGTGGGCTTCTTCCAGCCGCCGGGAGGAGTGAAACCAACGCTGCAGCGCAACCAGTTTGGCGCTTCGTTCGGCGGGCCATTGATCAGGAACAAGCTATTCTTCTTTGCGGACTATGAAGGCTTCCGTCAGTTGCAGCGTTACGCCAACTTCGATTCCATTCCCACTATGAACGACCGCGGCGGTGTCCTTCCGGTGCCGGTGGTCAATCCGCTCACCGGCACAGTTTATCCAGCCAACACGCCGCTCCCGCTCAGCCCCTTTGCCCAGACGGTACTCTCCAACCTGCCGGCTCCGAACGGCGCCGGGCGGTCAAACAACTACGAAGCTCTGCTGTTGATTCGCGATTACAGCGACAAGTACGACGCGAAACTCGACTATCAGATCAGCGACAAGATGAGCTCATTTCTGCGCTTCAGCCAGCGCAAAGATATTCAGTACTATCAACCGGACCTGCCCGGTCCGTCCGGAGGAGCGGGCAACGGCTTCATTCACGCCATTCAGCAGCAGGCCGCGACCGGTTATACCTGGACCGTAACGCCGAACCAGTTGCTGGAAGCCCGCTTCGGATTCACGCACGTCCTCGGCGGCAAACAGCCTCCGCTCCTGGGCGGCCCCAGCATGGAATCACTTTACGGAATTACCGGACTGCCCACGACCCCGAGCCTGACCGGCGGTCTAAACACACAATCGGTCAGCGGGTTTTCGCAGTTCGGCCGCCAGGGTACGAACCCCCAGTTCCAGAATCCAACTTCGTTCAACCCCAAGTTCACTTATTCGTGGATCAAGGGACGGCACTCTCTCAAGGCCGGTTATGAGTTCGTGGCCATCCGTACCGAGGTTCTGGACGTCAATCCGCTGTACGGCGCGAACACTTACTCCGGGCAGTTCAGTAAACCCACGTGCGCCCAGTTAGGCCAGCCCAGCGGTTGCAGCATCGCCGCGGACACCACCAGTTACAACCTGGCGGATTTCATTTTTGGTCTGCCCAGCGTCATTCAGCTCAGCAACGACCTGGTGACCAACACACGCCAGCACGTCCACTCGCTGTTCGTCCAGGATGACTATCGTGTCACGAGCAAACTGACCCTGAACCTTGGCCTGCGCTGGGAATTCGCAACTCCTCTTTGGGAGCGCGACAACCTGTGGTCGAACTTCAATCCGGCGACCAACAAGTTGATTCAGGCAAGCAGCGGCAGCCTTTACAACCGCGCGCTCGTGAATCCCGATTACAAGGACTTCGGCCCTCGAATTGGATTTGCGTACTCCGTGATGCCGAAAACGGTCATTCGCGGCGGCTATGGAATCAGTTACTCGTTCTTCAATCGCCCAGGCAGCGGAGAGGAAGGCATCAATTCACCGGCCGCGATCTTTGGCATTATCAACCAGTCGATTCCCGCGGGCGGCCCCGTGCCGTCGACGTTCCTGACTACCACGAAAGCATTCACAACCAACATCGCCAGCTCCGCGAATTTTAATCCGCTCACGACCAACATCGACTACATTCCCGCCAATACGCGCTGGCCGTACATCCAGAACTGGCTGTTCTCCATTGAGCACGAACTCTTCAAGAACACGGTCCTGGAATTGGCTTACAACGGAAACCACAGTGTGCGGCTGCCCATCATCGGGGACTACAACCAAGCTTTTCCGAACCAGCCGGGACAGACACTGGGCGTCCAGGCACGGCGTCCCGATCAGGCCTTTGGACCGATCACATGGATCGATCCCGCGGGGTCCAACAGCTACAACGGCTTTTCCGCGCGACTGGAGCACCGTTTCGATTACGGACTCTACTTCCTGAATTCGTTCACCTGGTCGAAAGCGCTGGGCAATTCGGAGCAGGCCCTGGAGTCGTTCGCCGGATACTCGGTTGCAAATCCGCAGAACATTAATAACCTCGCCGGAGAGCGCGGTCCCACCAGCTTTGACGTGAAGTTGATGAACGTGACGAGCATTGTGTACCAGCTTCCTTTTGGCCGCGGCCGTCAATTCGGGTCGCAGTGGAACCCGGTAATGGACTCGTTCGTCGGCGGCTGGGAAATCAACTCCATCATTACCGCCAACACCGGCAATCCGATCAACGTTTACTACAGTCCCTCGGCCGCGAACGACGTCACTGGTTTGACGCAGGATTGGCGCGGCCAGGCGTTTCAACGGCCCAACGTCTCGGGAAGCAGCATCAGCCAAAGTAAGGCGTCGCTCGTGAACAATTACTTTGGAGGCTACACGTTTACCACTCCACCCGCAAGCGCTCCATGGGGCAACCTGGGGCGCGATGCCTTCCGGGCTCCGGGTTTGGCGCAGTGGGACTTTTCGGTGGATAAGCGCTTCCGCATCACGGAGCGTACAGGACTGCAGTTCCGCTCGGAATTCTTCAACGTCCTGAACCACACTAACCTCGGGTTGCCGAATAACATCACCACGAGTTCCGCATTCGGTACCATTCGCACCACTTACCCGGCGCGCCAGGTTCAGTTTGGCCTGAAGCTGATGTTCTGATCATGGGAGGCGGCCGCGAGTGCGTGCCGCCTCACTTTGCCGCGAAGGTTAAGAACGGTCCGGTTCCCAGGCCGGCAATGATGATGGACAATTCTCCGCAGGCGAGCAGCAAAGCACTTTCCATCCCACCCCATCGCACGGAGTTCGACAACAGTTTGGTTGTATCGGCACCTCCCGCCATGCTATGAAGTTATGTTCGTTTTCTTCTTGACCTTCACGTTACGTGATCCCCGAGAATGGAGTGCAGTCGCAGGGATAATACAGATCCCTGCCGGGAAAAAAGCGATGGCATACACAGTCAAACAAGTTGCCGCGATGTCTGGCGTCAGCGTGCGCACGCTTCATTTCTACGATGAAACGGGCCTGCTGAAGCCCGCCCGTTACGGGGCGAATGGCTACAGGTACTACGAGGAGGCACAGCTCCTGACTCTCCAGCAGATTCTGTTTTACCGGGAGTTGGGATTGGAGCTGAAGCAAATCGAAGGAATCCTGTGCCGGGGCGATTTCGAAAGAGTCGCCGCCCTGGAATCGCACCGGGTGGTTCTCGAAAAGAACCTGGCCCGGACGCGAACGTTGATTGAAACCATCGACAAAACCATACAGCACCTGAAAGGAACAAAGAAAATGAATAGTGAGGAGATGTTTCTGGGCTTTAATATTGCCGCGGGCAAAGACCGTTTCGGTGAGCAGATCACACTCGCGGGCGAATCGAATGATTGTAAAGTCTCGGCACGGGACACAGAAGGCTCCATGTGTGTCTTCGAGGTCATCGGCAACGCAAGCTGCGGCCCGCGCCACCTGCACTTCGACCAGGATGAGTGGATTTACATTATTGAGGGCGAGTATCAATTCGACATTGGTGATAAGCAATTTCGCGCGGGCGCCGGTGAGTCGGTTTTCATACCGCGCAAGGTCTCTCACGTGTGGGCTTGTGTGAGCGCGACGCCTGGCAAGATCATTAATGTCTACCAACCCGCGGGCAAGATGGAAGACTTTTTCCGCGAGTTAGGTAAGTACAAGGGACCCTACGTCCACGAGGCTCTATCGTTCGACGAGTTTCGCCGTTTGTTCCACGACCATGGGATGGATGTTCTCGGCCCGCCCCTGATAGGGAAATGGAAAGTGGAAGAGGGTCGAATCACACAGCTCGCCTAAGGTAGCCGGGAGAACCGGCCCAGGTCGTGCGACGACTCCGCTAGCCAACAGGACCGGAAAGATAACTCCCAACACACGGTAAATCTGGACACCGATGATCAATCCTTGCGGTACGGGTCTTAATCAGCTGGTTATTACAGGATTGAGTGAACGGGCCCCGAAGCGTGCTCGGCTATCCTTGTGTAATGCTCCGGGCAACGGCTGTTTTATTGGTGCTTGTCTGTTGTTTGCTTCGCACTGCCTCCGCGGACGATGACAAACCTGTTTATCCGGGACAAGACTGGGAACGCATAACGAAACCCGAAACCGCCGAATTTTCCTCCGCGAGGCTCAGCGTCCTCCAATCCTGGCTAAAAACACAGCGGACTACGGCCATGATGGTCATCGTTGGGGGCCGTGTCCTATTTCAATACGGCGATGTGAAACTCGTTAGCATTCTGGCATCCGCACGCAAGAGTGTTCTAGGAATGCTCTATGGTAAGTACATCTTCGACGGCACCATCAAGCTGGAAAAGACCGTCAAGGAACTCGGCCTTGACGACGTGCAGAAGTTCCTTCCGATCGAGGAAAAGGCCAGGCTCGAATGGCTGTTGATGTCGCGTTCCGGCATTTATCATCCGGACAGCGGCGACACGGATCCGACCGGTATGTGTCCCGTTCGCGGTTCGCAGGTTCCGGGGTCGTTCTATTGCTACAACAATTGGGACTTTAACGCGGCCGGCACCGCATTCGAAAAACTCACGGGGAAAAACATATACGACGCCTTAGAGACCGATCTGGCGCGTCCGCTCGGCATGCAGGACTTCGATCGCGGGGCCCAGAAGAAAGACCCGATGACGCCCTATTCGGTGCATCCGATCTATCACATGTATCTTTCCACTCGCGATATGGGGCGGCTAGGTCTCTTGATGCTTCGACAAGGGAGCTGGAATGGAAAGGAGATCATCAATCCCAATTGGGTAAAGTACATGACCACCTTGGTCACACCTATCGATGAACTGTATCCGCGGTATTTGCGCGACGAAGCCTACGGCGGGAGCTGGCGATGGGGATACGGATTGATGTGGTGGGTCTGGGACACTCCTCAGCTTCCGCGAGACATGACTCGTGGCGATCTCTACGGCGCCTATTCCGCGATGGGCGCGGGAGGGCAATACATCACTGTGATTCCGGTCTGGGACATGGTAGTGGTTCACAAGGCAGCCAACGGAACCGTTACGAATCAGGAGTATTTCACGATGCTCCAGATGATCTTTGCGTCCTACTGCGGCCATGACTGCAAGTAAGGTGGTTGCAACACGACACAGGCCAGGCCCGGCAGCCTCAGCCCAAATCTCCGTCAGCCGCGCAGCGGTTGCAATCGCCTCGAACCTGAAGCAGCATCCTTGGTTCGCCGCACCAGCTATTGACGCTCCCTCAGACGAGGTTCGAAATACCATATCCTTGATTCTGTAGGGGGGCCGCAGAATGGCACTCAGCACTATCGATCATTTTGAGATCGTGCGCGAGTTGGGACGAGGGGGCATGGGCCGCGTCTACCTTGCGCGCGACACACGACTGGAGCGTCAGGTCGCCATCAAGGTGGTCAATCTGGAACCCGCGGAGACCGAGACGGAGCGTAAGGAGCGCGCGGCAGTCACCGAACGCCTGCTGCGCGAAGCCCGTATTGCCGCTACGCTTGATCACCCTGGCATCGTCACCATTTACCAGGTCGGGATCAGCGAGGTCGCGGGCGACCAAGTACCTTACATCGCGATGCAGTTCATCGACGGACCGACTCTCGAAGCATTGCTCGGGCTCAACGTCCCTCTCGATGCAGGCGAGACCAAGCGAATTCTCCGCGAGGTCGCGGCGGCGCTCGATCATGCCCATGAACGGGGCGTCACGCACCGCGATATTAAGCCTTCGAATATCATGGTGGCCCGAAACCGGGCGGCGAAGGTTTGCGACTTCGGAATCGCGAAATCGGCCACTGCTTCCCGCACGCAATCGAGCCTGTTGCTCGGAACGCCCTACTACATGTCGCCGGAGCAGTTGAAGTATCAGACGGTCGATGGACGCTCCGACCAGTGGGCGCTCGCGGTTGTCGCCTATCGTATGGTCACTGGCCAATTGCCGTTTCAGGGTGACGACCTGCATGGACTGGCGAGCAAGATCCTGATGGGGCCCGTCTCGCCGCCACGCGACTTCGACAGCACCCTCTCTCCCGCCGTCACGGCGGTCATGGAAAAGGCGCTCTCCAAAGACGCGGCTGGACGTTACCCCACGTGCGCGGAGTTTGCCGATGAGTTGATCGCCGCGCTGGACGCATCTTCTGAGTGGCGTAGCTCGGTGCCGGTAATCGCATTTCCGTCGCCACTTACGTCCGCGGTAGCCGTCAGCGCATGTCCCTTGTGCGGAGCCGAGCGAGCCGAGAGAACGCTTTGCACTCTCTGTGGGGGCATCGTGCAGCGCGGCATTTCATTCGCGGCGCCGCTCAGCGATCAAACAACTTTTGTTCCGCAGGCGCCCGCGCGGGCTCCCGCCTTGGCGCCGACATCACCGCAGATGGCGCCGGCAGCTTCCACTCCACCGCCTACCACAGGATCCAGATCGAAAATGCGGGTCCCAGTGGTCGTGGCCATCGCCGGTCTGCTGTTGGTCGGCGCTTACTTCCTTTTGAGGCCTGCGGGATATGGACAGCCGCCGTCCCCATCCGGTTCTCCCAAGGTTACTGCGACTGAGTCCGGCAAAGGGGCTGGTGCGGACACTCCTGCAACAACCCCTAAAACAAGCGTGCCGGCCGCCGCGCCAGTTCCGGTCGCGCCTGCTCCCGGGCAGAATGCGGCTGAGGTAGATCCACCAAAGAGGGGAGGAGGTGCGTCGCCGACACCACAAGCGCCGGCACCGCCGCCAAAGACCGAACCTGCGCTAGTGCCGCCAGCCAGTCAGCCCGGCTTCGGCGGACGCTGGCAGGCGGACGTGAAGTACAGTTGGGGCCTCGACCTGACGGAGACATTCGACTTTAAGGTGGACGGAAATGAGGTCGACGGAACTGCTTCCTACGGGAGAACGCCCCGCGGAATCGTCGACGGGAAGATCGAAGGGAACAAGATTACCTTCACGACCAAAACCAACACGATGCTGGGCGATAAGACTTACCAGGATATACATCACTATAAAGGTCGCCTTGCGGGCGATAGCATCGAGTTCATTCTCCAACATGAGACGGAGTGGGACTCCAAGCCTCCCGACACCTTCACGGCCAAGAGAGTTGACTCTCCGAAGCAGTAAATTGCTCCGATGTTCCGGTTGTGCAGGCGAGGCTTACGTCTTTAGGTTCGTTAGAGGCTATTGGGTCTGGCGGAAGCTAGTGGGAGTCGCTTTGGGCCGCCGCATTGAAAACGCATAAGTTATTGGTTTTACAATACGACGAGGTCGGCAAAAACGGCAAGTCGGCGAATCGGAGCCCCAAATCAGCCCCAGATACAAACATCGAACGTTGAAATTGTTCTTGGCTGTAGTTGCCGAAGACTGCGCGAGCACGCGTGCTACGCGGTGCCGTATACGAGCCGTCGATCAGTTACGACGTGTAGCCGGTTCGCCAGACTCGACTAGCTTATTTGCCGGGAGTGCACGCCCGAGTTGTCCTCGCCAAAAACGGGCGAGACTGCTAACATCTTGGCACGGGAGCTGCCGAGCCACGATCCAAAGTACAGCACTCCATGGCGACAGCAGCATCTAAAACTGTTCCGATGAGCGCCAACGGTCTCAGTAATGTTCTGAAGGGAGCCTCCTCCTTATCGCCGACACCGCGTTGCTCTTGTCTTGCTGAAACTGTGGCTCGACGGCAATCTGCTCAAGCCTCCGTAGAACTCGCGCATCGCTGGCGTCGGATCGCAAATACCAGAGGGCGTCGGCGACGAATCGACCTTGCTCGAGTAAGTTGATCGCATCGCTGGAGAAATCTATATGTTCCGAGTGCATCGCGCCGACCACGTGATGTTCGGCGAGTATTAAGCTCTGCTGGGGTGCCTGAAAAAGAATGCGGGTCAATGTCGGGGCGTAGCGGGCGAATTGGCCGCTCTTCGTCAAGGCCTGCACGAGATTGTTCATCCGTTCATTTACAACCTGCGCGTTCCCATAATCGTTTTTTTCCGGATTCAGGAAGACAATTCGCTTCACTTCATCGTCGGCTATCGGCCCTCTTGCAGCCAGCTCGTCCAGGAGTATCGCATCACGACGCGCGGGATAGCTCGCGATGGATCCGTCGTATCCCTTCCCAAGCTCAGTGAAAAGCGCCGCTCTTGAGAAGTTCTTCAGACGTGACCTAAGAGGCGGAAACCGTTCTGGCACCCTATCGGCGTCTGGTGGATATTTGTCATAAACTATAGCCTTCGAAATCGCTACCGCCAGATGCGACGCTATAGAATCCGTGAGTGCGGCGAGCCAAACATCATAGCTTCCTGTCGCTGTATTCCGATGTTCAATGATGCTGGTCACCGAGCGATTCCCGCCAGATCTGACTCTCTGAAGCTTGACCGACTTGACGGGCGAAAAAACCTGAAACTTATCCCACGCGAAGAGGTGCTCACAATACTGCAAAATAGAGTCGCCATCGATTGTGTGTGGGTCAAGCTCTAAAATGATGGTTGTGTAAAAGGGCGTATCCCAAAGCCAAATTGCCTTCTCGGGCCGGCCTACTCGGCCGCCATTCCAGTGAGCGACCAATGTGTCACCGCGCTCGTCATCAAGCGTATACAGGCCGTCAGCCTTCAACGGGTCAAGGTACACGTCCAGTACCACGCCTGCGGCCTGCGTTCCTGCTTCAAGGATCTGAGCCTCCCAACTCTTCGCCACCACGGGCTGGAGCCGAGTAACGTCGAGATCATTAAGAATCCTCTGCATCTCCGGAACCTGCCCTTCTCCAAATGGACTAATTGGAAGCGCGGAGGAGTAAGACACGTGCGTGGTGCTCGGGATCTGAGCGAAGGTCCCACTAACGATTGCGAGCGCGCCGAGTAGATATC
Organism: Bryobacteraceae bacterium; assembly: GCA_035295125.1. Taxonomy (GTDB): domain Bacteria; phylum Acidobacteriota; class Terriglobia; order Bryobacterales; family Bryobacteraceae; genus JAICMB01. The sequence goes on along the minus strand of DATGJP010000075.1, from coordinate 151,563 downwards.
GGAATAGCTTCTTCTGCATTGTTTTAATTCTCCGACGGAGGACAACTATTTCTGGGCAACGGAATCTCATCCGGCAGCTGCAACGGTGATGGTAGCTGAGATACCTTGTCCCAATACCACTCTTGATTGGTCACCCCCAGCAGACGGTACGTGCTCGTAAGAACTCGGAATGAAACCTGATTGTCTGTGAGGCTCCCCGAGACGGAGCTTGGAACAACTGTACAACCGGTCGGCCCAAGCACAGACGTCGATCCTGGAATTACTGTAAACGCGGCCGGGGTCGGCGTGTCAGGCGGAGTGAAGTAAATGTATCCTTCAAAGTAGTTTCCATTGAAGAAACTTAGCAAATACGTGGTGTTGCCAACCGTCTTCGATTCTTGTTTTGTTGCGTCTGTGTCATCGAATCCATTCGCTCCTGTTGGGAACGCCTCACGCACGGTAGGAGTGCCATACCCTAGTTGCTGCAACTCGGCAGCTTCGATCGAAGAGAGTGAAGAACAATCCAAGCCCGTTTCGATTCCCCCATCCATAACTGACCAGACGTTAGTCTCCTGTGCGGGTGATAAATGAAAAGCGTCCCCTTCCTTCGGATAGACGTTAACGAGGTTCCCCCGAAGCGCGTCGGCCAGCGAATAAAGGTCATCGGCCTGGATGTTCTTGGTTATATTTGTGACAAAGTTAAGGCGAAAGCTCGTCACTCTGTAAAGGCAACCACCTGGCGTACAGTTAGGGCTCGTCGGATTTGTGATGTATGAATGCATGAAGTAGATCTGATGAGTCGTCGTTGCGAATGGCTGCAAGGGTCCCACGAAACCCGAAGGTTGAAATGTCCATTGAAATTGGTATTGTGGATTCTTGATTACGCTAGGTGTGAAGTAGCTGGCTACTGGCGATAAGTTGACGTTGGGGATGTTTGCTGTGCCGTTCACGAAGGAGATGGGCGTCGACACGAAGACCAAGTCTCCTGGATTAACCGTCACAGTTAGGGTACCATTTATCGTAATTGGCGGTGATGTGGTGAGGACAATGTTATTTAGGTAAGGTGGTGCGGGTGACTGATCGCCGGCTAGGAGAGCGACGGGATTATTAACGCCGCCGCTACTGTACACTGTTGTTCCAACGCCGAGGTCGGTGTCGCCATTTGATGTGAACGTACTCGCATTCCACAAGTCCTGATTATTCTGCCAGCCGAATTGACTTAATGTGATGGTCGGGAAAGGCGACATCGGAGCTTGGCCGCGATTGCTCTGACCGCTCACCTGTCCCCCGCCCGGCCCGGGCGCGAATCCCGAACCGTTCACTCCTGAGAGCACAACCTGTAAGTCGTACTTGCCCACAGGAGCGTTAGACTGCGCGACAAGAAGGGCATTGATCTGGCAATAATTGGTCGCGGGACAACCCCAATACAGTATCTGCGAAACCTGCACGGGCGAACTTGTGTTGCTGCATGGCGAAGCGCCGGGGAAACAAGCGTTCACCGTGCCAGCGCTCGTGCCAAAGTGGAGACCATATATGGCAGCGACCGCCTGCCCGCCCGGATAGAGCGGTGACAACATTTGAACGTTATGATCTGAGGAGGATTAGGGTCGAGAATCGGAGTCGATTGCGACAGCCCTGTCCACGTCAACGTGTGTCCGTCTGGACTGCGTACCCCTATGGGGTTATCGTAGGGCCACTCAGAAAGAATACACGAATCATTTTCAACGCTAACTGTCCCAGTAGCTGTATATGTCGCCGCGCCGAACTGGTTCGAAAATGTTCCCGACTGCGGAATATTCAAAATGGCCTGCGGCGTGAAATCGCCCTCCACTGTAGTTGAGCCCGAATTGCTCGCCACCGTCGTCCCGTTCACGGCCACGCTTCCGTTGCTTGCCGTGAGAAGATACCCCCCAATATCGCTATGGTCCATCGTGAACTGCACTTGTCCAGACAGCTGCGTGTAGCCCGCGCCGTACAAAACGGGCGCACTTCACTCGACGAGCGCATAACCGCACGCCTGGCTGGGCGTGTCGGGGTCAGTGAACATGGGCGTGACCAAACCCGATGCACTCTCGCCCGAAGCGGAAATCTGCGCAGTACCGTTCGAGAAATAAGTCACCGAAACCGTAACGTCCACACCACCCGCGGAGCCTGTGGGGGCCCCGTTTGCAGTGATTGACGATAAAGCGAGGTTGAGCGCGCAGTTTGTACTGCTAATCCACAGATAACAATTTGAATTACAGTAGGTTGCTGGTCGTTCCGAGCCCCAAAATGGCCGCAGCTGAAGGAGGCTGAATTCGCAAGTTATTGAAAAGAATCAGACGGTTTTTACGGAAGCTAGTAGGAGTCGCTTTGGGCCGCCGTGTTGAAAACGCATAAATTATTGGTTTTACAATACGACGAAATCGGCAAAAACGGCAAGACAGCGAATCGGAGCCTCAAATCAGCCCCAGATAAAAACATCGAGGGTGGAAATTGTTCTTGGCCGTATGTTGTCGCCAAACTCGCGCGCACGCGTGCTGCGCGGTGCTGCTTATGAGCGCTCGATCCGTTCCCTGCTTCCTCGAACACCATATGACGGTAGTTCAGAATGTGGTAAGGTCCTTGACGAGACTCATACTGTTCCTGGCTGGGAAGGCCTGTTTGCTCGGCGTTTCAACCCCCGAGTTGGTTGACAGACAGATCTTAACCCCACATGCATCAATCCCGAGGAAGGCGAACGCGTGACCGGCCGGGCAGACTCGTCAGCAGTTGGCGAGCAAATAATAGGACTGCCGAGATCATGAAGCACCCGCAGCCGGTTAATGCCCGATCACTTTCGTGTGAAAGCTCTGCTGGAAATGACCACGGACGCGCACGTGAGTGAAAGCTAATCCGGACACGCTGACGACGAAGAAGCGTTCTCTCAGGGGTTCTTGACCTTGATTGGAATTCGCACCGGGGTGAATACTCCCATCGCGCCCACCGTGATGTAGTGATCGCCGTCATAGAGATTCGGCGTTCTTAGCCAGACGTCGACGACGCCGGGCAACGATTCGCTTGCTTGCGCCGAGATAACCTCTGCGTTCTTTCCGCCGATCGTCGCTGTCACTGCCACGACGGGACTCGACGGCATATCCGACGATGCGGTTTGGCCGGTGACGAGCGGCGGATTCACGGAACCAAGCCCCGTAACATTCACAAGAACCGCGTCTCCCGGAGCGACGGGGTTCGTCGCGTCGATGGTAGTGCCGTCGGCCTTCCGAGCCCTCGGCCGGGCCGGGTCAGTAACGAAATCCGGGTTGAGCGCCGTGATGATCTTATTACCAGTGGCGACACGCGTTCCGCTGCAGTCGAAACCATCAATTGTGACGGTGCCGGGCTTCGCATCGGCCGGCATCTGCGCCAGAAACTCGCCGGATTGGTAGGCAATCAACGGGACCGGCGTACCATTAGCAGCGAACGAATAGCCTGCCAGCGACCAAACTGCTGGGCCTGCCGGATCGATCTCGTCCGGGGTCAGTTCGGGCCGATACAGCGAAATGTAAAACAGGCTTCCCGGGGCAAATCCGCCTGCACCCAGCGTAGGCGAAGAGGTGATTTGCGCCGCACCCAGCGTACCGACATATCCAGGCAGAGCGACATCCATGCCCACAAAAAGGTAGCCATAGCTATAGCCTGAGGCACTGCTGGCATCTATCTGCAGTGCCGCGTCGTATTCGCCGTTGCCCGGAGGAGTGGCGGTCAAAATGATATCGGCCGGTGTCTGCCCGGATAGCGGGCTAGCCGTAAGCCACGTGGGCAGTTGGCCAACCGTGAATGGAGCCGGATCAGCGCTGGTTGAGACATGCACCGTGACGCTCTGCTGTTGCTGCGAGGGGTCGGTGAAGCGAAGCGTCAATCTCGAAGGAGTGAGCGTCGTGATCACCGGCGTCGGACTGACCGACGCAGGTCCGATCTGGAGGTCCACGCGGAAAAGTCCCTTGGGTGCCGGAAATAAATCGCCCAGACCGTGGAATGGCCCCGGACCAGCTCCGATGAACTGAACATCCTGCGACCAGAAACCGTTGTAGAGACCGGCCGGATTGGCTGTGAACGTCACGTTCTCTGGCGTAAGGCCGGTATTCGCCAACGTTAGCCATGAAGGCAGTGGTAGGTTGTGAATATAATTACCGATCGTGTAGCTCAACGGTACAGAAAGTAGCGTGCCGAAGGCGTCCTCCACCACGCTCGTCGAAACATGCACAGTAGCCTGTAGTGGCGGCGACGTCGCACTGTCCGCAGTGAACTGCACCCACGACGGATCGAACGTGAACAAAATTGAGCCTTCAGTCATGTTTAGACGTGCCAGGACGAGTCCATCCTTCGCGCCTGGCGCGAAGAGGATCACTTCGCCGCTGTAGCGGCCTTCGTCCGCTATTACCGTAATATCCGCCGGGGTTGTCGTGACCGGCTGATCCACGGTTACCGGATCTCCCGGCACGCTTTCCGCTACCCTGACCGCAACCGCCTGGCCGTTGGCTGTTGCATGGATCACTTGGCGGACTTGAGAAAAGTTACCGTTCTGGTCTCTCCAGCAGATGAGGTTTAGCTCGCCGGTGTTTACATCAAACTGCGGCGCGCTTGGGTCGTCGGTCACGACGAGTGAAAACGAGACGTTCGCACTGTTTCCGATGGGACTTAGATTCGGGCTGGTAAGAGTGCTTCCCAGCACCACGAAGTTTCCTCCGCCCTGGCCACAACTGCGAACGTAACCCGACGACGCAGTCGAAGAATTAACCAAGCGTGTGCCGTCCGGGCTTATTCGCATAATCTGCGTCCCGGCAATGTTCGGCGTGTACTCGCGCAGAAGGAACGGTGCCAGCACGTCAACCCCCGTGTCCGTAACACTCAGGCAAGGAGCGCCGTCAGTCCGCGAAAGGAACGTGCTGAACAGGAAGGAATCGCCACCCGGCGCCAGCCGTGCGACAAAACCTTTCGGAAAGCCGCTGATCGTATCCGCGGCTCCGGGGGTGGCGGGAAATGCCGACGGGGGGCCGACACCTGTCGAAGTCTGCGATGCTCCGCTGACATAGATGCTTCCATCGGTCCCGACTGCGACAGCGGAAGCGACATCATCGCCGGGCCCGCCGAACAGTGAAGCGAAAACGATAGATTTCCCGTCCGGGCTCAGCTTCAGCACCATGGCGTCGTTTGTTGGTGGCCCGTTTGCCGACGGTACCTCATGCGGCAGCGTGTCGGGGTTAGGGTAAAAACTCTGGATATTGGCCGAACCAGCAATATAGGCGGCCCCCAGCGGGTCAACCGCGATGGCGTGTGGCTGCACCGACGAGGTACTGTATGTCCCAGGCAGAAACGTCGCATAGACCAGCGCCGAACCTGTCGGGTTCAGCTTTAAAGCAAACGCTCCGAATCCCGTGGTCCGGTATGCGCCCGGGGTTGTGACTAGGCTCCCCGACCCCGTCACGTACGCATTACCTGCCCCATCGACCGCTAACCCACCCACGGTCGCCGGGTAGTCGCAAGGAAGCCTCGTCGAATAAATCAGGCTCGCTCCCGACGGATCGAGCTTCGAAACAAAGCAGCTCCCCGTCGCCGAATATGAGCCCGCTGTTGTGGGATAATCGGCTGAGGCTTCCACTCCGGCCACATACACGTTGCCGCTTGAATCTGACGCAATCGCGGCTGGAACGCCTCCGCCGATGATCGTGCTGTACAGAAGGCCGGCGCCGGAGGGATCAATCTTAACCACAAACAGAGAAACATCGGGGAAAATGGGCGAATCGGAAATCCGAACTGTAGCCGGAAAATCAGGGGACGTCGTCGTACCCGTAAGGTAGACGTTCCCGGCCGCATCCGTCGTGGCGAAAACAGAGGACTCCTGTCCCGACCCGCCGAGCACGTTGGCGTACCGGATCACAGGCCGTGGTCCGGGCTCGGCGGCGGCAGCGCCCCAGAGCAGGAGTAACAAGAATAGTGGGTGGAAAACCGGATATCGAGTTTTCACTTGGCACCACCCGAAGTATAGAGCATTCGAGAGTCTGCGCCGGTCAGCATAGTGGCAGCTTCCGTCTCTTAACCCCGAGCACACATTCTCCCACGTTATGGGATTCGAGTATGATCTGGTTTCTCATTAATCGATCCGACGCGCACTTCTTCAACCGGTATTTGCCTTGTTTCCGATGCGGTAACAATGCGACCATCACCCGCGAGTCACACGCCATTGAAATGGTTGGCGAGCCATAAGTCCCGTTCTGGGAAGTTGAGTGTCTCCGTCCGGGTCAGCGAAATGACTCCGGTACGGGCAACATAGCGGCCTTCGCGGTCAGATCAAATCTGGCTCGGCATACTTCGTAGCCCCAAACTAGCCCCAGCAATAATCTCGAACTAGTAATTTATGGATTCCTCAGTAGAATCTCTGAGGTTGAGGGCGGCAGCAGAGCAAAGCTGATCCTTCAACTAAATCAATGCTCAGCGGCACAATCATGCCATATACATCATCACCTGTCAACAATTATTTTGATTGATTATTTTGATTGAACATGTCTGTTGCTCGTGCTCATTTCGTCATAACGACTCTGCACTCACCGGAAGTATCCCTGGAATCAGTGTATTGTAATCATCCGTGTTGCCGTGATAGTGCGCAGCCTGTGGCTAATTCAACGCACTTTGTCGCCCGTTGTGTCCAGCGGCGTTGAACCCGGCAACTATAACCATGGAACAGTGCTGCGAATCTGTTGGATCTGGCGGAAGCTAGTGGGAGTCGCTTTGGGCCGCCGCATTGAAAACACATAAGTTGTTGGTTCTAAAATACGACGAAATCGGCAAAAACGGCAAGTCGGCCAATCGGAGCCCCAAATCAGCCCCAGACAAAAACATCTGACGTCGAAATTGTTCTTGAGGGTTACTGCTGCCAAAACCGCGCGCGAACACCTGCGACGCAGTGCTGCTGATGACGGTCGATCAGTTCCCTGCTTGCTCGAACGCCGCATCTCGGGAATTGATCGGAACTGGGCAGATCGACGAGTCGGCGGCTACACGGCCAAGTGGCCTCGTGACCAGTTTCACTGAACTTCGCTCTGATTGCGCGTGAACCGACTACACCTGGCAGCAACCCGCGGTCGTGGTGAGATGCCGCACTTTCGATATAATGCAGGCGATGTTGGGCAGCACAGTCGTGTCATCAAAAAACAAGTGATCACAAATCAGGCACCAGCCTCAGACACAGGAAAGCCCCGCGAAGGGGCTTTCCTGCTCTCGCTAGATTCGGATCTGAAGCAGGAGCAACGTATTATCACGTGGGCGATTTTGGTCCAATCCCTGTTTTCGAGGCGAGTATGCTTAACAGACACTCAACTCATCGAGAGTCTTGCTCTGCAGGCCTTTTTCTTCACCAATCGCAAAGAGCTTAACGAGGAAGCGGAGTTGGCGGCGGAACAAGGTCGTCTCCCAATGTTCGGCGCGTTAGTCCGCCAGCAAGCTCCCGATATTGCTGCAGTTCTTGACTCGATGCTCGCCCCGAATCCGCGAACGGGAGTCCCAACCTACCTCTCACGGTTGAAAGAGGAGCAAAATATCGCTCTACGTGAACGGCTTTCTCGGGCTGCAAGCACCGATGAGAGACGTGAGGTGCTGTATTCCGTCGCCGAGCCGCCGTTCAAGGCCCATATTTCCCGAGTCAGCCACTACTTTCAACAGAATCGTCTCTCGACGATTCGTGCTGTGGGTCCATCCCAAGCAACGCTATTTCCCTTTGTGCGTGAGAACCTTGCGGTACTCGACCAACCGTGGAACCGTCGGTGGATGAATGAGGTCGACTTGGTGGTGCGCGACGCCTTAATCAAGGAGATGGATGCGAATCCAGACCATCAGACTCGCGAGAGACTCCACTTGGCGATCTACGCGGGCAACCTGCCGCACTACGTTACAGCGCTCGCCACGGGGCTCCTCACTAGCAAAGAAGTCCCTAACCCCAGATTCAAGGCTTTCGAGATCGCTTTAAAGAAGGCTGTCCGACAACGCATGTGACTTTCGCTCATTTCTGCGAACGCGATCTACCTAACTAACACTGGTGATACGCCGGAACGGGAATTCTGAGATGGCAGTAGAGACTCGCTCTTGATTACGAAAACGTCGCGGCAAAAACGCGGCAGTCCGCTCGAACTGGCGAAAAACGGTGTGGTGCTTCGAGCGAGGTGCCAAGGCTTCAAGGAGTGCACAAATCCAGCTTCAGTCGTCTTGATTGGCGGGCTCGTCAGACATTTTAGTACCTGCATGAAGTTCTAAGAGTGCTTCTTGTACGGAGTGGAGTTGTGCAGCCGTTATGCCCCAGAGTCGGGCCGCCGACCGATCGAGACGTTCCTCCAACTCAGGAATAGCCAGCCAATTGCCCTGATCGGCCGCGCGGTGACAACTTTGGGAGATATCCACGATCTCGCAGTGGCACAAGTTCTGCGCTTCGAAGTTGGGTAAGGCTACTTGTGCAATGTCGCTGGGTGCGTATTCGATAGTTTGAACCCGCACGGCGGACGCGCGAAGAAGTAGGTTTGGGACGGATGAATTCAGAACTCCGCAAACGTAATGTGCCTCGTCTTCTGACGCGGCGGGGATCAAGATTACTTTTTCATGCGGAACGACCGCTTGACCGACAACCGCGGCTTGGAAGGCATTAGATAGACGTTTGTACACAACCTTCCAAGGGGCAAATGTATCCGCTCCGACGTTATACATTGAGTAAAAGGGATCGGTCGGCCGGAAATACAATTTGAAAAGCGCACGACCACGCAGAGTTCCGCGTGCGGGCTTGGCCGGGTCACCCTCAAAGCGCTTCAAGTATGCGTAACTTCTGGGGAGCTTCTTTTTCATCTCCGGCTCTGATATGCCCTTTCCCAGGTACGGATCTTGCGCCACTATGATGTGAGCCGAAGGAGCTGCATGCCAGCGTTGCAGGTCGCGTCCTCGCAGGAGTGGATGAACTAGATCTGGTTCGATCACGGCCTGCACCTCGTCCAACTTGTTCTTGCCTACTGCGGCTAGGTTCTCGATGAGCAAGTTGCCATTCGGTTGCCGGCGTCGGACCTCGATCCAAAAGCAGCCGTTGAGTCCTCCAGTGTTTACACCCTCGATGCCCTTATAGGCATTACTGCCTGAAGCTTTTTGGATGATCGGTAGGACTTCGTCGGGGGCTGTTAACCAAGGGGATGAGCGTCGATTGGCATCTTTGGGCACAGCCCGCATCTCGATGCGCTGGGTTGAGCCCAATACCTCATCAAGCGGAGTGCTTTGGTCTATTCTGGTGATACCCTGCCAAACCACGTACTTTATTGGAAATTCAAAGTCTTCCGTTTCTTTGCTGCAGACAAAGACGGCTGTTCGATTAACCGCACCCTCAAAGATCAATATGTCGCTTAGGTCATGAACTATGATCGGTCTGAGCGTCGTCGTGCTCTGGTTGCGGGAAAAACGCAATTGCCTGAAGCCGTCACCTGCGCCTTTGGATTTGAAGATGCTTTGCGTTATGACGAATGCGAGGCTACCTCCTTCCGTGAGGTAGTTGTCGGCGCAGGCATAGACGAAAAGCATGGCCAGGTCTTTCTTACCGCCTCCGAGGCGGCCGGCGGAACCGGAAAGCGTGAAGAGGCCATAATCCTGCCACAACGGCTTCAGGGTGTCGCGGTATTCGTCCGGTAAGCTCTCCCAATTAATCCAGGGGGGATTGCCAACCACGAGATCGACGCGTCCAATGAACAGTGGAGCGAAGGCGTTCTTAATAATGCGTGCCCAGACGCCGTTGCGGTTCTCTTTATCGAGCAGGACCAGTTCGTCGTAAAGTTCTGTGTGAAGATCCGACGCTTCAACAGCTAGCCCATCATCCTTGCAGCGGTCCAAGAACTCCGAGCTGGAAAATTGATTCTTGACACAGAACTCAAGAGTTTCTGCATAGGTTGCGATGTCTTCACGGCTGCTGGCGATTTCGCTTGGGATGAAGAAAGTGGTCGCCGCAGTCTTCAGCTCTTTTGCGAGGCCAAGACGGCCCGAGAACAGGCCGCCATACTCGGACGGTGTGAGGATCGAATCACACAAATAGACGGGAATTTCAACGCGACCGATATGGGAGATCAAGTCGCGAATAGCAATTAAGTAATTAGTCCGTGAGGCCATCACGGCCAGCGGGTTTAGGTCAAAGCCGATTATGTTACCGAGAATTGCGCCACAAAGCCCGCCTTCCTGTAAGGGGCATCGTTCGCGATTTGCGTCATACCAAGCCCGAATTCGGTTGATCGCCATTACGAGAAAGGTTCCCGATCCGCAGGCGGGATCCAGTACCCGGATCTGAGGCTCACCGATGTAACCGGCTTCGTTGAGGACGTGCTCGGCCAGCCAGTCTGGAGTATAGTACTCGCCCAGGTCATGACGCACGGCCCGGGGAAATAGTTGTTGATAGAGCTTCTTAAGAAGGTCGCGGCTGTTGCTAGGATCTTCTGACAAAGTGCCCGGATTATAATCGTCAGCGCGCCCAATCACCTGCCGGACAGCCGCTTCCACTGGCTCCGACCAAGCCGAGGTGTACCAAGCAAAAAGGTCACCTTCAAGAAAGTTGGTGATATTCAAGTGCCGGAAGATGCCGCCGGCTTCAAGTTCTTCAAGTTCGCGTTTGAGCCTGCCGCTCGTCCCTGCCTGTAGCATGCGCTCCAGTGGGGTTGGCAGTTTGTGGAAGAAGGCCACAATCTCCGCAGCGAGAAGCTTCATGAATAATGCGTAGTACGAATGAATAGCAAACAGCAGTTTAGGGGGCTTTAGGCCCTTGCTGGCAATCTCGTAAGAGTTAGCGAGTTTTGTGATTCGCTCGCTCGGCTCCTCTACGTCATAACCGCAGACCTCACCAAATAGGATCTTCCATTGGTTATAGAAGATAGCGGCTCGGGGATTGTCCGTTCGCGTAATCGCGTCATAGAAGGCTTTGACGCCGGCGACGGCAACAGGGCTGTCAGCGCCGAAATCGTCCGCGAGGTAGTCCGGTGAGAAGGGCTTTCCTTTCTGGCCGAGGTTGAATAAGGCCCATAAAAAGCGCTCTGTGGAGAATCGATCCACCGGAATTGGATTCTGGACATGCCAGCGGCTCTCGCGGAATCTGACAAACACATAGTGATTTCCATCGAGGCCGACGCCAAAGAGCCTGTTCAAGGGATGGCCCAGTTCCTGGGCCATGTCTTGGAATCGTCGCTTGATCTGATGTACTACTTTGGCGAATCCGGGCGAAGCCGCATCCGCGCCGATTCTGTCGGCCGCACTGCGGGGGTTCTTGTATTCAATGATGACGCAGTCGTACACAGAGTCGACACGACCGCTTGCAACGGTAAATTCGTGATGTGGTGTGAGGGATATGCCGGCCGCCGCTTGTACCGAAGCCAACTGCTTCTCGCAGGCGATCTTCAACTCTTCCTCATTGGCGGCGGCCCCCGCGGCCGTCAGCAGCTCCGAGGCCATCCGTCTGGCTTCGTTCGCAATAATCTCATCAAGTGAAAGTGAACGCGTCATCGTCCTTCCTACGGGCGGAACGGTAACTCTCTACAATAGTGTTCTTGGTAACGATGCTGCAAGTTTCATATTAGAGGAGAATGGCAATCTGTCCTGAAGCAGCCCTCGGTGCGTCCGTGCGTCATTACCTGACGTCTTGTTAACATCCGGTTCACGATACTTACGACGAGAACGACGATACGTTCCTCGCGCAACGATTCGCAACCATCAAAAAGGCCTTGATGAGAAGAGGGGCGTTCTGAGCGGCTTCAGGCACATAGGTTTGCATGTCGACCCGAGCCCAGCTTGCGCTTGAGCTTCAGGTCGATGTGTGCCCCTGCGGAAGCGTAGTATGCCCATACGATTCCGAACCCCCAAAAGAACGGTGAAGAGATTTTGGAGAATCCACGTTTTTGGTAAATGAAGTCTACACTTTTCAAGAGCCGCGTCGGGTGCGAGGACATCCCCTACCCGCCTCGATGATATTCAGATTCGGCCGTCGCTTGAGGCGCTCCGTGATTTGTCCTGCTTCTCAGGCAGCCACGTCCGATTGCGGCCCCATACCTGTACCCCTGGCGGCCCGAGCGGGATGAGGGCTTGGCGAACACGAGCGAGTCAGAAGTTAATGGTACGACCGCTGTGGGAATGTACACCAGCGGTGGAAGTGAACAGGGTATCTTCGACCTTGCTGGTAACGTATGGGAATGGTGTCGCAACAAGCTCGATCATCTGAATCGCAACGCAGCCGGCAGAAGCAGCACGCGGGTGTTGCGGGGCGGGTCGTGGCTCTACCCTCTCGATTCCGCGCGCGCCACTTTCCGCTTTCATGACCGCGCTGATCTCCGCTTCAGCAGCTATGGTTTTCGGATCGTGTCCGCTCCCCTATCCAACGGCGGCGGGGCGTCTAGCTGAACAAGGAAGCCGTCGTGCTGCTTTTCTAAAGTTGGTTCTCGATGTCCGGCGATGGCTAATACAGTCGCGCGGTGTGGGGTCATGGTGGCGCCACCGTGGAAGAGATAGCTTTCAGTTCTCAAAGGGCTGCAAAAGACACAACTACCCTGTAACGCTACAAGTAGCTCTCGACAGCTTGCCGAGCCTCTTCAATCGTTGGTGCGGTCAGGACATCAAGAACTCCCTGGTCGAAATGCTTGCCGATCTCGTCCGCCCGATTCTCAAACGTCTCAAGCGCGATATCTATCTCCTCATCGAAGACCGGGCCGCGGTCGCGGTTCCCAAAGATGCCTGCGGCTCTTTTGGCGAACCCGGAACCTGACTCACTCCTCGACAAAGCGTTTAGAAATGACGCTTTGGCGCTGTCAAACCGGCGCGTGTAGTCGCGCTGCGCTTCGATCAGGTGCTTCTTTTTCTCCTGCTGCAGCAGCCGGATCAAACCTTGACGCTGCTGTTCTGTTGGCGTAGTATTCTCCATGTTGTTGTTTCTGTTGTTTGTTTTACTAACTGGACTCGCCAACTCTTCCACGGCGAGACCAGTATAACGGCAAATACCCCGCTATGAGCGGGGTTTTGGTTTTGTCGGATCAGACGCCTTACCCGCAAGTTCAAATGAATCGGGACAAGGGCCCGAACCGAGTTCTAGAATACTAATATGAACGGGATGCAGCATCTCCCTTCCCCTCTGGTCGATATCAACGACGCTGTGTTTCTCTATGAACTCCTTGCTGAATGCAGGAGCTTAGCTAGCACCTATTCGGGTGCTGCGAACGTCACGACGAAGTCGGATGGCTCATTACTGACAGAACTGGACGAGATCCTTGCCTCAACAATACAAGCGAGAATCACTTCAGAATATCCCCGGGACGGCTTCTTGTCGGAAGAGAACACAGACTTCACACGCGCCGATCGGTTATGGATTGTAGATCCCCTCGACGGCACCACAAATTACTCCCGTGACTTGCCGATCTACTGCGTATCGATCGCGTTGGCCGTAGGCGACGAGATCACGCTCGGCGGCATTCTGTTGCCAGCTCTCAACCGCAGTTTCATCGCCGCAAGGGGGCGCGGAGCCTATGCCGGAAACACTAAACTGAAAGTAAGTCAACGAACCAAACTGGATTTCGGTTCAATCGTCACTTTCTGCTCATGGCGAAGCAATGATGCTGGGATCATCGAACTGCCCTCGAACGTCCGCGCTTTTGGCAGCACCGCCTATCATCTGACGTTAGTCGCTAGCGGCGCGACAGAGGGAACAATTGAGCTAGGCTGCCGCGTTTGGGACTTCGCCGCCGGAAGCCTTCTCGTAACCGAAGCTGGCGGGTTTATGGAAGCCGAGCGACCACTGCCGAATGTATTGTCATCTGGGACTTTTGACCTAATGCGCTTTTTTGCAGCTGCAAACGAAAGCCAGTTAATAGAGTTGAGGGCTGCGGTGCGACATTGACGCTTCGCCACTCAAACAGACCGTTTGTAACCTCCTGACCGTAATGCCTCGATGCCACGGTTCTCCCGATCTAGCGTTCTCTTATATGCCGGAGAATTGGCAATGGATGTCAGCCTGCCCCTAAGAGAACTAAAAGTCGCGTACCTTCTAAGCAGCAATTCTTCCGCCGCGATGAATCGTAGGTCGATCCCCTTTCCGTATTGAGGAGCGAGCTTGGCAAACTCGCTAGCTCTCGCAATATGTAATCCCACTGTTATCACGGCTAACCCAGAAATGCCCCTGCTTAATGCCAGTGTCATACACTCGTCAATATCATCTTTGGTATCCCGGTTGTGACTCAATACAAGAATCTCGGTATCCAGGGTTGCTCCACGGAGTTTGCGAATAAAGACATCCGCCAAAACACGTCCTTCACTAAGTGACGGATCAGGGTCGGAAGCAAGGTAAGCGGGGCGACCGGCTGCAAACACAACTATGTGCGGTGTATCGCCGCTAGCTTTTAGCTCCTCGAATAATTGACAGGCAGCCAAGACATTGGCATGGGCACCAGCAATCAGGGAGATATCGTCATTTAAGTTGTTCCCAGGTACTCTCTCGCCGGAGTGCGCTCCCTTGCTTGTTGGCCGCTCGATGTAACGAGTGGGCTTCCATACATCTCCGGACCTCGTGTGAACCTTCTCAATACCTCTGCCGAGCACACAAATCGCACCGATTCCCAAAGAGAGGCTCGGTTTAAATTCATACGTCTGTCGGTTGCTACGTTTGATCATTCTTTCTGTTCAGTGATGTCTGCACCGAGTGTTCTGACACAGTTTGTGGGCTGACCGGACGATGCCCATCGGTCGAGAGTTTCCAATACAAACTTTTCATCACCTGTCTTGCTTGACCACCGCATAATAGCCCTCTTGATGAGATCAACTTTCCACAGGGCCGCCGCGGTAGTCAAAATGGGGATCGTGTCTCCCAGAGTATGCACGGCGAAAGGTTCTGGTAAGTATGTTCCGAACAGATATCCACCACAGAGAAGAGCCTCTGGAAGAATAAAACGAGACAATATATCTCCCCAGCGATTGTACCGACGAAGATCCTCCAGGCGTTTCAGTGCGAGCTTCATCACGTCATTTGGGTCTGTGCCGTGTCGAATGCTGCTCAGGCTCTCCGCAAGCATCTCTCTCAGAATAGCAGGGCCTCGATGCCTCCGAAATTCCTTAACTTCGTCAATAAGCGCCTGGTCGGCGGATCTGGGCGCCAGCCGGGGAAAATCAGTGTTAAAGGTAGTGGTCAACTGTTCAGTGAGATAAGCTGGATAGTCTTCATCCCGTTTTAACTGATAACGAAGTTCTTCGAGAAACTCTAGACTCGGTGACACACGCTTTTCGCGAATTAACTGTGCTGTACTATCCGCGCCGACCGAGCCAAGCAACAATGTGTGCCAATTGGCTGGTACGAACATCGCAAACCGCATGTTAGTTGCCGCCTCAACCTGTGTAATAATCTGGGGCTTCGTACAGTGTTCGAATATAAGGCAGGAAAGAGCATCATCTGTACTAAGAAGATCCTTATAGTTAGTCGAGTGGCGTTGGTCATGATAAAAGACTGCTGGTAGATAACCATCGAAGGTAAGGTTCACTGCCGTGGAATCCGAGTGATTCTTAATCCGCCTATGAAGCCCGTCACGATCGGAAATCAACTGAGCCTGAGCGGCCATGTAAGTCGCAGCAACTTTACGGCTTAAAGCATCCTGATCCTTATCATCTAATACACCGGCCACAAAGTCGTGATATCGAAGAGCCGCAGTCCAGGCCTTATCACGTATTTTAGGAGATGTCCTCACCGTAATCACGCCGTACTGGTGCTGCTTGTTCGCAACGACATCGTCGTAGTCAGGGTGCCATGCGGTTACGAGAGGGTTGAGTCGGTCCTTGCGGGCATCCTTGTCATACCATTCCAGCGGTGCTGTTAGTACAAAAGGAGATTCTTGGGGATCTCGAACTAGATCGAGGAAGTGTTCAAATGAAAGGGGACAATTGTGATAAAAATAGTTTCCCGAAACCGCGTACAGCGACGTTTTGTCGAACACAACAGCAAAAAGGAGGAGGTTCGCATACAAGCTCGGGTGCATGTTGGGGTCAACATGAACATTCGACGGAAGACTTAGCTCGCCCATTGGTCACCTATGAACAACTGAAAGGGCACCACGGTCAGTGGTGCCCTTGATTGGTACTAGCGGTTTTAGATGTCGCGTTGTTGAATTCTCTTGCGATAGTCCCAGCACCAGATTACAAGATCCTCTGCAAATGCTATGACAAAAAGTGTAAGCAAGAGTTTTGGAAATTGCTGAGGTGGAACGTGGAAAAGAAAGATGCCAAAACACGAGAGGACAAAACACAAGATCAGATTGGCAGTCGCTACTCGAACGGCGGCCCGTGAGGATATGTTTTTCCTTTTGATGTGCTGAAGAAACGTCATTGATGTGCTCCTGTCCTGTGGCGTTACTATGCCCGACATTATTGTGAGGCATAAAAGACCACAGGCCAGCCATAAATGCGAATCGTCCGGTTTTGAAGGAACTGTCGGATTGTATCATTCCTTATTGCGGCGGTCAAGATATGGGACAGATATGGGACAAGACATAACAGTCACTTTCTGAGACGTAGTCGAGTGTTTAGACTGGGGGCGAATCTGAACATGATTAGCGCGGCACTGCTCCTTTTGGTTTGGGAGTTCGCCAACACGCCCGAGCGGTTTTAGCGAGGCTGCAAGCGTGGCCGGTAGGGCCTGGGACGCTGGAGGCGCGTTCAGCGCAGGCTGGCCTCGGAGTGGTCGTCCCGCTCGGGTCTACGGGCGGGCGATCCCGGAGCGAACCGGACGCTAGTCCGGGTGCCGTGCGGACGCTAGGGAGCGCGGCAGCGGAGTTCTCGGCGCGATAGCGACGAGAAAACCGAGGCCAGCCTGCGGTAAGCGGGCGGGTTGGCGCGCCAGTTTGCGCTCGATAGAGCATTGGTTTTTGGCGGACTTTGGCCGCGTGCCCGTGAAGTTGGGTGGGGAAATGAAATCCCTACCCGGTTCCCCACCCTATCTCCTCTCCTGTCTACTCCTCCAGTTCGCGGTAGCGAGTCAGCTTGTTTGTGTGCGCGGCGGTTCTTCGGCAGGCATCGCCTCAACAAGCTCGGCGATGATCGCGCCGCGGATGATGCGCTCAACCGTTTTGCTGTTTGCGCTGTTTGCAATCCACGGGGAACGGCTGACAAGCCGGTCGCGCGTTTTGGCAAAGAGCGCCTGGCGCTCGTCCTCGGACATCTTCTCGAGCGACTCCTGGGCCTGCCGGCGGCGGGCGTCGTCAATCTTGGCTTGCAAAGCGTCCCAGTTTTGCCGTTCGGCAACCTTCGCGTGGTTCTTCCGGGCCACCTCGATCTCGCGCTGGTTCTTCTCATAGGAGGCGATCGCCTGAGCTGTGTATTGGAGTATTCCACCAAAGGTCTGCGGTGCGTAGTCGGTCTTGGCCGCGGCCTGGAAGCTGAAATCGACGACGTAGCGGGCGGGGTCAAAGCCGTACTGTGCGATAAGGCTGATCGCCTGGTTGACCTCTTTTGACTGCGGCAAAACTCGATTCACGTTATGGAAAATCTTGTGAAAGTGCAGCACCAGTTCCTCGGCTTGGGTCTCTACCGCCGACTTTGCGGCCGAAAGAACGGTCACCTCTCCCCTACTCGGTTTTTGGATAACGGCGATTTTGAACAGGCTGCTGGCTTTGCTTACGCAAAGTTTGTAGTCCTTGCGATCTTGGGTGCGCTCGATGTATGCCTCGGAAATGACGCCGGTTGAAAGCGGCGCTGAGCGAAGTTCCTGGAGAGCACGCTCCAAGGTTCGTTTGCGCTCGTTTATCCGGCCGTACTCCTTGGCGCGAAGGCCAAGGTCTTCAAAAAGCTCTTTTGTGCGCCGCTCGTAGTGGCGTTTGTCGGCGAGGATCAGGTCAAGGTGAGTGTAAAGCAGTTGCGCGATCTCGCTCTTGAAGCGAAGAATTGTGTCAAACAGAACGGGCTTGGTGTGGCGGGCGATGAGGTTTCGGAGAATCTGGTCGTTGAAGCGGAAGTACCCGGCCTCGCGGGTTACGTGGCCATCGGACTTCTGCCGGATCACCTTAAGCTCTGAGAGGATGTTGAAGGTATCAAGCTCCTCGATAGTCTCGCGGCTCACCCCATCGTGGTATGCGTTCTGCCAGGTAAAGGGCGTAGCCCGCAGCCGGCGAAGAGATTCGGTAACGGCTTCGATCACATTGGTCCCCCACTTCTTGTTCAAGAACCTGGCAAGGCCGCGGATCGAAAAGAAGGTCTGCTGGGCCGGCCGGCCGCTTGTCTCCCATTGCTTGACCAGAGCGTAGTACGTCCTCTGGTCCTCGGTCGTCAGCTCCCCCAGGTGTGTGAACCCAAGCTCGACTTTAGCCCTTATCCGGCTGCCGTTTCCAAGCGGGATTTCCCGCTCCAAAATCCGGACGATGGGCGCGCTTTTGGACTTGGCGGGCTTCCAGATTGCCGGCCACTTTTCGAGGTTGAGTTCCGGGCGGATTACTTCCGGGGCAGCCGCCTTCCTTCCGGGGTTTTTCTTACCCTCCGTCGGCTGGACTGATTGCTCGATTGGGGATGTTCCCTCCTCCTGATTCATTGAAATGGTTTTTGGGTTTTGAAATCGATAAGATCCAACACACACCAAGTTACTGTGTGTGTATCTCAAGGTGGTATCTAGAACCTATTCCGCTATCCCCTACCTCGCGAATACTGCGCAAACGCTAGCTTTTCCGGCACAATTCTGATGCGCCAGCGTTTCATCAGCACCAAGTGAGCGTTTCACTAGCACCAAGCCCAGCGTTTCACTAGCACCAAATTCGCGCACCGCTTTTGAGTGTCTTGTGCGTGTCCGGGTGTTCACGCCTGAGCATCAAAGATCCTGCACAATGGTGACTCAGTCGCTATTCAGAATGAATCTGAATCTCGCCAGTAACTCGCCCGGTTAATAGCTGTTATTAACGAGTCTTGTCTGAGCTGCCACAAACGGTCTGTGGGAAGGGGAGTGTGAAGGTTTCCGACTGTAAGTATAACGCCGAACTTCTTGACAACAAAGTGTACCGGGACAACAGTAACGGCAGCAGTTTCCTAAACAACAAAGCGAGGAAGGTGTATGTCAACCACACTGGTGGACTTTCGTGCTGTAAAACAGGCGGTATCCATGGAGGCGGCGATTTCCCGGTACGGGCTCAAGCTGAAGCGAGTGAACAAAGAAACGTTGCGGGGGCGCTGTCCGCTGCCGTCACATAGCTCATCGGCAAGCGCTCAGAGTTTCAGCATCAATACGGCTAAGAACGCTTGGGCCTGCCAGTCGGATTCATGTGCCAAGGCACGGGACGGGCGGCGCGGGGGCAACGTACTCGATTTTGTGGCCGCCATGGAGCGCTGCGGCGTACGGGATGCCGCCCTGAAGCTTCAGGAATGGTTCGGGGTGGCACCACCCGGTGCGATTGAACCCAAACCGGCAGGGGAGACCCCACCCAAAGAACGTGTCCAGGAGCCCGAGCCGCAAGAACCGAATAAACCACTTGCATTCGAGCTTGGCGGTATCGATCCATCGCACCCCTATCTAGCCACGCGCGGTGTATCGGTCGAAACCGCTCAATACTTCGGTGCGGGCTTCTTTCCCGGGAGGGGATCAATGGCTGGAAGGGTGGTTTTTCCAATCCATAACAAAGACGCCCAGCTTGTGGCATATGCCGGCCGGAGCATCGACGAAACAGAGCCGCGCTGGAAGTTCCCGCCCGGATTTCACAAAGGCCAGGAGCTATACAATCTCCACCGCGCAATTCAAGCACAAAACAAGTTGGTCGTGCTCGTGGAGGGCTTCTTTGGATGTATTCAGGTATGCCAGTCCTGGTATCCGACCGTGGCGCTTATGGGATCGTCGCTATCGGCAATGCAGGAGGCGCTGATATGCGCCCATTTTACCGGCGCGTATCTACTCTTTGACGGCGACCCGGCAGGCCGCCAGTGCACCAATGATTGCCTCCTCCGATTGGGCCCGAAAATCTGGGTTAAAGCCATCTTGCTGCCCGATGGCAAACAACCCGATCATTTCACCCCGACTGAGCTCGCCCAGATCATTGGGTGAGTGTTGAGATGACCGAAACGACAAGCCCCGCACGGCATACCCGGCGGGGCCTTTACTTAATAACAGTTATTAACTCGTATTGCTGGACGCTTTTTATCACGCGCCGTATACTACCAACGACGTCTTGTGGAGCGCCGCGCTGCCACAGTTCACATGAGCAAACCACAAGCCTATCGATTCCACTCAGTACGACAACTATTGAAGCCAATCACAAACACAAATCAGTAGTCGCAAGCCAATGACTCAACGAAAGCACCCTCAGGAATCTCTGCCAGTCCCCAGTTCGATGATTGAGCGGCGGATATTCCTTATCCGCGGCCAGAAGGTCATCATCGATTCCGACATCGCCGAACTCTATCAAGTACCGACAAAGCGCCTCAATGAAGCGGTGAAGCGCAACCTCAGTCGTTTTCCGGATGACTTCATGTTCCAACTCAGCGCCCAGGAGGCCGATTCTATGAGGTCGCAAATTGCGACCTCAAACGAAGCCCGTGGCGGGCGACGCTACTTGCCTTACGCCTTCACCGAACAGGGCATTGCGATGCTCTCATCGGTGCTTAACAGCGACCGAGCGATTCGTGTGAATATCGCCATCATGCGGGCGTTCGTAAGAATGCGGGAACTCCTTGCCAACCACAAAGATCTGGCGCGGCGCATTGAGACGTTGGAACACACGCAAAAGCGTCACTCAGTTTTACTTGCCTTGGTGGTGACGGATCTGCGCGATCTTGCGAAGAAGGACAAACGGATCGAGGGTCAGGATAAGCCAACAAGCGACAGGCCCGATATCGGTTTCCGAACGTCGGGAAAAGGAACATGAGGATGTTACAAACGAGTTCGGTTAATAAGTGTTATTAACCAGTCAGAAGTAGCACCCTCGCGTGGAGCAACCCTGCCGGGCACGCTCGGGCCCCAGAGACGACTAACCGCGCTCCGCTTGTTTCTGAATGAAATCCTGCAATTGCTGTTGTGGCGTCTTGTCCGATAAATCTTCCTTCAGCCTAGCGATTGCCTCACGCACCACCAGAGAACGGTTGGCCTGGGTATTGCCGGCATCGCGCAGCGCCTTTGCGGTCTCCTCGATCCACGCGGCCTCCGGGTTGTAAATACTAAATGTCAGGATTTTGAAGCTCTTGGATCGGCGTCGGTCGTCCTCAAGCCGGTTAGGGGAGGGGAGCCGCGACGTTTCTTTTGACCGGTTTATTAGCTTGCTCTTCTTATCCGCCATAGGATTGGAGAATCTCTTTGCTCAGAGCCTCGTACGCTTGGGCCCCGTTGCTTTTCGGATCAAACGTAAAAATGTCGGTGCGCTGGATCTGGGCTTGGTTAAGCGGCTCAGACTGGGGGATTGTGGTCTGAAAAACGCGATCTTGCCATCGGTCCAGGCCGGCCATGACAGCGGCGTTGGTGACGCTCTTTCGAGTATCCAGCCGGGTCAGCAGGATACGCCAAGAATCGAAAATTTGGCCCTTCAGGAGCGAGATAAGCTCCAAGATGTCTACTAGGCCATCCGCCGCCCGAGCTTCCATCTGGCAGGGGATTATGACCAAATCCGAGGCTCCTATGGCCGCTTCGGTGAGCGGGCCCAAGGAGGGTGGGCAGTCGAGGAGCACAAAGTCGTAGTTGCCGGCGGCCGGTTCCAGAGCCCGCTGGAGTGTTTCCTCGCGCTTGGGGCGCGTGTACATGTGATGTGTCACACGCTCCAGCCGGATATCGGAAGGAGCGATGTGGAGGAGGGGAATGTGTGTTTCCTTTGCAACCCGTTCGATGCCAGTTGATGTATCTGAAAAAAGATCCCGGAGTGTCAAATCGCCTTGGCCGATCTCCAATCCCAAGCCGATTGTCGAGTGCCCTTGCGGATCAAGATCAACCAAAAGCGTGCGTTTGCCAGCGCGAGCGAATGCCGACGCGAGCGCCATTGATGTAACGGTCTTGCCGGTTCCGCCTTTGTGGGTTGCGACAGCTATGGTCGTCATTGGGCAGGAGGAGTTAATAACTATTGTTAATTGACGTGATTGAATCCTATGTCGGCGACCGACAATCGTCAAGAAACGCTCCTGTATGGTTCCAACTGCGAGCGTCGCTATTGGCCAGTTCGATCACGAGTCCGGCGGACACGGTTTACCATTGCCATCAACTCTTCCTCGTCTCGCTTTGGGTGAATGCCTATATACCCTTCAGGTGCTGGGGCAGTGCTGGTCTTGACGTAACCGATGGGGAAACGTTTGCCCACCACCAGATAGAAAGTCAATCCGGGAAGGCCGAACGTGTGAAGCCGCGACCCGCCGAGTTGCCATGATTCTGGCAAATGCGCGATTGCGAGAATGTTGGTCTGAGACGAGACGCGAACACCGTAGGCCATATTTTCTGGGAACGCGGCGTCACCATTCAGGAACAGCCGTAGTGGTTCGAGATAGGGACCAAGATCAACCCGAATACGGTCGTTTCGCCTTCGCCACTCACATACACCAGCCCTCCAGAATACGCTCAAACCGAAATATATGAGCTGTGAAAGATCAATACCGGAAAGTCCTGCCGCAGGATATAGTCTCAACCCGTCTGACATCACGCGCGTCGGCGATGACTTCAGCAGTATTTCTCTCAACGGAAAGCTGTAGTCTCCTTGGAAGCCATTCTGTAGTACCCAGGTCTCACCCTGAGTCCTAAAGCGGGCCTCACAATTTTCACAAAGCAAGTGCCGTTGAAGTTGTCGAGATGACGTATACGCTTCATCGTCGGTCACAAAAATGGGATTCGGGTTACTTGATCCTGGCGCTCGAAGTTTCTTCATCGCCGCCGCGGGAATAAGATGACTGGAACACAGCAACCCGTCGGTACGGCATAGCGCACACTGCCGAAACGGTCGACCCATATCTTTATGGTGTACCGGGTTCATACGTGCCTGCTACATATCAGGTTCAGAAGCGTCCGCAGTTGCGAAGTCGTTCAATTGCCTCGCGTGGAGCAACCCTGCGGGCACGCTCGGGCTTTAGGCTGCGGACGAGCGGACCTTGTATTTGCGGGCGATAAAGCGGCGGATGGCCGCATCCACCTCCTCCCTGGGCCGCGTGAATCGTTCACGGCTCGTGCGTAGTACCGCCGCCACATGGTTATCGCGAGCGCCCTTCCGGAGCGGGGGATAGGCTTTCAATACATGTGGTCCCGATGGCCGCACCGTATTGTGCTCGTCGGTTATGAGGGTTCGAACATATAGCTTGTAGTTGGACATGTCCTGAAGGCTGGAGGCCGGCAGCACAGTTGCAAACTCGAACTTAAGACGCTCCGCGTCATGACCAGATACCCGGTAGGAAACGAGCGTCGCGCAGTTTGTGAATACGGCAAAGGCGGCGTCTTCAGAAAGCTGTTCGATGCCCTGCGTAACAATCACGAGTACGAGGGCGTACTTTCTGGCCTCTTGAAGGATCGAAGGAAAGTCACCGACAAAGTTCTGCGCTTCATCCACGTAGAGCACGTGGGGCTGGCGCTGGTGCTCTGGCTGGTTGGCCCGTGAAAGCGCCGCAAGCTTCTCCTTGGCAACAAATAGGGAGCCTAGGAGGTTGGCACTGTCCTCACCGATTGCGCCCTTGGAAAGATCCACCAGGATAATTTTGTGGTGATCCATGGCCCAGCGGAAGTCGAAGCTCGATTTTCTCTGGCCCAGTATCGAGAGGAGTAGGGGATTGGTGAGGAAGGCGCGGATCTTGTTCAAGACCGCCGAAATCGCCTCCTCCCGGAATCCGTCTTTCCACTGCTCGTAGTTCTGTTGGAAGAAGTCCAGAACAATCGGATTTGTGACGTTGGAAAGCACAGCGGCTCGATAGTCGGGATCGGACAGGAGTTTGGGAAGCGCAGCAAGAGAGACCGGCTGTGGTTGCTCGATGAGCGCGAAAAGCGAATTGCGAAGTATATCCTCAAGCCTCGGACCCCACGATTCCTGGTACAGTTTGTGGAAAATCTCAACCGCTTGGGAGACAGCAAGCGGCCGGGCGGCCGAATCAACCGATTCGAGTATATTGATCGCGAATGAGCGCTCCGGGTCGGCCGGATTGCAGTAGATGACGTCGTTCGTCCTCTCGCGAGGGATATGGTTTTCCATGATGTCCCGGACGAGATCCCCGTGGGGATCGATCACCGTCACGCCCAGGCCCGAGGAGATGTCCCAGGCGACGGCGTTTCGGATCAGAGTCGTCTTGCCGGAACCGGTGGTACCGAAGACCGCCATGTGCTTGCGGCGGTGCTCAGGCAAAACAGTGAACACGCTGCCGCGCTCAAATGTATCGTCCAGGATTCCAAGGGGGAGGGGCTCCATTTGGTATAGGTGAGTTAATAAGTGTTATTAACTCAAGAATACGGTACGCCAGCAATATCGCAAGTGTGGTCTATCCACACCTCCTCGGCGCGGAGACCGTAAAGGCACCGAACACAGTTCGGGCAAACAACGGATTTAAGGTTGGGGCACTGGCAGATCGTGCCGCTGACGGTAGGCCTCGCACATTTCAAAGAGTCGTCCGAAATACACCATGCAACTATCATCGGTACGTCGCTTCGCTTCGTACTCAATGAACTTGTTGCACTTCATCCAGCAACGCGATGCGGTAGCCCAAACAAATACCATAATGTGATCCCGTAACCGCTCATCGATATCACTGGATTCAAGCATGAACCCCGCTCTGTGAAAGCTGATGAGAGCGTGATGTATGCAATCGAGGTGTTTTCGTATTTCCTCTACGTCGAGACCTTCGGTATCGGGGGGAAGTTCTCGCAATATATACCTTCTGGCTTCTTGTGACGCCTCCGTGCGCAGCTCTTGGAGAACCGCGAGAACGGCTTCCGCTTGCCGTCCACGCCGTGCACCTTCAAATTCAAGATAGATGACAATGACAACACCCCATTCGCCAAGCATCGCAAGAACTTCAATCCATGGCCTGAACTCGGACCTCCACCAAAAACAGGTTGTTGAGATCACAACTACAGTCACCGCAGCCACAAGTACAAGCGCCGGCCAACGAAATCTCACGGTGCACCTCCAACCTACTTGGAAAAAAGAAAAGGCGTATCCAATTCAGGGTACGCCAAGAGACCACCTTCTGTGTTGTAATGCCGATCAGCGTTTTCGTGTTTGGCACTCTTTGTTTTTTCGCTGTCGGTAGAACTCGTCTTGCCAACGATTCAATAACGGAGAACAATCGAATGCACGGGCAGCATCAAGTATCACAGTCAGCAAGATCCAGAGTAAGAACCCGACGGACCCCAAGAACCCCAGAATCGCGAACCGTTGGATCATTATTCCAATGACAAACGCCGCCAAGGGAATAGCCAGAGACACTCTCCACCATCGCCACGAAATCATGGCCCACTCTTCCTTCCCGCTGGCCATGAAGAACAGGCGCAGCGCTGGACCGCCCAGATAGATTGTCTGGCCGCCACAGCGCTGCGCCTGAAAAGTGGTTAAGAGTTCAGCAAACACTATGCAGCGGAAAGAATTTCATGTCAATGTTTCTCGCAATCAACAAGCGTTGCGGCCCGTGGTGAGCCGATCCGATGACTGTCGCATAAGAACTGTTTTACGACAGGAATATAAAAGATCCTGGTAAAATAAGGCTATTCCGGATCGGTCTATTCGCAGTGGATGATTTAATCGCTTAGGCCCAAAATCCTTCTTAGCTCGTCGCCCTCGCGCCATGCGTCCCTTGTATCGTCTTTTTTTGTGGCATTCGACAGACCAACAAGAATGTCAGCGGCTCGTTTGACCTCATCCCGTGCGGGCACTTGGCGAAAGGCTCGGAAGACCAGATAAGAGCGAACCGCTCTAAGACCCGCCCGTAGTTCTGCTGCGCACTTGCGCAGTTCTCTTGAAGCCTCCGCTGTCAGTTCTTCCCGAACGACGCCAGGTCTGGAGTATATGTTCGCGTAGTAGATTGCTAGGTACGACGCCCTGCTAAGTGCTCTTGTCAGATCAGTGGCAGGATCTAGCCAAAAACGCTGCGCAAACTGAGTTGCCCCATAAACGACGAGGGCACCACTTATGGTGAGCGCTGAAGTGAGCAGTGAATCTCCGGATATTGGCATGCACTACTATTATCCAGTGTGCAGATTGTGGCGCCGCGCCTTTGCCATGGATATGGTCTGTTACCGAGCGACTTCGGTTATTCTGAATCCAAACCTTCAACCGAAAAACTTGGACACGCGGCCTGCTACCCGTCCAATCAAGGCCGCCCGTAAGAGCCGGGCGGCTTCAGCACACCTGGATTGAAAA
Organism: Bryobacteraceae bacterium; assembly: GCA_035295125.1. GTDB lineage: Bacteria > Acidobacteriota > Terriglobia > Bryobacterales > Bryobacteraceae > JAICMB01. The sequence continues at coordinate 125,278 of DATGJP010000075.1, read as the reverse complement.
CGGCGTGCCAATGATTTCGGCTGGACTGCTCTTAAGATCCCGACTGATACGCGCTATCGGCGCGGCCGCGCCGGTCCCCTGCTCGCACGTCGAGGTTGCTCGGCTCGAATGTGTAAGCGTTGAATCGGGGGTCGCTCGAAGGGATTGCCTTCGGAAGCGGCAGGAACGGGTAGCTCGACCGTTAATGCCAAGAGACCTAAGTCCTTGGCGCTAATATTGAAAACTGTGGCACGAACGATGTAAAGGGTGGCCGATATAACTATCCCTGTCGAATGTGGAGCCTGGCACCCGCTCAAAGGCGAGATATTTTAAGCTGGAAATCCAAAGGTGCCAACGATCTTGAGCGCGATTATGTGAGCCCTGCAACCTGGCGGCTCATTTGCCGCCGGCATACATGGCGGCGACTTCGGCGGCGGAAAGAGCGCGATTGTAGACACGAAGATCATCAAGTATACCGTTAAACGCCGTGGTATTCGTGTTTGTATATTGGGCAACGCTTGTGGGCCAATTTAAATTCTGAGCGAGAGACGTTATTCCAGTGGTTGTATTTCCTAAAACACCATTAACATAGAATTGAATGGTCTGAGCTGAACTATTCCAAACCGCAGTAAACATAACCCATTGATTCTGATAACCGCTCGACAAAGCATAATACGCACTCCCAGAGCCGCCCCAACTATCCACTCGGAGGGCCAATACACCACCGCTTACCCTGAACGCTGTATAGGGACTATTTTGCGATTCCACTAAGCTGTACGTTCCCCCACTGGTTAATGAAACACTGGGATCTGCCCATACATTTATAGTAAAATCTGAAAGACTCCCCGTTATAGGCGAAGTTAAAACAGAATTTGTACCTGCAGAATTGGTTCCAGGGAACGACAAAGCTGTTCGTCCCACCTTGCCGGTCACCCAAGTTACTCCACTCATAATTGTTCCGCTCGCATTGCTCCCCGAATAATCATAGACGGTAGATCCTGACCCCTCATCAAACGTCCAGTAGCGAATCAGGGAGGAGTCTCCGTAGTCCAAAGGCTCAAGTCCCGGGGTTCCCTTCTCATAGACCGTGGAAAGGGTGCCTCCATCGCCCGATATGACATCATTTGAACCCCCCAGTTTGTATTTGGCCGATTCCATCGCCGCTGTGAGTTCATATTTCGAGCCGTCCGTGGTGTAGGTGTAGTAAAGGCGAGAGGAACTCGTATTTGTAGGGTCCGTAGGAATACTCCCCAACGGAGAGCCGGTCGAGGCGGCTGTGAAGTTGACCGGAATCCAGCCGGTGCCATCTACGTGTTTGACCGTTGACGTCGCAGCACAATGATAGCTCCAGCCGGACGGAAGCGTCGGGAGACCAAGTCCTTCGCAGTGGTCTCCGGCCGTTGAGGTGGCTGTCGGATCGGCAATTGAGACGTAGGTCGTCGAAGCTGCCCCCAACGAACTTGAGTTCAGATCCGCCTGGAAGAGACCAAGCGCCTTGTTTAAAGTGTCCAGGTCGGAGAGGCGAATAGTGTCACGGGACTGCTTGAAGAGCTCGGCCGGCTGAAGAATCATGATAACGACTACGGCCAAGGCTGCAACGATCGCAAGGACAACGAGCAATTCAATAAGCGTGAAACCGGTGCGGTGTCTTGCCAAATGCGAGATACCCACCCGATGGAACCCACACGGGGGAATTGAGGGCGCCATTTGGTCATTTTCTTCCTTCACGGACCGTCGACGGGCTTGAGGAGGCAAGCTGCTGAGCATCGCGCGTGTGCATGTGTAAAGTATAGAGAACGCGCACTGAATTGTTAACACGGCGAGCTAACTGAAACGAACGGCCCTAACTGTTGAGTAAAAGGGAATATCGCCCGTCCTGCGGCCCTTCTCTGGGACTTAGGAATATCTCTTGAAAGATCTGCTCGGGTTTCTGTAAAGGCAGGTTCTCAACTGATGTGAAGAGGAAGTACTTGCGCGCCGACTGAGGAAGGACTACGCGAGCGGCATCAGATAGGTTCGCCGCTCTTGCCTGAGTCAGTGTGGTTGTCACGACCCGAAACGATCGGATGCCATATTTCTTCGTTTGAAGACCTTGTTCCAGGTAGGCCCAGTACGCCCTTACTTTCTTTTGAAACCGGTCATGGCTAGTTGTCGAGCGGTCAGCTTCCAAGAAAAAGTGTTTGCGATTGGAGCCGGGGTCGCGGCGCGTGTCCTCGATCGTGAAAAAAGCATCCGGGCGAACCGGAAGCGCCACCCGGCTATTGCGTTCAACCACGGTTACGCTATCCCACAGCTCTCTCCCCTCTTTCCATTCGGCAAGTCTCAGAGGGCCAGGCGCGGTAGCGGTTTCAAGAATGGTGTGGAGATCCACGACCATAAGCTGGTGCTTAAGAAACAATTCCTTCAACTCATGGTGTCGCAAGCGCCAGTCCAGCGCTTCCTTTGGCGCTATCCCCCGCTCTACAAGTCGGGGTATCCCCTCCCGACCTATGACATAGATGTGCTTCTGTTGGGGCAGTTCAATGCGTGCCAAGTAGCGCTTCTCAATGAGCTTGTACAATCTGCCGTGCACCTTCTTGTAAGCGCGGTTGGTAAGCACTGACAAGTGATCCACCGTCGCCATCCGCAGGCGGTACACGTACTCGATCATCTGGATATCAGATTCAGTAAGCTGAAAACCAGCCTGAGTCGGCGCGGGTGCGATAAGTAGCTGGGGACGGACATATTCAGTTGTCTCAAATAGCGCTTGGGATTTCATCGCAACTCAATGACAGCTTAATAACTGTTATTAAGTATACGGTCGAGACTGAAGCCGTCAAGCAAGCTAGATCAGGTTATTCCCAATCGTCGGGATTCCCTGGCTTCTCAGGATTCGCAGGAATATCCGATGCACTGGCTGTCGCATGGGTCGCCCTAGCCCCAAATTGGCGCCGGGTCTGTGCGATGATAACGTCCGCGTAGCTTTCCGATTTCGAAGCGAGCGGACGCGTCGAAAACGGTATTTCGCCAAACGGCCCTTTGGCCCAGGCCTGAAACTTTGGCAGCTCCTTTAGGCTCCGGGCTAACTCAAGGCCCAGGTCCGTTGTGAATTCCGAGACATCGTCTGGAGAGATACGCATGAACAGACGCGTTCCGGCCGCTTTGACCGCTTTCTTCGTATCCTCGTCAAGTTGCTGAAGCCGCTGATGCGCCACAGTAAGGCAAAACTGGTAGCCTCGCATCTCATCGATGATCTCGTCGTATGCGGCGGTTTTGAAGTAGTAGAATTCATCCGCGTACAGGTAGAAGGGGCGTTTCGACTTGACCGCCGCCCGCTGGAACATGCCAATAATCGTCGAGCCGATGAAGCGCTTCTCAAATTCAAGCTTCTCCTCAAAGCCAAGGTTGACGAGCAGAATCTTTCGATCGTTGATGATCTTCAGGAAGTCGAGTCTGTTGTACGGTACGCCTAGGATCGGCCGCAGAACCGGAGAGCATGCGAAATCGGTCATCCGGTTATAAATGGGGTCGAGGGCATCCTTGGCGGCACCACCTTTCGTAAAGTAATCGGGCCATTCCTTCTCCCAAAAGTACTGCAAATCCGGCCGGTTCTTGTCGGCAAGACGCTTTGCGATCTGAATCGCTTTTCCGGGGCTAACAATCACGTCGTGAATGTCCATGAAGCTGCATTCACCCGCAATTAGCAAGGAGTCTACGATTTTGCGCAGGATCGATCCCATGCGAGGCCCCCAGCCAGGATCAAGTCCTTTCAGGATTCCAATCGCGCGTGCCGAAGCGCCAGGAATCTCCAGTGGAGAGTTCGTGCTCAAGATATTGATGGGGATCGGGTGCGCAAGATCGGTTGCATCGTACCAGATAACATCCTTCACTCTGTGCTTTGGGATGCGGTGAAGAATGTTTCGCACCGCGTTCATGTCGCCTTTCTTGTCAGGATGCGGGTCCAGGAAACACACGCCCTTGCCGGCCGCAATGTCGCGCAGTGCCATATTTACAAGCAGAGTGCTCTTTCCGGAGCCGGAAAGACCGATAATGTACACGGCATTGGGTCGAACTTCGTCGGGAATTGCGAACTCCTCGTCAGGTTCGCCCTTTTCATCGACGGTATCCCCCACTGGAGTGGTGATCGAGGCGTACTCACCGCGGGTTTCGATCAAATCAAGAGATTCCAGCCTGACACCAATGATTGAAAGTCGCAATCGCAGCGAATCAATGAATGGCCGGTAGAACTCCTCAGCTTTGCCAAACCGCAGGAAGTTTGCCGCCGACTCCCAGGGATATCGCTTTGCCCGGCAAGATTCGACAAACGAGTTCATATGCGCCTGCAATTCGTCGTGAATCGGAAAACCGTCTTCGTCACGTGTCATGTATCCCGATCTCTTGAAGTAGGCGTTTATATTGGCCGGGTCGGGATACCACTTCACGGAAAACGCGGCACGAATTCCGTAGGACAACCGGAGGTTGAAACGGTCGTCGTGCATCTCGGCTATATTCACGGTTGCGGTAAGGAGCCGATGCGTCTGGTTCCACTCCTCGCCGGGTGTCTTCAATTCACCATTGTTGAGGATGTGAATGTAGCCGGAAGGAACCGTCACGCGGCCCTTCTCGTACTTCACGATTCTCCGGAGGAGGTATACCCCAGCCGCAACAATCAGCAGAATGGGCAGCGCGAGATACAAGTAGTAAAGGATGGCGGCGGCAATAAAGACCACTAGAACAATGATCATCAACGTGCCGATGATTTCTTCCATACGGCGCGAAACGTAGCACCGATCACCCAGGCTGCGCCACCCCCAAATTTAGGGGTTGCATTGCTCTGCTAAAAGGCTAAAGGGACGGAAGCGGAGCTTATGAATCCGGCAAATCCGTTTCTAGGTAGTAAGACATCCACGCTGTTGTTTTCGGGAATACAATAACTGTGTAGTTCACTCGGCTTCCCCGTTTTGGGGACGCCGGGACCCGGCTTACCACGCGGGGAGGTTCAAATTTTGGAGAGCCAATGGCACCTGCAACTTTTGATTCTTTTCCGTGGGATGAGAACAGGTATTACTCGCCCAAGGAAGCTGGGGCATTTTTCGGGCGGGGTGATGATTGGGCGCGTGCGAGATTTCGTAGCGCTCCGTTTGTCATCCACGACCAGTCCGAAAGGCCGCGCCTTACGAAGCGAGGTCGTCCCAATGACTCGCTTCTCATATCAGGTCAGGCATTAAGCTGGTTCGCTCGGAAGAATCGCGGCGAACGTGCCGCGTAAAGAAGAGGCCCCGGTGAAAGAGCCGGGGCCTTTGTCACCTGTTCACGACCTCTAGCTTCGCCTTGGGCCACATTCGGGTAACATCCTTTTCGATCTGCTCCTGCATCTCCTTTATCCAGTGACGGTAATGCTTCTCGATGATGCGCGGGCTGTTTCCTGCAATCCTGGCGACCCGATCTACCGGCGTACCGCATGCCAGGAGATTCGTGATGAACGTGTGCCGGAATTTGTGGGCGCTGCCCTTGATCTGTACAGCTTCGAAAAGGTCGGCGAGATCCTGGCGCCAGTTGTTGATCGCGGTCGAAAGTTTACCGTTGCCGGTCCAGAAGAAATACTGGCTGTTGCCGATCCCATCGAGTGCATTCAGAACGAACGGCGGCAAAGGAAGCCATACAATCTCGTTTGTCTTTTGCGTTTGGATCATGAGCTTGCCATCCTGGATGTGGCGCTTCTCCAACTTCACGACATCAGAGATGCGAAGCCCAGAATATTGGAGTAGCAGCATGAGCGCAGTGAAGCTCGGCCGCTTTGTGGCAGCATAGATGTTCTTGAGCTGTTCCTCGTTGAATACCATGTCGGAGGAAACGCGGCGGACCTCCAGCCGTGGCGGCTTTAGGAACGCTGTCGGGTTATCTCCGATCCACTTGCACTGCTGGCAAAACCGGAAAAATGATTTGAGGCGCTCGACATACTTGCTCTGCGTGAGCGGCCCCCATGTCCAAGAGGCCCGGAATTGGCGCATTTCGGCCAGTCCTAGCTCCGATAAGCGCCGGAAGCCCTTCGCATCCATGTAGGCCCCCAGCAGGCCCAGGAGGATCTCAAATTTGCGAATGGAGGCCGTTGAGACGTTGCGGGCGGCAAGGTCGGCGATGAATTGACTCTGCGCTTCCTGAAAGGCTACTTCTTCTTTTTTGAACTTCAGAGTCCCTGCAACTTCGCGGTCGCGGACCCACTTCTGAGCAGCTTCCCAACTCGTAAGATTGAGTGCGGTCTTGGGCAGGCGCTCATCGTTGAGCTTCCCCTCGGCATAGATCGGACAGCGGCATCGACGCTCCGTTTCGGAGGTGTGGGGGCAGGATGCGCGATGTCGCCGAAACAGCCGAATCACGAGAGCAGCCTCCGCTGCTGGGAAAATGTTAGCCCCAAATTGGCCCCAGCAAAAGAGGGCTGCACCAGTAAGTCGTTTAAATAGTATCTGTTGGATCTGGCGGAAGCTAGTGGGAGTCGAACCTCTCAGTGGTATTGAGAATATGTAAGTTACTGATAGCTCAATACGGCAGATCCGCTAGAACCGACAGATAGGAACGACTCTGGTACATTCTGGTACAGTGCCACAGGGCCGCCTTATAATCGTTTGCGGGGAACCACCCGCTCACCCAAAGGCAAACTTTGCCGGGGCACCTGTTATAGTTCGCCACCCATGAACCTTCTTCACGTCTCACTCGTCGAATGGGTTGAAAGTCATCTTTAACGATTCGAAGGTGTACGGTTCAGCACTTATGCGGTCTTCATAATAGACCCCAAACTTGCCGGGCGAGCGTGTACGACATTACGATTGATGGACTAATAATTAGCTTGACATCAGTATCACGTTATAATAGAATTAAGTAGAGAGACTAAATATTAGTCTGAAGCCAGCGACCTGGGGCTTACAGCCGGGCACAACGAAAAGAGGGCTTCACGAATGGACTACACACAAACAGAAGTTGTTGAATTACTTGGGGATATTGATGCTAAAGACTTTCAAAATGCGGTTGCCAGAGGAATCTTCGGTGCAGTCCCTGCCCCCGATGCCGGGGGTCGGAGGCGTTACTCCCTACCTGAGATCATGCATTTTGCACGCTTGGCTGGATTGATGAAACTAGGGGTCACTCCCGCTCTCGTTCAGCGACTGGCGCAACCCATACGCTATGCATGCGCGCCGAAACGGCATGACTGGATCGTTGTTCGCCAGCATCGCGAGGTCGGGGTATTGCTCCACGACGACGATGACCCGCTTCAAAATGACGAACAATGTATCTGGATTGGCGACGGGGACTATCAGGCCGCGATTTGCGACGAGGCTAATCTCGTGCAGGCTTTTCGCGAAGCTGGAAATACTGCAATCGTGTTGCATGCAGCCGCAATAGAGGCGGCTGTTCTCCAGAGAGCGCGGGATATGGAGGCACGCTGTGCGAATCGAGCATGAGCAGTTGCGGCAGGCTCTATTGAAGCAAGAACAACGAGTCGCGGTATACAACCGCTCGGGAATTGTCACCGCACACATCTCTTCACAAGAGGCGTTGCCGTTAGTCGGCGCGTATTTCGGTATAGGCAATCGACAATTTGTTCGCCACCTGCGGCCCTACATGGAGGCCGCTACGAGTCCCGGTTGGCTTGGAGGCAGTCGTACCACGCATACCATTCGTGGTGCGGGTTTCGACGGCTACGCCCGAGGCAAGGGCCAGCTACTCGGAAGTCCCAAATCGCATCAAGAGCACAATCCGTTACCTAATTACCCCGACTGATCATAGACTGACATGACACAACGCAGCCCGCTTTTGAAAGCGGGCGCGGGTAGTGTCAGTTCATTCGCGAAGGTTTACACACCCGCCGAACTGGGCGCACTCTGGAAGCTTTCAGACGACTCGATTCGAAGACTCTTCCAGGATGAGCCGGGAGTGTTTAGATTGGGCAATCCCAACGCCCGCAAAAAACGAAGTTACCTCACGCTGAGAATCCCCGAAAGTGTTGCGGAACGAGTGTGGCAGGAGCACATGCGATGAGTGAACCAAGGCCGCGCGTCGGCGAGCCGTTCAATCCCTTTCGTGGCATATGCGGTTTCTATCCCCCGGACACCGTAGGCGCACAGCGGGCCAGGCGGCGTACCATCGGTGGCAAGCGGACCATTAGCACCAATCGCAAGAACACCGATCTTACGGACGGCCAGAAACGCCTGTATGAGCGGCTGGTCAGGTTCGCGGGCCGCGACGGGAGGTGCTTTCCGTCACAGGAGCGGCTCGCGGAGTGCCTCGGAAAATCGGAACGCCAAATCCGATACGACCTCGAAGCGCTGCAACGGTTCGGGCTCATCCGTTCGAGGAAACGGGATGGTAAGCGGTTCAACACGTATGAATTTCTCTGGCACGAGATATTTGACCGGCAGTCCATTGCCGCTCATGAGAACGAACAGAGCGACAGTGCTAATGATTTGACCGGCAGTCCATTGCCGCTCAAGGCAAACGGATCAAATCCGCGACCGGCAAGTTACGACAATTTGAGCGGCAAGATAGCGCACTTTGACCGGCAACACATTGCCGTAGAATCCAGTCAGGAAATATGTACAGAGAAATCATCATCATCGTCGTCGGCTGTAGTCGACGGTCAGAGACAGCGAGATGATGATGACGACCGTTCTATCTCTTCGATAAAAACTGAGTGGAGCGCTGAGGATCGCGAACGATTCGCCTCATGGATGAGGGCGCAGCTTCCATTTGGAACGATGGGAGCGAACTTCGGTCCGCTCCCGGACCTCGTTGAGTCCTGTCGAAAGGCAATGCCCGCTTGGAGTGTTGACGACGCGATACACGCTTTTGAGGTCAATATGGCCGCGAGTCCATCTCGTCCCCAAGGATATCGATGGTTTCCTGCGGTAGCCAGGGATTTATATACGAGGCTTGGAGGGATCGCGCCCGCGAAGCCGTCAGAAGAGGTTCAGCCGGAGCGACGGTTGTACGAATGCACCGACTGTCTCGATCAGGGCTCCGTCAGCGGTGGATATTGCCACTGTCGCGCTGGCACGCGCCTCGAAAACGAGCGCCGGGAGCGCCGAGAGCGCCGCGAGATCGAAATGCTCCGCGCCAAATCTGGCGAGCAAAGCGAAAGGTGGGTTCCCCATTATGGGAGGCTTCGCGATAGTTCAGAATTTTGTTCGCTCGAAACGCGATTCGTCATTAGCGAAATTGATGAGCGAGAAGAGATCTTACGACGATTGGACGCAGGCGAGTCAGTTTCTGAGATCATCGCGGCGATCGGACCCGACGGGACTCAAGACAAGGTACCCGCGTTATGAGCCGAGCGTCCTCGTCTGTCGAGTCGAATTTCGCGGATTTTTCTTATTCGGCTTTCGGGCCGTTGATCGGTCGATCAGGTGATTTAGACCGATATCCGTCCGCTGAGAGTTTTCTCCAACGAGCGACGGGGTATGGGCATCTCGTTGACAGTAAACGGCTTGCCCGCGATCTGGGCGAAGGCATTCAGAAAAAGTCGCAGATTGGCTATATTTTTTGAAAAATCGCCAATAGTACACATAACTTCTTTAGACTCAATCGTTTTGGCGCGGGATGCCGCCGTCTTGACTGACGAGCCGAAACGATTGAGTCTTCATCGAACCGAATCGACGCACGAGGCGGGTGCGCCTCCTTTGGATGGGATTCGCGCGTCATTTCTGGTTCACTCGATCGCCCTTTAACGGGGTTTTTCGAGCCCGCTTCACCGAAATGGACCCATGGTTCTTTCGAGTCTGAAGCCCTTTCAGAACTGCGCTGGCCCTCAAGGCCGCGCCTCACAAGGAACACCAAAATGGCGGCACTAACATTGAGTGACAATCGCGCTTTGCGCGAGCAGAGATACGCGGCGATCCGAGCCGCTCAAATGATCGCGGGGAAACCTCACCCTACTTCTGAGGAGCGCGCCCACTTCGATCAACTGATGCGAGAGGCCGATGCGTTCAAGGCTGAATATGAATTATTGGAATCTCGCGATATGTACGATCTTCGAAACGGCGGTTTTGACACGTTTCAGCGGGCGGGGAGTATTCCAAGGGAAGATCCAGATCACCGCGCGGCTTTTCGATCGTACCTCCGACTCGGAACTAGCGAGATGCCTTCCGAGCAGCGAGCGTTGTTACAGCGCGAATACCGCGACATGGGTACCGGTGGGCAGGGTGCTTATCCTGGAGCGACGAGCGGGTTCTTCGTACCCGCTGGTTTTCAGCACCGGATCGAAGAAGCCATGAAATATGTAGGTCCCATGCTGAACGGTGGGGAGGGAATGCCGCAAATTATCGACACGGACACCGGCGCTCCTCTGCCCTTTCCAGCGGCGGACGATACGGCTCAAGTCGGCGAGCAGGTCGGCGAGAATCAGCCGGTCAGTTCTCAAGACGTGAATATCACGCAGGTGATGCTTGGCAGCTTCAAATACTCCTCTAAGTTGGTGAAGGCGAGTCTGGAATTAATGTTGGACTCAGCTTTCGACATAGAGACGTGGCTAATCGGGGAGTTCTCCCGACGCCTCGCGCGCATTCTAAACGCGAAACTCACGAACGGAGTCGGAACGACAGAACCATACGGAATCGTAACGGCAACGGTTGCTGGCGGCAATATCGTGCAGGCCGTGGGCTCGTCCACCAACACGGGCGGCAACGAGGGGCCGAACACGATCGGGTCTGACGATCTGACGAATCTGGAGCACGCAGTTGACCCGTTTTATCGAAGTGCCGGAGCTCGCTACATGTTGCATGATTCGACCCTGAAAGCGATCAAGAAGGTAAAGGACAAGATGGGGAAGCCGCTATGGCAAGAGTCAACGCGCGATGGCAGCCCGGCGACCATTAACGGTTTTCGCTACGTGATTAACAATGACCTAGATACGCTCCAGACGAATCCGAGTTCTCCCGTGTCCGTGCGTCGGACGGTGATCTTCGGCGATCTCTCGAAATACGTTGTGAGACGTGTTCGGCAAATGAGCTTACTCCGGTTAAACGAGAGGTTTGCGGATCAAGGACAGGTAGGATTTTTGTCATTTGCCCGTTTCGACGGAGCATCGACTGATATTGGACACCGGGCGCTAGCTGTGTTGGAGAACAGCTACTAGAACGTCTTCAGCGACCCTACGGCTTTCCGTAGGTGTTCGAAAGCGCAAAGGGACCTTCCCCTCTGAATGGGGCCCTTTTGCGTCACCGGGCCGGGCGCTTCGCAGCCGCCTGGCCCGGCTTTTTTTCTAACGCGGCATATCCACAACGATAGACCTAAGGGCCATCGATAATTCGGCTTGTTCACGGCGGGCATGGGAACGGGCGCGTTCATCGGACCTGGCTGGCCTATTGGGCCGTTCGTTTCCGGGGAGCCCGTCGACTTGTGGTCTTCTTTACGGGGCCTTTGTATCCCCGGCCCGGACCCGCGTGTGGCGTCTGCCGGGATCCCAGGATGGACTTATAGGCCGAAATGATTTCGTCTTCCGAGTGAGCCTTTCCACACGATAAGACCCTCGTGACTTGAGCAGTGGCCATGGTGCCTTCATCATAACGGCCTAGTGGTTTTACGGTCAAGCACAAAAGAGCAACCCCCCTGGAAGATTCTGTGGAAGTGGAGACGCAAGCGTCCGCTACGCCGGTAGGATGGTCACTCTTCTAGTTAAGACAAGCGAAACGCAACGAACGACCCTTTTCCGGGATTCGCATCAAGGATCAGGGGTCGGTGCTTTTACTCTGAAGGCTACGTCTCTCTTGATGCTTCAACCGCCTGAGCAAATTGAGGGATCATGACGTCAGTTGGTCCGAGATTGCGGATCTCCTCGCGGTATCGCTGGGCCTCAGGCGAATTCGCCAGTTGGTCCAAAAGCGCAGCGTGGTGCTCTTTACGCGTATTCCCTGCGGTTTGCAGAATCATCTCAAGCGTCGAGATTCTGAGTTCCAGATTGTGAATCTTAAGCAGCAAGAACTTCACGGCGGTCATGAGTTCATCTGAGTCTATCCGGGGCGACATGGCGTATTCAGTATGCCAGGGAGAAGTCCGGGTGTACAGGGTGAACGAGTTGGCCGTTTGGCGGGAGTACAGTGCTTACCACTACCGCACGACCGAGATGGAAGCGTCTGGGGTCAACGAAGCACCTGAAGAGAACCTATGGCTGAATGGAACCAAGAACAATTCAATGCAAGCGCGTTCAACGAAGAAAGTCTCACAGTCAGGACCGCTGGAGGATGTTCGACGTCCTTACGGGCGGGACGCATCCGCTCGATATGCGCGCCCGCATTCATTGGCAGCGCGGATTGGAACGCGAAGCAGTTCAGCGAATCCATGTACAACGAGTTCGGCACAAGCCAAGTAACGGGCGCGTGTTCGACCATGGGGTATGCGACGACAAACCTAAAAAGAAATACGCGACGTCGTGGCGTCACAGCGGCAACTGTGGGTATGGCTCTGGCAGCAATTAGCCGAAACTCACGAGCGATCCGTACCGGGTTTATCGCGACCGCTGGACACGCATGCGCCAGTGTTGCATTCATTGCTCGGGCACGAGGCGCAAAGCCCGCCACGAGTGGTACGACCGCAATAAATATGCGACTTCAGCGCACCCGCTCGGTCCGTGGATCATCGGTCGCAAGTACTCTGTGCAACATATACGCTGGCGCTCGGCGCTCCACCTATGCACACGCACAAGGCACTGGCTTGACGACGGCTAGGTTCGAGCGATGTCGAACGACGAGTCCCAGTGCAGCGTGTGCCGCAAGAGTCAGCCTGCGGGCCGCTAACACCGTCCGTACAATAGTGCTTCGCGCCACGGGTGCTACACTTTCTGCGATCAACTTGACGAGATCTCGGGAAACGAGCCTCACGACTATCGGAAGTGCGATTGCGCAACTTAGGGCAAGTGGGATTTTTGGAGAGCGAATCAGCACGATGGGTTCCGGGACCGTGATGATTCATCCGGTCCGAGGGCGGCAGGTTTCGCGGCTAGTTGCGACGGGTGGCACAGGTGAATCCAACATTCGCGCAACCGCGTTGCGGTCGGTTGCCATATCGGCCAACGGTTCAACAATTATCACCGCGACATTCTCCCGCGTGCGCAAAGCGATTATTTCTGCGGTCGGCGCGATGAAGGCAACTGCCCGATTTAGCGCACTGCGATCACTGCGTTTAACAGCCGTCGGGCGAGCCACAGCGAATTGCGTCGTGCATGGGTTCGGATTACCCCTGCTGCGGGGACTCGGTATCCGCACATCAAAATGGCACAAGCGGACGTATTCGAAATAAAGTCGAAGCCGCAAAATTGGTTTTACCTCGGCCCGTTACAGCCGAAGCGCTTCAGCATGTCAAGAGACATGGGTTGACTTTCTTCTGAAACGGCTTCAGCATAGAAGTAAAAGAAATGCCTAAGAAGACTGCCGTCTCGCAGTACCTCGCCAAAATCGGGAAGAAGGGCGGGAAAGCGAGTGGACAAGCCCGCATGGAAAAGCTGACTCCCGAGAAGCGGTCCGAGGTCGCTCGGATCGCTGCACAGGCACGATGGAAGAAGGCAAAGAAGAAGCTGAAGTCGGCGGAGGAAGAATGAAGTCGAGCAATGCGAACAAGAAGGCTGTAAGTAGTGTGGTGTCCAAAACGAAACGATCAATTCCAACGCCAAACGAGCTTTCAGCGGACTCAACTCGATTCATCGAGGACCTGCAGAAGGAGACCGATAGGGGCGTCGCACTTGTGGGTGCCGCTTTCCTGGATGATGCAGTGCGGGCCTTGATCCGCGCAGCGTTGATCCGGATATCCGACACCGCTGACCGGTTATTCGTTTACCCACGACCACTGCATTCGTTCGACGCAAGAATAGATCTTGCATACTGCATGGGCCTTATTGGAAAAGTCATGTATAAAGATCTGGGAGTGGTACGTGAAATCCGGAACAGGTTTGCACACCAGCACTCGCCCGCGAGTTTTGACGATCCCGAAACATCTGTCCTGTGCGACAAGTTTCAGAGCGCTGGCATAAGCGAATGCAGTTCGTGGCTTCGGCTCAATGCGCGAGGTCGATTCACACTAGCTGTTGTCCAACTAACGTCACATATTCTCATTAGGGGGCTTGAGACCAAACACGCTGAGGTCGGGAAGGATTTCATTCTCGGTGCAATTGCGCGAGCAACCGCAGTCAAGGTCGAAAAGAAGTAACCATGTCCGTCTACCGCCCCACATACCGCGATCAAAAAACCGGCGAGATCCGCCAGTCGCCACACTGGTGGATTGATTTCACGATTGGCGACAAGCGCGTTCGTGGATCGACCGAGACCACGAAGATCAAGGTGTGAACGCAATATGTTGAAGCTCTATCGCCGTCATAGTGTCGATTGCCCGCACCGTGAGAAAGGCCAATACTACACCCACGCCTGTCGGTGCCCCATTTGGTGCGATGGCGAAATCGAAGGTAAGCGATTTCGCCGATCGGTGGGACTTCGCGACTGGAAACGGGCTGAAAAGCGCGTCGACAAATGGGAGGACTCTCCCTCAGAAGTGATGAAGACCGAGCCGACGCTCATTGATGCGGTCCAGTCGTACCTGGGCGACTGCCGCGCGCGACGGCTAAAAGCATCGACGGTCCGAAGCTATGACAAGACGCTTGAACACTTATCCGTATTTGCTAGCGGACGCGGCGTCAAGTATGTGGATCAGGTTGACCTCGGGTTGCTCACCGACTTCCGCGCAAGCCGGAAGGCACCACGAAAAGATGGGACCCTCGTCGAGATAGCTCCGTCGACCAGCGGCAAAGAGCTTGAGACTCTTCGAGCATTCTGCGCGTTCTCTGTGAAGCGAGAGTGGATCGCGAAGAACTTCGCCAAGGACCTGGAGCCGCCGCGTGAAGATGGCCCACCGACGTTGCCATTCTCACAGGGCGACGTACAAGCCATTCTAAAGGCCTGCGACAATCTCCCTGACGATAACCCTTTCGCACTCGAACAAACGCGCCTGAGGGCTCGTGCGTTCGTTCTGGCGATGCTCTATTCGGGACTGCGGATCAGCGACGTGGTTAAGCTCGAACGTAAGACGGTCGATCTCTCGACTGGCCGTCTGCTGCTTCGGGTGATGAAAACAGGAAGCCCACTTTACGTGCGACTGGGACAGCCCGCAGTCGATGCCTTACAGGCGTTGCCGATCGATGGAAGCGGGTATTTCTTCTGGAACGGAACATCGAAGTTGTCGACCGCAATCGGAAACGCACGGAGGACGGTTTCTCGTGTCCTCAAGGTTGCCAACGTCAAAGGCCATCCGCACCGCTTCCGCGATACATTTTCTGTTCGCCTGCTGGAACAGGGAGAGGATCTTAGGACCGTTCAACTTTTGCTTGGGCACACGAGCATCAGAACCACGGAGAAGCACTATGCGCCGTTCGTCCAATCCTTTCAGCGCATCCTCGACGCGGCTACTGCGAAGCTTGATTTTTCTGGTACAAAATCTGGTACAGTTCGAAAACCGGTCGGCAAGTTATTGAAACTAAAGCAACAAGCTGGCGGAAGCTAGTGGGAGTCGAACCCACCGCGACACAAAGTGCCGCACGCTGGTTTTGAAGACCAGGCCCAGCACCGGCCAAGACTAGCTTCCAACGCGATTCTAACATCCGACTGCTAGCAGGTAGACCGATAGTTCCGTTACCTCGGTAAGAGCGCCCAGCGTGTCGCCCGTCACCCCGCCAATGCGTCGCCGGCAAATGACGCACCAAATCACCGACACCGCGGCGACCAGGACGCAGGCCAAAACTCCGCGCCACTGCGCGAAACCCGCAGCGAGCGCAATCGCAAACACCGTCGCAACCATCCATTCTGTGTGCCCGATCAGGTCCGGAACTCCTCTTTCATCGCGCCGCGCGTAGGGCAGCATCGCACTCGCGACTACGGACGACCAACGGCCCAGCGCGGGCGCAATTACGAGATACACCACCGCGTTGTGACGGTCGATCAGGGCGCTCACAGTGGTAATCTTCAGCGCGACGGCCAGCGCGACGGCAACGACGCCATAAGCACCGACCGCATGGTCGCGCATGATTCGCAGCACGTCTTCGCGGGTGCGGCCGCCTCCAAAACCGTCCGCCGTGTCGGCCAATCCGTCAAAGTGGAGCGCCCCCGTAAGCACTGCCTCGACCACGACAATCAACGTCGCGCTCACCAATGCCGGGAGCCGCAGCGCGCAAAGCCACGACGTTCCGGCGTAAACCAGGCCAATGAGCGCGCCGATCAAAGGGAACCAACGCATCGATCGTGCTACGTCTTCGATCGAATATGACCACCGCACCGGCACCGGAATGCGCGTGAGCAGCGTCAGGCCGGCGCAAAACTGACGCATCATGTCTCGGAAACGCCCGCCGATTCGAAGGTGGCCATCTTCGTGAAAGCCTCAACCGCCGCCCGAAGGATCGGAATCGCGAGCGCCGCGCCGGTTCCTTCTCCCAACCGCATTCCGAGATCAAGCAGCGGACGCTGGCCGATGATTTCGAGCAGCGGCACATGACCCGGCTCGGTGGAACGGTGCGCGGCGAACAGGTAGTCGCTCACGTGAGGCTGAATGCGCGTCGCGACCGCCGCGGCCGCGGTTGAGATGAAGCCATCAACGACAACTGCCTGTTTATTGGCCGCGGCTCCTAGACAAACGCCGCACATTCCCGCAATCTCAAAACCGCCGAGCCGCGCCAGCATATCGATCGGGTCGCTGACAAGCGTACCGTGCAGGGCCAGCCCGCGCTCGACGGCCGATATCTTGCGCCTCATACAATCGTCGCCGGCCCCGGTGCCTTGTCCCGTCACCGAAGCCGCTGGAAGGCCCGTCAGCACCGCAGTCAGGGCGCTTGCGGATGTAGTGTTTCCAATGCCCATTTCGCCAATTCCAAGCACAGGATAATCCTTCCCCACCATCTCGACACCCAACAGAACCGCATCGATTGCCTGCTCGCGCGTCATCGCCGGTTCCTGGCAGAAGTTGCGCGTGCCTCGAGCAACGGCGCGGCAGATGAGACCGTCGGTCACCGGAAGCTCGAACGCGACACCTGCGTCCACGATCTGCAAATCGGAGCCTGCAACGCGGGCAAGCGCATTAATGGCCGCGCCGCCGCGGAGGAAGTTCGCCACCATCTGGGCGGTGACGGCCTGCGGGTAGGGGTTCACTCCTTCCGCGCAAACCCCATGGTCACCCGCGAACAGCACAATTTTCGAAGGGCTGGCCATCGGAGCCAGGGTTCCCTGGATGGACGCCAGGCGATTCGCAATCTCCTCGAGACGGCCGAGGCTTCCGGGCGGCTTGGTGAGCTGAAGCTGGCGCGCCCGCGCACGATCGACCCACGCAGGGTCCACCGGCTCGATGGATTCGATTAAGCTATTCAGACGCGATTCAGGTGTCATGTCATTCCCACCAGGCTGTGAATCAGCCGCATGTCGAGCGACCGGCGCACATGGTTCGCCCACCGATCGATCCTCGCCTCTCGCTCGGCGGAAACGCAGGCCCACTCCGTAACGGGCGGAAGACCGCAGGCCCGGCGTGCTTCGGCGAGAAACGAGTGGCGAAACGCGTCGTCCTGAAACAGGCCGTGAACATATGACCCGAAAGCTCGTTCGGTTGCCGCAATCGCACCGTCCCGACGACTCGTGTCGTCTCCCTCTCGCCGGATCCTGGCAAACTCGCGGGCGCCCTCTCGGTAGACGGTCTCGCCGAGATGAATTTCATAACCGTGGAACTCGCCCAAGCCGGCGCTCCCACGAACCATTCGTGTCGTTTTCTCCGCTTCGAGAACGGTGTCAATCGGCAGGATCCCCAAACCCCTCGCGCAGGAAGGCGCGCCGTTGCTCTCAGCTCCACCCGGATCGTCAATCGAATATCCCAGCATCTGCATGCCGCCGCAAATGCCGGCAATTCCTGCGCCGCCATGAAAGTCAAGAATCCCGCGTTCGAAACCTCGCTTACGCAGCCAGGCGAGATCGTTCAGCGTCTGCTTGGAACCGGGAAGGATCAGAAGATCGAGAGACGCCAGGTCTTCGGGACGATCGATGAAACCAAGTGCAACGGACGGCTCCGCGCGCAAGGCGTCGAAATCGGTGAAATTCGCGAGATGCGGAAATGCCAGGACACCGATACGAAGCATGCCTTGCGCGGGCAGGGACGTGAACCCGCGCCGATCCTCCAGCGCAACGCTATCTTCTTCGTCCAGGCCCGTCTCCGCAAGATAATGCACCACGCCCGCACACGGCAGTCCGATTCTTTTGGAGATCATTTCAAGCCCCGGCTCAAGCAGCTTCACGTCTCCTCGAAACTTATTCACCACAAAAGCATGGATGAGCTCCCGTTCGCACGAATCCAGCAGTTCGAGCGTGCCCAGCAGGGCCGCAAACACTCCGCCTCGATCGATGTCGCCCACCAGCAGACAATTCGCACGAGCCGCCTGCGCCATTCGCATGTTGACGATGTCGTGGACCTTAAGGTTGATCTCGGCAGGCGATCCCGCCCCTTCAATCACGATGATGTCGTGCTCCTGGGCAAGCGCATGATAGCTCTGAACCACGATAGGAAACAGCTCTTCGACGCGGCCCTGGTGGTAATCGGCGGCGGTCGACTGTCCCCACACACGTCCCAGAACGACCACCTGCGACGACGTGTCCGACGACGGTTTGAGCAATATGGGGTTCATTTCTGCACGAGCCGGCACGCGACACGCCTCCGCCTGCAGTGCCTGAGCTCGGCCGATCTCGCGCCCATCCGGTGTTGCGGCCGAATTCAACGACATGTTTTGGGCCTTGAAAGGCGCGACTCGATAGCCTTCATCGGCGAAGATCCTGCCCAGCGCGGCCGTCAACAGCGACTTGCCGACGTGCGACGCCGTTCCAAGAACCATGAGGGCACGAGCACTCATGGCGAGGACGGTGTCGCGTCTTGCTGCGCTGCTGCCTGAACGCCCCAGCGGTCGAAATGAACCAACCGCGCGAGACTCTCACGCTGTTCCCAGCCCTTTACTTCGAGATCGGGACGCGATGGAAATTCGGAGACGTATCCGACACACAAGTAGGCAACCACGGTGACAGCAGGCGGAATACCAAGCAAAGCCTTGAGGGCGTCAAAATCGAGAATGCTGACCCAGCCGACCCCAACTGACTCGGCCCGTGCCGCCAGCCAAAAATTCTGCACGGCACAGACCGTGGAATAAAGATCGGTGGACGGATCCGTTTGCCGTCCGAGCCCCGCTCCCCGAGCGCGGTTTCGATCGCACGTGATACAGAGATTCACGGGCGCGTCGACAATACCAGCCAGCTTCAAGTTGTCATAAAGCGCGCGCCTCTCGCCGTCGTATGTCTCCGAGGCACGCCCGTTCGCTCCCTGGAAACACTGCTGCACGGCCGCTCGCACAGCCCGATCGCGAATTACAATGAAGTCCCACGGCTGCATGAATCCGACGGATGGCCCGTGGTGCGCCGCATCAAGCAGCCGGCCGAGGACCTCATCCGGTACGGGATCGGGAAGGAAGTGCGCGCGAATATCGCGACGCTCGTAGATGGCGCGATACACACCCCGCCGCTCTTCCTCTGAAAACCTCATTGCGCCGTTCCTTTGAGCTCGGCCGGCGCCAATTCCGTCGGAACAGAAGCGCCGGCCACGTGGGCAAGAATTTTATGGAGTTGCCGGACGCCTTCGGTTAAAGAGGCCGGTCCCGGCTGCAAAATGTATGTGGACTTGATCTCGTAGATGTGACCATTACTAACCGCCGAGACGGTATCCCAGCCCGGCCGCGAACGGATGAAATCCTTGTTTACCTTGCGCCCGCACCATGACGCGATCACCACTTCAGGATCCCGTGCCGGCACGGCGGTGGGATCGAGCGTGCGCTCCCTGGCTGACCGGCCCGCGCGCAATTCCGGGAACACCGGATCGCCACCCGCGATCTCGATCAGCTCGTCGACCCAGCGAATGCCGCTGATGAGCGGATCATGCCATTCTTCAAAGAACACGCGGGGGCGGCTCGGAAACTTCGCCGCCGAGTCGGCAATATCGCGAAGACCCTTTTGTAGCTCGCCGACCAGCGCCGCCCCGCGTCCCGGAACACCCACGATCCGCGCCAGCGTGAGAATCATTTCCAGAATCTCAGTCACACTTCGCTGGTTGAACGCGAAAACGGTCAACCCGCGCGACATGAGCTCACTCACGATCGCAGCCTGCAGGTCCGAGAACGCCAGCACCAGGTCCGGCTCCAGTTCCATGATCTTGTCGAACTTGGCGTTGATGTAAGCCGAGACCTTAGGCTTCAGCCGCGCTTCCCTCGGCCGCGCCGTGTAGCCGGAAACTCCGACAATCCGCGCCTCCTGGCCGAGCAGGTAAAGCGTCTCGGTGGTTTCTTCGGTGAGGCAGACGATGCGCCGGGGATATTCACTCATAAGCCGTACCTATAACGCCGCATAGCGCTGCTCCCGCCGCATGAGCCACAGGAAGAACGGGCCGCCAAGGATGCCGGTGACCGCTCCGACGGGCAGTTCCCCTTGTCCCAATACCGTGCGTGCGACGGCGTCGGCGAGCATCAGAAAAGCCGCGCCCAACAAAAGCGACGATGGCATGACGATCCGCACATCCTGACCGAACAAAATGCGTGCCATATGCGGGACAATCAGGCCCACAAACGCAATGCTACCGCCGACCGCAACAGTGACCCCGATCAGCAGCGACGAAATGGTGTAGATCGTCAACTCACAACGCCGGACGTTCACGCCGAGGCTCGTCGCAGTGTCTTCGTCCATGGCAAGCAAGTGCAGATCGCGACTGTGCGCGAGCAACAGGAACCATCCAGGAATCAGGAACACCAGCATGCGAACGATCATGTCAAAGCCGACGGCATCCAGGCTCCCGATGATCCATCGCAGAATCTGCACCGCGCGTGCCTGGTCCGCCACATATTGGATCGTTAGCACTCCGGCGTTCGCGATCAGATTTGTTACCACGCCCGCGAGCAGGAGAGCGCCCGGCAGCACCACCGAGCCGGTTCGCGCGATGTGGTAGACGACAACGATAGCACAGGCAGACCCGCAGAACGCCAGCAAAAACACCACCGGCACGCCGGAGATGCGGACGCCCCAACCTAGAGCGATCGCTATGCTTGCTCCCAACGCGCCGCCCCCTGAAACTCCCAGCGTGAACGGATCGGCGAGCGGATTCCGGAACAACGCCTGCAAGGCAGCGCCGACCACCGCCAACGTTGCGCCGATAATTCCAGCCATGATCACTCGCGGCAGCCGCAGTTCAAAAAAGACGGCGCGCGCCACTTCATCATGCCGCAGGGTCTCGAAGTCGAGCCGCTGATATCCGACCCAGAGTGAAATCACAATCGAAACCGCCAAAACGCCGAGAAGAATGAGAAGCGAGCGGATCAGGCGTGTCTCCGGAGCCTTCACGATGCCTCCGACCAGACGAACGTTCTACCGTCAGTGTGACGTACCCGCACGTTCTGATCCTCATAGATCTCGGCCAGCACCGATTCCTGCAGCGTTTCGGATGGCGAACCCGACGCGGCAATTACTCCGCGGTGCATGGCGAATACAATGGAGAACTCCGGCTGGATCAATGACAGGTCGTGCGTCACCATCAGAATCGTCAACCCGCGGCTTTCGCGGAGATTGGCCAGCGTCCGTACAAGTGCGGCCCGATGCTTCAAATCGAGCGAGGCCGCGGGCTCATCGAGCAGCAGGCACGACGGCTCCTGGGCGAGGGCGCGCGCGACGGAGACCAACTGCCGCTCGCCGCCCGACAGTTCCGTAATGCGGCGCTCCGCGAGGTATGCGATGCCGGTCGCTTCAAGAGCCTCACGAGCCTTTTCCACGTCGCGGCGGCTCTCAAAGGCGAAACGAGGCAGATGCGGCATTCGTCCGGTGAGCACCACCTCGAGGGCTGTGAACGGAAAGGCCCGCGCCGTCGACTGGGGAACATAAGCCAACAATTGCGTCCGCGCGCCGCTCGTCAGCGAAGAGAGCGGCTCTCCGTTCAGCCGAACTTCACCTTGCGATGGCGCCAGCAGGCCCGCCATTAGACGAATCAAGGTCGATTTCCCGCACCCGTTCGGCCCAATCAAGGCTCCCATCCCGCCGTGGTTCAGAAACAACGACGCGCCGCGAATCACGGGCGCCGCCGACATATAGGAGAAATGCACAGCTCGAGCTTCGAGCCGGGGCACGCTCATCTGCCCGCCTCAGGATGCAGAATGTGTGCAAATAACTCAGCGGTCTTGTCCACGAGCTGGGAGGCGTGGGGGAGAAAATCGTCGCGCACCGGATAGACCCGCCCATCCCGCACCGCCCGGAGTTCGTGAAGATCGCGCCAAACCGCCTGAGGATCTTCGCCCATGCGGTCTTTCGAACCGTGAACGAAATCGACCACCAGGTCCGGATCCAAGGCTACGATTGCCTCCTTGCTGATCCTCTCGTAGCCTTGATTTGAGGGCTCGCCCACGCACTCACCGCCTGCGATCACAAGCAAATCGGCGAGGAAGCTGCCCTTGGTCGCGACGATGAGGTCGCGTAAGGTGCCAGGAGTTCGATCGACCACCAGGAGGACGCGCCGGCGTGGAAGTTTACTCGTCCGATTGCGTACGGCGTCGAGCTTGGCGCGCATATCCTTCTCCAACTCTGCCGCCTGCGTTTCATGGCCGGTTACACGCCCAATCATCGCAATTGCTTTAAAAACGTCGTCCAGGCGTTGACTCGGCACGGCCAGCGTATGTAAACCCAACTTCTGGAGCTGCGATTCCATGAATGGGGCCTGCGGCTCAGTCAGGATTACGATGTCCGGGCGAAGCGCAACAACGGCTTCGAGGTTATTGCTCTCCCAACCGCCAATGCGCGGTAGTTTTTTCGCTTCGGGCGGATACGTGCAAAACTCCGTAACACCAACCACGCGATTAAAGGCGCCAACGCCATACAGGATTTCGGTCACATTGGGCGACGCGGAGACGATTCGCTGCGGCGGCGGAGCGGCATTCGCGGCAACAAAGGCCACAAGCGCGGCGGCAAGGCGAAGGCTAAAACTCAAATTGAACCCCTCCGATTCCTGTCCGTCCCGGCGTCACGAATCCCTGTTCAAAGTAGCGCTGCCCCGTAATGTTCTCAGCGCGCGCAAAGAACCGTACTGCCCGAGACTCCGCGAGCGGCAGCCGGTAGCTCGCCCCTACATTGAGACGCTGCGGACCGTCAAATTGATAAACGCGAGTCGAGAACCCGAAGATCGGCGCGAGGTACGTACCCGAAACCAGTGTATCGAGCGTCAGCAGCACACGACGGCCAACTTGCTGCGTAGCAAACAGAGAAAACTGATTTCGCGGAACGGCGAACATCCGGAACACCCCGTCGACGGCCGTGCGTTCGGCAGCATTGACATACGTGTATGCGGCCGAAATCTGCATCGATCGCGTCGGCGATATGGTGCCGCTCACCTCCACACCCCGCGAAAGGCCGCCCAGCGTGTTGCGGTAACCGAACAGCTCGGTCACGTCGAAGATAATGACTTGCTGCAGGCTGGTGTAAAAGTATGACGCCGAGATCCGCGCCCGCCCGCCGAGCAGAGTCTGGTCGACACCGGCATCGAAGGCTATCGCGCGCTCCGGTTTCAAGCCCGGACTGCCGAAAACCGAATATCCAAAAGTCGGGTCGTAACCCGTCCCGAATCGCTCATACAACGATGGCGCCCGGTAGCCGCGGCCGACGTGCCCGCGAATCTTGGTCCCGGTTTTCCGGAAGAGATAGGCTGCCGAACCGTCACCGGTATACGCAGCGGGCGGTGACGGAAAAGCAGAGCCCTGGAAGGGAGCAGCCGCGAGCGGGCTGAATATCGGCCGATCGAGTGTGAAGTATTGCGCGCGGAAAGCGCCTGAAAGCTGCAAACGGTCGCCGAAGAGCCGCACCTGGTCCTGCACGAACAACGCGTTGCTTCGCTGTGTGATATTGACGCCTGACGTTGCTAAGGCATTCGACGCGTCGGTATTGTCGTTGGCGTAGCTCTCGCTCTCAAACTCATAGCCGGCACTCAGCAGATTGAATCCGGCGCGGTAATTCATCTGTGCATTCGCGGTTTGAATTCGCCCGTCATAGATCGACCGGGTGCTCGCCAGCGGCTGAAAGTCGACGCCCGCGGGTCCGTCGCCGTACCTGCGGCTGTTCGAGAGGATTTGATAGCTGGCCGAATAGTCAAAATGCGGGGAGAGCTGACCGTTGAGGATAAGGGCGCCGTCCAGGAAGCGCGCTGCGCGCGTCCAGTCGGGATTGTCCGTCGAAGGAATGAACGTCGCACTCCCAGCGACCAATTGCTCGGCAGGTGTGCCCGCCTCATACAGCCGCAGTTGCGCATCGGAAAGCGGGACTGCGTCAATGATCCCCGCTGCCGGGAGGTCGCCGATGGTGGATGGCGATGTCTTCGGCTTTGTAAACGAATCGCCCGCGTACAGCCGGGCAATGAGGCGCACGGATGGAGAAAGGTGAAAGGTTACGCGGCCCTGTATGCTGTTATCGCGGAACGGCGAGTCGCCGTCTACGCCGTTAACGACATCGACACTGGCGAAGCCGCCGCTGTATTGGATTCGGTCGTGTAGAAAACTGCCGGCCAGTTGCGCGCGGCCGCGAAACGTCCCCAGCGATCCACCTTCGGCGAGGAAGCTGCCTCGTGTTCTGCCGCCCCCTTCGTCGGTAATCACGTTGACTACGCCCCCGATTGCGTTCGTGCCGTAAAGAGACGAGCCCGAACCCTGCAGCACCTCCACACGGTCGCCATTGGTAAACAGCAGGTCTTCGATGAGCCCGGATGCATCGCCTTGTGTTGCGGCCGCGTCGCGAAGCCGCAAACCATCCACCAGTACAGCCATATCCTGGTCGCGCATCCCCCGAATCTGGATTGCTGAAAACGCGCCGGTGCCTCCAAGTTGTTCGACGCGAACCCCCGGCGTGAACGCGACGACGTCCGTAAGAGCGAAAGCATTACGCTCGCGGGCTTCCGACGCATCGATTACCGACGTCTCCTTGGACACCGTCTCAGGAGTCTGCGGCGTGCTCGACGCCGTAACGACCACCTCCTGATGCAGGCCGGCCAGGGGCAGGGCGATATCCATAGCTCGAGGTGTGGATGTCAGCCGGACATCATCGGCGAGATAGGTAGCGAAACCGGCGGAGGTGGCGCGGAGGATGTACTCACCTTGGGCGATATTGTCGAATTGATACGAACCGGCGGCATCGGTCGTGGTCGTGGTTCCTTCGACGCCCGTGCGCGATAGCAACGTAATCGTCGCACCCGGAACGGTGTGCCCTTGCGGGTCTTTGACAGTCCCATGAAGGGAAGCTGCGTGGCTCAGCCCCGCGGTGACGAATCCCAGCAGTACCGCCGCCCTCAGGCCGCTGTCACTTAGTTTTCGTATGGCGCGAGCAAAAACTCCGCGCTGGTCAGGATTGTGGAGGGTATTACACAGCCTCTGATTTCTCGCGTCCCGCGACGCTTTGGAGGATGCGGAAGTGAGGAGCAGGCCTTCAGCCTGCCTTTCGACTTCGCCGGGAAAGGACAGGCGAAAACGCGTGTCCCACCTTTTCCAACCCGGGAGTTTCCGTTGGTTGCGGCTATGCTGCGTTGCGGCGCAGGTGGTTTCGCCTGTCTTTTGAACCGTCGAAGCGCCGCGAAGCAACACCGGGCATGCACATGCGAAATCGTCCCTGCGTTCTCGGTCAGGTCCAAAGGCAGGCGAAAACGCGAGGGCCACCCTTCCACATCCTGCCTCACTCCCAAAACGAATTGACTGGGTCTCTAAACAGCCGGAAGGCCGGCAGAATCCGACGGTACGCGAACACCACATATCAGTTTTCAGCCGTGTTCTCATGATTTTTGAAATCTACGCAAGACTGAACGAAGCGAGTAACAAAATCAGGACAGGAGCGGAAATGCAAATGAGCATACCCCGCAAGCACGCGTCCCACACAGTACCCTTCGCCTTGTTCGCCGCGCCGTCCGTGCAATGTGAAATACCGCGCAACTGACGGCGGCATCGGATCAATGAGCGAATACCGGAATTCGTGACCGCGTATGCGATCGCCCTTAGTGGTCTCCGCTTCCAGATAGCCGAGTGCCGCGAGCCCGTTCTGCATCCGCGCCCGCGTGGGAAATAAACCGGCCATTGGGTGTTCCACCCCGCCTGCGTCGACGATCGCTTCGGTGAGATACATGAATCCACCGCACTCCGCGTAAATCGGTCCACCGGCTTTTGCAAACTCGAGAATTGCCGAACGCATGCCTTCGTTGGTGCTGAGACCAGCCGCATGAATCTCGGGGTAACCGCCGCCAAGATAGAGTCCGCTCAGATCCCCAGGCAAATCCGCGTCCGCCAGAGGACTGAACTCGACCAGTTCCGCGCCGTTCGCGGCGAGCAGGTCGAGATTGTCCTGATAGTAGAAACAAAACGCCTGGTCGCGCGCCACGCCAATTCGAACACGTACCGGCATGGCCGGCCGAGTCGCCACAGTCCCCTCGATTTCCCGCGAACTCTCCTCGGCGAGTTTCAGCAGGGCATGAATATCGGTGCTGGCCTCGATCCAGGCCACCAATGCATCCAGACGATCCAATGACAGGATTTCGTCGGCCATCACAAGCCCAAGATGACGCTCCGGCAGCGCGATGCTTTCATCTCGCGGCAGGAATCCAAGCGGGGTCGATTGGCATCGTGACTGAATCGCGTCACGCAGGATGTCGGCATGGCCTGGGCCTCCGACCCGATTACACAGCACCGCCGAAACGTCCAACTCCGGGTCGAAACACTCGAACCCGCGAACCAGCGCGGCCGCGCTACGAGCCATCGCGGAGGTATCCGTGACCAGCACCACCGGCGCGCCGAGCCACTTCGCCATTTCCGCCGTGGAGCCTGCCTCGTCTAAAGGATCGCGTCCATCGAAGAGCCCCATGACGCCTTCGACGACAGCCACGTGTGCATCCTTCGACGCGGTGGCGAAAATGTCCAGGTTTGTCTTGCGCGACAGCATCCAGCCATCCAGATTGCGGCTCGCGCGCCCACACGCCAGGCGGTGGAAGCTGGGGTCAATGAAGTCCGGTCCAATCTTGAAAGGTTGAACGCGCAACCCTCGCCGGCACAATGCGGCCATAAGCCCGACAGCTATGCTGGTCTTCCCGACGCCGCTATGGGTACCTGCGATAACCAGTCGCGGAACGCTCACGCCCCCGCCTCCCGAGGCTTGATCCGCAGCGGTATGCCTGCGACGACCAGGTAGACAGAATCCGCCAATGCGGCCGCATCCTGGTTCAGCCAGCCCTGCAGATCACGGAAGCGCCGCCCGACGTCGGAAACAGGCACTACGCCTGAGCCGACTTCATTCGTGACGACGACCAGGTTCGTGGATCGCGCCGCGCGCGGCAATCGAGTCAGGTGCTTCGCCGCCTCGAGGCGCAGTCGTTCCACCGAGGTCTCGGTGCGATGCGCCCAAAGAACATTGCTGAGCCACACCGTGAGGCAATCCAGCAGGATGAAATCGCAGTCGCGGGCGCAACGCTCCACCGCATCGGCGATGGCCAGAGGCTCCTCGACACTCAACCAGCTTGAGGAACGATTTCGACGGTGCCGCTCAATTCGCTCCACCATCTCGTCGTCTTCGGGGCGAGCCGTGGCGATATAGGCGACTCGTTCACCGCCCGCGCACAACGATTGCGCAAAGCGGCTCTTGCCGCTCCGTGCGCCGCCGAGGACGAGCGTCAGCATGACGAGGTACCGCGCCTCCCGTTCTGCCTGGCCGTACTATCGCTGGAAAAGAGGATCTAAGGCGGGAAGAGCCTAACGTCGGCACCTTTTACCATTGCCCTCTAGCGAAGCGTGGCACAAGCCTAGTCGCCAAGGCAGGTCTCCTGACTCACAGGTCATCGCGAAGCCGGCAGCCTTCCCATTCCCGAAAGAACAGTGGCCCATTCGAAGCCGATTCGCTCGCTGTTCACAGTGGCGCGACCGTGCGGGAATTACACCCGCTTCCCTTTTCACCCGCCGTTACCGGCGAGAACCCTGGAACAGCTTTTATGGTAAGCGCACAAAAGCGACGACGTCAATCAGGAAAGCAAGTAAATTGTCGAAGGGAAGAAAAGAGGGAAGAAGGGGCCGGCAAGAACACCGACCCCTGAAGGAAGTATTATTTACTTCTGGTCCGGCACCGGGGTCCGCGTGCGGTCGCTGGCGCCCGAGTTCGTCCGATTTGCATCGCTCGACGCCGACGCTCCCGCAGTGCCGCTCAGGTTCAAGGCATATACCTTGACATCGACACGACGGTTTTCTTTCCGTTCGGCCCGGGTCTTGTTGGCGGCGTTCGGGAAGTCGCTCCCGACACCCAGTTGACGGATTTCGCGCAGCGGAATGTTCTTTTCGACCGTCAGGTAACGCACGACTGCATCCGCGCGGCGCCGTGCTAGTTCGAGATTGTACGACTTGCTGCCGGTGCGATCCGTGAAGCCTTCCACCTCAATAATGATGTTGTGAGGATTCGACATGTTCGCAATGGCTGTATCGAGTTGATCTTTCGCGTCTTTGGTGAGCACACTCTGTCCAACCTTGAAGAACACCTGCTGTGTGTTCACAAGCGTGTAATTATCAAGATTCGCGAAGTTCTGCTCGAGATGATCTGCCCGCGAATTGACCTGCTGAGCCAGAGTGTTCGCCGAGTCGGCACGCTGCTGCGCCTCCTGGGCTGCAGTGTTCGCGTCAGCAGCCGCCTTGGCCGCGTCAGACGCCCTGCGTCCCGCATCGGTCGCTTTCTCATCGGCCGTGGCTACTTGACGATCCAGGTCACCGATCGCCGTCTTGTTATCCGACGTCTGTTTTTGCACGTCATTGACTTGCTGTTGTACTGGCGCAATGGCTTCACGAACATGCTTCTTCGTCGCGCATCCCCAGCTGCCCAACGACACGATCGCCGCTGTGGCCAACATCGCTTGAACCTTGGAAGTTGTCATAAACCTCTCCTTCGCCGTCCCTTTATAGCAACACATCTGCCAATAGTCGTAAACCGTTGATTTGCCGAGTGCGCGCACGAACGCGCGGAAATATTGCGCGCAAAGTCACGGTAGATTTTTCCGCCCACATCCCTAAGTTACTGGAAAGACAGCGGCTTGTGAATACGATGCACTCCCTAGGATACCTTACGTGTTGACCGCCGGTGTAAGTCCTGGTACTGACTGTGTATGCCCGCTCACCAAAGAACTTTCCATTTGCCGACCAAGGGACATTGTGACGTGATCGACATCACAACCCATGTTGCGGCAATCGTGCGCGAGAGTCGTGTTCAGACGGGGATTGCAAATATCTCCGGACGGGGATCGACACTCGGCATCACGACGCTTGAATACGAGCCAGGCTGTGTGTCCGATTTGAAGCGGGCACTCGATCGCATCGCACCGCCTACCTCGGACTATGCGCACAATGCTCGCTGGGGAGATGACAACGGGTATTCGCATCTGCGCAGCGCCTTATTGGGAACTGCCAAAGCGTATCCTGTGATCAACGGAGAGATCGGCCTCGGAACCTGGCAACAAATTGTTCTTTGCGATTTTGACGACCGGCCGCGTGATCGCGAAATCACCGTGACGGTCGTGGGTGACTAGGTCTTGGTGGAACAGACTTCAGCCAGGCCGGTTTGCTAGCTTTTCCCCGTGTCCTCGTCGTTATCATCATAAAGCCGCTTAAGATCCTCGGGGCTTGGAGTTCCCTCGACGGACTCCCGCAAACTTGCGGAATAATCCCGCATCATCTGAAGCAGTTCTATCTCCTGCCCTAACGACACATAAAGGTCAATGCCGGCCAGCAAAGCGCTAAGGCACTCCTCGCCGCGCTCAGCCGCGACATTGCGCAGCTTACGAAGCGCCTCCAACGACTCGCGGGAAGGGGGAATGCATGCCATTCTGCCGTTTACTTATTCGGCCGCCTCGATGGTCTTGATCGCAATACTGTTAAGACCGCCCTTATCGAACGCCGTTCCGGTAACCTTCACCTTCTTCTCAATGAAAGGCATCAGCTTATCGTTTTGATTGGTATGGTCCATGGCGACCGGCAGGTAGAGCTTGCCCGTACTATCCACAATTGCAAGCGGGACGCCTTTCTTTGCGCACGCCATGGCGCACTTCTCGTGATCGGGCCCTTTGCTGTCATGCGATATGTAGCAGCCGGTATCCACAACCTGACCGGTTAATGTGATGGGCTTCCCGCCCTTGTGTTCTTCGTGCGCAAGCAACAGGGAAGCAAAAGCGACAGTGGCAAATAGAAGTACTTTTTTCATGTTCAGTTTGACGCCTCCATCGACGACACTTTGATCGTCTTGGTCTTTTCATTGTACGTGCCCGTGACCTTGACCTTCTGCGCCGCGAGCTTTGCCGGGGACTTCTGATCGCTGAGCCGCATCACTGTCTTGCCGTCATACAGCGCATATTGACTGCTGGAATGCTTGAGACAGGCTCGAATGCACTCATCGTCGGATTTGCCCGGCATCATGGTGTGTTTGGCGCCACACATCGTGTCAGTGATGACACCTTCAAACGTCTGTGTTCCCTCCGCGGCAAAAAGCGCGCCGCAGGCAAACGCGATTGCAAATATCTTCATGTTGATCATCTCCTGAAAGTCTATGCGCTCGGCTTCACACGAAGCCTTAAGTAAACCGTCACGCCGACAGGATGGTTCCCATAAAACGGCCTAATCGTGGAGGGCAGAGAGTAGCCCGTAACGTTCGCGCCAATGCCCGTCTCAACCACTCCGAACACTTGTGCGATGTCGCGGGTATACCCCGCTGTGTATGCCCGGATTCGGAACGTGGCCCCGGCCGTTCGCGCAACCGCAGCCTCCACCGGGTCGTCGGCAAATAGTTCGTCCTTATCGACAAGTTCGATACGTCCGGTCAGAAAGTTACGGCCTGCAAACGGCAGCACCGACTCCGCGAGATACGAATTCAGATCGTGATGGGTGTACGTATCGTGATTGCGTCCCCAAAGCAGGGTGGTCGACCAGTTGCTGTTTCCCAGCGGCTTTGAATACATGACGGACGCCGTCGAACGCATCACATCACCCGGCTGCTCGCGCTCTGGCTTCGCGATCCGGCCGGTCGACATCTGAAGCTCCCAATTCTTGCTCGGAAAGAACGACAATCGTGTCGCCCAGGAGTTCATCGGCCCGAAGTCGAGCGTCCAGCGATTCTCGCCCGGTTCGGTTCCGTAAAAACCGCTGGCCTCCAGTTGCACCTTCTTGTGCCGGATTCCCGCCGTGACGACGTTGTATGCGATATGCGTCGAATCCTGCCAGTGATGACCGAGCGTCGCCTGCGGCAACTCAGCCGCGGAGGCGCGATGCGGATACGCGACAGGCCCAAGCGCCGGATCGCCAACCGGAGCGTAATAGAGCTGCACAATGGTGTCTTCGCCCACCGGATGCGCATAATGAAACCCCAGGCCCATGATGAAATTGTGCGGATGCTGCCCGTCGACAATCGGCCGGCCATAAGCGGTTTCGCCGGTTTGGAAAAGCTCCGGATAACGCCTGTCGGTGATGGTCGCCGGCTCCAGGCTCAGCATCAGATCGAAGCCGAAACTGCCGCGGCCGGCGGCATGTTCGGCCATTCCCATCAGCGCGTTCGTGGAGTATAGCTTGTCTCCCGCCCGCGGTCCGGATTGTTGGGTGTCGGCAATGAATGCCTGCCCCATCAGCATCACATTCCACGACCCGAGCCGAGGCATGAACATCGGCATCTGCCACGATTGCGGATTTTCGCTTGTGCCGGATGCTTCGTTCATCAGAAACATCCCGGCTTCATTCGTTTGCATTTGCATCTGCATTTGTCCCGGTGCGGGAATGCACAGACACAACAACAGCAAGCTTTTTCGAGCCATTTCCTCCTCCTTCCCATGGAGCTCGTATGAGCGCTCGAAGGAGGATTCTCAGACTCTAAGGACGGAAAGGGAGGTCGGGTCGGGAGCCACCGGCGGCGGATGCTGAACATAATGCCAGGACATAACCATCACACCCGCGGCTACGACCGCGGGGTCAGCGGCAGGTTGTAAGGCAACCGCGGCTGCGGAGGGGCCGGGCAATGAATAGGACGGGCTCTTCGCATATGCCTGCTGGTGAGGGCATGGCGGCGTGTTGCTCGATTTCCCTGGGTGATGGTGACAATGCGCCGGTTGTTGCTGCTGAGGCTGTGGCGAGCACATCCGAACAGAGCACTGCGCCATGCATTCGGCGCTCGCGAGAACGGTGGCGATGCACAATAGGGCGAGGACTCGAACGAACCTCAGCATCTGGATCTGACCATCATCCTATCGTAAAGACGTTTACCGGAGCAGGACGGTTTGATTCAACTGCTACGATATTGCACATGATAACGCGTCGCATTCGTTGTGCCGCCGCGGCATTGAGCCTGGCATTTGCAGCTTCTGTAGCGTGGGCTGACGGCGCCGCCGGCATACACTGGACCGTGCCCTCGACGTGGAAAGCGCAGGCACAACGCGCCATGCGAGTCGCCACCTACGACGTTCCACCCACCGCTGGTGACAAGGACGCCGGGGAATGCGCTGTGTACTTCTTCGGCAGTGGCCAGGGTGGCGCCATCGACGCGAACATCCAGCGCTGGATCGGGCAGTTCGAAGCAACCGGAGGCAAGCCGCCCGCCGCCGACACGAAGAAACGAACCATCAACGGTTTCGCCGTCACCACGATTGACATCTCTGGCACGTACCTCGGGATGGGCGGCCCAATGGCGGCATCCCACGCCTCGCAGTCGAATTACCGGTTGCTGGGAGCGATTGTCGAGGCTCCGCAAGGCAACGTGTTTTTCAAGTTCACTGGGCCAAAGAAGACAGTAACCGCGCACCAGGCGGCATTCGACAAAATGCTGGCCTCGATTTCCCGCTGAAATCCGGAGTCGAAAGGCAGGGTCGACCGCCTGCTCCACCCTTCCCACATCCCTAGCGAGGCCTCGTCTACTTCTGGTCGTAACCACCCAACCGGCGCACCCAAACATACCGATATCGCGTCTTCTCATGATGATTCTGCAACAGCAGCGGTTCTTCCTCGCCATGAGGCGTGTATGTTGCGACTTGCCGATACACCATCGCACCCATGATCTCTTTATGGTTGTGAACCACAACACCGTTAAAGAACACCGTGACGTAAGCCGGCTTGGTCAGCTTGCCATTTTCGAAATGTGGCGCTTCAAAGATGATGTCGTACGTCTGCCATTCCCCCGGCTTGCGGCACGGATTTACCAACGGCGGCCATTGGCCGTAAATCGCCCCCGCAGACCCATCCGCATAAGTCGGATTCTGGTAACAATCCAAAACCTGTACTTCATAGTGGCTCATCATGATGAACCCGCTATTTCCGCGCGACTGGCTGTGTCCCGTGATATCGGGCGGCGCAGCCCATTCGACGTGATACTGCGCATCGCCGAATTTCTCCTTGCTCACGAGATCGCCCGTTCCATCCACAACTTCGACAAATCCGTCGTGCAGCTTCCAACCCGGCGCGCCGCCGTTACTGGAAACCCAGTGCGATAGATCCTTGCCGTCGAACAGTACGATGGCGTCCGACGGCGTCTGTCCGATCTGGTCCGGCGTGCTCGCGGTGCCCGGAGTCACAACGCGCGGATAGGGACGGTCCGGATCGTGCACGTGCCACGGCTGGTTGGGCAACATCGGCGTGTCTTTAAAGCCCAAATCGGCATTCTTGTCGGCCTTGTTCTGCGCACATAGAAGGGCCGCCGGGGAAAGCAGTGCAGCGGTAACCCACATTGCGATGCGACATTTCATAAGGGCGAGAGTACCAGATCCGCGCTTGTTCCTCCGACCCCGATCGCATAATATCGATAAGACCCCGCCAGGAAGACCCGGCGAACTTTTCTCAGCGGCCTTGCGGCGGCTGTCCCGGCGCTGCACGGGTCGGCCGCCCGGAGCGCTGCGGGCCTTCCGACGCGTGCTTATTTTGGGCGGGGGATTGACCGGACTGTGTCAACGCGTACGAATTGCGGCGGCAGGGATATCAGGCTTTCGGTACCGAAGCACGACTTCGCCCCGGAGGACGCGTCCGCACCATTCGCGAACGCTTTGCGCTCGGGTTCTACGGAGAAGCCGGCGCCGAAGCCATTCCGCAAAGCCACGACATCACACAACACTACGCCAGGCAACACCAGAGGGCCCGCGTGGGTTCTACCACGTCGGGGCGGCCGTGGATGAGCGAGATCAACGGCTGAGCTGCCCAACCAACTGCAGGAAGGCGGCCGGATCTTCCAGCATCATCATGTGTCCGGCTCCCGGCTGAATCGTCATGCTAGCTGCGCGTTGTAGCACAAAATCCGGCACATCCCACTCATCGCGCGACCGTTCTCCCGCCAGCAGATGAAAGATTGTCCCGCGATCCACAATGGTTCGCACTTTCTCGAGATAATCCGGCGCTGCCGTCACTTCGATTAACGAACGCGCCATCGTCTGAACCGTGTCGGCAGACTGTGACGCGAGCATCCGTTCCGCCGCGGCCATCCGTTGCTCGTTCGGCTCGATACCGATACCCGCGAGCCAACCGTCCGTGTCCGCACGATACGACGTAAGCAGTGCTTCCACTTCAGTCTCGTCCATGGCCGCGATCTTCCCCGACCAGAAAGCATCTTTCAAAGTAAAGTTGCCTTCCACGTTGATCAACGACGCTACGAGCTCCGGATGTTCATAGGCAAGCAGCACCGCGACGGCGCCGCCCATCGAATGAGCGACGATATGGACCCTCTCGCAGCCGCTGGCCCGGATCTGGTCCCGCACAAATTCAGCCGCTGAGCGGATCGAGAGGGCCTTCGTCGCGTGATTCCGTCCATAACCTGGCAAATCCACAATAAGCGCCGGCACGCCCGGCAAATCAAGAAATGTATGGAACAACCCATGAATGAATGCCACCATGGCCAGTCAGGTTACCCTAAATCAGAGGAACACCTCCATGAGCGGGCGTACCACTACTCGCACAGTCATCCTTCTCGCCGGACTTACCCTGGTAGCGGCTGCGGCGGACATTCCCGCAGGCACACATGTGCTGCTCCGCATGACCAACTCCGTCAACACGAAGACCGCCCGTCAGGGCGATTACGTCTATATGGAAACCGCCAGCCCAATTGCCGTCGGCGGGGCCATCCTGGTGCCTGTCCACACCTACGTGCAGGGCCAGGTCGCCGAAGCGAAGCCGAGCGGCCGTGTGAAAGGACGTGCCGAAATTGCGATCCGTCTGGACAGTCTCACCCTGCCCGGTGGAAAGAACATCAAGATTAACCCGCATCTCAGCTCCGTTGACTCCAACGACTCAGCTCAACAGGCGGTCCGCGATGAAAACATCGTCCAGCAAGGCGGTCAGAAGATGGCCGACGCGGGCCGCATCGCGATTCTGGCCGGTTCGGGCGCGGCGATCGGAGGTTTGGCGGACAGAAACTGGAAAGGCGCCGGCATCGGCGGTGCCGCGGGAGCCGCTGTCGGACTCGCCACAGTCATGATGACCCGAGGCCACGAGGTCGACTTGCGTCAGGGCACGACGCTCGACGTCATATTCGACCGTCCTGTCACGGTGGAATAGCTCTACCCAGTCTAAAGTTCCGGGACCGCCTCGACGATAGTACCAGCGAGGAGATGTGTCCTATGCGCCTTTCTGTTCCAGTCGCCATCACCGCTTTCGGCTTATCCCTGGGCCTGATGGCCGCCACCGTGCCGGACGTCGAATTCGTGGGAGGTACCACCAAAATAATCCCGCTGAATACGATGGGTACGCTCGATGCCGCCACCGCCAACGGCCTGCACTTCCGCTACGGCCGCGCCGATTTCGATCTTCCTTATAACCGGATTATTCGTACTGAAATCGGAGAAACGCCTGGCCATCATCTCTGGAAGGTTCCGGTTCCGCATCTCGGCAAAGGAACGCGCCTGCTGACCGTCACTTACAAAGAGGGCGAAACCGGCACTGGAATGGTGACTTTCCGCGCCGCCACAAGCACGATCTCGGCAATCAACTCCGAGATTGACGACCAAAAACGGGCTCCAGCCGTAGCAACATCGACGTCCACCAAGAGCGTCGACAAGAAAGCGACCGGCGAGGAATGGTGGGGCGACGCTTATTGGCGCACCAACCGAAATAAGTCCAAGTGGCCGGGTCAAACATCGGAAGCCCAGCCCTCCGGCGGCGGCGGCGGTTCCCAGTAACATCTCGCGAAACCGAACGGCTTCGATGCTAGTCTTGAAGTACGTACTTGGAGGAGGTACGTATGGCGACTGGCTTCGCTGCCGAGCTTGCGGCGGCACGCTCCCGCACGGACGAGCTGTTTGAGCTGCTATCCCCGGAGGCGGTTTACGACCGTCCTGTTCCCGAACGTCATCGCCTGATCTTTTACCTAGGGCACCTGGAAGCGTTCGATTGGAATCTGATTGCCCGGACAACCCTGGACCTCCCGTCGTTTCAACCCACATTCGACCGGCTCTTCGCCTTTGGCATTGATCCCGAACCCGGGAAACAGCCGGCCGACAAGGTCTCCGACTGGCCCTCGCGCGCCGAAGTGGCATCCTACAATGCTCGCGTTCGGGAAACGCTCGATCGCGCGCTCGGCGATACTCCGTCCCACATCGTGCAGACTGCCATCGAGCATCGCCTGATGCACGCCGAGACTTTCGCGTACCTGATGCACAACCTGCCTCACGACCGGAAGTCGCCCACAGCAGAAATAGTGGGCCATTCCGGCGAATCAGGCATCGACATCAGCCGGTTCGAAATGATCGAAATCCCGGCCGGCGTCGTGACTCTCGGCCAGCCGCGCGAACAGTTCGGTTGGGATAACGAATTCGACGAGCACAAAGTCGAAGTACCCGCTTTCCGCATCAGCCGCTACAAAGTGACGAATGAGGACTATCTCCGCTTCGTCCGCGAGGGTGCCCGCCCGCCGCACTTCTGGGAGAATCACAGCGGCGAGTGGTTTTACCGCGGGATGTTCAGCCGCATTCCGTTGCCGCTGCGCGCCCCCGTTTACGTGACACAGGAAGAGGCGGCGGCCTACGCAAAATGGGCTGGTAAGGCGCTTCCGACAGAAGCCCAATTCCATCGTGCGGCCTTTGGTACCCCTGCCGGCGATGAACGTTCTTATCCATGGAGTGAAAACTCGCCGATTCGTGGCGCATTCGATTTCTCCCGCTGGGATCCCGCCGACGTCGACGCCACACCACAAACCGACAGCGCCTTCGGCGTCTCTCAACTGATCGGCAACGGCTGGGAGTGGACCTCGACCGTCTTCGGCCCGTTCCCCGGCTTTCATTCTTTCCCGTTCTACCCTGGATATTCTCAGGATTTCTTCGATGGCGAGCATTACGTCGTAAAAGGCGCATCGCCACGCACCGCGGCACGCTTCTTGCGCCGATCGTTCCGGAACTGGTTTCGACCCAACTACCCGTACGTGTATGCAACCTTCCGTCTCGTCGACAATTGAGCGCCGCGAAGCGCTGGAGCAGTTCGCAGCCGATGTCCGCGCAGGCCTCAACCGGCCTGGGCAGAAGGAGCTGCATTCGAAGTACTTGTACGACAGCCTTGGATCGGCTCTTTTCGACGCCATCACGCACCTCCCGGAATACGGCCTGACGCGCGCCGACGAGCGCATTCTGCGCGGGCATTCGGCGGAAATGGCTCAGGCGGTCGGAAGCTCGGTGACTGTCGCCGAACTGGGAAGCGGCAGCGGCCTTAAAACCCGCCCGCTCCTTGAAGCCTTCTCCCTCCTGAACCCCGAGATTACGTATTATCCGATCGACGTGTCGGGCAGCGCCCTGGCCCGCTGCGCCCGCGAGTTGGACATCGTCGCGCGAGTGATTCCCATTCCCGCCACCTACCTCGAAGGCATCGAACGAATCACGGTGCATCGCCCGGCGGGTTCGCGGATGTTCGTGCTCTTTCTGGGCAGCACAATCGGCAACTTCGAGCGCCCTTGCGCCAGGACGTTCCTCTCGGATTTGCGGGGCCTCCTAGTGAAGGGTGATGCTTTGCTTCTCGGAGCCGATCTTGTAAAGCCCGAGTCTCAATTGCTGGCTGCCTACGACGATCCTACGGGTGTGACGGCGGCGTTTAATCTCAACCTGCTGGGCCGGATTAACCGCGAACTGGGTGGAGACTTCAACCTGCGTCGATTTCAGCACGAGGCGCGCTACAACGCGGCAGAGCATCGTGTCGAGATGCATCTGCGCTCAACTGGCGATCAGGTCGTGTCCATTCCCCACGCAGGCTGCACCATCCGATTCCGCGACGGCGAGACCATCTGGACGGAATCGTCACACAAATTCACCCCGGATGAATTGGGCGAAATGGCCCGTGCGACCGGCTTTACCGTCCAAAACACGTGGTTCGATGCGGACTGGCCGTTTGCGGAGACGCTCTGGTTCGCGGCCTGATGCCCACAGGTTCGCCGGTTGTCTTCCGCGATGTATCGTTTCGCATCGGCTCACACCTGATCCTCGATCGTTTGAACCTGGAGGTTCCCGCGGGAGAAACGCTCGCCCTGCTCGGGCGTAGCGGATCCGGCAAAACTACCGCTCTCAAGATGGTCAATGGGCTGATTTTTCCGACGTCAGGCGAGGTGCTCGTCGAAGGAAAGCCGACCACTGCGTGGGATCTGATTCGGCTTCGGCGCAGCATTGGCTATGTGATCCAGGAGGTGGGGCTGTTCCCGCACTTCACGATCGAGCGCAACGTCGGCCTGGTGCCACGGCTAGAAGGCTGGCCGGAAGACAAGATTCGAACGCGCGCTTCAAGTCTTCTGCAGCAGGTTGGCCTCACACCCGAGCAGTTCCTGGCGCGCTTTCCCCGCGAGTTGTCGGGGGGTCAACGCCAGCGCGTTGGCGTGGCCCGCGCACTGGCCGCCGATCCTAAGATCCTGCTTTTCGATGAGCCGTTCGGAGCTGTCGATCCCGTCACACGGCAGGACCTTCAGAACCAATTCCTGGAGTTGCGGCGCTCGTTCGCAACGACGTCTATATTCGTCACTCACGATGTGCGCGAGGCTTTGCGTCTGGGCTCGCGCATCGGCCTAATGCATCAGGGCAAACTCGAAGTTCTGGCGCCACCCGACGAATTTCTACGCGCCGACACGCCGGAAGCACGAACCTTTCTGGCCTCCGCATGACCACCGGCCTGGCCCGCGACATTCTCGACCTCACCGGCGAGCACATCCTGATCGTTGTGATATCGATGGTGATCGCGATCCTGATCGGCGTCCCAACGGGCATCCTTCTGAGCCGCCGGGCGAACCTTCGCCCCTGGCTGCTCGGCTTCGCCGGCGTCATGCAAACCGTCCCGAGCCTGGCGTTATTCGGGCTGCTGATCCCGATCCAGTACATCGGCGGCATCGGCAAGCGGACCGCCATCGTGGCGCTCATCCTTTATGCTTTGCTCCCGATTCTGCGAAACACGCTGACGGGCATTCTCGAAGTGAATCCCGCGGTTCGCGAATCGGCCATCGCGATGGGAATGACGGACCGGCAACTGCTGTGGCAGGTCGAATTCCCGCTGGCCGCCCGAACCATCCTCGCGGGAATTCGCATCGCGACGGTGACCACAGTAGGGACGGCAACCATAGCCGCCGCAATCGGTGGCGGTGGACTGGGCGTTTTCATTTTCCGCGGGATCGCATCGCTCGACAAGACCCAGATGCTCGCGGGCGCCGTGCCGGCAGCCTTGCTCGCGCTACTGTGTGATGGAGGATTGGGGTGGATCGAAAAACGATTTGCAGTCTCCTGACGTGCGCCGCGATGATCGCGGCCGGCTGCTCGAAAAGAGACCGCGTCGTAGTCGCTTCAAAGAATTTCACGGAGCAGGTCGTGCTCGGCGAACTCATCGCTCAACACCTGGAGCATCGTTTGAAGCAGCCAATCGAGCGCAAGCTGGACCTTGGCGGGACATTGTTGGCGCACCAGGCACTGCTCAAAGGCGATATCGATCTGTATCCCGAATACACCGGCACGGCATTCACGAACGTCCTCAAACAGGGCGGCAGCACCGATCCCGCGGCGGTGTTGGAGCGCGTGAAATCAGGCTATGCCGCCATGCAACTCGACTGGCTCGATCCGCTCGGCTTCGACGATTCGTTTGCGATGTCGGTGCGCGGCGATGATGCTCGCCGCCGTCACCTTGAAACATTAAGCGATGCTGGACGCGACACTGAGGGCTTTGTGTTGGGCGCGGGATACGAATTCCTCCAACGCCCCGACGGGTTCGGTGCGCTCAATGCCGGTTATCACATTCATTGGACCGCATCGCAGAAATCGATGGATCTCGGTCTGCTTTACCCGGCGCTGGAGCAAAAGCAGGTCAGCATGGCCGCGGGAAACATGACCGACGGCATTCTTTCTACTGCCGACATCAAGGTGTTACAGGACGACAAGCACGTTTTCCCCCCGTACCAGGCCTCGATCGTCGTGCGCAGCGAATCGCTGTCGCGATTTTCCGGTTTGTCCGACGCCCTCAAGGAGTTGTCCGGAAAAATATCGAGCGACGAGATGCGCAAGCTGAACTACGAAGTCGACGTAAAGCACCGCCGTCCCGCCGACGTGGCCGCCGATTTCCTGAAATCAAAGTCACTCTGATTCTTTTTACGAAAACGCGCAGGCGAAACCGCCTGCTGATTTCTGGCGTCTTTATAGGGCTTTGGAGCATGTGGAAGGGTGGAGCGGGCTTCAGCCGGCCTTTTGGATCTAAGTGAGAACTTGAATTGTGCAAAGCGGTGCGCTGGAAACTCACACTCCGGCGAGACGCCTCACTATCGAAAAGAACTCCGGAAACGACACCGACGCCGCCTCGGCATTCTCAACCGTGCACGGACCATCCGCCGCCAAACCTGCCACCGAAAAAGCCATCGCAATGCGATGATCGCCGAAGGAATCGAACTCCGCGGCCCGAAACCGCTGCT
Source organism: Bryobacteraceae bacterium (assembly GCA_035295125.1). Lineage (GTDB taxonomy): Bacteria > Acidobacteriota > Terriglobia > Bryobacterales > Bryobacteraceae > JAICMB01. The sequence goes on along the minus strand of DATGJP010000075.1, from coordinate 84,347 downwards.
GACCCGGAATCCGAAACCCGTCCGGGAAAACCTCGATCTCTACACCCATGCGCCGGCAGTTGTCGGCAATGGTCGCGATACGGTCCGTCTCCTTGACCCTCAATTCAGACGCATCCTTGACCACCAGCCCTTCCTCGCTGCGAGCGCCCAACACTGCGAGAACCGGAATTTCGTCGATCAGAGCCGCCGTCTGCGCACCCTCCAAAACCCCACCGCGAACCCTCGAATTTCGCACCGCCAGGTCCCCGACCAGTTCGCCACCCGTCTGCTCCACCCTCAGAATCTTGATGTCCGCGCCCATACCCGCGAGAACGTCGAGTAGGGCGGTGCGCGTGGGATTGAGTCCGACACCGTGAATCCCTACCGTCGCATCCTCGACAATCAAAGCCGCCACCAGGAAGAAGGCCGCGGATGACAAATCGCCCGGCACATACAGATCGCGCGCCTTGAGATGCGCCGGCCCCTCAAGCGAAATCGTCCGCTTCTGAACCTCGACCTCAGCGCCAAACTCCCGCAGCGCCAGCTCGGAATGATCGCGTGTCCGGATCGGTTCATTCACAATCGTTCGCCCAGAAGCGAACAAACCGCCGAACAACACACACGTCTTCACCTGCGCGCTGGCCATCGGAAGCGTGTATTCGATCGGCCGCAGTCTCGAGCCATGAATCGTTAGCGGGGGATAGCGGCCTTCCCGCGCCGAAATCTGCGCCCCCATTTCGGCCAGCGGCTTCATAATGCGATCCATCGGCCGACGCGATAGCGACTCATCCCCGCCAATCTCGCTCACGAACTCCTGCGCCGCGAGAATGCCCGAAAACATGCGGATCGTTGAACCCGAATTCCCCGCGTCGAGCGGCGCGGAAGGCGCGCGCAACCCAGCCGGCCCGCGTCCATGTACAACGACCTCGTTCCCGTCCTTCTCTATGTCAATTCCAAGCGCCTGCACGCAGCCGAGTGTCGACTGGCAGTCCGCGCCCGTTGAATAATTGCGCAATCGCGATGCTCCGTCGGCGATGGACGCCAACATGGCATAACGATGAGAGATCGATTTGTCGCCCGGCAGGTGAACGGAGCCGTTCAGCGAGCGAGCCGGAGAGATGTGCTCACGCATTCAAGTAAGTTAGTGTAACAAGCACAGATCATTATCCGTCAACAACTTACGAGCCAGTCTTGCTAATTAACTTCCCAGAATCTGCTTGGGACGTCAAATTTGCATGCGTCCGCGTCCGTCCTGCTCGTCCGTCATCAGTCCCGGCGCGGTGATTAATTCAGCCCGAACGCTTCACCAACAGTGCGTGCCGCCAGTCTAATCCTGCCCGGAATACCCATACGTCGCCATTCGAGCTGTTCCTCATTCGTGCCACAAGTTTCCGAGCCGCTCACTATTCGCGCCTGGGGGCGACCACCGACAGGGACGCAGTAATGGAACGTACGCACACGATAACCGACGAACAAGAGCAGCAAGAGTAAAACCGCAGCCAGTATGCCAAGGCCATTTCTCTTAGTCGTGGAATCTCGTTGGACGTGCATAAATTGGTTCGTATCCGGCTAGGACTCGTCATTGAGAATCGAGAGCGGATGCTCAGCAGACTGCCTATTGCGACGGTGCGTCGTGGTCATGAGCGGAGGTAGCATAAATGCACAGATCGCCCACACGGCTGTGTGCATAATCATAACGGCAAGAGCTTCCGGCCAGCCTCCGCCCATAATGTGTGCGACCGCCAACAGCACGCAGGGTATGAATGACAGCATCAGGACTACAGCCGAAACGCGACGCCATGTGTGCACCGGGTTCGGATACGACACCACTCCCATAAAGACGTAGATAGCCATGATGGTGCAGGCAACAGTGGCGACGATGGGAGAGCCCACACTGAGTGGCGTGAATACCGGATCAGGATGAAGTACCTGAACGGCAAGCTCGCGAAAGGCTAAAACGGCGACCACCGCAGCGGCTATGGTCAATGCCGCCGCACCCCAGAGGACGCGCGGGGACTCAAGGAAACGCGCTGGTTCTTCCACAATAGTTCCCGATTAGACACCAGTGGCTGTCGAGATGTTCCCAGTCATGTAGCGGGCGGGGCGCCCGAATGCCGCATAGAAGTAGCTCCTCCCTTCTGTCTTTTTCGCTGATGCGACCGCTGACTTCGATGAGGCGGCTTCTAAATCCTTCGACACACTACTGTTAGTAAGACATCGGTTCACCCCTACTCGTCATTGGCGCCGCCGAATTGCTGCCCCGAAGCCGCCGCTCTGCTGCGCAACGAACGTGTAAGCGGAAACGCATTCGCTGCACTTCGAAGATGAAGCCTACCGGGCAAATCGACGTTGCGAAGCTTATGCTCAACGCCGGAAGTTCACGGCGCGCTTCGCGCAGGCACTTCTCGACGGCACACGAGATGAACTGCTGGTCGATCCACCAGCGAAGATCAGGAGGTCATTGTCATGCTCAAGCAACGATTACCGGAGCCTGCAATGCCATCCGTCCACCGAAATGCCTACGCTTCGAGCATCTTCCTCCTCGTGGCCGGGTGATCGGACCGCGTCCTCTCTTAGGTAGGACGTTGCTGTTTGGCGGGCTTAGACGGCCTCTGTGAGGCAGAAGCAGGCGAATTCCTCGACGGGCGTCCTCGGCGCTTAGCGGGTTGTCCGAGGAGAGCGCGCAACTGATGATGCGGGATAGACTAGTGTAGCTTCAATGGAGAGGCCCATGATCAGCAGACGTCATCTCATGACCGGCGCCGCCGCGCTCGCCGGTGCAGCCGCGCAGACCGCCACCAGCAGCAAAAAGCCCGTCGTCATCTCCAGCGCCAACGGATTGGGAGCTTGTAAGAAGGCCATGGACATGCTGCACTCCGGCGCCGATACTCTCGACGCAGTCATCGCCGGTGTCAACCTCCTCGAACTCGATCCCAACGATCACAGCGTGGGCTTCGGCGGGCTGCCGAACGAAGAAGGAGTGGTCGAACTGGACGCCAGCGTCATGCATGGCCCCTCGCGGAAATGCGGCGCTGTCGGCGCGATCACCGGAATCAAGACGCCCTCCAATGTTGCCAAGCTGGTGATGACCGAAACGGATCACATCATGCTGGCCGGCCACAACGCGACTCGCTTCGCGGTAGCCATGGGCTTCAAAGAAGAAAATGTGCTGGTCGAGGATGCCCGCCTGGCCTGGATGGTCTGGAAACGGTCCATGCGCGACAAGAACGGGCACACGAACTGGGCCAACGAGACCGACGCAATGGGGAAGCCGACCGCCGAACTCCGCGAGATGTTCCCGCACGCGGACGAAAAGACGCTGGCCTGGGCGATGCATGTTGCTCTTCATCCTCCCACCGGCACCATAAACTGCCTGTCGCTGAACGCCAGGGGCGAAATGTCCGGGGTCACCACCACCAGCGGAATGGCGTGGAAGATTCCCGGCCGCCTGGGCGACTCGCCGATCATTGGAGCCGGCCTCTATGTCGACCAGGATTACGGCGGCGCCGGATCAACCGGCCGCGGCGAAGAGAACATCCGGATCGCAGGCGCGCATACGATCGTGGACAACATGCGCCACGGGATGACACCCAAAGAAGCCTGTCTCGACGCACTAAAGCGCGTGTCACGCAATTTTAACGATGACCACAACCGGCTGGAAGCAATCGATCTGCAATTCTACGCGCTGCGCAAGGATGGGCTCTACTCCGGCGCGTCGCTATGGAACAAATCCAGCGCGACCAGCCGGAACCTGACCATGTTTGCCGTGAACGACGGAGGCGAGAGCCGCCACGAACCCGTCGTTTATCTCTACGAACGGTGAACCATTTTCGGCCTGCTCGCCATCTATTGCGTAAGGATCAGACATGGCCGACTCAAACATATTGATCGCGTTCTATTCGCGGAACGGATCCACGGAAAAGCTGGCTCAAGCCGTTGCGGAAGGAGCCCAAAGTGCCGGAGCCGAGGTGCGCCTTCGCCGCGCTCGCGACATAGTCCCAACCGAAGTCATGAAGAACGTAGCAGGATGGGCGGAAAACGCCGCTCGCATGGATGCCCAGTATCCCGCGCCATCCGGGGAAGATGCCAATTGGGCCGACGGCGTCGTTTTCGGCACCCCCACGCGATTCGGCAACGTGTGCGCCGAATTGAAAGCCTACATCGATTCACTCGGCGGCCTGTGGTTCCAGGGTAAGCTGAACAACAAAGCGGGGAGCGCGTTTACCTCAACCTCCAGCCCGCACGGAGGCAACGAAACCACCATCGCGTCGCTGTATCATCCAATGGCCCACCTGGGACTGATCATCGTTCCCCTGGGATATTTGAACCCGGTGGTGTTCAAGGCCGGAACCCCCTACGGTGCTTCGAGCGTTTCCGGCCAGACCAGCATCCCGCCGACTGAGGACGATCTCACCGCGGCTCGCTTTCAGGGCGAACGCGTCGCGAAAGTGGCGGCCGCTCTCAAGAGTCTCCGGACTACTTAGACTTGATGCGCGAACGGCGCTCTTTTCCCTGCGCCGACTCGACGATGCTTACGCCGCCCTTGGACTGTAGCTCCGTAACTCGATAAAACGCCTCGCTATCTTCAATCGCGAGCCGGATGAAGTGACGCAGGCGAGGATCGTTCAACTGCTCTCTGTCGTGCACGCCGAGGTGGCGCATGATCTTTCCGGTCCCCTTGAGGACCTTCTCGGGATCATAAAGTGCAGCGCCGCGATTCAAGCCCAAATTCACATGATCGCGGAAGGCAGCCACGTAACAAAAAGACTCCTTCAGCCGGCCCGAAAACGTAAACCCGAGGGAGAAGCAGTACCCGTTATAAACGATCTCGCCCGCCCCCGGCGCCTCCTCCAGCACAACCTCCCGCAGCGCCAGCGCGAGTTTGGAAATGCCGCTGTCGTAAGGCTTCAGGAACTGCAGCAGCGTAGGATGAGGTTTGCGGATCCCGGTTCCCGGCATCCCACTATTGTGCACCCGCCGCGTCGTGAAGCAATCCCCCCACCTCTGGTATTTGCCAATCAGTCTCGGCTTCCCAATGTATATCAAGGGGTGAAACGATGTCCGGAACGAACTCGATCGTGCCCTTAATGCTTCCGAAGAACAGCCGCTCGGCTATCTGCTGGACTTGATCCTTCACAGCAATTCCTGTTTTAGTTATGTCAACGACCTACACTCTAGAGAGGAGCATCCGTGTCCTCATCCCCTGAACCCGCCGTCTCCCTGCCATCGCCCGAGCCGGCTCCGAAAGGTCTCTGGACCAAAACCAAGAACCTGTGGCGTCGCATCGCCAACTGGTGGCGCGCCACGTGGATCAAGGTCCGGCCGGGGGCCGAGGCTCGCAAAGGTGCGATTTGGGCGGCACTTCTCACCGCCGCATTCGCAGCCGGTATCGGCGGCTACTTCCTAGAATCCGGGTTCGGCCTCGCCGCCGATCTCGCGTTTGCCTTCGTTGTCGGGGCACTCACGATTTCCCTCATCCTCCTGCTGGTCGCGCTCCTAATGACGATCTTTCGGAGGCTGCCGCGTGTCGCCACCGGCCTTCTCTTCGGCGTGTGCTTGTTCATCACCATCCAATGGCCGCCTCAGCTCGGTATAGTTCTGGGCATTATCGTCCTGCTGGCCGAAGGATTCCTCGGCGCTGCCATCGCGACCCTCTTCTTCGGCAATTTTCGTCAGGCCGCGCTCAGCAAGAAGATCATCACTTTTGTCCTGATAGCCGGTTCCCTCGCAACTAATGCCGGCCTCACCTGGTTCTTCGCCAACGATGGCACTGAGAAAGACGTTCTGAAATTCCAGGAAACCGCGTCGCCGGCGCCACCCGCCCTCACAGCTCCCAATCCCGCCGCAACCGGCCCGCTCGCCGTCAAAACGCTGTTCTACGGAAATGGCAATGACATCCGCCGCCCGGAATATGGATCATCGGTCGCCATCAAAACCAACACCGTAGATGCCTCGCTCTTCTTCAAGGACTTCAAGGGTTGGAAAGCCAATCTGCGACACCGCTACTGGGGATTCGGCATGGATAAACTGCCTTTGAACGCACGAGTCTGGTACCCCGATGGACCCGGCCCCTTCCCGCTCGTCCTGATCGTTCACGGTAATCACAACATGGCCGAGTTCTCGGACCCCGGTTATCAGTACCTCGGAGAGTTACTCGCAAGCCGCGGCTTCATCCTGGCCTCCATCGACGAGAACTTCCTGAACGGCGGCCTGTTTCACGATCCACCCAAGCAGCAGGCGGTACGCGGTTGGATGCTGCTGGAACACCTGAAGCTCTGGCGAACCTGGAATACCACGCCGGGAAATCCATTCTTCAAGAAAGTCGATGTCGACAACGTCGCGCTCATGGGCCACTCACGTGGTGGAGAAGCGGTGGCGACCGCGGCGCTGTTCAACCGTCTCGCCTACGATCCCGATGACGCGAATATAAAGTTCAACTACAACTTCCCGATTAAATCGCTCGTCGCCATCGCACCCGCCGACGGCCAGTACAAGCCGGCCGGCCAATGGCGCACCGTCGATAACGTGAACTATTTGACGCTCCAGGGCGCCAACGACGGCGACGTCTCGTCCTTCCTCGGAAGCCGCCAGTGGGACCGTATCCGTTACACCGCGCCCGGCCCCTGGTTCAAATCGGAGATCTACATCTATCGCGCGAATCACGGGCAGTTCAACACTGTTTGGGGACGCAGCGATGCGGGCGAACCTTTTGGCCGATTTCTCAACCTCAAACCGCTGCTCAAACCCGAAGACCAGCGCCTTATAGGCAAGATCTACATCTCCGCGTTTCTCGAGGCGACGCTCCACGACCGCCGCGAGTATCTGCCGCTCTTTCGCGACTACCGCCGCATCGGCGACTGGCTGCCGAAGACCTTCTACATGAGCCGCTATCAGGATGCGTCCTACCAGTTAATCAGCGACTTCAGTGAGGACCCGGATTTGACCACCACCACGATCCCCGGCGGTCGAATCCAAGGCGAGAACCTGTCCATTTGGCGCGAGGCTCGCATTCCGTTCCGGCACGGCGACCGCGATTACAACGGAGTCTATCTCGGCTGGAATCGCGAGCCCCAGAAAGGAATGACGCCCGGAATGCCGGTCTACTCGATTTCCCTGCCGGAAGCCCACGGCAACCCCGGCGCAAATCCAGCGCTCTCGCTGTCCGTGGCAGTGACGGACGAGGATGCCCCGCCTCCTGGACTGAAGCCAGACGAAAAACCGAAGGACAACAAAAAGGACGAGAAGAAAAAAGAACCGGAGCCGACAGACTTCACAGTCGAGATTCAGAGTGCCGACGGCACTACCGCGCGGGTGCCGCTCAGCCGCTTCGGCCTCCTTCCACCGCCATTCAAGGTTCAGTTCACGAAAATCGCCGCAATCGACAGCTTTGCGTACGAGAAATCATCGGAGCCGATATTCCAGACCATCGAAATCCCACTCTCGGCGTTCGGCGTCGATGCCGCAAAGATCCGCGCAATCCGACTACGGTTTGACCGCACGCCCACCAGGGTTATAATTCTCAGCAAAATCGGTTTCACCGGAGGAGTGTAAATGAAGCTAGCCCGCTACTGGACCCGTGAATCGGCCGAAGCAACAGGCCGTGAGGGTCCGATTCGCGTGGTGTCTCGTGGCTGGTCCAATCAGAGCCTGGAGCACGCTGCCACCGTCGCCCGCGATCTCGCCCGCCGCGTCGCGGAGCGCCTGGCATCCGGCATGTCCCCCGAAGCACGCTATCAGTACGGCGATCGTCCGCTGCCTGAGCCAGTGATTCGAGAGTTCCAGGGACCCGCCGCCGGGGTCGTAACCCGAAACATGTATGGGGCGCTGGTGCTGAACACAGACGATCTGATGTTCATCGACATCGACCGTGAACCCCGTCACGCGACCAACGAAATCCAACAAGTCGCGGAACGTAACGGAGTCGCGGCCCGCATCTATAAGACCGCCGCGGGATATCGTGTCATGATTTCGAATGTCGCGATCCTGCCCGGCAGTTCCCAAAGCGAGACCCTGCTCCAGCAGTTTCAGTCCGATTCACTGTACGTGCGGCTCTGTCGCGCACAGCAGTCATTTCGAGCACGGCTGACGCCCAAGCCCTGGCGCGTCGGCATGCATACACCGCCGGTCAGCTTCCCGTTCGAAACACCCAGCGATCAGGCAAAGTTCAACCACTGGGTCGCGAGGTACGACGCCGCAAGCGACCGCTATGCGACGTGCCACTACGTTGCGCAGGCCGGCACCCGCGGCATAGCGCCCCAGTTTTACGACCTGATCGAGTTTCACGACCAGCAGACCAAAGCTAACAGCGGCCTCCCACTAGCGTGAACAACGGCTTCATTCCGGTCCACTATAGTGGATGCAAATCAGGTGGCGCGGTAGGGGCAACCCTAAGCAACTCGCACCGGTAGAAAACCAGGGTGTAAGTGGCGTTGGGCATGAATGCAGCGCTACCTCACTAGAAGCTGTATCTCAGTCCCAAAATCGCATGCGAGTTGCGATGAAACTGCCCCAGAAAATCGCCCTCATCCCCCCGCAGCCACGCAAAACCCACCACGCCCCGCCAATGCTGCCCAAACACCTGCGAATACTCCGCTCGCACCAGGCTGCCCCGCCCATTCTGCCGCACCGCTGCATCCACCGACACTGACCGGTTCGGATCAATCTGATAAAACGCTCGCCCTAGGAAAGCCCGCGCGAACCCACGCTCCGGTGAAAACTGGAATGTCGCGCTGTGCGACGTCAGCACCTCACCCGCATACCCACCCACGAAAGTCCACTCATGCACCTGCCGTTCGAGTTGCAGCACGTAGATAAGGTATTCGTCCTCTTGCCGATCCGGCGACGTGTAATAGCCTTCCTCGGTCTTGAACGTAAACCACCTCATCGGAACAGCAGCATCGGCGCCGTAAAAACGTAAAGGCGGATAGACCCGCTCAATACTGACACACGCCGGAGGCGCAAACGCCGAGTTGAATAACGGCAAATTATTGAAGCCGTCGTAATAACTCAGTGACAGCTCATAACCCGAACCGGTATGGTTCCACCGCGCGCCGAACGCCGACCGGCCGGGGTATTGCGCCCCGAGGTCATCGAACTGAACGCCCGCCGCGCCCGCCGGAAGCACAGTCCAACGTTGGTTGATGAGCGGCGTCCTGCCAGGTGTGAACAGCGGCTGCCACACAATATCGAACGAATCCGTGCCCGTGTCATAAGTCAGCCGAGCCGCGGTGACCGCAAATATCTCGGTATCCACCACGTTCAGAAAATCCTTCGGCGCAAACCGGTCTGTCGGATTCAGGATGTCGGCCTTTCCCCACCGGATGAACTGCTTCCCAAACTCCGCCGTGAGCTTGCCTTTCGTCACGATGGCGCTGAGCCGCCGAACCGACAAAGCCGAGCGCTCCACCGTGCGGTCACGCCAATCGAGCCGAAGCGAGCGGTCCACTTCATCATGTGTATCGACGCGCGCATCGAAAGAGGCATTCAGCTTCAGCCACGAAACCGGTCTCCACGAAGGTTCATACCGCAGCAGCATACCGTCAACCGCACTGCCGCTATCATTCGGCGCGGTCTCTGGGTACAGCCAGAGTTGGGTGTCGATGAAGCCGCGCTGGGTGAACGTCTGCGCCGCAAGCACGCTCCAGAAGAACAGAACCGCCTTACCTGCGCAGCGAATCACGCGTGAAGTTCTCGTCCTTCATCGGCACGTTGTATTCGATCTTGTCCAACTTGAGAACAGTCCGGCTGTTCTTCGAAGCATCGAACACCTCGACATTTCGCGGCGTCCAGATGCCGTCGATCTTCTGAAGATCGCTGTAGCCGACGCGCCGCGCCATTTTGTCCTTCGTGAAATTGTCGATACGAACCACAACGTAGTTCTCTTTCCGTATCCAGATCATCGAAGACGTGTACTGCGACGATTTCGATTGCTTCGGCTGCGATTCCACCTTCCAGCACGACGCACCGTCCAGTGTGTCATCTCCCAGCAGCTTGTAGTCGAATTGATTCACGTCACGCTCCTCCAGGTCTTCGAAGCTGAAGTCCGTCCCGAAGAACCGCTGCGACCGGTCCTGCATCGCGACGCGCCGATCGCGTTCCTCGGCTGGAATCCACATCCACTGATCCGAAGCGCGGTCGGCATGGTTGATCACCAGAAGCGCGACGCCCTTTACCTCGGGCGGAGCCGTAAAGCGAAGCAGCGCCTTACTATCGCCATAAGACCCCAGCCGCTCAAACTCCCAGCGCTTAGTGCTCACCTTCTGGCGAATGTTGATCACCTCGAGCGTGCCCTCGTACCGCTCCGATTTCGACCGTCCCCTGTTCTGCGACTCCGTGACGATCTGTCGTACGTCCTGTGCCGCCAGCGGCAGCATCAGCAGAAACACTCCAACCCTATTCATATTCCAAGGCCTCGACAAGCGACCCGCGCACCGCCGATTCCGCCGGTCCCAGCGCCGAAATGAACGCCGCCACGAGAATAACCGGCAGCAAGAGCAGAGCGATCTGGTACGGATATTCGAACGGAACATTCAGCCCCGCGATGTCCTGTGCCGACACGTTCAGGCAGTAAAAGAGTTGCACGGCCCCAAAGCCAAGCCCGAGAAGAAGCCCGATGGTCCCGATGCTGAGCGCCTCCAGCCAGATTGTGTGGCGGATCTGGTTTCGCATGCCGCCGACCGCCTGCAAAACGCCAAGCTCGCGGCGGCGATCTGTGATTGACACCGTGAGCGTGTTTACAATACCCAAAACCGCCACCAGCACGGCTACCGCAATCTGTATATAGGTCAACCCGAACCACTGGTTCGTCAGATTCAGAATGTACTGCTTAAGGTCGCGATTGGTGAACACAAATAAGCGCTGCTGATTTCCGAACCTCTCGAGAATGGCGCGCTTCACATCCGCTTCCGTGGCCCCTGCCCGCAGGTACACGCGAAAGACATTCACGGTCGAATCGTGCCAATCACGCTCGAATAGCGACCGGTCGATCAGGATGGTTCCCTGCTGGTCCGAAAAGTCCTTAACAATGCCCACGATCGGCAACCGCAACAAGCCGGACGGAGTCGGGATGTCGACGATCTCTCCCAATTTGTAACCGCGCAGTAAAGCGAAATTCTCAGAAGCCAGCACACCCTTACCTTGGCTCGTCAGTCGATACATCTCGCGCGCATCGCCGGCGACCGGCGGCAACGTCGCGCGATGCTGAAGAGCGCCGACGTCTGTCGCTACAAACATGATGGGAGCGCTGCGAATCACGATCCGCGCATTCCGCACCGCCTGCACTTCCGCAATGCCGGGTATCGCACGCAGATCATTGCCCATGGAATCCGGAAAGTGAAAACTCCGGTCGGTCACGTTCTGGGTCGGCGTAACAAACAGATCCGGATTCAACGCGATCGACATCCACTGATAGATGGAGTCGAAGCTGCCGCGCGACAGCCCGCCCAGCGCCACCACCAGCGCAAGCGACAGCATCAACGCCGCTACAGCGCCCGAAGTGCGGCGAGGCGACTGCAACAGGCTATCGGCTGCGAGCGTGCCTTCCACCGGCCGCAGCCATCGCAGCACCGGCCGCAGTGCCTGCGCGATCAGCAGCGCGAAAGTGGGTGTCAGCAATAACGCAGCGAACACCGAAAGCACATCGCTTGCATAGAACAGCAGCCGGATCCCGCTGAACGGAATCAACCCGGCACAAAGAACAATGAGCACCAGTGCCAGCATTCGCCGAACCCGGCTCTCACTCGCTCCGAACTGCTGGAACCGGCCCTTCTGCAGGGCGTTCACCGGATCCACGCGCGCCGCGTTCCGCGCCGGTAGCCACGCCGCGAAGATGCTCGTGATCATGCCGAGCAAAACGGCCCCCGCCAGCAAAAGAGGGCTGGTCGAGACGTCATCGGCTCTCTGGGCCACGCCGTACACGTCCGCGAACAGTCCGCCCAGGTACGCGGTCATGCCGCGAGCCAGCAGCAGGCCCACGCCGACTCCGGCAAACGAGCCCACCAAACCCGCCACCGCCCCTTCCGCAAGGAACAGCGCGCGAATCTGGTTGCGCGTCGCTCCAAGAGCCCGCAGAATCCCGATCTCCGGCCGCCTCTGCGCCACCGAGATTTGAAACGTGTTGTAGATGATGAACATCCCGATGAATAGCGCGAACGCGCTGGTGACGTTCGCGCTGATTGAATAGGCACGGCTGAGAGATTCGAACTGCTGCCCGCGCGCCGACGGCTGCGCCACTTCGAATCCCGGGCCAAGCAGCGAGCGCAACTGATCGCGCACAGCCTCAACCGTTGTGCCTTCCTTCACCGCCACGTCAATGCGATCGAACTTGCGGCCACGCCCGAAAATGCGCTGCGCCGCATAGATGTCCATTACGGCAAGATTGCCGCCGAACGCACTTGCCAGACCGCCCGACTTCATAATGCCGCGCACCGTAAACATCCGCTCGCCCTGCATCGTGCTCATAGGCAGCTTGCTGCCGGTATGCAGCCCCGCTTCGTGGGCGAACGTGGTCGTCACGATGATCGAATCCGGCTGCGCTAGAAACACAAGCGGATCGTCCACCACCGCGTCATCATCGCCTTCGATGTTGTAGTCGCGCAGGCCGCGGTCGCCCGTCATGTCTACGCCCAGGATCAGCAGGCTGCCTTGTCCCTTCAGGCCCGTGTTCGCAACCGCTTCGATTACCGGCGAGGCCACGCGCACATCGCGCAAGGATTGCACCTTGTCCAGCACATCTTCATCGAAGCCCGTTTCGCCTGACGTCACCTGTAGCTGTGTTGTACCGGCAATCCGGTCCACGGTGTTCTGAAACGCAAACAGGACCGATTGATTTGCCGTGTGCATGCCGACGAACACCGCCACGCCCAGCACAATGCCCATCGCCGTCAAGATCGAGCGGAGCAGGTGCTTACGGACGTATGGCCAGCTAATCAGTCGCAGCAGAATCACGCCGCGTTCACTCCCACCCGATCTTCGACGACCTGCCCATCGCGAAGCGCAATTACGCGCGGGCAGCTTTCGGCAACTCCGCGGTCATGGGTCACAATCAGAACCGTGGAGTTGAGCCGCTGGTGCAGATCGCGAATCAGTCCGAGAATCTCGTCGCCGGTGTGGGTGTCCAGATTGCCTGTCGGCTCGTCGGCCAGCAGAATCGGCGGGTAAACCGACAGCGCCCTGGCAATTGCGACGCGCTGGCGCTCGCCGCCGGAAAGCTCATCCGGAAGATGCTCGATCCGATGTCCGAGTTGTACGAGGTTGAGCAGCTCCCGCGCCCGCTCTTCAGTCTTCTTCCGCGGCCAACCGCGCAGGTGCAGCGGAATAGCGACATTCTCCAGACATGACAGCGTCGGAAGCAGGTTGAAAAACTGAAAGATGAACCCGATCTTGTCCCGCCTCACGCGCGTGAGTTCGTCGTCCGAGAGGCCGCTGAGACGCGCGCCGTCGATCGTGATCTCGCCATTGGTCGGATGGTCGAGTCCGCCAATGAGATTCAGCAGCGTGGACTTGCCGGAGCCCGACGGACCGACAATCGAAACCATTTCGCCGCGCTGAATATCGATGTCGACCGACTGAAGCGCCGTCACGCGCCGCTTCCCTTCGTACGCCTTGCTGACGTTCGCCAGGTTGATCACGTCGGCCGATCAGTCCGCCGCGCCGCTTTGCGCAGCTTCACTTGCCGTGAAGTACACGCAATCGGGATGATGGAAAACCAGCGCGCTGACACTGGCCTCGGGCTCCATCATCATCCCCTCCGTGAGAAGAACACCGATCTCTTCTGGATGAATCAGCTTCCAGATGCCCTGCTGGTCCTCCATATTCGGACACGCCGGGTAGCCGAAGCTATAGCGCTTGCCTCGGTACCGCGAGGTAAAGCGCTCCTGCATCGTCATGGTAGGCGGGTCGGGGAAGCCCCAGTCCTCGCGAATGCGCCGATGCAGCCACTCGGCCGCTCCTTCCGCGGTCTCCGTCGACAATGCCAGCAGCGCGATGGACTTGAAGTATTCACCATCCTGCTTCGCTTCTTCGGCATGCTCGCGAATGCCTCCACCCGCCGTCACTACGAAGAGAGCAACATGGTCGCGCGCGCTCTCTGTCGGATCCAGCACGTAGTCGCTCAGGCACAAACCATCGGACTTGGCCTGCCGATCGAAATGGAACGTATGCAGCGGGCTGGTCGCGCCTGGCGCAAAGAAGTGGATGGAATTGCCGTCCCGCTCCGTCTCGAAGAACTGCCACACGGCCTTCGGCTTCATGAATTCCGCAGCCCACTTCTTCACGTCTTCAACGCGGTGGAACAGCTCAATCGCCTTCTCGCCCCGATCCTGCAGAAGCTTCTCGAAATTCCCCTTGAACCCGAGATTCTTGCCGTAGAGCATGAACGGATTGATGTAGCTCCAGATCTCTACCAGGTTCGGAATGCTGCGGACTCTCCGGTCGAGATAAGGCGCGGCCGGAATCGGAATTTCAGTCCGTACCTTCGGGCTGCGGCGTGTCTGCCGTGGACCGACTGTCGCGGTGACGACCGGAACCACCGCTGGCGCCTCCAAATGCGTGTGCGCCTGCAACACCTGCGCGCGAGTCGCCGGGTCCATGATCTCGTTCATCAACCGCAGACCCGTCATGGCGTCTTTCGCGTAAAACGTCGGCGAGCCGTAGCTGGGCGCGATCTTCGTCGCCGTAAACTTTTCAGAAAGCGCCGCGCCGCCCACCAGCAATGGCAATCTTATCCCGTGTGCCCGCAAGTCGCCGCCGGTGATCACCATCTGCTGCGTGCTTTTCACCAGCAGGCCCGATAGGCCGATCGCGTCCGGCTTGTGTTCCTCGTACGCCCGAATAAGGTCCTCCGGCGGCACCTTGATTCCCAGGTTCACCACCGTATAGCCATTGTTGGAAAGGATGATCTCAACCAGGTTTTTGCCAATGTCGTGGACGTCGCCCTTCACCGTCGCGAGTACGATCTTGCCGCGCGCCGCCGTCTCACTCTTCTCCATGAACTGCTCGAGGTGGTTCACGGCAGCCTTCATCGATTCCGCGGACTGCAGCACCTCCGCAACGATCAGTTCATTGTTGTTAAACAACCGGCCGACTTCGGTCATCCCCGCCATCAGCGGACCATTGATAACGTCTAGTGGAGCAGCGCCTTCCGCCAGTTTGCGGTCCAGGTCGGGAACCAGACCGTCCTTCGTGCCTTCGATGATGTAATTCGCCAGGCGCTCGTCCAAAGGAAGGTCGTCAGCCTTCTTCTTCTCCTTCCTGCCCGTCTTGCGAAAGTGATCGGTGATCCCGGCGATATGAAACTGATTGATCGCGATCTTCTGCTCACGTGTCTGCTGGCGCCAGTCCTCCGGAGCCGGAACTTCGGCCGGTGGTGTGTTGAACAACAGATTCTCAGCCAGCCGCCGCTCCTCGATTGGAATCGATGCGAATCGTTCCAGCTTTTCCGAGTTGACGATGGCGAGGTCGAGCCCGGCTTTCGTGCAGTAATACAGGAAGACCGAATTGACCACCTCGCGTGCCGCCGCCGGCAGGCCAAACGAGATGTTCGAAATCCCGAGTACCGTCTTGACGAACGGGATCTTCTCTTTTACAAGACGAATGGCCTCAATCGTCTCCACTGCCCCGCCGATGTAGTTCTCATCGCCGGTCGCGCATGGAAAAACCAGTGGATCGATGATAATGTCTTCCGCCGGGATTCCGTATTTCTCCGTCAACAACGCCACGGAACGCTGCGCCACCTCCAGCTTGCGCTCCCGCGTGAACGCCTGCGCTTGAACCTTGTCCTCGTCAATCGTGCCGACGATCAGTGCCGCCCCGTACGCCTTCGCGATCGGACACAGGCGCTCGAACTTCTCCTCTCCGTCCTCCAGGTTGATGGAGTTGATGATTGACTTGCCCTGGCAATAAGTGAGCGCCAGTTCCACCGCGATCGGATCGGTGGTGTCGATCATTATCGGTGCCTTCGCCTTACGAATGAGCTTCTCGTAAAACGGCGGGATGTCCCTCATCTCCTCTCGATCGCTCGACTGCAGGCAGACATCGACGATATGCGCGCCGTTCCGGATCTGCCAGCGCGCGATTTCGGACGCCTCCTCCCACTTCTCCTCCGCCACCATGTTCTTGAAGAGCCGCGAACCGATAACGTTGGTGCGTTCGCCGACGATTAGCGGACGATTGCTGTCTTCCGCCTCCACCAGTTCAATCCCGGAATAGAAGGCCCGATGCGAGGGAGGCTTCAGGGCCCGCGGCGTCTTGCCCGCGACCATCTCCGCGATGGCGCGAATGTGATCGGGCGTCGTGCCGCAGCACCCCCCGACCATGTTCAGCCAGCCGTTCTCGACGAACCGCTCCAGTTGCGCCGCGAGAGACTCCGGCGTCTCGAGATACTTGCCGTCTTCGTTCGGGAGCCCGGCATTCGGATAGCACGAAGTCCGCGTCGAAGCCATCTCGTGCAGCGTGCGGATGTGGTCCGTCATGAACTCCGGACCCGTGGCGCAGTTCAATCCCACGGAAAGCAAACTCGCGTGTGCGATGGACGAATAAAGCGCATCGGCGGTCTGACCCGCAAGCATCGTGCCCATCGGCTCGATGGTCCCCGACACGGACTTGAGAATCGGGTGCCCCAACTCCTTTTCGAGCTCTTGAATCGCCAGTAGCGCGGCCTTGATGTTCCGCGTGTCCTGGGCCGTTTCAATAACCAGAAAGTCGGCGCCGCCCTCAATCAGTCCTTTGGCCTGAGTGTAGTAGCCCGCCTTCATCTGCTCGAAGGTCACATTGCGCGTGACCGTCACCGACCGCGTCGTAGGCCCCATCGAACCCGCGACGAACCTCAGCTTCCCAGGGACCGAAAACTCGTCGGCTGCCTGGCGCGCAATTCTCGCCGCCTCGCGATTGATTTCGGCGCACTTGAAGCCGATGTCGTACTCGTTCAGCGAGACTTCGTGAGCGTTGAATGTATCCGTCTCGACGATATCGGCGCCCGCTTCCAGATACGCGCGATGGATGTCCAGAATGACGTCCGGCCGGGTCAGCACCAGGTTGTCATTGCACCCCTCCAGCGCGGCTCCTCCGAAATCGTCCGCAGTCAGGTTTTGCCGCTGGATCATCGTGCCCATAGCGCCGTCGAGCACCAAAATGCGGCTCTCCAAAGCGTCCAGCAAAGCTTGTTGGCGTTCGTTCATCTGCCTTTTCAGTGTAACCGGTCAGAGCTTGCAAGGGAGCATAATCATGATTATCATGATTATCATGAATTGCGCCGATTTGATCTGGGTTGCAACTGCACTTCTCACGCAACGTGATCCCGGTCGAACGGGCTTTCCCCATGAAGAAATCCGGCGGAAGGTTTATGAGATCGAGCCGGAACATGGCTTCACCGATTCCGCCGTACGCTCGCATATAACGAGTCACTGCGTGGCTAACAAGAAGCCCGACCCAGGCAAGCACCGCAAACTTTTTCGCAACTCCGATGGCACGTATCGTCTTTACAAGTCTGGCGACCAGTCTCACCCAGGCCGGCACACTGGCAAACTCGCGCCACAACGCGAACTGCTGCCGCCAAAGTACCGGCCGCTTATCGATTGGTACGAGTCCGCCTACGCTCCAACTCCAGTTCCATCCGAAGAAGACGACCCGATCCTGTCACTAGCAGGCGTCGGCAAGGAGATTTGGGAATCGCTGGGCGGGGGCGAGAAGTTCATCGGAGAGCTTCGAGAGAACTGGCATGGAATAGCACCAACTCGCGAAACGCGGCGAAAGAAGGCAGTATGAGCCTGGTTTTCTGGGACACGATGCTCTTCGTGTATCTGCTGGAAGATCATCCGCTGTTTGCCGGACGCGTTAAGGAGATACGCAGCCGTATGATCGATCGCGGCGATCAACTTTGCACCAGCGCCTTCACGCTCGGAGAATTATTGTCCGGCCCCTCGGCCCGCAACGATGCTCACATCGCGGGTCGCTATCGCGCGGCGATTCGCTCTCCTTATGTCCAGGTGTTATCGTTTACGGAACAAACGGCGGAGCATTTCGCGTCTATCCGGGCCAACCGGAGCGTGGCGCCGGCCGACGCGATCCAACTGGCTTGCGCCGCGGAAGCTAAAGTGGACCTGTTTCTGACAAACGATCGACACTTGTCAAAGCGGCTCGTGGTGCGCGGAATCCAGTTCATCGGCGATCTGGATTTCGACTATCTCTAGTTTCGCCTACTGTATCGACTCCGAAGCCCGCAGGAACTTATCCACTCCTGCCGCCGCCTGACGGCCTTCGGCAATCGCCCACACCACCAGGGATTGACCGCGGCGGGCGTCGCCGGCCGCGAACACGCCGGGCACCGACGACATATAGTTTCCATCGGTAGCCACGTTGCCGCGAGCGTCCAGACTCACCCCGAGTTGTTCGACCAGACCTGCCCGAACCGGCCCGGTGAAACCCATTGCCAGCAATACCAGGTCAACGTCTATCGTGAACTCCGAACCCGCCAGAGGTTCGAACTTCGGCGCCGGACCCACACGCACCGCATGCAGCTTCTTCACGTTTCCGTTCTCGTCCCCGCTGAAGTGCATCGTCGAGATGCTCCAATCCCGCTGGCCACCCTCTTCGTGCGAGCTTTCAGAGCGCAATTGCAGAGGCCACAGCGGCCACGGAGTCTCCGGTGCGCGATCGGCGGGCGGCATGGGAAGAATCTCGAACTGGTGCACGGATGCCGCCTTCTGTCGATGAGACGTCCCGAGGCAATCGGCGCCTGTATCGCCCCCTCCAATGATCACCACCCGCTTACCCGTAGCCAGAATCTGGTTCGGCACGTAATCGCCGGCGCACTTCTTGTTCTGCTGGGGCAGAAACTCCATGGCAAAGTGAATGCCCTTCAGTTCCCTGCCCTGCACCCTGAGGTCGCGCGGGGCTTCGGCGCCGGCTGCAATCAGAATCGCGTCAAACTGGGTGCGCAGTTCCGCCCCGATAACCGACTCGCCCACGTTGCACTTCGTGTGAAACTCCACGCCCTCCGCTCTCATCTGCTCGATGCGGCGGTCGAGAATTCCCTTCTCCATCTTGAAATCGGGAATGCCATAGCGGAGCAGGCCACCGATCCGGTCAGCCTTCTCGAATACCGTCACGGTATGACCGGCCCGCGCGAGTTGCTGAGCGGCCGCCAGACCGGCAGGCCCCGATCCCACCACCGCCACCGTCTTCCCGGTTTTGTGCTCCGCGGGCTCCGGCTCGATCCAGCCCTCGCGGAAAGCATGCTCGATGATGCTCTTCTCAATCTGCTTGATCGTCACGGGAGGTTCGTTGATTCCGAGCACACACGACGCCTCGCAGGGAGCCGGGCAGATCCGGCCGGTAAACTCGGGAAAGTTGTTAGTCGCGTGCAAAACGCGAACGGCTTCGCGCCAGCGATCGCGATACACCAGATCGTTCCAATCCGGAATGATGTTGTTTAATGGGCATCCCGTATGGCAGAACGGCACGCCGCAGTCCATGCATCGCGCGCCTTGCGTTCGTACGCTATCGTCCGGGAATTCCCGATAAACCTCAAACCAGTCGTTGATCCGCTCAATGACGGGCCGGCGCTGCGGTAACTCGCGCGTGTATTCCAGGAAACCGGTCGTTTTACCCATGGGCCACCTCCGCCACCGGTCGCGCCACAGGCTTCAGCACGCGCCGGTATTCGTGTGGAAACACCTTGACGAACCGCGGCAGCATGCCGCTCCAGTTTTCCAGAATCCACTTGGCTCGCGGGCTGCCGGTCGCTTCAAAATGCTTTTGGATGAGGTCCTCCAGGAGCCGGATGTCCTGCGCATCAGAGACAGGTTCAAGCTCGACTTCGCCCCGGTTGCAGAGGCTTCGCGCAAAATCGCCATACTCGTCGAGCACGTAGGCAAAGCCGCCAGTCATCCCCGCGGCAAAGTTGCGACCGGTCCGCCCCAGCACCACCACCAGGCCCTTGGTCATGTATTCGCAGCCGTGATCGCCGACGCCTTCGACCACCGCCGTAGCGCCGGAATTCCGGACCGCGAACCGTTCGCCTGCCATGCCATTAAAGAACGCCTCGCCCGACGTCGCGCCATAAAGAACGACATTGCCCACAAGAATGTTCTCCTCAGGCTGGAAGCCCGAGGCACGCGGCGGATAGACGATCAGCCGGCCGCCCGACAGACCCTTGCCAACGTAATCATTGGCATCGCCTTCGAGCGTAAGCGTCACGCCTTTCGCCAGGAACGCGCCAAAGCTCTGGCCCGCCGACCCGTTAAATTCGAACCGGATCGTGTCGTCCGGCAAGCCTTTCGAGCCATACCGCCGCGCGATTTCGCCGCTGAGCATCGCACCAACGGTGCGGTGAATGTTCCGGATCGGCATCTTGAATTCCACCGGCGTGCCGTTCTCGAGTGCGTCGCGCGCATGGTCAATCAGCTTCGAATCGAGCGCCTGGTTTAACCCGTGATCCTGCGGCATCGTGCATCGTCGGCTCACGCGCGACGGCACTGGCGGATTGAAGAGAATCGACGAGAAATCGAGCCCCTTCGCCTTCCAATGATCGATAGCGGTCCGCATTTCGATGCGGTCCACACGCCCGATCATTTCATTCATGGTGCGGAACCCCAGTTGCGCCATAAACTGCCGCACTTCTTCCGCAACGAAGAAGAAGTAGTTGATGACATGCTCAGGCTGCCCCTGGAACTTCTTGCGTAATTCCGGATTCTGCGTGGCAATGCCGACCGGACACGTGTTGAGGTGGCATTTCCGCATCATGATGCACCCCAGCGCGACCAGCGGCGCCGTCGAAAACCCGAACTCTTCGGCGCCCAGCAAAGCCGCAACCACCACGTCGCGTCCGGTCTGGAGCTTGCCGTCGGTTTGCACCCGTATGCGGCTGCGCAGGTCGTTCATCACCAGCACCTGCTGCGTTTCCGCCAGTCCCAATTCCCAGGGCGCACCCGCATGTTTGATGGAGGTCAGAGGCGACGCGCCCGTTCCGCCGTCGTACCCGCTGATCAGCACCAGGTCGGCATGCGCCTTGGCGACACCCGCAGCCACGGTGCCGACGCCGACTTCCGCCACCAACTTCACCGAAATGCGCGCCGACGGACTGACGTTCTTGAGGTCGTAAATCAACTGCGACAAGTCTTCGATGGAATAAATATCGTGATGTGGCGGCGGCGAAATCAAAGGCACACCGGCGATGGAATGCCGCACGCGAGCGATCACTTCGTCCACCTTGTGGCCCGGCAACTGGCCGCCTTCACCGGGCTTCGCACCCTGCGCGATCTTGATCTGCAGTTCGTCGGCGTTAACCAGGTAGTTCGTCGTGACGCCGAACCTCCCCGACGCCACCTGCTTAATCGCGCTGCGCCGCCAATCGCCATTCGGATCGCGCTGGAAACGAGCCTCGTCTTCCCCGCCCTCACCCGTGTTCGAACGGCCGCCAATGCGGTTCATGGCGATGGCTAGCGTCTCATGCGCCTCTTTACTGATCGACCCAAACGACATCGCGCCGGTCGCAAATCGCTTCACGATCTCGCTCGCCGGCTCGACTTCCTCAAGCGGTATCGGCTTCGCCGCCGGCTTAAGCTCCATCAGGCCGCGCAGCGTGCAAAGCTGTTTGCTCTGGTCGTTGATGAGCTTCGTGTATTCCTGGAACGTGGCGAAGTTCTGCTGTCGAACCGCGTGCTGCATTTTGCTGACGGTCTGCGGATTCAGCAGGTGATACTCGCCGCGGACGCGGTATTGATAATTTCCTCCAACTTCAAGTTCGGTGTCCGACTCCTTCAATGCGCGCAAGGCGTAATCGTGTTTCACCTTCGCCTCGCGAGCCAGCACGTCGAGCCCGACGCCCTCTATGCGGGATTGCGTGCCGGTGAAATAGCGATCCACCAGCCCCTTGTTCAGCCCGATCGCCTCGAAAATCTGCGCGCCGCGATAGCTCTGCAGCGTCGAGATGCCCATCTTCGAAAAGACCTTCAGCAGGCCCTTGTTGACGGCTTTCTTGTAATTCCGCAGCGCGGTTTCAAACGTGATGCTCGGCCCCAGACGCCCGCGCAGCGCCATGTCTTCGAGCGTCTCGATCGCCAGGTATGGATTCACCGCGCTGGCGCCGTAGCCGATCAGAAGAGAGAAATGCATCACTTCTCGCGGCTCGCCCGATTCTATAATCAAGGCCACCTGCGTCCGAGTTCCCTCCCGAACCAGGTGATTGTGAACCGCGGTCAGCGCCAGCAAACTGGGGATCGGCGCATACTCCTCGTCGGTTCCCCGATCCGACAGAATCAGCAACGTATACCTCGACTTGATAGCCAGCGATGCGCGCCGGCACAGCCCGTCGAGCGAGCGCTCCAGTTCTTTGCCACCCCCATCCACCCGGAACTGCATCGGCAGCGTGCAGCAAAGCAATTCGCTCGTCGACACGCGACGCAGCCTCTCCAGGTCGCGATTTGTCAGCAGGGGATGCTCCAGCTTGAGCGTATGGCAGTGCAGCGGAGTCTCATCGAGGATGTTCCGCTCGGTTCCGATGTAGCTCGTTAGCGACATCACCAGTTCCTCGCGGATCGGATCGATCGCGGGGTTCGTCACCTGAGCGAATAGCTGCTTGAAATAGTTGAAGAGCGACTGCGGCTTGTCCGAAAGGCAGGCCAGCGGCGTGTCCACGCCCATGGAACCTACCGGATCGTCGCCGGTCGTCGACATCGGACCGAGGAAGATGCGGAGGTCCTCATCGGTGTAGCCGAATGCCCGCTGCCGCACAATCAGCGTCTCGGGATCGAATCCGTAGACGCGCGGAGGCTCCGGCAGCGAGTCGAGCGTGATCTGGTTTTCCTTGATCCATTGGCCGTACGGCTGTCGCGACGCCAGGCTCTGCTTGATTTCTTCGTCGGGAACGATGCGGCCTTCCACCGTATCGACCAGCAACATGCGCCCCGGCTGCAGGCGACCTTTGAATTGCACATCCTCGGGCTTCACCGGAAGCACACCGGCCTCGGAAGCCATAATGAGCAAACCGTCCTTGGTGACGAGGTATCGCGCCGGCCTCAGACCGTTGCGGTCGAGCGTTGCGCCAATGACGCGGCCATCCGTAAACGCCACTGCCGCCGGACCATCCCAAGGCTCCATCAGCGACGCGTGAAATTCGTAGAATGCGCGCTTGGCGGGGTCCATCGTTTCGTCGTGGTCCCACGCCTCGGGAATCAGCATTGCCATGACGTGCGGCAGGCTGCGACCCGCCAGCGTGAGCAGCTCGATCGCGTTGTCCAGCGAAGCCGAATCGCTGCCGCCCACCTGAATCAACGGAAAAAGCTTCTTGATATCGTTTCCAAACAACGGCGACGACAGAACCTTCTGCCGCGCATACATCCAGTTCACATTTCCGCGAACCGTGTTGATTTCGCCGTTGTGGCAGATGTAGCGGTACGGGTGCGCCAGTTGCCAGGTCGGGAAGGTGTTCGTCGAAAAACGCTGGTGTACCAGACAGAGCGAGCTGACGGCTTCCGGATCGGTCAGTTCCTCGTAGAACTCTGCAATCTGCGGAGCCAGGAGCAGGCCCTTGTAAATCATCGTGCGCGACGACAGCGACGGCACATAAAAGAAGCTTTTCTCCGGGATGTCGGACGCGCCGATTTCGGCCTCGGCTCGTTTCCGCACGATGAAAAGCTTGCGCTCCAACTCATCCTGCGTCATTCCATGGGCGCCCCGAATGAAGATCTGCTCGATGTAAGGCTGCGAAGCCCGAGCGATGCGGCCGATGGTATTGGCCTTCACCGGCGTGTCGCGCCAGCCAAGAACTGTCAGGCCTTCTTCGCGCGCGATCCGCTCGAGAATGCCTTCCACGAGCAGGCGCGGTTGGCGATCGACGGGCAGAAAGACCAGGCCGGCGCCGTACTCACCCGGCTCGGGCAGCGTGAATCCCAGCTTGGCGCACTCACGCGCAAAAAACGCGTGAGGAATCTGGATCAGGATGCCGGCGCCATCGCCGGTGTCCGGGTCGCAGCCGCATGCACCCCGATGCGCCAGATTCACGAGAATCTGAATGCCCTTGACGATGATGTCGTGCGACTTCTCGCCCTTAATGTTGACCACGAAGCCTAGACCGCAGGCGTCGTGCTCGTTGCGTGGATCGTATAAACCTTGCTTACGTGGCAGACCGTTCATGCTCAACTCCAAAGGTGGGGCACAAACCGGTAGGTGTGCATACACCGCAGGCTGGTTGGCCTGTGTTTGCGATCCAGTATAGCAATGCCCACAACTATTAGTCCAGTGAAATTTGTATTTGACTTAACATAAGGAAATCTAATAGTATTGCAGTATACACATGGGGTTCGATCACCTTCGGCTTTTCAGGGACATAGCCCAGTCCAGAAGTCTCAGCAAGGCAGCGGCTCTAAACGGCGTCAGCCAATCGGCGGCGAGCCAGCACGTTCAGGAGCTGGAGCGCGAACTCGGCGTGACCTTGCTCGATCGCGCCACTCGACCTCTAATGGTCACCGAAGCCGGACGTCTCTACGCCGAGCTCTGCCGCGATGTGCTGCGCCGCTGGGATGAATTCGATGCCGCGGTCGGCCAGCTAAAAACCGAAGTCGAAGGCACAGTTCGGGTGGCGTCGATTTACTCCGTGGGTCTCTCCGAAATGTCGCAGCTCGAACAGGAATTTCTACGGCGTCATTCGGACGCCAAAATCGAAGTGGAGTATCTTCGTCCGGAGAAAGTCCTGGAGGCGGTGGTGACCGATCGCGCCGACCTCGGACTGATGAGCTATGCCGAGCCAAACAAGGAGATCACGGTGCTGCCGTGGCGCGAGGAACAAATGGTGGTCGCGGCCTCGCCCTATCATCCGATTGCACAGATGGCCGAAGTAACGCCCCAGGATCTCGACGGTGTGGATTTTGTGGGGTTCGACGAGGACTTGCCAATCCGCCGCGACATCGATCGCTTTTTCCGCGATCAGCACGTTCACGTGAATTTGCGATTGCACTTCGACAATTTGCAGATGATCAAGGAGGCGGTAGCACACGGCTCGGGGGTGAGTATCATGCCGGCGCGAATTATGGAGGCGGAAGTGGCGCAGGGAAGGTTGATTCCGATCCCCATCGCTGCGCCCGATTTATATCGGCCGGTTCGGATCATTCACCGGCGGAAGAAACGATTCCACCCGGCTGCTCAAGCATTCTTACAGCTTTTGCAGGAGCAGCCGGTTCAAGGTGGCTTGTAAGGCAGCTGTCAGAAAGTGGCGCAGGCGGTTTCGCCTGCGCTCCCGCCTGGGTTAGCGATGATTGTCGCGGCGTATTTCGCGGCTGGCGCCATTCTGCTCGCGATTCACCTAATGCCGTTGTTGCTGGTTTAACGCTCCGCCATTGGCATGCCGGTCGGCGGAAACCTGCCGATTGATGTTCTGCTCGCGAGACTCGGTGCGCGCCGCTTGTCCCGCCGACATCTGCCCGCTCCGAATCCCCTGCGAAATCCGATCCTGCTGGTTCTCGCGGCGTTCCCCCACCCGGTTATTGCCGTAGGTCGCATTCGAGCCATTGTGCTTGTCGTTGTATATTGAGCGGCTCAGATTGTTCTGTTGCTGGTTGACCTGCTGGTGCTCCTGCGGCGTCAGCCTGCCGCCGTTGGCTTGGCGGTCGTTGTGGATCTCATGATTCAGGTTTGCTTCGCGGCCCTCGAGATTGCGCGTCTCACCGGCGGTGAGCCTTCCGGACTGCACGCCGTTCGCGATACGCCCCTGTTGATTAAAGCGCCGGCCATTGACCGAATCCATCGCGGCGACCGACGGGTTCCCGTGATTCACGGAAGCCAGTTGGTTGCGATCGCTTGCGGCGAAGTTCTGGTGCGACATCTGCATCGAAGTCGCCTGGAAGTGCTGTTCGCGCGATGCCATCAACTCGCGAGGACTGGCCTGCGCGGTTACGCCGCCCGGTCCGTTGAAGCTGCTGCGGTTGACGTACGTCGTGTTGTGAATCACCGTGCGATCGACATAGACATTGCGCACCACAGTCGTATTCACGTTCATGACCGCGGTGTTGTAGCGGAACACATTACCGGCCCAGAATCCACCCACGAAGCCGACACCCGGGTATCCGAATCCGTAGTTAACGCCGCCGTAGAAGCCCACGTGAGGCCCCCAGTAACCGGCGTGCCAGGCATAAATTCCGCCGCCGAATCCCCAGTAGCCCGGAGTCCACAGCAGACCAAATTGTGGAGGTTGCACCCACACGCCTGGAACCCAGTAATAACCCGTCGGTCCCCAAGCCCAATATCCGGGAGTCCAGATGTAGCCATCTCCAGGGCAGAGCGGTTGAACGTACACCGGCATTACCGGCGGCGCAATAGTAATCGATACGGCGATGCCCGCGAACGAGACGGCAGGCAACAGTAGGAAGGCGATCGCCGAAAGCAACCACCGGTTCCGGGTCAGATGTTTGATTTGAGATAGCATGTGTCCTCCAGTCACGTTCTCGTTTGGCAATCCTCAGGCCAAAGACGCTATTTGCCCAGTAATTGTTGCATCCAAAGCCTTAGGGCGACCGTCAAAGCAAAAACATGGTGGTGCATAACGGCCACCTTGGCCGCTTGCCCGCGAAACAAATCTTAATAACTCAATCCCGTACGTATCAGGCGCGCGTTATGATACGTACGTGGCGAAGCTTACGTTGAGTGTGAATGATCAAGTAGTTTCCTCGGCGAAGCGCTATGCCCGGCAACATGGTCTTTCCATCTCGGGAATGGTGGAGACCTACCTGGCTTCAGTTGCCAATGACGCTCCTGCTGGTACCGGTGACACTCCAATCTTGCGTTCCTTGCGTGGCTCTCTAAAGAAGGCGGATCTCAACGACTACAAGAAACATTTGGCGACCAAGTATCGATGAAGCGAATCCTCTTCGATGTGAACGTCGTCCTCGACGTCCTGCTGGATCGAGCACCTCACGCAGAGGCAAGCGCCGCAGCATGGGCCGCGGTGGAAACGGGCATTGCCGAAGGTCTACTTGCCGCGCATTGCATGACGACTATCCACTACCTGATTCGAAAAGAAATGAGCGCGGCCAAAGCCAAGTCGACCATCTCTGCGATCTTGAAGGTATTCGGCGTGGCCGCTGTGGATAGCGCCGTCATTCACGAGGCGCTTGAGTTACCTTTTGCCGATTTCGAGGATTCAGTGACGGCGGCCGCCGCACGGCTCGCCCGCTGCGATTTTATAGTGACCCGAGATCCAAAAGGCTTTCGGGGATCCCCGGTACATTGCCTCACGCCGGAAGCGGTAATGCCGCTCGTGCAAACGTGAGCAGGCTTAGTCAGCGGCTACCAACAGCACTAGGTTTTCGGGGCCTCCGCGGATCATCAGCAGCTCGGGAGTCCCTCGGTCGGCGCCGCCGATCCGAACCTTCTCCAGCCGCTCGATTCCATTCGGCGTAAGGATCCTGCGCGCATTTGCGATGATCGCCGTCGCGTCAGCCCGTGTGAGCGGCTCGAACAACGCGAAAAACGGAAGTCTTCTGCGGGTTACCAAACATGAGTCTCTTCTGGAGGCCTTCAGCCCCCGAAAACCTTTACCGCCGCACGATAACTTCCCGCAAGTTATCTCGGGTGAGGAAGAACTTCACGGAATGAAATCGCTGGAACAGCTTCTCGATGGTTCGGTTATTGAAGAACTGCCCCGTAGCTCGCTCGCCCCGAGTCGTCAATGACAAGGTTTTGGAATCGGTGATGCGATACGAATAGACCGGCACCGCATGCACCTTCTCGTTGGCGTTGAAAAACGCCAGCAGCACCGCGTTGGGGCGCAGAATGCGAGACAGTCGGTCGACAACGGCTTCGACAAGCTGCGGCGAGAGGAACTGCAGCGTGTCCCAAACGAGCGCTCCGTCGAATGCCCCGTCCTGAAAATCGAGAGTCTGCGCCAGGAAAGCGTCCACGCGCGCCGCATCCGATTGGCTTTCTAAAGTGGCGCCGTTCTTGCCGAAAACCTCTTCAATCGTGCCGACCACATCTTCCGAATAGATGCGGTGCCCGAGATTCGTGATGAAGCTGATATTCGCCTGGCTGGCGCCCGAGAAGTCGAGAATCGAAAGACCATCGCGATCCTGCAGCGACGCGAAGAACTGCTCCAGGCCGTTACTGTTTCGCGTAACCGCGGCGGCATGCCGCCCCGCCGCGGGCGCTGCCGGCCGCGATTCGGTTTTCCAGCGACTCAGCACTGTTCCACCTCAACTTCCTCGCACGCCACAAGTGGCGCAGGCGTTTTCGCCTGCGTCTGCCTGATCATTTTGCCGCGTTCTGTACCGTCGGTTTCGCTACTGCCGGCTGAGGCGCGGGAGTCGCGGCAGCGGCTGCCGGTTTCGGAGCTTCCACTCGAGGTTCTGGATTCTTCGTGATATCGATGCTCCCCTTAAAATATGCCCCGTCCTCGATCACGATGCGCGACGTCTTTATATCGCCAACTAACCGCGCGTCTTTGCGTATGTCAATCTTGTCCGCCGCCTCCACGTTCCCGTTGATCGTGCCGAGCACGACAATCTCACGGGCCTTGACGCCGGCCTGAACTTTTCCGTTCGGTCCCACGGTGAGCCGGTGCTCGTGCACGTCGACCGACCCGTCTACTTCACCGTCGATGGTAAGATCCTCGCGGCTGAAGATCTGCCCTTTAATCATTACCGACTTGCCGATCATCGCCGATCCGCGCGACGATTCGGGAGTATGAAAGCTGGGTGTGGGTGCGGACATAGTTGGTGTGCTCTCCTTGCTCGCGGGCGCGGCTGTACTCGGGGACTGCGCGGGCCTTGCAGGGTACTCTTCTTCTTTTCGTTTATTCCACACGGAAGTTCTCCTTCGTACCAGTACGTATGAATATTAGAGCCGGCGCGAGGACTCCCTTGCACCGTGTTACGCCCATAACTAGAGTATACAGGCGGCCCCCTTCTGCGGCGCTCTTTTTTGGCCGGCCCTCTCCATCCGTTCAGCATACCGCTAAATTCGTCTTCAGTCCTCTTTGCTTGCGACCTCGCTAGCCGTGATGCTACGCTCGTTCCGTTAAGCACCACGCGTTGGAGGGAGCCATGAAAAGAGCATTTACTCTGTTCGCATCCGCCGCCTTAGCGGCCATGCTGTCCGCCCAAAATATTACGCCTCCGAAGACGACCCTCAAGGTTGGCGACGAAGCGCCTGACTTTACACTCACAGACACCAATAACAAACCCGTCAAGCTGTCCGATTTCCGCGGCAAGAAGCCCGTCGTACTGGCCTTCTTCCCCGCCGCGTTCACCGGTGGTTGAACGAAGGAAATGCTCGCGTACCAGTCTGGTATCGCTAAATTCAACGGCATGGATGTTCAGGTTCTAGCCATCAGTACCGACTTCAATCCAACGTTAAAACACTGGAAGGAAACTGAACTCAAAGCCGAATTCCCTATGCTTAGTGACCACTCCCGCAAGGTTTCAGAAGCTTATGGCATCCTGATCCCGAACCTCGGAATTGCGAACCGCGCGACGTTTGTAGTCGACACCGACGGCAAAATCGCGAGTATCGAAGAGGGCAACACAGCTCTCGATCCGATGGGCGCGGAAACTGCATGTAATCGTCTTAAGCACAAGACCGAGTAGTATTTAGAAAGGTGGCGCAGGCGGTTTCGCCTGCGCATTCCCGGTAATGACGTCGCCCTATAGCCTCAATCAATAATTTCGATTGGACGCCGCCCGCATGCCGCCCTACGCTGAATACTATGTCATCGACGTTTTTGGCGGACCCCGCGAGTTCTCAGATTGCTCTATTACATCGAATCAGCAATATCGTCAGTTCCGAACTATCGCTCGATGAAATGCTCGGTCTGATTGTTGGGCTCACCTCGCAGGTGACTGCCTGTGACGCTTGCCTCGTTTACCTCATCGAGCATGAAACGGGTGAAATCGTACTACGCGCTTCCCAGGTGCCACACGCCGAGGACCTCGGAACGTTGCGCATGAAGATGGGTGAAGGTGTAACCGGCTGGGTCGCTGAACACAAATCCGTGGTCGCGCTCGCATCAAATGCCGCTTCCGACGAGCGCTTCAAATACTTCCAGGCCCTGATCGAAGATACTTACGAAGCTTTCCTCTCGGTGCCGCTCGTTACCGGTGGCGATGTCGTCGGCGTCATTAACGTGCACCATCGCGAAGAACACGGCCACACACCCGACGAGATTGCCTTGCTGACCTTCGTTGGCGAACAGATGGGTGTCGCCGTTTCGCGGTCATTGCTGGCCGATCAGAACGCGCGCCTGCTCGAAGAAGCCCGCGAAGCCAAGCGCCAGCTCGAAATTCGCAAAGTCGTCGAGCGCGCCAAAGGCATCCTGCAGCATCGCCACAACCTGACGGAAGAAGAAGCGTATCTCCGCCTGCGCAACGAGAGCCGCCGTCTCCGCCGCCCGATGAAGGACCTCGCCGAAGCCATCATCCTGGCCGAAGATCTGAGCCGCAAGGGCCAAGCCGTCTAGTTGAAGGGTCTTGGACCGATGTGGAAGGGTGCAGCAGGCATTTAGCCTGCCTTTGGACTTCACCGCGAAAGAATGCTGTGTTGCGGAGCCAGTAATGCAGGCTGTTAGCCTGCGGCGGGTTGTTAACCCGCCTCCGCACCGCAGGCAACCCGAACTCCCAGGTTTAGAGAAAACTAAGTAGCGTTGGGCTTCAGCCGGCCTTCAGACCTCACCGAGGAAGGGCAGGCGGTTTCGTCTGCCGTTAATCGATGGGTATTCCACCGCTTTACCAATAATTTTCCGCGAAAATTCGGGACCTCGCCCCCCACCTGACGCCTAAGAATATGATACGCTTTGTGCCTTATGAAGCACCTCGGCGCTGTCGTATTATTCTCAGCTTTCTCCCTGCTTGGGCAGCAGTATGACGCCCCACATCATTTCCTCGGCACCGCGCTGCCGTTAACAACCCCCACTACGGCCTATCCTGAACAGGCCGCCCGTCAGCACCTGCGCAGCGTGGCACAGGAGTTGTCGCTCTCGCCCGAGGACCTCGCCAGCGTCTATCTGGCGAAGCAATACGGCACCGCGCATAACGGGGTAACTCACCTGATATTCCGCCAACGATTCGCCGGCGTAGGTGTGCAAAACGCCGAGTGGGTAGTGAATCTCGACCGAAATGGCCGCGTGCTGAATGCCGGTGGAAATCTATATCCGGCGCCGCATTCTCAGACGCTTCCCACTCGTGATCGCGCCGCCCGCGCGGCACAATCCGCGGTAGCCGCCGTGAATCCCTCTTTGAAAGGCGCCTTCGCCGCCGTCGAGAGCTCCCAGCCGCCGCGACGCCCGCAACTCATCCGCTTCGCGCACGGACCGTTGGCCCGCGATGTGGAAGGCGAACCCACCTGGTATGCCCACCGCGGCACTCTTCGTCCGGCATGGAGTTTCTTTGTAGCCGACACCGACCAGGTGCATCGCTACGCGGTCACCGTGGACGACCAATCCCAAACCATCCTGCACCAACACGCGCTGACATTTTTCCAGCAGGCGGCAACCACCACATACCCATCGCCAGCACCGCACGGCATGGTGTTCGACCAGGATAGTCCGCAGCCCAACCCGACGCCCGGAATCCAACTCACCGCCCCGCCGCCAGTGGTGCCGCGAGTGATGAAGGATTTCACCGGTGACCCGACCGCATCGCCGTTTGGCTGGACCGACGGCACGGCCACTTCCGGCAACAACGTGGTCGCGGGCGAAAACCTGGCCGGCACAAGCTTCATCATGCCCGTCCCCGTCGCGGGAGTGAACGGCGAGTTCAATTTCCCTCTGCAAATCGGTCCCGGGTTCTTCCCGCTGAATTTCCCACAGGCCGCGGTGACCAACCTGTTCTACTGGATGAACCTCGCGCATGACCTGCACTATCAGTACGGCTTCGATGAACCATCCGGCAACTTCCAACTGAACAACATCGGACGCGGTGGGGTGGATGGCGACCCGGTCTTCGCATATGCCCATTTCGGCGCGGTTGCAGCCGGCAGCGGCGAGTTCGAGAATTCATTCTTCTCACTCGAAGGCAACGACGACGATGGCGTACAGGCCGAAATCTCCATGTTCATCAGTGGCGGCAGTGGTGCGCTGAACGACGTCTTCACCGACGGCTCATACGACTCCATGGTGATGGTGCATGAGTACACCCACGGCGTCAGTTCCCGGCTGGCGCGGCAGGTCTACACAACGTTTCAGGGAGCTTCGATGGGAGAAGCATGGAGCGACTTCTACGGCATCGAGTACACCACGCCCGATGGCGCGCCCCCTGACGGCATTTACCCCTCCGCCCAGTACTTCAACCAGAGTTGGGGCACCGGAATTCGCACGCGTCCGTACTCTACCGACATGAACGTCGACCCGCTCACGTATGCCAACCTGGGCCATGTGCGCTCGTTCCCCGAAGTTCACGCCGACGGTGAAATCTGGGTCGCGGCATTGTGGGACGTCCGCGCCAACTTGATCGCGCAGTTCGGCGAAGCCGAAGGACGCAAACGCGTGCGCCAACTGGTGATGGACGGCATGAAGCTGGCCGTGCCGGCCGCCTCTATGATCGACATGCGCGATGCCATCCTGCTCGCCGATCGCGTGGATTACAATGGCGCGAGTCAGCAGCAGTTATGGGCCGGATTTGCCAAACGCGGCATGGGAGCCCTCGCATTTTCTGACGGTGCGAACACCGTGCACGTCATGTCGTCGTTCGATATGCCTTCGAACACCGGCCAACTGAAGTTTTACGACGACCCCATTGTGCTCGGCGAGCCGCTTCGCGTTGTACTCGAGGATTTGAACTACTCGCAGCCCACTGTCCGGATCCAGTTGACGAGCAGTTCCGGAGACGCCGAGAATCTCATCCTGCACCAGCGCGGATCGGTCTACGAAGGCCAGATTGCCACGGTCCAGACGGCCGCGACGCCGTCCAATGCACGGCTTGAGCTCTTGAGCCAGGACCAGATCACTGCACAATACATGGACTGGGATATCGGCGATGGCACATCCAACCAGGTGCAAGCCACGATTCACACCATGATGCCGTATGCCCTCTTCGCTTCCGTGAACTCGTTCAGCTTCGAAAACGAGCGGCGGGTGACCGTCCCGCAGGGGTCCTATGCCATTCAGCAACTCCCGTTCGCGTTTCCGTTCTACGACAAGACCTATAGCAGCGTATACGTATTTTCAAACGGCCTGATTGCCTTTGAATTACCCGCGACGCCAGGAGCCTGCGCCGACTCCGTGAATCTGCGCAACTACCACGCCGTCGCTCCGCTCTGGACCGCATCGAGCGCCACCACCGTGACCGGCAGCGCGCAAAGCGGCGAAGGGGTGTATATCAGCATCGGCACGAATTCCATTACGTTCCGTTGGGCCGGCCAGTACACCGCACTCGCTCAATCCCCCAGCCCGACAAATTTCGCGGCGACCCTTTTCGCGGACGGCCGGGTCCAATTCAACTATGGCGGTGGAAACCAGACCACCGAGCAAGCGGCATCTTTTAGCGAATGCGGTCCCTCCGTTGTTGGCCTGGGAAACGGTCACGACGTATATGCCTTCTCCATTGGCTTCAGCTCACTGACAAATGCTCCAACCTTGCGATTCGATCCTCCGTTCCAAAATGTGTCTGTCCCGGATGCCACCATCGCAGCGCCACAGGATGGCGACCACGTGCAGGACATCCTGATGGTGAACGGTACCACCTCAGATTCAGCGGAGCCCGTAATCTCCCTCGACATTTTCGTCGACGGCAGGAGTGCGGCACACCTCGCCCCTGGTAGCACAAATACCCGCTGGTCGACTGTCTTGAACCTGTCCGGTCTGGGAATCGTGTCGGGCACTCACACGCTCGCGGTCAAAGTGACGAATTCCCGAGGAGGAACGAACATCGTGCCGGCGACACCGGTCAGCTTCACAGTCGATCCCGGCGCCGCTTTTGCGCCCGTCGTCACCATCGAATCACCCACCGACGGCGCCACCATCAAGGGACCGCTGATGGTCAGCGGATATGCCTACGATACCGCCCTGACGATCCAGGGCGTCGATACATTGATCGACGGTTTCACTTACGGCCCCACGACATACGGAGCCCCGCGGTCCGACATCTGCAATGCGCTTTCACCCGCACCTATCAACTGTCCGGCCATAGGCTTCAGCGCGACGATTCTAACCGTGGAAAGTGCCCCGCCCATTCCGGATGGTCCGCATACGCTACAGGTTCGGGTGCGCGACCAGACCGGACGTTTGACGCTCTACCCGGCGACACCATTGAACGTCACCGTGCAAAACGGGCAGGCCGCGCCGGTGATCGGCGTCCTGGAATCCCCGGCTAACAACGCCACTTTGTCCGGAACCGTCACGCTGTCTGGTTATATGTACTCCGCCGGACAGCGAATCATCGCAGGCGTCGTGATAGTGGATGGCTCGACTATAGGAACCGTGACGCTCGGCGTCCCGCGCCCGGACGTTTGCCCATCACTGCCGGCCGCGGATGCTTGTCCGAATATCGGCTTCACGTTTAACCTCGATACGACGAGATTCCAGAATGGTCCTCACACCATCGGAATCGAAGGTGTGAACACGCGCGGCGACTATGCGATTTTCCCGAACCTGACGGCCACCGGGATGAACATCTTCGTGAAGAACTAGGAGCGTGTCCAAATCGGGCAGGCTGAATGCCTGGCTGAATGCCTGCCCCGCCTGCCCCACCTTGGCTCGCAACCTACTGGGCCAAAAAGGTGGCGCAGGCCGTTTCGCCTGCTGCGGCTAAAATGAACAATTGCGCCCATTCGTCCCTTTATTTAAGAATCCGCACCTCCTGACCATAGCGGCGAACTTCTGGCAGCGCCCCTCCGACGAGAGCCGTTTCCCGATCGAAGCGAAGCTCTACAACACCGAACCCGGAGTCCAAGTCCTGGTTCACACCCAGCGCCCGCAAACCGATTCCCGAGCCGAGCTCATCCTGGTCCACGGCCTGGAAGGCTCCAGCGAATCCGGTTACGCCGTAAGCCTGGCCCACGCCGCGCTCGAAGCCGGCTACACCGTCCATCGCTTCAATATGCGGAGCTGCGGAGGCACCGAAGCGGTATGCGGAACCACCCTCTACCATTCCGGCCATACCTGCGACCTGCTCTGGCTTCTTCGCGAATTCCGCTCTCAAGGCCGCGGCCCGTTCTATTTGACCGGCTTTTCTCTGGGCGGCAACGTGGTGCTCAAGCTCGCCGGCGAATTGTCCGGCTCCGCCCCGGACCTGATCGCCGCCGTCTGCGCGGTCTCCACCCCCATTGACCTCGCCGCCTGCGCCCGTCGCCTGGGGGCCCGCTCCAACTTCCTGTATGCCGACCGCTTCCTGAAGCGTCTGCGCGAACGTGTTCGTCTGAAAGAACAACTCACACCTGGCCTGTTCGACCTCTCGCGCCTCCCCGGCGTGAAAACCATCTGGGATTTCGACAACACCTTCACCGCCCCTTCGTTCGGTTTCGGGACCGCGGACAACTACTACGCCACCCAGTCGGCCGCCCGCTTCCTCGATCGCATACGCGTCCCGACCCTGCTCATCCACGCGCAGGACGATCCACTTGTGCCCTTCGAAATCTACAACCTACCCGTCTTCCGCGAGAATCCTCACCTGACGCTCGTCGCCCCCGACCACGGCGGCCATGTCGGCTTCCTTTCCCGCTCCCGGCCGCGCTTCTGGCTCGACAGCGTACTGCTAGAATGGCTGGAGGAAGCTGGGAACAAAGTACATCCCAGTTTCGTCTCCTAAATTGAATGGCCCAAACCGCATCCTTCCGCGAGGCTATTTCTGTCGCGGTGGATTCCCTCCAAGGCAGTAAACTCCGCAGTTTTTTGACGCTGCTGGGCATCATCCTGGCCACCACCACCCTCATTGCCGTCATGGCCGTGATCAACGGGATGGACCACTACATCGCCGACAACGTCACCAGCATGGGTTCCGACGGATTCCGGATCGTCCGCATCGCTTTCATCGGCAACTTCGATCCCAAGAAGTTCCTGCTTTTCCAGAAGCGCAATCCGCAACTGAGCCCCGATGAGTTCGACTACCTCAAGGAAAACTCCAGCCTGACCAAAGAACTCGGAATGGTGGTAGGCCGCTCTGCGGACGTGAACGCGGGCGGCCAGACGCTGACTACAGTGGGCCTGAACGGCGTGCAGGCGAACTGGGCGGTCCTGAATAACACCCAGCTCGCGATGGGCCGCTACATCTCCGATATCGAAGTCTCCAAGCGCACGCCCGTCGCCGTCATCGGCTGGGATATCAAGGACCAGCTCTTCGGAGGCGCCGACCCCATCGGTAAGACTATTAAAGCCAACGGCGTTCCTTACACCGTCATTGGCGTGGCCAAAGCCAAGGGAAGCGTTTTCGGCCAATCCCAGGACGCCTACCTCGACATCCCGATCGGCGCTTATTTCCAAACCTATGGGTCGCGTACCGGAATCTCCTATGCCGCGCAAGCGATCGATCAAGGCCACCTCGAACAGGCACAGGACGAGATTCGAATGTTGCTGCGCGCTCGCCGCCACCTCCGCCCCGGCCAGGACGACACCTTCTCGGTAGTTTCATCCGACGCCCTGGTCAGCGCCTGGCAAAACCTCACCGGCGCCATCGCAGCCACCGCGGTTGCCGTGGTCTCCGTCTTCATGGTGGTGGGCGGTGTCGTCATCATGAACATCATGCTGGCTGCGGTCACCGAGCGGACTCGTGAAATTGGTATCCGAAAATCCGTTGGCGCCCGCCGCGCCGACATCTTGAACCAGTTTCTGGTGGAGTCGTCCATGCTCTCCGGTATTGGAGGATTAATGGGCGTCGGCATCGCCTGGTTCGTCGCCATCATAGTTCGCAATCTCACGCCGGTACCAATGGCCGTTCCCATGACTTCGGTCGTGATCGGGCTCGGGCTATCCACCATCGTCGGCCTGTTCTTCGGAATCTACCCCGCGCAGCGCGCCTCGAAACTCGACCCGATCGAAGCATTAAGGGCGGAATCATGAGATCCACTTTAATTGCCGGAATTCGACTGGCTCTCTCAACCGTCTGGGAGCACAAGATGCGGTCGTTCCTGACCGTGCTGGGCGTCATTATCGGCACCGGCACGATTATTGGAGTCGGCTCCATTATCGCGGGTCTCGACGGCGCCATTACGGGGGTTCTGCGCGGCTTTGGAGCGGATACCGCCATCATCTTCCGAATTCCGGTGGGATTCGGCGGCAGCCGCGATCCCTCCGTTCTGCAGCGCAAACCTCTGGATTACCTGGATGCGCGAGATATCGCCGAGCGCTGCCCCTCGGTACTGCGGACGAGTCCGTATCTTTTCTCGCAAAACTTCGGCGGTGGACCACAAATCGCTGTTGTGAAGTACAAAGCGAACGATCTTTACAATCCCCAAGTCGGCGGCACCGAAGAAGGCTATGCCGCCGGCGGCCAGTCGGGCGAAATGAAGGAGGGTCGCTTCTTTACCGATACCGACAATCTTCACCACCTTCCGGTCGCCGTCGTCGGCGAAGATGTTCCGCGGGTCCTCTTCACGCACGGCGAAGACCCGCTCGGCAAGACGATCAACGTGAACGGGCACGAGTTCGAGGTGATCGGCGTCATTGGACGGCAGCCGAACTCCTTCCCCGGCCAGGACGATACACGCGTGCTGCTGCCCTATTTCACGATGCATAAGATGTTCCCCAACTCCAAAGAGAACATGATCATCGTGCTGGCCAGACCGGGCCAGTTAGCGGCTGCCATTGACGAAACACGCGCCGTGCTGCGCCTGCGCCGTCATGTCCCATACTCAAAACCGGACGACTTCTATATCTCGACCTCCGAACAAATGATCGAGCAGTTTCACAGTGTGACCGCGATGGTCGCGCTGGTCATGGTAGTTCTCAGCTCCATCGGCCTGCTCGTCGGAGGCATCGGCGTGATGAATATCATGCTCGTTTCGGTCACCGAGCGCACCCGTGAGATCGGCGTCCGCAAAGCCATCGGCGCCCGCCGTTTCGACATTGTGCTCCAGTTCCTCACGGAAGCTGTCGTGCTGACCGGTCTCGGAGGCCTCGTCGGCATGACGTTTGGCTGGCTGATTTCAGTGATCGCGCGCCTCGCCTTCCCCGCCCTGCCGACCGCTGTGCCGCTCTGGGCCGCCGCTCTCGGAGTTATCGTTTCAGTCGCCGTCGGCCTCTTCTTCGGCATCTGGCCCGCGAACAAAGCCGCGCGCCTCGACCCCGTGGTCGCTCTCCGCTACGAGTAAGGCATCAGGCGCGAAACCTTGGCTTCCGCTGCCCGAAAGACACGCAGTAGCGGCCGGCTGTGATGCAGGTTGTCAACCTGCAGCGGGTTGTTAACCCGCCTTTTTCGCCCGTTGCAAACCGCCGGCAGGATGCCATGCTGCATCACAAAATGCCATCTTCAGGCATCTACGACGAACCTCTTAGCAACAAGAACACGACCACACCCGTCACCGAAACATATAGCCAAATCGGGAACGTCCATCGCGCAATCTGCCGGTGGAACCGGAACTTGCTCGTGAGTCCGAAATACAGGCTCGCCAGGATCATCGGCAAAGCCAGCATCGAAAGTCCGATATGGCTGATCAGCACGAAAAAGTACACCGGCCGGATCCACCCCTGCCCCATAAACCGTGTATCGCCATGAAAGAAATGATAGGTGATATAGCTCACCAGAAACAGCGTGGAAAAGCCCGCCGCCG
This sequence comes from Bryobacteraceae bacterium, assembly GCA_035295125.1. GTDB lineage: Bacteria > Acidobacteriota > Terriglobia > Bryobacterales > Bryobacteraceae > JAICMB01. The sequence continues at coordinate 45,692 of DATGJP010000075.1, read as the reverse complement.
AGAGCATGAAGCGCTTATGGATCGCAATTCGTTTCCGGCGGATATTGAAGTATCCCGCCACCAGGCACAGCGCGCTCAGTGAATTGAGAGCGGCGTTTGCCGCGGGTAGTGAACCCACCCAGGCAGGAGCCGCCACGCGCCCCTTGAAATAGATCAGCCAGATCAGAAACGACGCAGCCGCAAGACTCGCCGCCCCAATCGCGTACATCGCCCTTTTGGAAGACTCCGCGGGCGATGGCGATGCGTACCCGGAGGACATACTTTGAGGGTACGATAGATCGTTTAGCCGGTCCTAAGAAAAAACACGAGGACCGCCGATATAAGCAAAACACCCCATGCGTATTGGCAAATACGAGACGGAAGCGTTCCTGGGCGGCGGAATGTCCGAGGTGTATCGCGCCAAGGACACGGTATTGGGCCGAACCGTCGCGCTCAAGATCCTGACCAACGCCGCATGCTCAGATGAGCAAACAAAATCCCGGTTTTTGCTGGAAGCCCGCCTCTCGAGCGGCATCACCCACGACAATATTGTCGTCACCTACGACTACGGCGAAGACGAGGGCCGGCCGTTCCTCGTCATGGAATTCCTCGTGGGGCAAACCCTGCGGCAAGCGATCAGCAGCGGTGCTCTGCCCGATATCCGCGGACGAGCCAAAATCGCCCTCCAGGTAGCCAAAGCCCTCGAACATATCCATTCTCTCGGTGTCCTCCACCGCGACGTGAAGCCCGACAATGTTCACCTGGACGCCTCCGGTCGCGCCAAGCTGATGGACTTCGGCATCGCCAAAGCCAAGGAGTTAAATCTCACCCGCACCGGATTCACCCTCGGCACGCCTCACTACATGGCGCCCGAGATGCTCATGGGCAAGCCGCCCACGCCGCAGGTCGACATCTATTCTTTCGGCATCATGCTGTTCGAGTTGTTCTGCGGGAAGAAGCCGATCGACGCGGACACGGTGGAACGCATCTTCTACGCGGTGATCAACGAACCTCTGCCGGTCAAGGTGCTGGAAGAGGCCGGTGTCCCCGAGCCGTTGCGTGAAATCATACTACAGTGCACGCACAAAAACCCGGCGGAGCGCCTGCAGACTTTCGGCGAGCTTTGCGCGGGGCTGGAAGCCTACCTGGATTCCACTCAGACCGCGCCACATGCGGGGCCCCAGCTCCCCGCCCGCCGCAGAGTTCGTGCTAATACGAAATTCCTTGCCGGCGCGCTGGTTGCGAGCCTGCTGATCGCCGCGGCTCTCAGCATACTGCTCGTGCAATCTCACTCGTTCGGCGGCACGCGCATGTTCACGATGGGAAACAAACGTTTGGCCACGCCCACCGGCGACATGGTGCTGATTGCCGGCGGTCCGTTCCTCTTCGGCCCAGCCAAGGACCGCGCCGAAGTCAAACCCTTTTATATTGACCTTGAGGAGGTCTCGAACGAATCGTATGAGGGCTTCTGCGAGGCTACCCACCGCGCGCTACCCCCTGCGTTTCCTCGCGGACGCCCGGGTTACCCCGTCATCAATGTGACCTTCGCCGATGCGCAGGCCTTCGCCACCTGGGCCGGAAAACGCCTGCCGACGGAAATGGAATGGGAGCGCGCCGCCCGCGGCTCCGACGGGAGCCGTTTCCCTTGGGGCAACGACGCTGATGCCAACAAAGCCAACGTCACCGACAATCCCGACGACTCCTGGACCCATCTTGTGTCGGGCATGTCCTACCGTGCCGGCCGCAGCCATGAAGGTGTGTGGCAGATGGTCGGCAACGCCTCTGAATGGGTGAGCACGAAGCGCGATCCCAGCCTGCTCGTGACTCGGGCATTTCAGAACCTCCTACAGCCGGCGCCAACTCTGCAGGAAGACTGGTACGTGGTGAAAGGCGGCTCATTCCGCCACAAACTGGCCGAATCAGAACCCTCGACTTGGGAGATTGTGCCGGCCCGCTTCGCCCGCGACGACCTGGGCTTCCGCTGCGCGAAAGACTCGCAGTAAGGCAGGTTTGTAACCTGTCGCCATGGAGCGCTAATCCACGAAAGTGGATACAAGCCAAGGTGCCGCAGGCGGTTTCGCCTGCGTGTTCCCGGTGAAGTTGAACCCTTCCAGAGCCTGCTCGATGTGGAGTTTTTTGACCGTGCAGCGGGTTGTTAAGCCGCTTTTTTCGCCGGGAGCCAACCGGCGGCAGGATGCCATCCCGCGTCACAAAGCGGGTATCATCGCCATATGCAATCTTCAGGGAGTCATTTCCGCAACCGGATCGACGCGGCCGATCAAAAACTAACCTCAATCACCGAAGAACAAGCCTCCGAGCCCCGCACGCCCGGCTGGAAGAACCGCAAGGAAGAACTCGGCCATCTTCTCGATTCCGCCGCAAACAACCATCTCCGATTCGTCTTTGCAGCCGTCAACGGCGAATACACCGGCCCAACCTACAATCAACGAGGCTGGGTGGACCTGCATCGCTACCACGACCTGCACTGGCGCGACTTGCTGGATCAGTGGAGAATGCGGAACCATTGGTTGGCGCACGTCGTCGAAGGCATACCCGATTCGGCTATGGAGGCGTCCTGCCGCGTCGGCTCCAACGAACCCGTCACCCTACGCTTCCTGATTGACGACTATCTCAGGCACCTCGATCATCACGTCAACCACATCGTCGAACCTATTTAAAAGTGATGTTCGATTCGCCAGTGTACTTGTGGTAATTCCGAAACTCGATCACGTTCCGGTCACATTCATTGGATCCCCGAATGCAGCTCAGAATCTCCGCCTTTACCGGCAGCAAAAACTTGAGCGTTTCGAAATTGACGAAGTCGTAATCGATCGCCATCTCCACCGTGTCTTCCGGAAATTCCTTGGGAATCTGCACCGCCTGCATCTCGATCCGTAAAGCCCGGCCGCTCTCTTTCGCGATCCAGACCGACCCTTTGTAAGCCGGAAAAATGGATTGCCCCGGCACCTGAACGTGCCAATGCGAGTGCGGATGGTCCACCGTGAAGTTGAAAAGCATGGTGTCCTGACGCGCGACCGTCCGGCTGCCCACCAGCTTGAACTCCGCGGCTGTCGCCGGCGAAAACAGGTCGTCCAGGACGGTGCCGAATTCCCCGGTCGACCAGGCCCCCGTCTCTTCGACGTTCTTCTTCACGGCCTTGCCATTAATCGCGATCTTGTCGTACCGTTCCTTTCCGCCTTCGTAGATCACTTCCGCGGAAACGACGTCCTGCGCCTGCCACTGGATCGGATGACCCTCGCCGACGTAGCGCGTCGTGAACTGCTGGCATAAGAAATTCGGCAGCCCCTCCAGGAAGTTCGTGGAAGCAGCCCTCGCCTTCGCGACCAGCTCATAACGGTTGTCGCTCGATGGCGACGGAGTGGGCGGCGTGGGCGGAGCGGCCGGCTCCGCAGTTCTAGGTTCGGCAGAACTGGCGCTGGTCACCGGCGCGGATGCCGTAGAGGCTGCGGGCGCCGCCTGCGGCCCGTCGTCCTCGACTACCCCCGATGCCTTGCGCGCGGCGGGCCTGCCATGCTTCAAGGTAGGCGGAGCATCGTCATCTCCATCCTTTGCAGGCCCAGGCTTCATCACTGTAGGGCGGTAATTTCCCTCCGGCTCCTCTTTCGCCGTGCCGGCGGTCGCTCCCGCCGCTCCCTCCACGGGAGCCCTCGAAGCAGCCTTCAGCAGCCGGATGTTGATCGCGATGTACAGCCCCTTCTCATCCTGGCTGGTTTCGATATCGACCTTGTCCCCCACCCCGAGCGGCTTCTCCGGTTTCACCGTCTTGTCGTTAATCACGAAATCGATCATCCGCTGATCGTCCGCTTCTATCTCGAGCTGTTTGGGGTCAACCGTGTGTACGATCCCAGTGATCGTTTGCGTCGCAACCGACTTTTCCGACGTACTGGAAGTCTTAGAACGGCGCGGCATCGGGATGCCAGGCCCGGTTCCACCTCCGCCTGGTGGGTACGGACCAGGAGGATAGCCGGGTGGATACTGGCCCGGAATCTGTGCCACAATGGCCGGCGACACGGCCAGCAGCGCTACAAGTAGCCTTCGCAATCTGGACATTGGACGAATCCGGAGGCCTCCAGGGTACAGCCGTGAGACCTGTTAACGCGCTTGCAACACTGTGTTATCCTAGCAGAGTATAAAAGAGATTAAGGTAAGACGAGGAGTATCTATTCGATAATGGCACTGGCGGCTGATGTTAAGAAGAGCGTTATCTCCAAGTACAAGACCCACAAGACTGACACCGGGTCGCCAGAAGTTCAGGTAGCGATTTTGAGTAAGCGGATTGCCGACCTCAACGATCATTTCAAGACTCACAAGAAGGACCATCATTCCCGCAGGGGTCTGTTGTCGATGGTTGCCCGGCGGCGTCGCCTTCTGAAATACCTGAAAAGCCATAATCCGGAAAGGTACAAAACCCTGATTCAGAGCTTGGGCATCCGTCACTAAGCCCCGGCCGTCAGGAACACCCGCGTTGCTGCGGGTGCGCCCCTTCCCAAAGTATTTCACTCCGGTCTCCTCTTAATCTGCTTGCAGGCCAACGCCGAGGCGCGCCTGACTAAAGGACAGATTAGATGGTACACACAGTTGAAATAGACCTTGATGGTCAGATTATTACCCTGGAGACAGGCAAGATTGCAAAGCAAGCGAACGGTGCCGTTATCGTTCGCTCCGGCGACTCCGTGGTTCTCGCCACGGCCTGCGCCGCCCCGCAGCCCAAACCCACTGCAAGTTTCTTCCCCCTCACCGTGGACTACCGCGAATACACTTACGCGGCCGGGAAATTCCCGGGCGGATTCGTAAAACGCGAAGGCCGGCCCACCGAAAAGGAGATCCTCACCAGCCGGCTCATCGATCGGCCCATCCGGCCGCTTTTCCCTGAAGGGTTCATGAACGAAACTCAGGTGATTGCGATGGTGTTGTCCGCCGACCCTGAGCGCGATCCCAGTACACTCGCCATGATTGGCGCTGCCGCCGCACTGGCGATTTCCGATATTCCCTTCCACCACATCCTCGGCGCGGTGCGCGTCGCTATGCTCGATGGCAAGTACACGGCGAACCCCGGATACAGCCACTCCAAGGAATCGAAGCTCGGCATCGTCGTGGCGGGTACCGACGACGGCATCGTTATGGTCGAAGCCGGCGCGGAACAGGCCACCGAGGAAGAAGTGGTCGGCGCCATCGACTTTGGCCACGAATGCTGCAAGAAAGTCGTAGCGGCGATTCGCAAACTCGTTGGTTTGGTGGGCAAGCCGAAATGGGAGTACACGCCTCCACAAATTAACCAGGAACTCTACAACAAGATCGAAGCCGCGGTTCGCGCCGAGCTCACCGACGCGCTCGACACCAAGAAATACCCCAAGCTCGAAAGCTATAGCCGGGTGGATAAGGCCAAGGAAACGGCTCTGGAGCCTTACGAAGAGGATGAGGACCGGCAGGACGAGGCCGGCGACCTCTTCGACCGTTTGAAAGAACGCATCTTCCGTGATCAGATGCTCAAAGACCGCCGCCGTCCCGACGGGCGCGCGTTCGATGAAATCCGCAACATCGACGTCGAAGTCGGCGTCCTTCCCCGCACTCACGGTTCAGCGCTGTTCACTCGCGGCGAAACACAAGCCCTGGTCACCTGTACCCTCGGCACGAAGGAAGATCAGCAGCGCATTGAGATGTTCGACCCGAGCGAAACCTCCAAGCGTTTCATGCTGCATTATAATTTCCCGCCGTTCAGCGTCGGCGAAGTCGGCTTCATGCGTGGTCCCGGCCGCCGCGAAATCGGCCACGGCGCGCTGGCCGAGCGTTCCATCGCACCGGTTCTTCCAGACGAGAAGATCTTCCCCTATACGCTCCGCGTAGTCAGCGACATCATGGAGTCGAACGGTTCCAGTTCGATGGCTACCGTGTGCGGCGCAACCCTGGCGTTAATGGACGCGGGCGTACCGATAGAGACTCCTATCGCTGGAATCGCCATGGGTCTCGTCAAGGAAGGCGATGCCTACGCCATTCTGACCGACATTGCGGGCGCTGAGGACCATTACGGCGATATGGACTTCAAAGTCGCCGGCTCGCAGACTGGCATCACGGGTCTGCAGATGGACATCAAGGTCCCCAACGTCACGAGCGCGATTATGCGCGAAGCCCTGGAGCAGGCGCGCCGCGCGCGGCTCTTCATCCTGGACAAGATGAATGCCGTGATCGCCACCCCGCGCAAAGAAATGTCGCAGCATGCTCCGCGCATCTACACGCTGACCATCCCGACCGACAAGATTCGCGAACTGATCGGCCCCGGCGGCAAGATGATTCGCAGCATCGTCGATGAAACCGGCGTGAAGATCGACGTGGACGATGACGGCACGGTGCACATCTTCTCCTCCGACGGCGAGTCGGCGAAGAAGGCGATCCAGCGCGTCACCGATATCGCGGCAGTAGCCGAGGTGGGCAAGACCTATCTCGGGAAGGTGGTCCGTCTGGCCGATTTCGGCGCCTTTGTCGAGATCTTCCCCGGCACCGACGGTCTCCTTCACATCAGCGAGATCTCCGAAAACCGCATCAAGAACGTGCGCGACGAGTTGAAAGAAGGCGATCAGATCCTCGTGAAGGTTCTGGCGCTCGAAGGCAACAAGATCAAGCTCAGCCGCAAAGCCGTTTTGCGCGAACAGCGCGAAAAGCTGAAGACCGGCAAACCCGAGTAACGCAGCCATGAGGCTGCCCCTCGGCAAGCGAAGCTTGCAGTGCTCATCATTCCTAGCGCTGGCAGCCGCAAGCCACGCTAGGCTGCGTGTGAACCGGATTCCTGACGCCTAAAGAGGAGTGGCAACGCTCCTCGCTCCTCTTCGTTGGGCGAGTTGAAAGAGTATCGCCAGCATTCACCCTGCGGTGAGCGTGTCGGGGAGAGTCCTGGTCTCACGGATCGTCGATGAGGAGGAGCGCCCGAAGTTGGCCGACCCAAGTGCTCATCGCTCATCCGTGGATCCGGTGAGCCTCCGCCCTTCGGAAGACGTCCCAACCCCAAACGGGCTGTACCAATCGATCCTCCGCGTCAAATACATCGCAACCGCCACCGCCAGGAAACTCGCCACGGCTCCCACCAGCAGCGCATTATCCTCAACGCGCAACAACAGATAAATCAGTACATAGAGCAAAGAGAAAGCACCCAGCGCCTTAGCCGCCTGGGCACGGCTCGAAAACACCCAACCGGCGTTGGCCGAGAGCAAACCCACCGTAGCGCAACCCGCTACCAGAAAGCCCCAATCGAAGCCAATCCTCTCGGCGAGCGACAACAGCAGCAGGTAGAAGATGATCTGCGCGATCCCCACCAGAATGTACTGTGCGGGGTGAACCCGCTTCCCAGTGACAACCTCAAATACGAAATACGACAGAAAGATGAGCCCCACAAAAAGAAGTTCATACTTCTGCGACCGCTGCACCGATTGATAAGGATCCGCAACCTCCACGAACGAGGTACCCAGCGCGGTCGCCTCCAACCCTGCAAAAGAATCGGCCGGACCCTCGGCTCTGACACCGCGCGCGATGAACGGCACCTCCCACTCCGCGCGGAAGGCGTTCCCGGTCAAGGTCCGGCGCACGGGAAGAAACCCACCGTCGAATCCTGGACTGGGCCAATCGCCCTGTGCGGACATCCGCGTCCTTTTGCCGTAGGAGAGTACCGCAATCCGCTGGGCACCGGAGAACCGCATCGTTGAGCTCACACTGAATCGTGCGTTCGGCTTCGCAAACGTCTCAGCCCGGGCTCCCAGAAGCGTCAGTATCAGACGTCCACTCTGGTCGCCACCGATCGTTATGTCTGGGGCAGTCGCCGCCGGAACGAGCGTCATCGTGTTCGCACCCGACGTCAGAACAGCATCCGCCAACGCGCCACGGACATGGCTGACGCCAACGACAATCTCCGCTTGATCCCAGTCCAGCTCAGTGTTAGGCGGCTTTGCGGACGGGATTCCGGTCAAATCGAACGCCGCATCGAGTTGCACATCCGCCTGGAATACCGGGACCTTGAAGAGCGACCGGCGCCGTTCCTCAGTAACAGTTTTGACAACAGCCGAAGCGGCTGTCGGGAACACCAGGTATGTCTCCCGCTTATCTGAAGGCTTCGCTGTCTTTAAGGGAATCGCAAGTGTGGGTCCCAGAAAAGTCTGCGGTCCCCCGGCGTATTCCGTGATCTGCCGAACCACGTCGGCAGCGCGGTGGGTTCGATCCTCGACCAACTCCCCGACGAACAAACCCGGAATTGCCATCAAACCAGCCAACCCACAGACCACGATCAGCTTCACACCCATGGAACGCGAGTTGATTCTGCTCTGCGCACTCAGCTCTTGCATGCAACCGCAGTATAGAGTACTTTCTTCCATAAAGTCAATGGACCGGCACCGCAGCGATTACGCTGTAGGTTGGTGAGAATCGTGCGCAGCCCGATCGCTATCCTGTCCGCTCTGTTCCTAGGCATCGCCCGACTGCACGGAGCCGACTTGCCCCGCATCAACCCTGAAACGGGCCAACTTCTCCTCCACGGGAAGCCCTTTCTCATTCGTGGCGGAGAACTCGGCAACTCGTCTGCCGGCACCTCCGCCCAAGCCGACGCCATCCTTCCAGACCTGGCCCGCATGCATCTCAACACCGTCCTGATGCCCGTCGCCTGGGAGCAGGTAGAACCCAAAGAAGGCACTTTCGATTTCGCCATCCTGGACCATTGGATCGGCGTCGCCCGCCAGCAGAATCTCCGCCTCGTGCTCCTCTGGTTTGGAAGCTGGAAAAACGCCTTCTCCGAATATGCGCCGGCCTGGGTCAAGGCGGATACGAAGCGCTTTCCCCACGCGCAGTCGACGCATGGCACACCCCTCGAAATCCTTTCCACGTTCGGCGCCGAGACCATGCGCTTCGACAGCCGGGCATTTGCGGCCCTCCTGGCCCATCTGCGCGACAGCGACCAGGAGCAGCAGACCGTCCTCATGGTGCAAGTCGAGAATGAAATCGGATATCTCGGCCCCGGAAGAGATCGGTCACCGGAGTCGAATCACCAGTTCGATGGGCCGGTCCCGCCGGAACTCGTCCACAAACTGTCCGCCCTACAACCGGGACTGTCACCTGAACTGGCAGCGCACTTCAACCCCAGAGGCTCAACGTGGCATGAAGTGTTCGGAGATGCCGCCAATGAAGTCTTCATGGCCTCGACATACGCATCCTATGTCGAAACAGTGGCTCGGGCCGGCAAGAAGGAATACCCGCTTCCTCTATATGTGAACGCGCAACTCCCCTCACCGATGGAACGGCCCGGAGAATATCCCAGCGGCGGCCCGCATCCTTATTACCTGGATGTCTACCGCGCCCTCGCGCCCGACATCGATTTCTACTCTCCCGATATTTACTGGCCGGAATTCGAATACTGGGTTAAGCGATACCAGACTCACGGGAATCCGATATTCATTCCCGAGGCGCGCATCGACACTGCTCCGTTCAATGCACTCTACGCCTATGGCGCGGGCAAGGCATTCGGCTTTTGCCCTTTCGCTATCGAAAGTCTCCACCCGCCGGCCAGCCGAACCGATCCGGAACCGGCAATGATGCAGGTCTACGCCGCACTCGCCAGCATCGACGACATGCTTCCCGCGGCGCAGAGTTCAGGCCGCACACGAGGCATTGTCCTCCATGCCAGCAGCCCGCGAGGCACGCAAACCGTCGCGCTCGGAGGATACCTTTTCGAAGCATCGCTGGCGCGTCACTGGGCGACCGGCGCACTATTGGCCAACGATGGAGGCATGCTCTTGATCGAAACTCAGCCCAATGAGTTCTTCGTAATTGGCGCCGGCCTGACCGTGAAGATGAGCCGCGACCCCGACACGGATTCCAAAATCGCAGGCATCGCCAGCATCGAAGAAGTCTCGAAAGCGGGGCCGGATTGGGTTGTCACCGCCAGGCTGAATGGAGACCAAAGTAACCAGGGTAGACAACTGAGCATGGATACGCGAAACATCCATGTCTATCGCCTGCGGTTACTTGCGATGGAGGGAACAGCGCGATAAGCTTTTGTCGACCTTAGCCAGTTGGCGAAACACACCTTCTTCGCCGCTACTGTGGGACGTCATCGGCTTATTTGGACGCCTGGACTGTCCGTGAGAGCCGAATCCCGAGCTTTTGCATGCGAACCTGCAGCGTGGAGCGCTTGACGCCCAGCCGCATCGCCGCGCCGTTGGGTCCCGCAACTACCCAGTTCGACTCCTCCAGCGCACGCAGAATCTCGGCGCGCTCGGTGTCATCCAGGCGGCCCTGCAAGCTATCTTGCCTGGCCTGAGGGACTGTCGCCCTGACCTCCGGCTTAAGATCGGGCTCCAGGTCGGCAATCGGCACACTCAACACCGGACCTCTCGAAATGATCACAGCGCGTTCAATCACATTCTGCAGCTCTCGAATGTTGCCCGGCCAGTTATATCGAACCAAGGCTTCCATCGTCTCCGACGGTATGGTGTCGATCGCGCGATTATTCCGCTGGCTGAACTGCTGAACAAAATGCCGTACGAGCAAGGGTATGTCTTCCGGCCTGTCGCGTAGTGCAGGAACCCGAATCGGGAACACATTGAGGCGGTAATACAGGTCGGATCGAAACGTCTGCTCGTCCACCATGGCCTTCAGATCGCGATTCGTCGCCGCGATCAGCCGGGCGTCCGTCCGGAGCGTACGCGCGCTGCCCAGTCGCTCGAACTCTCGCTCCTGCAGGACGCGCAAAAGCTTCGGCTGCAGCTCCAGCGGTATTTCGCCGATTTCATCGAGGAAGATGGTGCCGCGATGCGCCAGCTCGAAACGGCCAATTCGTTGCGCAATCGCGCCGGTAAACGCGCCCTTCTCATGACCGAAGAGCTCACTCTCCAACAAGCCGGTCGGAATCGCCGCACAATTCAGCTTCACGAACGCATTCGCTTCTCGCGAGCTGAGATTGTGGACGGCGCGGGCAATGAGCTCCTTGCCAGTGCCGGTCTCGCCATAAATCAAAACGGTGGAGTCGGCGGGCGCGACTGTCTCAATTTCTCTCAGAACGCGGCGCAGGGCTTCGCTGTTCCCCACAATGTCCTCGAAACCCAGCTCACTGCGAATCTCAGACTCCAGGTAAACCTTTTCGCGAGAGAGCTTCTCTTTAAGCTGCGAAATCTCTGCGAAGGCCACAACATTCTCAACTGCCAGGGCGATCTGGTTAGCAACCTGGCCGAGAAAGGAATGATCGTGCTCGCTGAAGGCGTTCTCCTTCGAACTCGCGACAGCGAAAACCCCCAGGACACGTCCGCGGCTTACCAAGGGCAAGACACTAAATGAATGGTGCCCTTTCGCAACCATTTTTGGCTCCGCGGCGATCTCTTCTTTGGTGAGGTCGATGCGTTGACCCGTGCGGAATGCTCGTTCGATGCACTCCAACGTGGGTTCCGAATGCTCCAGGTCTTCGCCGCCGGGATAATCCAAAGCGTAGAGTTGTAACTTACCGCTCTCGGGATCGGGAAGCACGACGCCAACCGCATCGCATTGCATGACCCTTCGGATGGACGAAGAGATCTCCTGCAACAACTCGCGCAGTTCCAGTTTAGTCACGATTCGATTGGTCAGATCGAGAAGCAGCGCCATACGCTCCTGCGAGCGCGCGTCGTGGAGAGCAATGGCGATCTGGTTCGCTACCAGCGCTAAGAATTCCTGCTCCTCCTGCGAGTATGCGTTCCCGAGATGGCTTGCGAAAATCAGACTGCCCAATTGCTGGTGCGCGGTACTGAGCGGCAACGCATATGCAGAGCGCAGGCCCCTCCGCCATACTGCTGAGAGATGCGGAAAACGGCTGTCTTTATCGCAGAAGCGAACTACAAGAGGCTGCTGATTCCGGTACACCCATTTTTCGACTGTCTCGCCATCCAAAACTGTCTCGCCATCCAAAACGGATGAGCAGGGGATTGTTTCCGCGTCGGAGTTATAAGGTTCACGAAAATGCCAATGCGCCAGTGCTGTTCCGTCGAACTGGGCGAGCGCATCGAACGGAACCACCTGATGCAGTTCACTTGCAAACCTTTGAAACAAATCTCTCCGGTCCGGGTTCGATCGGATTGCTTCTGCAAGACGGATGAGCGCCTCGTATCGGGGAGCAAGTTGATCGTCGATGGCCGGCGCCTCCGCTGCAAATGACATCCCTATACCTCGCTGCAACAAATGCCATCTAATTGGATGGACAATCTATGCCGCAGGATTCGGGAACGTGGCCGCTTTAGCAGTTTTCCACAGTTCCATAAACCTGGCTGCCGGTGTGGGGGACATCCACGCCGGCGGCAGCGTCGCCCCACGGCACTGTGTACGTCCGCCTACAGGTCCGGCAGTGATAATGCCCATGTATTGGCCACGTCGGAGAGTCGTGTATCAGGCGGCACCAAAGCGTCCCAATCGTCTCCGAAAATCCAGATATTTGCCCGACGTCGATCATGTTCCCATCTCCTATAGCGTGCTGGTCACTAGTTTGTTAGCACGGCACGTGCCAAATTGGATTGCACGGCATCGCGGGTCTGTTGGAGTGAAAGATGAAGTGACTCCTTCGATACGCGCCGCACAATCGGATCGACGAACCAACGAAGCGTGCCCGGAATATCCCGGCTCAGTACCATGGCGTCAAGCTGCATCAAAACGCCTCCATCCCGTTCCTCGAGCACGGTGATGCTGCGCACTCGCCAGATCAGTCCGGTGCCTTCACCCTCGGGCAGGCGGCGCTCGCCGTCGCCTCCACACCGTTCAATTTCCTGGATCCGTGTCGACTCGCTGATGCTGTACCATTTGTGATCGTTCACGCGGAAATACGAGGTGTGGTAGTCGCCCTCGACCGCGGACTTCACAAAAGCGGATTTGTTCATAAGGCGCAGAGAGAAATGGTCTCCGTCATTGGCGCTACTGCCCAGCTTGGAGTCGATGACCGCGGGGCGGTAAACATCCTTGTAATGATCGTAGTCGCGGATGGCGGCAAAGACGTCTGGAATGGTCGCATTCGGTATGAACTCCGTCGCCACCCAATCGTGGATCAGGCCGGACGGGACCCGCTTCGGAATGTCCGAGGCGGCGGGCGCGACGAGAATTCTTCCGCTTCGAAGCCGTGTCCACGAATCGCCACCATCATCTGACAGCAAAGCTGCCCCTTCGACACTGAGTTTCGTCAGAGCGATCTTTTCTTCCGTGTATTGTTCCCAAGCCTTAATCGTTTCAGGGCTGAGAGTGGCCGCATAACTAACCGTCGTAACAAAGAGCGCCAATACTGTCGTCCGTTTCATACCCCCTTGCGCTGGCAGTTTTCTCGCCATGCCGCCTCGCCGCCGGCATGCGCACGCGAACCGCCTGCGTCACCTTTTATGGCTCAAGAGGTTCGGAGCCAAGGTGGGCAGGCATTCAGCCTGCCCGACTTCTGCCGGTTCCATTCGGCATCTCTGTCCGCGCTTGGGCACTTGCCGAATTCTCGGCAACCGGCCAGGCATTGGCACACTGGCGAATCCAATAACCCCTGAATCTCTATCAGTGAGGATTGGCGCACCAGGTGCACTGGCAACCGCATGCATACGACCTCATTCTTTTTCGGGCGCAGACTTCTGTTCGTACTATCGTTTCTCCAGACTGCGCTCGCCGGTGAGCTTTTCGTGGCGCCGCAGGACTCTCAGCCATCGCATGCCTTCGCTCAATACGTCGCGTCAATTCAGAGACGCGATGCCTTTGCCGAATCGGGGCCGGTTGGGATTGTGATCGAAGCGTCAGTGCCAAGTCTATATAAGGAAGCCGGGCTGGCTGCCATCCGGCGAACAGGTGAAAACGAGCGGCCCGAATACCTCGTTCTGAGAATGGAAGGCGACGGCACGGTTCAAGAGGAAGTTATGGCTCGCTATTTCGAACTTCAAGATCACATAGAAGAGCTGCCTGTCTCATCCATCGCTATCACGTCGGCAAACTACAAGTTCCGTTTTCAAGGCGAGGTGAAGACGGGCCGTGGCAAGGCTTACGTTTACGAGATTACTCCGAGGAAGAAGCGCGCCGGTCTGATCAAAGGTCAGCTTTGGATGGACGCCGAGACCGGCGCCGAGGTGATGGTCACGGGCCGGCTGAGAGCGCCGGCATCCCTAGGAGGCGGCGTTGACCTGGTGCGCGAGACAACCCTGCAGAACGGTTCTGCCGTCGCTCGTGTGACACACGTTGCCCTTGCCGTTCCACGATTGGGGCGCGGCGAAGTGGTCATCAGTGAGTATCCCCTGAGTTCCCGGGGCGAGTCTGGTCCGGCTTCAAACACATCGTCCGAAATGCAGCCCTGATCGCTCTCCATTTCGTCCACAAACTTTCCACAGTTCCCGCCGCCGTGTTCGTAAACGGCGGCGGTCGTGTTTTGTACCACCCTCGCTGCCATTGGCACTTGCCAAGAAGCTGGTAGCGTGCGCGGCGGCGACAATTGCTCACGCGTTGGAATCTCTTCAGAATCAACACGGCATTCTTGGATGCCGACTTGCCCTTCTTCTAAACGGCGGAGGAAACCAACTGATGCTTCGAATTTCATATTCCAACACGGCCGAGGGGCAACGTTGGGTCCTCAGCGGCAGCCTCGCAGGCCCGTGGGTTGACGAATTGCGCTGCTGCTGGCACAACATGCGTCAGCACGCGCGGAGCGTCAAGAACTTCGTCGACCTCAAAGACGTGACCTTTATTGATGAAGCCGGCGAAGGGCTGCTCCTCGAAATGCGAGGCGCCGGCGCCGAATTCGTCGCGGCCGGAGTGGACCACAAGCACCTGTTGGCAAACCTGAACCAAAACGGAGCACGTCCCCTGCGGCGCAGGATGGAACATCTCCGGGCAGCGTGTGGCGATGCGCCGGGAAAAAGTGAGGGAGGAAGAAAGTGAATAAAAAGAGGACTTATAGAATCGCGGGAATCGCCGCCATGGTGCTGTTGGCGGCAGCATCTTTGGGATTTATAACTCACGCCAAGACGGCGGCCGCACCTAAGGCGCCGGCGCCGCCGGACGTTCAAGTGGCGTCAGTCGCGCAGCGCGATTTGCCCATCGAGCGCGAATGGGTCGGGACGCTCGATGGCATGGTCAACGCTGCCATCAAAGCGCAAGTCACCGGCTATCTGCTGCGGCAGAACTACACCGAAGGTTCGTTTGTACGCAGAGGGCAACTGCTGTTCGAGATCGACACGAGACCATTCCAGGCAGCGGCCGATCAGGCGGCGGGACAGTTGGCACAAGCCCAGGCGCAACTCGCTCAAGCACAGGCCGGCCTGTTGCAGTCGCAGTCGCAGCTTGTCAGCGCGGAGGCAAATCAGCAGAAGGCGCAATTAGATGAGGACCGCTACGTGCCGCTCGCGCAGCAACAGGCAATCACCCAGCAGGACCTGGACAATGCGCGGCAGAATAATCGAGCCTTGACAGCGCAGGTGTCCGCGGGTAAGGCGCAAATTGAGACCGCTAAAGCGCAAATCCAAGCCGCGCGCGCCGGTGTCAAGGCCGCCGAGGCCGCGCTCGAAACCGCTAAGGTCAACCTCGGCTTCACCCAACTCACTTCTCCGATCGATGGCATCGCGGGCGCCGCCACTGTGCAGGTCGGCAACCTTGTGGGACCGGCGGGGAACCCGGTGACCACGGTCTCGACGCTCGATCCCATCAAAGCGACGTTCACGGTCAGCGAGCAGGAGTATCTCAGCCTATCGCGCGCCGACGCCTTCCAACGGCTGGCCCTTCGCCTGACGCTTGCCGACGGCACGGCGTACCCGCAAGCAGGCCGCTTCTCATTTGCAGATCGACAGGTGGACCCCGCGACCGGCGCCATTCGTTTGACCGGCGTTTTCCCGAATCCCGGTAACAGGCTTCGGCCGGGACAGTACGCAAAGGTGAGCGCGGCGGTCGGCGTCCGTACGGCCGCGTTGCTGGTTCCGCAGCGAGCGATTACCGACACCCAAGGCACATACAGCGTCGCGGTAGTGGATCCCAACAATACTATCCGCTTCGCCATTGTGAAGGTAGGAGAACGCGTGGGGCCGGATTGGATCGTCCAGACCGGCCTCAAACCTGGCGAGCGCGTGGTCACCGAAGGGCTCTTCCATATTCAACCTGGCGCGGTGGTCAACCCCAAAGGAGGCAAGTGATGTCGAAGTTCTTCATCCGGCGACCCATTGTCGCGATGGTCATCTCACTTTTGACGGTAATCATCGGCGCCGTAACCATTGCACTGTTGCCCGTGGCGCAGTTCCCGCAAATCGCGCCCCCCGAGGTGCAAGTCAAGGCCACGTATGTCGGCGCCGACTCACAGACGATCGAACAGTCGGTCGCCACTCCTATTGAGCAGCAAATGAGCGGGGTCGACAACCTCAACTACATGTACTCGCTGAACGCGGGCGGCAGCGGTCAGATGACGATGATCGTCGACTACGACGTAAAGACCGACCCCAATACCGATCTGATACTGACGCAGATGCGTGAAACGCAAGCCGCCTCGCAGCTTCCGCAGGACGTGAATAACTATGGCGTGACGGTTCAGAAGTCCGTGACAGCGCCGCTTATGGTGATGGGCCTCTACTCGCCCAAGGGGACCTACGATGCGAAGTTTCTGGCCAACTACTCCTATATCAACCTCAACGATCAACTGACGCGCGTGCCTGGGATCGGCAGTGTGCAGGTGTTTGGCGCCGGGCAGTATGCGATGCGCTTGTGGGTAAAGCCGGACCAGCTTTCGAAACTCGGGATCACAGTCCCCGAGATCGTCTCGGCGATCCAGGCCCAGAACACCGTGAATCCGGCGGGCCAGGTTGGTGGCGCGCCCGCACCGAAAGGGCAGGAATACACATATTCGGTGCGGGCGCAGGGGCGCCTGACTTCACCCGAAGAGTTCGGCGACATTATCGTGCGGGAGTCGGCGGACGGCGGGATTGTTCGCCTGCGCGATGTCGCGCGGATGGAGCTGGGATCGCAGGATTACTCGCTCACCGGCCGAATCAACGGCAAACCGGGCGCAATCATCGCGGTGTACCAGACCCCCGGCAGCAACGCGGTTGACGCCGCGCGCGGCGTGCGCAAGGTGATGGAAGAGGCGCAGAAACGGTTTCCGCAGGACGTCGAGTACGTGATATCGCTCGACACCACCGCTTCCGTAACCGAAGGAATGCGGGACATCGTCGTCACCATTCTGATCGCAATCGTACTGGTCGCGATTGTCGTCTATATCTTTCTCCAAGGCTGGCGGGCCACCATGATTCCTCTGCTCGCGGTACCAGTTTCGCTGGTCGGCACATTTGTGTTCTTCCCCCTGTTCGGCTTCTCCATCAATACGCTTTCGCTATTCGGATTGGTGCTGGCCATCGGACTGGTGGTGGACGACGCAATCGTCGTGGTGGAAGCGGTCGAGCGGCACATTGAAGAGGGGCTCGATCCAAAGAGCGCCGCGGTCAAGGCGATGGAAGAGATCTCAGGCCCCGTCATCGGCATCGCGCTGGTTCTCTCCGCGGTGTTCATCCCGACCATCTTTATTCCCGGCATTACCGGTCGCTTGTATCAGCAGTTCGCGGCGACGATTGCGATCTCGGTGATGCTCTCAGCGTTCAATGCCCTAACGCTCAGCCCCGCGCTCGCGGCCCTGCTGTTGAAGCCCCGCGGCGAAAGCCGCGGAATCATGCGGCGGTTCTTCGACTGGTTCAATCGCGTGTTCGCGCGAGCGACGGACCGCTACTTGCACTGGTCGGGAGTACTGATTCGAAAAAGCGCGGTGGTCGGTCTGATGCTCATTGCAGCCGGAGCCGGCGCTGCATTCTTCAGTACGCGTGTTCCGGCCAGCTTCCTACCCGGCGAAGACCAAGGCTACATGTTCATACACCTCCAGCTGCCGAACGCCGCATCGCTCGAGCGGAGCGAGGCCGCCGTTGAGAAAATTGAACAGGTCCTGCTGCATACCCAGGGAGTCAAGTACACGACAAGCGCTGTTGGCTTCAGCCTTCTGAGCTTCGTCAATACGAGCTACACCGGTTTCTTTTTCGTCACGTTGGACGAATGGAGCGCGCGAAAGAGCCGGCAGACGCAATATGAGGAGATTGTTCAGAGGGTGAATCAGGAGTTATCGAAGCTACCGGACGGGTTCGCGATCAGCTTCCCACCGCCTGCGATTCCGGGCGTCGGCACGTCCGGCGGATTCACCTTCGTTCTGGAGGACCGAGCAGGCCGGGACGTCCCGTTCCTTGCACAAAACGTTCAGAAGTTCATGGCCGCGGCGGCGAAGCGGCCCGAGATCGCGCGTGGCCTGGTCACGACGTTTCTGCCGGGAGTCCCGCAACAGTATCTCCAGGTGGACCGGGAGAAGGCGCTCAAACAGGGGGTCGCGCTCAGTGATGTCTACCGCACGATTCAGGCGTATATGGGCGGCCTGTTCGTAAACTACTTCAACCGGTTTGGCCGGCAGTGGCAAGTGTACGTAGAGGCCGAGGGCGAATATCGCTCGAATATCGATCACCTGAACCAGTTTTACGTGCGGAACTCGCGCGGTGAGATGGTGCCGCTTTCAGCGCTCACGCGCTTCGAGTCCCGTTATGGTCCGGAGTTCACCATGCGCTACAACCTTTACCGGTCGGCGCAGATCATCGGCTCGGCCGCGCCCGGATACAGCTCGGCTCAGGCCATGAAAGCGCTGGAAGAAACCTTCGATCAAACCATGCCGCGTGAGATGGGCTACGACTACATGGGCATGTCTTACCAGGAAAAGAAGGCGCAGGAGGGCATTCCCACATGGGCCATCTTCGGCTTCTCGCTGCTGTTCGTTTTCCTGATCCTGGCGGCGCTGTATGAGAGCTGGACGTTGCCGTTCAGCGTTCTGTTGAGCACGCCGGTCGCTGTCTTCGGCGCGTTTGCGGTGCTCTGGCTGCGCCGCTGGGTGATGGGTCTGTACCTTCCGGCCTATAGCATCCAGATAGAGAACGACGTCTATTCGCAGATCGGATTGGTGATGCTGATTGGCTTGGCGGCGAAGAACGCGATCCTGATTGTCGAGTTCGCGAAGGAAAAGTACGAAGGCGGAATGAGGCTCGCGGAGGCAGCGCTCGAGGGCGCGCGCCTTCGACTGAGGCCGATCCTAATGACATCGTTTGCCTTCATCCTTGGTTCCGTTCCATTATGGACGGCTTCGGGTGCGGGCTCGCTGGGGCGTCAAATCATGGGCACCACCGTCATTGGGGGAATGCTGGCGGCGAGCGCCATCGGAATCTTCCTGATTCCCGCAATCTTCTATGCGGTTGAGAGACTCTCTGTCTCCAAGAACCCCGAGTTGAACCTGGCGCCATCTCCGGCGCATGGAGATTGATATGAAAAGTTCACTCATTTCGATTGCTATTGCGGCCGTTCTAATGCAAGGATGCACCGTCGGCCCGAACTACCGGCGGCCACAGCTACCGGTGCCGAACAACTTCCGGGCGCCGGCCCCCTTGCCGGCGCCACAAGCGACTTCGTTCGCGGACCTGAAGTGGTTCGAGGTCTTCCACGATGAAAAGCTGCAGGAATTGATTCGGGTCGCGCTGGCTCAGAACTATGATCTGCGTGACGCGGTGGCTCGGGTCGATGAGGCGCGCGCCAATCTTGGCATCACGCGCTCGAACCAATATCCGCAGGTCAGCGCCTCGGGCGGAGTTGAGATTACGCGGCTGTCCCGCGACGGGACGTTTCCCCTGCCCTCCTCGTTTGTCACGAACCAGAATCGCAACTGGGGGCAAGCCGGGTTGAATCTGCTGTCGTTCGAACTGGATCTCTGGGGACGGCTGCGCCGGGCCACCGAGGCGGCACGCGCGACGCTGCTCAGCGAAGAGGACAATCGTAAGGCCGTTGTCAGCACGCTGGTGAGTGAGGTCGCTGCAGACTATTTCCAACTCTTGGAGCTGGACTACGAATTGGAAATCTCGCAGCGAACTTTGGAAACGCGGCGCGAATCCCTGAAGCTGGTGCAGGAACGGCAGGGCGGCGGCGTTGCTACGCTGCTCGACTTACGGCAGGCGGAAGAACTCGTCAGCAGCGCCGCACAGAGTATCCCGCTTCTTCAGGAGCAGATCGAACAGACCGAAAACCGCATCAGCCTGCTGCTGGGGAAGCATCCGGGCGGCGTAATCCGCGGCGGTAAGCTGACCGAACAGGAAGTTCCGCCTGAAGTGCCGGCGGGCCTCCCGTCGGCGCTATTGGAGCGGCGGCCCGACATCCGCTCAGCCGAGGAAGCGCTGATTGCCGCGAACGCCAACATCGGCGTGGCGAAGGCAGCCTATTTCCCACAGATTAGTCTGACTGGCTTCCTGGGAGGCCAAAGCTCGCGGCTCGCGAGTCTCTTCTCGGGCCCCAACGCGGCGTGGAATTTCGTGCCGCAAGTCACGCAGCCGATCTTCGCCGGCGGTCGTATCAAATCGGGCGTCCGGCTTGCCGAGGCCGAACACGATCGCGCCGAAGTCGCCTATGAGAAGTCAATCCAGACCGCCTTCACCGAGGTGTCCGATGCGCTGATTGCGCATCAGCGAACTCGCGAGAGCCGCGTCCAGCAGGAAAGCCTCGTCACAGCACTGCAGGATCGCAAGCGGCTGGCATACGTACGTTACCAGGGCGGCGTCGATACGCAACTCAACGCTCTCGACGCGGACCGGGATCTGTTTCAGGCCGAGTTGGCGCTCGCTCAGATTCGATACTCGGAGTTGTTGAGCGTGGTTCAGCTTTACAAAACTCTGGGCGGCGGTTGGCAGTGAGCAACAAAGGAGAACTGGCATACGGCATGCTCATCGCTAAGGTGCCTGGCAAAATACTATGCACGAGAAACCAGAAGTAGAACTCATCGCTGACTCCCAAAACGGTGACCGGGACGCCATGGCCGAGCTATTTCGGCGGCACTACGCGTCCTCACTCCGAGTGGCACGTCGCATCCTGACATCGCCGGATGATTTGTTAGACGCCGTCCAATCGGCTTATTTGTCCGCGTTTCGACATTTCGACTCATTTCGCGCGGAGTCAAGCTTCAAGACATGGATCACACGAATCGTGGTGAATCAATGCCTGATTTCTCTTCGCGATCCCGCCCGGCACCGAGTGTGGGTGCACCTGGATGACGCCGGTCCCGACGGCATTCCCACGCTGGTCGTGGATCGCGGTCCGACTCCGGAGGAAATGGCTCGGAAAACCGAAATATCCAGGACGATCGCGGAGGCCACTGGCCACCTCCCGAAAGGTCTGCGAGAGGCTTTCGTGCTATGCGCCGTCTCTGGCCACTCAATTGAGGAGGCAGCCAAGATGCTGGGCCTGAGTGTCGCAGCTACTAAGGCACGGCTGTTTCGGGCACGCGCACACCTGCGCGGCAAATTAGCCACAGTGTGGCAGAACGAGCACGCACCGCGTCAACAACCGTGTTACTCCTGAGGCAGGGATTAGGCGCATGGTCCCGTTGTGCGCTGAAGAAGAAGGTGGGACAGACGGTTTCGCCTGTCCTTTCCCGCTGAACTCCAAAGGCAGGCTGAAGGCCTGCTCTACCCTTCCACTAAGCGTCGAGACTTCTTTAGTGTCCCGTTGAATCCCCGCGGCGGTGAGCTTCGAAGAGGAACCAGGTACGCCGTTCGGTTTCGTCGATCCAAACCTCGATCAGGCTGGCAGTGGCAATATCACGACCTTCTTC
Source organism: Bryobacteraceae bacterium (assembly GCA_035295125.1). GTDB lineage: Bacteria > Acidobacteriota > Terriglobia > Bryobacterales > Bryobacteraceae > JAICMB01. Next base: position 24,043 of record DATGJP010000075.1, on the reverse strand, counting down.
GCAGACGTTGTGAGCCTCTCGCAGCCGCTCAGCCAGGGCCTTATTGTCCTCCATCAGTTCCGCGAGCATGTCCTCCGGCTCCACGTACTCGGCGTCATTATCAAGGACCCGCTGGGAACGAGAAATCTGGCCGATCGATCTTATCGTGGTTTCGCCGATCTTGCGGACCCGCTCGGCGATCGGATCGGCCATTGCGAATATCTGGTCGCCATGCTCGTCGAACAGCAAGTGATAGTCACGAAAGTGCGGTCCGCTGAGATGCCAGTGGAAGTTCTTGGTTTTGATGTACAGCGCGAACACATCCGCTAACAGCGCATTCATGGCGCCGGCAATGTTCTTCGTTGCTTTCCGATCCAAATCCGTCGGAGTCAGCAATGGGCGGCGTTCGACGTCCTCAGTCGTAACCGTCGATGTCTTCATAATAGGATCCTTTGCCTTTCTAAGCTGTAATACTTCCGTTCTGACCTTGCAAGCAAGAAGCCAGCGCTTTTAGCAAGCAAACCGCCGATTCTACAAGCCTTAGGTGTCCTGTGTTCGACAGAGTGTCGACCTGCCGACAGGTTTCGCGCTGACGCCATCAGGCGCACATTCGGTTCTTGGACAATCTGTTGGGAAGACGCTCAGACCATCGTTAATTGACGGTTCTTAACGGTTACAAAGCGCGGCAGGATCGTATAGACTTCGGATGAAGGCCGTGACGGGTGACGATGAAGGCTGCCATTTGTAACGAGTATGACTCGCCGGATTCCATCCGAATCCAGGACGTTGAAAAACCGGTTCCGAGTGACAATGAAGTCCTGATTCAAGTGAGGGCGGCGTCCCTCAATCCCGCCGACTGGCACATGAAGAAAGGCAAGCCGTTCGCGATTCGATTCATCATGGGGTTGCGCCGGCCAAAGGATCCACGACTCGGCCTCGATGTAGCGGGACGGATCGAACGGATTGGCACGAACGTGACGCGGTTTAGGCCAGGCGACGATGTTTTCGGCTCCTGCCGGAGTGCCTGTGCCGAATATGCCTGCGGTCCCGAATCGGCGTTCGTCAAGAAGCCCGAAAACATAACGTTCGAACAGGCTGCGGCTGTTCCCGTGGCCGCATACACTGCCTTGCAAGGTCTACGCGACAACGCGAACGTTCAGCCCGGGCAGAAGGTATTGATCAATGGCGCCGCTGGAGGGGTTGGCACGTTCGCTGTTCAGATCGCCAAGTGGCTTGGGGCGAGTGTCGCCGGCGTCTGCAGCACGCGGAATGCGGACCTGGTCCGATCGATCGGCGCGGACCAGGTCATCGACTACACGCAAGTGGATTTCACAAGAGGTACCCAACGCTACGATGTCCTTTTCGACCTCGTTGCGAACCATTCCCTGCGAGCCAGGCTACGAGTTTTGAAACCCAAGGGCGTCTACATCGGGGCGGGCATATTAGGACGCGCATCGATGATCGGCATGGTGTGGGGTTTGCTTCTCATTCCCTTCTTCTCCTGGTTTGTGAGCCAGAAAGTGGGCATGCTTCTGGCGCGAAAGAGCGAACGGGACCTGGCACTCATGCACGACCTCTTAGAGGCAGGGACAGTGAGGCCGGTGATCGACAGATGTTATCGCTTGAGTGAAATCCCGGACGCCATCCGGCGTCTCGACGGAAAACACGCTCGGGGGAAGATCATTATTGTTGTGGACGATTCCGCGAAGGTGTAGCGGGCCCGGGGCGGATATGTACCGCGAGCAGGCCGGTGTGCAAGTTCCACATCATACCGGCGGCTGTCCAACCGCTTGTGAGATAGTATTGGCGCTCATGACGCCACAACATCTCCAACTCCGCTCCCGACGATTTCTTCCAGAGAAGGCGGTAATTCACATATCGTTTCCACCACGGAGAGGAGCCGCCGGGAATCCTGAATTCGAAGTAATGGCCCTGCTTCGATTCAGGCTACGAAGAAGAATGGCCCGAGCGAATGGGTGCCTGACTTTGCGTTTACAATTTGAAGACGTGGGCAGCCCAAATCCGTCAACAAGGCGAGTTCTGGTTGCGCGTTGGTGGAATTCTCAATTGTGCAGCACAAATGAAGTTCTGGCGCTCTTGAGCATGGTTTCTCAAGGGTTTGACGTCACACACCGTCTTAGCATCGTGTACCCCGACTTTAAGCCGACCAATATGCTGTCGCTGAAGAAGGACTGACGGTGGTGACAGACTTGGACCAGCCAAGCTCGCAGACGGAGGCATGGTGATGCATTCGAATGTTGTGCCGAAGCAGATTTTAACTAAGTGTGGAGGAGACTATGGTGTATACAATGCAGCTAGCCGACCAAAGCGGTAATTCCGTTTTGGTGGACTTTTGGTACTATCCGTCGCTCGATAAGGGCATGTGGACGAACGACTGGCAAGCACGGACTCCCGGGTATCTGAGCGCCAGCTCCGGGAGCTGGGCTTCACTGAGCATAGGAGGGCAATGGATGTGCTCCCCGGATGACAGCTCCGTATCAACCACGTTGACCCTTTTCAGTGTCAGCTATAAAGGTAAATTCCCAGTGCCCCAGGTTGGTGACACCGGTGACGCCGATTGCGATACTTCGGGCGGGGGGATATTTCAGACGCCGGGACTCCTCAAGTGGAAGTGCTTGCTGATCACATAAGTATCCGCGCCTCGATCGACGCCAAAGGCGAAATGACTGTAGATCCGCTGCCTGTTCAAACAGGCTGCGACGATTTGAATCTGTAAACGCGCGTACTGCAGCGCCCTGGCGGATGCCAGCCCGCCGAAACTCCGCCGGCTCTAGCAATAACTGGAGGATGGTCGCTCGCAAGCGTCGGGAAACTCCGCGCGATAGCGCGCAGTGTCTCAAACCCGCATGAATCGGGGCTGCTGCATCGTTTTGCGTCTCCCTACTCTCCGCAATTCTGAGATGTCACCATATTGCCGGCAGCAAGCCGCGCTACATGACTCCGTCTCCGTGCCTCTGACGCCTCCTATAATTTGACAATAGTGAACCGCGCACTCAGCGACCTTATCAGCAACACTCTTCTGGTGGTCGGAGCGCTGTTTCCGATCGTCAATCCGATCGGGAACACACCGATATTTCTCTCCTTGACCCGCGGTTTGTCGAATCGCGGACGCACTAAACTGGCGAGGATGATCGCCATGAATGGGCTGGTCCTGATTCTGGCGTCAATCTTCATCGGCACCCACATCCTGGCATTCTTTGGTATTTCACTGCCTGTTGTGCAAGTCGGAGGAGGGCTAATCGTAATTACGACCGGATGGACGTTGCTGCGCCACACCGACGGCGAAGGCGACGAAGGGGATGGCTGTCGCGAGTGCAAGGAGTCGGACTACGCGAGGCAGGCATTCTATCCTTTGACCTTGCCATTGACCGTCGGACCCGGCTCGATTTCGGTTGCGATCGCGGTGGGAGCTAATCAGTCGGAAGGCACCCAATGGCGTTGGACCCTGATCGCAGGCATGCTGATCGGTTCGGCGCTGATCGCAGCATCGATCTATCTAAGCTACCGGTTCGCCGAAAGACTCGCGCGAGCCCTTGGTGAATCGGCAATGAACGTCCTCATTCGCCTTTCTTCATTCATCCTCGTCTGCATTGGCGTTCAAATCTTGTGGAATGGCCTTAGCGCGCTGCTGCGCACGGTCATTCATTGACTCATGCACCCACGCCATTTGCCGCGCGACAACGGACACCGCCGCCAGTCCGCGGAAATGGCTTAAGCCGTTGCCTCCATACGGAGCCGCGGAGGTGCGAAGGTGCCCGCACACACCGATCACTGAGGGTAAGACCGTGCCAGTGCATCCGGAGGCGGCGACTGGGATAGGGTATCCCGGTTGGCCAGCCCGACGGCTAGCTTCTTCACCAGAACTCTGGAGTTCCGGCGGCTGTTGTCATACTTCTCGCGCCGCGCCGGCGGAAGGTCATCGCGGCTGCCCTCTATGAAGCCGCCCTTTAATTCGAAGTAAGTAAAGGTCTGGGTCGATAGCGCAATCAGTTCCGAGAGGCCACTCTCACGGGCTCTCTCTTCAATGAAGCGCATCAGCTTTCGACCGATGCCCTGGTTTTCGTGGGATGGATCGACATAAAGGCTGGCGAGTTCGCCTTTTTGTTGCTCGGCAAAGACGTGTAGCGCAACGCAAGCAACCGGGTTCTTGTCGATTTCAAAGATGTAGTAGTCGGACAGGTTATTTTCGATGTCGGACCGCGTCCGGCGGATAAGTTCCCCGGCTTCGACTGCCTTTTTAGTCAGCTGCTGGATTGCCCGAATATCTTTCTTCCGGGCCGGGCGGATCTGTTCGTACTCGTTGGCATAAATGAGTGTGCCGATGCCCTCGTTGGAGAAGACTTCCGCAAGCAGAGCTTCGTCCTCGCGCCCATTGACGATGTGTACGCGCGGCACGCCCGCGGTACAAGCGGCGGCCGCGTGGTTCGCTTTAGAAACCATTTCCGGCGGAAATCCCTCATGTCCGGATTGGAGGAGTTTCTGCAGGTCCGTCACCACCATTTGTCGAATCAACTGGTCGTTGTAATGCAAACCATCATGCGAGGTGATAAAGATCAGCTTTGCCGCCTTCAAGGCTACTGCCACGGCGAGCGCTACGTTATCGGAGTTGACCCGGTATGCCTTGCCCTCGGCGCTAAAGCCGATGGGGGAAACAACCGGAACAATGCCCTGATTCAGCAAGGGTTCGAGCAGCGTCGTGTCAACCCGTTCAACCTTTCCCGTGAATTGATGGTCGACACCATGAATTATCCCCACCGGGATCGTAATGACGGCATTGGTGGTCGCTGCGCCGAGATCGTTGGCCGAAAGGCCGCCCAGAATCTCGTGTGTGATGCGGTTCGCGGCGTCAATCGCAAGCTGCAATGTCGTGGCATCAGTCACCCCGGTGCCCTGGAGATTGGATGGCTCGACATGCTGACGCTCGGCAAGAGCCCGAATCAATTCCGCCGCGCCATGCACAACCACTACTCGGATGTTCAAGGAACGCAACACGGCTATGTCGAGGAGAATGTTGGCGAAGTTCTCGTCGATTACGATGCCGGCATCCACCGCGATAATGAAGGTCTTTTCGCGGAATTGTGGGACGTACTGAAGAATCCCGCGCAGGTCGCTGAGCTTCACGATAGCTCCGGTCCGTGATTTGGCCCTGGCGATCTGAAGCCGCGATTCGCCGATCGCCACACACGAATCACGTTCTATTTTAACCGGCATATGGATAACGGGACATGGATCCATGTGCGCGATGGAGTGCGCCCGGTGTTGATCCTACAACCATCGGCGGACCGCGGCCTTGTACCTCGAATAATCCTCGTGGAAGGCGCGCTCAAGAAACCGTTCTTCTCGTGGAATCACGACGACCGCGATCAGGCCGACCGCTGGAAAGAGCATCACAAGCAGCCAGGCGTTATTCAACCAAACCGACAATCCGGCCACGAACAGGATGAAAGAAAGATAAATGGGATTACGGCTGAACCGATAGGGGCCGGTCCGCACGATCGTGGTGGAGCGTTCGCTTCCCCGCACTGAAGTACCCGCTGCGCGAAACTCTCTGAAGGACCACAGGAAGAGCAGCACGGCGCAAAGGACAATCGGAGGACCGAGCAAAGTGGAAAACGATGGCACAAAAGGGAGCGGCCAGGCCCGATGCAGCGCGATTCCAAACAGAATCGCCAAGAGAAAGATCAGCGGGGGTCTAAGCAATCCCGGTAGTGGTCCGCCTGGGGGTTCGTGCCGTGTGTATTCGCTCATGTCCTGCGTCCTTCCTTGCGTTCAAGAAGCTGGAAACCGTATTATGCAAGTTCAAGTCGACTTGAGGTCAAGAGGTAAAACGGTTGGATATTACAGAGGTGGCGCGCCGCTCCGGGCTTCCTGCCTCGACGCTGCGTTTCTACGAAGAGAAGGGGCTGATTGCCTCTATCGGCCGGCGAGGTTTACGCCGTGTTCAGTCCCGGCGTCTTGGAGCGGCTGGCGCTGATCGCCGTGGGGCGCGCCGCCGGGTTCTCGCTCGACGAGGTCGCACTCATGTTTGCGCCAGACGGACGGCCCCGCATCGATCGGCAGATACTCGCGGCCAAAGCGGAGGAGTTGGACGGAACAATCCGTAAATTAACCGAGATTCGCGACGGCCTGCGACACGCTGCCAGTTGCCCTGCGCCGAATCACATGGAATGTCCCACGTTCCGCCGCCTCCTGCGGGCCGCCGCATCCGGAGCTATTGGCGCGCGTGAGAAAAACGGCTCTCCCCGTAATGTAATCCGTACGCGCGATGCGAGGTCGCGTCAGGCGTCATCGCGCCATGGCAATCCATAGCAGATCCTCGCATATGATCGTGTGAGTCGATCCAGGGAAGCCCTCTTTCCAGCCTTCCATCCGCTGGTTTGGCTTTCCTGATCCACGCAAAGAGCGCGAGATGGCGCGATATCATGCCAAGGGACTGGGTTTGCTCGCTAAATCGAGTTTTCGGACCGTACGCGTCAGTACGAAGTGCCAGAAGGATACAAGTCAGCACTGGCAGCATCAATAGAACTATGACATCAACGCCTCGTCCTGCGTTTCCGGATCCATATAAGTACGATCCTGTACACCTTTTTGGAACCGACAACGGACTTTTCGAACGCCACCTGCTTTACGACAACGTCATCGAGCGCACCGCGGCCGACGCGCGCGATCGCTTTGAAGCATTTTCGCACGCTGTGCGAGACATCCTTTCACAGCGGTGGGTGTCGACTGAGAGCACGTATGATCGCGTCAATCCGAAGCGTGTTTACTACCTTTCGATGGAGTTTCTCATCGGCCGTTCGCTGGCTAACAATGTTACGAATCTGCGTCTCGATCCAGCCGTTCGAAGGGCTGTGGAGCACCATGGCCTCGACTGGCCCGCGTTGCTGGAGCAGGAACCCGACGCCGCGCTCGGGAATGGAGGGCTGGGGCGGTTGGCAGCCTGTTTCCTCGATTCCATGGCGACAATGCAGCTTCCGGGCATGGGCTACGGCCTTCGCTATCACTACGGCTTGTTCAAACAGTCTTTCAAGGACGGCTGGCAGCAGGAGCAGCCGGATAACTGGCTGCGCCGCCAGGATCCTTGGGAGGTGGCCCGGCCCCAGGAACAGGTCGAAGTCAAGATGAACGTTTCGTTCGAATCGCGCGCCGGTGAACTGCGGGTCGTTACTGGCCGGCCATCGAGCCTGCTCGGCATTCCGTACGATCGCCCAATTGTGGGCTATGGCGGAAAGACGATCAATACGCTGCGGCTTTGGGAAGCGGCGGCCGGGGAGTATTTTGACTTTCAGGCGTTCAGTCACGGTGATTTCGTAGGCGCAGTCGCCGAAACGTTGGAAGCTGAGTCGCTCACGCGCGTGTTGTACCCGGACGACTCCACCAGCATGGGCCAGGGGCTGCGGTTCGTTCAGGAATTCTTCCTCGTGGCCTGCTCGCTTGCGGACATCATCCGCCGCTTTCGACGGGACAACTCCGACTGGCAGAATCTACCGGAGCAGATCGCCATTCAACTCAACGATACGCACCCGAGCATGTCAGTGCCCGAGTTGATGCGCATTCTGCTCGACGACGTGCACCTCGGTTGGGATGAAGCTTGGGACTTGACGCAACGGTCGCTGGCATACACGAACCATACACTGCTGCCCGAGGCGCTCGAGAAGTGGCCACTGGACTGGTTCGAAACGCTCCTGCCCCGTCATCTGGAAATCATTCTGGAGATTAACCGCCGCCTGCTCGATTCCGTCCGCAGCCGGTTTTCCGGAGACGAGGGCCGCCTTCAGCGTGTGAGCCTGGTGGAGGAAACGCCGCGGCGCAAGATACGAATGGCAAACCTCGCGATCGTCGGCTCGCATAGCACCAACGGAGTCGCTGCCATCCACTCGGAGCTGCTCCGCACAGTGACGGTCAAAGACCTGGCCGAGATGTTTCCGGAGCGATTCAACAATAAGACGAACGGGGTCACTCCGCGCCGCTGGCTGCATTTGTCGAACCCCGCGCTCTCGCGCGCGATTACCGAGGCCATCGGTGACGGCTGGATCAAGGACCTCAGCCAGTTGCGAAAGATCGAGTCCCTTGCTACCGATTCCGCGTTTACGGATTCATTTCTCGAAGCAAAGAGGAACGCCAAACATCAGTTTGCCGATTGGCTGCGATCCACTTCCGGAGACGTAATCGATCCGGTCAGCATTTTCGATTGCCAGATCAAGCGCATTCACGAATACAAGCGCCAATTGTTAAACGCGCTGCGCATCGTAGTACTCTACAACCGGCTGCGCGAGAATCCCAGGCTCGACATGGATCCGCGAACGTTCTTCTTCGCCGGAAAAGCGGCCCCCGCGTACCATCTGGCCAAGCTGATCATCAAGTTCATCAACAATCTGGCCGGCACCATCGATGGCGATCCCTCAATGCGGGACCGCATCAAGGTCCTGTTCCTGCCAGAATACGACGTCACGCTCGCGGAGCGCCTCATCCCCGCCAGCGATGTTTCGAACCAAATCTCCACCGCGGGCTTTGAAGCCAGCGGCACCAGTAATATGAAATTCATGATGAATGGCGCGCTGACGGTCGGAACACGCGACGGCGCAACGATCGAGATGGCGGAAGAAGCCGGCCAAGAGAACTTCTTTTTCTTCGGGCTGACCGCCGAACAGGTCGCGGGCAGCCGTGGCTGGTACAACCCGCGGTGGCACTATGAGAACGAACCCGAGACACGAGCCGCGCTGGATCTGATCTTTTCCAATCATTTCAGCCGCTACGAGCCTGGCGCCTTCGAGCCCTTGCGCGACGTGCTGCTGCACGGAGATTACTACATGAATCTTGCCGATCTGACCTCTTACATCGAGGCGCAACACCGATTGGGTGAACTGTACCGCGACCCACGGGGATGGGCGCAAAAAGCCATTTTGAACGTGGCGGGTTCCGGCAAGTTTTCGAGCGACCGGACCATCGAGGAATACGCATCGGACATCTGGAGGGTAAAGCCGTGCCCGGTCCGCTGAAGACACAAGTAGCCGCGACCATCTCGCCGCTCGCCGGCAAGCCCGCGACGCCGGACATGCTGATCGATCCGGTCCGGCTCGAGCGTGAATATTGCGAGCGACGCCCTGACTGCGGCGACCTCGAGCAGATGGTAAGATTCGGAACCAGTGGGCACCGCGGTACTTCGCTCCGAGGCAGCTTCAACGAAGCTCATATTCTCGCGATCACACAAGCCATCTGCGACTACCGCGCGGCTTACGGACCGGACGGGCCGCTTTACATGGGCAAGGATACCCACGCGCTTTCCGAGCCGGCGCAACGCACGGCGCTCGAAGTCCTGGCCGCCAATGGTATTGAGACCTGCATTCAGCAGAATGACGGCGCCACGCCAACTCCAGTCGTCTCTCATGCCATCCTGGTCTATAATCGCGGCCGAAAGGATCACTTCGCCGACGGTATCGTGGTTACGCCTTCCCACAACCCACCGCAGGACGGAGGCTTCAAGTACAACCCGCCAAACGGTGGACCCGCTGACACGCGCACTACGAAATGGATCGAGGACCGCGCGAACGAGCTGCTCCGAAGTGGAAATGGCGCCGTGAAGCGCATGTCTTTCGCATCTGCGTTGAACGCCGGGACCACTCATGCGTACGACTTCGTTCTCCCTTACATCGAGGACCTCAGGAATGTCGTCGACATGGAGGCGATACGGGCAGCCCGCCTGAAACTTGGCGTTGATCCTCTGGGCGGCGCTTCCAGGCCGTACTGGGAGCCCATTAACTCCACTTACAACCTGGACATCTTTGTTGTGAACCCGGTGATCGACCCGACGTTCTCGTTCATGACCGTCGATCACGACGGCCAGATTCGCATGGATTGTTCGAGCCCCTATGCGATGGCTCGGTTGGTCGGACTGAAAGATCAGTACCAGGTCGCCTTTGGCAACGACCCGGACGCGGACCGCCATGGGATCGTCACGCCGTCCGCCGGTTTGATGAACCCCAACCATTACCTCGCAGTCGCAATCCAATACCTGCTCACGAACCGGCCTCGGTGGCGCTCGAATGTCTCGGTGGGGAAGACTCTGGTCAGCAGCAGCATCATCGACAAAGTCGTGGGGAAGCTCGGTCGCAAGCTAATCGAAGTCCCCGTCGGATTTAAGTGGTTCGTCGACGGCCTGCTGGACGGGTCGTTCTGCTTCGGTGGGGAGGAAAGCGCCGGCGCGAGCTTTCTCCGCCTCGACGGCACAGTCTGGACCACGGATAAAGACGGTCCAATCATGGATCTCCTTGCCGCGGAGATCACTGCGAAGACCGGCAAGGATCCCGGCGAGCACTACCGCGAGCTGACTGCCGAGTTTGGAGCACCTCAGTACACTCGCATCGACGCGCCGGCTTCTGCCGAACAGAGGGCGAGGCTGCAGAAGCTCTCGCCCGATAGCGTCAAGGAATCGCGCCTCGCGGGTGAGCCGATTACGGCCAAGTTGACCAACGCCCCTGGAAACAACGCACCCATCGGCGGATTGAAGGTGGTCACATCCAGCGGCTGGTTCGCCGCGAGGCCTTCTGGCACTGAAGATATCTACAAAATTTATGCCGAAAGCTTTCAGGGCGAAGCCCATTTGAATTTGATCGTCAGCGAAGCGCGGGAGATTGTGAATCGTGCGCTGGAGACAGCGCCATGAGCGTCTCTATGCAGGACTACCCAGTCGAAACGACTGCCCGATTTCAGCATTCAAAGGAATAGAGGTAATAAGATGAAAGCAACGCAGTTACTCCATAACCTGGGCCAGAGCATCTGGCTCGACAACATTACGCGCGACCTGCTGAACACCGGCACGTTAAAGCGCTACATCGACGAACTTTCGGTGACGGGGCTTACCTCGAATCCGACCATCTTCGATCAAGCCATCAAGAACAGCAGTACGTACGACACGGAAATCACCGCCCAAATGCAAAGCGGGAAGTCCGGAGAGGAGCTCTTTTTCGGACTGGCTCTGGACGATATCAGTCGCGCTGCCGACCACTTTCGTCCGGTTTACGACAAGACCAACGGAGTGGACGGCTGGGTGTCTCTGGAGGTGTCTCCGATGCTGGCCCACGACACCGCGAGCACCCTGCGGGCGGCGAAAGATCTGCATGCCAGGGCCGGACGTCCGAACCTGTTCATCAAGATTCCAGGCACGACGGAAGGGCTGCCCGCGATCGAAGAGGCCATCTTCGCCGGCATTCCGATTAATGTGACGCTTCTGTTCTCGCGCGAGCAGTACCTTGCCGCCGCTGAGGCATTTCTGCGAGGCATCGAACGTCGAATCGAAGCCGGACTCAATCCGAACGTCGGATCGGTCGCATCAGTCTTCATCAGCCGCTGGGACGCAGCGGTCGCCTCTAAAGCGCCCGAGGCTCTACGCAACCGGCTCGGCATCGCCGTTGGCATGCGAACCTATCAAGCCTACCGTAGCCTGCTCGATTCTTCGCGCGTGCAGCGACTCTACAACGCCGGCGCGCGTCCCCAGAGGCTGCTTTGGGCCAGCACGGGAACCAAGGATCCCAAGGCGTCGGACATTCTTTATGTGAAGGCGCTTGCCGCTCCTTTCACAGTGAACACGATGCCCGAAGCCACGCTGAAGGCTCTTGCGGAGCACACGGAACTCGGGTCGATCCTGCCCGCTGACGGTGGCGATTGCGAAGAAGTGCTGGCCCAGTTCGCCAAAGCCGGCATCGATATCGACGCATTGGCCACTCAGTTACAAGATGAAGGCGCCAAGGCGTTCGTCAAATCGTGGAATGAACTTATGGAGGTGATCGAGTCGAAGAGCGCCGCAATCAAGAAGACCGGCCAGGGAGCGTAAATAACGGTGAGCGCCGATCAGCTCGACAACTGAACGGCCGGCCGACACTCTTTTGAGCACTTAACCGCAAGCGCACAGATATACTCGTTGGAAGAGGAGCCGAATATGCGCTATGCCATTCTCATGTTTGCGACCGGCGCTTTCCTGGCCGCGCAAACCCCTTCCTATCGCATTACGCTTACGTACCCGGTGGGCGGAGATGGCAGTTGGGACTACGTTGTCCCCGATCCGCCCAACCACCGGCTGTTCATTGCGCGCCAGAACCGTGTGATCGTGGTGGACGAGAACACCGGGAAGCTATTGGGAGAGGTCACGGGCATCCAAGGGGCTCACGGTACTGCGGTGGCGGCGTCAACCGGGCACGGATTCGCCACCTCCGGCAACGATCAATCGGTTGTGATGTTCGATCTGAAGACATTTCAGAGCCTGGGCCGGATACCAGCGGCTGAAGATGCCGACGCGATCGTATACGATGCGCCCTCGAACCGGGTGTTCACCTTGAACGGGGACGCGCATTCCTCGACTGTCATCGATCCAAAGGCCGGAAAGCTGATTACGAACATCCCGCTCGGCGGCAAGCCCGAGTATGGCGTTTCAGCGGGCGACGGAAGAGTCTATGCGAACCTGACCGACAACAGCGAGGTGGTGGAGATCGACGCCGCAAAAGCTACGGTGGTTCGGCGTTGGTCCACGGCGCCGTGCAAGCAGCCGGTGTCGATGGCTATCGATACAGCGCACAATCGATTGTTCAGCGGATGCCGCAGCGGCGTGATGGCGATTTCCGATTACGGCGCGGGTAAGGTTGTTGCAACGGTTCCGATCGGCAAGGGTGTGGATGGCGCGGGATACGATGCGGCGTCAGGGGATGCGTTCGCTTCGAATGCGGATGGCACCTTCACCGTCATTCACCAGGACACGCCCGATCAGTATCATGTGGCGCAAACGATCGAGACCCCGCAGGGATCGCGCAACATGGGGCTCGACCCAACGAACCACCGCATCTACCTCGCCTCTGGGAAGTTTGGGGAAGCGCCGGCGGGCGGAAGGGGAAGGCGGCCCGTATTGCCCGGGAGTTTCACAGTTCTCGTGATTGAGCGTACTGCGGCCGCGCAATGACAAACTTTCTCACAGACCTGTAACATCACGGGCCGTCGACTTTCTTCAGCCAATTTTCAGATGGCACTGGTAGGTTTGAAAACGGACTATCATGCGCCGTCTCCAATCGCACTACCTGACGAGGCTCAGCGCTCTGGGCCTGCCACTCGCGCTTTTTATTTCCGTTTCGCCGGTCAATGCACAACCTGCGGAGAACCAGTCGTCTCCAACGACGCTGACCTTAAAAGATGCCCTGACACTGGCGGCAAAAAACGATCCCGCTCTGCTCACCGCCCTGTCCGACGAGGCGTTCGCTCGCGAGGATTATAAGCAGGCGCGAACGGCGTTGTACCCGTCGTTGTCGGGACGTTCGGAATACCTCGGAACGCAGGGTGACGGAAAACTGCCCTCGGGCCGCTACGTGACGAATGATGGAATCCATGTGTACCGCGACTGGGCTGTCGTGCATCAGGATCTCTCGCCCGGCACGTTCCTGCGAACGGGCGTCCAGCGCGCCGCCGCGGCGGAAGCGCTCGCCCGAGCCAAAATTGAAGTCGCACGGCGTGGCCTGGCCGCCACCGTGACCAGGAATTACTATGCGCTGATTGTGGCCGAACGCAAGTACGCTACGGCCCAGCAGGCCCTCGACCAGGCACAACATTCGTTGAAGATCAGCCAGGATCTCGAAAGCGGCCGCGAGGTGGCGCACAGCGATGTCGTCAAATCCCAGCTTCAGGAGAACACGCAGCAGCAGGCGCTTCAGGAAGCCAAGCTGGCCATGGAAAACGCTCGCCTGGACCTTGCCGTCCTGCTATATCGCGACTTTAACGAGAACTTCTCGATTGTTGACGACCTGGACATGGCGCCTACGCTGCCTCCGGCGGCGGACGTCGAGACGATGGCGAAGAACAAGAATCCAGCGCTTGCCGCTGCCATGGAAACCCTGCACGGCGCCAGCCTGGACGTAGCGATTGCGCGTCAAGCGTACCTTCCCACGCTGACCGTAGACGCCGTTTACGGCATCGAAGCCAACGCCTTCGCGCTACACAGCACTGTTGCCGCGAATCCCGAACTCGGCAAATTGCCCAACCTCGGCTACTTCATTACCGCCAGCTTAAACATCCCGATCTGGGATTGGGGAGTACGGCACAGCAAAGTCAAACAAGCGGAACTCAAGCAGGCGCAAGCGACCGCGGACCTCAGCAATGCACAGCGCACGCTGATTCGAAATTTCCGCGGCGCCTACGACGAGGCACAAACGGCGCGCCAGCAGGTGGATGCCCTGCGGCGCGCTGTTGACCTCGCATCAGAGAGCCTGCGATTGAACACGCTTCGCTATCAATCCGGTGAAGCAACAATCCTGGAATTGGTTGATGCTCAGGCCACGCTCACCCAGGCCCGTAACGCTTACGATGATGGCCTGGTACGTTATCGTGTCGCGATAAGCAACCTGCAAACGCTCACCGGGACTTTCTAGACCATGCGTGCCAGAATCCTTCTTCTCGCAGCACCTATCGTATTGTTTGCGGCGTGCAGCAAGCCTCAGGAAGCGGAAAAGGCGCCGCCTCCCGTACAGGTCACGTCGGTTTCACAGGCCACCATCCAACGGATCGTCAGTGGTGATGGCGCACTCTATCCGATCGATCAGAACAGCCTGATGCCCAAGATTACCGCGCCCGTGCAGAGGTTTTATGTGAACCGCGGCGATCACGTCAGGAAGGGGCAACTGCTGGCGGTTCTCGAAAACCGCGACCTGGTTGCCGCTGCGGCCGAAAGTAAGGGCGCCGTCGTACAGGCGGAATCGAATTTTCGGGCCACCCAGGATGCGAGCGTTCCCGAAGCAGTGGTCAAAGCCCAAACCGATCTTGATTCCGCCCGCGAGGCTCGCGATAACGCGCGAAAGGTGTTGGAAAGCCGCCAGAAACTATTCCAGCAAGGCGCGTTGGCGGGCCGGCTGGTGGATGAATCGCAGCTTGCCTATACGCAGGCCAACGACCAGTATCGAGCCGCCGAGGAGCATCTCAAGACCCTACAATCGGTTTCCAAACAAGAGCAGATCAACGGCGCCGCGGCACAGGTTCAGTCCGCCAAAGCGCACCTCGATTCGCAAGAGGCCCAGGTGGCCTATTCACGCATCGTGAGCCCGATCAACGGCGTCGTTGCCGACCGTCCTCTCAACGATGGAGAGATGGCGAATCCCGGATCGCCGGTGCTCACCTTGATGGACATCTCGAAGGTTGTGGCGCGCGTTGCAGTACCCCAGTCCGACGCGTCGGCCGTTAAGGCCGGCCAGGCTGCGACGTTGACGCAGCCAGATAGCAAGGAGGAGGTTCAGGGCAAAGTGACTGTCGTAAGCCCCGCGACCGACCCCAATACAACAACCGTTCAAGTCTGGATTCAAGTAGAGAATCCAGGCGAGCGCCTCAAGCCCGGCACCGCGGTGCATGCCGCCATCGCGACCGAGGTGTATAAAGCCGCCGCCGTAGTACCAGTCGCAGCAATCCTTCCGGGAGAAGAAGGCGGGACCGCAGTGCTTACGGTTTCCGCCGATTCTGTCGCCCATCGCCGCAGCGTGACGGTAGGCGTGCGGCAGGGAAACCAGGTGCAGGTACTGAGCGGCGTCAATCCTGGCGAAGAGGTCGTCATCGTTGGTGGCATGGGGATCGACGACAAGACTAAGGTCAAGATCGTCACGACCACGGTGGAAGAATCGGACGAAGATCAACAGGACGAGAGTGGTTCAGACAAAGGCCAGGACGAGAAAGGCGCCCAGAAGAAGGACGCGGCGAAGCCCCAGGGAAAATGAGCGATCCTTCCACTCCTCCGCCCGAGGTCGCGACGAAAGAATCACAACACTGGACCGCGCGCCATGGCAAGCCCATCATTTTCGTCATTCTGACGCTGGTCGCGGTGGGTATCTATGTGGCCATGTCCATACCGGTGGCCGTCTTTCCCAATACGAATTTCCCGCGCATCGTGGTGGGCGCCGATGTCGGTGTTTATCCGATCGACCAGATGCTCGTGACCGTGACACAGCCTTTGGAAGAGGCCGTCAACACGGTCCCCGGACTCGATCATGTGACGTCGATCACAAGCCGCGGAAGCGCGGAGATTGACCTGTATTTCGACTGGAACGTCGATATGGACCTGACGCTGCAACTGGTCAATGCGGCTCTAGCTCGAGTTCAATCCACGCTCCCGGCCGCCGCAAAGGTAACGGCCAATCGTTTGACGTTTGCGGCATTCCCGATTTTGGGCTACAGCCTGACGTCGGACCGGATTCCACAAACCACGCTGTGGGAACTGGCCAACTACACCGTCAAGCCACGCCTGAACCGGGCCACCGGAGTCTCTTCCGTTGTGCTGCAGGGTGGGCAGGTACCGGAATTTAACATCCAGCCCGACCCCGCGAAGCTTGTACAGGCCGGCGTGACAATTCCAAATATCCTGGACGCCATCAGCCGTACAAACATGATCGACTCGCCCGGCCTCATCGAGACCAACCACCAGCTGGTCCTTACGCTGATGAGCGGACAAGCGAAAGGCATTTCCGATATCGGCAACATCGTAATCAAAACCACGCAGTCGGGCGCGCCCGTACATATCAACGACGTCGCCGCGGTGAGCAATTCGGTGCTGCCGGTTTACACGGTGGTGACGGCTAATAACAAACCCGCGGTACTGCTGAACATTTACCGTCAGCCGAACAGCAATACGGTCGAGGTCGCCACTGCGATTCATACCGAAATCGCGCGACTCAAGAACGAACTGCCTCCCGGCGTCGATGTTCGTGCTTTCTACGATCAATCGGAACTCGTCAATGACGCGATTAAGAGCGTGCGCGATGCCATCCTGCTCGGCCTGGTTCTTGCTTCTCTGATCATGGTGCTCTTCCTGAGGGATTGGGGGACATCGCTGGTCGCCGGTCTCGTCATTCCGGCAACCATCGGCGTTACATTCATCGCCCTCCATATCATGGGCCAGAGCTTCAATCTCATGACTCTCGGAGGACTGGCAGCGGCAGTAGGCCTTGTGATTGACGACGCCATCGTGGTGGTTGAGAACATTGTGCTACACCGCGATTCAGGCCAGTCCCGCGCGGATGCTATTCGAAGCGCGATACGCGAAATCCGTATTCCATTGGTGGGCTCAACCGTCACGCCGATCGTGGTTTTTCTGCCCCTTATCTCGATCACCGGCGTGACCGGCGTCTTTTTTCGGGCCCTGGCCGTCACGGTTGGCATGGCGCTTCTGACGTCGCTCGCCCTGGCGCTCACCTGGACTCCAACACTCAGCCATTATTTCCTGCGAAACCGAAAGACCGATCCCGACAAGGCCGAACACCATGACACCGTGCCGTCATGGCTGATGAACACCTATGAGCGTACGCTTCGCTTCACGCTTGAACATCGACTCGTGCTCGTCTTATTCACCCTTCTCCTGATCGCCGGTTCCTACATCTGTTACAAAAACACCGGCTCCGATCTGCTGCCCTCCATGGACGAGGGCGGTTTCATCGTGGATTATGTCATGCCGCCCGGCTCTTCATTGAAAGAGACGAATCGGGTAATCAGCCACATCGAGAAGATCCTGCGCGACACGCCGGAAGTAGCCAGCACTTCGCGGCGCACCGGCCTGCAACTCGGCCTCGCCACCGTGACGGAGGCCAACACCGGAGATATCAGCGTCAAGCTCAAACCGTTGGCGCCATTTTGGTACCGCTGGTTTGGTGTCAGGCCAGGCTCCGGTGAACGCACGCGCGGCGTCGACCAGGTGATCGCCGATGTTCGCGCCAAGGCCAAGAACGCCGAACCGGTTTTAGACCTGGAATTCCCACAACTGTTGCAGGACATGATCGGCGATCTGACCAGCGCGCCTCAGCCCGTGGTCATCAAGCTCTTCAACGAAGATGGCGATCTGCTGCGCCACTGGGCGCCCGTGGAGGCAAGCGCCATCAAGAAAGTGCCTGGCGTCGTCGATGTCGAGGATGGCATCGACAACACCACCAGCGGCACAGCCGTGACCTTCAATATCGATCCGATGGTGGCTGCGCGCGCCGGATTTACTCCGCAGGAAGTGGAGTTGGACGCGAGCGCGATGCTGCAGGGAGAGCCTGCTACGCCGCCGGTGGTTCTGAATGCGCGGTCCTATACGATACGAGTGCAATTTGCGCCGCCGGTGCGACAAACGCTCGACACGATGCGGAATACCTTGATCGTCAGTGGAACCGGCAAAACGGCTACTATCGGCTCGCTCGCCACCTTAACCGAAATCCCTGGCCAGACGGAAATTATTCGCGAGAACCTGCAGCGCTCGGTGAATGTTACGGCGCGCCTCGAGGGCGTCAGCCTCGGTGAGGGCGTGGCGCGGGTCCAGAAAGCCGTCGCGGAGTCAAACATTCCTCCGAGCATTCGCGTGGAGTACGGCGGTCAATATGCGGAACAGCAGAAATCCTTCCGCGACCTGGTGTTCGTGCTGGGTCTCGCGATCGTTCTCGTCTTCATGGTGCTGCTATTCGAATTTGGCGAATTCGCGGCGCCCATCGCGGTGCTCTCTTCGGCGCTCCTCTCCACGTGCGGCGTCTTTCTGGCGCTTCTGATCACTCGCACCACGTTCAATCTGTCTTCCTTCATGGGGCTGATCATGGTGGTCGGTATAGTTGCCAAGAACGGAATTCTGCTGCTGGATGCGGACGAGAGGTATCGTGCCGAGGGTTTAGCGCCGGAAGACAGCATGATGCGGGCCGGCGAGCGCCGTCTGCGCCCCATCATGATGACCGCCCTCGCCACGGTAGCTGGCATGCTGCCACTGGCGTTTGCGGTTGGCGCCGGCTCCCAAATGCTGCAGCCGCTGGCCATTGCCGTCATCGGCGGAATTCTTGCGTCGATGGTTCTCTCTCTTGTCGTCACACCGGCGGTTCGTTTCTACATCGCCGGGCGTAGTTAATCGAAAAGGAGCAACAATTATGACTAGGAAACTCATCATCGCAGCCTTGGCGCTCACTGTCGCGTACGCCGCCGAAGGCTTCAAAGTGATTAACAAAATCAAGATTGGCGGCACGGGCGGCTGGGACTACGTAGCTGTCGACCCCGATGCCAACCGCGTCTATGCATCGCACGGTACGTTGGTGGAGGTTGTCGATCTGAAATCGGGAAAGGTGGTCGGTCAGATCACACAGCTTCACGGCGTGCACGGAGTCGCCGTAGCACCCGAATTCGGCAAGGGGTTCATCACCAATGGACAGTCGAACAGCGTCACGATTTTCGATCTGAAGACGCTTGCCAAGGTCGGTGAACCTCAGACGGGACAGAACCCTGACTCCGTCTGTTTCGAACCCAAGACGAAGCACATCTTCACGTTTAACGGGCGTTCGAACGATTCCACCGCCATCGATCCCAGCACCAACGAAGTGATCAAGAGTTTTCCCCTCGGTGGCAAACCGGAGGAGTGTGCTGTCGATGGCACGGGCAAGATTTACGTAAACCTGGAAGACTCGAGCGAGATCCTTGAGATCGATGCCGCCAAGACTACCGTGTTACGGCACGTATCCCTGTCGCCCTGCGAATCACCGTCCGGGCTCGCAATCGATGTTAAGAATAAGAAGCTGTTCTCAGCCTGCGATAACAAAGTGATGGCCGTTACCGATATTCCCACGCTCAAAGTGATCGCTACCCCCGCGATAGGCCCCGGAACAGACGGCGCGGGATTCGATTCGGGCCTGGGTTTGGCATTCAGTTCCAATGGCGGCGACGGAACGCTTAGCATCGTCAAGCAGGTCAACGGCAAGTACGAGACTGTGGATAACGTGACTACGGAGCGCGGCGCCCGCACCATGACCGTGGACTCCAAAAACCATCGTGTTTATCTACTGGCCGCTGAATACGGTCCCGCACCGGAGGCCTCGGGTGGAAAAAAGGGCCGTCCACCGATTCTTCCCGACAGCTTCCACATTTTGGTTGTGGGCAAATAGGCGGGCCGCCGGCAGAATGCCTGCGCCACCTTGGCTCCGCAGCCTGTTAAGCCAGAAAGGTGGCGCAGCCGGTTTCGCCTGCGCATGCCGCTCTCAAAGACTTCTGCCACGGGCAGCTGACCCGGAATCTTTCCGCCCGCGGATCTCATCATCTAATTCTCAAGTTAGAACAATCGTATTCGCTTACCACTCCTTTGCCGAGCAACGTATCTCGTCGCTTGACAACCAGGCGGATCTCCGAAGGAACGAGAGCATATTGGCACAGGCTGCCCGCTACATTCGAATACACTCGAGCCTCAGGATAGCTGGGGACGTTAAGTTCGCCGTATGACCAATTCATAATATTCAGATCATTCTGGCCGGACTCATCCTCGTACACGTAATCCTGGACGTTCGAAGGAAGCTTCTCGTATACCGCATCGCTTATGTAAAGGTGCGCCGATGTCTTGTTGCCGGAGTATAGCGCCCAGGACAGGTAATTGTCCCACGCACCGAAAAAGCTCAGCACCGGCGCGACCCCAACGACCAACAACACAACAACGTGAAAGGGTCCTCTCCGGATGGTCAAAACATCTTCGACAGAAAAGTCAGATGTTTTCCAGAACAAGAGTATGTCCAGGATTATCATCAGGATGTTCCAGGGCCAAATGACGGAATTGAAATTCTGGTCGAAGGGCCCCAATGACGCAACTATAAACACGTGCATCCCAACCGCGCAGATAACCGAAACCCGCTGAGTACTTCTGAACAGTAGACCCAAACCCATCGCCGACTCTGCAAAGGCTGCAAGACCACCAAGGTTTTGAACTGCTCCACCAGCGCTTGGAAACATCTGCACCAGCGGCTTTAACATTGCTGGGAACACGTCATCTGCAAAGCCATGGTTCAGCTTCTGCAACCCACTCCAGAAATAGATTGCCGCGACGATCAGGCGGCAGATGTTCAGCAACGAGACTTGGTCCCTTTGCTCACGATTTGAGTTCGAGTACCGCGCCAGGGCAATGGTCAAAAGAGCATATTGAAAGACCCATGGCTGTAGTCGCGACTGGTCAAAGAAACACGCGACGGCAATCAGTGCGACGCCAACTGCCAGGGGCAGTGTAGGCCGGCGAAGAATAGCGGCGAAAGCGGCACACAGCAATATACCGATATACACGATATAGTCGAAAACATCTGATGGCGACTTCAACCCGTGCCAAACCGGCGTGGAAGGATAAGATCGCGAACTCATCCAGAGTTTGTAGGAAAGGAGTAGCCCGGCGATCAACGCCAAACTAACCACCCATTTGATCCACGCGATACGACCGTCAACGTCGACCAGATTGTCAGTGTAGCCTGGCACGCATCTGCAACTTCGCATTTTCCATTTTAAGCTGTTCGCCCGTATCACCAGCTATCAATATGAATCCTTCTTTCGACGGTGGGGAAGAGGAATTATTCAGGAAAGCCGCACCTGTTGATCTAACAGCCCGTGGCTGAATGCCTAAAGGTGGCGCAGGCGGTTTCGCCTGCCATGCCGCTCTCAAAGACTTCTGCCACGGGCTGCTAACCGACCGAACGTATGTACACAGCACTGCTGAGCCATGTCGAATCCGCAGCGTGCGGAGCGACGAGCGAAATTCCGGTAAGTGGCTCTGGCATTTTGAAAGTACAACGTCCGAGACGGCACCGTTCGGAGCGAAGCTGGCTATATTGGAACGTGGGACGAACGGCGTGGCGTACCGTGGCGGTTGGACTCGCCTTCATACTGGCGATCGCCGGTACGGTCTTCTTCGCATCGAGGGCCGGACGGCGGGCCCGGCACATTCACGCGGAGAACGAGCCCATCCGCGCGTGGATGTCTGTCCCATTTATCGCTCACACGCACCACGTCCCGGCCACCGTGCTTTTTCAGGCCATAGGGGTTCAGCCGAGGGAACCGCATGATCGGCGCTCTCTTCGCCACATCGCTCGCGATGTCAATCGTCCGGTTCCAGAACTGATCGACCAATTGCAACGGGCCATCGACGCCACTAAGCAACCGCCGGGTGGCGGCCCACCGCGATGACCGATCAACTTCTCGCGGCGGTCTCACAGTATGGCGCCCCAGCCCTTTTCGCAATCGTGACTATTGCGGCCATTGGGGTGCCGTTGCCCATTACACTGCTTCTGATTATCGCCGGTTCGATGATTTCGCAAGGCGCGATGAACCTCTGGTGGGCGATTGCGGTCGCGGGCGCCGGCTCCATTCTCGGCGATCAGGCCGGATACGCCGTAGGCCGATGGGGAGGCCCCGTAGTTGTGAGCAGGCTTAGCGGACTGTTCGGAAAACGTGCCAGTCTGCAAGCGATGGAAGCCAAGGCGAAGGCCTGGGGCGGTCCCGGGATTTTCGTCACCCGCTGGTTGCTCAGCCCTCTCGGACCATGGGTCAATGTAGCCAGCGGCACGGCCGGGTACCCGTGGCACCAATTCCTTCTTTGGGACGTTCTGGGCGAAATCACAGGAGCGACAGTCTATATCTCCCTGGGGCGTTTCTTCAGCGATCGCGTGATGGCCCTTTATGCCGTTCTGGGTGACGTGACTTGGGCAATAGCTGCTCTCCTGGCGGCGCTGGTATGCGGATATCTCCTGCTCAAATACTTGCGCCGGGCGCAGATCAAGTAAAGATTGACTATCTGTGTATGCAGGCAAGAAACTCCGGGGGTGTCGCTGCACATCGTGCCTGTCAGCAACCAGCGCTCAGCGGTCGCTTTCAGCACGCATAGTTTGGCTAAGGACTGAAAGCTGCTGGCTATGCCTGATAAAGTTGCCGTAATTGTGAAACGATGTGCGAAGCGAAGAGCATGCACCCACCCATGCTGGGCACCCGGCCCGGGGCCGGACCACGACCGTCGAGCACGGCGAGCGCACCACCGCGGGTAGAAACGGGCGGTATCAAAACGAGAGTTTCAACACGAGTTATTACAATACCCCTTGACTCTCCGTGATTTTGTGTAATGATTTCCTCGATCCCAGATCTGAAAGGAACCAATGGCAACGGCGTGGACTGTAAATGAGAAAGGCGAAGTATGGACTGTGCATCCGCAAGGAGGTGGACAACTGATCGCGCCGGCGGAGTCGGCGCTCCAGGTAGCGCTGGGGTTCGACGGGATCCCCTGGATCGTTTCGACAAAGCGGGGCAGCGGTCCTGGCAATCTGATCCAATACTACGGGACCTCGGGCTGGCAGACTTTGCCACCTACAATCGGCGCAGTGCAGATCGCTGGGTCCACCAACAACTTCTGCTGGTTCGTCGATGAGAACCACGCAGTCTGGTCGGTAGATATTCATGCCACGGTATTCCGTATGTCGCCAGACGGCTTCGCTCTTAGCGTCGGCGTAGGTAATGTCGGACCGGCTTGGGCCATCAGCACGCAGTCTTACGAGCACGGCGGCGGCAACATCATTCTCTGGTACAACGAGGGCAATGGTAAGTGGGTGCAAGTGCCTCCGCCGGCCGCTGCTACCCAAATCGCCGGCCAATATGATGAGACTGCATGGGTGGTCAATTCCGATAACGCCATCTACAACGTTCAGCAGAATGGCGCGAGCAAGTTGATGAGTCCGAATGGAACGGCGCTGCAGGTCGGAATCGGGCCTGACAAAACGCCGTGGATGATCTCGACGCAGTCCAACAACAGCCCGGGCGGGAACGTCATTATGTACTATGCCAACGGGACCTGGCATGCGGTACCTGCCCCGGCATCGGCGACCTGGGTTGCTGGCTCGATGTAAGGAGTACGGCTGGCTATACCAGGGAACGCCGATCTTTTGTACGGGAATTAACAGAAGCAAATCGCGATCGTTCTGAAATCCAGACGGGCAATCGCCAATGTACTCGGCATTATCGTGAAAACCTTCGATTGTGAAATTATCGCCGATCTGTCTGAGCGGCTATAGGTCACCGCGGTCGGAGCACCATTCCCTTTGAGAGCGGCACGCGCCACGTCAACAGGTTGCGAGCCAACGTGGGGGCAGGCCTTCAGCCTGCCCCTGGAGTTTGGCCCTTTTTGACGTATTCTCGGCTAAGCATTGCAGTACAGTAGGGCACTGGAAAGAGAGGGCTTGAATTTCTGCGGCTTCGTGGTCGACAGTGCCTGTGATGCGAAGTCGGAGAAATTGGGGCCTAC
>DATGJP010000074.1:0-172712 GCA_035295125.1 Bryobacteraceae bacterium | reverse complement strand
CCCCAATTTCTCCGACTTCGCATCACAGGCACTGTCGACCACGAAGCCGCAGAAATTCAAGCCCTCTCTTTCCAGTGCCCTACTGTACTGCAATGCTTAGCCGAGAATACGTCAAAAAGGGCCAAACTCCAGCGGCGGGTTGTTAACCCGCCTGCCCACTGCATCACAGGCAGCCGGACTACTCGGTTTAGAGGCCGAAAACTCAACGTGGGGGAGGGCTGTGGAAGTGTGAAGCAGGCGCTTTCGCCTGCTATTGGAACTGTGGCCGTGCTGTCTCTAGTTAGGCCACCAGGAGCCGCGACACCGGCCACGAAGCCCGGAAAGCCTCCAGCGCCCGATTTGTCTGCGACTCGCATCCGGGCCAGTCCAGCACACCGTCCGGCAGACCCTCGCTCTCGATCACACTGTGACCGAGCGAATTCACAAAACCGTCGGCCTTAGACACCAGCAGGCTGAGAGGCACTCCGCCTGTCGGATCCAGGAGAGGCGTGTGATGGTACTGGACAGCCATACAGACCGGTTGCGGCAGCTTCCACTGCGTTGCCGCGATCCCGGAAAGCTCAGCATGATCGATGCCGATCGCTTCCATCTCGCAATCGCGGAGTGGACGTCCAGTCATCGATTGCGTGTGCATTACTGTGAAGTATTCGTTGGGCAGATAAAATGCCAGGATCAGCTTGCCAATGTCGTGAATGAGCCCGGAAACGTAAGCGGCATCGCTCTCGCGAACATGAAGCGCGCGGGCAAGCTCGTCCGACAACATCGCTGTAGCGGTGGAGTGGACCAGGAATTCGGAGTGTAACCAGAACTTCGGCATGCGCAGGCGAGTGAAAACTCCCAGTACGCTCCAGCCGATTGCGAAACGGCGCAATGCGTTCACACCAAGCAAGGGAACAGCATGCCGAACGGAGACGATCGTTCCCCCACGCGAGAACGCGCTGGAGTTGGCCACTTGCAGGACACGCGACGTAAGCACCGGATCGGATTCGATGGCTTTGGACACAGCTCCGAAATCAATATCCGACATAGTCAACATGCGGAGCACCTGCACCGCCTTGTGCGGCAGTGGCGGTACACTACGAGCGGCTATAATGGCCCGCTCGCGAACCTTGGCATAGTTGTCCACGTACCTCTTATCGCAGTCTCAGGCAAAAAGTTTACGGGCAAAAGCACCTTAGGCTTCAGACTCAGCAAATCACCCTACTGAGCCCCACCGCACTTCCGCGGGTGTATAATCCCAAGCCGAGGGAGGGTTCTGATGAAACGGTTGCTCCTCGCTTCTATGTTTCTCGCGCTGATTGCCGTGACGCTTCGGGCGTTCGACAGTTCACCCCGCATTATCACGGTTGAGCCCGATTCAGCCAAAACCGGCGACGCCGCCGTCGCCAAAGGTGAGAACCTGGATAAAGCCAACGTCGTCGACCTCTATCTCACCGACGGAAAGAATGACGTTAAGGCGAAGATCGCCGAACAATCGGCCCAGGAGATTAAGTTCACCATTCCAAAGATCGGCGCCGGCCGATATCACCTCATGACGGCAAACAAGACCGCGATGATCGAGCAGCCCGTAATCGTCACGATCGAGTGAGCGGGACCCTATACATCGTCGCTACCCCGATCGGGAACCTCGAAGACATCACTTACCGTGCCGTACGCCTGCTCGGCGACGTGGACCTCATCGCATGCGAAGACACCCGCCAGACAAGGAAGCTTCTGGACCACTATGGGATCAAGAAACCCACCATCAGTTACCACGAGCATAATGAACGGGAACGGGCCTCCGAGTTAGTCGCCGAGTTGGAGTCAGGCAAGAACATCGCGCTGGTTTCCGACGCCGGAACACCGCTGATTGCCGATCCGGGCTATCGTATCGTCGCCGCAGCCCGGGCGAAAGGCATTCCCGTGGTTCCCATACCCGGACCCTCGGCTGTTATCGCCGCGCTCAGCGCTTCGGGACTGCCCAGCGACTCGTTCTCATTCCTGGGATTCCTTCCGGTCAAGTCGACACAGCGCCGCCGTCTTTTGGAAGAACTGCGCGCGTCCGAGTCCACGCTCATCTTCTACGAAGCCCCGCACAGAATCGTCGAGACGCTCCGCGACATTGAGGCCATCATGCCCGGCCGGCCGGTGGCGCTCGCCCGCGAATTGACCAAGCTGCATGAGGAATTTCTGGGCGGCGTCGCAGCGGAGCTTCGAAACGTCCTGGAGTCGAAATCCGCCGTCAAGGGTGAATTCGTACTCATGATTGGAAAGGGAGCGGGCGAACGCGCCGACGGCAAATCTGTTGAGGAAGCGGTAGACGACCTGATGAAACAAGGCGTCTCCCGGATGGAAGCCTACAAGCGCGTCGCCCGCGAACGCGGACTCTCGAAACGCGACGTGTACCGCGCTTGCGAAATCGAATGACGGCCAACGACTACCATTTCGTGACGCAGTGGCGGGTCGAGGGGACCGTCGAGGAAATCTCGGCCGTTCTCGAAGACGCATTGTCACTGACGCGCTGGTGGCCGACCGTCTACCTTGCAGTGCGTGAAATGGAACCGCCGCAGGCTGACGGAACCGGCCGGCTCATCGAACTGCACACCAAGGGTTGGCTGCCCTACACGCTCAAATGGCGCTTCCGCATCACCGAAACACGCCACCCCTACGGTTTCTCTCTCCGCGCCTGGGGCGATTTCGACGGAAACGGATCGTGGACCTTTGTGCAGGACGGCCGATTCACGAACATCACGTACGACTGGCGAATCAAAGCCGAAAAACCGCTGCTGCGCTACCTGTCGTTTATCTTTAAGCCGATTTTCTCCGCCAATCACCGCTGGGCTATGGCGCAAGGCGAAACGTCCCTCAAACGGGAATTGCTGCGGCGGCGGGTGTCAGCGCAAACCGCGGCGCCGGGCCATTTCGTCCCCAATCGCACTCACGTCTGAGGCTTCGAGGGCTTGGCCAGCCAACGGAAAAACCTGCTGATCCTCGATTTCAATGTGTCGAGCGTATAGCGCCGACAGGGTGTCGAGTAGTGCTGCCATCCTGGCGGCATCGGATTCAGCAAGATGCCCCGTCTCCAACCAACGGCGGCCAAGCGCATCCACTTCGTCGTGCGCCTGGCTGGCGGCCGTGTGGTCCGACTCCAAGGCTTCGATGCGTTCCAGTGCCTTGGCGGCCGCCGCGCAGTTGCGCATGCGCGGGAACAGTGACTCCTCCTCGTCGGCGGTGTGACGCGGGCCCGACGTCCTGAAGTACTCCAACGCACTGGAGAGCGTCTCCTTCTCGCCTTGGGACAGTTCCCCGCCCCGCTTCGACCGGGAGATCAGCAAAAGCGCCGCCAGGAAGCGCTCAATGCGCCGGTGACAGTCGCTTAACATCCCCAGCGGATCGTCGAACCCCGCCTGCTTTTTCTCGCCAATCTGAACTGCCATAGCTCACCCCCACAATGGACAGGCTAAACGGGTCAACAACCCGGCGTGGGCGGGTTAACAACCCGCCGCAGGCTAACAGCCTGCATCACAGGCTCAGCCAAAAAAGTGGCATCGGGGTAAAGCCCACCTTGATTACCTCACCCTTTCCAGCCGCGGAGCATGGCGCACCGGGCCCGGACAACAATCCTCGCGGCACGCATCCGGATGAGGTCCGAACTTCCCGATCGCCCGGGGCTCACACATCCCGAGCCGCTCCATCACAAGCTCCCGGATCATGGCCGCCATCTCGGGATGCACTCCAACCGTCCCCGCGCGAACCATGTTCAAACCCAGTTCGACACAAACGGCGCGAGCTTCGGTGTCGAGGTCGTACAGCACCTCCATGTGATCCGAGATAAACCCGATCGGCGCCACCACCACATCTCGAACCCCATGACTACGAATTTCCCGCAGGGTGTCGACGATATCCGGCCCCAGCCACGGCTGATTCGGCGGGCCGCTGCGGCTCTGATAGGCGAGCGTCCACTCGGGCTGCTCCAGCTGCTCCCCAACCAGCCGGCACGCCTCTTTGAGCTGCTTCTCGTAGTCGTTCGTCTGCGCCATGTAAGACGGAATGCTGTGTGCTGTGAACACGAGTTGCGCGTTCGGAAGCTGCGAAAACGCATCGCGAACGCGGTCCGTCAGAGCGGCTATAAATCGCGGGTGATTGTAGAAGATCCGGAGTTTCTCCACCTCGATTGCGCCATCGCCAACCTCGGTCCGCGCCCGAACGATGTCCTCCAGGTACTGGCGGCATCCCGAGTACGAACTGAACGCCGAAGTCGCGAACGCCAGCGCCCGCCGGCAGCCGTCCGCGCGCATCTGACGAAGTGTGTCCGCCAAAAAAGGATGCCAATTGCGGTTTCCCCAATACACCGGGATCGCCGGCCCCTCGCGCTCGAGGATCTCCCGTACCGCGGCCACCAGTTCGCGGTTCTGGTCGTTAATCGGGCTTTTGCCGCCGAAGTGATAATAATGCTCCGCGACCTCCAGCATCCGCTGATGCGGCACGTTTTTTCCGCGCAACACGTTTTCGAGAAACGGAATCACTTCCGTAGGATTCTCAGGGCCGCCAAATGAGATGACGACAAGTGAATCGAAGTTCGGTTCAGGCATTGACTGCCGCGCGTTGGATAGCCACGTTCCTTCCGAGTCTGTAATGTCCGGCCACCGCGATCAAAGCCAAAAAGGCGGCGCTGGCGAAGTAAAGATTACGAATGCCCATGATCTGGGCGACTGGTCCGGCAAGGCACAGGGCCGCAATCTGCGAAGCCATCATCACTGACATCATGCTACCGCCAACTCGTCCCAGCAACTCAGGCGGAGTCTCCTCCTGCATGAGCGCCTGCGAAGGGATGACGATAAACGCCGCGAACAAACCCATGATCAGCATTCCGGCGATGGCAAACGGCACCCAGGGAACTGCCGCGACAATCGAAATCCCAACCCCCATGCCAACCAGCCCGCCAATCACCATGTGGGCCTTGGACCTGGTCATTGCCAGGCGCCGCGTGAACTGCGACCCGATGATCATTCCGACGCCAACAAGTGAGCTCAGTATCCCGAACAGTCCGTTGCCCGCCGCGAGAACGTCGCGCACGAAAACGGCGACCAACGCGCCAAAGCAACGGACGGCGAACATTCCAGCCGTGATCGAGAGCACAACGACCGAAATCGATGCGTGGGTCAGTATGAACTTCACGCCCGCGTTCATCTCATGTACGATGGAGCCCAGGTTTTTCAACTGGGGAGCGGTATCGCGTTTCACAACAATCCCGGACAGAAAGAGCGCAGAAGCCACGAAGCTGGCGCTATCCACCCAGAAACAGATGCCCGGACCCGCCGCCGATACGATGGCCGCGGCGATCGCGGGGCTGATGATCTGCAGCGCGTAGAATGCCTGCTGAATCAGTGCATTCGCGCTAAGTAATCCCTCGCGCGGCACCATCGTGCGGATCGCGACCGACTGTGCCGGCATGAAGAACGACGACACCGTGCTAAGCACGAACAGAATCCCGTAGATATGCCAGACGTTGGTGGCCAGCACCAGGAACCCGACCAGCACGGCGCGGATCAGGTCGCTTGCGATCATGGTCCGCTTTACGTTCCAGCGGTCGACAAAGACCCCGGCCACAGGTGACACGAATGTGAAAGGAAGCAGGTAAGCAATCAGCACACCGCTGACTTCGCTCGCGTTCCCTTTCATGCGAAAAGAAATCAAGCTGAAGATCGCGAATATCGCGAGGAAGTCGCCGAACACGCTGACGACCTGTGCCATCCACAGGCGGCGCATTCCCCCGATCTTCAAGACCTCCTTGAAAGAGAGTGGTGAGACAGCTGTAGACATAAATGGATTCTCTAATTACGTGGAATTTGCCCCGGGTGTTCCTATAATAACGCGGCGCACTGGCACTTGATATGATGCAGGCGATGACTCCAACTCGGCAGCACCGGCCCTACGTCCCTCCAACCGTGCAGATGAAGGAATTCACCCTCCGCGCGGTTCTGTTGGGGCTGGTCATGACAGTGATTCTTGGCGCAGCCAATGCCTATCTTGGCCTGCGCGCCGGAATGACGATCGCGGCGACGTATCCGGCGGCCGTCATCGGCATGGCTTTCCTGCGGTTGATGGGTGGGTCGCTTCTCGAAGAGAACATCGCGCGAACGGTTGGCTCGATCGGTGAATCGGTTGCTGCCGGCGCGATTTTTACGATCCCCGCTTTCGTGATGTCGAAGGCCTGGGCGTCCTTCGACACACCCGAAGCATATTGGAAATCCACCGTCCTCATGCTCGTGGGCGGTACTCTCGGAATTCTGTTCGTCACGCTGCTGCGGCGCGTCATGGTGGAAGATCCCGAACTTCCGTTCCCCGAGTCGGTTGCCGCGTCGGAAATCCACAAGGCTGGACAACAGGGAAGCAAAGCTGCGCAATTACTTTTCGGCGCCATGGGCATCGGCGGCCTGATCAATTTCCTGGGCCTTGCCAATCTGTTCGCGCAAGGCCGGGAGTTTCTGATCAGCATTGGCGAAATGGGACGCAGCGTCGTGCGGCTGAGCCCAGGCGGATCGCCGGCGGTCGGAGTCGGTGGCATTTCTGCCGTTTCGACGCCTGCCGTAAGCCCGGCATACCTTGGTGTCGGCTACATTATCGGTCCGCGGCTGGCCTCGCTGAACTTTGCGGGCGGTGTTATGGCGTGGGGGCTGATGGTGCCGTTGATGATTTATTTTCTTGGTCCGCAACTGAAGAGCACGCTTCCTGCGAACGCCGATGTCAGCTCCTGGAGCGCTCTTTCCACCTCGGTCTGGAAGTTTATCGTGCGGCCGATCGCGGTAGGAGGCATGCTTGTGGGCGCCGGATTTACGCTGTTCCGCATGCGCAAGAACCTGGGTATTGGCATGCGGCGCGCCGTTTCGGATTTGAAGAAGTCCACGGGGCACACCGAAGTCACAGATCGGACCGACCGCGACCTGAACGCCAAGGTCGTTTTCGGCGGCCTCGGCGTCATGCTGATCTGCATGATCCTGCTCTACACCTACTTCTCGCACACGCTGCCGGGCGGCGTCGTGGCGGCGCTGGTCATGTTGGTTCTGGGTTTCTTCTTCGCCGCGGTATCGGGCAATCTTGTCGGACTCATTGGATCTTCGAATAACCCCGTCTCCGGTCTGACGTTATCGACGTTGATCGTTGCGGCTTTACTCATGGTGACGATTGGCGTTTCAGGCATCAGCGGAGTAGCGGCAGTCCTTGGAGTGGCAGCCGTGGTTTGCGTCTCATCGGCGGTTGCCGGTGAGATGCTGCAGGACTTGAAGGTCGGACACATCCTGGGCGGCACGCCGCGCAATATGCAGATCGGCGATTTTCTGGGCGTGCTCGCGGCCGGTTCGCTGCTCTATTTCCCGCTGCTCGTGCTGCATGTCGGCAATATTCGCGCCGGCGGTGTCGGCTTCGGCGACCGTGCTTTGTCGGCTCCGCAGGCTGGCTTGATGGCCGCGTTGGCGCAAGGTATAGTCGGCGGCGACATGCCGTGGCCGCTGGTCGGCGTTGGGATTCTGATGGGCTTTGCGATGATCCTGATCGAAGTGCGCAGCCCGATGCTTTTCGCGGTCGGCATGTACCTGCCGCTCGAAACCACGTCGGCGATCTTTCTGGGTGGAGTCATTCGCTGGGTTATGGATCGTGTGCGCGACCGCCGCGGGTTGAACGACGCGCAGAAGGCCCGGGTCGAAAACGCGGGGGTCTTGACCGCCTCCGGCTTCATAGCCGGTGAAGCGCTAATGGGGCTTGTATTTGCGACCTTCAAATTCTTCGAGTGGCCGTGGCTCAAGATCTTCGACAGCCCCTCGTATGCGTTTGGCTGCGTGTTCCTGTTGCTGCTGGCCTTCCTATTGGTCTGGATTCCAATGAAGAACGCCGGCCGGCCTGAGGATCCAGCCCCACCGGTTGCGATGATGTAGTGAGGGCTGTCAGCCTGCGCGCCGGTTGTCAACCGGCGCTGGGCGGTTTAACAACCCGCCGCAGGTTAACAACCTGCACCACAGGGCACACATGACCTTGAACGAACTGCTGCGCCAATTGCCGTCTGTTGACGAGGTTTTGGTGCGACTGGCGCACCTCGACTACCCGCGCCCACTCATCGTCTCGGAAGCGCGCCGCATCCTCGACCAGGCCCGCACCGAAATTCGCGCCGGCCGGGCCTTCGAGACCGAATCCATAGCGGCCCGTGTCGAGCAGTCGCTCGCCAACCTCGACAAACCCTCCCTCCGCCGAGTCATCAACGCCACCGGAGTCGTCCTACACACAAACCTCGGCCGAGCCCCCCTAGCGCCGTTCGATCCCCTGGTCGGCTACTCCAATCTCGAATACGACCTGCGCGAAGGCCGCCGGGGCAAGCGCGACGGACACGCCGGCGATCTACTCAAGCGTTTAATCGGAGCGCCCGGCATCGTCGTGAACAACAATGCCGCGGCCGTCTACCTGGCGTTAAACGAACTGGCCGCCGGATACGAAGTCATCGTCTCCCGTGGTGAACTCATCGAAATCGGAGACGGCTTCCGCATTCCCGACATCATGCGGAACTCCGGCGCCATCCTCCGCGAAGTAGGCACCACCAACCGCACCCGAATCGAAGACTACGAAGCGGCGATTACCGACCGCACCCGTCTCCTGCTCCGTGTCCATCCCAGCAATTTCCACCTCGAAGGTTTCACCTCCAAGCCCGACCTGACAGAACTGGCGCTGCTCGCACGCGAACGCGCCATCCCGCTCTACGAAGACCTGGGAAGCGGTTGTATGGCTGATCTCTCGCGCTTTGGAATCCGCGAGCCGCTGGTATCGGAAAGCCTGCGGGCCGGCGTCAACCTGGTGTCATTCAGCGGCGATAAACTGCTCGGAGGACCACAAGCCGGAATCCTGGCCGGCGACGCCCCGCTCGTCGATCGGGTGCGGCGCAATCCCATGTTCCGCGCGCTCCGCGTCGACAAGCTGATGTATCAGGCGCTCGAAACCACGTTGCGGAATTACTTGTTCGAACGATGGGGCCAGATCCCCGCGCTGCGAATGATCGGACTCACTTCCGACGAGCTCAAGCAACGCGCCGAGCAGTTCGCCGCCCGCCTGCATGCGGAGGTGATTCCAGGCGAATCCGTGATTGGAGGCGGATCCACGCCGGCCCAATCGCTTCCGACATGGCTCGTCGCAGTCGATTGTGCCGACGTGGTGTACTCAGAGCGCCGCTGCCGCGAAGGCGACCCGCCGGTGATCGCGCGGATTGAAAACAACCGGCTGCTGCTCGATTTGCGAACCGTATTTCCGAACGAAGAAGAAGTACTGGCGAAACGAATCGAAGAGGCCTGTCAGGCGCGTTCCTGATACGTGCCTTCGGCCGTGCTGACGCGAATTTTCTCACCTTCGTTGATGAACGGAGGCACCTGCACCACCAGACCCGTCTCAAGCTTGGCAGGCTTTGTCACGTTAGAAACGGTGGCGCCCTTCAAACCGGGCTCCGTTTCCACCACCTTCATATCGACCGTGGGCGGCAGTTCCACGCTCATCGGCTTCCCCTCATAAAACTCAACAGCGACCTTGAGTTGCGGAATAAGGTAATCCACCGCGTCGCCGAGCAGTTCCTTCGTAAGGTGCATCTGCTCGTAGTTCTCGGTATTCATGAAGTAGAAGTACTCGCCGTCGTCATACAAGTACTCCATTTCCTGCTCTTCCAGGGCGGCGCGCTCGATGCGATCTTCCGACGAGAAACGGTGCTCGATCATGGTCCCTGACCGCAGGTTCCGCATCTTCACCTGCACGAAGCCGCGGAGGTTGCCGGGCGTGCGGTGTTCCATCTTGAATACGGAGAAAAGGTCGTTGTTGAACTTAACGACCATGCCAGGGCGCAGTTGTGTCGCAGTAATCATGAATTCCTGTTCCTCACTCTAGTTGATCCGCACCACTGGGGGAGGGCGCGTTCGGAGGCGTAAACCTTTAGTTTATCAGACCCTATTTGATGGGCGAGAAATCGGTGGGATCCACAAAAACCGACTCGATGTGATCCACGATCTTGCCGTTGGCCTCCGACTCCGCGGCTACCTTCTTCCATTCCGGATCGGCGGCGAACTCCCTCCAGTGCTGGCGCGCGGCGTCGCGGCTGGGGTGGGCAATGATGTAGATCAGCGTGTTTTGTGACTTCGGCGAATCCTGCGGCACCCAGTAGCCAATGCTGGTCATGCCATGCCGGTTGAAAATATCAATCGTGTGATCGCGGAAACGCGCTTTCAGGGCGTCAAGCTTGCCTTCCGGAGCCGTATAGGTACGGATCTCGAAAACCCGTGTGGAATTCTGGGCGTGGGTCCGGAGCGGGGACAGGCAGGCAATCCCAATGGCTAAGGTCGAAAACAGCGCAGCGGTGGTAACAGCAGGTCGTTTGGACATGCTGCTATTGTCACTCGTATCGCAAGGCTTCGGTAGGGTTCAGTTGCGAGGCACGGCTCGCCGGGAGAAGTCCGAAAACCACGCCCACGATCAGCGAGACCGCAAAGGCCACCAGAATCGAGACGTATGAGATGGGCACCAGGACATCGTCCGTAAACAGGCGAATGCTTAACGGAATGGAGACGCCGATTACAATTCCCGCAATTCCGCCGGCAATGCTGATCATTACCGCTTCGGTCAGAAACTGCTTCAACACCTCGTGCCGCGACGCCCCCACGGCCATCCGCAAACCAATTTCCCGTGTACGTTCCGTGACGGTCACGAGCATGATATTCATGATCCCGATACCCGAGATGATCAGCGCGATTGCCGACACCAGAATCAGCACCAGCGTGAGCACCACCGCGATCTTTTGCGCGGCATCCAGGATCGCCGAAAGATTGTCGACGCTGTATTTCGCCCCCGGACGGTGGCGGCTCTCGATGATCTGCTTCACCTCGGTCGTCACCGCCTGCACATCCGCGGCGCTTCGCGCCTGGACGTACATCGGGTCGATCTTCTCCACCGGGTTGAACGTCCGGATCACGGTGACCGGAATCAGAATCGTTTCGCTGCCGAGTTCCGAAAGGCCAAAACTGTCCGTCTTCTCCTTAAACGTGCCGATCACCATGAACTGCAGGCCATGAATCTTGATGATTTCGCCGATCGCAGCGAGTTGGCTGCCATACAGGCGCTTGGCGAGCTTTTCAGTCAGCATGGCCACCTTCTGGTGCAGCGACACGTCGCTCGCATCCATGAAGCGGCCGGAGAGCAGCACGAGATTGCGGACGACGGGATATTGATCGTCGGATCCGATGACGTGGACGTCCTCTTCCCGCCCCTCGATCATCATGCTGTCATAGTTCGTCATGACACCTGTGGCGGCGACGATGCGAGTGCCAAGCTGCTGGCGCACCCCCTCGATGTCGGTGAGTTTGATGAAGTCCGCGTTTACTTTGGTCGCGGTGTTGTTGCCGGCCTCGTACTGCGCGTAGATCATGTTCGACCCCACGCCGCGGATCTGATCCAGAATGTATTCCCGGCTGGTCAGTGAGATCGTGACGACGAGGATGACCGAGGCGTTGCCGATGACCAGACCCAAGCCGGTAAGAAACGTGCGAACCTTATTGGCCTGCAGAGCTTGAAAGCTGAACCGGAGAGCTTCGCCGATAAGCATGAACTAGCTAGTGCAGGTGGTTAGCCTGTCGCCAAGGGGGCGCAGGGGGCTTCGCCCGTGCGTTCCCGGTGAGCTCCAAAGCGTGGAGTTTTCGACCGTGCGGCGGGTTGTGAACACGCCATACGCGTGTTGGCAACCTGCATTACACACCAGTTGACACCTGCTTGAGCAGCTTCTGAGCCTCTTCCCGCGGTGGATCTTCCGGTGTCAGACTGCACTGAATGTACCGCTGCAGTAGACTCTTTGCCAAATCGAGATTCCGCCTCTCTTCAATGTAAGTCTTTGCACGCGTGTACATCACCTTCGGACTGTTCGGGGCAATCCTCTCAGCCTGCTGGAACACCGCCTCACTCTCCTGAATGCGCCCGTGCTTGGCCAGGTACTTCGCCAGGTCCAGAACGCGGCCGACCTGTCGCGGAGCAAGCTCCATTGCCCGCCGGAGATGTTGTTCTGCCGTGTCGTACTCTTTCCTGCGGTCGGCAATCTGCGCCTGCGCGAAATAGCCCTCGGCGGTGTCGAGCTCCGCGATGTGCTTCGCTACCGTGGTGGCCTTATCTAAGCCGCCGCCCAAAATTCCAGGCGCCTGCAGATAGTAGTCGAAGAGATCGTTCAACGCTTCCTGGTTGCCGGGATCGAGTTGCACCGCCCGCTCGAAATACTGCCGCGCCTTCGAAGCCGCCATCGGAGCGGTAAACGGGCTCGCAGTCTCAGCGCGGCGGCCCCAGGTTCGGCCGAGCCAATGCTGATATTCTGACTTCGCTGGATCAAGAGCCGCCGCCCTTTGGAAGCAGTCGACTGCCTGCTTATACTCGCCAAGCATGAAATGATCCCTGCCCATCAGGCCCAGCGCCTCCGCGTGGGGCGACTTTGTTGTTTTTAGAAGGTTTAGGGAACCAATATAGTCCGTATGCTGATAGAGCTCTTCCGCCTTCTTAAGGTCCTGGCCGTTGACGAGAACCCCGGCGAAAAGGATGAGAGATAAACCGAATCCCTTCATTGCAACCAAATCCCCACTACCCATTTCCGTGACCGGCCACTCCCGCACCCCGCGGGAACCTGGCCGCCCTTATACCGCGATTATATAACCTCTAAACAGTAATTTGGATGTACGAAAACTCATTTGGGATACGAGTTTCCGGCCTTTCCCGGATGGCTCGATCGAAAGAACGTGCGCCGGGCGCTGGTCCGTGGTATAACAACTAACGCTATGTCACTGATTCTTCGAATGGGTGCGGTACTGGTCGCGGGCATACTGAGTGCTCTCGCGCAACCCGCTATCCAAGCCGTCTGGAACGCGTCCGTGCCGACACCTAACTTCCCCAATTCGGGCAATATCGCCCAGGGGTCTATGTTCACAATCCTGGGCACAGGTTTGGGACCCGACAGCGCCCTGACTGGCACGGTTCCGTACACCACGGCTTTGCCTGACAGTACAGGCACTTCGGTTTCCGTGACAAGCGGTGGAGGTACGGTCGCCGCCTTCGTGACATACGCCCAGGGCACGCAGATTAACGCCATTCTTCCCTCGAACACGGCGGTTGGCCAGGCAACATTCACGGTCACCTACAACGGCCAGACTAGCGCTGTCTTTTCGGCCAATGTCATCGACTCTAATGGCGACACGGCCCCGATTCAGGTTGTGACCGTCGCCCCCGCCGTCAGCACGGCGAATGGCCAGGGTTTCGGGCAGGCGGCGGCGCAAGCCGCTCCAGGCCTGCCCATTCTGATGACCGCACCCGCCGTGCCGGGCTCGAATGTGAGCCTGTTCGCAACGGGTTTGGGAGCAATCACCGACCCGGACAACAATGTCCCGTCACAAACACCAACCACGGCCAACGTGACTGTTACGGTCGGCGGCCTGGCGGCTCAAGTGATGTATGCGGGCCGCAGCATGTCTCCCGGTATTGATGAGATCGACGTCCAGCTCGACCCCAACACACCGACTGGATGCTATGTGCCGGCTGTAATCGCTGTAAACGGCGTGCCCAGCAACGATTTTGTCCTCCCGGTCAGCAACGATCCGGCTTGCGCGCATCCCTTCGGGCTGAACGCTACGGTGCTCGGACAACTGGATAGCGGTGGAACCGCGAACGTCGGCGTTTTCGCAGCCATCCGCGGCGCTGCCAGCGGCATCACGGCGGAGGGAGCCGGCGGAGTCTTCGAATCCGGAACCGCCTCGGCATTGTTCAAAACATACGATGCCGTGCTGAACATGTTTCATGTCGTATCCTACCCCGTCGCCTTAAACAGCTGCGTGGTTTACGACGAGCTCAGCTCGGCCGTGGGTATCAACTTGCCGAGCTACTCAACCATCGGTGGCCTGACGGAATTAATGTCGGATAGTGCGCTCTATCTGAACGGCCCGAACAACTCGCAAGCGATCCTTCTGCAAGGCGATACCGGCGGCTACATCTGGTTCAACCTCCCGAGTCCGTTTTTTCCGCCGGTTCTCGGGGCTGGCGGCTGGACGCTCATGGGCGCCGCGGGGCCGGATGTAGCCGCCTTCTCCGCTTCGACTGAGTTCCCGTCTAACTTGTCCTGGGACAACTCCGGGAATCTCGGCAAGCCCCCACGTGGAGGCCAGGGAATCACCATGCTTTGGAGTGGCGGCGGTACTTCCGCTCAGCCCAATGTGTTTATCGTCGGCAACTCGACCATCATGAACTCGAACGATGGTTCCAAGAACCGCGGTAAGTCATTCGCCTGCCTGGCCCCGGCGTCAGCCGGAAAATTCATCATTCCTCCGGACGTGACGAATCAACTGCCCGGGGTCAACGATCCGATGTTCGAGACCGCCATCGGATCGTTGGGAATTGCTACAGGAGGCGGACAGCCGTTCGCGGCCAGCCTGAATAACGGCCAGGCATTCGACGGCGGCTTCTTCGGCTTCGGTGAGGCATTTATCAACGCTGCAACTTGGCAGTAATCTTGCTGGCTGCGTGTAACCGGAGCCAGTCACCCTTTCGCCTTTGCTATGCTGAAGGTACAGCCCAAACGCTGGAGGCTTTTAATGTATGTTCGCTAAGTCGCGCATATTCAGTTTCTCAGCCATTTCATTTGTAATGTTCGCCGGCGCAGCCTTTGCGCAAATCACCGCCATTGAAGGCGATGTTAAGGGTCCGGACGGCCAGCCCTTGAAAGGCGCTGCGATTCTCATCGAGCGCCTCGACATGAAAGGTACCTATAAAGGTGCCAAGTCCGACAAGAAAGGTCACTATATTTACAACGGCTTGCCGATCGGCAAGTACAAAGTGAGCCTCGTCGTCGACGGCAAGACCATGGACACCGTCGACAACGTGTCGACCCGGCTAGGCGACCCTGTCCCGATCGATCTGGACGCCAGGAAGGGTGCGGCACAACAGCAGGCCGCGCAGCAGGCGGCCTCCACCGGCACTGTCAGCAAAGACGTTGAACGCGGCATGACGAAGGAACAAAAGGAGGCCTACGAGAAGAAGGCCAAGGAAAATGCCGCGGCCATGGCCAAGAACAAAGCCCTGAACGACGCTTTCAACGCAGGCAAGGAAGCCCAGGCAGCAAAGAACTTCCAGGGCGCCGTCGACGCGTTCCAGAAAGCCGCTGAACTCGATCCGAATCAGCACGTGGTCTGGGGCCAGCTTGCCGAGTCCTATATCTCGCTGGCAGGAACTAAGACCGGCGCCGAATCGGACGACGCACTCAACAAGGGCCTGGATGCGTATCAAAAGGCGCTTGCCCTGAAACCGGATGACGCCGGCTATCACAACAACTACGCCCTTGCCCTCGTAAAGGCGAAGAAGATCCCCGAAGCACAGGCCGAACTGGCGAAAGCCGCTGAACTCGATCCGCCCGGAGCCGGCAAATACTACTACAATCTCGGCGCCGTGCTGGTGAACAGCGGGCAAAACGACGCCGCCGGTGAAGCTTTCAAGAAAGCCATCGAATTAGATCCGACGTACGCCGACGCGCAGTATCAATACGGCGTCACCTTGTTAGCCAAGGCGACGGTGGATAAAGAAGGTAAGGTGGTTCCACCCCCGGGTACTGTTGAAGCACTCCAGAAGTATCTCGAGCTGAAGCCTGATGGCCCATACGCCGAATCCGCGAAGGGCATGCTCCAGACATTGACGGGTTCGGTGACGACGACGTATTCGAACCCAACCAGGAAGTCCTCAACCACTCCTCCGAAGAAGAAGTAACACAAGGCCCTTACTGGGCTTTGGTGTTGAAATACAAGGTCACCTCGACAGTATGATCGTCGGGGTTGACCTTGTTCTCCGAATGCGTCGTTTTCAGATTCTCAAACACCCCATCCTCTTTCACCCGGTTGAGGAAGTGGCTGGGATAATCGACGTTGAACGGTTTGCCTTCCTTTAACCCCCACATCTTTCGGATTACAGGTTCGGTCTCCAGGTCGAGTCCTACAATGGTCAGCTTTGCAAATGTGAACTGCGGCCCCGTTTCAACGTGGAACGTCACGTCCACGGTTTTGGCATTGTCGTCGTATTGACGAGTCGCGGTGGTGCTCACCTGCATATAGCCGACCCGGCGCATCTCGTCGTCCAGACGCGCCCTGGCTGCTTTGACGTCGTCGAAGTTGGCCGGCTGATTCGTGCGCAAGTCGGCGATTTTCACCAGCTCCGCCTCTTTCCCCCCCGGCACCTGCACATGCACAGCCTTCAGCTTGTATACCGGCCCTTCCACCACCTGCACTGTGACGTCGATTCCCTTGACCGAAGGATCCGGCTCGGTCGTGATGTTCGGAAAAGCAACGCGCATGTAGCCCTTGGCCTCATAAAGCGGCCGGATATTGTTATCCAAGAGCTGCCGGAAGAGCGTCTCCGAATAGACCGCCCCGCGTCCGACGTCGGACATGACATTCTGCAGGGTACTGATGGGAATCACGGCTGCGCCGGTAAATTTCACGTGCGCCACGCTCGGGCGCGGGATCGACGGACGGAACAGCACAATTAGCTCGGGTGGATTGTCGGAGGTTAGCTTGCCTGTGATCGGCTCGTGGTAGTTCTTGCTGGCCATGTATTCCGTCACCCAGCGCGTGTACTTCTCGACTGCCTCTTTCGTACCGGCGATCTTCGGTCCGAAGAGCGGATCCTTCTTGCGGAGAAAAGCGGTCAACTCGTCGTTGCTGATTGGCAGGTCCTCGAACCGCCACGCGTACAGCGGGCTCACTTCGACCACGGTCAATTCCGCGGAGTAGCCATTGCCTTTTTCGGCCGGCTTAAACGTATACGAAACGTTGAGGAAAGCGCCCGACTCCACCAGCCTGTCGCGGGCAGCGTCGAAATCTGCTTTGGTGACGGTCTGGCCGATCTTGAGTCCAGACAACGTCAGAATCTGCTCACGGGTGTAGTTTTCGTTGCCCGAAACCGTGAAACTCACGAGCGGCCAGGAAGTAGCCTCACTCGTAGCAGCCGTCGACGTGTCGGCCGCCGGCCGCTTGGGCTTCCGTGTACGGGTCTGGGCGGAAAGGAAAACGGACCCACACAAGAGCGCTGTAAGGATAACAAGGAAAATGCGGTGCAGAACGGTACTCCAATTCCGATGGTAACCCTAGTCGCCGATTTTTCGCTCAAGGGCGTGATCTCAGCACATGCTTTTCCGCCTCGGATGCTACGGCGCACAGGAAGGCGCTGCGTTTTGGAGAACTGCTGATCTCGCGCAGTATGTCACGAAATCTCTCCATAGCGCTATTCCGATCCCCACGCGACAGCACCGCCTCGGCAAAATCGAGCTGGAATCGGGTGCGGCGGTGGGAATCGCGCGGCGGTATGCATCACCCAGCTCCTCGCCATAACGCGCATTCGTGGGGTCCGTCGCCATTAATGCTTCGCCGATTTGGATGCCTTCCCGATAGGTCTGTTGAGCGCGGCGGCAATGCAGCGGATGTAGGGCAGGTTTCCAACCTGCGGCGGGTTTGAAACCCGCCCTGGCCGGCCCGCAGCCGGCTTGAGACCGCCTGAAGGCGGCGTTACGGTGGCGAATCATGCGTCACCCGTTCTAGGAAACTCAACTCAGAAATGCCGGCGCAAATCGGCGAAGCTTTCGAGCTGTAGAAACTTCCCGGGACCGGTCTGCACTTCCTCATGCTCCAGCCGCCACGTATGCGCATGCGGAATGAAGACAGCGTTCAGCCCGGCGGCGAGCGCAGGATTAATGTCCGACTTCGGAGAATTCCCCACCATCCAGGTCTCGCCCTCCGCCAGCCCGCGCTCACTCACGAGCGCATGGTATGCCGCGATGTTCTTCTCTTTCACGATCGCCGTGTGCCCGAAGTAAACACCCAGCCCCGACCGATCCACTTTCAGCTTCTGCTCCTCCGGATCGCCCTTCGTGAACAGCGTGAGGTCGTGACGCGCCGAAAGGTATTCGAGTGTTTCCTGCACGCCGTCGATCGGTTCGATCGGCTGCTCCAGAATCCGCTCCGCAAAACGCATCACCGTCGCGATGTCGTCCGACCAGATCTCCCGCTCGACCAGGTGCTGGTAGCACTCGGTCAGGTTGCGCCCGAAGCTCTTCGAGCCGTAACCGTGCACCCGGGCATTCACAATCTCAATCTCGTCCAACACCGCCCGGATTTCCAGAGCCGAAAGCCTCGAGTGATCCAGAAACTCGCAGAAGTCGTCGAAA
The DNA here is from genome assembly GCA_035295125.1 of Bryobacteraceae bacterium. Lineage (GTDB taxonomy): Bacteria > Acidobacteriota > Terriglobia > Bryobacterales > Bryobacteraceae > JAICMB01. The sequence goes on along the minus strand of DATGJP010000074.1, from coordinate 154,492 downwards.
GCCCGCTCGAAGTAAATGTTATTCTCCCAGAGCGTATCGTCGGCATCGATGATCAGGTATTGTCTCAAGCGGTCGGCGGCCATTTCCCGTGACCGTTGCGCGGCGCTACCGTCCGGATATGTGCTACCTGCCGCTGCCGCGTGTTGAAGCCCGGCAAAAACTCGGCGAGACGTTTCATACGCTCCGCCTCCGACCGCGTCGACAGCAGGATTTGCCGGAAATTGAGATCCGGCACAAGCTGCGCAAGCTGGAAGCTGAGCTGCGGATCGGTCATCTCAGGTTCCAGGATGCCTTCCGGCTCCTCTAGCGTGCGAAGGTCGTTGTAGCCCTCGATCACGCGATCCCGAACGCCCGGCGGGATGGTCTCGAATTCCTCATCGTCGAAGAACTCCACCGCGCCCCGCAAATACGACTTCTCGTCGTTTAGCATCAGAATCTCGAAGCGCCGCCGGCCCACCGCCAGGATGTCCATCCGTCCGTCCGGATAGGTCTTCAGGACCTTTTCGATTATGGCCGTGCATCCGGTGTTGACAATCCCCTTTTCTCCCGCGAGAACAATACCAACCTCGCCGTGCGCCTGGATGGCCTCGCCAATCATCTCTTTGTACCGCTCTTCGAAAATGTGCAGAGGTAAAGGTGTTCTGGGGAACAGCACCACACTCAGCGGAAAGAGCGGCAGAAGCTGCTGTTCCATGTGTACTATTATGGCTTCTTTACCTCTCACAGGTCGATGCAGATCAATGGCAAGGTGGTGCTTATCACGGGCGCATCCGAAGGAATCGGCGCCGCCTGTGCCGCGGCGTTTCGCAAACGCGGCGCGCGTCTGGCGCTGATGGCGCGGTCGGCCGAGAAGCTCCGACAGGTGGCCGGCGCGGACGCGCTCGCGATCCCAGGTGATGTCACCGACCCCGCCGCGCGCCAGCAGGCGGTCGCCGAAACCGTCAGACGATTCGGTACGGTCGACGTTCTCATCAACAATGCCGGCGCGGGACTCTATTCGCCCGCTTTCAGCGCGCCGATCGGCGAAGTCCGCCGCATGTTCGAGCTCAACTTCTTCGCGCTTCTCGAAATGGTGCAGCTTGTCGTGCCTGTCATGCGCAAACAGGGCCGCGGCTCGATTGTCAATATCGGCTCGATCGCCGGAAAGATGACGCTGCCCTGGTTCACCACCTACTCCGCCACGAAATACGCGGTCGGCGCGCTCACCGACGGCCTGCGCATGGAGCTGAAACGCGACGGAATCCATGCCATGACCGTTTGCCCCGGCTACGTGAAGACCGGTTTCCAAAGCCATGTGCTGTCCGGCAAACCGCCCATTGCCATGCAGAAGAGCCGCCGCTTTGCCATCACCGCCGAAGAGTGCGCCGAAGCCATCGCCTATGGCGTCGAACGAAATAAGCGCACGGTAGTGACTCCTCGCTCCGGATGGTTCATCATCATGATGGAACGGCTGTTTCCGCGATTTGTCGACGCACAGCTTGAACGCATGTACCAGAACACGCGATGATTCTAAAACTGAAGCGCAGCCCCGGCATCTACGTGGTGGGATTCATGGCAAGCGGAAAAACCACGATCGGACGCTACCTGGCCGATGAGCTCGGATGGAGTTTTGCAGATCTCGATGATGACATCGAATCGCAACAGGGCGTCAAGATTGCTGAGATCTTCGACACACAAGGCGAAGAAGAGTTCCGCCGCATTGAGACCGCTATACTGACGAGGCGCATCCGCATGATCGAACGGGGGCAGCCTACTGTCCTGGCTCTCGGCGGCGGTACCTTCGCACAACCCGCGAACTTCGAGTTGATGGAGGAAAACGGCGTTTCCGTGTGGCTGGACTGTCCCTTCGACATGGTGTGCCGGCGCGTAAGCGTTGCCTCCCACCGGCCACTGGCGCGAGACCCCGAACAATTCCGCCGCCTGTTCGACGACCGGCGCGCGGCCTATGTACGCTCCGATTACCGCATCAGCATCGTCGACGACGATCCCATGTCGGCCGTGCGACAGATTCTGAATCTGCCCATCTTCTAGCGAATGCTGCGCCGGGAAGCAATGCGGATTTTCCGCGCGGCGTTGAAGGCGGCCGATCCCTACCAGTCCGTCCTCAAACACGGCCATCTGATGACAGGCTCCTATCGCAACATCTACGTCCTGGGCGCCGGGAAGGCCGGCGCGCGCATGGCTCAAGCCGTTGAACGCCTGTTGGGCCGCCGCATCACCGCAGGCCTGATCAACGTCAAGTATGGGCATACGGCTCGACTGCGGCGGATCGCCCTGAATGAGTGCGGGCATCCCATGCCCGACGAGAACGGGTTGCGGGGCGCCCGGCGCATTCTCGAAATGGCATCGGCAGCCACTGCACGCGATCTTGTGATCTGCCTCATCTCCGGCGGCGCTTCGGCGCTTCTTCCGCTGCCCCCACCCTCGGTGACCTTTCAAGAAAAGCAGCGCATCACGAGTGAGTTACTCAAGTGCGGCGCGACCATTCACGAGTTCAACTGCGTCCGCAAGCATCTCTCCGCGATCAAAGGCGGCAACCTTGCGCGGGCAGCGTCCCCCGCAACCGTCGTGACCCTGATCCTTTCCGATGTGATTGGCGACGATCTGGACGTGATTGGCTCCGGCCCCACGGTTCCCGACCGTACAACCGTCGCCGACGCCGCCGCAATTCTGAAGAAGTACAACATCCCAGCCCCGACGCTGACAGAAACGCCCAAGCCCGGCGACCCGGCATTCCGCAGCGTACGCAACATCGTGGTGGGGAGCAATCGCCTGGCAGTCGACGCCGCCGTGGCGGAAGCAAAAGCCCTCGGATTCCGACCGCTCGTTCTGTCGACCTTTGTCGAAGGGGAAACTCGCGAAGTGGCGCGGGTCCATGCGGCAATCGCGAAAGAAGTGTTGGCGAGCGGCCGGCCGGTGCGCAGCCCTGCGTGCCTGATTTCCGGCGGCGAGACCACCGTCACGATTCATGGAAATGGCCTCGGAGGACGGAATCAGGAGTTCGTTCTCGCGGCGGCAATCGAGATCGAGGGCCTCGGGAACCTGACCGTGCTCAGCGCGGGTACGGACGGAACCGATGGTCCAACCGACGCCGCCGGAGCCATTGCCGATGGCGCCACAATCGCCCGCGCACGTGCCCTAGGACTGGATCCTCGCGCCGCCCTCGCCAACAACGATTCCTATCACTTCTTCGAGTCTTTGGACGATCTCATCAAGACCGGTCCGACCGGGACGAACGTCATGGACATCCGCCTGCTCCTGAGCAAATCCTGATTCCGGGTGCGACCTTAGCCACTTCGCTCAAGAACCGCCGGCTCACCCGGCCCACTTCAAATTCCTCGACGTCCTGCCGGCTCTGAGTGCCGAGTGCGTCGCGTAAGTCCGGTTCGCGGAAGAGTTGGAAGAGACCCTCTGCTAATGCCTCCGCGTTGTTGGGATCGACCAGGATCCCGCTGTGCACCACCTCGGGAACCGCGGAGGCGCGTGCCGCAACGATGGGCTTGCCCGCCGCCATGGCTTCCAGAAAAACAATCCCGAATCCTTCCTGAATGCTTGGCAGGCAGAACACGTGCGCGCGGTTGTACTCCGCCGCCAGTCGTTCTGGTGAGACATCTCCGAGCCATTGCACGACCGACCCGAGATGCAACTCGTTGGACAGCGCTCTTAAGCGTTCGCCTTCGAGACCATTCCCCACAATCCGCACTTCAAGCTGGGGAATCCTGTCGCGTAACTGGGCGGCGGCTTGCAGGAGCAGATCCACACGCTTTCGAGGATAGAACCGGCAGACTGAGAGGACAGTAAATTTCCGAGGATCGGGCGCCGCCGGGTTCGCGTGAAACAACTGCCTCCAGGATTCCAGGTCGATCAATTCCGGCACAACGGTCGCGTTGCTAACCCCATATAGTTCCTCGATCCGCTCCGCGCAATATTTACTGATCGTAATTACCAGGTCGGCGCGCCGGGCATGCTTCGCTTCAAGACGCGCCTGCAGCGCCATGCTCGCCCGCGTCGCGCCCGATTCGAAACGGATCACATCGCCCATGACGCCCTTGATGCATGCGACGTGAGGGAGGGATCGCCGTTGGCCCGCGATGGCATACCCGTCCGCGTCGATTCCGACTGTCGCATCGCCCTCGAACACTCGTCGACGTAACGTCTCGTTGAACAGAATGCGCCGCGCCGCAAACACCCGAAGCGCCGTTCGCGGCGTCACCATTGACACTCGCACGCCGAGCCGGCCAAGCCCCTCCGTAAGCGTGCGTATGCCCATATAACATCCGCTTCCCTGTTGAAAATTCAGAGGGATGGCCGTGATGAAGTGCAGAACGTTCATTCGCTGTTAACGTTCTACCACGGGCGGGCGACACCAATGATGAAGTGTTGGCTCCCCCGGGCTGTTCCCGGAGTCCGCCATGAAGCAGGGGAGACGACAAGAACCCTGCAACACTTACTCAACCCTACGCCTTCCTGCCGTCGTCCTCCTTCGGTCAGCGATACGGAAGGGCGAACAGCACCCCTCCTCGGGTCATGTCACCCCAAGAGCCGAGCAATCGCCCTGCCAGAAGAGAAGCGGAATGAACGCAGCAGATGTAGGAGAGGTTTGCAAACTTTCGCCAAGGTGGCGTAGGCGGTTTGCCTGCGCGTTCCCGGTGAAGTTCAAAGGCAACTGCAAGCTCCACCCTTCCAAAACCCGTTCCCTACTTCAAACTGCATCGACAATTAAGCAGCAAAACATAGCATAGCTCTACATAAACTAAACACTTACCGGCGCGCTGCCGATGAGACGTCTTGAGAGTTCTCGTAGTCCGCGGACTGGCTTGTGCGCTGATCCTCACCGTTCTCGCTGAGAGATGTTACGCACTCGACCCGAAGCGGTCGGTCACCCAATACATGCAGCGTGTGTGGACCAATGAGAATGGTCTGCCACAAGGCTCGGTCCCGGCAATTACTCAAACCCCCGACGGCTATCTCTGGTTCGGAACCGAAGAAGGATTGGTGCGCTTCGACGGAACGCGCATGACAGTCTATGGGGGCGCCGAAGGCCTCTCGCAGCTCTACATTAATGCTCTCGCTCCCGGATCGCACGGCCGCCTTTGGATTGCCACCCACGATGGCCTGATCTCCTTCGATGGCCAAAAGTTCACCGGGATCAAAAACCCAAGCACCAACAACGTGACAGCGCTGGATGTCGTTTCCGTCCTCGAAACCGGCGATGGCTCCGTCTGGATCGGCACCAGGGAGCGTGGACTGGAGCGCCTGAAGGGTGGCAACACCCGCATATACACAACTGCCGATGGGCTCCCGGACAACGCGATTCGCGGACTCGTACTAGATGCGTCCGGCGACGTCTGGATTGCCACAAGAACAGGATTGGCACGCTTCCACGACGGCGCGTTTAGCGCTTTTACAGCCAAATACGGTTTGCCGGCCGGCGACATCATCAGCCTTCATTACGGACACGGTCTGTGGATCGGAATGTCCAGCGGCACGGCGGTGAGGTGGGACCACGGCGTCGTAGAGTCGTGGTCGAAAGCTCAGGGAGTCCCCGATGGGCCCATCGCCGCAATCGCGGACGACCGCGATGGTAGTGTCTGGCTTGCGGTTTCCGGAGTGGGCCTGGCGAGAATTGCGGGTAACAAGGTGAGCGTTTACTCGACCGTGGAAGGTTTGCCTGGTTCCTTGCCCGTAGCGCTTTTTGTCGACCGCGAAGGTGGGCTATGGGTTGGAATGACGGACGGCGGCGTGGCCCAGTTGCGCGACAGTCCGTTCACAACCTGGGGCCGCAAGGAAGGATTGCCGGCCGAGAGTGTCGAGACGGTTCTTCAAACAAGGGATGGCTCGATCTGGATCACGACACAAGCCTCCGGGCTCAGCCGTTACAAGAACGGCGTGTTCCGGACGTACACTACCGCCGACGGGCTGGCGAGTAATACCCCATTCGCTCTTTATGAGACCAGCGATGGCATCTTGTGGGTGGGCTCGGAAAAGGGCGCGGTTACCAAAATCCGGGACGGCCGCGTCATTGGTGTCGAGCACTACGGACACAGCCGCGTCGCCGCGATCGCAGAGGATCACACCGGGGCCGTGTGGTTGGGGTTCACCCAGGACGGTTTGCTGCGGTTGCAGGGCAAACGTCAAACCCACTACGGCATCGATACCGGGCTGGCCGGAAACCGCGTGAGTGCGATCCTGAACTCCCGGGACGGTTCTCTGTGGGTCTGCCTGCGCGGTGCCGGCGTATGGCATTTCAAGGATGGGATGTTCCAGCAAATGGATCCCGGCGGTTTGGCTTCGCAGCAGGCGCTGGCTCTTTATGAAGACCGGGAAGGGACCCTATGGGTGACCACCGGAGTCGGTCTGTCGCGCCTCAAGAACGGTAAATTCACGAATTTCCGATCCGTGCAAGGGATTTCGCGAGCCCTCATGCAGATCGTCGAAGACGATGCCGGGAATCTGTGGATGGGATCTAACATTGGCATCGTACGCGTTAACAAGGCCGAACTGAATTCGTTTGCCGACACCGGCTCGGGCATGGTTCACACCGAGGTGTTCGGCGCCGCCGATGGCATGCGCAACCCGGAATGCAATTTCCGGGCAGTGCCTGCCTCCATTCGCACACCTGACGGCCGGATGTGGTTTGCCACCACCCGCGGCGTGGTGATGTTCGATCCAAGGAGTCTCGACCATCAACTTACTACCGCGCCCGTTTGGATTACGGGCGTGGTTGCGGACGACCACCGCTACGATCCATCCCAGCCCATTCGGTTAGTGCCCGGCACGGGACGCTTCGCGATTGAATACACCGCCGTGACGTTTGCCACGCCTTCGCGAACGCGGTTCCGGTACCAGCTCGATGGGTTCGACGAGGATTGGGTTGAAGCCGACACGCGCCGCACCGCTTACTACACGAACGTGCCTCCCGGAAAGTATCGTTTTCGAGTGATAGCCTCAAGCGGCAATCAAGTATGGAACGGTCCGGAGGCGACAATGGAGTTTGCGCTTGCTCCGCACTGGTACGAAACGACGTGGGCGATGGCGGGTTGCGTTCTGTTGCTGATCGGAGTCGCTGTCGGAACGGTTCGCTTCAAGACGCGGGCTTTGACCCGTCGCAACGAAATGCTGCGGCGGGCGGTGGCAGAGCGGACGGCGGAACTCACCGTGGCGAAGCAGAACGCGGAGGCGGCAAGCCGGGCGAAGAGCGAGTTCCTCGCGAATATGAGCCACGAAATCCGGACGCCCATGACCGGCGTGCTCGGAATGATCGGGCTCGTGGTGGATATGGAGCCGCGGCAGGAGGCGCGAGAGTTTCTCCAGATGGCCCAAACGTCGGCGGAATCGCTGATGACCGTGATTAACGACGTTCTGGATTTCTCAAAAATCGAGGCCGGCAAACTCGAGATGGAAAACGTGAAGTTTCCGCTGATCGAATGCGTGGAGAGCGCTCTCGCCTCGATGGGGGTCCGAGCCGACGAGAAAGGCCTGGAACTCCTCGCCGATTTCGCGCCGGACCTGCCCGAGGAGCTATTGGGAGATCCGGGCCGATTGCGTCAGGTCATTCTGAATCTGGTGGGCAATTCGATTAAGTTTACCGAGCGTGGCGAGATTCTGGTCGAGGTGTGTTGCTCGGATCGTGCGGCGCATTCGTGCACGCTGGAATTTGCGGTTAAGGACACGGGCATCGGAATTGGAAAGTACGAGCAGAAGAAAATCTTCAAGGCGTTTGCGCAGGCCGATGGAAGCACGTCGCGGCGCTATGGGGGCACCGGACTGGGGCTGGCCATCTGCTCCAAGTTGGTCGCCATGATGGGCGGTCGTATCTGGGTCGAAAGCGCGCCGGGCCGGGGCACGGTAATGCGATTTACCGCCCAGTTTGTAGTCGCAGCCGCGAAAGAGTCGTTGCGTCAGGAACTGGACGGAATCAGAGCCCTCATTGTCGATGACAACGCAAGCAGCCGAGAGGTTCTCGGCCGGATGCTGGAGAGGTGGGGAGCTCGCCCCGTCCTGGCCGATAGCGCAGAGGCCGCGCTCGAAATTCTGCGGCAGCCTGGAGCGAAGTTCGATATCACGCTGGCTGATTCGAGAATGCCTGGAATGGATGGCTTTGAGCTGGCCAACCAGGTTCGAACCCGACAGCTTCAGGCAGGACCAATTGTCGCGTTACTCCTCTCCGCCGAACACGGTGATGCGGTTACCAGGTGCACGGCTGCGGGGATCTCGGCTTACATTATGAAGCCGGTACGCCATCGAAGTCTGCTCGACACGGTTCTGAGGCTGATCAGGGAACCCCAGGTTCCCGCTAAGCCATCCACCGGTGATGTTCTTGCTGTTGCGGCAGCCGTTGCGAGGCCGTTACGGATATTGGTGGCTGAAGATAATCCCGTCAACCAGAAGCTAATCGAGCGGCTGCTTGCGAAGGATGGCCATGTCGTCGTGATCGCGAAAACAGGACTGGAAGCGGCCCAGGCGTTTAGCAATGAAACGTTCGATGCCGTGTTCATGGACATCCAGATGCCCGAGATGGACGGTTACACGGCTACCCGCGTCCTCCGCGAGGACGAAGCGCGTTCCAGGCGCGACCGCACGCCGATCATCGCCATGACAGCCCACGCGATGGCCGGAGATCGCGAACGGTGCCTCGAAGGAGGGATGGACGGCTATCTCTCGAAGCCCCTACAACTCCGCGAATTGCGCGCGGTTCTCGCGCAGCTTCAAGCGGACGCTACCAGCAAACGACATGTGTTGGAGCCTTCCTCGCCCCGGTGATACTTGGGGACCGTGGAAGGAGGAACGCGGCTTACCAGAAGTGCTTCGCCACCACCTTAGGCGCGCTCGGAGCCCCCGAGATCACCTTGACGTGCAACACGAGTTGCAGATTCTTGGTCTGCCAGCCCGCCGGAGCCTGGCGCAGCGCGTCGGCCATCAGGTCCGAGTTCGTCACCAGGTCGGCCGCCGCGTCCGTGCCGTACTGCATGATTCCAGCAATTTCCACCAGCATGGCGTGCGTGTCCGGGTGGAAGACGCGCGAGACGATGGCATAATCTTCGTCCGTGTGCCGATCGGCCGGCAGGTTCGGAAGCGCCCACGTCGTTGGCTGGCCATTGTCCGTGATGCACTTGGGGTTTCGCGATCCATCGATGAAGAAGCGCAGTTCCCTGCTGATTTCTTTCCAGCGCGTAATCGAATACCCCACCAGGATCGCAGGCGCCACCTGCAAATCCCGCAATGAAGTCTCGCTTCCAATACGCACCCGGTAGGGTCTCTTCATTCGCGTCAACATAGACGAGAGCCGCGCTACCGCCACCAGGTCGCCGCCGCCCACGAACTGATCGTTCAACAGGGTAAAGTCCTCCGGCCGCAACGGCTTCTCGGAGGTCGGCGTGCGATCCGGCCAATACACCGGAACAAAGGCTGCACAAAGTGACACCGGCGAACTGCCCTGTACCACCGGCGCCCAGAACTCATCGATTGCCGACGGCGACTGTCCGGTAGTGCGCCACCAGACGAGCGCCGCCACCGTAATCCCAACCACGATTGCCACCACCGCCATCCAAGCCCGGGGCCGGACTGGATGTTCTTTACCTTCGGCCTTCGTGACGGGCAACGCCTCAATGACGGATTCCGAAGGCTCCGTCTCCCGCCAGTGAAATTCGGGTATATACGTTCCATGAGGCAGATCGATCCGCACCGGATCGTTAGCCCCCTGTCCGGCATAATACAAACCGAGCCGTTTCCGGACCTCGCCCGCCTTCACGCGCACCGTGGCATCGTCGCTCGGCTCATAGGAAGTGGGCCGTCCGAACACCTCGATCCCGATAGTCCGTTCCTTCAGGATGTCGACGTTGCCGTTCAGCGTGTGGTCTACGATGTACCGGAGAAACTCCTGGCTGCGCTTGCTGGAGCGGAACTCATGGCTTGCCAGAACACGGTCCAACTCCTGTCGGATCGCGCCATTGTGCTCCGGGCGTTTCACCAAATCCACAACTGGACCCATGAAGTCATCCCGATTTTAACACTTCGTTAAGTTCTTTAAAACAAATATGTTCGGTCTGTAATGAACCTCCTTATCACGATCCCGCAACTGTTGTGAACTGGACACTTGCGCGCTCGTGCCCCAGGCTGGGACCGAGGCAAGTGAACCACACCCGCAACAATGCCGCCACGTGGGTTCCCACGTTGTACTTCGCCGAGGGCATCCCGTTCTTCGCGATCAGCCTGATTGCCGGGATCCTCTATAAGCGCCTCGGCCTGCCGAACGACCAGATTGCGCTCTTTACAAGCTGGCTCCTGCTCCCATGGTCCCTGAAGCCGCTGTGGAGCCCACTGCTCGAGATGTTCAAGACCAAGAAGTTTTTCGTGGTCTTGCTGCAATTTGCGGGCGGGGTCAGCCTGGCGCTGATCGCCCTTTGCCTGCCGTTGCCGCGGTTCTTCGGCTACACACTCGCCCTCTTCTCGGTGGTGGCGTTCTGCTCCTCGACCCACGACATCGCGGCAGACGGCCTGTATATCGCCAGCCTCACCGACAAACAGCAGGCAGCCTACGCGGGATGGCAGGGCGGATTCTACAATGTCGCGCGGTTCTTTTCGCAGGGCGGTTTGATCATCCTGGCGGGGTACCTGGAAGCACGAACGGACGTGCCGCACGCCTGGATGGCCATCTTCGTGTGCATGGGTGCGATCATGGTGGTCCTCAGCGTGTATCACGCGCGCGTGCTGCCTTCGGGCGGTGCGGAACGCCGCTCCGAAAGCCTGCATGAGATGGCCGGCACTTTCCGCGACGTCGTGGTGAGTTTTTTCAAAAAGCCGAATATATATCTGCTGCTGCTGTTCATCCTCCTCTACCGCGCGGGTGAGGGGCAGGTGGTGCGAATCGGTCCACTGTTCCTGGTCGACAAGCGCGCATTGGGAGGGCTCGGCCTCACAACCGATCAGTTCGGCACCATCTACGGCACCTTCGGCACGGTCGCATTCATCGCGGGGAGCGTGTTAGGAGGCTATTTCACGTCCTGGCTCGGCCTCCGTCGAGCGCTCCTGCCACTCATCTGCGCCATGAATTTCCCGAACCTGGCGTACGTGTACCTGAGTGCCGTGCAACCGACCAACTCTTTTGAGATCGCAGCCGCCCTGAGTATCGAGATGTTCGGCTACGGATTTGGGTTTGTGGGCGTGATTCTTCTGATGATGCAGGAAATCGCCCCAGGCAAATATCAGACCGCCCATTATGCGTTCGCCAATTCGCTGATGAACCTGGGCCTGATGATTCCCGGCACGGTCAGCGGAAAGATCCAGGTTGCACTCGGCTATCGCAATTTCTTCATCTGGGTCCTGATCTCGTCGATTCCCGCGCTCCTGCTGGCGCGTTTTCTTCCGATTCACCGGCCGGTCACCGAGAAGGCGACCGCGCAGCCTGAGGCCGCGCCCGTCAAGGCCTGACACCACCATGGCGATCACATTGGAGCAGGCTGCCGGCCAGCAGTTCCTGCTGAGTTTTCAAGGCAAACAAAGGCCACCGCGCGAATTGATCCAAATTCTCCGGCGCCAGCACGTCGGCGGAATCGTTTTGTTTCGCGCGAAAAACATGGGCAGCCTCGACGATTTGCGGGGGCTGACCGAGGCCCTCCAGGCCGAAGCTGCGAAAGCCGGCCAACCGCCACTGCTCATCGCCGCCGATCAGGAAGGCGGCCAATTGATGGCTATAGGCGACGCGACCCCTTTTCCCGGCAACCTGGCGCTGGGGGCGACGCGGTCGGAAAAACTCGCCTATCTCGTGGGGCAGGCGCTGGGACGTGAAGTCTCCGCCGTCGGGATTAATGTCGATTTTGCCCCCGTTTGCGATGTCAACAATAATCCTCGCAATCCGGTGGTAGGCACGCGATCATTTGGCGAAAACCCGGCGCTGGTCGGACGTCTGAGCGCGGCTATGGTCAAAGGTTTGCAACGTTCCGGAGTAGCCGCTTCAGCAAAGCACTTTCCCGGGCATGGAGATACGTCCAGCGATTCGCATCACGGAGCACCCGTGTTGCCGCACGACCTCAAACGGCTGCAGCGCATTGAGCTACCACCGTTTCGTAGCGCGATCGCGGCAGGTGTACGCCTCATCATGACGGCGCACATTGTCCTGCCGGCACTGAATGGCCACTCGGAATCACCCGCCACGCTATCTCCACAGATTCTTAGGGGTTTGCTTCGGCGCAAGCTCGGATTCGAAGGCCTCATCGTCACGGACGCCCTCGATATGCACGCTATGGATCAAGGCGCGGGACTTCCCATTGACGTAATTACAGCCTTAAATGCCGGCGCGGATTTGTTGATTTTCAATCACGACCTCGGGCGGCTGGAGACCGTGTTCACAAGCGTCCTACAAGCCCTACGGCGCGGCTTGCTATCCGTGGACGAATTGAACGCCTCTGCCTTGCGCATCCTGAACCTCAAAAAATGGGTCATACGCCGCAAACAACTCCCACTGAGCGTCGTCGGATGCCGTGAACATCGTGAACTGGCACAGGAAGTGGCGCGGCAGTCCGTCACTTTAGTGCACGACCGTTCCGGGCTTCTTCCGGTCCGTGTTCCGGCCGCCGCCAGAATTGCGGTCGTCGTTCCCAGGCCTGAGGATCTTACGCCCGCCGACACGTCGTCGTACCTGATTCCTGGACTGGCACCCGCAGTCCGTCGCCATCACCCGAGTGTTGAAGAATTCGTCATCGCGATGAATCCCTCCGCTGCCGAGGTGCGGCAGCTTCGGGAGCAGCTAAGGAGCTTCGACCTTGTCATCGCCGGCACCATTAACGCTGACACACACCGGGGTCAGGCGGGCCTGATTACGGCGCTGCTCAAACAGAGTACCCCGACCATAGCCGTCGCGTTGCGGATGCCCTATGACATTTGGGCCTATCCTCTCGCGCCGGTGTACGCCTGTACTTACAGCATTCTCCAACCCTCGATGGACGCCCTCGCGGACGCCCTTTGGGGGCTCATTCCATTTCCGGGCCAGCTTCCGGTCAGCATCCCCGAGGGGGTCCGAACACATTGAAAAAGCAGCACGTTCGATCCGTAATGAACCTGCTCGTAACAGAACCGCAACCGTTGTGAACTGGACATCAATGATTGATCCGGCACAGCATGAACCAAACCGCTGAAGGAGTTTTATGCAAGCCACACACAGATCGCTTCTGCTTACATTTCTCAGCTGCCTGCTCGTCGCCTGCCTGGTTATACCGACCTTAGGTTGGGGACAGGAAGTGACGGCAGCCATCACGGGTCAAGTCACCGACCCCACCGGCGCACCCATCGCAAACGCGAAGGTAGTTGCCAAAGATACACAACGCGGGACGGTCTGGACGGCGCAGACCAATGAGCTGGGATTTTACAATCTCCCGCGAGTTCCGGTAGGAAATTACCAGGTAACGGTCGAAGCGCAGGGTTTTCAGACCGCGGTCCATCCACCGTTCGACCTGTCCTTAAACCAAACAGCGCGCCTGGACTTCCCGATGAAGATCGGCGCGGTATCCACGCAGGTTGAAGTCACAAGCTCCGCGCCGCTGTTGCAGACCGACACTACACAGGTGAGCACGGTGATGGAATCGAGTTCCATTATCAGTCTGCCCCTGGAAACCAGAAACTATAACCAACTGGCACTGCTCACGCCGGGCGCCGTCACCACCAGCCCCGGCGCGTTCAATACCGGGCAAACCACGTTCAACTCCGGCCGTCCGTATATCAACGGCAACCGCGAACAGGCCAACTACTACCTGCTCGATGGTATGGACAACAACGAATTCGTCGACAACAACGTTGCCTATTCCCCCAACGTCGACGCCATCCAGGAATTCAACGTCATCACGAACAATCCGAACGCGACGTTCGGGCAGTTCCTCGGCGGCGTGATCAGCGTCAGCACCAAATCGGGGACGAACCAATACCACGGAAACGTTTTCGAATTCGTGCGCAACGACGCATTAAATGCCAATGAATGGGCGAACAATTTCCAGGGACTCCCCAAGGCCGCGCTGAACTGGAATGAGTTCGGCGGTACGTTTGGCGGACACATTAAGAAGGACAAGCTGTTCTTCTTTGGAGATTACCAGGGCTCGCGGTTCGACCAGCCGGCGACGGTTAACCACATTACCACCTTCACCTCGCAGGATCTGACCGCCAACCTGTCAGACGTGCCCAACATCAGCTTGCATTATCCGGGAACAACGGTTGCGATGCCTGCCGATCTGACGAAGGCCACCATTTGCGGAGCCGGGCAGAAAATGGGCGTGAATCCATGCATCACCGGTATCAGCCCGACCGCTTTGAAGATTATGGGAGCTCTGCCCAAGGCCGGTTCCTCCGCGGCGCTGAACAATGCAGACAACTCGGTAAACACCTTCATCCACGGCAACCAGGGCGATCTCAAAATGGACTGGAACGCCTCTGAGAAGGATCACGTCTTCGCACGCTACACGCAGCAACACATCGAGAACCCCACTGTGAACAGCCAACCGCTGCTCTACAACGGGACCGGCGACAATGTCTTTCCGTTGTGGAACGGCGTGATCGACTATACGAGGACGTTCACTCCGACCTTCGTGAACGAGATGCGCGCCGGCGTCAACTACTATCCCGCGGGCGCGAATCTCCAGAGTCTGACGACGAATGCGGGCGCCAACCTGATTCCGGGCCAGCCGACCGCCTTTATGCCGGGCTTCTGGTTCTCCGGACCGGGCGCGCTCGGCGGAGTCCAGAATGGGCCGTTCGCGTTCGGAACCGTAGATTCGCCGGAGATCTTCCACCAGACCACGATCCAATACGAGGACACGGCAAACTGGGTTCATGCGAACCACACGTTCACCATGGGCTTCCAGGCGATCCGGTATCGCAACGACTACGTGCCGGCAGTCAGCAACGACGGCGCGGCAGGGCAGATTGGTTTCACGGGCGGATATACCGGCAACACCGAAGCCGACTTCCTGCTCGGTTTGCCCGCTTACATGGGTTATGGCATCGGGGCGGCTGGAACAGTCGGACAGCGCAACAATGCGTTCGGCGCGTTCTTCCAGGACGACTGGCGCGTCAACAGCCATCTCACTCTGAATCTCGGGATTCGCTGGCAGCTCTTTACTCCGATTTACGAAGTTCACGACCGCATGACGAACTTCGGCGAAATCAGCGGGCAGATCGAGCTCGCCGGCCAGAACGGCAATTCTCGCGCGCTGTACAACCAGTACAACGGCATTGCGAATTTCCTGCCGCGCCTCGGGCTGGCGTGGACGCCGTGGGGTAACAACACCGTGATCCGCGCTGCGTTCAGCCGTTCGAGCTTCCAGGAAGGAACGGGCGAGTATAACCGCCTGGCTACGAATGCTCCTTGGAACATCGATCTCGTTGGCCAGTTTGTCCCGGGCGTTAACGGCGCAATTCCTTCCAACCAGGTCA
Source organism: Bryobacteraceae bacterium (assembly GCA_035295125.1). GTDB lineage: Bacteria > Acidobacteriota > Terriglobia > Bryobacterales > Bryobacteraceae > JAICMB01. Next base: position 139,075 of record DATGJP010000074.1, on the reverse strand, counting down.
CGCTCGATCAGGGCTTCACGGCCCTGGGCGGCGCCATCGGCGGCACGCCTTGCAACGTGAACACCATTGCATCAGTGCCGGCTTCCTGCTTCCAGGGAGTGCGCTTGCACATGCAGGATCCGAACTACCGTCCCGCGGTGTCGAACCAGTGGAACTTAACACTGCAGCGTCAGATCGGAAACGCCCTTACGCTCCAGGCGGGCTATGTCGGCCAGCACACCGACCACCTCGCCTCGATCCTCGACGCCGGGCAGGCTTTCCTGCAGCCTAACGGCACCGTAATTCCGGGTCCGTATCTTTCGGGCAACCCGGCTCTGAAGAACATCGGCACAGGCCAGGTTCGTCTAAACTCGACCATCGGCCGCCAAAACTACAACGCCCTGCAACTGACCGCGCAGCAGCGGCTCAGCCATGGGTTCGCGTACCAGTTCAACTACGTCTGGTCAAAGTGCCTGACCAACAATCAGGGCTACTACGGACGCTACGGCGATGCGACCGGCAGCCAGGCCAGCGCCGACGTGGCGTTCCAGCAGAACGTCTACAACATCAATCAGGACTATGGCCTGTGCGATCACGATGTGACCAACGTATTCAATGGCTACGTCAACTACGACCTGCCATACGGCAAGAATCGCACTTACGGCAAGGATGGGAACAAAGTAGTCAACGCCATCCTGGGCGACTGGAGCGTGAACGCCATCGTGACCATCCACGGCGGCTTCCCGATCTCCATGCTGGACTGGGCGGGCGACCCCGGCACCGGTTCCTTCCAGCCGCGGCCGGATTGCATTTCACCTTCGAAGCAGACTCCCTTCAACAACTTCGCGCAGTTCGATGCGAATGGTGCGCCGATTCAAGCCACGGGCGGGTATCGATGGTTCGATCCGAGCACGATGCGGGACCCGGCGCCCGGCCATTTCGGCAACTGCGGTGTGTCAACAGAGCGCGGACCTGGAATCCGCCAGTTCGACCTTGGGGTTTCGAAGTTCTTCCCAATCACCGAACGTCAGAAAGTTGAATTCCGTTTCGAAGCAATTAACGCGCTGAATACTCCCATTTTCGTGGTTCAGGGATATCAGATCGACGTGCACGGCAGTCCGCTCGAGGGCGTCGTCAACCAATCCCTGGGCTCGCGCAATTTACAATTTGGCTTGAAGTATAGCTTCTAGCCTCACTTAACCACGCCGACCGACCCGAAGGGCCGCTTCTCGCAAGGGAGGCGGCCCTTTTTGCGTTCCCGCCCGAGTTATCGTGGTCACCTATGGCCAAACGTACGCTGCCCGTTATCCTGATCGGCATTCTGTATATTGTGACAGGCGCATTCGGCATGGTTTCTCACTTCCGCGACGTCTTTTGGCTCCCTCTCATCAGCCTCGTTGCACTGGTGGCGGGCGTGTTCATGGTTCTCGGCAGCATGTGGGCGCGCTGGCTCGCCATTGCCTGGATGCTGTTTCACGTGGTGTTGAGCGCCTTTCACACCTTGTTTGAGTTTGCGCTTCACGCTATTTTGTGTGTGGCATTCGCGTACTTCCTTTTCCTGTACCCGTGGCCCCGGAAGTCGTGAGTGCCCCGCTGAGGAGAAATGAAATCATGTTTCTCAAGACCTGGATTCACAGCTTCTCCGATCTTCGCCAAGACCTCGCCTACGCCGCTCGAATGCTGCGCAAGGCGCCGGCATTTGCCGCCACAGCCGTTGTAACGATCGCCCTGGGGATCGCCGCCAGCACGGCCATTTTCAGCGTGACCGACGCTATCCTGCTGCGGCCCTTGCCGTATAAAAACCCTGGCCGGCTCGTCCTGGCAAGCGACTTCTTCTCAAACGCCCGCTTCTTCGATTTGCGAAATGCGACCTCCGGCGTATTCGAAGACACATCCTCGATCATGGTGTTCCGCGCCATCGTCCCGCGGGAGGACGGTACCGCCGAGCGAATCAACAAGGGGCTGGTCTCGACCAGTTTCCTCTCCATGCTTGGTGCTCACGTCGTCTTCGGACGGGATTTCACCGATGCCGACGGCAAACCGCATGGCGTGACGCCACCCCCGTTTCCACCGCCTGAGGGTTCCGTCGCCATCCTCAGCTACGAATATTTTCAGAGGCGCTATGGAGCCGATCGATCGGTGCTTGGGCGCCACATGATGGGCGCCAACGGCACGGGCCCGGAGATCGTCGGCGTAGTGGAGCCTGGGTTCAAGCTCATTCTGCCGGACCGCCCCAATCCCGAAGTCTGGATCGCAAACGACCGCGGCTACGACGCGCCCAATCGCGATGCCCTCATGCTGCAGGTGGTTGCCCATCTTCGTCACGGTGTTACGCCGGACACAGCCCGCGCGTACACACGGGTTGGTCTTTGGCAAAGCACGCTTGTCAACGAAGTGCGTCCGGCGATACTCGCCATTTTTGGCGCGGTCATCTTTCTGCTACTGATCGCCTGTGCGAATGTAGCGAACCTCCTGTTGGTTCGCGTGTCTTTGCGTGATCATGAAATCGCCGTTCGATCGGCACTCGGGGCCCGCGCCGGCCGCCTCACGCGCCAACTGCTCGCCGAAGCTGTCTTACTATGTGGGCTGGGGACTTCGTTCGGCGTCGCACTCGCATGGATTGCCGTCCGCGAAATCCTGGTGCTCGCTCCCGCGGACCTGCCGCGCCTTCAATCCGCGTCGATCGATTGGCGCGTGCTTGCATTCTCAGCCTTGGCGGGCTTGGTTGAATCCGCGGTCCTGGGCCTGCTTCCCGCGTGGCGCGCCATCCGCTCCGGCATCATGGACGTGATTCGGGGCTCCGAACGGTCCTCCCAGCGGCCGTCCGGTGGGCTGTTACGCTCGGCCGTGATCGTCGGTGAGGTCGCGCTCTCGTTCGTTCTGCTCATCGGCTCCGGCCTGATGGTTCGCAGCTTCCTCGAACTCCGCCGCGTGAACCCCGGCTACGATCCTCACGGTCTGCTGACATTCCTGCCGGTTGGCGACGCACACGATTTCCAGCGGCCGCAGCGCCGCATTGGGTTCCTGCTCGCTCTCGAAGACCGCCTGCGCGCGATCCCCGGCGTGCAGAGCGTGGGCGCAGCTACCGGCCTGCCGCTGCACACCGCCGGTTCCGCAATCGGCATTCAATGGGGCACCGACCGAATTCCCGCCGACCCCTTCCGCAACGCCGATCTTCCCACCGTACTCCCCGGATATTTCGAAACCCTGCGCTCGCGTGTAGTGGAGGGCCGAACTTTTAGCGAAGTGGACAATCTCGAGCAACGTCCCCTCGCCGTCATCGACCAGCAGCTTGCCGCGAAGGCGTTTCCCAACCAATCCGCTATCGGCAAACGGCTGTTCGTCCGCGTCCCGGATCCACAGTGGCTCGAAATCATCGGGGTTGTCGAGCATCAGCGCCTCGGTTCTCTGGTCGACCCAGGCCGCGACCAGATTTTTATGTCGGATGGATGTTGGGGTATCGGCATATCGCGCCACTGGGCCTTGCGCACAAACGGCGATCCGGAGAATTTAGCGCCTCTCGTTCGCGATGCGATTGCGAGGTTTGCACCGGGACGGCTTGCCATCACCGAAATGCAGACGATGGACACGACGGTGCAACAAGCGCAGACCGCTACTCGTTTCCAGTTGCTGCTCATCGCGATTTTCGCGGCAATTTCGGCTCTCCTCGCGGCTGTGGGGCTCTACGGCGTACTAGCCAGTGCCGTTCGTCAGCGCACACCTGAAATCGGAGTCCGTATGGCGCTCGGCGCGACACCGGCGACTATCTTCAAACTGGTAATCGGCCGCGGACTCGCACTCAGCTCCGCCGGCATTGTTGTCGGCATAGTCGCCGCCGCGGTTTTGACCCGCGCAATCTCGAGCATGCTCGTCGGAGTAAAACCGACAGATCCCGCAACCTTCGCGGCGATAGCCGTGCTCTTCCTGCTGATCGCAGCTCTATCGAGTTGGGTCCCCGCCCACCGCGCTGCCGCCCTGGACCCCATCACCGCCCTTCGCGACGAATAATGCAAGCGGCCGCCCAGTGTCGCAGCGGACGTAGGACAGGTTTGCAACCTGCATTACGGGAATTGTGCGAAGCTCTCAGTAGATGAAAGCAGTCTTCCTATTACTCGCGAGCGCCGTGGCGGCGTTCGCCGCACAACCATTTGCCGGGCGTTGGGACCTGACGGTCCAGACCCCGAAAGAGACGTACCCTTCCTGGATGGAATTCGCAGAGAAGGAAGGCAAGCCCGAGGTAAGAATCGTGGGGCGCGTGGCGAGTGTGCACCCGGCGACGAATCTGAAGGTCGAAGGCGGCCAGATGACGTTTTCCACCGACGAGTGGTTCGGCAAACCGATTAAGGTCGAGTGGGAGATGAACGTCAAGGGTGGCAAACTGACGGGAACCCAGAAGCGGGCGGACGGCGTTGAGGGCGAAATCGCCGGGGTTCGCGCGCCGGCGTTGAAGCGCAAGGCTCCGTCGGCATGGGGCAGGCCCGACTCCCTGTTCAACGGCAACGACATGTCGGGATGGATTCCCGACAACGAGGCTGAGAATCACTGGAGGGCCCAGGATGGGGCGATGGTGAATCTAAAGGCAGGGGCAAATATCCGCACGGTGCGGAAGTTCGATGATTTCCGGCTGCACATCGAGTACAACTGTCCCAAGGGCGGGAACAGCGGCGTCTATCTGCGCGGGCGGGACGAGATACAGGTGGAATATGAGCCGGCGGGCACGAATGACAAGTTCCATGGCATGGGATCGCTTTATGGGTTCATTGCTCCGGCGGTAGAAGTGGCGCCGCAGCCGGGCCAATGGGAGACCTACGACGTCACTCTGGTGGGACGGACCGTGACCGTGATCCGCGATGGACAGACGATTATTGATAATCAGGAGATTCCCGGGATCACGGGAGGCGCGCTAGACAGCCATGAGGGCGAGCCTGGGCCGCTTCTGATTCAGGGGGATCACACCGGAGGAATGAAGTACCGCAACATTACAATCTCCGTGCCGCAGCGCTGATCAGGGTCGAAAACTCCAACCAGGCATTCAGCCTACCTTTGGACTTCACCGAGCAAGGACAGACGAAACCGCCTGTCCCACCTTTGTTGTCATCCACTTTTGTGGACCGGCGGTCCATGGCGACGGTCGAAAACCAGGCCCACAAAACCCCGCTACGGCTGTTTCTTGAGAATGTAGACGTAGTCGTTCAGGCCGATAGCGGCGGTGGAGGGATCGATGAAGTGATAGTCGATTTCGTTCCCGCAGCCGGTTTCCAGGGTTTTGAAGGTCTTGCCGTGAAAGCCGACGCCGGCCGCAACCTTAACCGGGTCCACCGATTTGTCGCGCTCGTGCATTTCGCCGAACGCGCCCTGAAACAAGTAGTCGGCGGGGTAATCTTTCACCTGGTACTTCGCTTTGGGGCAGGTGAAAGCTCGCGGGCCGCGGGTGCCGGTCGCAGTGATCGTAACGGTCTTGCCGACCAGCGATTTCATTTCGGCGGGATCGGGCGTTCGGTCTTTTGGATTAGCCCAGGGAGCAACAGTCGCGGATTCGATTTTCCACGTACCGAGATAGAACGTCTGGGTCGCGGCGGACCCCAGGAACAGCAGCGCTGCCAAGATCACTTAACAATCATACTCAAGCGGGCAGAAGCTGTTGAACACTGCTCAGGAACGTCTCCGCGGTAAATGGCTTTTGAAGAAACTCGACTCTTCCCGGAGCGAGGTCCTCATCGCTCAGCAACCCTCGTTTCCGTAGTTCACTGAGGCTGAACCCACTGATGAATAACAGTCGCATGAGTGGCTGCAACGGCTTCACCTGGCGGACTACCGCCGGCCCGTTCGTTACCTTCAAGATGACGTCGGCGACCAGTAAATCGATGCTCGACTGCAGGCGTTGGCACCAATTCAACGTGCAGGATTCATCTTCGCATTCTATGACCTTGGCCTGTGTTTTTTCCAGAATCGCATGTAAAACGAGCAGCGTATTGGCATCGTCATCAAGCAAAAGGATTGTCGGAGTACTCATCGGATTGTAAATTCGCGCGGCGGCAGGTTCAACGCGATGCGACCTGCACCTTGAGACAGTCGGGGCACGTTCCGTGCGTGAAGTCCGCCTCGGAATGACGCGTAATGAAGGCCTCGAGCTGATCCCAACTTCCATCGGCGTCACGAATCCGTTTGCAAACCGAGCATACGCGCAGCAGCCCCCGCAGGTTAGCGAGTTCCCGCTCGTGCGCTTCATCGAGGGCGCGCTGCGCCTCGATGCGCTCCGTGACGTCGATACAACTCCCTATGTAGCCCTTAAACTCGCTGTTTTCGCCATAAAACGGGACGCCACGGTCAAAAATCCACCGATATAGACCGTCATGACGTTTGAGGCGATAGTGCATTTCAAAGATCTCGCGGTTGGAAAATGCGCGGAGGTAGGTTTCCAGGCAGGATTGATAATCGTCGGGATGCACACCCTCGGCCCAACCGTTGCCGCACTCCGCTTCCATCGGCCGGCCGCGAAAACTGAGCCATCGCTCATTAAAGTAATCGCACTCTGCCGTGGTATTCGCGCGCCAGATCATAATCGGCGCCTGCTCTACGAGAAACTGATATTCTACCGCTGACAGCATAGTTGTCCCGGGCTTGCCGGGCATCGCATTCTGTTAGAGTCCGACGTTAGAGGAAGTTATACAAGAATTGCGTGGTCAGCTAGCGGCGCTTGGTCCGGCGGCCGCTTTCTTCGGGGCTCTGAGCGGTGGTCGGGGTCAACTGGATGACCGGGATCAGCGAACGCTTGGGCTCTTCGCCCGGCGCTTTGGCGCGCCACGCCAGTTCCTGATTGAGGGAGGATACGAACTCCTCAATCTGCTTCTGCATGGCGGCCATCTTTTCGCGCATGTTCAGAATGATCTCGACGCCGGCCAGGTTCACGCCCAGCTCGCGCGTGAGCTTCAGAATGACTTCGAGGCGCTCCAGATCGTCGTCGGTATACAACCGGGTATTGCCGTCGCTCCGGGACGGCGTCAGCAGACCCTCGCGTTCGTAAAGACGCAACGTCTGAGGGTGGATCTGGTACTGCTCCGAAACCGCGGAGATCATGTAAGCGGCTTTCGATCGACCCTTAGCCATGGTTCACCTTGCTCCAAATATCTTCACGTGGATCTTCGGGATGGAGGTGCGACAGCTCTCGAAGGATCTCGCGCGTGCGTTCGTCCTGTGCCTTGGGCGCTTGAATCTGGACCTCGACGATCTGGTCGCCGCGCGTTCCTTTGCGTCCGTTCATCACGCCGCGCTCCCGCAGGCGGAACTTCTGACCGTTTTTCGTGCCTTGCGGGACTTTGAGAAGCGCGCGCCCATCGATGGTCGGCACTTCGATTTTTGCCCCGAGCCCTGCTTCGCTGACCGTGATGGGGACCTGGATTTCGATGTTGTCGCCGTCGCGATGAAAGAAGGCATGCTCCTCCACGCGAATAGTGATGTAGAGGTCGCCGGCGGGCCCGCCGAGATGGCCCGAGTTGCCTTTGCCCCCGACACGCAGTCGGGAACCGGAGGTGACGCCTTGCGGAATGCGAACCTCGACAGATTCCGCTCGCGAGAGCCGGCCGTCGCCGTGGCAGGTAGGGCAGACGTTCTTCAGCCGGCCCTTGCCATCGCATCGCGGGCAAGTGAGGCTGAATTTCATAGCCCCCGCCATCTGCGTGACGGTTCCCTTGCCGTCGCACTCGGGACAGACTGCCGTGCTTCCGCCCGATGTGCCGGCCCCTCCACAGGTTTCGCAGGTTTCCTGACGTGAGATGTTGAGCTTCACCTGGGTACCCCGCATGGCTTCCCAGAAGCCGATATTGAGCGCGTATTCGAGGTCGGCGCCCTTCTCGGCATGCGCCGCTTCCTCATGGCGGCCGCCGAAGAACTGGCTGAAGATGTCGCGGAAGCCTCCCGCGCCACCGTAGCCGCCAGTCTCGGGGGCGCCCCCGCTCCTGTGCTGCTGCTGGTTGATGAACTCCGAAAAATCAAAGCCGCCGAAGTCGGGCCCCGGACTGTGTCTTGAGGAGCCGGGGCCAGGTCCGCCACCCGGAGGGATGTTGTCGGAATAGAAGCCGTACTGGTCGTAGACCTGGCGCTTCTTTGCGTCGCTCAGGACGTCGTAGGCTTCCTGAACCTGTTTGAACTTCTCTTCAGCGGCTTTGTCGCCGGGATTCAGATCGGGATGATACTTCCGCGCCAGCTTACGGTACGCCTTGCGAATCTCGTCGTCTTTGGCGCCCCGGGAAACACCGAGCGTGTCGTAATAATCGTGTTTCGATGTTGCTGGCATGGCCTTTCTTTACTTCTTGTCTTCGACGTCGACAAATTCGGCGTCGACCACGTTGTCTTTCTTCTCGGAGTCGGGGGTTTTTCCGTCGCCTGCCGGACCGCCCTGCTGCGTTCCACCCGTTCCGCCCTGACCACCGGCCTGCGAAGAAGCTTTGTACATGGCTTCGGCAAGCTTGTGGCTGGCGGTCTCGAGTTTCGAGGTGGCCTGGTTGATGCGGTCTACGCCGCCTTCCTGCATGGCGCGCTTGGTTTCCTCGAGCGCGGTCTCCACGGCTTTGGCGTCGTCCGCGCTGACCTTGTCACGGTGCTCTTTCAGCATCTTCTCGATGTTGTAAACCATCGCGTCGGCGCGGTTGCGGGACTCGATCTCTTCCTTCTTCTTACGGTCGTCCGCGGCATGGGACTCGGCGTCCTTGGCCATCTTCTCCACTTCGTCCTTGCTGAGTCCCGAAGAGGAGGTGATGGTGATCTTTTGCTCGTTGTTGGTCGCCTTGTCGCGCGCGCTTACGTTGATGATGCCGTTGGCATCGATGTCGAATGTAACTTCAACCTGCGGCACTCCGCGCGGGGCCGGTGGGATTCCAATCAACTGGAAGACGCCCAGCAGCTTGTTGTCGGCTGCCATGGCGCGCTCGCCCTGGTAGACCTTGATTTCCACCGAGGTCTGGTTGTCGGCCGCAGTCGAGAAAACCTCGCTCTTGCGGGTTGGAATGGTGGTGTTGCGTTCGATCAGCCGCGTGAACACGCCGCCGAGGGTTTCGATTCCCAGCGACAGGGGTGTCACGTCGAGCAGGAGCACGTCCTTTACTTCGCCGCCCAGAACGCCGCCCTGAACCGCCGCGCCCACCGCGACCACTTCGTCGGGGTTCACGCTCTTGTTCGGTTCCTTGCCGAACAGGTTGCGGACGATCTCCTGGACTTTCGGGATACGAGTCGAGCCGCCGACCAGGACCACTTCGTCGATTTGGGAAGGGTTCACGCCCGCATCGGACAGGGCCTTTTTGCAAGGCTCGATGGAACGGTCGAGAATGTCGGCCACCATCTCCTGGAACCGCGCGCGGGTCAGCTTGATGTTCATGTGCTTCGGACCGCTGGCGTCGGCCGTCAGGAACGGCAGGTTGATTTCGGTTTCGAGAACCGTGGACAGCTCGATTTTTGCCTTTTCGGCCGCTTCCTTCAGGCGCTGGAGAGCCATCTGGTCGCGGGAAACGTCAACACCGGTATCCTTCTTGAATTCCTGGATCAGCCAGTCGATGATGCGCTGGTCGATGTTGTCGCCGCCGAGGTGGGTGTCACCGTTGGTCGACTTCACTTCCACTACGCCGTCGCCGACTTCGAGGATCGAGATATCGAACGTGCCGCCGCCGAAATCGTAAACGGCGATCGTCTCGTTCTTCTTCTTGTCGAGTCCGTAGGCAAGGGCGGCTGCGGTCGGCTCGTTGATGATACGCATCACCTCGAGACCGGCGATCTGGCCGGCATCCTTGGTCGCCTGCCGCTGCGCGTCGTTGAAGTATGCAGGTACGGTGATGACGGCCTTGGTGACCTTCTCGCCCAGGTACGCTTCCGCAGCTTCCTTGAGCTTGCCGAGGATCATGGCCGAGATCTCCGGCGGCGAGTACTTCTTGCCCGAGATTTCTACGCGGGCGTCGCTGTTCTCGCCGGAAACGACCTTATAAGGGACGAGCTTCATTTCCTGGTTCACTTCGTTGAACCGGCGTCCCATGAAGCGTTTAATGGAGTAGATGGTGTTTTCGGCGTTGGTAACCGCCTGCCGTTTCGCGACCGTGCCGACCAGACGCTCTCCGTTTTTCGTGAACGCGACGACGGATGGAGTGGTGCGGCCACCCTCCTGGTTGGGGATCACGACCGGCTGGCCACCCTCCATGACCGCCACGACGGAGTTGGTCGTTCCCAAGTCTATACCTATGATTTTGCTCATGTTGTTCTGATAACCTCCCGGCTCGGGCCGCCTCCGATCCGGAGGTCAGGCCGGTATTTAGCCTGATACCAGTATCAAACATGAGTGTCGGATTGTCAAGTTCTTTTGCCGGTTGTCTACTCAGGAACGCTGGAGCTGTAAAGGCAACTGGCGCAAGCGTTTACCGGTGGCGGCGAAAATGGCGTTGGCGATCGCGGGAGCCACGTGAGGCACGGCATGCTCTCCGAAGCCTCCTGGGCGGGCATCGCTGGCTAGCAGGTGCGTCTCGATCTTAGGCATTTCGTTCATGCGGGTGACGCGGAAGTCGTGATAGCCGGTTTGAACCGCGCTGCCGTGGCGGAAATCGATTTTGCCGTGGAGGGTGGCAGACAAACCCCAGGTAATGGCGCTCTCAACCTGGCCCTCGACCCCCAGCGGGTTGATGGCTAAACCGCAATCGACGACGCATACGATTCGATGGATCCTCAAGTCGGAGAGGTCTTTGGCGGTCGAGACTTCGGCCACTTGGGCGATATAACTGCCGGCATGGTAAGAGTTGATGGCGAGCCCACGGCCTGAGAGGCGACCGGGCATGCGGAAGGGCGTCGTCCAAGAGGACTTTTCGCGTACGGCTTCGAGGACACGAATCATGCGGGCGCGGTCGATTTTGAGCTCGCCCAGCGTAATCACGTCCCCGGGCTGCAGCAGTTCGATGCGGAGTTCGAGCGGGTCGCGGCCGAGCTCGTGCGCCACCTCGTCGAGGAACGACTCTCGCGCGAAGATGGTCGGCGGGTACTCGACGGCTCGCCAGGACCCCGTTGGCACGGGGCTGTCGACAGGCACGAAATCCACTTTCAGGTTGGGGAAGTTGTAGAAGGTATCGAAGGACCCCCAGGGAGACTCGTCCTTGGCATAGTGCTGGAGATCCTTCTTCTCTTCCGCCGTCGGGAGGCCAAACATGGAAAGGTCCGAGCCGATGGACTTATGCTCCCAGGAGTGGATCTTGCCGCCGGCGATGGTCGCGCTGAGCCTATCGATGGAGGCCGGGTGGAAGAACCCGTTCCGCATGTCATCGCCGCGGGTCCAGACGACCTGGACCGGCTTGCCGATGAGCTTCGATGTCTCGACCGCCTCGTCAACGTAGTCGACAAAGAGGCGCCGGCCGAAGCCTCCTCCCATCAATGTCGTGTGTACCGTGATCGCTTCGGCAGGGAGCCCGAGGAATTTGACGATGTTGTCGCGGGCGGTTTCGGGCGTTTGGGAGGGAGCCCATACTTCGCAGGAGTCGTGACGGACGTCCGCGATGGCGTTCATCGGTTCGACGGGGGCATGCGCCTGGAAGGGGAAATGGTAGGAGGCGTCTATCTGACGAACCGGCGCGGTCGGCGTGGTTGAATCGGACTCGCGGCGGATGGGATAACCGTGCTCGGCGGCGGCCGATTGCAGGGTGTCGACGAACCTGGCGGAGTCGAAATCGCCGGACGGGCCGCGCTGCCATTCCACTTTTAGGGCTTCGCGCCCCTTCATGGCGGCCCAGGTATGATCGGCAACCACGGCGACTCCTCCGAAGATTCCGCTGCGGACAGGGACGACGTGGCGCACTCCGGGAATCTCAAGCGCCTTTCCCGCTTCGAAACGGACGAGCTTGCCGCCGAGGTGCGGGCATCGCTCGATGACCGCGGTGAGCATACCGGGAACGCGGGCGTCGAGACCATAGACGGCTTTCCCGGTTACAATGTCGGGACCATCGACGCGCTTCCGTGGCTTGCCGATGTAGCGAAAATCTTTGGGGTCCTTCAGGACAGGCTTTTGCGGGACGGACTCCCGGGCAGCGAGTTCAACCAGATCACCGTAAGCGACCTTGCGGGAAGAGGGCGCGTGGACGACAAAGCTCCATTCAGCGCGACAGGTGGCGGGATCGACACCCCAACTACCGGCTGCCGCCGAGATGAGCATTTCGCGGGCTGCAGCCCCCGCACGGCGAAGACCCATGAAACTCGCTGAACTGCTGCCGCTGCCGCTGGTACGCAGGCGAATGCCCTTGAAGCGAGTGCCTGGCCAGGCTTGTTCGAGGTGTACTCGCGCGAGATCAGCCTCCAGCTCGTCGGCGAGCAGTGCGGTTAATGTCGTGCGAACGCCCTGACCCATTTCGGATCGCGTCATCCAGAGCGTGATGGTGTTGTCCGGCGTGATTTGAATGAAGGCGTTTGGCTCGAATCGGGTTACTGAGGTGGCTGCGGTGGAGCGCTCGGGAAGCCAGAACGCGAGCGCGAAAGCGGAACCGCTTTGGAGGAAAGCGCGGCGATTCATGCTCGCCTCTTGAGTTCCGCGGCGCGTTGAATGGCGCGGCGCATTCTTTGATAGGTGCCGCAGCGGCACACCAATTCGGACATCGCGGCGTCAATTTCGGCCACCGTTGGATTTGTATTTTTGCGAAGCAATGCCGCGGCGGTCATAATCATGCCGGGCTGACAATAGCCGCATTGCGCCACGTCCTCGTCGAGCCAGGCTTGCTGGCAGGGGTGAAGCGATGCGCCGGAGAGGCCTTCGATAGTGGTGTAACTCTTGCCTTGCGCGTCCGATGCGGCGATTTGACAGGAGCGTACGGCGTTGGCTCCCTCGTGAATGGTACAGGCTCCGCAGATGCCGGCCCCGCAGCCGTACTTCGTTCCCGTGAGTTGAAGGAGATCGCGAAGGATCCAGAGGAGCGGCATGTCGGGCGGGGCGTCGACCGTGTGCTTGCGGCTGTTGATGGTGAGGGTGTAGCTGGGCAAGGGTAATCCTTTTATAAGAGACGCAGGTCCACGAGGCTTGGTTAGAGTGCAAAGTCGGACAGCATGTTGCGAATTCGAACACAATTCTCCGGACGAAGGTCGAACTGCGTGGATAATTTGTGGCAGCCGGCGTGCCAAGGGGAATCCCGTGCAAAATGTCGGCCTCGACCTTAAGCAGAGCTTGCGCGCTCTTCGCAAAACGCCGGGATTCACATTGACGGCCGTAACCTGTATAGCCGTCGGTATCGGCGCGACCAGCACCATGTTCAGCCTGGTGGATGCGGCGCTGCTGCGGCCGCTGCCGTTTGATGATGCCGAACGGATTGTGGCGGTATCGGAACGGCCACCGCGTTACCCGCGCAATACCGTTTCGCCGCCGACTTACCGCGACTGGCGCGAGCAGAATCATGTTTTCGAGGAGATGGGTGCCACAGCTTCGGCCAACCGTACCCTGACAGAGCAAGGCGAACCAGTGCGCCTGGAAGGGCAGCAAATCACAGCGTCCTATCTTGCGGTACTTCGCGCGAAGCCGTCCGCGGGGCGACTATTTTCCGAGGCCGAGGAGCGGGAACCGCTCGTCCTCATCAGCAATCGTCTATGGCAGCAGCGTTTTGGGGGAAGCGCCTCCACCATTGGAAGTTCGATAACGCTGGACGGACATCCTCTCACGGTGATCGGCATTATGCCCGCGACTTTCCGGGTGTTGGGCGATCCGGATGTTTGGATGCCGCTACCGCTCGACCGGGGCGCGACCAATCGAGGATCGCACATTCTGCGCGTGTACGCTCGAATGAAAGCGGGAATCACGGTGGAGCAGGTGAACGCGGAAATGGGCGGCATAGCGGAGCGAATCGCGACTCAGTATCCGCAAACCAACGCGGGTTGGGGCGTGACCGTCGATTCGCTGAGATCGTACGTTGTGGGGACCGATCTGCGGACGACGGCTCTTGCTCTTTTTGCCGGAGTCGGACTACTGCTGCTGCTTTCGTGCGCGAACGTGGCGAATCTGCTGATCGTGCGGGGTAGCGGCCGCGCGTGGGAGATCGGGGTTCGCACGGCTCTGGGGGCCAGTCGCGGGGCAATCGTGCGGCAAATGCTCATTGAAACCTTGCTGTTCACGTTGTGCGGCGGGGTGGCGGGTTTGTGGATCGCCAGTGCGCTGGTAGAGTTCGCTCCGCGCCTGCTACCGGTGGGAACGCTGCCGGCCGCCGTTGCACTACGGCTCGATGGACGGGTCGTGGCATTTACAGTGGGCGCGTGCCTGTTCACTGCGGTGCTATCCGGATTAGGCCCGGCATGGGCGTCGTCGGCTGCGAGTCTGACGAACGCGATACGATCCGGCGGACGGAGTATTACATCGCGCATGCCAGTTCGCGACCTGCTGGCTGCGGCGCAGATCACGTTGGCGGTAGTGCTGCTGGCGGGCGCGGGCCTGCTGGTGCGCACACTGCTGCGCCTCGAAGGGGCCGAACGAGGATACGAGCGTGGGAGCGTTTTGACGATGCGTTTCAGCCTGCCTGCCGCCACCTATCCCACGACCGAGCGTACAACTCAATTCATGCAGTCGGTTGAAAGTGAGTTAAGCGGCATGCCTGGAATCAGGGCGCTGGGATTCAGCGTGGATCTGCCGCTCGATGGATGGAGCTTTGGAGAGTCGTTTGAAGTCGTCGGGAAGCCGGTGCCGAACGCGGCTCGCCCCTTTGCGCATTTTCAATTTGCGAGCCCGGGATATTTCGACGCCATCGGTATTCGAATGATCCGGGGAAGGCCGTTTGACACACGGGACACAGCGCATTCGGAACCGGTGTGCATTGTGAACGAGGAGTTCGCCCGAAGATATTTAAGCGAGCGGGATCCCCTCACCTGGTCCATCAATACACAGGGAGCGGCGAGGCAGGTGGTGGGAATCATCCGGCAGGTGAAGGTGCAAGGGCCCGCGGACGCGAACTCCCTGGAGATCTACGTTCCCAACACGCAGTTTAATGTCCCGGGGGTGGCACTGGCGGTGCGGACCGTGGGTGCGCCAAGAGAAACGTTGAGCACGGTTAAGGCAGCGGTAGCGCGGGTGGATCGGAATCTCGCAATCACGAAGGTGCGGACGCTGGACGATATCGCAGACGAATCGGTGGTTCGGCCGCGATTCCGGGCGGGCCTGGCAGCGGCCTTCGGGCTTGCCGCGCTGGTGCTTGCAGCGTTAGGTGTGTATGGCGTGCTGGCGTTTACGGTGAGCCAGCGCGTCCGGGAGTTTGGGATCAGGGCCGCGCTCGGGGCCTCATCGGGCGACCTGGTCCGGCACGTTCTGGGAATTGGGGGACGGATCGCGGGTGCTGGCGTGATCGCCGGAGTAGTGTTTTCGGCGCTGCTGACGAGGTCGCTTGCCAGTTTTCTGTTTGATGTTAAGACCTACGACCCGGTGACCTTCGCGCTGGTTCCGTTATTGATGATTGGCGTTGCAGCGGTGGCGTGTTCGCTACCAGCACGGCGCGCGATGGGGGTGGATCCGGTTACTGTGCTGCGAAATGATTGACACGGTGTTTCGGCGGAACAGGTTACCCAAACCGATCGTACCGAGATTAGGATATCGAATGGAGGGTAATTTGGATGCAGAATTTTTGGGTTGGCTCGGTGGGGCGTACGAATTGGGCCGCTGCGGCGCGGGCGCTTGCCGTCGTTGCACTTGTCGTTCCGCTGATGGCCCAAAGCACCGATCGACTGGTGGCGAAGAACGTGTCGATTGTGCAGACCAATTTCAAGGGCAGGGGAGCAGTTCAGGTTATAGCTAAAGAGGGTGCGTCGAACGCGACGTCATATGCGGTAGTCAAGGACGCATCTTTTCGCGATGGCGTCATCGAGGTGGATTTGGCCGGCCAGCCGTCTGCCGGGGCGTTTGAAGGGGCGCGGGGGTTTATCGGCGTCGCGTTTCGCATCCAGGGCGATGGGCGCTACGAGTACATCTATTTGCGGCCAACAAATGGGCGGTCGGATGATCAGGTGAGGCGTAATCATTCCACCCAATACAGCTCGTTTCCGGATTTCGATTTCGCGCGGTCGCGTCAGGAAGCTCCCGAGAAGTTCGAGTCTTACGTGGATTTGCAGCCGGGCGTCTGGACAAAGTACAAAATTGAGGTCGAGGGCCGGAAGGCGAGGCTTTACGTGCACGGAGGGGAGCAGCCCTGCCTCGTTGTCAGCGATCTCAAGATGGAGCCTCGGGCGGGCGGGGTCGCGCTGTGGGTCGGGCCGGGGACCGAAGGGTATTTTTCGAATTTGAAGATTACGGCTAAATAAGAGGGATATTATCGGCTGCATTCACGCGTTTCCTGGTTCGCCCCCTGAGTTTTGATCCGCCGACCATGCGGCGGTTCCCGGTTGTACTCCGCTCGCAGCTTGAGATTCCGCTGATCGCTTTGGTCTCATTTCCGGGGCGTAAAAGGCTTGCTGTTCAGCCAGTATTCGTGAGTTGTTCGGAAATCCCGGCCCAGACGAAGCGGTTTCACCTGTAGTCGAGCGTCGCCCGGTTCCAATGGCGTTGATATTGACGTCTCGTTTAATAGCGGTCAGTGCGTGCGCGGAATCGAGTGCGGTTTGCCATTGAAGAAGGGCAGGCGAAACCGCCTGCCCCACCTTCAAAAGGAAAAGGCACCGGAGGGTGAGTCCGGTGCCTTTGCTTAATCGAAACTGGTCCGCCGTTACTCCGCCAGAGTTTCCTCGCCCGGCTCCTCGGCCAATCCACCCGTATAAATCGATCGCGCATCCTCGTCGTACATGGACAGATCCGCCGCCAATGTCTCCTCTGGCGCTGGCTCTTCCTCCACCACATCCTCCCCGGCAATCTTCACGGAGCGGTAATACTCCATGCCGGTGCCGGCCGGGATGAGGCGGCCCATGATGACGTTCTCCTTAAGACCACGCAGGTAGTCCACCTTGCCGTTGATCGCGGCTTCGGTGAGCACTCGCGTCGTCTCCTGGAAGGACGCCGCCGAGATGAACGAGTCGGTCGAAAGCGAGGCCTTCGTGATACCCAGCAGCACGGGTTTCCCGCTCGCCGGACGTCCGCCCGCTTCGATCACTCGATTATTCTCTTCGCGGAATTTGAACTTATCGACAACTTCTTCCGGCAGAAACTCGGTGTCGCCGATATCGTCCACCTTCACCCAGCGCATCATCTGTCGCGAGATGACTTCCAGGTGCTTGTCGTTGATATTGACGCCCTGCAGCCGATAAACCTCCTGAATTTCATTCACGAGGTACTTCTGCAGTTCCTTCTCGCCGAGTACGGCCAGAATGTCGTGCGGGTTGCGCGGACCGTCCATCAGCGGATCGCCCGCCCGGACGCGCTCGCCTTCCTGCACGTTGATGTGAACACCGCGCGGCATAGCGTATTCGCGGACTTCGCCGTCTTCGCCGACGATCGAAACCTTGCGCTGGCCCTTGCTCACTTCGCCGTACTTCACCTGGCCGTTGATCTCGGCGATGATCGCGGTTTCACGAGGCTTGCGGGCTTCGAACAGTTCGACCACGCGCGGCAGACCGCCCGTGATGTCCTTGGTCTTGGTAGTCGCACGCGGAATCTTCGCCAAAACGTCGCCCGCGTGGATTGTTTCGCCGTCGTTCACCATCAGGTGAGCGTGGGTCGGCATCAGGTAGCGCTTTTCATCCGACCGGCCGCCGCCTTCAGGACGAACGATGATGGTCGGAATGCGCTTTTCTTCCTGCGAATCCGTCACCACCCACTGCGACATGCCAGTGATTTCGTCCACCTGCTCGGCGATGGTCAATCCTTCGAGCAGATCCTTAAAGTGAACCACGCCCGTGACTTCGGTCAGGATCGAGAAGGTGTACGGGTCCCACTCCAGCAGGACCTGGTTGGCCTTCACCGGCGCGCCGTCCTCGAAGTGGATCTTGGCGCCGTACACAACCGGGTAGCGTTCGCGCTCGCGGCCCTTTTCGTCAAGCACCGCGATGATGCCGTTGCGGTTCATCGCGATCAGCTCGCCCTTGGCGTTGCGAACCGTCGTGATGCCGAGGAACTTCACAAAACCGTCGGTCTTGGTGTCCTGCTTCGACTGTTCGCTGGAGCCGGTCGCCGTGCCGCCGACGTGGAACGTACGCATGGTGAGCTGCGTTCCGGGTTCGCCGATGGACTGAGCCGAGATGATACCGACCGCTTCGCCGCGCTCCACCAGGCGCCCGGTCGCGAGGTTGCGGCCGTAGCAAAGCTGGCAGACGCCGCGCTTCGATTCGCAGGTCAGCACCGAGCGGATCTTGACGCGCTCGATACCGGCCGCCTGAATTGCCGCCGCGAGTTCTTCGGTGATCTCCTCGTTCACGTGAACGATGATGTTGCCTTCGTAATCGTGCTGATCTTCGAGAGCCACACGGCCGACGATACGGTCGCGGAGAGGCTCGATGATTTCACCCGATTCAATGATCGGCTCGACATAGATGCCGTCGCCGGTGCCGCAGTCGTCCTCCGTCACGATGACGTCCTGCGCCACGTCGCAGAGGCGGCGGGTCAGGTAGCCCGAGTCGGCGGTCTTCAGAGCGGTGTCGGCCAGACCTTTACGCGCGCCGTGCGTTGAGATGAAGTACTGCAGCACGTTCAGGCCTTCGCGGAAGTTGGCCGTAATGGGGGTCTCGATAATTTCGCCCGACGGCTTGGCCATCAAGCCGCGCATACCGGAAAGCTGGCGGATCTGCTGTTTGGAACCGCGTGCGCCGGAGTCGGCCATGATGTAAATCGGGTTGAGGTAGCGGCCGGTGCGGTCGTCCTCTTCCATGGTCTTGAACATTTCGTCGGAGACACGTTCCGTGACCTTCGACCAGATTTCAATAATCTTGTTGTAGCGTTCGCCCTGCGTGATAGCGCCTTCCTGGTACTGCTGGCGCACTTCGATGACCTGCTTTTCGGCGTCGCGGACGAGCTTTTCCTTTTCGTCCGGGACCACCATGTCGTCGATGCCGATGGAGATGCCGGCGCGGGTCGCGTAGAGGAACCCGAGCTTCTTCACCTCGTCCAGCATCGAAACGGTGATCTGCAGGCCGAACTTCAGGTAGCAGTATTGAACGAGCTGCGAGAGACCCTTCTTCTTCAGCAAGCCGTTGATGAAGGGCATTTCGTCGGGCAGCACGTCATTGAGAATCACGCGGCCGACGGTGGTGTCCATATATTGCTTGGCGAACTCGATCGGCTCGGTGTGCAGAATGTTCTGCGAGTCGAACGCCTTCACCAGGTCGATGACGCGGCCGGTGTAACGCAACTTGATGGGAGTCAGCGTTTCCACTTCGCCCATTTCGAGCGCGATCAGCACGTCGTCAGGAGACGCGAACGTGCGGCCTTCACCCTTGGTTCCGGGACGCGCTTTGGTCAGATAGTAAAGCCCGAGCACCATGTCCTGAGTCGGAACGGCGATCGGAGCGCCATGCGCCGGCGACAGGATGTTGTTCGAAGCCAGCATCAGGGTGGAGGCTTCGATCTGCGCTTCGGGCGACAGCGGAATGTGAACGGCCATCTGGTCGCCGTCGAAGTCGGCGTTAAACGCGGTGCAGGTCAACGGGTGCAGCTTGATGGCTTTGCCTTCGACCAGCACCGGCTCGAACGCCTGAATGCCGAGGCGGTGCAGCGTGGGAGCGCGGTTCAGCAGAATGGGATGGTCCTTGATGACCTCTTCGAGAATGTCCCAAACCACCGGATCCTGCTGCTCGACGAGTTCCTTGGCCTGCTTGATGGTGGTGCAATGGCCGCGCTGCTCGAGCCGGTGATAGATGAACGGCTTGAACAACTCGAGAGCCATCTTCTTCGGCAGACCGCACTGGTGCAAACGAAGCTCGGGGCCAACCACGATGACGGAACGGCCGGAGTAGTCGACGCGCTTGCCGAGCAGGTTCTGGCGGAAGCGGCCCTGCTTGCCTTTCAGTGTGTCGGAAAGCGATTTCAGCGGGCGGTTGTTGGCGCCGCGCAGCACGCGGCCGCGGCGGCCGTTGTCGAACAACGCATCCACCGCTTCCTGAAGCATGCGCTTTTCGTTTCGCACGATTACGTCGGGTGCGTGCAATTCGATGAGCTTCTTCAGGCGGTTGTTGCGGTTGATAACGCGGCGATACAGGTCGTTGAGGTCGGACGTGGCGAAACGGCCGCCATCGAGCGGCACCAGGGGACGAAGTTCCGGCGGAATGACGGGAATGACGTCGAGAATCATCCATTCCGGCTTGTTACCGGACTTGCGGAACGATTCCACAACACGCAGGCGCTTGGCATACTTCAGCTTCTTCTGCTGCGAAGCTTCGGTCTTCATTCGCTCGCGGATTTCCTGGCTGAGGTACTCGACGTCGATCTTCTTGAGTAGTTCCTTGATGCCTTCGGCGCCCATCATGGCGACGAACTTTCCAGGAAATTCCTGGTCGAGCTGCCGCTTGCGCTCGTCGCTAATGACTTCGCCCTTGCCGATGCCAGGCACTTCACCCGGATCGACGATGACGAAAGCTTCGAAATAAAGAACGCGCTCCAGTTCGCGGAGCGTGATGTCGAGCAAATAACCGATACGGCTGGGGAGCCCTTTAAAGAACCAAACGTGAGAGCAGGGACTGGCGAGTTCGATGTGACCGAGGCGCTCGCGGCGCACGCGGGAAAGTGTGACTTCGACGCCGCACTTGTCGCAGATTACGCCGCGGTGTTTCATGCGCTTATATTTGCCGCACAAACACTCCCAGTCGGCGATAGGCCCGAAGATGCGAGCGCAGAATAGGCCGTCGCGCTCGGGCTTGAACGTCCGGTAGTTAATCGTTTCCGGTTTCGTCACTTCGCCATGCGACCAGCTTCGGATCTTCTCGGGAGAAGCCAAGCTGATACGTATGGAATCGAAGTCAGCGATCAAATTTGCTCTGTCGTACGGAGAGGAACGGTACATGTAATCTCCTAAGATCCCTTATCCAAGCCGCGACAAGCACGGATTGCCGCGGACATGACATCCGCGGCGATCCGTGCTGCTATGCGGCCAATTCAACTTAGTCAGCAGCCAGCGCGGTGTCGGCGATCTCGCGCGGCTTCTTCATCAGCTCAACGTCCAGACACAGGGACTGCAACTCGCGAATCAATACGTTGAACGACTCGGGCACGCCAGGTTCGGCGGCGGCTTCGCCTTTCACGATTGCCTCGTAGATCTTTGCGCGTCCGTATACGTCGTCGGACTTAGCGGTGAGCAACTCCTGGAGGACATATGCGGCGCCGTAAGCTTCGAGCGCCCAGACCTCCATTTCGCCGAAGCGCTGGCCGCCGAACTGCGCCTTGCCACCCAGCGGTTGCTGCGTGATCAGCGAGTACGGCCCGATGGAACGGGCGTGGATCTTGTCGTCCACGAGGTGCGACAGCTTCAGCATGTAGATGTAGCCGACGGTGACAGGCTGTTCGAAGAGTTGCCCGGAGATCCCGTCCCAAAGCCGGACCTTTCCGGAAGTCGGGAGGTTGGCAGCCTTGAGTTGGGTTTTAATGTCTTTTTCCGAAGCGCCATCGAACACGGGCGTTGCGAAATGCAAGCCCAACGCCTGCGCCGCCCAGCCGAGGTGCGTCTCCAGAATCTGTCCGACGTTCATACGAGAAGGAACGCCGAGCGGGTTGAGAACGATCTCGACCGGGGTGCCGTCAGGCAGATAGGGCATGTCCTCTTCGGGAACGATACGAGCGATCACACCCTTGTTGCCGTGCCGTCCGGCCATTTTGTCGCCAACGGAAAGCTTGCGCTTCATGGCGATGTAGACTTTGACGAGCTTGATCACGCCGGGAGGAAGTTCGTCGCCCTTGCGGAGCTTGGCAATCTTCTCTTCGGTGATCTTTTCCAGCACGGCAATCTGCCGTGAGGTCATTTCTTCGATTTCGTCGATCTGCTCGTTCATGCGGACGTCTTTGTTGGCGACGCGCATGCGTTTCAGGTCGCGGGCACGCATCTTTTCGATCAGATCGCGCGACAGCGGGGCGCCCTTCGAGAGCAGTTTCTTGTTGGTCTTTTCGTCGTGCAGGTCGGCAAGCACTTCCTTGCCGCTCAGCAGGTCGCTGAGGCGCTTGGCGCGCTCATCGTTGAGAATTCGCTTTTCGTCTTCGAGGTTGCGGTGCAGGCGCTCGACCTGGAATTCGAGAATCGCCTTGGAGCGCTCGTCGAGTTCCGCGCCTTTGCGCGAAAACACCTTGCAATCGACGATGGTGCCTTCAATACCCGGAGGGCAGTAGAGCGAGGCGTCCTTCACGTCGCCGGCCTTCTCGCCGAAGATCGCGCGGAGCAGTTTCTCTTCGGGCGTGAGCTGCGTTTCGCCCTTGGGCGTCACTTTGCCCACCAGGATGTCGCCCGGCTTCACGGTGGCGCCTATCCGAATGATGCCGCTTTCATCGAGGTTGCGGAGGAAGCTCTCGGCGATGTTCGGAATGTCGCGCGTGATTTCCTCGGGACCCAGTTTGGTGTCGCGAGCCTCGATTTCGAACTCTTCGATGTGAATCGAAGTGTAGTAGTCTTCCTTGACCAGCTTCTCGCTGACCACGATGGCGTCTTCGAAGTTGTACCCGCGCCATGGCATGAACGCCACGAGGACGTTTCGGCCAAGCGCCAGTTCGCCGTTTTCGGTGCAGGGACCGTCGGCAAGCACAGCACCTTTCTTCACGCGCTGGCCCTGGAAGACGATCGGCTTCTGGCTGATGCAGGTGTTCTGATTGGAGCGCTTAAACTTCGTGAGCTGGTAGATGTCGGCGCCGACCTCGCGGGAGAGCTGCCCTTCGTGCGAGCTGCCTTCCACACGAACGATGATGCGTTCGGAATCGACCGAATCCACCACGCCGGCGCGTTTGCAAATGACTACCGCGCCCGAGTCGCGAGCGGTGACGCGTTCCATACCGGTGCCGACATACGGCGCTTCGGCGCGCAGCAGCGGCACAGCCTGGCGTTGCATGTTCGATCCCATGAGGGCGCGGTTCGCGTCGTCGTTCTCGAGGAACGGAATCAGGCTCGCGGCTACCGACACGAGCTGTTTCGGGCTCACGTCCATGTACTCCACTTCGTCGCGATGCTGCAGGACGAAGTTGCCGGCCTGGCGGGCGTTCACGAGGTCGTTAATGATTCGCGAAGCCTCGTCGAGCTGAACGTTGGCCTGGGCGATGATGTACTTGTCTTCTTCCCAGGCCGAGAGGTAATCGGAGTGGGCTTCGAATTCAGCCGGCTGCTTGCCGGGCTTGAGGTCTGAGTTTGCCTTGTCGATTTCGGCGCGCGTGAGAACGTCCCCGACTTTGTACGAGGTATCGCCGGGGTTGAGTATCTTAGTCTCGTCCACGACGATGCCCTTCAGCACGCGGCGATACGGGCTTTCGATGAAGCCGTAGTCGTTGATGCGAGCGAAACAGGACAGCGAGGAAATCAGGCCGATGTTCGGACCTTCCGGCGTTTCAATCGGGCAGATGCGCCCATAATGCGTGGGGTGCACGTCGCGGACTTCGAATCCGGCGCGTTCACGGGAAAGACCGCCTGGTCCAAGGGCCGACAGACGCCGCTTATGGGTGATTTCAGAAAGCGGGTTGGTCTGATCCATGAACTGCGAAAGCTGTGAGGAGCCGAAGAACTCGCGGATCGCGGCCATTACCGGCTTGGCGTTGACCAGGTCGTGAGGCATCGCCGTCGACATTTCCTGGTACACCGACATCTTCTCTTTAATTGCGCGTTCCATGCGGACCAGGCCGATGCGGAACTGGTTTTCCAGAAGCTCGCCGACCGCGCGGACACGGCGGTTGCCGAGGTGATCGATATCGTCGACCGCGCCCAGGCCCTTGCGGAGTTTCAGCAGGTATTTGATGGTGTCGTTGAAATCCCGCTGATCGAGCGTGCGCTTGTCGAGAGGGATCTCGTCGATCTTGTCGTACAGCTTGATATTGAACTTCATGCGACCCACGCGGGAGAAATCATACTTACGCGGGTCGAAGAACATGCCCTGGAAAAGCTGGGTAGCCGTGTCGAGCGTCGGCGGATCGCCGGGGCGAAGCTTGCGGTAGATTTCGAGCAGCGCGTCGTTCTGCGACTTCACCGGGTCCTTCTTCAGGGTGACGGAGACAACGTTGCCGGCATCGTCGCGCTCCGGAAAGAAGATCTCGAAGTTCGTAATGTCGGTTTCCAACAGGCGGCCAACGGCGGTTGGCGTGAGTTCGTGGTTGGCTTCCACCAGGACTTCGCCGGTGGACATATCGACGATGTCGGATGCCACATAGGCGCCTTCCAGATCGTTTGCCGCGACCTCAACTTGTTCGATCTTGGCCTTCTGAATGGCGTCGTACACGGAGCGCGTGATCTTGCGGCCCTGCGGGACAATGGTCTCGCCCTTGTGCGTGATGGCGTGCGAGAGCTTCATGCCCTGCAGTCCCTGCGCCACCTTCCAGAACAGCTTCTTGTCTTTGATGACGATGTCGTTGATGGTGTAGAAGGCGCGCAGGATTTCGGCGTCGGTTTTCAGGCCGAGGGCGCGCAGGAAGACGGTGCCGTAGAATTTGCGTTTGCGGTCGATTCGTACATACAGCAGGTTCTTGTTGTCGTATTCGAACTCGACCCAGCTTCCGCGGTAGGGAATGATCTTGCCCAGGAAATAGCCCTGCGCCGGAACGCGCTCGAAGAACACGCCGGGCGAGCGATGCAACTGGGAGACAATGACGCGCTCAGTGCCATTGATGATGAACGTGCCATTGTCGGTCATCAACGGAATTTCGCCGAAGAAGACCTCTTGTTCTTTGATGTCCCGGATGGTCTTCTGACCGCTCTCCGCGTCCTTGTCGTAAACCGTGAGACGAATGGTGACCTTCAGCGGCGCCGCATAAGTCATGCCGCGTTCTTCGCACTCGGCCACGTCATATTTCAACTGCAGTCCGACGGGGTCGCCGCAACGGTTGCAGAAGGTGACAATGTTCTTGTTAAATGTTCCGCAGCGATGGCACAGCACATCGCCGACATGGAACGGGTCGGTCTTGATTGTTGCACCGCAACTGGGATTGCGGCAGGTGGAACGCAGGTGATGCAGACCTTTCAGGTTGCCGCACTTGCACTCCCAGTTGCCGATCGCGTAGTCGACGAACTCGAGCTGGCTGAGTCCGCGGAAGTCCGAGATCGGGAACACGGAATTAAAGACGCTTTCGAGGCCGGTGTCTTCCCGCTCGCCGGGAAGCAAGTCCATCTGAAGGAATCGCTCATACGATTTCTTCTGGACCTCGATGAGATTGGGGATCGGAATCGAAGTCTTGATTCGAGAGAAATCTACTCGTTCTCGGATTACCCCTTTTGGGACAGTTTGCATTCTCCACTCCTACGGCCGACTGGTCTCGCGTCGACAAAAAATAGCAGCGCCATCAGGTCCGAACCGCAGCCATTATGCTGAGGCCTGGTGAGGGACGGTTGGATCCTGATGACGGGATAACATAGGCACCCTGGCGAAGTAACCATACACGGGGGGCAGGAGAAAAAAGCGCATGGCGTAGCCTTGCGCCTGTCCAGAGGGATGGCACATCAATCCGCAGGATGTGAGGTTCACAGAGCTAGAATCCGGGTCGGTCTCCGGTTAGATTCCCTACCACTGTAGCAAAGCAGACACGTTTCGTCAAATGGCCAAGGCGCGGCATGCCTTTCAGCATGCCCGCGCCAGAAAAACTGAGAAGAGATCGTAATTACTTCACTTCCACGGATGCGCCGGCGTCCGTGAACTTCTTCTTGATAGCTTCCGCCTCTTCCTTGTTCACGCCTTCCTTGATCGGCTTCGGTGCGCCATCGACAAGGTCCTTCGCTTCCTTCAGGCCGAGGCTGGTGACTTCGCGTACTGCCTTGATAACGTTGATCTTGTTGGAGCCAGCCGCAGTGAGGATGACCGTGAACTCGGTCTTCTCTTCCACTGGCGCCGCTGCCGCTGCCGCACCGCCGCCCGCTGCCGGGGCGGCCGCCACAGCCGCTGACGCTGCCGAGACGCCCAACTTCTCTTCCAGCAACTTAACGAGTTGAGCTGCTTCGAGCAGCGTCAGCCCTTGAATCTGATCCGCAATTCCGTTGATGTCCGCCATTTTCCTTTTACTCCCTTATGTGAGAACTTGATGCTGCTTACGCAGAGAACTTGTTTTCCTTCACGCCCTGGTCGAGGACCACGGCGAGATTTCGTCCAACGCCGGCAATCGCCGATACCGTCCGCTGGGCCGAGGCATTGATCATGAACAGCAGCTTCGCGAGAACCTCTTCCCGCGGCGGCATGTTCGCCAGGTCCTGGATGGCCTTGATGTCGATGACACGGCCTTCCACCATACCAGCCTTGAAAGTGAACGCCGGCACGGTTTTCGAATACGCGAGCAGGGCCTTCGCCAGCGCGACCGGGTCTTTTTCGGTATACGCCATCGAAGTCATTCCGGCCAGGTTCTTCATGAGATCCTTGGCACGGGTGCCTTCCGACGCTTTCTCGGCCAGATTGTTCTTGACGACCCTGTATTTTCCGCCAGCGCCGCGCACCGTCTTGCGCAACTCGAAGTCCTGTTGAACCGTGATCTTCTCGTAGCCGGCGACGAAGATGTTGTTCGCCTTCTCAAAGTCCTTTTTGAGCGCTTCGAGGTCCTTCGACTTGTCAGATTTCTTCTTCATGGCTTGCCTTCCTTCTTCAGCTTGAGTGCGACGCTATGCCTGCTTCGCGTTGAACACTGTGGTGTCGAGGTGAACGCCGGGGCCCATGGTGGAACACAGGGTCACGCTTCTGACGTACTTGCCCTTCGCAGCCGCGGGCTTGGCGCGGAGGACTGCCTGGATCAACGTGTTCGCGTTTTCGAGCAGCTTGTCCGTGGTGAAACTGACCTTGCCAAGCGGCGCGTGAATCACCCCGGTCTTGTCGACGCGGAATTCCACCTTACCAGCCTTGACTTCTCTGACCGCCGTTGCGACGTCGGTGGTCACCGTGCCGGTCTTCGGGTTGGGCATCAGGCCGCGCGGGCCGAGCACCTTGCCGAGGCGTCCAACGGAACGCATCATGTCGGGCGTCGCGATCACAGCGTCAAAATCGATCCAGTTCTCGCCCTGGATCTTCGCCACCATCTCTTCGCCTCCGAAGAAGTCGGCGCCGGCGGCTTCCGCCTCGCGCAGCTTGTCACCCGATGTGATGACCAGAACTTTCTTTGATTTGCCGAGGCCGTTGGGCAGAACCACCGTGCCGCGCACCATCTGATCCGCGTGCTTGGGGTCCACACCGAGGCGCATATGGATTTCAAGGGTCTCGTCGAACTTTGTATACTTGATCTTCTGGATCAGCGGCACCGCATCGTTTAAAGCATACGGTTTAGGCTGGATCTGTTTAGACGCGGCTTCGAACTTCTTACCGGATTTGGGCATGTCTCCTCATTGGTGCAGACGGCAGCGAGACTGGAAAGACCCCTGCCTCCCACTGAGATTTAAAATTGTGCGTAGGTACGCTCCACACAGGGTAGCAAACTGGGGGCCATTGTGCAAATCCCGTCGCGGGGCGCTACTTGGCCTGCCGCAATGCCTGGTGCAGCACCGATTTAATATAGGTTTGGTAGGGCAGGCCCCTATCCGTGGCCTGTTGCCGAGCCAGTTCGATATCGGCTTCGGGCAAGCGAATAGAAACCACGCGCGATTTGGAGGCGGCAAGACGAGCCTTCAGTGTTGAATCATTCAGATGCTTGAGGCTGCCTTCTTTTGCCGCTTCGTCGAAATCCTTGTCCAACTCCTCCCGGTTCTTGTACCACCATTCAGCTTCTTCGGTTTCGGATTCAAAGACCGCTATCTCGTGCCTTTTCTTCATGCGCCACTCTCCCTGTAAATTTCCCGATATTTGCGATTCGCTGCATAGGCGGTGACCGCACGAACTCTGCCTTCTCTCGGAGTCCAGACTGCTATCAAGACTCGATCTGCCTTTGTAGCCCCGAGCACTTTATATCGTTCCTCATCGGCCGCGTTTTGATAATCCAAGTACAACGGGTTGCCTGTGATGACTTGCTCAAACTCCGTCGGGCTTACTCGACGTGTTTTAAGATGGCGGATATTTTCTTTATCCCAGTCAAAATCGATGCCGTGACCATCCTCATCCATTGTGTTCACACTGTATATACATTGTCAATGTCAAACAGGTAGTACGCACTAGAGGCATCATTCCGGCCGTGCCAGACGTTTAAGCGAGCATCTTCGGGACGAGGTTGCCCGCCACATCCGTCAACCGGAAATCGCGACCCATGTGGTGATACGTCAGGCGCGTGTGATCCAGGCCGAGGCAATGAAGCATCGTCGCCTGCAGGTCGTGGACGTGAACCTTGTCCTCAACGATGTTCATGCAGAGGTCGTCAGTCTTGCCAAGCACCTGGCCGCCTTTGATGCCGCCTCCAGCCAGGAAGAGACTGTAGGCGAGCGGATGATGGTCGCGGCCGGCGCCGTTCACGTCGTGCGTGTCTCGAATCTCGACCATCGGGGTACGGCCGAATTCCCCGCCCCAAACCACCATCGTGCTGTCGAGCAGGCCGCGTTGCTTCAGGTCACGGATCAGAGCGGCCGTCGGTTTGTCGGCGATGTCGCAATTCTTCTTCAAGGCACTGTTCAGGTTGGTATGGTCGTCCCAACTCGCGTGGTTTAACATCACGAAGCGAACGCCGCGTTCCACCATGCGCCGGGCGAGGAGGCAATTCGTTGCGAACTGCCGTGTCGGCCATTTGTTTACGCCATACATCTCCAGCGTCTCTTCGGATTCCCCCGAGAAATCGAGAAGCTCGGGCGCGGCCATCTGCATGCGGAACGCCAGCTCGTAAGACGAAATGCGGGCGGCGATTTCCAGGTCGCCGGTCTTTTCGTAATGCTCCTCGTTGAGGTCTTTCAACGTGTCCAGTCCGGCCCGCTGCATCTCGCGCGTGATGCCCGGAGGGTTCGAGAGATACAGTACCGGGTCGCCAGAGTTGCGGAAAACAACACCCTGATATGTCGAAGGCAGAAACCCGCTGGACCAATTAGACGTGCCTCCGCTGGTTCCTACTCCCGAACTCAGCACTACAAAACCGGGAAGGTTCTGCGATTCGCTGCCGAGGCCGTACAATACCCAGGCACCCATCGTCGGCCGGCCCACTTGAATGCTGCCACCGAACAGCAGCAGTTGGCCGGGGTGATGATTGAAGGCGTCCGTGTACATGGACCGGACCAGGCAGAGGTCGTCGGCGCAGGCACCAATGTTAGGGATGTAATCGGAGAATTCGATCCCACTCTCGCCGTATGGTTTAAAGACGCGAGGGCTCGCCAGCACGGCCGCGTTCGGCTTCGTGAAGGCAAGGCGCAGGTCCTTGGTCATCTCAGGAGGCAGCGATTTGCCATTCCATTTTTCGAGTTCAGGCTTAGGGTCGAACAGATCGAGCTGGCTGGGACCGCCCTCCATGAACATGAAGATCACGTTCTTTGCCGTGGGAGGAAAATGCGGCTTCTTTACGGCGAGCGGGTTCACATCAGTGGGCGCGGCGCGACCCTCGGATTCCATGAGTTGCGCCAGGGCGACAATGCCGATCCCTCCGGCGCATTGCTCGAGGAACGAGCGGCGCGACCGAATCTTCTGAAACTCCTCCCGATCCATGCTCCTACTCCCTTGTAATGAACTCGTCGAGATTCAGCAGCACGCGGCTCAGTTCCACCCACGCGGCTGCGTTGGAGGGCGGTAATCCGTCCACCCGATTTGGGAACAACTCGTCGGCGGTGTAGGGATTCTGCTCGAAACTCGCAAGAGTCTCGTCGAAATATTTGCCCATTCGTTCCGCTTCGTGGGCGCTGGGCGCGCGAGCCAGCGTGACGCGATAAGCGTAGTTCAAGCGATCCCGAAATGCGCCGCGGGACTCCGTCACAACCCGATATGCCAGGGCTCGCGCGGCTTCGAAGAACACTGGATCGTTCATCAGATTGAGTGCTTGCAAGGGCGTATCGGTCCGTTCGCGCCGAGTGCACGACAGGTTCGAATTCGGCGCGTCGAAATTCGTGAGCTGCGGGTAAGGCGTCGTGCGCTGGAAATGGATGTACAAACCCCGGCGGTATCGATCGGCCCCGCTGCTCTCGTCCCATTGCACGGACCCGCCGTAGGACAGCTCCGCCACACCCTTCGGCTGCGGTGGTTTCACACTGGGACCGCCGAGGCGCAGGTCGAGCAAACCAGAAACCCTGAGCGCGGCGTCGCGTACCAATTCCGCGGGCAAACGCAGCCGCGATTGACGGGCCAGCAGCGCATTGTCAGGGTCTCGCTGCGCCAGTTCAGACCTGGACTTTGATGACTGGCGGTACGCGGACGATGTCACGATCAGCCGGATCATGTGCTTCATGCTCCAGCCGCGATCCATGAACTCACCGGCCAACCAATCCAGCAATTCCGGGTGGCTGGGCCGGTCGCCTTGCGTTCCGAAGTCCTCGGAAGTTTTGACGATGCCGCGCCCAAACAGCTCCTGCCAGATGCGGTTCACTGCGACACGCGACGTAAGAGGATTCTCACGTGACACCAGCCAGCGCGCCAGGACCAGGCGAGGCGGATCGGTGCCCGGCCGCAACGGCGGGAGAACCGCAAGCGTGCCGGGCTGCACTTCCGAGCCGTGCTCGCGCCAGTCGCCCTTTACGTGAATATAGGTCTTGGGCGGCGTGTCGCTTTCAACCAGAACCGGCGCGTAGCTGATTTGCGGCGTTCTGACGAGGAGCGCGTACCAATCGCGGTCGGTCTCGCGGACCTTCAGGCTGTCGCAAAATACTCTCGAAAAGGCGTTGCTGCAGGACCGAAGGAAGGTCAACTCCATTGAGGTTTCCTCGAGTTCGGTCCGTTGGCTCGGCTCTTTGAATAGAACCTTCTTCGCGTTGTCGACGGTATGACGAAATTCGCCGTAAGCGAAATCCCACTCCTCGTGCTGGCCTGGGCGCAAGGCCGCTTCACGCAGCACCCGCTCCCATTCCGCTTCCGCGGTCTTCAGCCCGTAGCGATCGAGCAGATCCTTCTTCTGCGCTTCGTAATGGGGCCGCGCCGCCAAATAGGGCCCCATCTCGCCTGGCAGCGGGGCCGGGATATTCACCTCTTCCTGCGTGTTGAAGAAGGCCGAGAGCTGGTAGAACTCTTTCTGGCTAATCGGATCGTACTTGTGGTCGTGGCATTGCGCGCAGCCGACAGTAAGGCCCAACCAGACGGTTCCCAAAGTGGCCGTACGGTCCAGCACTTGTTCATCGCGGAACTGCTCGGGATCGGTTCCCCCCTCGCGATTTGTCAGGGTATTGCGATTGAAGCCGGTTGCGATGAGCGTATCGGTGCTCTTGTTGGGCTCGACTTCGCCGGCCAGTTGTTCAATGGTGAATTGGTCGAACGGCAGGTCGCGATTCAGGGCTTCGATCACCCATTGCCTGTACCGCCAGGCCCAGGGACGCGAGCGGTCTTTTTCATAACCGTCACTATCTGCATAGCGGGCGAGGTCAAGCCAATAACGGCCCCATTTTTCGCCATAGTGAGGCGAAGCGAGCAGGTTGTCCACAACGCGTTCGTAAGCGCCGGGGGTGGTGTCGCTCAGAAACGCTTCGACTTCTTCTGGGGTGGGGAGCAGTCCGGTGAGATCGAGGCTTAAGCGGCGCAGAAGGGTCGACTTGTCCGCTTCCGGCGAGGGCGTTATGTTTTCCTTTTCCAGGCGAGCCAGTACAAACCGATCAATCGGATTACTGACCCAGGCTTTGTTGCGAACCAAAGGCAGTGTGGGGCGCCGAATGGGTTGAAATGCCCAGTGGGAGGGCTTTGAAGACTCCGCCGGCCAATCCACGCCCTGATCGATCCAGGCGCGCAGCAGCCCGACTTCCGCCACTGTAAGATGTGCACCTACAGGCGGCATCACCGTCTTGCCGACTCCGGCGACGTATCGGATAAGGCGGCTGGCCGCGCTATTCCCGGCCACGATGTCCTTGCCCGCAGCGCCACCTTTTAATGCCGCCGTCTTTTCGTCGAGCCGGAGCCCGCTCATCTGCTGACGGGCGCCATGGCAGCCGTAGCACCGCTTTTCAAGGAGCGGTTGCACGTCGCGTGAGAAGCGAACTTGCGCCTTGGAAGGAGGCGGTAGAGAAGTACTATCTGCCGCGTTGAGGCAGGTCAGCAGGGTGAGACCGGCGACCCCCACGCTCCACTTCGCCACCAGTATACGGTAGCGCAAATGCGACGATACTGCTGCCCGACGGTGCGTCGTTTTTCCCGCCACCACATACAATTACGACGTACTCTCGTCCGTTGATTTCGTAAATCGACGGTGTCGCATTACCGGCGGTAGGAAGCGTTGTCTCCCAGAGGAGTTTTCCGGTGAGCTTATCGAAGGCCCGGAATTTCTTGTCGAAATTGGTTGCCCCGATGAACAGGAGACCGCTCGACGTAACCACCGGGCCGCCATAATTGTCGCTTCCCGTATTCTTCATGCCTTTGGCCACCAGTTCGGGGTATTCGCCGAGCGGAATGCGCCAACGAATCTCGCCCTTGTCGAGGTCAATCGCGTTGAGCGTGCCCCAGGGTGGAGTGAGAGGAGGATATCCTTCGGGGTCGCGGAACAGGATGTAGCCTTCGTTGCGATATTTGAGCCAGTTGGGGTCCTTCGCGGCAACGGATGGGGCTACTGTCTTCTCCTGACCCGTGATCAGGAAATCGACGATTTCGTTGATACCACGCTCCAGGTGAGCAAAGCCGGGCATGCGGCCGGTGCCTTCGCGTATGATGGCGGCGAGTTCTTCGCGCGAACGCCGCTTTCCGATGTCGACGAGAGACGGGAAGGTCGGCGGAGCACCTTTCAGATCGTCGCGGTGGCAGCCGGCGCAGTTGTTCTTGTAAAGCGATCGGGTGTCGTGCGTCACCAGGCGTATGATCCAGGGCTGCTCGTTGGAGTTGACATAGAGCAGGCTGGTTTCCGGGTCGAACGCCGCGCCGCCCCACTCACCGCCTCCATCGGTTCCCGGAAAAAGGATCGTGCCGCGCAAGCTCGGCGGGGTGAAGATGCCGTTCGAGTCGTACTTACGGAACGTCTCAAGAACCGCCGCGTGGGCTTCGGGTGTGCGGTCAGTGACCATGTCTTCCGTGAACGCCTGCCGTGTGAAGGGCGGCGGCTTCAAGGGATAGGGTTGGGTCTCGGAAAGTTTTTCGCCGTCGACGGTCGAGGCAGGAACCTTTTTATAGCCGATCGGGAATAGCGGATCACCAGTCCGGCGGTCGAGGACGAAGACATAGCCGGTCTTTGCAATCTGCGCTACGGCTTCCACCTTGCGGCCGTTTCGAGTCACCGTCACCAGGCTGGGCGCGGCCGGGAAGTCCAGGTCCCATACATCATGCTTGATGCCCTGGAAATGCCAGATCCGTCGGCCGGTGCGTGCATCGAGCGCGATGACGCAGTCGGCGAACAGGTTGTCGCCGATGCGATTCGCACCGTAGAAATCGAAGGAGGCCGAGCCCGTGGCGGCGAAGATCATGCCGAGCTTGGGGTCGACGCTCAACCCCGCCCATGCGTTCGCGCCGCCGGAAATCTTGTACGCGTCCTTGGGCCAGGTGTCGTAGCCGAATTCCCCAGGGTGCGGGATGGTGTGGAACGTCCAGCGCTGTTTGCCTGTGTTGACGTCAAACGCCCGTATGTCGCCGGGCGAGCCGGGCAGCGTCTCGGGGACCGTGCTGGGCATGATGATCATGTCCTCGTAGATGACGCCTGGGCTGCTGGCGCTAATGCTGATGTTCTCGATGGGGCGGTCCAGGCCCACGCGCAGATCGATGCGTCCGTTGTCGCCGAAGGTCTGAATCGGCTGGCCGGTGCGCTTGTCGATGGCCCACAAGTAGTTGCGATGCGTGAAGAAAACCCGGTCTTTGTAAACGGTTACGCCACGATGGCGGTAGCGGCGCTGGACCGGCTGGCCCATTTTGGGATCAAAAGTCCAGATTTCCCGGCCGCTCGCCGCATCGAGGGCCACCACCCGGAGGGTCGGAGTGGTGGCATAGAGGACCCCGTCCACGATGATCGGGTTGCTCTGCATTTCCGAGTCTTTAAAGGCGTCGTGAGCGTCGTAGGTCCAGGCGACCTGGAGGTGACTGACGTTGGCGGGGGTGATTTGGTTCAGGGTTGAGTAACGGATGTTGTAAGGGCCGCCATTGACGGGCCAGTCGACGTCAGCGGCTTGGATATAAACATTGGCCGCAAACAGAAAATAGATTAGAGTTCGGGACACCGGGTTCGATTCTAACGCACGGTCGAAACTCCATGTCCAGCAGGTTGTGGAAGGGTGGAGCAGGCCTTCAACCTCTTATCGACCTCACCGGAAAGCGCAGGCGAAACCGCCCGCGCCACCTTTGTTTTCATCCACTTTCCTGGACCAGGCGTTCCTGGCGACGCTGAATGCCTGCTCCAGCCGACGCTACCTTGAAACGATCCGCCGCTTTGGTTCACCAATCGTCGGAAGCATGCAGACAAACGCCACAATTTTCCGGGGCCATATCGGCCGACATCCGGTGCGGCACCCGGAAGCTCGGAGGAGGGGGGCCCCCACGGCCCTCCTCGGGCTTACGTGACCGCTCCGACGAATCCGCTCGCGATCGGGCGCCACTGCGCCAGACGTGTAGCCCGAATCCGACCTGTACTAACATTAAGGGACCGAGAGGAACACCGATTGGTCCGCGACTCCTTCGACCAGGAGTATATTGACAAGCTGCGAGACGGTGATCTCGACACGCAACGGCATTTTACGCGCTATTTCGGCGACCTGCTGGATATCAAGCTGCGTAACCGACTGCGGTCGCCGCAGCTCATGGAAGAAGTGCGGCAGGAGACGTTTCTTCGCGTTTTAGTGTATCTTCGCCGAACTGAGCTCGAACACCCCGAGCGGCTCGGCGCGTTCGTGAATTCAGTGTGCAACAACGTCCTGTTCGAGGTGTTTCGAAGCGAAGGCCGCCTGAAACCAATGCCCGAGCACATGACCGACCCCATCGATGAGAGCGCCAGTGCGGAGCACTCCCTGGTAACCGAGCAGCGCGGCGCCGAGGTGCGCAAGATCCTCGCCGCCATGCCCGACAAGGATCGGGAACTGCTACGGCAGATATTCTTCGAAGAGAGGGACAAGGACGAAATCTGCCGGACGTTTCATGTGGACCGTGGCTATCTGCGCGTGCTGCTACACCGCGCCAAAAACCGCTTCCGCACTGTCATGGAGCAGAGCCTTGAACCACACATCGCGACCGGCCCGAAATTCCCGGAAAGGGGGGAAGGTGCTCATGGATCATGAGACAGCCTTAAGGGAACAAGCCGCCGAACGATACGCATTAGGCGAGATGGACCGCGAGGAACGCGACCGCTTCGAGGAGCACTACTTCGATTGTGTGGTTTGCGCCGGGGACGTCCGTGTGATCTCGGCTTTCGTCGCCAATGCCCGCAACATATTTCGTAAGGACGCTATGGTGGCGCGGCAGACCGTCGAACCGAAAAGGCGGAGTTGGTTCGTGATGTGGCGGCCGTCCCTAGCTTTTGCCGCAGTGGCCTTCTGTGCGCTGGTGCTGGTGGCTTACCAGTCGCTTATAGTGATGCCGCAGCTCAGATCGCCGCGCGCCATCGAGGCCGCGGTGCTCAAGGGCGAAAGCCGGGGCGAGGCGACTGTGGTGTCGGTTTCGGGGGACCAGCCGCTCCTCCTGACGATGGACGTCAACGGCGCGTCGCCGGGTGGGAAATGCATCATCGAGATCACGCGAGGCACCCAAGCCAAGGTGCTGACGTTCGAGGCCGAGACGCCGCGGCCCGGCGAACCCCTGGACATCTATTTGCCACCCGGCGAGTTGCAACCGGGTACTTACGTTTTGACTGTCCGCTCAGAAGACCGCAGCAAGTCCGAGCTGGGCCGGTATTCATTTGAATTGAGACACGCATAGGAGGGTTCATTTGATCGACAAGCGATTCGTTTATCGAGGCTCAGCGGTGGGGGTAGAGGCTCGCGTCACGAGGATACTGACTCAAGACGGTTTGCAGCATGTGATTCCGGTACAGGGCGCAAGTACGCTACCGCAAACGGGAGGTCTTTCCGAATCGTCGGTACGCGGGTACGATCATCCCGAAAAAGCTCCGAATGGGAAGCCGCTCGTCCACGTGGGATCGGCAACTACTCGCGCGGCCGGCCATCCGGTCGGCGTTCATTTCGTGACCGAGGTAAGCGCGTCGGTGGAGGACGTGGACTTCTATGGTCAACTTTACATCGGGTCGGCGTCCGCCAGCCTGGTGTCCATCCATGATGGCCATAATGCGGGACCATTGATCCATCCAGACAAAATCGAGATCAAAGGGCTCAACCTCGGAGGATATGGACTGACGGTGAGATTCGATTTGTCACCATTCACGGAGAATCGAACCATGCGCGCGTTGCAGGCGGCTTATTCGAACGACAATACCCTTCGACAGAAATGCGCCGCCCGCTTCAACACAGAGCCTTCGAGTCTGAGCATGCAGGAGTACGGCGGGTATTGCGTGACATCGCTCGCGACGGAGTTCATCTGGGACCGGGAAAAGCATCCGAAAGTGGAACCCGATGGGTACTCGCTGGTTTGGAACGGCTTCGGAAGGATCATGTTCGGGGAGATGCTGATTTCCGGCCATGAGTACAGGCTCACGTTGATGCGGCTGCGGATGGGATCCGATGTGGGTGGCGATGGATCGGTCTGCAGTATCGACACGGATGGTTCTACAATGCCTTAGTGCATCGCGCCTTCCCCGTTCTCGCAGTCATTCTGTGCGGCTGCGGACTGGGCCGGCACGATCCTGCTGCGGCATACGAAGCAGCTTTCAGCGAATTCACAAAAGGAAAGCTTGCCAAGGCAAGCGAACTAGCGGATGCCGGGCTTCGGGCCTGGAATAGCCAGCCTCGTTCCGAATGGTTTTGGAAGTTTGGACTGCTGAAATCTGAGGTCCTGATGGCGGAAGGGCGCTCTGCCGAGGCGCTCAACCTTCTTCGGAACCCGGCACCAAACGAATGGGGCGACCTCGAGCTTCGCCGTGAGTTGGACGTAGCGAATGCCTCAGCCAAACTTGGACGGGCGGATGCGGCACTGTCGTCACTGAAACGCCTGAAAACTACCGCCGAACACAGCAAGTCGGTTCTCCTGCTTGCGCAAATCGAAACACTGTTAGGAGCGTTACTAGCGCGCAGCGGGAATAGCGAGGACGCCGAAGCGACTCTGCAGTCAGCAGTAGCGCATGCGTCGGCCAGCCGTGCGCCCTACTTCGAAGCGTCGGCGTATATCAACTTATCGTTTACAGACCTGAACCGCGCGCGTTTTGACGATGCGATCGATTATGGTCAACGCGCAGTTAAGCTAGCGGAGCCTATTCAGGCGCGCCGCATCATCGGCGCCGCATACAGCAATATCGCTACGGCATACGCGTGGCTTGGAAATTTCGATCAGGCGATCGCGGTTCAGCAGAAAGCTCTCGAACTACACAAGGCAGCCGGCGACGAGCCTAACATGCAGGTAAGCCTGGGCCAGATTGGCAACCTGCACATGTTACAGCAGGAACCCGATTTGAGTGTTTCCTCTTATGAACAGGCTTTTCAGATTGCGACGAAAGACCGCTTGTTGTCCGACGCTTCGAAGTGGGCGGGCAACCTTTCCGACGCCTTCTCCGATTTGCAGTTGTGGGATAAGGCGGAAGAATGGAATAACAAGGCTCGCGACTTGAAATTACAGATTTCGGACCTGCACTTGCTGCCTTTACTGATGATGAATGCTGCGCGGATCGCCGAAGGGCGCGGCAAAGTCAGTGAAGCGGAGCAACTCTATCGCGAAGTCATCAACAAGGGTGCAAAGGAACCCGGCCTGGCATGGGAAGCTCGTGCCGGCCTGGGGCAACTCTACGCTGAACAGAAGCGTTTTGCCGATGCGAACCGCGAGTTCGAAGGCGCCCTTTCCGCGATCGAAACCACGCGCGCGGACGTGCGAGATCCGTCGTCGCGGATCAGCTTCCTGTCTCACCTGGTCCGGTTTGAACAAGATTACGTCGACGTGCTCGTCGAACAGGGGGCCGGGCAACGCGCCCTGAAGGTAGCCGAATCGAGCCGGGCACGGGTTCTGGCCGAGAGGCTGGGAAGCAGCCCATCGGAACAAGCTCTCGCCAGGATTCCGAATGCTGTGCTGCTGTCGTACTGGATCGCGCCACGGCGTTCGTTCCTGTGGGTCGTCAACGCGGCCGGCACACGTCGATTCGACCTTCCGCCCGCGGCAGTCATCGAAAAGCTCGTAGCGGCGCACCGCAGGACCATCGAAGACGACCTGCGCGAGCCCACCTCGACGGAACTTGGCGATGCGCTGTTGAAACCGGCGCAGCCGCTGATTCCGCCGCACAGCCGGGTGATCGTGGTGCCGGACGGGCCGCTGCATCGCGTGAACCTCGAGACCCTCCTCGTGTCATCACCGCAGCCTCATTACTGGATTGAGGATGTGGTGCTTTCGGTGGCCCCATCACTGGTTTTGCTGCAGGCCGCGACCAATCCTCAGTCGAACCCGAAATCGCTGCTCGCGATCGGCGCGCCCGCGGAAGCGGACCCCTCGTTTCGGCCGCCCACCTATGCCGGCCGGGAACTTGAAAACATCGGGAAGTATTTCACGGCGGGTGAGAGCCGAGTCATTACAGGCCCCGCGGCAACTCCCGACGCTTACAAATTGAGCGATCCTCAGCGCTTCAGCCTCATCCATTTCGCGGCTCATGCCGACGCGAACCGGGTCAGTCCGTTGGATTCGGCGGTGATTCTGGCCCGAGGCCACGAGGGTTTTCGGCTGTATGCCCGCGATGTTGCCAACGTTCCGCTGCACGCCAGCCTGGTCACGGTTTCGAGTTGCCGCAGCGCCGGTGTGAAAGCTTACAACGGCGAGGGCCTGATCGGATTTGCATGGGCGTTCCTGGGCGCCGGTGCGCGATCGGTGATCGCCGGACTCTGGGACGTGAACGACACTTCGACCGCAACGTTGATGGATTCGTTTTACGGTGAAATCGCCCAAGGCCGCGATACGGCGACCGCATTACACGATGCCAAGCTCCGTCTCATTGCGAGCGGCGGCAATATGCGAAAACCCTACTACTGGGGACCGTTCCAACTTTATACGCGCACTCTTCCAGCCCCGGGGGCGAACCCTAGCGCACCCGTAACGCTTCGGCCGACGCTACAAGCCGCTCGATAACGATCATGTTGTTCAAAGCATCTTCGAGCGGAACCGCTACCGGCGTATCTTCCTGGATGGCACGCGAGAAAAGGTCCCCCTGGATCGTGTATTGATTGCACGCCACAAACGTCTCCGTTTCGATCCCGCTCCCGAGGATATCGACGCCACTGTCGATGAAAATCCGACAGGCGCGATCCGGAGGGGCGTTAAACGGGATCTCGACCTCGATGCGGCCCTTTGTCCCAAGAAACTGCATGCGTTGATACGGCACGAGCTGGGTGCTGCAGGTGAAGATCGATTGACCGGACGGAAACTCCAGGATTCCCGACGTGAGGCGGTCGGTTTTCATCACCGGGTCCCGCTCGATCACACCCTGCACGCTGACCGGTTCTTCGCCGAAAATCCATCGGGACATCGTGATCGGATAACAGCCGATGTCCATCAGAGCACCGCCGCCGATATCCGGCTGGTTTCGTACGTTCGCCGGGTCGACATTGTAGTAGCTGAAAAAGCCAATGATCGACCGCAACTCACCGATGCGACCGGATCGAATCAGCTCGCGTGTGCGCAGCCACTGCGGATGGGTTCGCACCATGAACGCCTCGGCGATTTTGCGATTGGTGCGGTCGCGTACGGCGATCAGGTGACGGCATTCGTCGCTGGAAAGACCGATAGGTTTCTCACAAAGCACGTGCTTCCCGGCCTCGGCTGCCCGGATAGACCAGGGTACGTGCAAGTGGTTCGGAAGTGGATTGTAGATCGCGTCAATGTCGCTGTCGGCAAGCAGATCCTCGTACGAACCGTACGCCTTGGGGATGTCCAGGTCCGCCGCCGCGCGCTCCGCTCGAGCAGAATCGCGCGACGCGATGGCCGTGATCTCAGCACGCGAACAGTGTTGCATCGCGGGAATGACTTTCTTAACGGCAATGCCCGCAACACCCAGAACGCCCCACCGGATTCTTCTTGAGCCGCTCACTCAGCTACGTTAACAAAACGGGGATTTATGCACAGACGCGTAGCGCGGATTCCATCACTTCCGGAATCTGGTTCAGACCGGCGACATACGCCGCCGCACCGCGCGCAATGGCTTCCTTCGGCATCCCGAAGACGACGCAACTGGCCTCATCCTGGGCAATCGTCACGGCTCCCGCTTGACGGATCTGAAGCAGGCCGTCGGCGCCGTCGGATCCCATGCCGGTCAGCAATACGCCCACGGCCGAATGCCCCGCGGCTTGCGCTACCGACTTGAACAGAACGTTGATGGACGGTTTGTGATACTCGACCGGCGGCCCATCGAGCACTGCGACTCGATAGCGGCTGCCGATCTTCTTCACCACCAGGTGCGCGTCGCCAGGCGCCACGAGAACGCGTCCCGGCCGAGCTTCATCCTGATCCACCGCTTCCTTCACTTCGAGCGGGCAGATCTTATCCAGGCCGCGTGCAAACTCCATGGAAAACACCGGCGGAATGTGTTGCGCGATGACAATCGGCGGCGAATTGGCCGGCATGCGCCGCAGGATGGAGCGGATGGCTTCGGTTCCTCCCGTCGATGCGCCGATCGCGATCAACGCGTTGGCGGAGTAGCCGCCACTCCCGGCCGGTTTGACAACGGACGCAACGGGCGCTTCCTCCTGGCCCTGCTGTGCCTCGGCGTGATGGGCCTTCACACGGGCCATGGCTGCCGCGCGCACTTTGTCCGCCAACTTTGTTCGCCAGTCGCCAACCGAATAAGAGCCGGAGGGCTTCACAAGCACGTCCACGGCCCCGGCATACAAAGCCTCTAGCGAAGCGCGGCAGGATTCGCGAGCCACCGAGCTGATCACAATCACGGGCATGGGGTGATGGCGCTGCAGCTTGCGCAGGAAACTGATGCCGTCCATGCGCGGCATCTCGATATCGAGCGTTACAACATCGGGCTCGAGTTGCAGGATCTTATCCCGCGCTACATAGGCATCCGGAGCTGTGCCGACAACGTCGATGTCGGGAAGCCCCGAGAGACACTGGGAGAGCATCTTGCGCACCAACGCGGAATCATCGACGATCAGGACACGAATCGGCATTTAGTCTACTCGTAAGCGAAGCGAACCCCCACCACCAGGCTGCCCGATTCCAGCGTGAATCCTTCTTCAACCAAGGGCCCGTTAAATGTTTCAACAGCGGCGGCCGCCGGGGTCACGACAGGGGACAGCAGCTTGAACCCGGAGGCACTTTCGATCTCGCTCAGAAACGCACCGCAAGTCATGCTCGCGAATTCGCACATGGTGTCCTCCATGGACGCTCCTTCGGCGTCTTCGGGTAGGAAATCCTGGGTCATGACGCGGGCCGCCGATTCTTCGATCGCAATATGAAGTTCGCCGCTCGGATAGCCAAGGAACGGCACATGAACCTGCATGAGCGGTCCATGGGAATTCTGCACGGCGCCACGCAAGAGCACGGCCGTGAAAAACATGGTTTCGAGGACGGACTCCGTCGCAGTGACGAGTTTCTCG
The DNA here is from genome assembly GCA_035295125.1 of Bryobacteraceae bacterium. Taxonomy (GTDB): domain Bacteria; phylum Acidobacteriota; class Terriglobia; order Bryobacterales; family Bryobacteraceae; genus JAICMB01. The sequence goes on along the minus strand of DATGJP010000074.1, from coordinate 97,448 downwards.
TGTAACAGTTGTTCATCAAACATTCCACGCCACCATCCTTTCGATCTCGGCTTTGAGAAGCTCTGGAAAAAACGGCTTTCTCAGGTATCCCAGCGCGCCTAAGCTGACCATCTCATTGATGCGCTTTTCCGTTGCGTCCGTCGAAACGACCAGAACCGGGATGGGCCGCAGCGCCGGATCCTGGCGCAGTTCGCGGATGAACTCGGCGCCACTCATCACTGGCATGTTGACGTCCGTAAGGATCAGGTCGACGCGGTGTTGGCGCAGGACCTGCAAGGCCTCGGCCCCATTTTCAGCTTCCAGGCACTCACCGACCGGCAGCCCCGACAGACGGAACAAACGTCGGATAAACGCCCGCATGGCTCGCGAGTCATCGACCACCAGCACGGATCGTCCGCCCGTTTTTTCAATGTTGTCCGATGGATTCATAGCTATGCCCCCTCCTAGCTTTTGTTGGTTTCGCGGACCCAGAATCTCCCGGTGGCCGTATCCAATCCCACAGTTCGAACCGTTGTCCCACCCACCGCTTCCGACTTGATCAGCACGCCCGCACGCCACAAACAAGCGCGCATAGCGGCGTGATTGCGCTTGCCAATATTGAACAGCCCGTTATCGTTTAACATCTGCGCTCCGCCGGCAACATGGACCAGCAGCCTCTTCTTGTCTCCGCCTCTTTCGTAAACACTGCGAAAAAGCAGCGGAATCCCAGTGTCAGCAAACATCCACGGACACGCGCTACTCTTTTGCGGATCGATTTTGGAGTCCGGCAGCATGAAGTGCAGCAGGCCCGCGACCTGTGCCACCGGATCGTATATTGCCACGGCGATGCAGGAACCAAGAGCATAGGTCACCAGTTCTTCCGTCGTCCGACTGCTGATACGACAATCAGCCACACCCACAATGACTGATTCCACTAACCCTCCGCGGATCTGTAAATTGCCGGCGCCACCGGCTTCAATGGCTGATCCAGTCCGCTCAGGCTCTCGGCATGGCCGATAAATAAATACCCACCCGGCTCCAGGCAATAGGCGAACTTCTTCACGATCTGTTCCTGTGTTTCGCGGTTGAAATAGATCATCACGTTGCGGCAGAAGATCACGTGAAAGCGGCGGTCACGGGGAAAGGTTTCCATCAAGTTCAGGCGCTCGAACCGCACCATCGACCGGACTTCGGCTCGTACGCGCAGGCAGCCCTGCCAGCGGTTTTCCCCCCGCAGCCAAAAAGCCTTTAGACACTCTGGGGACAGTGCTTCGGTTTGCTCGTGATTGTAGATGCCCATTTCGGCGGTCTGCAACGCCCTGGCTGAAATGTCGGTTGCGAGGACCTCCAGACGCCCCATGGCTTCGCGCATCCCGAGTTCCCGCGCAACGTGGAAAACGATGGAATAAGGCTCCTGACCGGTAGCGCAGCCGGCGCTCCAGATGGAGATGCGGCGCCTGGCTCCGATTGCGGGCATGACCACCTCGCTCAGGAATTGAAAATGCGCCGGCTCCCGAAAGAAATGTGTGTAGTTGGTGGTGAGCGCGTCCACCATCGCGATGAGTTGGACGCCGGTGGAATCGTCGAGCACCTGGCGAAAGTATTCCGAGAATGAACGCGCATTCGCTTCCCGCATTTTGCGGCGCAAGCGCACGGTGATCAGAGTTTCCTTGCCGTCCCGAAAGTCCAGCCCAAAGCGCTGCCGGGTAAATTCGCGGAGCTTTTCGAAATCCTGGGGCGTGATTACGATCGGGTCGTCGGGGTCCAGTTCAGCACGCCTGGACGAGTTGGCCATTGCGATGCCCTCCGAACAGACCGTCGACATCCAGAATCAATCCCACCCTGCCGTCGCCGAGGATTGCACCGCCTGCCACACCGGGCAGGTCTTTGAAGCTTTCGCCCAAGCTCTTGATGACCACCTCCTGCTTGCCGATCAACTCGTCGACCATGATGCAGAAGCGGGCGCTTTCACCTTCCGCAATCACCAGCAGGCTTTGAGCGGCTTCCGTGTTGGAAGGCCGCACGCCGAAACGTTGATACAGGCGGACGATCGGAAGGGCTTCGCCCCGTACGAGAGCGACTTCACCACGACCTTGAATCATGGAGATGGTCTTGGCGTCGGGCCGCAGCAACTCCCGCACGGAAACGATCGGGATTACGTAGCGCTCCACTCCCACGCGAACGAGAAGTCCATCGATGATGGCGAGGGTGAGTGGCAACTTAAGCGCAAAGGTCGTGCCCTTGCCGCGGCTGGAGTGAATTTCGATACGGCCGCGAAGTTGCTGGATCTGGCGCTTCACGACATCCATACCCACGCCGCGTCCGGAAATATCGGTCACTTTATCGGCAGTGGAGAACCCCGGTACCAGGATGAGATTGGCAACCTCGGAGTCGGTCATTTCGGCGTTCTCGTCGATCAATCCGCGATTGATGCCGGTACGCCGGATCTTTTCCAGGTTCAACCCGCGCCCGTCGTCGATAATCTCAATCACGATCTGTCCGCCTTGATGGGCGGCACGAAGCATGACTGTGGCCGTTTCGCTCTTGCCGGCTTCTTTGCGGGTTTGCGAATCTTCGATCCCGTGATCGACGGCGTTACGGATCATGTGCATCATCGGGTCAGCCAGTTCCTCGACAATACGGCGATCGAGTTCTGTCTGATCACCCTCCATGACCATTTCGACCGATTTGCCCATTTTGCGACCTAAATCGCGGACAAGACGCTGCATTTTGGAGAACAGCTGCCCGATGGGCACCATGCGCATGGACATGCTGGTCTCCTGGACCTCGTTGATGATGCGGCTGAGTTGCGACAGATTACGCGAGAGGCTGGAATTGCGGTCGACGGCGAGGTTGGGGTCGTGGCGGACCAGGGCCTGGGCAATTACCATTTCGCCCACCAGTTCCACCAGTCGATCGAGTTTCTGGGTGTTGACCTTGACGCTGCGGGATTCCGCGGCGGAGGCGTGGCCGACCGGTGCTCCATCGTGGGACTCCGGTTTTGGTGATGCCGGCGCGGTAGCCGGTCCGGATGGGATGTCGGCGCGTGGTTCCTCAACCGGCGGAGGCGGAGGCGGCGGTGGAATGACTTCGCTGGCTTTGGGAGTTGCGGTCTCCTGCGTGCGCGGCCCGTCAAGCACGGCGCGAATCGATGCTAACAGCCCGGGTTCCAAACGGGTAAGCGGAACTGAGTTGCCTTGCAGCCCCGCCTCCAGGACCGTGATGGAGCGATTCAGAAAATCGGCGCTTTGCAGAATGACATCGGCGACGTCGGGGCCGATTTTCACAATCCCATTACGCGCCGCGTCGAGAACGGTCTCAATTTCGTGGGCCACCTCCCGGACGGCATCCAGTTCGAGGAATCCGGCGAGCCCTTTTATGGTGTGGAATCCACGGAAAATCGTGTGGATTGCTTCCGTGTTCGCGGGATCCTGCTCCAGCACCAACAGATGGCCTTCGATGGCCGAAAGGTGCTCGCGCGATTCGAGTATGAAGTCCGCCACCAGCTCCGGGTCGCTTGCGAAGGCTGCAAACGGTCGATTGGGGTCGTATACCTCGGGGGAATCCGCCATCTTTCCCTCTTAAGCTCCAGGATTCGAGCGCAGTTCCTGGCGCCCGAGCACCCGATCGATATCGAGCAGGACGTAGATGCCGTTCTTGCCCTTGGCGATCCCGAGAATAGCCCCGTCTGCCGCCCCGTCTCCAAAATCCGGAGTGTCCTCGATTTCCGATTCCGCAAAAGTGAGCACTTCCGAGACCCCATCGACGACAACACCGAGCAGGAAAGTATCGTGTTCTCCCGGTACCTGCACAACGATCACGCAAGTACGCTCGTTGTGGTCCGAGCCGTCGAGGCCGAACTTCATCCTCAGGTCGACCACGGGAATGAGTTTCCCGCGTAAATTGATTACACCCCGGACGTAAGACGGTGTATAGGGCACCGAGGCGGTCTCCTGGTAACCTACGATCTCTCGCACCTTACTCACGTGCAGGCCATACATCTCCTTCCCGAGATTGAAGGCCAGATACTTGCCGGAACGGACGGATCGGCGTATCGTTTCGGCGGGTACGACTGGCTCGACTGTCTGCATTGCATCCTCCTGTGGAGATATACCTATCTATCGACGGGAACTAGGGTTGGCATTAAGGGAGTACGATCGCGGGCGTGGGTTCTGTGGAAGGGTGGAGCTGGGCTTGAGCCTGAATTCGGAATCACCAGAAATGCACAGGCGAAAACGCCCGCGCCACTTCATCACGCCACAACAGCTAATGACGTGCTCCTCACCCCTTGCGCCTCACCCGCATTGAGGCTGCGCAGCCCAATCCAGAAGACCTCGCCATCTTCCACGAGAAAAGGCAGGCGGACGACGGGGCCGGCTATTCGGATGGAATGCTCCGTCCCATACATCACCAGCGGGAAGCTGGTGTTAACGCCCCTTGGGAAAAAGCACTTAATGTTGCCGGTGATTACGTTTGCCAATTCTCCAACCACATCCCGCACGATCCGGTTCGGCTTCAGGGGGCAGGGTTTGCGCGTAATCTGCTCCGAAAAACGAGCTGCCTGACGCAAAGAACACTGAAATGAGACCGCTCCCTCCCAACCTCCCGAAAGTCTTACCACCCCAACGACGCATTCGAGGCCTGGTTCCCAGGGCACCTTCGACGGGGACACCTGCGTGTCGAGCATGGTGTTGAATACTTCAACAACAATTTTGGAAAGCTGTCGACGGCACTCATCCAAGTGGGGCTCTCGTAACATTGCGATTGGCTTAAAGTTAATCATCGGTCGTTTGGCCCCAACGTTTAGGCTGGCGAAAGAAGGGCGAACACCGTCTGTTGTTGGACCGAAAGGGCGCTACCAGACGGGGCGCGATAGAATAGAGGTAAGCTGTCGCAGGGCCTTTGATGGCATCATCTACATTGACTAACCTTCGAGAAGTCGAGGCAACAACCCTCTCCAACGGTGTTCGAATTATCACGGAACACATGCCTCACGTGCGATCGGTTTCCCTGGGGATCTGGATTGGGACCGGATCGCGGAGAGAAACCTCGCAAGAGAACGGGATTTCGCATTTTATTGAGCACATGGTGTTCAAGGGCACCAAGAACCGGTCCGCCGAGGACATCGCCCGGTCCGTGGACTCGATCGGAGGGGGACTGGACGCCTTCACCGCCAAGGAGATGGTCAGTTACAACACCAAAGTGTTGGATGAGCATCTTCCGCTGGCATTTAACGTTCTTTCCGACCTGGTCCGGAACCCGCTGTTCCGCGAGGAGGACATCGAGAAAGAAAAGGGCGTCATCCTCGAAGAACTGAAGATGGAGGTAGACAATCCGGAGTACCTCCTGCACGAGATCTTCTCCAGCAATTTCTGGAAGGACCACCCTCTGGGCAAGCCGATCCTCGGCACGAAGGACACAGTGCGGGGGTTCGATCAGGGCATGCTGCACGAATACTACACGCGCGTTTACGAGCCTTCGAACATTACCATCACGGCCGCCGGAAATCTCCGCCATGATGCCATCGTGCAGCTCGCGGGCGAACATTTCGAGGATCTTCGGATCAACGCCGGCAAGGCGGCCGATCGTCCGCCGACCCCCCACGCGCGCCTGGTATTCCGGAATAAGACATCGCTCGAGCAGATGCACCTCTACATGGGCGTGCCGGCGTATCCGCTGCCGCACGAGGATCGCTTCATCTGCTACGTATTGAACACAGTTTTGGGCGGGGGCATGAGTTCGCGGCTGTTCCAGAACATTCGCGAGAAGCAGGGCCTCGCCTACGCGGTCTATTCCGAGCTGAGCATGTATCGCGACACGGGATGCCTGGCGATTTACGCCGGCACCTCTCTTGAAGCGGCGCGCAAAGTAGTCGACTCGATCACCCAGGAGTTTCGGGATCTGAAGGAGAACTTGGTCCCTGCGGATGAGTTGCGGCGCGCGAAGGATCACCTGAAGGGATCGTTCATGCTCGGCCTGGAATCGACTTCCAGCCGCATGGGGAACCTGGCGCGCCAGGAGCTCTATTTTAAGCGGTTCTTCTCGCTCGATGAGATGGTGGATAGTATTGAGAGGGTGACGGCCGAGGAAGTACAGCGTGTCGCCCGCGAATTCTTTGATGCCAGGAACATCACGATGGCGATGCTCGGCAATCTCGGTGAGTTCAAGATCCGCCGCGAGGAACTGACCTGCTGATCCGAAAGTGCTTTCTCGCCGGGGCACTGCTCTGGCTGCCCCTCTGTGCACTGGATCTCAATTCTCTCAAGCCGCAAGGCTACGTCAGTGATTTTGCGCAAGTTATTGATGCCGGATCGCGCGCGCAGCTGGAGTCGTATTGCGGGCAAGTGGAGCGCGCCACAGGCGTGCAGATGGCGCTCGTTACCATCGGCTCTCTGGATGGCAACCCGATCGAGGACGTCACGAATGACCTGTTCCGCAAGTGGGGAGTGGGCAAAAAGGGTCAGGACAACGGCATTATGCTGCTCCTGGCGGTCCAGGACCGGCGGGATCGCATCGAGGTCGGCTACGGTCTGGAGCCGATTCTTCCCGACGGGTTTGTAGGCAGCACTTTGCGCGAGTTGCGGCCGTATCTTCGCGAGCAGCGGTATGGGCCGGCAATGATGGCCTCGGCCGAGGTGATGGGATCGACCATCGCTAAGGCTAAAGGCGTGACGCTCGATACTCATTTGGTACGCCGCGCCCCGGTCTCCGCTCAGCGGTCGCACATTCCCTGGCCGATGATCATCTTCGGTCTGTTCATCCTGTTCTGGCTGCTCCGGGGCGGAGGCGGAGGTGGCGGATTCCTCGCGGGAATGCTCCTCGGGAATATTCTGGGAGGCGGCCGGCGGGGCGGTTGGGGCGGAGGTGGCTTTGGCGGCGATTCCGGTGGCGGGGGCTTTGGAGGCTTCGGTGGTGGTGATTCGGGGGGCGGCGGCGCCTCCAGCGACTGGTAGGTTTACACTGCGGCTATTGGAGATCGTGGAAGGGGTGCAGCGGGCTGAAACCCAAATGTCGCTAAGTTTTTCCACGACGGGAAAAAGCTGGCGCAGTAAAGCAGGATTGCATCCTGCGCACCGGTTTGTTACCGGTGCATGTGGAGGCGTTTCAAAGTGGTGATGCGGGTTGCAAACCTGCCGTACGCCGGGTTTTGGATTCCGTGGAAGGTGAAGCAGGTGGTTTCGCCGCTTCGGAAAAACGACGGAGAAAACTGAGATGGACAAGAAACTATCGGACCTCGTGAATCGCCTTCAATCGGCTCACAAAGACCGCCTCGTGTCCGTAATTCTCTATGGTTCGGGAGCGGGCGGCAACCATCACGCGAAGTATTCCGATCTCAATGTCTTCTGCGTGCTCACCAAAGTTGCGCCTCGCGAGCTGGCCGATGCTGAGCCGATCTTCCGCTGGTGGACCGGCTTGGGCAACCCCAGCCCGCTGCTGATGAGCGAGGATGAAGTCCGCACCTCCACCGACTGCTTCCCCATTGAGTTTCACGACATGCAGGAGCAGCGCAAGGTGCTGTTCGGAAAAGACGTGATCGCCGACCTCGTGATCGACCACACGTTTTATCGTGCCCAGGTGGAGCACGACCTGCGCGCCAAGCTGCTTCGCCTGCGCCAAAAAGCCGGCGGCGTTTTATCGGACAGCAAAGCCTTGCTACGCTTAATGCTGGATTCGGTTTCCACCTTCTGCGTGCTGGCCCGGCACGCCCTGTTGCTGTCGGGCAAGAGCGTAGGATGGCCGAAGCGCGAGGTTGCGGACAAACTGGCCGAATTAGGCGCCGATCCCGCCCCGTTTCACGAACTGCTGGATGTGCGCGAGCAGAAGAAGAGGGAACTCGACGTCGAACCTGACACGCTGTTTGAACGTTATTTAAAACAGATCGAGATTCTGGTTGCATTTGTAGACCGACTCGACAAATGAGGTGACGAACGCATGAAGATCGCATTGATTGTGATCGTGGTCCTGATTCTGCTGGGAGTTATCATCGTCGGTACCGCAATAGGCGACCGAAACCAGTTGGTGACCGAACGGGAGTCGATCAACGGCGCCTGGTCACAGGTCGATGTCGCGCTGCAACGGCGCGCCGACCTGATTCCCAACCTGGTGGAGACAGTAAAAGGATTCGCCAAGCAGGAGCAGACGGTGATTAAAGAAGTCACCGATGCGCGGGCAGCCCTGGGCGGCGCACGCACCCCGCAGGAGAAAATTAACGCAAACGGCCAGCTCGATACAGCTCTGAGCCGCTTGCTCGTGGTGGTGGAGAACTACCCGCAGCTCAAGTCCAACGAGAACTTCCTGCGGCTGCAGGACGAGCTCGCGGGCACCGAGAATCGGATCGCGGTAGAACGGCGCAAGTACAACCAGACTGTGCAGTCGTACAACACCGACATCCAGCTCTTCCCCAAGAACATCGCCGCGGCACTCTTCGGATTCCAGCGCAACGATGCTTATTTCAAGACGGAGCCGGGAGCCCGCGCGGTGCCCAAGGTGGCGTTCTAGTGCTTTTTGCCAACTACATTCAGGGCGAGTGGGTTGAGGGGCCAACTTTTGAGAATCGCAATCCGGCCAACACTGATGAAGTGGTCGGCCTCTTCGTTAAAGGAACAACCGCGGATGTAGAAGCCGCGGCGGAGGCCGCACAGTCCGCGTTTCCTGGGTGGTCGGGAATGCCGGCGCCGGCGCGCGGCAATTATCTTTTCAAGGTTGCCGACATCCTGGATCGGGAATTTGATCAAATTGCCGCCGACATGACCCGGGAGGAAGGTAAAACCTTGCCTGAAGCGAAGGGCGAGGTGCGGCGTGCCATCAACATCTTTCGTTATTTCGCTGGCGAGGGCGCTCGAATGCCGGGATTCCTGGTTCCCTCCGAGCGCGATCGCGTGCACATGTTTTCCATCCGGAAGCCGCTGGGTGTCGTGGGGCTTGTAACGCCGTGGAACTTCCCGAGCGCCATCCCGGCCTGGAAGCTGGCGCCCGCGCTCATTTGCGGCAATACGGTCGTGATCAAACCGGCTTCTTCGGCGCCTCTCAGCGCCTGGAGGATCGTCGAGGCTTGTCACCAGGCAGGCATACCGAAAGGCGTGGTGAATTTTGTCGCGGGCGCCGGAGGTGAGCTGGGCAGCGCGCTGGTGAATGCCAAGCCGCTCAAAGGCGTCTCGTTTACGGGGTCGTGCGAGGTGGGGCGTTGGCTGCACGGCGAAGCGTCCAAACGGGCGTTGAGGATTCAGCTCGAAATGGGCGGCAAGAACCCGACCATCGTCCTTGCCGACGCCGACTTCAATTCCGCGGTCGAGAATGTGGTGAACGCCGCATTCTTTTCGACGGGCCAGAAATGCACGGCCACCAGCCGGGCGATCGTTGAGGACTCGATCTACGACCGTTTCCTCGATGCGCTGGTGGAACGGACGAAGAAACTGAAAGTCGGAAACGGTATGGAGCCCGGCATCGACATTGGCCCGGCGGTGGACCAGGCGCAGCTCGACACGGATCTGAAGTACATCGGGATTGGCGAGAAAGAAGCGGGCGCGCCGCGAGTCGGGGGGCATCGCCTGACGGGCGGTGCTTACGACAAGGGCTACTTCGTCGCTCCTACCATCTTCGCGGACGTAACCGAAGAGATGACCATCGCTCGAGAGGAGATCTTCGGTCCTGTGCTGGCGGTAATGCGGGCGAAAGATTTCGACGATGCCATGCGCATCGCTAACAATATTCCGTTCGGGCTTTCGGCGTCGATTCAGACCACCAATGTCAGCCGCGTTTTCGAATACATCTATCGTATGGAGGCCGGACTGCTCACCGTCAATCTTCCAAGCGCCGGCGTCGAATACCAACTGCCTTTCGGCGGCACCAAAGAATCCAGCTTCGGGGTGAAGGAACAAGGGCCCGCGGCGTTAGAGTTTTACAGCGATTACAAGACTATCTACCTCAAGTACTGAATCATGCGTTTAGGACAAATTCGGTGGCATAACGAAGTTCAGGCCGCCATTTTCGAAGAAGGGTACGCCCGGCCAATTCCGGAGTATCGCTTGTACGAGTTGATTTGCCGGGCGGACAAGGAGCATGTTGGGCTCGGACAACTGGCGGGGCGGTTGGCTGCGTCCATTCGGGAACACGCAGTCCCGTTGATTCCCTTTAAGCCACGCGAAGTATGGGCCTGCGGCTGCACCTACCAGTCGAGCGCCGCCTTTCGCGACGCCGAACACGGTACGCGCGAAGGCTTCTACGCTCACGTCTATCGGGAGCCTCGGCCCGAGGTGTTTTTTAAGGGGACATCGCGAGTGTGCGTTGGCCCGGGCGAGCCGATCGGAATCCGGTCCGACTCCCGATTCACCGCCCCGGAGCCTGAGTTGGCGGTCGTGCTCGGAAGCGCGGGGAAGATCCTTGGATACACGCTCGCGAATGATGTCTCCGCCTGGGACATCGAGCGCGAGAACCCCTTGTATCTGCCGCAATCGAAGACGTACACGGGTTCATGCGCTCTCGGCCCGGTGATCGTGACCGCCGACGCTGTCGCCGATCCCTACAACCTGGAGATGACGTGCACGATCACGCGGGACGGCAAGGAAATCTTTTCGGGCGAGACTTCGACGTCCAAGCTCAACCGTAAAATTGAAACGCTGATCGAGTATTTGCTGCGGTCGAATCCCGTTCCGGCCGGCTCGGCTTTGTTGACCGGCACCGGCATCATCGTGACGGAGGAATCTGCCCTGGCTGCCGGGGATGTCGTGTCGATCCGGGTTCCGGGATTCGGCGAGCTCTCGAATCCCACTGCGCTAGTCTGAATGCATGCGTTTCGCTGTGCTCCTGCTCTGGGTCGCCGGGTACGCCCAGGTTGCTCCTTCGAACGAGCAAATTGTCAAGGAATGGCAGATGTCGAAGGAATTTACTCTCGCGGTCGCCGATGCTATGCCGGCCGATCAATACGGTTTCAAGGTCGCTGACGGAGAAATGAGCTTCGCCGCGCTCATGATCCACATCGCGAGTTCACAGTCATTCCGTTTTGCCCAGGTTGCCGGTGTGCCCAACCCGTTGGAGGTTCCCAAGGAACTGCCAAAAGGTCAGGCCAAGGCGATCGCAATGGACCTGTTGCGGAAATCGTTCGATTATTGCATCGGGCAACTCGGGAAATTCACTCCCGAGCAACTTGCGAGGACCTACAAACTGGACTGGTATGAGCGTCCGGAGGCCACGGGGCGCGAGATTCTGCTTGGGATGTTCGTACACACCGCGCACCATCGGGCGCAGGCCGAGGTGTACGAGCGAGCGAAGGGCATTACGCCGCCGGTTTATCGCTTCTAGCGTGGGACGCCGGCATCAGACGGCGCATAGTTTTCCGGGAACGAGCGCGTATTGCCGGCTGATCGTTAGTTTTTGAGCGTTACGATGGTGGCGCCCCAGCCGCCTGCCGCCGCCGGTGCGTCGCCAAAACTCTCCACGAAAGATGTGTTCGCCAGAACCGAACGCACAATCTCGCGTTGGACTCCTATGCCGCGGCCATGAATGATGCGTAGCGCACGTAAACCCAAACGGTGAGCCTCGATCAGATACTCTTCGACGATCGGCTTAACATCGCGCGGCGGCACGGTATGCAGGTCGAAGACGTCCGTGATCGGGATGCGAACGGGTTCTTCATCCACGTCCTGCTAACGTAGCATTGTGGACGTTGCCGCGGAATATCGCGCCCGGCTGGAACAGCGCCGGGCGATACAGAACACCCAGGAGCGCCTGCATCGGAGGATCGGCAATTACCGGCTTGGCGTGGGCCTCGCAGCGGCAGTGCTGTCGTATTTCATATTTGGGCGGGTGTGGCTATCGCCGTTCTGGCTGGTGGTTCCGTTCGTTGTTTTCATGTGGCTGATGTGGTGGCATTCCCGGGTGCTGGAGCGCCTGGAGCGGGCGAATCGCGCCGTGAAGTTCTATGAACAGGGCATGGCGCGGATTGAAGATCGCTGGATCGGCAAAGGCGAAGGCGGCGAGCACTATCGCGATGCCTCGCACGTCTATGCGGATGATCTCGATATTCTCGGGCGCGGATCACTGTTTGAGTTGCTTTGCACGGCACGGACTTTGCCCGGCGAGGAGGTGCTCGCCAGTTGGCTGCTCAGTCCCTCGTCGGCCGAGGCAGTATTGGAACGGCAGCAGGCCGTTGCGGATCTGCGGGAGCGTCTCGACTTGCGGGAGGAGTTGGCGGTTCTCGGAGAGACTCTCCGTTCCGGAGTAAAGTTGGAGCCGCTTTCCAAATGGGGCGAAGAACCACCCGTCCGGTTTCCACGCGGAAGCCGAAACGCCGCCAAGGCGATCGTTGCGATCTTCGTCATTACGCTGGGGCTGTACATGGCCGGCGTAACGAAGCGCACGCCCTTTCTGGCCGCGATCCTGGTGGAACTCGTCTTTAGCGGATGGCTTCACCAGCGGGTTCAGCGCGTGCATGACGCCGTTCAAAAGCCGGCCCAGGAACTCTCGCTGGTCGCCGATGTTCTGCGGTGTATCGAACAACAGAAGTTTGCGGCGCCGCTTCTTCGCCGGATGCAGGAGGAGCTTCAAATCGATCACCAGATCGCGTCGGACCGAATACGCCGGCTCGGAAAACTGGTTGATTTGTGGGAGTACCAGCACAATCAATTCCTGGCGCCGATCCTCGCCGCTTTCCTGTGGGGAACGCAAATGGCGATGGCGGTGGAGGAGTGGCGCACACGTTCGGGCCCGGGAATCCGGCGGTGGCTGCTTGCCGTCGGTGAATTTGAAGCGCTGTGTTCACTGGCTAGCTACAGCTTCGAACATCCCGCCGACGTATTTCCCACAATAGCCGCGGGCCCAGCCGAATTCGATGCAGAAGCGTTGGGCCATCCGCTGATGTCGGAAACCGGCTGCGTCCGCAACGACGTGCGTTTGGGAGGAGATTTGCAGCTGCTCATCGTCAGCGGCTCGAACATGTCGGGCAAGAGCACGCTGCTGCGGTCCGTTGGCCTCAGCACCGTAATGGCATGGGCTGGCGCGCCGGTGCGAGCCCGGCGGCTGAAGATATCGCCGGTCACCGTGGGCGCGTCGATTCGCGTGGTCGATTCGCTGCAGGACGGCCGCTCGCGCTTTTATGCCGAGATCACGCGCCTGCGCCACATCAAAGACCTGACGCAAGGTGACCGCCCGCTGTTGTTCCTGATTGACGAAGTCCTAAGCGGCACGAATTCTCACGACCGCAGAATCGGGGCCGCGGCAATTGTGCGCTCGCTGGTGGACCGTGGCGCTATCGGCATGATTACGACGCACGATCTCGCGCTGGTAGGGATCGCCGATATGCTCGAAGAGCGGGCCGCGAATGTGCATTTCACCGATACAATCGTGGATGGGCAACTGCAGTTCAATTATCACCTGATGCCCGGCGTCGTCGAGCATAGCAACGCGCTCGAGCTGATGCGCTCCGTTGGCTTGGAAGTGTGATGCGATTTCTGTTAGCGGCAGCGATTTCCATGATGGCGCTGATGCCGGCGCACGCGGCATGGAAGATCGTCTGGAGCGACGATTTCAAAGGGCCGGCGGGCACTGCTCCCGACGCGACGAAGTGGACTTACGACCTGGGTGGAGGCGGTTGGGGCAACCAGGAACTGGAGATTTACACCAACCAACCCACGAACGTTTTTCAGGATGGCAGCGGAAACCTGGTGATTAAGGCCGTGCGGATGCCGGACGGATCATACACATCGGCGCGGCTGAAGACGCAGGGCCGCTTTGCGATTCAGTATGGGCGCATCGAGGCGCGCATCAGGATTCCGTACGGGCAGGGATTGTGGCCGGCGTTCTGGATGCTGGGAGACAACATCTCGTCAGTAGGTTGGCCGGACTGCGGCGAGGTCGACATCATGGAGAACATCGGGAAAGAGCCATTGATCGTTCATGGAACCCTGCACGGGCCCGGGTATTCCGGAGACAGCCCGCTGACCGCGAAATTCGAGTTGCCTGCCGCGCAGAGGTTCGCGGACGACTATCACGTTTATGGGGTCGAATGGTCGCCGGACATCATGGTTTTTCTGGTCGACGGACATCGCTACTATACCGTGACTCCGTCCAATCTTCCTGTCGGCACAAAATGGGTTTTCGATCATCCGTTTTTCCTGCTGTTGAACGTGGCCGTCGGCGGGTCGTGGCCGGGGAATCCGGATTCCACGACGGTATTTCCACAGATGATGCTGGTGGATTGGGTGCAAGTGTGGCAAAACACCTCGCCTGAACCACCTCGACGATAGAAATTACTGATTTTCTCCCGGTCGTGGGCCGATAAGGAGTTAGGCCCATCGACCATGTCTCATCGGCTAACCGTCAAAACAAAACTGTCGCTCGGTGTAGCGTCTCTGGTGTTCACACTGTTGATGTTGAGCTACACCTCCTTAAGGGCCATCTCTACTTTGGGCCATTCTCTGGATGCGGCGGTGAACACGACCGCAAAGAAACTGGACGATATTGCCACGGCCCGGGGAGCATTCCAGGAGATGAAGAGCGAGACCATGCGCGAGCAGATCGCGTACACGATCGTTCAAATGGAACACCACGGCGCCGCTTCCCAGGCAGGCAGCAGCGAAGCCGCCACTTGCTCGGCTTGTCATACGTCGGCCAATATCGACGAAATCATACAGAGACTCGAGTCGGCGGGAAAGGCGGTAAGCCGGCAGGCCGGGGAAGTACGCCCGTTGCTTACAGACGATGTTTCCCGCCAGGCCCTGGATAGCGTGGAGGCTGGGGCGCGTAGCTGGCTGGAGCACAACAAGGAATACGTGGCGCTCGCTAGTACCGGGAAATTTGAAGACGCCCACACTATTCTGACTGACAGGATGTTTCCGATTTTGACGGAGGCGGAGAAGGCCGCAAAGCTTTTGGCTGACCGGGCGCACGCAGTGCTTTTGCTTTCCGACGAGCAGGGACGAGCCGATGTCCAAGGCAGCCGCCGCGAAGCGTTCCTGCTCATTTTTCTGAATGTGCTGGTGGCAGGCGCGGTTCTGTGGCTGGTTCACCGCATCTCGAAAACGTTGCGCGAGGGGCTATTGGAAGTGAGCGAGGCGGTAGCCCAGGTGGAGGCTTCGGCGCAGCAGTTGAGTTCCGCGAGCCAGTCGTTGGCACAGGGGGCGGTGGAACAGGCGGCGTCGCTGCAGGAAACGTCGTCGTCGAGCGAGGAGATCGGATCCATGGCGCGAAAGAACAGCGAGAGTTCGCGCGCCGCGGCGGAGTTAGTGACAGATTCGCAGCGCAGATTTGTCGCAACGAACCAGTCGCTGGAGGAAATGGTGCATTCCATCACCGAGATCACCACGCAAAGCGGGAAGATTTCGAAGATCATCAAGGTGATTGACGAGATTGCGTTCCAGACCAACATTCTGGCGCTAAATGCCGCGGTGGAAGCGGCTCGGGCCGGAGAAGCGGGGTTGGGATTTGCGGTGGTGGCGGACGAAGTTCGCAACCTGGCGCAACGTTGCGCGCAGGCGGCGCAGGATACGGCCGGGCTGATCGAGGAATCGATTGCCAAGTCGAACGACGGCAAAGCCAAAGTGGACAACGTGGTGGAGGCGATCCGCGCTATCTCGGATGAATCCGGCAAAGTCAGGGTATTGGTGGACGAGGTGAGCGTTGCCAGCGAGGAGCAAAGCAGGGGAACCGCCCAGGTCGGGGCCGCGATTGCCCGCATCGAGAAGGTGACGCAGTCGAATGCCGCGCATGCCGAGGAGAGCGCGGCGGCTAGCACAGAGTTGTCGACGCAGATTCTTGGGATTAATGAAGTGGTACGGCGGATGCGCTCGCTGGTCGCGCGAGATTAGGAAGGCTGCATCGCTAGTAAAAAGTGACACAGGCGGTTTCGCCTGTGCTTTAGACGGCACCGGGGATGCGCAGGCGAAACCGCCTGCCCCACCCTGTCTTCATCCACTCTCGCGGTCTGCAAAGAATCGCTATTGTGGCCGTGATGCGGGCGTGCGATCCAGATAACGCAACAGCTCGTCCGACTGCCGTTTTTCGTCATCTGTTGCCGCATACTTCTTCGCCAATTCCGCATTTTTACGCGCCGCCTCAGCGTCGCCCAGGTGCATGTCTGCATATGCAAGGCCTGAAAAGAGCCGGTGCGCATGCTCCTCGTCGACGTGTTTGATCGTGGCCAGATTGATCAGCGCGGCGTTCCACTCATGCATGTTGAGGTACATCATTCCGAGTTCGAGGCGCGCTTCAAGGTAATCGGGCTTTAACTCCAGCGCCCTATCGAGGGCCGGTATGGCTTCCTTCTTGAGATCCCCTCCCCTGCGATCGAGCATCGCATAGTGGAAGCACATCTGAGGGTTCTTGGTTCCCGCGGCAATCGCCTTGGCAAAGTGCTCACGAGCGCCGGCAATGTCCTTATCACGCCACGCCAGATACCCCAGCGATTCCTCTACCTCCGGTCTGCCCGGATTCTCCTTCGCGATCTGCTCATAGCGCTGCCGCGCTTCGTCGGGCTTACGCCCCGCCAGGAGATCAGCCAGCGCCATTTGCACCTCGAAACTCAACGGCGTACTGACGTCGGCGTCTTCTTCCGACTTGGCAAGCTTGATGTCGAACAGCGCGCCATGAAAAAACGAGCCGAGGACGTAGCCGTTGAGGTCCTTCTGGACGTCGGCGAGCGAGCGGCCATATACGCTCTCGAAAGCTTCAGCCGTCGTTTTTCCATTGGCAACCGTGACTACGAACTTTGTGAAATTGGGCCTATATGCGTCCGACAGATACAGCATGTGCATGAGCGCCCAAGCCTCGGAATAGAAAATGTGAGATTTGTTCTTCTCGTTATAGAGCGGCGAGTTGCGATCGACGGACGTCACAGTTGCCAGATCGAGCCATTTTTCCGTGCGGAGGATCTGCAGCCTGCCCAAAGGAATGTCGCCGACGAGTGCCTGCTTGCCCTGCGGCCTTAACGTCGAATAAAGCTCGGCCCAACCTTCGTTCATCCAAACCGGCAACTTCAAGCCGGAGTGCTCGATGATGAGGTGCGTGTACTCGTGGATGGCGACCGGAAAGTGTTCAGACTGAATATCCTCCATCACGATGGAGTCGCGGCTGCGGTCGCGATGGTAATACGCAATCGCAGATTCATTCGGGCGGTAAGGCGCGTATTCTTTCTCCGAACGAAAGGCGACGATGCGCACCGGAAATTGAGGCGCCTGTTTCTTAGGCGAAGCCTGAATGAAAAAAGAGCGGACCTGCTCGAAATACAGAATCGCTTCACGGCCCTTCTTCTCACCCGCCGTGGTGAGCATTTCGAAGTGCGGGGTGGTCAGGCGGACCCATTCTTCGCGGGCAAAGAGCGGGAGGGACACGCAGAATACGAGGGCTGAAAAAACGCGGAACAACATTGGCGAAATCCTGGAAGGTTAATCTCGATTATACAACCGGCAGCATTCCCGCGCGATTTCCCAATCTTCTTCGGTGTGGATGACGAGGATTCTCGCCCCGGAGTCAGCCGAGCTGATTTCGGCGTCGACGGGTGTTTCCGCGTTACGGGCAGGGTCGATGGCGATTCCCAGAAACGAGAATTGGCGGCACACAATTTCGCGGAGCGGAGCGCAATTTTCGCCTACACCGGCGGTGAATATCAGAGCGTCAATGCCGCCGACGCTCGCGATCATTGCCCCGATTTCCTGAATCAGGCGATGAGTGTAGACGTCGAAGGCGAGACGGGCGCGTTCGTTGCCCATCTCAATCGCTGCCAGGACCTCGCGCATGTCGCTGGAGACGCCGGACACACCCTTCAGACCCGATTCTTCGTTCAGCGTGTGATCGAGGCGATCGGCCGTATAACCCTGGTCTCGAACCAGCGCGATGAGAATGCCGGGATCCACCGAACCGGAGCGTGAACCCATCATGACGCCATCGAGCGGCGTGAAGCCCATGGTGGTGTCGACGCTCGCGCCGTTACGGATTGCCGCCAGCGAGCAGCCGTTTCCGAGATGGCATGTGACCAGCCGCAGCGATTTCAGGTCGCGCCCCAGCATCTCGGCGGCGCGGCGGCTCACGTACTGGTGACTGATACCGTGAAAACCGTAACGCCGGATGCCTTGATCGACCCACTCGTACGGACCAGGATACACGTAAGCGGGCGGCGCCAGGGTGGCGTGAAACGCCGTGTCGAACACGGCGACTTGCGGCGTGTCCGGCCGAAGCACGCGTTCTACGGCCTGAATGCCGGCCAATTCCACGCGATTGTGCTCCGGCGCGAATTCACCCATTTTGGCGATAGCATCGCGCACCTCGGGCGTAATTCGGGTGCTCTCGCGGAACCTGGAGCCGCCGTGAACAATGCGATGCCCCACAACATCGATACTCGCCGCGTCCGGAATCGAACCGAGAACGGAATCGAACTCGATGGCCTTATCGTGCCACTCGACGTGTTTCCGCCAAAGGGCTTTGGGCGGCATGGAGGGCAGCGTGCCCTCCACCTGCCATAGCATCACTTTCAGACTGCTCGACCCGGCATTTAGGACGAGAGCCTTCACTGGCCCCATTTCCAGTCGCGAATTTCCGGCATGTCGTCGCCGTGTTTCGCGATGTAGAGTTTGTGCTCAATCAGGCGATTGCGCAGTTCCTGTTTCACGTGGGCCGCGACATTCCGTAGCCGGGGCACGCGATCGAGCACATCGCCCGCGAGGTGGTAACGATCCAGATCGTTAAGTACCGTCATATCGAATGGCGTCGTCGTGGTGCCCTCTTCCTTGTAGCCGCGCACGTGCATATTGTCATGATTGTGGCGGCGATAAGTGAGGCGATGGATCAACCAGGGATAGCCGTGAAACGCGAAAACGATCGGCCTGTCGGTGGTGAACATCGAATCGAAATCGCGGTCAGAGAGGCCGTGCGGATGCTCAGTGGAGGGTTGCAGCGTCATCAGATCGACGACGTTGACTACGCGAATCTTCACGTCGGGCAGGCGGCGGCGAAGAAAATCGACGGCCGCCAGGGTTTCGAGCGTCGGGATGTCGCCGCAGCATGCCATTACGACATCCGGCTCGTTGCCGTCGTCGTTGCTGGCCCACTCCCAAATGCCAATGCCGGCTGTGCAGTGGCGAATCGCAGCTTCCATGTTGAGATACTGCAGCGCAGGCTGTTTGCCGGCGATGATGACGTTGACGTATTGGCGGCTGCGCAGGCAGTGGTTACCCACCGAGAGCAGCGTGTTCGCGTCGGGCGGCAGGTAAACGCGGACGACGTCGGCTTTCTTGTTCACGACATGGTCAATGAAACCCGGGTCCTGGTGGCTGAAGCCGTTGTGGTCCTGCCGCCAGACGTGCGAGGTGAGCAGGTAGTTCAACGAGGCGATCGGCCTGCGCCACGGAATCTTGTTCGTGGTTTTCAGCCATTTCGCATGTTGATTGAACATGGAATCGATGATGTGGATAAACGCCTCGTAGCAGGAGAAGAAGCCGTGGCGACCGGTAAGCAGGTAGCCTTCAAGCCAACCCTGGCACATATGCTCGCTGAGGACCTCCATCACACGGCCGTCGGGCGAGACGTTTTCATCCGTCGGAAGGACCGTTGCGGTGGACATGCGGTCCGTCACCGTGAAAAGGGCGTTGAGGCGATTGGACGCGGTCTCGTCCGGCCCGAAGACTCGGAAGTTTTTGTTGTCCGCGTTGTTTTTCATGATGTCGCGCAGGAAGTCGCCCAGAATGCGAGTGGCTTCGGCCGTGACGGCTCCCGGCTTGGGGACATCGACAGCGTATTCGCGGAAGTCGGGGAGCCGCAGATCTTTCAGGAGAAGACCGCCGTTGGCGTTGGGGTTCGCGCCCATGCGGTGCGTGCCTTTGGGCGCGAGTTCACACAGCTCCGGAATCAACGTGCCGTTGTCGTCAAATAGCTCCTCCGGCTTGTAGCTCTTCATCCAGCTTTCGAGCATTTTCAGGTGTTCCGGTTTGGCGGCCAGCTCGGTAAGCGGAACCTGGTGGGCGCGGAATGTTCCCTCTATGGGGACCCCGTCGACCTCTTTGGGCCCCGTCCAGCCTTTCGGAGTACGCATAACAATCATCGGCCAGGGCTGCCGCTCGTGAAAGCCATTGGCGCGGACATTCTTCTGGATATCGCGAATTTCCTGCACCACCATGTCAAACGTTGACGCCATAAGCTGATGCATGGGCGCTGGATCGTCACCCTCGACGAAATACGGCTTGTAGCCACAGCCCTCGAGCAGCTCCGTCAATTCCTGATGGCTGATGCGAGCCAGGACGGTTGGACCGGCGATCTTGTACCCGTTCAGATGGAGGATCGGGATCACGGCGCCATCGCGCGTGGGGTTGAAAAACTTGTTGGAATGCCAGCTCGTCGCGAGCGCGCCAGTCTCCGCTTCGCCGTCGCCAATCACGCAGAGTGCGAACAGATCGGGATTGTCGAACGCGGCGCCATAGGCGTGCAGCAACGAGTAACCCAACTCGCCGCCTTCGTGAATCGAGCCCGGCGTCTCGGGAGCAACATGGCTCGGAATGCCGCCCGGAAACGAGAACTGCGTGAACAGGCGCTTCATGCCTTCGGCATTGCGGGAGATGTTGGGGTAGAACTCGCTATAGGTTCCTTCGAGGTATGTGTTGGCAACGAGCCCAGGTCCGCCGTGTCCCGGTCCCGCGATGTAGATCATGTTCAGGTCGTACTTCTTGATCACCCGGTTGGCGTGGACGTAAATGAAGTTGAGGCCAGGCGTGGTGCCCCAGTGCCCCAGGAGTCGGGGCTTGACGTGTTCGAGCTTCAGCGGCTCGGTGAGCAGGGGATTATCGTACAAGTAAATCTGACCTACGGAGAGATAATTGGCCGCCCGCCAGTAGGCGTCCATTTTGCGCAACTCATCGTCGCTAAGAGGGCGAGTTTCAACGTTCGGCTCGATCTGGGTCGTGCTCATGACTTCTCCTCATCATCAGGATGACAGAGAAAAATGGCGGTGGCGTTACACATAATAGAAGTGGATGTCCTCGTCGCCGGCTAAAGCCATTACCGCGCGTCAATTTTTCTCCCGGAACGGAGTTCTTTCGCGGTGGCACCCGAACTACGAGTTCCGGCCCGGCCAACTGGAGATGGCCGAGGCCATTGAAGCGGCGATCGCCGACAAGAGACATCTGCTTGTAGACGCGGGAACCGGAACGGGGAAGACACTGGCTTACCTGATTCCCGCGATCCTGTCGGGCAAGCGCGTGGTGGTGTCGACGGGCACGAAGAACCTGCAGGAACAACTGTTCTTCAAGGATGTCCCATTTCTTCAACAGCACTTTGCGCGGCCGTTGCAGGTCTGCTACATGAAGGGGCGGTCGAACTACGCCTGCCGTCAGAAGATTTACGATGCTGATCGCGAGCCGATTCTGAGCGGACTGGAAGAGGTCGCCGATTTTCAAATCATTCGGGAGTGGGAAAAGACCACAGAAACCGGCGACCGGTCGGAAATTAAGGCGCTGCCGGAGCAAAGCTCAGCCTGGTTCAAGATCGACGCGCGCCGCGAACTTTGCACGGGGCAGAAGTGCCAGCAGTTCGAACGCTGCTTCATCACGCAAATGCACCAGCGCGCGATGGAAAGCGACATCATCATCGTCAATCATCACCTGTTCTTTGCGGACCTGGCAGTGAAAGAGGAGGAGTTTGGCGGCATCATTCCCGAGTATGCCGCTGTGATCTTCGACGAGGCGCACGATATTGAGGACGTCGCGGGACAGTACTTCGGGGCGAACATCAGCACGTACCAGGTTCAGGACCTGGTGAGAGACGTGAGCGCCGTCTCACGGCGGAAAGAGTTCGGGACACAGGAACTCGACCGGATTCTCGATGCGGTTCAGGACCGGGCCGAGATGTTCTTCATGCTGTTCGGGGATACCGAGGGGCGGACCGGGTTCCGGGGGCAAGACGCATTTCTGGAGCTTCACGAAGAGAAGTACAACAATTTTCTACATGCTCTGGAGCTGCTGGGTGCGCACCTGCAACTGATCAAGAGCGTACCCGAAGAAGTTTATCCGCTGTTTCGTAGGACGAAAGAGATCTCGCAGGCATTGACGTTCTGGATGCAGAGCGGCAACAAGCAGTTCGTCTATTGGACGGAGCGGCGCGGGCGCGGCTGCTTCCTGCAGGCCACCCCGATCGATGTGTCGTCACTCCTCGAGGAGAAGCTGTTCGATTCGCTCGACACGGTGATTCTCACGTCGGCGACGCTGGCGGTGGAGGGCCATTTCGAGTTTGCACAAAGGCGGCTTGGGATACGCCACGCGCGGACGCTGGTGGTTCCCAGCCACTTCGATTTCCAGACGCAGTCGCTGTTGTACGTGCCGCAGCACATGCCCGATCCTCGGAGTCCCGCATTCACGTCCGCGGCGGCATCGGAGATTACTCGGATTCTGAAGCACAGCCAGGGGCGGGCGTTTGTGCTCTTCACGAGCTATCAGCAGATGCGCTTGGTTTACGATCGCGTGTCGCTTGAGATTGAGTATCCGACGCTGCTGCAGGGCACCGGTCCACGCAGCGCTTTGCTCCAGGAGTTTCGCGCCACACCCAACTGCGTGCTCTTCGCGACTTCATCGTTCTGGCAAGGCGTGGACGTGCAGGGCGACCAGCTAAGCTGCGTTATCATTGATAAACTGCCGTTTGCAGTTCCAAGCGACCCCGTCGTAGAGGCGCGCATCCAAAACATAAGGGACGGTGGCGGGAATCCGTTTTACGAGTACCAGATTCCGCAGGCCGCGCTGGCGCTCAAACAGGGCTTCGGGCGGTTGATCCGTAGCCGCGCCGACCGGGGCGTGCTGGTTTTGCTCGACAATAGAATTACGAAGCAGCGTTATGGGCAGGTGTTCTTTGACAGCCTACCCTACTATGCATTCACCACAGACATAGCCGAGGTGGAACGGTTTTTCGATGTTTGAAGTTTCGGTACAACAGACATTCGCGGCGGGGCACTCGCTCCGGGATTATCACGGCAAGTGCGAGAACGTGCACGGCCACAACTATCGCATCGAGGTGAAGGTGCAGGGCGAGCAGTTAGCCCCGAATGGTCTGCTGGTGGATTTTGTGGAATTGAAGCGCTCGATGCGGGCGGTGATCGAATACCTGGACCACCAGTTCATCAACGACCTGGAGCCATTCACGAAGATCAATCCGTCGGCGGAGAACATTGCGAAATTCTTCCACGACCGCATGTCGGCAGACCTGCAATCCGACGTGCCGGTACGCATCGCGGAGGTCAAGGTTTGGGAGACGGATACGAGCTCGGCAGTGTACCGGCCGGGTTGAAAACCCTCAGGACCGTCGTAACTACCGGTGCGGCAAGCTCTGGTAAGGGTATTACCAGCATCTGATTCTTCGCCTCTTCAGCTTGCCTTTGTACTTCACCGAAAACGCGCAGGCGAAACCTCCTGTGCCACCTTCTATCTCTTGAAGTAGGAGGCGTTCTGCTGCGCGAAATCGGACCACTTTTCCGGGAGGTCGTCGAGAGCGAAGATCGCCGATACCGGACATACAGGAACGCAAGCGCCGCAGTCGATGCATTCCACGGGATCGATGTAGATCATGTTGTGCGCGGCGAAGTCGGGTTCATCCTTCTTCGGATGAATGCAGTCCACGGGACAGGCGTCGACGCACGCTGTGTCTTTCGTTCCGATGCAAGGTTCTGCAATTACGTAAGCCATATCTCTCCAGGTACACCCGCGGGCTATGAGCGCACGTTAGATCACAGAGTACAGCGCGGGTGAATGAATTCCTATTATAGCGATTACAGAACGCTGCTTTCGGTGTACGTTCCGAACACTTCGCGGAACGCGTCGCAGATCTCTCCGACCGTGGCATAGGCTCGAACCGCGTCGAGAATATAGGGCATGGTGTTTTCGTTCCCTTCGGCTACTTTGCGCAGCGCATCGAGGGTCTGTTGCACTTTCGTGGCGTCGCGGCGCGCCTTCAGCTTCGAGAGCTTCTCCAGTTGGAAGCCGTGCGCCGTCTCGTCGATCTGCAGGAGATCGATCGGCTGCGCTTCCTGTTCGGTGAAGGCGTTCACGCCGACGATCTTCTGCTCGCCGGTTTCGATTTCGTGTTGGAATTCGTAACTGGCGTTCGCGATTTCGGTCTGGGGATAGCCGCGCTCGATGGCTTCGATCATCCCGCCCATATCGTCGATCTTGCGGATGTACTCCTTGGCGCGTTTCTCAACTTCGTCGGTCAGGGCTTCGACGAAGTAGCTGCCACCGAGCGGATCGGGGACCGCCGCAATGCCGCTTTCGTGCGCGATCACCTGCTGGGTGCGAAGCGCGATGGTGACGGCATGTTCACTGGGAAGCGCGTAAGCCTCGTCGAGCGAATTCGTGTGCAGGGACTGCGTGCCGCCCAACACCGCTGCCAGCCCTTGCAGGGCGGTTCGCACGATGTTGTTGTACGGCTGCTGCCAGGTCAACGAGCAGCCTGCCGTCTGAGCGTGGGTGCGCAGCTTCAGGCTCCGTTCGTCCTTGGCCCCATAGCGGCTGCGCATGGTCTCCGCCCAAATCTTGCGGGCGGCGCGGAATTTGGCGATCTCTTCAAAGAAGTCGCTGTGGGAGTTGAAGAAGAAACTGAGCCGCGGCGCGAAGCTGTCGACCGGCATGCCTCGCTGGAGTCCCCATTCAACGTACTCCATACCGTCGCGCAGCGTGAAAGCCAGCTCCTGAACTGCCGTGGAACCGGCCTCGCGGATGTGATAGCCGCTGATCGACACGGGGTTGAACCTGGGCACGTGTTGCGTCGAGTACTCGATTACATCCGTAACGAGCCGCATCGACGGCCGCGGCGGGTAGATGTATTCCTTCTGCGCGATGTATTCCTTCAGAATGTCGTTTTGCAGGGTCCCCGATATCCGGCTCCAGTCGACTCCCTGCTTTTCGCCCACAGCCAGGTACATTGCCCAAATGATCGGCGCTGGCGAGTTGATAGTCATCGACACGCTGACGTCGCCAAGAGGGATCCCGCGGAAGAGGATCTCCATGTCCTCGAGGGAAGAAATCGACACGCCGCACTTGCCCACCTCGCCTTCCGACGTCGCATGGTCGGCGTCGTAGCCCATCAGAGTTGGAAGGTCGAAGGCGACCGAGAGGCCCGTCTGCCCCTGGGAAAGGAGGTAGAGATAGCGGCGATTCGTCTCTTCCGGGGTCGCGAAGCCGGAGAACTGGCGCATGGTCCAGAGCTTGCCGCGATACATCGTTTCATGTATGCCGCGGGTGTAGGGGAATGTCCCGGGGGCGGGCACGTCCAGTCCTGCGATGTCCTCAGGACTATACGCCGGTTTGACGGGAATCCCACTTAATGTTTTGAACTTGCGGGCAGCTTTGGGGGGCTTGGGTGGGGCTAGGGTCGACGCCATCGATTTCATTGTAGCCCGCGCTGCTCCATGCACCTACGAGCCCATATTCACCAGCAGGTGGTGATAAACTCCGGAATGCGCTTCCGCGCACCCGGTATATGATCGAGCCTTTGTCGGGAATGAACCTGGGCATGGCGACGTGGGATCCGGTCTCCAATGCCCCAGTCCAGCAAGCGGTTCCGCTTCTCAATAAGATCGCGCAACTTACCGGCCCGGATTTTCTGACGGCGGCCGCGGGGCTGCGCAATAATCTTGGATTCGGCCAACTCGCCCTCTTAGAAGTGTTTCCGGGTGTCGGAACACTGGAGCTTTATTCACTCGCACCCGCTTTTGATGTTCTCGCCTCGAGTCTTGGCGCCGGCTCAACGGTGATCCTCTACCTTCATATATCCGCCACCATCTTGAAGCACGCCTATGACGGTATCGCGGCTCTCGGGACTCCCTCCGGACTGGACCCCAGCCTTTTTGACCTCCCGGCTTCCACTACCGCGTTTCTGAAGCAGTTAAAGAGCGCGGCGCGTGGCGCAAGAATCCTGGTCGGTGATGTCAGGCGGAGGCAGCTATACGAGAAGACCATTCTGGCGCAATATAACCGAGCTCAGCCGAAGCCAAGCCCAACCAATAGCGCTATCTACGGTATCGAGGCGGGGGTAACCGGCACGCAGGTCGACACTAGCGCATTCAAAATCTCGAATGGTCTTTTGAAGTGACCGTCCCGAGGTGATCCCGATTGCACACTCTTGCGCTGAATCGCGTCATAATGTGATAAAGGCCATGGCAAGTACACGTGTCCGACGAGCGACGGGCGGTTTTTCGCTGATCGAGCTCCTGATCGTTATCGCGATCATTCTTATTATTCTGGCAATTGCTGTTCCGAAATTAGGCGCAGCACGGATGCAGGCACAGGAAATGGCTGCCATCCGCGAAGTTCAAACCATCCACACGGCTCAAACCCAGTACATGTCGCAGTTTGGCAAGTTTGCCGGCTCGCTCGCCGAACTGGGGCCGCCGGCAAGCGGAGGTCCGGGTCCACAGGCCGCTGACCTGATCCCGTCCAGCCTCGCGGGAGGGGAACACGGGGGCTACACGTTTACCCTTACGCAGACGCCGAGCGGGTATGTCCTGAATGCCAACCCCAAGGTCTACAACAGCACGGGCCGTCGCACGTTTTATTCTGACCAGACCATGACGATTCGTCAGAACTGGAGCAGCGAACCGGCGAACGCCAGTAGCCAGGAACTCAAATAAGTACCCTTTCGTGACCCGTTAGAATCTAGAGAGTATGACAAGGTTGCTAATCTTCGCCATACCCGTACTTGCACTCGCCAACGGGGTCACCGAATTGGAAACAGCACGCGACCGGCAGGACCAGCAGGCCCTCGACAAACTGGTATCGCAATATAGGGCGGCGGCCGACAAGCAACCCAAGGACGCCACCTCTCAATATCAGCTCGCTCTGGCGGAATCGTACGCGGCCGAGGTGGCGGTAGAGATTCGTGATAAGGCAAAAGCGAACGGCTATGCCGAGACCGGCATCACGGCAGCGGAGAAGGCTGTCGGGATGAAGCCGGACGTCGCCGAATACCACCGGATTCTGGGAACGCTGTGCGGCCAGATGATCTCCAGCATGGGGCTGGCCGGCATCAAGTACGGCAAATGCGCGATGACGTCGGTTAATAAAGCGATCGAACTCGATCCCAAGTCGTCCAGCGCATACCTCAGTCATGGTGTCGGCAATTACTATCTGCCGTCGGCGCTGGGTGGCGGAGTCGATCTTGCGATCAAGGACTTCGAAAAGGCAATCGAGCTGAACCCCAAGTCCGCCGAGGCTTACTGCTGGCTGGGCGTTGCACTGCGGAAAGCCAACCGGCCCGCCGAGGCTCGTAAGGCGTTTTCCAAGTCCCTCGAACTCAACCCCAACCGCCTTTGGGCGAAGCAACAGCTCGATAAGACACCCGCGGACAAGCCTCCGGCCGATAAGCCGTCGTCGGCTCAATGACGCGGCATAATCTTGCCGTTTCTGCAGCCATTCTAGCCATCACGCTCGCCGGTTTTTTTCAGTTCCCAGGCCACGCCTGGCTGCAGCAGGATACGCAGATCTGGGTCGCCATCTTTGAGCACCTTTGGAATCCAGTCGTGCTCGCCCGCGACCTGGTTGCCATGAAGCCGCACGTCTCCTACACACTCACCGATGAGTGCGCACTGGCGCTGCGCTGGATTACGCGCAGTTCCTTCCATGTCGCGCTACTTTTCCTCCAGTTGGCCTGCCGGGTATTCGAATTGGCGGGCGTATATCTGCTGACGCGCGCGTTAAGGCTTCAGACGAGTATGGCGCTGCTCGTTACCGCGCTGTTCGGTTTAGGAGCCACGATTGTAGGGCCGGCTGTTCTCACGATGGAATACGAGCCGGTCCCGCGGGGGTTCGCACTGGGTTTCGCGTTCTTCGCCGCGGGTCTTGCTTCCCGGGAACGGTGGATGGCGGGTTCAGTCGCGGCTGCCGCCGGAACATTGCTCCACGCACCGACGATGATACCCGTGTGGCTGGTCTTCCTGGTTTACGCGGTCTGGCGGAAACAGTATCGGGTACTGCTGCCGGCAGTAACCGCCGTGCTTGTACTGCTCATCGCATCGCGAGTGCAGATAGGTCCGGCATCATCACAGGCATTCTTTAGCAGAATTGATCCCGAATGGGAAAAGCTCGAGCGGATGCGCGCCTCTTACAACTGGGTGTCGACCTGGGTGAATCCGCTGCTCTGGCAGTATCTCTTCTTCGGCGGCGTTGCGTTACTCGCCTGCCGGCGTATCGGGGCGCGCGCGGGACGTTGGTTCGCGATCGGACTGCCCGTGATCGGCGTCGCCAGCGTCGGAGCCGCCTACCTGCTCACGGAGCAGGCAAAATGGGCTCTCATGCCGCAATTGCAGCCGGCCCGCGCGGTTCTCTTCGACGTGGCATTTGCGGTCATTGTGCCCGCGGTAGCAGCGGTTCTGGCAGCTCAGCAGCGGCGTTGTTGGGAATCGATCGCATGGTTCATCCCCGCATTTGTCGTACCCTTACAGGCTCGAATTTCCGATCTCACGGCTCGGCGGCTCCTGGTTGCTGCCGGGCTTTCCGTGCTGGCCTGTGGCGCATGCTGGATGTCGCAAAAGCGCGCGGGCTGGGTGTTCGCCACCGTGGCCGCGGCCGTTCCTTATTGGGCCATCCCCATCGCCGGACAGGTGCGGAACTATCCCAATCTGCACACGCCCGCATTGGCCGCACTCTCGGATTTCGCACGCGCCAACACGCCGCAGGATGCGATGTTCCTGTTTCCGGACGCCGGAAAAGCGCAGGACTCCGGAATCTTCCGGGCCGAAGCGCTGCGGGCGATATACGTTGACTGGAAATCCGGCGGACAACTCAACTACTTCCGCTCTTTCGCTGTGGAGTGGTGGTCACGCTGGCAGGACACCATGTCGGGAACGAATGTCGAGGGCCAACTCGAACATTTTCGCGCGCTCGGAATCGACTACATCGTGTTGCGCAAGGCACATCCCGTCGCAGGATTGACTCCCGTTTACGAGAACGATGGCTATCTCGTTTACCGTCTCGATGCCAGGAAGGAATCGACCTCGGGACGCGCCGGCACAGAAGCCTGGGCTCCCAAACGAGTCACTGAGATGGCGGCCGCGGCGTTTGCGAAGCGCAGTGCTTCGACGACGGACTGATCCTCGGCCATTGCGACGGCCAGCGCCGCATTGAATACGTCGCCGGCAGCCGTTGCGTCGCGAGCCTCGACGGCAAAACCCGGGCTAAAACGTTCCTGTTCGCCATCAAGATAGAAACAGCCTTGATCGCCTAGCTTCAGCACTACCGCGCGAGGTCCTCGTTCGCGCAAACGCCGCGCTAATGCCGGAGCTTCTTCCTTCGAGACGCGCCCTGGTGGAACTCCGAGCAGGATCGAAGCTTCCGTTTCATTGGGGGTAAGAATGTCCACCAATGCGAGCACTTCGGGCGAGAGCGGTTGTGCCGGCGCCGGGTCGAGCATCGTCCGAGCGTCTTCGGACCGCGCGAGGCTCAGAGCCGCCGCCACCGCTGCCAACGGGGATTCGAGCTGAAAAAGAGCAAACCGCGCGCCCCGAAATACGGGCCGCATCGCCTCAACTTCCGATGCGAGCAGCGCATGGTTCGCGCCGGATGCCACGACGATGGAATTTTGACCCGTGCGATCCACCCAGATCAGGGCGACACCGGTCGGCTGCGACCGCGTGGCATGCACGAAACTGACATCCACGCCGGCCGCGGAAAGGCTCGCTTTGAGATGATCGCCGAAGACGTCGTATCCTACGCGACCGATCATTCGCGTGATCACGGCGGAAGTGCCCAGTCTTCCCGCGGCACAGGCCTGATTAGCGCCCTTGCCGCCGGGCAACATCTGGAATTCGCGTCCCAGCACAGTCTCGCCCGGGGACGGCAGACGTTCCACGGACACCACAAAGTCCATGTTGAGACTTCCTACTACAGTGATGGCCGCGGGCATTAACGGCTGAGGTCGATACCGAGCTTTTTCAGTTCCTCACCGTAGTAGCGGCGGTGCAGGAGATCCCATTCCTCGGTGCCTTCGGGAATCTCCTTCTTCTGCGAACGGATCTTTGTGCGCGCGTTGCGGTCGACTTTCTCCTCGATCGTGAGGAGCTCGGTGACGGCCTTGACCAGCTCGAGGCGCACATCGTTCTGATCCTTCTTGAGGCGAAATTCACGGGATTTCCGAAATGCCGCGACGAGCTTGTGTGAAATATCGTTGATCTTGTCGCGAGAGAGCTTCATGTGGTCGCCGCTGTCGCGCCCGGATGCACGGATCACCTTACGCTGCGAAATAAGCGTGTTCTTGATGCGCCGGAACATCTCCTGGTAGCTGACGTTTTCGCGGCGCATGTACTCCGCGTACTGGCTCAACAGGTCACGCACTTCATCGTTGAGCCGGTCCTCCACTGCGAGTTCCTCTTCTATGATGTGGGCAATCAAGTCGGAAGCGGCGTTGGGATCGGAGGTTTCAATAACCTGAGGCGTCAATCTACGAACGAGTTGACGTGACAGATAACCAATGAACTCTCGAGCGATCAGCATTCTAAGGGTCTGCGAGATCCCTGCTTTCCGTTAGTGTACTGACCACGGCAGAGGGGTGTCAATTTTGCGGATCTCCTTTATGATTGTCGAGGAATTCTTTTCCAATGGGTTTGCGGCCTTGGAAACCCTCCTCAACACCGTGCCAGAACGAAATCCCGGTCTCACCAAGTCTCCAGCAAAGGTAGACTTCCTGGTTCCGGAACAAAGTTGGAAAATCGACTAAACCGATATCCAGGTCTTTCACGATACAACCGTTTTCATGAAGCTGCTGGATGATTTCCTTCAGACGGTGCGCTCGTAAATCGCGACGATCGCGCTTCTCGAGAACCGAAGTTCGGCTGAGATCGGCACCGCCCAGCATCATGACGCGCTGTAGCTCGGCATGGTATTCGGCCTCGATTTGAGCGTACTCAGTTTTGATTTTGATAGCGTCGCGTATGGCCGCCTCCACTTCCGGCAGAAGCCTTTCGGCTTGTAGCAGCGTGAAGTAGCGCGGCATCTCTCTAGGCGGGCCTGACGAATGGGATAGTGGTAAACCTATTCAACAAGTTGATTATAACAGGGGTGTCGCCGTTCACTGGTTCTAAGGTGTTTGAGCGCGACATCGAGATTCGAACAGGGGCGCCGCTGGTGTTGAACTTCAACCGGTGCGATTGATGCAGCGTGACCGTCTGCTGGTATTACGCCTTGCGGCGCAGGCGGTTCGTTTCGCCTGCGCGCTCCCGGTGATCCAAAGACCTGGTCGAAAACTGCCGGCGCACCGTAGGTAGTGCCGCCGGCTCATGCCGGTCCTACTGTAATCCGGCCGTGCTTCCCGCCAGTGCTGCCAGTCGATTAACAACGCCGCTCAGCGCCTTGGACTGCGCGGTTAGTTCCTGACTCGAAGCAGCGCCTTCCTCGGCATTCGCCGCTGTGGTTTGAGTCAGTTGACTCATCTGATTTACGGCCTTGCTGATCTGGTCAATCCCATTAGCCTGCTCCTGACTGCCGACGTTCACTTCGTCCACGAGCATTCGGACCCGCGAGGAGCTCTCCGTGATGATTCGGATCACACCCGCGAGTTCCTGGAGCGTGTTGCTGCCACGGCTGGACCTGCCAATCGACTCTTCAATCAGGCCCGCGGTATCCTGAGCTGCCTGCGCGCAGCGCTGGGCGAGATTCCGAACTTCGTCGGCGACCACCGCAAAACCCATTCCGGCCTTCCCGGCGCGAGCCGCTTCCACGGCGGCGTTGAGCGCAAGTATGTTGGTTTGAAACGCAATTTCATCGATTACCTTGATGATCTTGGAAATCTTCTCGCTCGACGAATTGATTTCGCTCATCGAACTCACCATATGTTCGAGAGCACTGTTTCCTTCCTTCACCTGAAGGTCGACGGTGGCCATTTCCTCAGCCGCCGCCCGCGAATTCTCAGCGTTTTTCCTGGTCATTGAGGTGAGCTCTTCGGTGGAGGCCGATGTCTCCTGAAGCGATGCCGCCTGTTCCGAGGCGCCCTGCGCCAACGACTGGCTGGAGGAGGCCACCTGTGACGCCGCACCATTGATTTGAGCGGCCCCTTCGGTAAGTTGCGACGCAACCTGGCGTAAAACGCTATTGATGCCCCTCACGATCCAAAGTCCCAACCCGCCGCCCGCCATTAGTGAAACGCCGAGAGCGATCCAGATACTCCAGCTTGCCGTGGACGCCGCGATCGACGAGTTGCGAGCACACTCCTTCCCATAGCTATTGTTCAGTTCCACCTCGTCATTTATGGTCTTGAGGAATTCCCGGAATGCCGGGAGGGTGCTGCGCTCATACATTACAAAAGCATCTGTGTTTCGTGTCTGCCTGCTGACCGTACGGATGGGCTCCCAGGTCGCCAGATAGCGATCCAAGGCCGGCTCGATATGGCTGTAAAGATCGCGGTCGACAGACCGTGTAATCGTTCTCTCATAGTCTTTCAGCGCGCTTTTCATCTGGTCGTTCAACCTCGCGATCGCGGCTTCCCCCTCGCTCATCTCCGATTGCGAGTTCGAACTGATGTGCTTGAGCATGGCCAGGGATGAATCTTTGGCGAGGCTTTCGACGCGCATGATGTCATAGATTCCCGGCAAAGCATCCACGACGGTTGCCTGCTGATATCGATCCATACGGCCCATGCTGACCAGCGCTATCGCTCCGACGAACAACGTCAGCGTGACGAGAATGCCGATCGCCAACGAAATTTTGCCTCCCACGGTCATGCCTTTCATTTCTCCCGTAAGCCTCCTATCGTGATCGCCAAGGAACTTATCGGCGAGCGACATTCGGGTGTGAACGCCGGGTTCGGCTTCACACGCTTCGAGCGGAAGACGCACCGCGTGGAAACCACTGCGACCCTGGACTACCATGCCACGCCATTTCTCTGGTCTGCTCGGAGTTTCGGCGCGACTGGGGCAGAAGGCACCAGTGCACGGCGTTGGCTGGCTTCGTTCCCCTTATCGAGAGCCGGCGCTCTCCTCAGAAGAGCGATAACTGGCTGCTCGGCTGCTTGGCACGACGGCGGTCGTCAAATACGGTTCGGCCTCCGATTTCGGGCGAGATTCTGCGCTCGTGTTCCAAAATCGCGCTGAAATCGGCTTCCGGCGAGAAGCGATCTTCAATGGACCTGGTGAAGCCGTCTAAACGCCGAAGACCGTCCATTTTGTCGGGATCGCCGAGCCTGGCCCGGTCAAGCGCATCGCGCAGTATTGCAATCGAGCGGTCGTAAGTTTTCAAAGGGACCGGAAAAGGATGGCCGTCCTTTCCGCCGTGCGCAAACGAGTAACGGGCAGGGTCGGAGAAACGGACCGGTGTGCCATGGATCACTTCGGCAATCAACGCCAAAGACTGTAACGTTCGTGGGCCGAGGGTTTCGAGCAACAGGAGTGAAGCGAAATCGCGAAACTCCCGTTCATAGGCGAGCGCCAGCACGCTGCCGAGGCGCTTGAGGTCGACATTGGCAGCTCGCACCTCGTGATGCCGCGGCATGGTGAGGCGTGTGGCCTCGCGCAGGGTCTTCTCCGGGTTTTCGTGCACGATCGACAGCAGAGCGTTTTGAGCCGGCACAGCCTGGCCGTCTACCAGGTTCATGATCGTACCCGCATTTTGACCCACGATTCCGGTATGAGGCTGCAGCGTGAAATCGCGCACCGACGCCGAATGCCAGTGGTAGCGCCGGGCAAGGCCGGTTGCTTCGTTCATCCCCTGCTGCACGACGGCCCAGTCGCCGTTGGCAGTAAGTACAAACGAATGAAGATAGATTTGAAAGCCGTCGGCGATGGCGTTATTGTCTATCCGGGCGGTCAGACGGCTGGTACGCACCAGGGATTCGCCGTCCAGGCTGGAACGCTCCGCAATCTCGCGCAGTTCGGCCGGCGTATTACGGGAGTGCCTGCCCCTTCCGCCGCACACGTAAATGCCCAATTCGTGGGCCCGGGGGTTCAAACCCCGCTTCAGGGCGCCCAAAACCGAGGTCGTGATCCCCGAGGAATGCCAGTCCATCCCCATAACCGAGCCAAAAGCCTGGAACCAGAACGGGTCGCTCAAGCGGGCGAGAAACTCGGACGAGCCGTAGTGATAAAGGATGCTTTCGGTGATTCCGGTGCCAAGTTTGGCCATCCGGTCGGCCAACCAGGCGGGCACACGACCGCCGTGAAGGGGCAGATCGGCGAAACCGGAACGGCGCATGGTACTTCCATCCAACAGGTTAACTGAGAACCGCCCAAATAACGCCTGAAACCACAGCAATACCTCAAACGTCCTGATTGGACGGGTTCCGGGATGGGGTAGAATTAAGATGAACGCCCGGGTGTTGTCTCTATGAAACCAAAGCTCTTCATTATTGGCGGTTGTGTAGTCGTTTTAGGCCTTTGTGGACTTGCCGGTTTTGCCGGCGACAAAAAGGACAAGACGGCCGATAGCAGCAGCAGTACCAGCACCAAAGAGACGGTGGCCAAACCGCTAACGGAAAAAGAGCGCAGGAAGAAGGAAAAGCAGCTTCAGAAGGAGCTCGAGACACCCTACAAGAAGTGGCTGAGCGAGGACGTCGGCTACATCATCACGGACGAAGAGCGACAGGCGTTCAAACGGCTTCAGACCGACGAGGAACGGCAAAACTTCATTGAAGGATTCTGGCTGCGGCGCGACCCCACTCCCGACACGGAAGAGAACGAATTCAAGGAAGAGCACTATCGCCGCATTGCTTACGCGAACGAGCACTACGCCTCCGGTATTCCCGGTTGGAAGACAGATCGCGGCCGGATTTACATCGTGTACGGCCCGCCGGACGAAATCGAGTCGCATCCCTCGGGTGGCACCTACGAGCGCCCCATTGAAGAAGGCGGCGGCACAACATCCACCTATCCGTTCGAAGACTGGCGCTACCGCTACATCGACGGCATCGGCAACAACGTCATGATCGAATTCGTCGACCCGACGATGAGCGGTGAGTATCACATGACCATGGACCCGTCCGAAAAAGACGCCTTGTTGTATGTCCCCGGTGCGGGTTTGACCATGTACGAACAAATGGGGATGTCGAGTAAGACCGACCGTTTCAGCCGTACCGACGGTACCCACCTCGGCACCGGTGGGATGCCGCTGCCGGCCAGCATGAACGAGTTTGAGCGCCTGGAGCAGTTTGCAAAGCTGCAGAAGCCCCCACAGGTGAAGTTCAAGGACCTGGAATCGGCCGTCACCTCTACCATCCGATTCAACACCCTCCCGATGAAGGTCCACGCCGATTTCATCAAGATCACGGATTCCACGGTCCTCACGCCGATCACCGTTCAGTTCGACTGGAAAGACCTGAATTTCAGCACAAAGGACGGCATCGCGAAGAGCACGGTCAATATTTACGGCCGCATCACTTCCATAGCCGGTCGAGTCGTAACTTACTTTGAGGACGTGGCCGAGGTAGCCGAGCCGGCCGAGCTCCTGGATAAGGCGACTAACCGTTCGTCGATTTACCAGAAGACGGTTCCGCTGGCGCCGGGCATGTACCGCCTGAACGTTGTGGCGAAGGACATCGTCAGCAGCGCCATGACGAGCTACCAGGTAGCGCTTAACGTTCCGCATTTCGACGACGAGAAGCTGTCCAGCAGCACTTTGATCCTGGCAGACGTGATTGAAAAGGTTGCGACACGCAGCATAGGGACCGGCCAGTTCGTGATTGGCGATTCCAAGGTTCGTCCGCGCTTGAACGACACGTTCGCTCGTGACGAAAAGCTGGGAATCTACGCGCAGTTCTACAATTTCTCGGCGGACGAGAAGACGCACAAGCCGCAGGGCACGATCGAGTACGAGATTACGAAGAACGGAACCAATCAGAAGGTTCTGGATTATACAGAAGACGTCACGTCGCTGCCTGGCGCTTCTAGTCAACAGGTGACCGTGGAGAAGCTTTTGCCCTTGCAGTCTTTGGAGCCTGGGCAGTACACTTTGACGATGAAGGTTACGGACAAAGCCCGCAACCAGGTGCTAACCCCCACAACCGGGTTTACGGTAAAGTAAGGATAAGGCAGAGTGGCATCTGCCGAGTTTCGGCATGCTCAACGGTAGGGCGACATTCCGATTTGCAACGGCCGCGCTGGTGATATCGAGCACGGTTGCGTTCGCCGCGCCACCAATCAAGCTGTCCGGCAGCATCGCGGGTATTGTGCGCGATTCCGCCGGAGTACCCCAAATGGGCGCCACGGTCCTGCTTTTCAACAGATACGAGAAACTCCTGAATCGCGCTCTGACCAATGAACGGGGCATCTTCGGGTTCGATACGCTTCCTCCCGACGTCTACTCGGTCCAGGTAACGCTCTCCACCTTCATCCCGGCCATGAAGCGCGCGATCGCGGTGCAGCCCGGGATGCAGAGCCTGCTGTACATCAACCTCGCCACCGTCCTGAGTTCAATCGAGTTGGTTTACGCCGCGCCCGGACAGGGGGCGTTGATGAGCGACGATTGGAAATGGACGCTGAAGTCAGCCGCCGCCACACGGCCCATCCTGCGGTATACACCGGACGATACATCGAAGACTTCGAGTTCCCCTCGAAATACGCCCCCGGTGTTCAGCGATACGCGTGGAATGGTGAAAGTATCGGGAGGCGATCCAGGCACCCTCGCATCCGACGGCGGATCGTCCGATTTAGGTACGGCGTTCGCACTAGCGACGTCTCTCTACGGCCGCAATCAGCTTCAAGTGAGCGGCGGAGTCGGATACATGGCCCGTACTGGCATGCCGACTGCCGGTTTCAGCACCACGTATAGCCGCGACGGCATGAGCCCGGAAGTGACGGTCACGATGCGGCAGATTTCACTGCCCACTCGCGCAGGTTCCCTGATGATGGCGCAGCAGGATGGCATGCCGGCTCTCCGCAGCCTGTCGGTCGGGACTTTGGATCATCTGAGCCTGGGCGATACGGTCCGCTTGGATTATGGGATCTCGATGGATTCCGTTTCCTTCGTGAACCACATGAATTACTACAGCCCGTTCGCACGGCTCACCTACGATCTGGGCGGCCTGGGTAATGTGCAGTTCGCTTATAGCGCCGGAGGTCCGGCAACGGAGCTCGTAACCGGCAGTACAATGCAGCCGGCCCAGGAAACAACGGCGGGCAGCGATCCTGTGCTTTCGCAGAGCCTGGGGGCGCTGGCGTTGCTGCCGAGGGTGTCTCTGCGAGACGACCACGCGCGCGTGCAACGCACCACGAACTTTGAGATCGGCTACGAAAAACGCTTTGCCAGCCGTACCTTCAACGTCAGCGGCTTCCACGAAGATGTTTCGAACGCGGCGCTTACTATGACGGGGCCGGATTCCCTCATCGCCGAGGGAGATGTCATCCCGGACCTTGCCTCGAACGCCAGCATCGTGAACGCAGGGAATTTCCACCGTTACGGATACGCGGTGTCGGCTACGCAGGAAATTGGGGATCATTTTGAAGTGAGCGGATCGGCGGGCCGCGCCGGCGTGCTGACGGCGGGCAACGAAACGGATGCGGTGGCGAGCGTCGATGAACTTCGTTCCCGTATCCAGAGTTCGCAACGGTATTGGATGTCTGCCCGGGCCTCCGCGAAACTGCCCGGGACCGGCACCCAGATCACGAGCTCGTACGAGTGGACCGATTATTCGGCGCTGATGCCGACCCACCTTTATCTCACGCAGAAGGCCTATCCGGAGCCGGGACTGAACATTCATGTCCGGCAGCCGATTCCCTCATTTCCCGGTCTTCCGGGCCGCCTGGAAGCGACTGCGGACCTGCGGAATATGCTCGGTCAGGGTTATCTGCCGCTGGTCAGTAACGGTCAGCGGGTTCTTGTCATGCAGTCGCCCCGGATGGTGCGCGGCGGCTTGAGCTTCATTTTCTAGTCTTCTCCGCAATCGCAATCAACGACAAACCCTTCCAGGGCAGAAGTGCATCCGCCCGCTTCCAGAACCATACCGACTTGTCGAAGAGCTTGAGCGTCACCTTGCTGATGTGGCGGCGGCGCAGGACTTTCCCGTACAACCACCACGCCGGCGCGCCGATTCGGTTGAGCTGATAGACTCGCTTAACCTCAAAACCGTGGCTGGCCAGCAGCGGCTCGATCTCTCGCCGTTCGAAGCGCCGTTTGTGGCCAAGCGTTCGATCGAGAGACCCTCGTAGGGCCACGCTCTGCGGAACCAGGACGATCAGCGAACCGCCCGGTTTTAACTGCGCGGCGCAGCTCTCGATCACCTGCTCAGGATTGTCGACGTATTCGAGGACATTGATGCAGAGGACGGTGTCGAAGGGGCCACCGGCGCGCTCGAACTCACAGGCATTCTCGGGTTCGAGTTTCAGTACCGAGACGTTCGGAGTGCGAAGGAAACGGTTGCGGAGCGCGTGCAGGTAGAGCGGATCTCTGTCCGTCGCGACGTACATGAGGCGCCTGCCCATTAACCGGCCTGCAATGTTCCCGATTCCGGCACCCAACTCGAGCACGGTGTCGCCGAGGTGCGGCCGCAGCCGCTGCGCCAGCCAGCTCAGGTATTGCGGAGTGCCGGTGAGGTTGTTGAGAAATGCACGGCCGTAGGGTTCTGCATATAGGTCGTCGATCAGCCAGAAATGGAGAATCACGCCCAGCGCTTTGATGCCGTCCTTCCAGCCGATCTTTTTGCCCTCTTCGTAGGTGCGGCCGTGATAGCTGATGGGCACCTCGTAAATGCGCAGCTTCCGCTTTGAGGACTTCATCGTGATCTCGGGTTCGAAGCCGAAGCGGTTCGCCCGGATCGGGATGCTCTTCAGCAGATCGGTGCGGAAGACCTTGTAGCACGTCTCCATGTCCGTCAGGTTGAGGTTGCAGAACATGTTGGAAAGCGTGGTGAGGGTTTTGTTGATCATCGAGTGCCAGAACGGCAGCACGCGGGTCTGTTCGCCGGCGAGATAACGAGAGCCGAATACCGCATCGGCGTGGCCGTCGAGGAGCGGGCGTAGCAACTTCGGATACTCGGAGGGATCGTATTCCAGGTCGGCGTCCTGGACAATGCAGAAGTCGCCGCGCGCGTGGCCGATCGCCGTACGGACCGCGGCGCCTTTACCCTCGTTTACCGGCTTCCGGAACAGGCGTATGCAGGGATTTTCGGCCGCAATCCGTTCGAGAATGGCGCCGGTCCCATCCGTCGAGCAGTCGTCGACCACGATGAGTTCCCGGTCCATATTCTCGGGCAGAGGAGCGGCGAGTACCTGGGCCAGGCTCCGTTCAACCACGGTACGCTCGTTGTATACCGGGACCAGAATGGAGAGGAGCAAGTCACCAGTATAGTGCCCGCTCGCCTATGCCCGCGTGTGATCTTCCTCGGCTGCGACTTCCTCGATATCGAGCATCGTCCGCCACACCGCGAGCCAGTCGTTGTTCGCAGCCTGCAGCACCCAGAGATCCCGTCCTGTGGAGCGGTACCGTTCACCCGACCTTTCGTACACCATCTCGTAGCGAAAAGTCACCACGGCCGTGTCGCCGGCGACATCGACATCCAGATCGCGGTCATGAAACTCCAGGGTCTTCGCATTTCGGCAGAAATCCTCGAAACCCGCCAGGAACGCTTCCCTGCCCTGCGATCGCCCGCCAAAACCTGGAAACACCATTACGATATCGGGGTGGACCTTCGGCCGAAGATCGTCGACGCGTCCGTCCAGCCAGGCTTTATTGATCTGACGCATCGTTTTTAGGGCGGCTTCGCGTCTGGATTCATCTGCCATAAGCGGTGTTATACGCGTTTTCCGGGCGGATGGCAAGAGCCGCCAGGACGGTCAGTTCCTGGAGACGGGCATTAGAAGATCCTGGTCCTCAAGCGCATTAAAATTGCCAATCGCGGCGGCGAGAACGTATTTGCTGCCCCACACGGAATCCTGGCGCTCGGTGGAGCGCACGTCGCAGAGGAGAGCAGACCCGCGATACTGAACCAGAATCAGCGTTTCAACCGCCAGGGGCAAGTCGGAAACGATGATGAAGCGGTTTCCGCAAATATCCACCAACTTCGCGCTGAAGACCGTCTCGGGTGTGTCCAATACATCGATTTGGACCGGCAAGTAATGCGACATGGGACTGCTTCAAGCACTGAGAGTGCCATGGCCGGCGGCGCATCGCCTTCCAGAAAGCGTTGATAATACAGCCACTCTGCCGGCCGCATGGCTCGCGTCTCCATTGTGAAATGGGGGATACAGGGTGAGATCGCGTTGTCACGCCCTGCTAACGCCCGAACTGCTCCAGCGCATCCCACGGCAAAAATGAGGCCTGCGCCGCGAACGGGTTGCGGAGCAGGCCCTTTGAGGGAAGGATCGTTTGCCGAAGCAACGATATCCACCCAGAACGCGTAATCAGATGGAAAACGGGGCCACCGGAAAGGATCACGGTTCGGGTTCGCTCCGGTAAAATGATTCTGGACATGACGCCGCGCATGTTGCCGCAAGGATAAAATAGTTCCTCGCACCGAATGCTGAACGAATCAGCGGGCAAAGTCACGCTCTTATTGGCCGAAATGAGGCGTGGCAACAATGAGGCGCTTTCCTCCCTGATTCCTCTCGTCTACAACGAATTGCGGCGATTGGCCGCTCATTGCCTCCGGGACGAGAGGAGTGGGCACACGCTGCAGCCTACAGCACTGGTCCATGAAGCCTACCTGCGGCTGGCGGGCCAGAATCGTGCCGGCTGGCAGGACCGGGCGCAGTTCATGGGAGTTGCCGCGCAGGTGATGCGGCGCATTCTGGTGGATTATGCCCGTCAAAAGACCGCCGCAAAACGGGGCGGGAATGTCCCGGTGGTCCTGCTGGACGAGCCCGAGCTACCGGGCGTCAGTGAACGATCCGAGGAGATGCTGGCGGTGGACGAGGCGCTCGCGCGGCTGGCGGATCTTGATCCGCAACAGGCGCGCATCGTCGAAATGCGATACTTCGGCGGCATGACCGTGGAAGAGACCGCCGAGGCGCTGGCTATCGCACCGCGAACGGTGAAGCGCGACTGGGCGATGGCCAAAGCCTGGCTGCGTGTCGAATTCACCTCCAAGGACCAGCGATGACTCCCGCCCGCTGGGCTCGAATTAAAGAGATTTTCGGCGACGCGATGGATGTTCCCCAGGAACAACGTCCGGCGTTTCTAGACAGGAGTTGCGGACCGGATACGGCGCTACGCCAAGAGATCGAGGCGCTGC
The DNA here is from genome assembly GCA_035295125.1 of Bryobacteraceae bacterium. Classification (GTDB taxonomy): domain Bacteria; phylum Acidobacteriota; class Terriglobia; order Bryobacterales; family Bryobacteraceae; genus JAICMB01. The sequence continues at coordinate 56,375 of DATGJP010000074.1, read as the reverse complement.
TCCACGCCGAAAAGGATACGCTCGAGAGCCCGGTTCCGGGCGTGTTGTCCCAAGCCACCGATCCCGATCTTTCGCGCGGTGAAATGCTGGGGCACTACCGGGTCGAAACGAGAATCGGCCGAGGGGGAATGGGTGTGGTCTACCGCGCCTATGACACGCGTCTCGACCGGCGCGTGGCGTTAAAGATCCTCCGGCCGGAACAACTCGCGGACCCGGAGAGGAAGCAGCGGCTGATTCGCGAGGCCCGGGCAGCGTCCGCCCTCATGCACCCGAATATCGTGGCCGTCCACGACATCGGCTCCGATCGGGAAATCGACTTCATTGCCATGGAGTACGTCGAAGGGCGTCCTTTGGAACAGGTGATTCCGGAAGGCGGCCTGACGGTTCGCCAGGTCATCGCCTATGCGATCCAAGTCGCCGCCGCCCTGGCGGGAGCGCATTCGTCCGGCGTCATTCACCAGGACCTGAAGCCGGGCAACATCATGATTACCCGCGAGGGGCTCGTGAAGCTGCTCGATTTCGGGCTGGCGCGCAGGACGCGGCGTCGCGAAACCGATAACCGCACCCAGACGCTCGAGACAGAGATCGCGGGCACGCCGTCGTACATGTCGCCGGAGCAGATTCGGGGCGACGCCGTCGATACACGGTCCGACATCTTTTCGTTCGGCGCAGTATTGTTCCGGATGACAACCGGCCGCGACGCTTTCGATGGCGGATCGGCCGTCGCAACGATGAATGCCATCCTGGCGAATGAGCCGGCGAATCTCTCCGACGGCAATCGCGTGATCCCGTTCGCACTGGAGAGCATCATCCTGCACTGTCTCGAAAAGGCTCCCGATGAGCGATTCCAATCGGCGAAGGATCTCGCGTTCGCTCTCGAAGCGATTGCCGGGCCGTTGGGCGGTATTCAAACCCCAGTAGACACCTCGCGCAAAATTTCTCGCGATCCGGCATGGATCGCCACCATAGCGGCTGTTGCGTTTCTCGCGGTGCTTGCGGCGTACTTCTGGTTCGCGGCCCGGCGTACGACTCCTTCCGTGAACGGCCGCACCTACGCCCAAATCACCGACGAGGCCGGCGCCGAGTTGTTTCCTTCGCTCGCGGCGGATGGCAAATCGGTGGTGTATGCCAGCAAGGCTTCCGGCAACTGGGACATTTATCTTCGCCGCATCGGCAGCCGTCAATCCGTGAATCTAACGAAGGACTCGGCGGACGACGATACGCAACCGGCGTTTTCGCCCGACGGCAAGCAGATCGCCTACCGTTCGGATCGCGATGGCGGCGGCATTTTCGTTATGCGGCCCGATGGAAGTCGTGTCAAACGACTCGCGGATGCAGGCTATAACCCCTCCTGGTCCCCCGATGGCACGCAGGTGGTTTATGCCGAAGAGAGCGTCGCCCGTCCGGAGGACCGCAGCGGAAGATCCAGCCATCTTTGGACGGTGGACATCGCTAGCGGACGCAAGCGGCAACTGACGAAGGAAGATGGTGTGCAGCCGCAGTGGTCGCCGAACGGACGCCACATCGCATATTGGTCGATCGACCTGGATGGGGATCGCGATATCTGGACCGTCGCCGCCGATGGCGGCCAGCCGGTGAGAATCACCAAAGACGCTTTTCTCGACTGGGACCCGGTGTGGTCGGCGGACGGCATGTTCATCTACTTCTGCAGCAATCGCGGCGGAAGCATGGGCATCTGGCGTGTGCCGATTAAGGAGAGCTCCGGTGAAGCCGAAGGCGCCCCGGAGCCGGTCCGGGCACCTGGTTCCTACCCGGCGCATCTGAGTTTTTCTCGCGACGGCAGCCGGCTCGCTTACGTGCAACAGGCGACCACGGGAAGTCTTCGCACTGTCCGCTTCGACCCAGTCCGGCCCGCCATTCTCAGCGAACCGAAAGAAATTATACGAAGCGCCGATGGCGTGTCGCGCCCCGCACTTTCGCCGGATGGCCAATGGCTGGCTTACAACACGACCGAGCAGGACGAGAGCCTTTTCGTCGTCGGGGTGGACGGCAATGGACTACGGCGCCTCACCAACAGCGGCCATCGTAATCGGGGACCACGATGGTCTCCCGACGGTAAGCGCATTGCGTTCTTCTCGCAGCGTTCCGGCGACTGGGAAATCTGGACCGCCGATGTGAATACCGGCGAATTGCGCCAGATTACAAACCTGGCGGGTCAAAACGTGGCGTGGCCCGTCTGGTCCACGGATGGGAAGCAGCTCGCGTACACAGTATTCGGGGTCAATACCTTCTTCCTTGACCCCTCGAAATCATGGGAGCAGCAAACGATCGAGAGAGTGCCGCCCTTCCCGGAAGGCCAGTTGTTCAACGGCTGGTCGTGGTCGCCCGACGGACGGACCTTAGCCGGATTTTTGAACAACAATAACGGTATCGCGGTCTACTCGCTTGGCACACGGGCCTTCCGCAAGCTTACCGATTTCGGCTCCGATCCAGTGTGGCTGAGCGATAGCCGGCGCCTGCTCTTTCATCACAAAGGGAAGATCCAAATGGTGGACAGCGAAAACGGATCCGTGCGGGAGTTGCTCTCGATTGCGCCGGACGAAGTAGCCAGGCGAGGCTTCGCAGTTTCGTCCGACGACCGCCACATCTACTTCAGCGTGAGCACCACGGAAGCGGATGTATGGATGGTCGAGTTCAGCCGTTGATCCAAATACAACACAGGCGCCCAACCCCCTGCTGGGCGCCTGTGTTTTTCTGATGGTAAGAGGATTTCCGCTATCGGATCTCCTGCATTACAACAACGTCACCGTTTGCAGTGCCGATCACTCGGACCTTCACGGGCTTGCGTGCGGAAATCAGCGGGTCCCAGCTTTTGTGGCTCTTCACAACTTCGACGATCTTGGTGTTGCTGGGGTCGTCAAATCGCATGTAGCGCCCTTCGGGCGTGACCAGGCCGAAGCTGGTTGTGGTTGTTGTTACGGGACAATCGACATTCTCCGTGCGGCTGCTCTCGCGGTGAGTTACGGAGTTATCCGGATTAGTGGTGGTGCTGCTGTCATGGTGCTCAGTATGTGAACTCTGACAGGTGGCATCGACTAATGTGCCGTTCCACGTGGTTGTCGTAGTTGTTGACCGGCTCTCCTCCTGGGCGTACAAGAAGCCAGCAAATACTGGAATGATCGCCAAAACTGCAAACTTCTTCATAGGAACCTTAACCTCCGTAAGTGGGACCCTGGATTTCGAGGTTTAATTTCAGAATTTGTGAAAGAGTAGTGAAACAATATGCAAGCAAGTTAGAAATAGCCTGGATAAGTCCAATGCTGCTAACAGCTATGAGTTGTAACTTCAACTCCGTGTTGCTTCAGGATCGATTCGACATTACCAGACAGGATGTCCCGCGCCGCCGGATTTTGCCGCAGGACAGCGTCCATATGACTTAGCGTGAGAGCTCGAACGAATGTATGGCCTTGCTCGCCGGAAGCCAGTTCCGCAATTGGCCGCATCTCCTGCGCAATCGCGGCCGCCTTGCCCGGCAGCGACATGGCGCGAATTCTTTCATGCTGTTCCTCGACGTTATCCATGAAATGCATGTGATCGGCGTTACGCAGAACGAACATCTGCTTGGTTGCAGGAGTCCTCTCATATAATTCCTGCATGCCGGAGAGCGGAAGGGCTGTATCGTTCTCCGCCACCAGATAAAGAGCCGGGACATCCCGCCCCCACCGGAAAGCGAGTTTGAGCGGTAGGATCCCGGGCTTCGGATTGGAAGCGCCACCGGGAGCGAGTGCCACCACCGCCCGTATGCGCCAGTCCACCTCCGTCGCAGCTAAAGCCGTCCATCCGCCGAAACTATGCCCGACGATGCCCACCCGGCCGGCATCGAGTTGAACATCGGACTCCCAACGAGTCAGCAGGTGGTCGAGCAAAAGCCGGGCGTCCGGCACGCGGTTCATTATCCAAAGATTCATTCGCGCGAGAGTTTGCTCTTCGGTCTCATTCTCCTTACGCGCGAACCCGTCAGGATCGACGACTTCGGAGTGATCCATAGCCGCGACAACATAACCATGGCTGCTCAAATGGGTGCACAGGAAAGAAGCGCTCCGCCGTTTCCCAGTGCTTGGATGCGAGTACACAACGAGAGGGCACTTCCGGAAACGCGCCAACCACGGATACCAGATCTCACAGGGAAACCGGCGATTCCGCACGTCATCAAAGGCTTCAATCGTGAGGGTATTCACGTCGAACATGCCGGGAGCGAAGGGGTCGTATTCGACTCTATCCAGCACCGCCAATTGGCCGGCTAGCGCATCGTCGCGGTGTTCCATTCGGAGAATGCGTCCGTCCGCGGAAATGGACCAGCAGTCGCGAAAATACAGTTCGCGTTCCCCGGAGGTGATCCATGATTCGATAACAAGTTCGTCGTTTACCCAGGACGATCTCCCGCGGATCGGCCGTCCGTTCATTGTGCTGCGGCCGGCGGTACCATCTGTGCGGCACTCAAAGGCGACGCGTTCTTCCTTAGTGCTATCCGTGGTCACAACCATTGCGGCCCGCAAATCTTCGCCTGCATGATCGATATCGACGAAAATCTCTTTGGGCACGGGGCCGGACCGAAACTCGCATTTCGATAGGTTTGCCTTCCAATGTCCCGTGAAGTTTGGCAGCATGCTGTAAGATTCGCACAGGGCCATGGCGACATGGGTTGACATCTTACCCAAGAGGCGATACCTTGAGGTCGGATGTTCTGGCGAAGGCGCAGTACACAGGATTTCTCCGACGAACTACACGCACATATGGCGCATGAGGCAGACCGGCTTCGCTCCGACGGCATAGCGGGACAAAATGCAGAGGAACAGGCTCGGCGCCGCCTCGGAAACCTGACACGCTCGGAAGAGGAATTTTACGACCACCGCCCCTGGGTCTCGCTCGACTACCTGTGGCAGGACCTTCGCTTCTCGTTCCGGCAGATGGCCAGGAACCCGGCGTTCACGATTGTCGCCGCCCTCACGCTGGCGCTCGGCATTGGAGCGAACACCGCCATTTTCACAGTTGTCAAAACGGTCCTGCTGACGCCGCTTCCGTTCGCACAGCCGGATCGGCTGGTCCACATTGCCGTTCGAAGCCTGAAGACCGGAGTGCCGCGCGACTGGGTTCCCTGGCGCGACGCCGTCGATTGGCGCACGCAAAGCACCAGCTTCGAGAGCATGGGCAGCTATGCATTCGCGCTTATGAATCTCGTGGGAACGGATCGCGCCGAGGCGCTCTACGGTTCGGCGATATCGTCTGACCTTTTACCCACACTCGGCGTACAACCGATCCTGGGGCGAAACTTCACCAGGGAAGAAGACAGCCCAGGGCGAAGCCAGGAGGTCATCCTCAGCTACAAACTCTGGACCGAACGTTTCGGCCGCGATCCAAGTGTTATCGGCAGACATATGCGCCTGTCAGGCGTGCGCGACGAAGACCGGGAAGTGATCGGGGTGATGCCGCCGAGTTTCAATTTCCCGATGAATGTCCCGAGTTCGGTCAGCATACCGTCGCGGCAAATGGCGTTTTGGATTCCCCTGGGACTCGATCCATCGCGGGTCAGCCGCGATGGGAGGTCGGCGATGGTGGTTGGACGCCTCAAACCCGGCCGCACGCTCGCGCAAGCCCAAAGCGATCTGGATGCGGTGTCCGCGCAACTGGCTAGTGAGTATCCGAAAACCAATGCGGACCGCGGTGTTCGTCTCGTGCCGTTTGAGGGTCATGTTCTCGGACGTACGCGGCCGGCGCTGTTGATGCTGCTGGGGTCGACGGGTTTGCTGGTGCTGATCACGTGCGTCAATATTGCCAACCTGCTGCTGGCGCGCGCACAGAACCGCAGCCGGGAGATTGCCGTGCGCCTGGCGCTGGGCGCCAACCGGGTGCGACTGGTCCGTCAATGGCTCACCGAGAGCATCGCGTTAAGCCTGGTCGGCGGAGCGCTGGGGTATGGTTTCGCTTTCGCCGGAACGTACCTGCTTCTGCGACTCGCGCCGGACGACATTCCGCGTCTGGCCCAAACCCATATCGATACCACGGCGCTTCTGTTCACGATCGGGATTTCCTTCGTCGTCGGCATACTTTTCGGCGTGCTGCCTGCCTGGCGGGCGGGACAAGCGGATGTCGCCGATGCCATGAAAGAGGGCGGCATGCGATCGACCAGCGGTCCCGCGAGCAGCCGCGTTCGCAGTATGTTAATCGTCGCCGAGGTGGCCCTGTCGATGGCATTGATCACGGGCGCGGGTCTGCTGGTTCGGAGTGTCAGCGGCATTTTGCACCTGGATATCGGCTTTCGGCCGGACAACATCGTTACGGCCATTACGGTGCTGCCGTCGGCGCGGTATCCCAGCCAGGAATCCGCTGTAGCGTTCTACCGCAAGGTGCTGGACCGCTTAAGAGACGAACCCGGAGTGATTTCGGCCGGGGCTGTCGATGGCGTGCCGCTGTCGGGCAACATCACCTCCGAGGCGATGCGAATTGAGGGTCGCCCGCTCCAGGACCTCGGCGAAAACCGCCAGTTTGCGGAAGTCTTCGGCGTCTCGGAGGATTACCTCGCGACCATGTCGATTGGTCTCGTCGAAGGCCGCTCGCTGTCGCGGCACGATGCGCAAAACACGTTTCGCGCCGCACTCATCAATGAGGCAGCCGCCCGCCTGTATTGGCCCAACACATCACCGCTGGGGAAGCGTTTCAATTTCGCCGGCGTGGACAAAGACGGCGACTGGCGCGAAGTCGTCGGAGTAGTCAAGAACACGTACGATCTGAATCTCGACGCGCCGCCCAATCCGGCGATCTACGTGCCAATGGAGCAAGGCCCCACTCCTCCGCAATTCCTTGCCATACGTACCTCGGCAAGCGCGGCGGCCTTCGCGCCACAACTGCGACGAACGGTCGCGGCGATCGATAAGGACCAGCCGGTTTTTGTGGTGGTGTCAATGCAAAGCCTGGTGCAGAACGCCATCGGTCCGCGGACATTTGCGATGCGAATTCTGGCGGTTTTTGGAGTGCTGTCGCTCCTGCTGGCCGGAATCGGACTCTATGGCGTGGTGTCGTATTCCGTCGCGCGGCGAGCGAATGAAATCGGCTTGCGCGTCGCGCTGGGGGCCACACGGATCGACGTGCTGCGGCTCGTGCTACGGCAGAGCCTCAGCCTTACGATGGCGGGCCTGCTGATCGGGTTCGCGGCCGCGTCGCTACTAATGTCGAGTGTGTCCAGCCTGCTGTACGGAATCAAGACTACCGACGTTCTTACCAGCGTCGGAGCCTGTGGGCTCTTGCTTGTGGTCGCCATGCTCGCGAGCTATATTCCAGCGAGGCAGGCGATACGCGTGGATCCAGCAGTCACACTCCGCCAGAGTTAGGGGCAGCGGTCAGCTTTCAGCTATACCGCCCAGGACCGATCCTCAACCTTCTGGGGAATCGAGCCGTCTTTCTCGAGCAGCCGCATCAGTTCCAGCCGGATGGCGTCCGTCAAGGCGATCCAACTGGCTTCGATGACGTCGTCGAACACGCCTGCCGTACTCCAGGTGCGCCCGCCGTCGGACCACTCGATCAGCGCCCGTACTTTCGCCGCCGTGCCTTTCGCGGGATCGAGAACGCGCACACGATAGTCAGCGAGTTGCACTGTTCCCAGGGATGCATAGACAGTAGACAAACACTGCCGCAGCGCAAGGTCGAGCGCATGTACCGGACCGTGCCCGCAGGCGTTCGCCGTGGACACCGTATTGTCGACCTCGATCGTCACCTCGGCTCGCGTCTCCGCGCCCATGGCCGTCTTTCGCGTGGTCACCTCATATCCCAGAACCGTGAAGAACTGGACGTCGGGGTTCACGGCCTCCCGCGCCAGCAACTCCAGCGTGCCATCCGCGCCGGCAAGGTCGTAGCCTTCCTCTTCTCGCAGGCGGATACGGTCGAACAGCATCCGAAGCCTGTCGGATGGCAATTTCGCAGCCGCACGATAGTGTGTGAGCTTCCAAAGCAGGTTGCCCGGGCCGGCGACATGGTCTGCGAGTTGCTGTTGAAGGTCCGCCGTGTTCTCGGCCGCCTTGCGCTCGCCGAGAGCCCGCAGGTGCTCCTTACGAGTCTGGCCAAACGCGTTGGCGCCGACGTACGGCTGGTCGTTGCGAACAGGGAGATTCGTCAACTCGGCGATGAAATGTGCGAGCGGGCTCAGACGGTCCAGGTTCTCGCGGCCTACCGTTTCGTGCCCTTCCTTGAGCTCGATATTGGGGATGATGGAGCACAGATTGGCGCAGCCGCAGCGCTCGCCATAACCGTTCATGCAGCCCTGAACGTGCGTGAACCCCTGCTCGATAGCCGCCATGGTATTGGCCACCGCGAGGTCGGCATCGTTGTGGGCATGAATCCCGAGTTCGACATCGAAGCGCTTGCGAACGTCGGAACAGATCTGCGCGAGGCGGGTGGTGAGGGTCCAGCCACGCGTGTCGCAGAGACAGAGCACATCCCCGCCGGCGTCCCGCGCCGCCGTCAGAGTGCGCAGCGCAAAATCCGGATGGTTTTCGTAAGCGTCGAAGAAGTGCTCGGCATCATAGATCACCTCGCGGCCGCGCTCTTTGAAGAAGCGGATGCTGTCCGCGATCGCCCGCAGATAGTCCTCGGAAGTGCCCTGGTGCGCCACTGGAAGGAAGATATCCCAGCTTTCGCCCGCTAGACAAACGACAGGCGTATCGGCTGCGAGCAGCGCCTGGATGTTGGGATCGTTGCCGACCGTGTTGCTGGTCGATCGCACAGACCCGAACGCTGAGAGCTTGGCGTGTTTCAGCGCGAGCGAACGGGCGCGATCGAAAAACTCGCGGTCACGGGGATCGACGGCGGGCCATCCACCGTCGATGTAATCCACACCAAAACGGTCGAGCCCGCGGGCAATCTGCAGTTTATCGTCTACTGTAAAGGAGACGCGGTCGGCTTGCGCTCCGTCGCGAAGCGTGGAATCGAAAATTCGGATACGCATACGTTGAGGTCCTTTCAGGCAGCTTTCCCTGCCGCCGCGATCCGGTATACAGGCCAGAGCCAGCTGCGATACTGCGGCAGCCGACCGCGGGTTGCGTCCACATACAGAGACCGCAACCGCGTGGCTATTGGCCCGACTTCGCCGTTGCCAACCGGACGGTGATCGACGCGCACGATGGGCGCCAACTCCACCGCAGTACCGGTAAAGAACACCTCATCGCAGATGTAGAGCTCGCTACGCTGGATCGACCTCTCCACCACTTCCAACTTCATTTCGTTACGGGCCAGTTCAATGATGCTGGTCCTGGTGATTCCTTCCAGGATGTTGTCGGTTCCGGGAGGAGTCACCAGTTTGCCATTGCGCACCATGAAGATATTGCAGGTGGCGCCCTCGGCAACGTGTCCGCTCTCGGTCAGGAAGATGGCCTCATCGTGACCGTTGGCGCGTGCCTCACCCGTGGCGAGGACGCTGTTGACGTAAGCGCCGCAGATCTTCGCACGCCCGGGGATCGCGGTATCCTCGATGCGCCGCCACGACACAACGCCGGCGCTCAAGCCTTTGGCGCTCTCGAAATAATCGCCGAAAGGCACCACAACCAGCGCGTAGGCATCGTTCTGATCCGCCGCAACGCCAATGCGCGCCGAAGCCTTGTAGGCGAGCGGCCGCACATAGACATGCGATCGGAAATTATTGCGCCGGCAAAGCTCCGCCGTCAGTTCGCAGAGCTCCTTCGGCGCCGCGGGAATTTCGAGGCGGATTATCCCGGCATTGCGTTTCCAGCGTTCGTAATGCTCCCGCGGACGGACCAGAAACAGCTCCTGGTCACCTTGTTCGTAATACCCGCGGATGCCTTCAAACACGCCGGTGCCATAGTTGAGCGCGTGCGTGAGGATATTGACGTTCGCTTCCGCCAGCGGAACGAACTTGTCGTTGAACCAGACCACCGTGTTAGGGCTGGGTGCTTCCGTTTTCATTTCGCTAACTCTCCTTGTCTGACCGCATCGCGGCCGCAGGCTAGCGCGCGCCGGTCGAGGTCCAGCCACCGCTCGGATTTGACGAGCCGGCGCAGGGCGCCGTCGATCCAGGATTCGTCCAGAGGATCCGCTGCCTCCAGTAGCGCGCCGAGCATCACGATGTTACCCGCGCGCGTGTCGCCGATCCGGTCGCCGAGTGCCGTGAAGGGCTGCACGATAAAGTTCACGTCGCTCCGCGTGGCGTCATCGGGGAGTGAGGGGCCGTTGTACAGCACCCACCCACCGGGTTCGACGCTCGATAGGAATTTGCGCAGGGACGGCTCATTGAGGGCCATCAAAACGTTGGGCCGGCTGACGAGCGGCGAATCGATGGGATCGTTCGAAATCCGCACATGACAGTTTGAGGTGCCGGAACGCATTTCAGGGCCGTAGGACGGGAGCCAGGAAACCTCGAGCCCGGCGTCCAGGCCGGCTTCCGCCATCACCTGCCCGAGCATCAGGACGCCTTGGCCGCCAAACCCCGCAACTTTGACGCGCAGGTCCACTTTCCGGGTGGTTTTTTGTGAAGACGCGCTGAAGCCTGTCTTATCCTTGAAAAGGTTCGGAATCTCATCGAGCGCTGGAGCAGGCGAAGGCGCCGGACGAGCCGGAGCCTCTTTCGTCTTATCGCGGAACACGCCCAGCGGATAGATCTTGATCAGCTCTTCGCGCACCCACTTCTGCGCATCGACCGGTTCCATCTTCCAAATGGTCGGGCAAGGCGAGAGAATCTCGATGAGCGAAAACCCCAGACCGTGAGTCTGGTTCTCAATCGCCTTCTTGATTGCCTTGGCGGCCTGCAGGATCATCTTGTTGTTGCCAAGGGCGACGCGTTCGATGTAAACGGGCGCTTCGAGCGTCGCCAGCACTTCGGAAACATGGAGCGGGTAGCCTTCGTTCCACACATCGCGGCCGTAAGGGCTCGTAATAGTCTTCTCGCCCACGGGCGTGGTGGGCGCCATTTGGCCGCCAGTCATGCCATAGATGGCGTTGTTCAGGAAGAACATCGTGAGCGGCTCGCCGCGATTGGCGGCATGCAGAATCTCCGCCGTTCCGATGGCCGCGAGATCGCCGTCTCCCTGGTAGCTGAGAACGACGCCGTGGGGAAGCGATCGCTTAATGGCCGTGGCTACCGCCGGAGCGCGGCCATGGGCCACCTGCACGTTGCCGACATCGAAGTAGTAATACGCGAAGACGGAGCAGCCGACCGGGCTCACGAGCACAGTGCGGTTCTGAATCCCCAGCTCGTCGATGGCTCGCGCAATCAGCTTATGGACGATGCCATGCCCGCAGCCGGGGCAGTAGTGCGTCTGGTGCTGCAGCTCCGACTTGCGGTCGAAGTTCTCGTAGAAGCACTTGGCTCGGTGATGAAGAATCTCGAAGTCAGACAAGGCTCACCTCCGGTTCAATGGCATACCGCTGTGCAAGATTGCGTACGACGGCCAGCACCTCTTCGGCCGACGGGACGTTGCCGCCTGCACGGCCGTAGAATTCCACCGGCTTACGTCCCTCGATAGCCAGGCGGACGTCCTCGATCATCTGGCCTGTTGACAGCTCGACGGCCATGAAGGCCTTCGCGGTAGAGGCGAGCGCGCGAAGCGGCTCCATGGGAAATGGATACAGGCTGATGGGACGCAGCAAACCCACCTTCAGCCCGGCCGCGCGGGCCTGCTGTACAACCGATTTCAGAATCCGCGCGACGATGCCGTAGCCGACCAGGACCAGTTCGGCGTCCTCGGTACGGAAGGCCTCGAATCGCACTTCTTCCAACTCGGCCTGGTGATATTTCGCAGCGAGCTTGCGGACGTGGCGTTCCAACTCGTCGGGCTCCAGGAAGATCGAGGTAACCAGGTTTTTGCGTGTTTCCTCGTTCGCCCGAACGGCCCAGGCCGGCGGTTCCGGCAGGACGGCACGTTTCGGGAGTTCCACCGGCTCCATGGTTTGCCCGATGTAGCCGTCGGCCAGGACGAACACGGGATTACGGTATTTGTCCGCCAGTTCGAATGCCAGCATGGTGAGGTCGCACATCTCCTGCACCGAATCGGGCGCCAGCACCAGGGTGCGGTAGCAGCCGTGGCCGCCGCCTTTCACGACCTGCATGTAATCGCTCTGTTCCGGAGCGATGTTGCCCAAGCCCGGCCCGCCGCGCATGATGTCTGCGATGACACACGGCAGCTCGGAGCCAGCCAGGTAGCTGATTCCTTCCTGCATCAGGCTGATGCCGGGTCCGCTCGATGACGTCATGCAACGGATGCCGGTGGATGACGCGCCGTAGAGCATATTGATGGCGGCGGTCTCACTCTCGGCCTGCAGGAATGTGCCGCCCGCTTTAGGCAGGTATGCCGCGGCTGCTTCGGCGATCTCGCTGGCCGGTGTGATCGGATAACCATAGAAGGCACGGCAGCCGGCCAGCACCGCCCCTCTTACGATTGCCTCGTTTCCTTTTATGAGTTGCTTTGCCATGTGCGGGATCTCCTTACGCAGCGCGGGCCACCGCGGGCCGCTTGTAGACTGTGATTGCGCCGGGTTCGGGGCACGCATAGAAGCACAGGCCGCATCCGTTGCAGCCGTGCCCGTCGTAAACCGCCGGATGATAGCCGTAGCGGTTCAGATACTCGGCCTGGTGGAGGACAGCGGGAGTACACGCGGACACACACAGCCCGCAACCCTTGCATTCCTCCGCATTGATTGTTACCGAACCCTTGTCAGGTTTTACGATATCGTCCATTGAGCCTCCTTGGCAGGCGAAACCGTCTGCCCCACCTTAGACCAGGACCCCCTTGGGCTCCAGGTAGTGCGCCCGTTCCGCGAAGTCCATCAGTTCGTCGTGGAACTTCGGGTCGGAGATCGCAATCAGCGATTCCACCCTTTGGCGCAGATTCTTGCCGTGCAGATGAGCAATGCCGTGTTCCGTAATGACGTAGTGCACGTCCGCACGCGACGTCACCACGCCGGCCCCCGGATCGAGCACCGGCACGATTCGGGAGATCGCTCCGTTCTTCGCGGTCGACGGCAGTGCGATTATAGGCTTGCCGCCCTTCGACCGCGCCGCGCCGCGAATGAAATCCACCTGGCCGCCGAATCCGCTGTACGGTTTCGTGCCGATCGAATCCGCGCAAACCTGGCCCGTGATGTCCACCTGGATGGCGGAGTTGATCGAGATCATGCGATCGTTTTGCGCAATGACGAACGGATCGTTGGTGTATGACGTGGGATGCATTTCGAACATGGGGTTCTCGTGCATGAAATCGAACAGCCGCCTCGTCCCCAGGACGAAACCGACCACAATCTTGCGCGGGTGGATGTTCTTGCGTTCGCCGGTGAGCACTCCCGCTTCGATCAGATCGATGACGCCGTCCGAGCACATCTCGCTGTGCACGCCGAGGGCTTTGCGATCACGGAGGTAGCCGAGCACGGCGTCGGGTATGCCGCCGATGCCGGTTTGCAGCACCGCGCCATCCGGAATCAGCGACGCCACGTTCGCCGCGATACGTTGTTGCAGCGGGGTCGGCTCTTCCATGGGAAGCTCGAGCAGCGGTCGGTCTGTCTCGACCACCGCCGATACCTTGCTGATGTGGATGAACGTATCGCCGAGCGTTCTGGGCATCTGGCGGTTCACTTCCGCGACCACGTGCCGTGCGCACTGCGCGGCGGTGAGGGTGCAGTCTACGCTCGTGCCGAGGCTTAGAAAACCGTGTTCGTCGGGTGGCGTAGTTTGGACGAACGCAACATCGATTGGAAGCTGCGCGGATCGGAACAGATCCTCGATCTCACTCAGGAAGATGGGGGTATAGTCCGCGCGACCTTCGCAGATCGCCTGGCGCACGTTACCTCCCAGGAATAGGCCGTTGTGACGAAAATGGCCTTGATACTCCGGACGGGTGTACGGAGCATCTCCGAACGTGAGCATGTGGCAGATTTCCACATTGTGCAGTTCGGGAGCCCGCTTTACGAGCGGGTCAATCAGCGTCGTTGGGGTACCACAACCCTCTTGGATCCAGACGCGGTCGCCAGACTCGACAATGTCGACAGCTTCCTCGGTGCTGACCACCTTGCTCCTGTACTGGTGGCACCAGCTAATCGTTGGATTTCTGGGGTATTCTCTGGGCATAGCTCAATCCGAGATAACAGCACGTGCAAGTGGGTGTCCAACAGGTCATGTTTCTTCGCCCAAGTGATTTCAGTTACTTATGAGCCGATAAGCGCCGCAATTGGGGTGATTTGCCCAGTGCGTCCAAAGCCGTGCGGGTTTTCGCTCAATCCGGTCACCCCGATTCGACGGTAAGTCATTGATCAGCAGCCTAGAGTGGAGGTGTGTGCTTCAACATGCGAGTCGAGCGAAAGCGCACACCTCACTTATTCTGGTTTCCGTAGTAAACGCGCTCAAGACTACCAACTTCGGGAGATGTGAGCCTCGGTTGGCGGCATAATCCTAGTCTCTAGACCAAATTACCCTTTGGAAGGAAACCTGCTAACTCTCGGGCATACGTCGGCATAGGCGTCGATAACTACACTCGGAACTGTATCTAAGTGCAGTGGCGCCGTGGCTGGTTGTGCTCTGCATGGGAAATTTCTCTCCCTTGCTGAGATCGGGAAGCGGCAGACGGCCATGCGCCGGGAAGCTAAGTCCCCCGCAGACTCCAAAACGGTCGAGTTTCAGAGAACGCTCCGCCCGAGGTTCATAGAACAGCCTCTCGAAAGGAGTCTGGAATCATATGCACTTGCTAGTTGGTAGCAGGAAGACGTGGTACAAGCTGCTAGCGTGCTTCGTTGGCTTGGTATTGGCGACTGCGGTGGTGTGGGCGCAGGCTGAAACAGGCCAGATTTCCGGAACGGTCCTGGACCAGTCCGGCGCGGCAATTCCAAACGCAACCGTAACGGCCGTCAACACGGCGACTGGAGCAACGCGAACGACCGTGACGGGTGCCGGTGGGGCGTATACGATTACCAATCTCAATCCGGCCACGTATGAAGTGACATTCACTGCGGCAAGCTTCACCTCCGCAAGGCAGCGAGTCGAGGTTACCGTCGGCGCCAAGGCGACCCTCGATGCGCAGCTCAAGGTCGGTGGCACGACGACAACGATAGAAGTCGCCGAGAGCGCAGTGCAGGTCAACACTGAGAGCCAGACACTATCAACCAACGTTAGTGAGACACAGGTCCGCGAACTTCCGACCCTCACGCGGAACGCTTACGCGCTGGTAGCGATATCGGGCAACGTTTCGGATGCCGGTGCCGGCGGACGAGGCGCGGGGTTTGCAATCAACGGTCAGCGCGAATCCAGCACAAACGTATTGCTCGATGGCGCTGCTAATAATGACGAATTCACCGCCAGCGTCGGACAGGCTGTGCCCCTTGATTCTATTCAGGAATTCAGCATTCTTACGAACAACTTCACGGCTGAGTTCGGACGCGCCGCCGGCGGCGTTGTCAACGTCGTCACGAAATCAGGTACCAACGGGTTCCACGGCTCGGGTTACGAGTTCAACCGCGTTTCGGCGCTCTCGTCCAATAGCTTTCAGAACAACGCGCAAGGTGTTCCCAAGTCTGTCTTCGACCGCAACCAGTTCGGCTACTCCGTTGGCGGACCGGTGAAGAAGGACAAACTGTTCTTCTTCAACAGCACCGAATGGATCCGCGTACGCAGTACAGCCGAGACCTTTGTGATGACTCCGGATCCCTGGTTGATTTCTCAATCCGCCGCCAACACACAACAGTTCTTCAGCACCTACGGCAAACTGGCTTCCGGATCGTCGGTTTTGAAGACTTACAGCATCAACCAACTCACGGCACAAGGAACCAACCTGTGCGGAACGTCGCCGAAGTGTCTCGCTTTGAATCCCAACATGCCGGTCTACGATCTGACGGGTTACGCTGCACCCGGAGATGCCGGTGGCGGTTCGCCCCAGAATCAGTATCAAACCGTGGCGCGCGTAGATTACAACCTCAGCGATAAAACTCAGCTTTACGGACGTTATGCCTTGCAGAGCGAGTTGTTTTTCAACGGCATCATCTCGTCGAGCCCGTATGCAGGCTACAACACGGGTGAGACGGATTTCAACAACAACGCGCTGTTCTCAATCATCCACACGTTCAGTCCTCGCTGGGTCTCGCAATCCAAGGTTGTATTCAACCGGTTGAATCAACAACAGCCGTTCTCCGATACCTATGGCCCTGTTCCGACCCTGTATACGACCCCGACCGGTGCGGGACAGTTGCTGGGATACTACATCAACTACCCTGGCTTTGATCCCAACACGCCGGGTAACGGAATTCCGTTCGGCGGGCCGCAGAACTTCGTGCAGCTTTATCAGGACATGAACTATACGCGAGGCAAACATAGTATCCGCTTCGGCGGCAGCTTCGAATACATGCGCGACAACCGCACGTTCGGCGCCTATGAGACAGCGGGCGAGTATCTCAGCAGCGGAAAACTTGGCTCGGCGGTAGACAATTTCATGACCGGGAATCTGTATCGCTACCAGGCTGCCATCAATCCGCAGGGCCACTACCCCGGCGAACAAGTCAATTTGCCGGTTGGCCAGCCGAACTTCAGCCGCAGCTTCCGTTACCGTGAGTCCGCGCTCTACGTCCAGGATGCCTGGAGAGTGACACCGCGATTGACCATGAACCTCGGGCTGCGATGGGAGTACTACGGTGTCCAGCATAATAAAGACCCCAAGCTGGATTCCAACTACTTCATGCCGGACGGCTCGATCGGCACACCGATTGGCATCTCCAAGGGTGTTGCCCAACCGGTGCTGAGTTCTTCCGTCGGTGGCTTCTGGGCTCCCACTTATAACAACTTTGCGCCACGCATCGGCGCTGCCTGGGATGTGTTCGGCGATGGCAAGACCTCCATCCGCGGCGGCTATGGCATCGGCTACGAACGCAATTTCGGAAACGTGACGTTCAATGCCATTCAGAATCCGCCCAACTATGAAACCGTAAGCATCACGGCGGGCACGTCCAACTGGCCGGGTACGCTGCCCATTTCGGTAGCCAACCTCGGCCCGTTTGCCAGTGGCAGCGGCACCATCACGCTTCCGGCTGCGACGCTACGTGTTCCCATTCAGAACATTAAGACCGCCCGCGCACATTTCTGGAGCGTCTCGCTGGAACGCCGGATCCTGAACGGTCTGCTGGTCGGCGCCGACTACAGCGGCTCCAGAGGAGTTGACCTGTACGACATCTCGGTCGACAACCGCTATGGATACGGCAACGTGTATTTGGGGATTCCCTGCAGCTACGATGCCGAGAATTGCACCGCGGTTCTGAACTCCAAATACAGCGGCATTAATGTCCGTGGAAACAACGCTTGGTCCAACTACAACGCCCTCAATCTGCGTACGCGAGTGGACAACATCAAGAACAGCGGGCTCAACCTGACGTTTAACTACACGTGGTCCCACGCGATTGATAACCTCAGCTCAAGCTTTAGCGATGCGGACGCGTTCTCCAACAACTGGGGAACTCAGGAAACCGGGCTGCTCGATCCGTTCAATCCGAATGTCACGAAGGGCAACGCCGATTTCGATATCCGACACCGCGCCGTCGTCAGCGCCATTTGGGACATCCCGGCTTATAAAACGGGGCACAACCTCAAAGCGCAGATTTTCGGCGGCTGGAGCATAGCGCCAATCCTGACGATGCGATCCGGCTCGCCGTACACGTTGTTCGATTGCACGAACGCCTATAATTTCTGCACGATGGCCGCGTTCACCGCTCCGGTGACAACGGCTGCCAACGGAAATCCATCGCCTAGTGCGGGCCAAACAAATCAATTCGATTTTCTGACGATTCAACCGTCGATCATCGATCACTTCACGAATCCGAAGTACTTCTGGTCAGACCTGCCTCCGTATCCGGCCGATATGTCGAGCCGCAACGCGTTCCGCGCGCCGGGATTCTATGAACTCGACATGGGCCTTTACAAGAGCTTCCGGTTCGGCGAGCGGTTCAGGATGCAGCTTCGTGGTGAAGCGTACAACCTCTTCAACCACGCGAACATGTATGTCGAGGCTAACAGTATCGATCTGAGCGGCACGAATGTAGTCCAGGCGTGCAAGGGCTGCACAGGCGGTACGGCGGATCGCCGCAATATCCAATTGGCGGCGCGATTTACTTTCTGAGGTTAGTCAGAATCAGGGTGGGATGGCGCGGCGCGAAAGCGTCGCGCCATTCTTTTTACTGAGATGCTGTGGAAGGGCGGCGCAGGCGACGAACTCAGCCAAACAGGCCGAACCACTTGCGCTTTCGCGTACCCGAACCGTCAATCGCGTCGAGAGGGAAACCGGACACAGCCGCTCCGGGATTATCGACAAAAAGCCTGCGCGCCTCTTTCTCCCCCATGCGTTCCTTAACCGCGGCATAAGCCTCGTCCAGCCGGGTCGTGCGGCGCTCGACATCGTGCGCGTCACTGGCTACGAAATGGACCAGGCCTTTCTGCGCCATCGTCCAACTCGACCGTTTGGCTCGCGATCCGAACAGACCGAGAAAAGAGTGGGCCGTCACCTGGACGAACGATCCCTCCTCCACCCATCGCTCCAGCCAGTCGAGGTGCTCCTGAAGCATCCCATTCCGCTCAGGATGAGTGATGATGGGATGCAAACCGCTCTCCACGAGGCGCTGTAAAATCTCGCCGGAATTCGGCATCACGATATCGGCGAACTCCACGAGCAGGTAAGGCCCGCGATTGATCGTAAACGGCGTCGGGTCCTGTAACGCAGCCTGAACGTTTTCGAACGACAGATGAAAGTCGCACCCGACGTGAATCCGCAGGCTGCCCGTGTACGACAGCCGCACTTCGGCCACCAACGCGTCGATGCGCGCGCGATCGAAATGGAACATCGAATTCGCATGCGGCGTGGCTACGATGTCCGTGGTTCCGGCGCCCTCGGCCATGCGCAGCATTGTGAGTGTTTCCTCAAGGGTCTGTGCCCCGTCATCCAGACCGGGCAGCACGTGACTGTGGATGTCGACCAACTCTTATCCTTCCGGAATTGATGCGGCGCCCGGGTGCTTCTTGCGCAAAGGCACTTCGCGGAGCATAAGGTTCACGATTACCGAAACGGTCATCAGGATCGCGCCAATGAGAAATATCTCGTGCAGACCGACGACCAGGGCGTCGCGAACGTTATGCAGAAGTTTGTGCAGAAGATCGGTGCCGCCGGGATAACGCCCGAATGACTTCTCGAGAAGCGAACGGATCTGCACAAGCTGTAATGGATTCTGAAAAGGAACGAGAGCACGCGGCGGAGTGCCTTTCGGGAGATTGGCCTGGAATTCGCGGTGATACAAACTCAGGAGAACGGAGCCGAACACCGCGACCCCGACAGTGCTGCCGATCGACCTGAAGAACTGTGTCGAAGCCGTCGCCGCCCCCATGTGCTGCGGCGGGGAAACGTTCTGCACCGCGAGCGTGTATATGGGCTGCAGGATCCCGATTCCGACTCCGGCAATGATCATGTACCAGATGACTTGCGCTTCCGTCGTGCTCGCGTTCATGATCGCGAGGAGATACATTCCCACGGCGGCAATCGCAGCTCCGCCGACCGCCACCCAACGGTAGCGCCCCGTCCGCGCTATGATCTGCCCCGCGGCGACGCTGCTTACTACCGCGGCCATCAGGAGCGGTGTCAGCAGGGAACCTGAACGGGTCGCGGTGACGCCCAGTACGCCTTGCATGAACAGGGGAACGTAGAGAATCACTCCGAACATCCCGACGCCCAACAGGAATATGGCAACCGAGGAAACGGCAATCACCGGCTCACGAAACAACCAGAGCGGCAGCAGCGGCTCGGAAGCGCGGGATTCGGCAAACAGGAACGCAACGAGCATGGCAGCCGCAACGCCTAAGAGCCACAGAACGCGCGGGGATGTCCAGCCGTAATCGCTGACCCAGGTGAGCGCCAGCAGGAGCGGTACCAGGCAGGCCATGAGCGCCCCGACGCCCACCCAATCGATCGAGCGGCGAACCCCGTGCGGACGGAAGTAAGGAAACTCGACCAGAATGGCGCCGATGGCCAAGGCGCCCACCGGCAGGTTTACGTAGAACACCCATCGCCAGGAGAAATGATCGGTGATCCAGCCGCCGAGCGTCGGGCCAAAGATCGACGCAAGTCCCCACACCGCGGCAAACAGGCCCTGGTAGCGTGCTCGTTCAGCGGGCGCGAAGATATCGCCAATAATCGTGAACAGCAAACCGACAATGATGCCCGCTCCCACTCCCTGCAAGCCGCGGAAGATAATCAACTGCGTCATGCCGTCGCCGTACATCCAACCGACCTTGCCCGCGGCGCCGCATAAAGCGGACGCAAGCACGAACAGCACTGAACCGCTCAGAAAAAACCACTTGCGGCCCCACATGTCGGACAACTTCGCGAAGATCGGAACTGAGATTGTCGACGTCAGCAGATACGCGGTGGTCACCCAGGGATAGCGGTCAAAGCCGTTCAGTTCGGCAATGATGCGGGGCATGGCAGTGCCCACAATTGTCTGATCGAGGGCGGCGAGAAGCAGAGTGAGCAGAAGTCCGGTAAGCGTGCCCAATAACTGACGCGTGGTCAGATTGTGGAGACCGGGAGTGGCGAGTTGATGTGCCTGCGCGCTGGAAGAAGCCAATGGTTCATTTTAGCCGGTAGCCGGAGGAGCGCAAAGAATGTGATGTTTCATACGTTAAAGGCATCTAAGGTATGTGAACGGTTCCCGGCTCGCGCTCCTCCTTCTTTTGATTCCAGCACTCCCTCTTGGGGCGCAAACGACGGTATACACGCCGCCATCCACGCAGAATTACACCCCGCTCACTTCTCACGAACGCTTCGACGCGTATCTGTCGGGAATTGTGGGAGTGAACGCGTTCGTCGATTCAGCCGCGGTAGCGGCCATCGGTCAAGCGGGCGATTGGCCTTACGAGTGGGGCGAGGGCAGCGCAGGTTTCGGACGACGCTTCGCGAGCGCTTATGGCCAGCGGTTCGTTGGTCAAACGATCATGCACGGCACGGCAGCCTTATTGCATGAGGACAATCGCTTTCTGCCGCTGAACGAAGGATCAGTGCGGCATCGGCTGGCCTATGCGGTCACGAGCGCTTTCGTCGCCCGGCGCGATGATGGGAGCCGCCGGGTGTCATTTTCAGCGATCAGCGGAGGAGCAGGAGCAGCATTTATTTCGCGCGCCTGGCAGCCGCCCAGCCGATCCTCAGTCGCTGATGGCGCCATGGCGTTCGGACTCGGCTTCGCTGGGCGCATTGGGCTCAACGTGGCCGGCGAGTTTTCGCCCCGAATGTTCAAACGCTTCTTTCAGTAATACTACTCGTAACGCAACGCAATCATCGGATCGACCCGGGTAGCGCGGCGCGCCGGAACGTAGATCGCGAGGAGGCCTATGGCCGCCAGGAATGCGATGGCGGCGGCGAACGGCGCCGGATCTAACCGGCTCAGGCCAAACAGAAATCGTGATGTCACCACGGACGCGATTCCCGAAAGTGCGAAACCCACGATGAGCCCGATGATGACGGGCCGCATCGTTTCGGACAACACGAGCGCGAGCACATTGCCGCTTCGCGCGCCGAGGGCCATGCGGATGCCGATTTCCTGCGTCCGTTGCGTAACCGCAAAGCCGACGATTCCGTGAATGCCCGCCGCGGCCATGAGCAGGCCCAGGGCACCGATGATAGCTGAGGCGATCGCCCCGATTCGGGCGGCGATAAACGGCGTTTGACTGCTAAATGCGGTGCGGGAATCGCTCACGGCGATTTCGAGATCGCCCTGGCCGGTCCATATTACGCGTTCTATCGCTGATATAGCCGCCGCGGGGTCGGTCCTGACCTTTAGGATCACGACGGCTTCCGGCCGGCCGCTCGTTCCCGCGCCGCCATATTCGCGGGTCACGGGATAGTAAAGGCAGGTACTGTCGATCCGATCGAGCCGCAAGCTACGGACATCCCGCGCCACTCCGATGATTACCCTGGAGCCGAGCCGCCGGCCGATGGGGTCTTTGTCTGGCCAGAAGCGCCGTGCCGTCGTCTCGCTAACGATCACCGCGGATGAATCACGAGTTTCCTCTTCCGTGAAATTGCGTCCACGGAGGATGGGAATGCCCATTGTGGCGAAATAGTTTGGCGTGACGAGCGTGTAGACCGCTTCGAAAGCGCGGCCGTCAAGCGGAATCGTGGTGCGCTTCAGGCAGCAGTGAGCCAGCGGCAGATGAGAAGCAACGGCGACATGTTGAACTTCAGGCAGTTCCGCCAGTCTTTCCGTCAGGCGGGCCCGCATGGCGGCAATTCGGTCCGGAGACGCTGACGGTGGAAATACGGCCGCGAGCGAAACAATCTTGTGGAAGTCAAAGCCCAGATCAACCTCTAGGGCTCGAACGGAGGATCGGGCCAGGAGTCCGGTTGCAACCAGCAGTAGAAGACAGACCGCGACCTGTGCGCCCACCATCAGATCGCGGAGTCGCGACTTGCGCACCGACGCTCCGAATGCAGTGGCCTGGTCCTTCAATCCCTGACTCAGATCGGGGCTGGAAGCCTGCAGCGCCGGGGCGAGGCCAAATCCCATCGTGGCGATGATCGAGATTCCAACGACGTAGGCGAGGATCCGCCAATCGGGCGAGACGTCGAGCGCCACGATACCCAGATTGGGAATGGGCGCCGCGGCGATTCGATCGACGAGAGTGCGCAACCACCACCACGAAAAGAGAACGCCCACAGCTCCGGCCATGGCGCTCACGACGGCATTTTCCGTGAGTAACTGACGTACCAGACGGCCGCGGCTGGCGCCGAGCGATAAGCGGGCGGCGATTTCTCTGCGCCGGCTCGCAGAACGCGCAATCAGGAGACTCGAGACGTTAGCACAGGCGATCAGCAGCACCAATCCCACCGCTCCGAGAAGGAACATCGCCGGCGCGGCTTCGCTTCCGCCGGGCTGGCTGCCCCGCGTGGCTTCGCCTACGATCAGCCGGCCAGACTGGCTGTCCGGCTCGCCTTCCTGCCTTTGTGGAAACGCCGCTTGCAACTGCGCTCCTAGGGCGTCCATTTCGGCCTCGGCCCGCAGCCTTGTGATTCCATCGCGCAAGCGCCCATACAACCGGAAATCCGCGGCGTTCCGATCGAACGTACTTCCAGGACTGGCGGCCAACCGGTAGTAGAGCGCCGCCGGGATCCATATGTCCGGAACCAGCGGATAGGTACCCGTGAAATCACGCGCAGTGACTCCGACGATGGTGACGTTGAAGCCGTTCAGGCGCAGGTTTTGGCCGAGTAGGTTCGCGTCGGCGCTGAAGCGCCGCTGCCGAAAATTCTCGCTGATCAACACCACCGGCTGAGCGCCGGGCGCATCCTCCTCCGGAAGAAATGTCCGTCCTAACGCGGCTCCGACACCCAAAAACTGAAAGAAGTTTCCGGACACAATGATGGCGTTCACCGGCTCGGAACTTCCCGCCAGCGGCTGCGGCAACCGCAGGCCCGCAACGCCGAGAATGCCCGGGCTCGGCTGTGCCTCCGAGGCCGCCGCACCGCTCACTGACAAGGTGCCCGTCCCCATTACGGCCAATCCGGCCAACGAGCGATTGTGATCGCGGTAGTACAAGTAATCCGGATACGAGAAGAACGGATCGCGGGTGACCCGCG
Organism: Bryobacteraceae bacterium; assembly: GCA_035295125.1. GTDB lineage: Bacteria > Acidobacteriota > Terriglobia > Bryobacterales > Bryobacteraceae > JAICMB01. The sequence goes on along the minus strand of DATGJP010000074.1, from coordinate 32,778 downwards.
AAACTTGAACCAGCCGGCCCGGATTGCGGGCTTGAATCGGCCGCAGGGCCAGGCCGTTGTAGATCGTAAACGCGGCGGTATTTATGCCAATGCCCATGGCCAGTGTAAGCACCGCCACGCCGGTGAAACCAGGATTCTTTCGCACGGTGCGCCATGCGAACCGCAAATCCAGGCGGAATTCATCGAGCAAGGGAACTCCTCGAGCCTCGCGATGTGAATCACGAAGCGGCCCGAGTCCGCCAAGTTTCAAGCGCGCCGCGCGTTGTGCCTCGTCCCGTGACAACCCGCGGCGTACGTAGTCCTCCGTGAGCATCTCGAGATGCGATTCGAACTCCTGTTCCAGATCTCGGTCGAGTGTTTCCCGCCGGAAGAGCGAACGGACGCGAGCGAAAGCTTCGTTGAGGAGTCCCAGCACGGCCTAGCTCCTTCCTTCCAGCTCCAGCAGACGTCCGATGACGCCGGCGATGCGCTGCCAATGTTCGGCTTCAGCGGCGAGTTGTTTGCGGCCGGACTTGGTAATGGTGTAGAACCTCGCCTTGCGGTTGTTCTCGGATATGCCCCACTCCGCGGAAATCCAGCGCTTATTTACGAGTCGCACGAGGCACAAATAGATAGTGCCCTGATTGATCTGGAGCGCATCCTCCCCGATCTGCTCAATGCGGCGAGCAATGCCGTAGCCGTGCTGCGGTCCCATGGCGTCCAGGGTTTTCAGCACCATGAGATCGAGAGTGCCCTGAAGAATTTCCGACTTGTCGTCTGTCAAAGCGTTCTCCTGTGGGATGCTTAGAGGAGCTTGCCAGATTTCCTGTGGGATGTCAAGAGGAAGGTTGCAGCAAGGCGCGGAGATACTTCCCCGTATACGAGTTCCGTGCTTCCGCAATCTGTTCCGGCGTGCCCTGCGCCACGATTGCTCCGCCCGCTTCCCCGCCCTCGGGCCCCAGGTCGATGACCCAATCCGCGCTGCGGATGACATCGAGATTGTGCTCGATGATCAGGATGCTGCCGCCGTTCTGAATGAGGCGGTCGAACGCGTGCAGGAGCTTCGCGATGTCGTCGAAGTGCAAGCCAGTCGTCGGCTCGTCGAATATGAACAGCGTTCCGGCGCAGTTGGCCTGGCAGAGGTGTGCCGCCAGCTTGACGCGCTGGGCTTCACCTCCGCTCAGCGTGGTCGCGGACTGGCCGAGCCGCAGATATCCGAGCCCCACGTCGGCCAAAACCTTCAGGCGGTTCGCCAGCCTCGGAACGTCGGAGAAGAACGCCAGCGCTTCCTTCACCGTGAGTTGCAACACCTCGTGCACGTTCAGGTTCTTGTAGCGGATGTCCAGGATGCTGCTCTTGTAACGCGTGCCCTTGCATTCCTCGCACACCAACTCGACGTCCGCGAGGAATTGCATTTCCACGGTGACCGTGCCGTCGCCCTGGCAGTTTTCGCAACGCCCGCCCGGGATGTTGAACGAAAAATGACCGGCGGTGTAGCCGCGTTTCTCCGCGTCCGGCGTCGAGGCGAACAGCTCGCGGATCATGTCGAAAGCTTTGATGTAAGTGACCGGATTGGATCGCGGGGTACGTCCGATCGGCGACTGGTCGACCAAAACCACCTCAGTCAAGAGTCTCGCGTTTTCCACTTTGCGGCAAGTGACCTTCTCAATCACACCGCCAAACTCTGGATCTTCCTCCTGCGGAATGTCCTTGCGAAGCTGGCGTTCAAGACTCTTGAAAATAACGTCGTGAACCAGTGTCGATTTGCCCGATCCCGAGACTCCCGTGACGGCGACCATCATGTTCAGCGGGATCGCCACATCGATACCCTTCAAATTGTGAGCCCGCGCGCCGTAGAACTTTACAACGCGCTTGGGATTGACGGGACGGCGGAATAGCGACTGCGAAGCCTTCAACTCGCCTTTGAGGTAGCGCGAGGTCAGCGAACCCGCGCCGTCAGCCAGGATCTTGGTATAAGAGCCTTCGAAAATGACACGCCCGCCGAGTTCGCCGGCCCCGGGACCGAGGTCGACAATATGGTCGGCGGCTCGCATCACGTCGGGATCGTGCTCCACGACGACAATCGTGTTCCCAAGATCGCGCAGTTCCTCGAGGATGTGAATCAGGCGGCCCGTGTCGCGGCTGTGCAGCCCTATGGAGGGCTCGTCGAGCACGTAACACGCGCCCACGAGCCGCGAGCCGAGGCACGTGGCCAGCTGGATCCGTTGGGCCTCGCCGCCGGAAAGCGTTGACGACAGGCGATCGAGCGTCAGGTAGTCGAGACCGACGTCATTCAGAAATTTCAGACGCTGGCGAATCTCAACCAGAACTTTGTCGGCAATCGATCGCTCTTCCGGCGTCAGCTCCAACGCATCGAAAAACTGGTAAGCCTCCGCAATGTTCAGCCTGACAACTTCCGGCATCGTCTTACCGCCGACCCGGATGTTCATCGCGTCGGCGCGGAGGCGCGAGCCGTGGCAATCGGGGCATTCCGAGTATCCGCGGTAGCGGCTCATGAAAACCCGGACGTGCACCTTGTATTTCTTTGCTTCCACCTGGTCGAAGAACCGCCGCACATGGTCCTTCACAAACTTCTTCTCTTCCGGCGTCAGTTCGCCGTAAGGAACTTTCAGCGGGATCTTGGCTTTCTTGGCGGCCTTTAAAAAAGACTCATCCCAGTACCAGGTATATTGCGGCTTGGTCCACGGATCGACGGCCCCTTCCGACAGCGCCAGGCCTTTGTCGGGGACCACCAGGTCCATGTCGTAATCGATGGTGTTGCCAAACCCCTGACAGCGCGGACAAGCTCCCATCGGGTTATTGAAGCTGAACAGCGCGGGCTCAGGGGTGATCATCTCGATGTTGCAGCGCTTGCAGGCAAACTTCTCGCTGAACACCGTCTTCTCGACGCCGGCTGCAGCCGCCGCAGGCTCGAAGATTACCTCGCCCGCTTCGCGATAGCAGATTTCGACCGTATCCACAATGCGCTGGTGTAGTTCCGCCGCGATGGCGATGCGGTCTACCAGTGCGAACAACGGCTGCTTGAAATCGATGTCGAGCAACGATTCCGGAGTCGAGAATTCAAAGGTGCGCGCGTTCTGGAAAAGGCGATTGAAGCCCTTTTTCCGAAGCTCGAATAAACGGTCCCGCAGCGCGTCCGTGGTTCCGGAAGAACGTACCGCAAAGAGAACATACCATCGCGAGCCGGCGGGCTGCGCCAACATCCGGTGCGCCACCTGGTCCACCGTATCGCGTTCGACGAGTTGCCCGCACTTGGGACAGTAGGTGCGCCCCACGCGCGCGAACATGAGGCGCAGGAAATCGTACAGCTCGGTCGAAGTTGCGACCGTTGAGCGCGGGTTCCGCGTCGTATTTTTCTGGCGAATGGCAATCGGCGGCGCAATGCCGGAGATCTCGTCGAGGTCCGGCTTCTCCATGCGTTCCAGGAACTGCCGGGCGTAAGCCGAAAGCGATTCCACGTAGCGTCGCTGTCCCTCGGCGTAAACGGTATCGAATACGAGTGAGGATTTACCCGACCCGGACACACCGGTGACGACAGTGAGCTGATTGTGCGGAATCGCGAGCGTCACATTCTTGAGATTGTGGACCCGCGCTCCACGGATGAGGATGGAGTCGTCCAAGGAAGGTTCTACTCTTATTATCGCAGGCTCCGGTTGTCTGACAATGGAAATTGGAGGTGCGTAATGCGTGCACAATTGGCATGCCTGCTGGCCTTTGCCCTCGGGTCGGCATTTGCGGCGGATTTTGCGACCGGCTTGAAGGCGTATGAAGGTCACGATTACAACGCAGCATTCAACGAATGGAAGCCGATCGCGGATTCCGGCGACCCAAATGCCCAGTTCAACATTGGCCTGATGTATTTCGATGGCAAAGGTGTTCCTCAGGATTTCGAAAAGGCCGTGGAATGGTTCCGGCGCGCCGCCAATCAAGGCTATGCTAAAGCGCAGAAGAACCTCGGCGAGATGTACTATTCGGGCAAGGGCGTGAAGCGCGACTACGTACAGGCGTATGTGTGGCTGAGCGTCTGCGCGGCGTCCGGGGATCAGAATTGCGTGGACCACCGGGATATTGTCGCCGGCAAACTGAACGCAGGAAAGCTGAGCACGGCGCAGCGGCAGGCACGCGATTGGAAGCCGATAAAGGAAGGGGCTCACTAGCAGTACGGGCGCCAGAAATCGGCTGGGCTGAATACCTGCCCACCAACCGGGCATAGCCGCAAGCCTAAAAGTTGGAAACAAAGTGGCACAGGCTGTGTAACACCTTCCACAGCCTCCTGCGCGTGAGTTTTCTACCGAAAACGTTGAATACGAGGAGAAGAGAGCCACCCCCATGAGTCTCGCGACTCAATTCACGCGGGGATGGATCCCGCGGCATTGAGGGCCGAATACGCTCGGCCTGTTCCCTAGGATTAAGACCCAAGGCTATCCAAGGGGGGATTTTCGAGGGTGCGGCGGTCTTTCATCCGATGCGCAGGATACAAACCTGGCTATACCATCGGCCATAGAATGAAAACGTGGTCATGTTCAGAATCCTTTTCATCCTGGCGTTCGCCCTGGGTATATCCGCGCAGCCCGACGTTATCTCGGGCGAGAAGATTCGCGCACACGTGAAATTCCTGGCCAGCGACCTGCTGGAAGGCCGAGGGGTCGGTACGCGCGGCGGCGATCTCGCCACCGATTACATCGCGACCCAGTTCGCGCTGACCGGCGCAAAACCGGCGGGTGATAGTGGCACCTATTTCCAGCGCGTCCCCCTGGTCGGCGTAACGACGCAGCCTACCGCCACCCTGTCTGTCGAAGCACAAGGCAAATCGCTCCAATTCCGGTGGCTGGATGACTTCGTAGGCTCGAACGAGTTGCAAACCCCGAACGAACGCATCGACGCTGATGCCATTTTCGTCGGCCACGGCATTGTGGCCCCCGAATTTCACTGGGACGACTATAAGGGCGTCGACGTGAAGGGCAAGGTAGTCGTGCTCTTCACGAATGAACCACCCTCCGACAATCCGAAATTCTTTGGAGGCAAGGCGCTCACCTATTATGGGCGCTGGACCTACAAATACGAAGAAGCAGCCCGCCATGGCGCGCGTGCGGTCCTGATCCTTCACACCACCCCAACGGCCGGCTACGGCTGGAACACCGTCAAAGGCTCCTGGAGCAAGGAGGATCCCCAAGTCCCGCATCAGGCATCCCAACCCGCACTGGCCTTCGCCGGCTGGGTGTCACAGGAATCGGCGGAAAAACTCGCCGCCCTCATCGGCAAAAATCTCGACCAGTTGCTGGAAGCAGCGAACAAGCCCGACTTTCATCCCATCCCCCTGAATGCCCAGGTCCATGCCAACATTCCGAGCGATGTCCGGCGGATCGAAAGCCGCAACGTCGCCGCGGTCGTCGAGGGCAGCGATCCCGAACTGAAATCGCAGTATGTTGTCTTCTCGGCCCACTGGGATCATCTCGGCATCGGACCCGAAGTGAACGGCGACAAGATCTACAACGGAGCCGTCGACAATGCGACCGGCTGCGGCATTCTGGTGGAACTCGCGCGCGCCTGGGCTTCCCTGGAGCATAAGCCGCGGCGGTCGGCGCTATTCCTCGCCGTAACTGCCGAGGAGGCCGGTTTGCGTGGCTCCGAGTATTACGCGCAGCACCCTGAAGTGCCCCTTGATCACACGGCGCTCGATCTCAACTTCGACGCCTTCTATCCGTTCGGCCGCACCAAGGACATCTCGGTTACTGGCGCTGAGAAGACAGCCGTCTGGCCAACCGTGCAACAGGTCGCCAAGCGCATGGAACTGGAGATCCAGCCCGACTCGCACCCCGAGCAAGGCCATTACTATCGCTCCGACCACTTCTCCTTCGCTCATGCCGGCGTTCCCGCATTCTCAATCTCGCTTGGCACCCAGTTTTACGGGAAACCGGCCGACTATGGCGAAAAGATCTTCGAGGAATTCAACACGAAGCACTATCATCAGCCGTCCGACGAATACAACGAAAACTGGGACTTCGCCGGCATGGTTGAAGCCGCCGATTTCGGACTTCGCGTCGGTTTGGATGTCGCCAATCAACCGAAACTGCCCTCACGGATGTCTCCGGGCCTCTAGGTTTCTGTATTCCAGCTTGCTGTTAAAATAGAAATACAGGTCCAGGCGGTTCTAACTATAAGAAAGTACCCGTCTGTGAGGTACTTTCTTATAGGACCACCGTATGCGGTTGAGCACGAGAGCAAGAGCATTGCCGGTGCATAGCCGGCTGGTCGCACTCGCAACGTGTATTCTGATCGCGGGGTGTAGCCACCCACAGAAGACAGATTACATCCCCCAGGTTTCCGCACAACCTCCCAAGCCAGCCGGTACCGAGTACGCTTTCGGCGTGCTTCCCTTGCACAACGCTATACAGCTTTATGAAATCTACCAGCCGCTGATTGACGAGATCAATCACGAGGTATCGGGTTTCACCGTGCGGCTCGAAACAGCCCGTGATTACCCGACCTACGAGAAAAAGCTGACGGATCACAACTTAGACTTTGCGATGCTGAGTCCCCACCTTGTGATTTCCGCCGAGGATTTTGGCTATCACATAGTCGCTAAAACAGCCGACAGAGTCCGGGGCGTAATCGTTGTTCGCAAAGACTCACACATCCGCAAAGTGCGCGACCTCAAGGGTGCGTATATCAGTTTTGCGGGGCGGACCGACCTCTCGGGAACGATGATGCAGAAGGTTTTCCTGCGCGATGCCGGTCTCGATATCGAGCGAATGGCGAAACCGAAGTACGTAGGCTCGCAGGAATCGGCTCTGATGAACGTATACTTCGATCTCGCCGCCGCCGGCTGCGTTTCCGAGTCCACCTGGATTACTTTCCGCAAAACGAAACCGGTTTACGCTCAGGAGCTCGAGGTTCGTTGGACCACGGCTCCGCTGGTCGGCCTCGGCATTATGGCGCGGAACGTCGTTCCCCGAGAGCACGTGCGCCAGGTGGTTCAGGCTTTGTATGAGTTGAACGCGACACCCCAGGGACAATCGATCCTGGAGGCAGCCCGTTTCTCGAAGTTCCAACCAGCCGGACCGGAGACGTACGACCCGGTTTGGGAGTTTTTGAACGACTATCGCCGGATGTTCGGGCGCACTCCCACGCTAGGCGGAACGCAATGAAGATTCGCATCCGGTCGAAGCGGGAATCGGTCGAAAAGGCCTTTACGGCGCGATCGCCGCGCAAGTCGATCCGCAACCAGCTCATTCTGGGCGTCGCGCTGGTACACCTGCTTCTGATGAGCATCTTCGTAATCGACGTCTCGTATCGGCAGCGAAGCTTTCTCGCCGAGCGCGCCAAGACGCGGGTCCTATTTCAAGATGGTCTGCTGGCTACCAGCAGCATTCCTTACGTAATTGTGGACGATCTGGCCGGGCTGTCCGAAGTGGTCGACGCTTTTCTCCGCGACCACACGGTTCGCTATGCCATGGTGACGGACATCAAAGGGCGTATCCTCGCACACAGCGATCACTCGAAGTCCGGTCAGTATCTTCACGACCCCGTCAGTCTGAGCGTGTTCAGTGGGCCGCCGGCGGCGAAGCTGATCTACGACAGTCCCCTCAACGTGCAGGCCGTAACCCCAATCACCGTCGGTAACCACACGCTTGCGTGGGCCTGGCTGGGAATCGACCGCTCGCCCGACGAGCAGCACCTGGAATACGTGACGCGGTCTGGCGCGCTCTATATCCTTTTTGCGGTTCTGGTCGGTACAGCGTTTGCCATCCTGCTCGCGGCCACCATCACCCGCCCCTTACGGCTGTTATTGCGAGGCGCGGAACGCCTCTCGCAGGACCGCCTTGACAAACCGGTGCCGATTACCACGAGAAACGAAGTGGGGACGGTGACGTTCGCTTTCAACAATGCCATGGCTCGGCTGGCCCGGCAGCGTTCGGAGCTGAATGCCGCTCGCGATGAATTGGAAAAACGCGTCGAGGAACGCACTCGGGAACTGGCGAGGGCGAACGCTATTCTCGAACAGGAAATCCGCGAGCGGACCGAAGCCCAGGAGGCACTCCGCAAAGCCCACGCGCAGTTGGAAGACCGCGTGCGCGAGAGAACCGCGGAATTAGCGAAAGCCAACCAGGCCCTTAAAGCCGAGATCGGCGAGCGTCGCAGAGCCGAACATGCGCTCAAGGAGGCCAACACCTCATTGGCGCGTTCCAATACTGATCTGGAACAGTTCGCTTATGCGGCATCGCATGACTTGCAGGAGCCTCTGCGGACGATTCGAAATTTCATGGAGCTCTTGCGCAAGCGCTATCACAGCCAGCTCGACGCGACAGCCCTGGAGTTCATCGACTATGCCGTCAAGGGCGCGGATCGCATGCAGGCGCTGGTCCGCGATCTTCTGGCCTACTCGCGCATCGGCCGGTCCAAGAACCCGCGCGTCCTGATTAGCTGTAACCAGGTGTTGGAGATGGCCCTGAACAACCTGCATGTGGCCATCGAGAATAGCGGAACGAAGGTGAATTTCGGAGAGCTTCCAAGCTTGCTCGCCGATGAGGTGGAACTGGTGCAGTTGTTCCAGAACCTGGTCAGCAACGCAATCAAATATCGTGGCGATCAATCGCCTCGCATCGACATCCTGGCTTCGCGGATTCCGCAGGAGTGGCTATTCGAAGTACGCGACAACGGAATCGGGATTCCGCCAGAGCAACAAAAGCGGATCTTCGGCGTGTTCCAGCGTTTGCACGGCTCGGAATATCCCGGCACCGGCATCGGCCTGGCAACCTGCGCCAAGATTGTCGAACACCATGGCGGCCGCATCTGGGTCGAATCGCAGCCGGGTCTTGGCTCCACGTTCAAGTTTACAATCCACGATCCCACACCCGATCCCACGGCACTGCTGGAAAAGCCGGTCGAGTATCTATCCGTCCAGTAGTAGGCTGTGGAAGCGTTCAAACCTGGCGCTTGGTTGGTTAAAATGCATCGATCGACCCTTCATCGATGCAATAGTTGAAGCCGATTTCTCGCATCGGCTCAAGTAATACAGCCGCTAATGACGAACCTTGCGATGGATTGCTCGAAGAGCTGCTCGAACTCACAAGCACATCGACGAATCAGAGTAATGAGTCGAGTACGGCGGGGCAAAAAGTGCGTGCGTTTCGGAATCGGGTAGAATGTCGCTACCGAGGCCATGTCTGCGAGCGAGTCCCTGCCGCCCGACATAACGAAGCTTTTGCACCGCTGGCACGACGGCGATCAGGAGGCGCTTGCCCGAGTCGCGTCGGCTGCGTACGACGATTTGCGCGGGATCGCTGCCGGGTACCTGCGAAAGGAGCGCGCCGGACACACGCTGGAAGCCACCGGGCTCGTGAATGAGCTCTACCTGCGGCTTGCTCAGATCCAAGGCGTTCGACTCACAGATCGACTGCACTTCTATGCGTTTGCAGCGCGGCTGATGCGGCTGATCCTCATCGACTATGCGCGGCAGGCCAAGGCTTCCAAGCGTCCCGGATCGGCGGACCGGGTTGCTCTCCACGACGAGATCGCGTGGATCGACGCCACCGGAGACGACATGCTCTGGCTCGACCAGGCGCTCGACCAACTGGAAGCGTTGGACGAGCGCAAGGCGCGCGTGATCGAGCTGCGGTACTTCCTCGGATGCACGAATGATGAGGCGGCCGAGGTGTTGAGTATTGCCGGCGCCACGGTCGACCGGGATCTGCAATTCGCGAAGGCCTGGCTATACCGCCGGCTTAATCCGCGGGACGCAAACAACGTCCGGCACAACCTGGCATGAAGCTTCGAACGCCTGGAGCCGGAACCCAAATGCTTCTACCGGTAGGTCGCGTTGAACAGATGGCCGCGATAGACCCCTAGACCAGCGGTAACGCCTGCGACGGAACCGGCGATGAGTATCACTCCTTTGAAGAGTTTGAAGAACCCGGCGGTGTAGACTGCCCAACCGAGAGGCCCGGAAGCCGCTAACATCGACAACACCAGCTCGCTACCTCCCACAAATGCAAGCATGATCTGTCCGCCCAGAGCCATCGCCGCCTCTTTCCCGGCGATCACGCAGGCCCCCGAAAAGTCCGTATCATTCGCATCGACGCCCGGTGAGATCAGGAGTTTCCCTCCTGACGGCATACTCTCCGTCGAAAACGTCAACGATGCCGGCAGCGGGCTGAAACTGCCACCGCCGTAGAGAGCGCCGAAAGAACAGCGGTCACCCCCGTTCTTGATTACTATCGTTCCTGCCCCGACAGCGACGGGGCCCAGACTCCCGCTGATACCGCTGCACGTGTCAAAATTCCAGTTGCCGGATCTGGGGAAGAAATCTTCAAGCTGCATATGGCTGACGATCGCTCCTCTTGTGGTTTGGATTGAAAGCGTCGAGTTTGGCCCGTGCGCCGTCTACTAGACACAGCGCCAGATCACACATAAACGCCTCATCGTTTTGGGGATTCGCAGCGATTTTATTCCTGATTCGGCAGTTGAGGCGATTTCCGCTCATTCGCCGCTGTATTGATTGAGTACTCTAGAATCCATGTCCCGTATCCAACAAGTCGAAGGCTTGTTCCACGACGCGGCTTGCCTGCCAGCGGCAGTCAACCGGCGGGAATGGCTGGAAGCGCGATGCGGCCCGGATTCATCCCTATGCGACGAAGTGTTGTCATTGCTCGATGCCAATGACGAGATAGCGAACAGCGCTGCACCACATCCCGGCCGCGCCGATGTCCCGCTTCCCGCAGCGCGGTTCGGTGCCTATCGGGCGGTTGCGCTGGTCGGCAGGGGCGGCATGGGCACTGTGTATCGGGCTGTCCGCGTGGACGGGCAATTCGAGCAGACCACCGCGTTAAAGGTAATGGCGACCCACCTGAGCGGCCGCGAGTTTCTGCGCCGGTTCGAGACCGAGCGCCAGCTCCTTGCTTCGCTGAGCCACAACAACATTACGCGGCTGCTCGATGGTGGCGTGTCGTCTGCCGGGGACCCGTACCTTGTCACGGAGTTCGTCGAAGGTCAGACGATCGATCAGTATTGCGACGACCGCCGGCTCGCCGTGGAACAACGGCTCCGCCTGTTCCTGCAGCTTTGCGATGCAGTCGATTACGCCCATCGCAACCTGATCGTGCATCGCGACCTGAAACCTGGCAACATTCTGGTGAGTTCGGATGGCATCGTAAAACTTCTCGATTTCGGAACCGCCTCTCTCCAGGCGGGTGAGGATGAGGCTACGGCGACCTGTCTGCCGATATTCACCGCCCGCTATGCCAGCCCGGAGCAGCTTCGCGGTGAGCGTGTCGGCATAGGAAGCGACGTCTTTTCCTTAGGGGTAGTGCTATATGAACTCCTAACAGGCGCGTGGCCCTTCGGCGATCCTACCTCGGCGATCAGCAAACTCAAGCGTGCCATCGGCGATGCTCCCGCAACGGCTCCTTCGGCCGCCATTACTGAGGAGGCTGCTGAACTACGCTCGGCGCCGCGCCACCGGCTTGCCCGGGTTCTGAGAGGCGACCTTACGGCGATCGCCTTGAAAGCTCTCGAAAGCAATCCGGCAAGACGCTATGAATCGGTTCGTCTCTTGGCGTCCGACCTGGAGAATTCGCTTGACGGCCGTCCCGTTTCCGCGCGGCCGCAAACTGTGCTCTATCGGGCTGCCAAACTCGCACGCCGGCATTGGATTCCGGTGGGAGCCGGCACACTTTTCGTGATGGGACTCTGCGCCGCTGCCCTGGTGGCCATCGGTCAAGCGAGAACGGCCCGGGCCGAAGCAGTGAAAGCCGAGAAGGTAAGCCGGTTTCTGAAAGACATGCTTTCCTCGGGTACGCGATTCGGCAGCGATTCGACGATCCTGCAGATGCTGGAGGCGTCGGAGCCGGAACTCGAGAAAAGCTGGAAGGACGACCCGGCCACCGAAGCTGCGCTACGCATGAATCTGGGGGCGAGTTATACCACGATGCATCGGCCGGACCACGCAAAAACCCAGTTGGAGAAGGCGCTGGGAACCTTTCGGGCACTAGGTGATCACCGGCAAGCGGCAATCGCTCTCTGGATTATGGCCGCTAACGAGCATGTGAGCGGCCATTTATACAACGCCACCCTTTTATTCGAACAGGCGCTGGCCTCCCTTCAGCGATTGGGTCACAAGGCCCCGGCACTCTGGGAGTTTCGCATGCGACGGGATCTCGGCCATAGCCTCATTCTGGCGTCGCCACACCGGCTCGCCGAGGCGCGAAGACTTCTGGAGGAGGCGGTGGCGATTGGACAGCGCGACCCGGCGGTGCCGAAGGACGAGTTAACCATAGCCAGGGCCGAGTTGGGCGAAGCGCTCGCCGGCGAGGGGCGGTTTTCGGAGTCCGATGCGATTCTGCTGGAAGCAGCGGCGGCGGTGCCATCGCTGGAGGCGAACCTTGAAGTTCTCTATGTACAGGCGGGGTCGGTCGCGCTGCGGCTGAATTTCGCTACGGCGCGGGACATCGCGCGGCAACGTTATGAATTGATCCTTGGCCGTTATGGCGCGGGCAGTCTGGAAGCCGCAACCGCAAGTTTGGAGTGGGCGCGATTCCGTGCGGCTATGGGCGAAACTGCTGCAGCGATGACACAACTGCGCGAGGCCATGCCTGTGATACGTAGGAATTGGACCCATGAAGTGGACTTTCTCTGGTATTCCTTGAAGGCGGCGTCCGAGGTGTTGGCGCGCTCCGGGAGGTTCGAAGAGGCCGGGAGGTACGCGCGCGAATCGCTGGAAATGGCGGAGGAGGCACACAGGGAAGAGGTGGATCCGTGGCGAGCGGAGTCGATGGAGCGAATTGGCGTCGCGTTTACCGGGGCGGGGCAGTATGACGCAGCAATCCCGATTCTGGCTAAGAGTGAAGCAATGTACCGGCAGCTCGGTGAGGGTTGGGTCCATCGGGCCGAATGGGTCACGGAACGCCTGGCAGCGTCACGGAAGTGAAACACGTCCATGACGACCAGCTGAATGCCTGCTCCGCAAAGCAGCATAGCCCAACCAAGGTATTCGGCCACCTGCGTGTGGCGTGCAATGCCAGTACCGCCGGCTTCAGCCGGCATATTGGCAGCCTGAAGGCTGCGTTACGACCGTTTCCGTGGACAGCAGTCAGTGGCTGTCTACGGTGCAAAGTAGCCGTTAATATCGAGAATCAGGTCGGTGAGATCGGTCACGAAGAAGCTGACCGAACCGCCTGTTCCCGCAGGCACGAGAGCGGCGTTCGCCACAATGTTACCCTTCGGCGAATTGAGCGTCGAGACCAGCGGCTGTGTCTTACCGGTGGGCCAGGCCGTCAGGTAATTCAGAGGTCCGGACGGAACCACGGTGACATTCAACGCGTACGCCTGGGCAGTGGGAGGCAGCCCGCACGAACTGGTCGGCACAGGAACGTCGCGTGAAGCGTTGGCGCTCATCGTGGGCGGTCCGAAGGGCCCGGCGAAACCGCCACGCGTATCGGCGACCCGGCACGGTGTCACGGGATAGAAGAGTTCCGCACCCGCGAATCCCGGCGGAGCGAAATAGCCGTTAATGTCGATCACGACATCGGTGTCATTGGTCACAAACAGGCTTACCGATCCCCCACTACCCGACGGCACGATAGCCGCATTCGCCACCACGCTTCCATCGGTCGAATTCAAAGTCGAGACCAAGGGCTGCGTCTGGCCGGTGGGCCAAATGGTCATATATCCCAACGGTCCATGAGGCACGGCCGTGACGTTGAAAGAGAACGCCTGCGCAGTTGCGGGCACGTTGCAGCCGCTGGCGGGAATCGCGAAACTGCGGCTCGCCCCTCCGAGCAGAGCGGGAGGACCAAAAGCCCCGCTGAATCCTGCTCCTCTCGTATCGATAAGACGGCACGGCGACACAGGATAGAACGCCATCGTGGTCTGTCCGGTATCAGGAATGAAGTAGCCATTGACGTCGAGAATCACGTCGGTCGCGTCGCTGACGAACAGGCTGATCGCCCCTGAGGTGGCTGTGGGTACGATAGCCGCATTGGCGACGATACGCCCGTCCAGGGAATTGAGCGTTGAAACGGTCGGCCTCGAGAGTCCCGCCGGCCAGATCGTCAGGTACCCGAGCGGCCCCGGTGGCACAACCGTCACGTTGAACGAGTAGGCTTGGGCGCCGCCAGGGACGCCACACGGACTCTGCGGAACAGCCACGTCGCGAGTTCCGCCGGCCGCCATCCGAGGCCCGCCATAAGGCCCCGTGGCATTACGAGTGTCCAGGACCCGGCATGGAGCTAACGGCACGAAACGAAGTCCCGCTACCGCGCTTCCTGAGGTCACAATCGTCAGTTTCAACTGGCTCAGCCGGATGTAGTTCCCGCCGGTTTGAATGGCCGTGACCTGCAGCATGCCTGAGGTGAGGTTGGAGAAGTCCACTGGACTGAACGTGAAACTGAACGGCGATGGAGCTGTCAAGGTCGTGTCGCAATTGGTGAGTTGTACGCACCGTGCAATGATGACTCCGCCGGCATACACGTCGACTCCCGCCGTATCGGGGAAAAACGAGTTGCCGAATTCGCCGTTAATCACTGCCGCGATGATGTGCTCGCCCGCCGGAATCGTGTAAGTAAACGTCCCGACGGTCACAGCAGGTTGAGGAAATGGCCCCGTCGGTTGGTACGGCCCACTAAACTCCGGGAGTGTTGCTGTAAGGGTCGTCGCCGTCACCCCTAAATATGAGGCCGCGAGGAGAATTGCACAACGGACGGCGGTGGTTGGCATCGGTTATTGATATAACTATGCAGGATGACGGCTTATAGGACAAACTCCTAGGGGTACTAGTCAAGGTAATGTCAGTACCGGAACTACCGTTGGAGAGCACCCTGCCGCTCGTCTTCAGAGTGCTGCAGCGCCTGCAGCCCTCTTGAGCACCAGATTCTCATCATACTCATCGAGCGCAGGGTCTCGGGGTTGCTCACCGTCGTGAAGTTCCGCTGATCGGAGACCGGATTGAAGCCCATGACTCCCGCGGTTGTCAGCGCCGCAACCGCTTCCCGGGTCATCGCACCATTGAAACTCTCCGGTTCATGGTGTACGTGAACGATGAATACATTGATTGCTTGATGGATGGAATCCCGCACGTCGAGATTCAGGAAAGCTCTTCGGCCGCGATACGGAAGGCGTGATTGGCGACCGGAACTCCCGCATAAATTGCGAGTTGCAGGAGTGCTTCCTTCAAGTCCGAGGGCTCCAGTTCGTGCGCCAGTCCCGTGCGGACATGCATGCGGAATTCCTTCCAGTGTCCGAGCGCTGCGATTGCGGTCAAGGCAAGCAGGCGGCGCGTCGAATGGTCCAGGCCCGGGCGCGCCCAAATGGTTCCCCACGCATAACGAGTGATCAATTCCTGAAAATCGCGCGTAAAGTCGCCGGTGTTTGCGATCGCTTTATCAACGTGCTCATCGCCGAGCACGGCCCGGCGGCTCGTGAAACCGGTTTCAAGCCGGTCGGCGGGTACGTCGGGGAGCAGAAAGCCAAGCACCGCCGCGCTGAATGAGTGCGGTCGTTCGAGGTTTGACAGATGCGCGGTCGGCAGGTGGACCACCTTAGCATGCGCGATTTCGCGAGCAAGGAGCTCGCCATGACCCTCCCACGGCGTAGAGACGTCCCGGTCGCCCGCGATGATCAATGTAGGAGTCGCGATTCTTTTCAGCAACGCCCGGTTGTCCATGTCGCGAACGGCGGCACAACACCCGGCGTATCCCGCGGGATTTGTCGCGAGCAGCGTCCTCCGCGTCGAATCGTAGCGGGCCGGAGCCCGGGTCGCGGTTTCGGGCTGGAAAAAGCGCCCCAGAACTGTTGCCTCCACGGCGCCCATCCCTGAGTCCAGAACCGCTTTGCGGCGCGCTTCCATTCCTTCCGGTCCGGTGAAGGGCGACGTGTTGGCGAGCACGAGATGCGTTAACCGTTCGGTCGCATTCGCACCGAGCCACTGCCCGATCATGCCGCCCATCGAGAGGCCGCAGAAAGCCGCTTTCCCGATCCCCAACGCATCGAGCAGGCCAATAACGTCGCGGCCGAGGCGTTCGAGCGTGTATTCGCCGGGCGGTACATCCGAGGCGCCATGTCCGCGTGTGTCGTAGCGAAGCACCCGGAAATGATCGAGAAGTGCGGGCATCTGCGGGTCCCACATACCATGGTCGACGCCAAGCGAATGCGACAGAACGAGCGACGGGCGGCTATCAGCGCCCTCAAGCCGGTAAAAGAGTCGGGTGTTTTCGAGAGTGATGAAAGGCACGGCTATTCTCCTCGGAGGCGCTGCCGGAATTCCTCGGCTACGCCCAGGTAGGATTCGGTGGAATCTAATTCAGGGAGGAACTCCTGTAGTGGCCGATTCTCCGCCCGGCTTTGGCGCGCCGCCTCCTCTACGAGTTTGTGAGCAGCCGCGCGGCCCATCTTCGCCGCCAGCAGAAACATCGCGCGCTCGGCGTAGATACGCCCGTTCGTCGCTTCGATATTGGCCTTCATCCGATCCGGATCAACGATAAGCCCCTCGGCAACCTCAGCCATGGCGGCGAGTGCTGAACCGGTGGCCTGGACCACCTCAGAAATGGTGGGCCACTCGATATGCCAGTTGCCGATCCCGCGCTCGTGCTCCTGCATCATCGCGCTGAGGAATGTCGATACCAGGCCCGGCACCCGATAGGCAGCGGCCAGGGCGCGGGCGCAGCCGACCGGGTTCTGTTTGTGGGGCATGGTGGATGAGCCACCGCGGCCCGGCTCGACGGGTTCGACGGCTTCGCCCACTTCGTTTTGCATGAGCAGGGCGATGTCGCGCGCCATCTTCCCCAGTGTGCCGGTCAGAACGCCACAAGAACAGACCACGTTTGCGAGGCGGTCGCGATGCGCGTGCCAGGGTCCGTCGGGGTACGCAAGATCCAATTCCCCAGCCAGGAAACTTCCGACCGTCAGCCCGTGGTCGCCCAGGGCGGCCACAGTTCCGCTGGCGCCTCCGAACTGCAGCACGAAAGCCTCGGCAAAAGCGTCGTTGAGGCGCTGCCAGGAGCGTCGAATCGCGGCCAGCCATCCTGCCGCCTTGAGCCCAAACGTCACTGGGGACGCGGCCTGGAGAAGCGTACGGGCCAGCATTACGCTGCCTGCGTGCTCGTCGGACAGTCGAACCAAAGCATCGCACAGACGCGTGCAGTCGGCGGCCAGCAACACGCGCGCTTGCTTCAACAGCAGGACCAGGGCCGTATCGGTGACGTCCTGACTCGTGGCTCCCCAGTGAGCGTAACTCGCCGTGGCGGTGATCGCCTTTACGAAGGGAACTGCGGGCGTACCAGCGCGCCGGACTTCCTCAGGCTCAATCTCCGGCCTTAAGAGTGTCTCGGCTGCCGGAATCAGGCCCAGGCGGGCTTCGACGCGCGCCAGGGCGGCTTCGAACTCCAGCATGGCCTGGAGCATGGAGTCGTCGGAGAACAGTTCGGCGAGCGCGGGGGTGGTGACGAGGCTGTCGATCAGGCGCTCGGACATCACGTACCACTATGCCATCTTCCACAGTTTTATCGGCATTCATCCGCGGCCGTATATATGCTTCGGGAAGACCGCGCCGACCAATTATTCCGGTAGGCCTTCGCTCACAGGAATGACAAGACCGATCCCGTCTACGATCCAGCCCAGCACAAAATATAAGCCGCCATTCGACGCCGCCACACTCCGATGCTTGCTAAAATGACGCCTGTAATGCTGGACCCGGCGTTTCAGGAAGTCGAATCGCAGGAGATCCCGGACAAGCTCTACTTCCGCATTGGCGAGGTGGCGCGCTTGGCAGGGATCAAGCCCTATGTCTTGCGCTTTTGGGAGACGGAGTTTCCCGGTCTAGGCCCGCGCAAGTCCGGCACGGGCCATCGCCTCTATCGCCGCAAGGACGTTGAACTCGTGCTCGAGATCAAGCGCCTGCTTTACGAGAAGCGCTTCACGATTGAAGGCGCGCGCAAATTTCTCGATTCGAGGGGCAAGGTGGCGGATTCGCCCAAGCTAGCGGTCAGTAAGACCTCTAAACGCGCGCGGACACAACCGAATCTGTTCGGCGAGGAAGCGCCCCCCTTCGATGGCATTCGCAAAGAACTACGCGCCATACTCGAACTGCTGAAGTAGCCGAAGGGCATTTACCCCGAGGAATACCACCCGGCTGTTTCTTACCTTATTCCGTTCAGCGCTACACGTGTTCGCCGATAGACGTGTAGGTAGCGCATGATCCGGCTCACTCGTATCAATCATGTACCGCTGGTGCTCAATTCCGATCTGATCGAGCACATCGAAGTCACCCCCGACACCGTAATCAGCCTGACCAACGGCCAGAAGTTCCTGGTGTTGGAATCTTCCGAGGAGGTCATCTCGCGCATTGTGGAGTTCCGCCGTTCGATTGCGCCGTCCGCAACCAAAGCGGTTGCCTCTGAGCTATGCGGGCGCGGCAGCACTTAGTTCCGAGGCCCGACGTCTCAACGGTCACGGGAATCCTGCTGGCTTGTGGCGGGATCCTTGGCGGCCTGTTGTTGGAGGGTGGACGACTGCGCGACGTCGCCCAGGTGACCGCCGCGTTTATCGTCCTCGGAGGCACGCTCGGCGCCACCCTGGTGAGCACACCCTTTTCTTTGGTCCGTGCGGCGGGTCTGCGGTTGCGTCACGCGATGTTCAACGCCAATCCTCCGAAAGAGATGCTGATTGACGAGATCATCGAATACGCCACGAAAGCCCGAAAACAAGGGCTTGTTTCGCTCGAAAAAGATGCCGCTAAGATCGCCGACCCCTTCATGCGCAAGGCGCTCAACCTCGCGGTGGATGGCGCTGACCTGCAGGAACTCCGAAGCATGATGGATCTGCAGATCCAGATTGAGGAAAAACGCGCGATGGCGGAGGCCAGGGTCTTCGAAAGCGCGGGCGGGTATTCGCCCACAATTGGCATTATCGGCGCTGTCATCGGGCTCATCCAGGTGATGAAGAACCTGGCCAATATTGAAGAAGTGGGACATGGCATCGCGGTAGCGTTCGTCGCGACGGTCTATGGAGTGGGGCTAGCAAATATCTTTCTACTGCCCTTCGCCGGCAAAATCAAGTCCAAGATCCGCCAGGATAGCGAACAGAAAGTGCTCGTTCTGGAAGGCGTCGCGGCGATCGTGGAAGGTCTGAACCCAAAGATGATTCGTAGCAAGCTGGACGCCTTCCTGCCGGCTTTTGAACATGCGGCGGTCCCAGAGCCGGACGCGGAACCGGAGCCTTTACCCGCAGCCAAGCCCGCGGCGGCACGGTAATAGACAATGCATCACACCCCGGATGACGATGAACGCGAAAGCCGGGACCGCTGGCTCGTCTCTTACGCCGATTTCATCACGCTTCTTTTTGCGTTCTTTGTAGTTATGTTCGCTTCGTCGCAAGCGGACCACGCGAAAGTGCAACAGGTGGAGGATTCAGTCCGAAAAGCGCTGGCCGGCCAGCCATTCGCGGTCGTTGTGGCGGCCCTGCTGGGTTCGGCGGGCGGTCACCGGCCCCAGACTGCCGGAGTCCCGAAAACCCCTCCCGCCGAGAAGCCGCCGCTGCCCCACGCTAATGCTCCCTTCGCCGAGCTCTTTCCTTCCCTCGAGATCCTCAGCAAGGAGCTGGAGGAAGAGATCCGAAGCGGCCGGGTGGAGTTGAACATGGGGCCTCGCGGTCTGACCATCAGCTTTCGACAGGCGGCGCTGTTTCCCTCCGGGGAGGACGTGATTGCAAGCACGTCGTATCCCAGCCTGGAAAAGGTAGCGAACGCGTTGAAGCGCATACCGAATCCCGCCCGGCTCGAAGGACACACCGATTCCGTTCCCATTCACAATTCGCGTTTCCGCAGCAATTGGGACCTTTCCGCCGCGCGCAGCATTGCTTTGCTGGCGCTGTTCACAAACCGATTCGACATTCCCGCGAATCGCCTCTCGATCGCGGGCTATGCGGAAACAGCGCCGGTCGCGGATAACGATACGGAGGAGGGGCGCTCGCGAAATCGCCGGGTGGACATCGTGATTCTGAACGAGGCGGGGGCAAAGGGAGAGCCCGCGAGAATCCACGAATAGTAGAAGGATATTGCATTGCGTCCTTTCGGTAGAGTTCATCGAAGGTTCCGAACCGATTCTCAAGTTGCAGCAGCAGCGGCGAAAATGGCTGCTTGTATGCCCGCGTTTCCAATAATGATCAGCCACGCCAATCAAAGC
The DNA here is from genome assembly GCA_035295125.1 of Bryobacteraceae bacterium. Taxonomy (GTDB): domain Bacteria; phylum Acidobacteriota; class Terriglobia; order Bryobacterales; family Bryobacteraceae; genus JAICMB01. The sequence goes on along the minus strand of DATGJP010000074.1, from coordinate 12,607 downwards.
CACTCTCTTGCGTGCTGCCTTACATGCGACATTCACCTCGGGCAACATCGCTCAGAACTGCCGCCGAAACAGTTAAAGTGAAGGGATGTTGTCTTCCCGGGTTGTGCGTGTCGGAGCTATTGTTGCTGCTTTGGCGGTGGCGGGGTGGTTGTCGGCGCAGAGCCAGCCTCCCTCGAAGCAGTACGTGGTGCTACTGAAGCGCGGGCCGAAATGGGTCGCGGGCAAGCGCGCCGCAGAGCAGGCGCTGGGGAATCACGGACGGTACTTGCAGGAGCAGATGACGAAGGGCGCGCTGCAGTTGGCTGGACCGTTTCTGGACGATTCAGGCGGACTCGTCCTGTACAACGGAAGAGACGAGGCGGAAGTGCGGGCGATCGCCGAACACGATCCCGGGGTGATGGATGGGATCCTGGCGGTGGAGTCGATCCGGCCGTTTCAGTTGGCCTTCGACGCCGCGAGCGGCAAGAGCCCGTTCAGCGCGGCGAAGTGATGGCGGCTCTGGGAACGTTCCGTCTCTCTTGCGAATCCGCCAGGGTCCTGCACCACCAGGTAGCCATTTTCATCCCCGCGGGTGCCCTGCCGCCGGTTGCCAGCGGCGCAAAGCGGGTTAACAAACCGCCGCCGGCTAACCGCCTGCATTACAGCTTCATCAAACATCGAAAATCGGCGGCACTGTAATACGGTTACCGCCCCGACTCCGCGAGCTGCTGGAGTACCAGTTGCGCGGCCCTCTGCCCAGCGCTCTTCTTCGAAAGCCCCTCGGCCCGGCTCGCCCATTCCCGGCCGACCCGCACCTCGACTAAAAAAGTCTTAGCGTGCTCCGGCCCGCGCTCCTCGACAATCGAATACCTCGGCTGCGGCAGTTTCAGCGCCTGGGCCATCTCCTGAAGAGCGCTCTTGTAATCGAGCATCTTGTCGGAGCCCTCTTCCGGAGCTTCAAAATCGGCGACAATCTTCTCGGCTACGAACCGGCTCGCTGCCTCAATCCCCCCATCCAGGTAGACAGCCGCAATCAGCGCTTCAATCGCATTGGCCAGCAGCGCAGGCTTGCTTCGACCGCCGCTCATCTCCTCACCACGGCCGAGCAGCAGATGATCGCCCAAATCGATTTCCTGAGCAACCTGGTGCAGATGCGATGCGCTGACCAGGTGCGCTTTCACCTTCGAAAGCCGCCCCTCCGGATATTGCGGATATCGCGAAATAAGCAACTCGCTCACGATGAATCCGAGGATCGAATCGCCTAGAAACTCGAGTTGCTCGTTATCGTTGAGCACGCTCTTGAGGTTCTTCTCGTAAACCCGCGATTTATGGGTGAGCGCACGCTCGAGAAGAGAGCGATTGCCGAAATGGTAATCCAGGACCGCTTCCAGGCTCTCCAGGTCGGCCGGCACGCCTCTGATCCGTTACTTCTTGATCTCGACTTGCCCGTTTTGCGGAGGCGCCGACGGCTTGGCTCCGGCGGCCTTCGCCTTGACTGCCTCAGCTTTCTTCGATGTGGCGATCTGTTTCACTGCCGCGGGAGCATCCGGCATCGAAGCCGCGTTATCGAACGAAGCAATCGCGTCGTCGAAGTTGCCCGCCTTCATATACGCATCGCCGAGCCGCACCATCGTCGTGGAATCTTTCGTCGCACCCGTGTCGATCGCCGTTTTGAACTCCGTTATAGCCACGGGATAATTGGTTCGCAGGACAGCCGCGCGCCCCAGTGCATCGTGCGCTTGAGAAACGATGTCCCTCTTCACGTTGTTCCACTGCTCATCCGGCAAATCGGGACGCACCTTGGGAGCGTCCTTCGAGTATGTGATGGCTTCCTTCGCATACTTCTCGGCCTTGGCGAGCTTCTCTTCTTTGTCCAGGTCGAATTCGCGGGTGTGCCCGCTGATTTCAATCGCTAGCGTCGCGAGAGCAAATATGTTTTTGGGGTCGGCCTCGAGCGTCCGCTCCGCATAGGTAGTAGTGCCGGCGTAATCGCCCTTCTGCTCCGAGATCTGCATCGCCATTTGGAGCAACATGACCTTATATTCGGTATCGGCGAAGTTCTCGAGTACGTTGTCAATGGCCTTGAGCTGCGCGTCGGCGCCCTGGGCTTTCTGAATGGCCTGTAAAGCCTCAACCTCTTTGGGAGACTTGGGCTGAGGAGGCTTCTGCGCCCACATCGCGGGCATGATGAGCATCGCGCCAAGCACCAGCGCGAGTGTGAAGTTCGCTCTCTTCATTATCATTACTCACTCCTATCCTAAACCGTCCCATGGCGGGGACCGGAATTACTTCTGTTTGAGGAACCTTTGTAATCCGCTTTCCGCGGCGGTTTTAGCGGCAGCCGGAGCATCCGCTACCGCCAGCGCCGCACGATAATTCTTCTCGACGTTGTCACGGTCGCTGGAAGCTTCCGCGAGGCGCGCCAGGTATACATAACTCCAGCACTTCGTCTCCGGATCGGGAGTCAGCTCCAAAGTTTTTTCAAAGAGACGCTCGGCCATCTCCGGATTTCTTTGTAAAGCAGCAATGCGTGCCAAACCATAATACGCCTTGGCGTGCAGTGTGGAGTTGGTGGTCTTCTCGAGTGACTTCAGGAATAAGTCGCGGGCCTTGTCGAGATCCTCGGGCGCCGAATCGCGGCGGGCCGAGAGTCCCTGCGCATCCGCAATCATCTTCTCCGCACCCGTAAGCGGCGGAGGTTCCGGGAGCGGGTCGGACTTCACTGTTTTCACCGTGCGCGCCGCGGCGAACTGCACCTTATCCAGCCGTTTTTCTTCTCTTGAAAGGTCGATGGCTTCCACCATGTCGGGAAAATACAGCCGCATGCCGATCTGCTGCTTCTCGTAAGCCGGCAGACCTTCCGCGAAGGCGGGCGTCATCGTGAAGCCTTCCTTCAGATCCTGATCCACCAGTGCCCCGCGTTCGGACGAGGGCGCCAACCGGCTTTCCACCGCCTTTATGAGGCATTCGGTGGCCAACAAAGTGTAGTCGTCCTTGTACGACTGCTCAAGAGCCGGGGCCGCCTGGGCATACTCGCCAACACCTTTCACCCGTTTGAGATTCTCGGCATACTTGAGCGCCAGCGGATCCAGAAGATAGTGCAGGTATCCGTGCCGGATCTCGGTGGTCCGCAACTCCCGCGACGGCGTGATGACGATATAGTAGTCGTCCTTATAGCTGCGTGACTGCACCTGATTTGGCGGACCCAGCACGTCGACATAAACCTGGAATCGCCGTCCAAGATACCCGCTGGTCGCGTTCCGAAGATACCCGTTCACCTGCAAAAGAGCGTTCGACACGGGGCCGTGGTAGGCGTCGATTATCCTCTCGAATTCCGGCTGCGCTTCCTTCCACAAGCCCTGGAGATCTGCCTCCTTCGCAAATTTCGCCAGAATCAGTTCGAAGCCCTGCAAGGGCGCGACATCCGGAGGCATCTCGGCAGCGGGAATCCGAAACCCGAAATTCGGCGGGCCGTCCAGGCACAACGCAAATGAAACGTACTGGCCGAAGTCGGCAACGGGGTTCGCCAGCTTGTGCTCGGCGTAGAACGTCTTGAGATCTTCCAGGCTCTCCGGCTTCTTCGCCGCGATCCAATCGCGGGCAAACTTGCGCATCGGGCTGTTTGCCGTAGAGTCGATCTCGGAATCAAACCCAGCCGCATTGATTGCGGCCAGCACCGAGAAGACCGCCGGATTGGCATCCAGTTGTGCCTGCTGCTGTTGGGCAGCGAGGGGCAGTACGGCGAAGAGAAAGGCGAGAGGAAGGAATCGGTTCATAAAACAATGGGACAGCGCGCTGGCTGTCCCATTTGTGAAATCTTGTTCGAAGCGCGAATCTATTTTGCCTTCTTCTGCTTCTGCTGGCCGACGCGGACCTTGAAGTGCTGCTGCTTCGCTTCCTGGAACGCCTTGTGGTCGTGCCGGGAGACGGCGTCAGTCAGGTACTTGTCCACGTCAGCGTCTTTCGGCAGCACGGCCATCACCGTAAAGCTCTCGTTGCACGTGGGGCAGAATGGCCGAAAACGCTTAACATTGGGAATTGCCATATGCAACCAGTTTAACAAGTGCCGTGCGGGTCCGCTATACAGGCGTTGCCTCAAAGATTCCGATAGGCGATCTTGTTGCAATCACTTGATTTAGACGGAATCCGGCGGCTTCGAGCAGCGCGGCATATTCCTCAGCGGTACGCTCCCGCCCGCCGGGGATGACGAGCATCTCGAGATCCAGGAACTTGGCAAATCCGGGCTCATTTCGCCCCGGCAGCATCATTTCCACTACCAAAAGCTTGCCGGAATCCGGGATCGCCTCGCGGCAGTTCCGCAGAATCTGAATGGCTTCGGTATCGGCCCAATCGTGAATGATGTGCTTCAGAATGTAGGCGTCTGCTCCCGTAGGAACGCTCTTGAAGAAATCGCCTTCAATCAGCTCCGCCCTGGGATTCGGCAGCAGGTTGACGCGCTTGGCGTCCTCAATGGCCTCCGGCAGGTCGAACAGGATGCCCTTGGTCCGCTGGTGCTCGCTCAGAAGAGCCGCCAGAAGGTGGCCCTGGCCCCCTGCGATGTCGGCAATACACTCAAACTGGCTGTAATCATAGCCCTCGACAATCGCAGGAATCGACATCCCCGAATGCGATCGCATGGCATCGTTGAAAATCTTGGCATCCTCGGGATGCGACACGATGTATTCGAACGGCGCCATGCCAAAGGCTTTCTCCACAGCGTTCTTCCCGGTTGCGAGGCAATGCTCAAACTCGCCGTAGACTGTCCAATGCAGTTGATTGCCGGCAAACAGCACCATCGCGCGGATCGAGTCGGGCACATCGCTGCGCAGCGGCTGCGCCAGCGCCGTCAATTCGAAGTTTCGTGCGTCTCCCTCCGAAAACATTCCCACGCTCGCCAGAGCGCGCAGCATGCGATAGAGCGCGTCGGCATTGCACCCCGTTGCGGCAGCAAGATCGTCGGCGCTTTTCGCCCCATTGCGAAGCAGATCGGCGATTCCGAGCTTGGCGGCCATATAGACCGACCGCGCCAGTTGATACCCAAAAGCCATCTGCAGCACTTGTGCGGACGGCGGAACAGATGTATGCGCCTGAGCAGGCGTAGCCATTGCGGATTCCCCTCCTAATTCATTACGGCGGCACGGGCCGGCGCGGATTTCCTAACGGATAGGTTTGCCGCGATCAGCAGGACGGCCCCGGCCAAGTACACCACGGCCGCCGCGGAAATGGCAAATCCTAACGAAGACTGCTTGGCGACATAGCCAATCACCACCGGAGCCGCGCCGCCTCCTAACCACCCGATCATGTTCATAAAACCGGCCGCTGTACCTCTCGCCTCCGGCCGGATCACGTCATAAACAGACGCAAAAATATTCGCGTCGTAGAGGCCCTTGAAGAACCCCCACGCTATTAACGCGCAGATCAGGAGGAAAACGGATCGCGTCCAGCCGCACAACATCACAAATGGCGCGCCGCACAGGAGTCCCGTGGCTTGCACCAGCATGCGTCCGCCCGGGTGCTTCTTCCGCAGCGCATCGGCGGCCCAACCGCCCAGCGGGCAGCCCATCATGCTCGCGACCTGCACGAAAAGCGTGGCGGCCAGGCCGGACGCGGCGAGGCTCAGGTGAAACCGTTCGTTCAGGAAGGACGGCATCCAGGAAAGCAGTACCAGGGCGACGAAATTGGCGCACAGGAACGCCGCCATCAGGAGGACCGCCGGCAGCGTGCTCCAAATGTGAACGAGGGCTGTTTTCGTCATGGGATCGGACGAGGTCTCGCGCCTGGGCTCCCGCAGCCAGCGATACAGGATCAATCCAAGTACGCTCCCCAGTCCACCGAAAACTATGAAAGACCAACGCCAGCCGTAATACTGGCCTATGAGGCCGGCGAAGAATCCGCCCGCAATGGTCCCCATGTAGACGCTGGTCTGGTGAAAGCCAAGCGCGCGAGATCGCGTTTCAGGGTGGTGGTAATCGCTGACCAGCGACATCGAGGCTGGAAAGTAGAACGTCTCGCCGAGCCCTTCCGCGGCTCGAAAAAACAGCAACTGCGGAAAACTGCGCGCCGTGGCCGTCGCCATACAGATCAACGACCAGGCCTGTAAGCCGCCCAGGATAGCCGTCTTGCGGCGCACACGGTCCACAATGTTTCCAGCCAGTGGAGCACAGAGGCCGTAAACCCAGGCGAAGGACGATCCCAGCAGCCCGAGTTGCACGGTGTCGAGTGCGAACTCGCGCTTCAGCAGTGGAAAAACGGAGAAGATCGCCTGGCGGTCCGCGTAGTTGAAAAACGCGATCCACCACAGCATCGCCACCACGTACCACTTATAGCGAGGCGACATCAAATCTCAACTTCCCGGATTGCCTCCATGCCCTGGAACAACTGCTTCGCGCCATCCATCATGAGGCCGAGATCGGTCTTGGCCTGAAATAGGGAAAAGCCCTGCTTCTGGAACTCCGCGATCCGCTCGGCGGTCGCGGCGGGGCGGCCCAGATACTTGCCGTGTTTCTTGCCCGCCTCGACAATCCGGTCAATCGCGCCGTGCAGCTTGGGATGGTTTTGGTCGCCTCGGAGACCTAGTGAAAACGAAAGGTCGCTGGTACCGATGAACAGCACATCGATGCCGGGCGTCGCCGCGATCTCTTCTATCCTCTCCACGGCGCGTGCCTCTTCTATGATCGTGATCACCATCACGTTCTCGTCGGCCATGTCATAGTAGTTGCCCGCGGGCCAGCAAAAACTTGCCAGCCCTGCTCCGGAGCCGCGCCGCCCGTGCGGTGGATAGCGGCATGCCGCCACCGCCTGCGCGGCCAGTTCCGGCGTGCTCGTGAATGGGAACATCACACCGTGGACCCCGGCGTCGAGCACGCGCTTGGCGGTCCAGATCTCGTTCACCGGAACCCGCGCGAACGGCACCGCACCGTGACCACGCGTCGCCAGAACGATGTTACGCAGCGTTTCGAGAGTAATTGGCGAGTGCTCCATCTCGACCCACAGAAAATCGAAGCCCATGCTCGCAGCATGTGCCGCGACATCCACGCTGTTCACCGTGATCGTGACGGCGATCACCGGCTTGCCTTCCGCCAGCTTTCTGCGGACCGGATTGCACCACGCCTGAGTTGAGGTCTCCATCATTTTTTGATTAACCAGACTTCCGACACCTGGCACCCGCGACCGTTGCCCCCCTGGCCCGGCTCGCGGTTCCACGAGAGCGTCAATTCTCCGTTTTTAATCGCGCCTTTGGGAATATCGAATTCCACCGGCTTAATCGGCATCGGCTTTTCAATGAAGCCGTGAAGTTCGACGCCGTTCGCCGTGAGCCGGATCTTCGTGCGGGGACTGTCGCCCGCGTAGGTAACCTTCACCTTATACTCGGCGTTCGGGTCGAGTTCGGTGTATCGCATCATGAGCGGCGCGTCATTCAACGATTCGGCGTGTGTCCGCCAGCGCATGGGATAGGTCCCACGGCCTCCGAACCCGATCAGCGAGGATTCCAGAAACGCGGGATCCTTCGCCACGCCCAGCCCGCGAACCAGGTGCGGTTCGTTGTTGAGACTGCCCAGATCGTCATAGAACCCGCCCGGGCCGGGATTGGTCCAGTTCACGATTTCATTTAGCGCGGCCACACGGTCGGCTTCGTTGGCGACAGCCCGAATCTCCGCAAACCGTTGCTTCAGCCAGACACGGTCATTCAGCGGCGCATCGACGGTGTCCAACGAGGCGCCGCGATCCGTGGAGATGGCGTAGTATTTCTCTACGCTCAACTGCGCTCGGATGCTCTGAAACAATGCATCGGCCAATTCGAAGATCCGGCGGTGCCAGCCTTCCGCTACGATGTCGTGACTCCCGGTGTCGAGAGTCTTCTCGGCACGTTCCATGGTTTCCATGGACCCAGCGGTCTTCGCAATACGCAACTCGTCCATAGCCGATTCCTGCTGCTCCGTCTCACGCAGCAGCCGGCGGCGAACGTAAGCATCGTAATAAGCGCGATACAACGCCTGCTGAAACCGCCAGTTCTCACGCGTGGCAGGCGAGGATGCGCGCTCCATCGACTGGAACTGCTCGAGCGTGGTGTAAACGGCATCGTTCGTCAGCAGCGTACCTCGCCAGTTTCGCTCCAGGGCCATAAGGCCCTGCGCAAACGATTCCGTGTACTCGTCGCCGATGAAGTATCGCGAGAACTGCCGCAGGATATCGAGAACGTTGGCATCGGGGTCCCATCCCAGGCCGCTCCACACGAATTTGTTGACATCGTCGTTGCAGCCTTCCGAATACGTGAGAAACCCGATGGTGAGCGGCGAATAGAGGCGCATGATATTGGCTTCGTCGAGCGGCCGCGGATTACTTACTTCGCGGCCTTCCGTCACCGCATAAGCCACGTCCCAATCCGGCACCGGATACTGCGATTGGCGGCTATGCGTGATGTCAGGATAGAAGCGAATCGGGTACTTCTTAGGGATTTTCGCCCGCAATTCCTCGAGACCGATGCGGACCTGCGGACCGAACACCACGCCGCTCAACCACGCCGGCTGCTGGTTCATCAGGTCGAAATATTCCTGCATCCACCTGGCGTCAAAGCTCTGCGGCGACATCCACATCTGCGCCTTCGGATGATAGCGGTGCAGTAGCTCCGTTTCCTTCTCGAGCAGGTTGAACATGTATTTGGGCTCGGTGTGCCCCGGATCGCCACCCGGCACAAAAATCGCATCAATGCGAGGCAATCGCTTGAAGACCTCGCCCCACTCGTTCAGCGCAAACTCGACGGTCTTCGGATCGGAATAATCCTTGTCCATCGCCGGAAACCAGATCCAGACGTCGAGTCCGTATTCATCCGCGAGCCGCGACATCTCGGTCATCATCTGCATCGGCGGCAGCGGAAAATGCGGGCTGTTCGCCGCGTCGTCCGACCGCGGCGGGATCAGTTCAATCGCATTCGTGCCGAACACCGCGAGGTCGCGATAATACTGCTCCCACATCGGAACAGACCAGGCATCGTAAGCGTTGGTCTTGGGACGATACCCGAGTTGATGCCCGCGCAAAGGATACTTGGGAGCCGTTTTGATATCTATGGGATCGATCTCAATCGACTGCTTACGCATATGCATCTCTCGCAGCAGCCGGCCGACACCGAAAAGCACTCCACGATCGTCCGCCCCTGTGATGGTGACCCCATCAACCGAGGCGCGCAATGCGTACCCTTCAGCGGCAGTCACGCCCCGCTGCTCGGTGACGCGAATCGACGGCCCCGCCGCCTGGGCCGCAACAGGCATACGAATCTGCGTTCGTTTCTCCACCTCCTCGACAAGCATCGTGATGGCCTTCTTTTCACGAGCCGAAGCGCTCGACGGCGCAATCACGGTCGCTTTGCTGAGATCGATGGGCGCCGCGAGCCCGCACGCAGACACGGCGAGCGCGGCGAAATATAATTTCCGAAGGAACACTCTGCGATTATAGTTCCCAGATGAATCTGTGTTAACGGGCCGCTGTGTAACGCGCCCTTATAACGATCCGTCTTCGACGTTGAGGAACGATTTGGAGGAACGATGATGATTAAGAAAACAACAATGTTGGCAATGACTGTTTTCGCGGCTGCACCCATCTTTGCGCAAGCCCCGCCGCCCCTCTTGCCACCTCCCGCACTCGACCGCCTGGTCTCCCGGATCGCACTTTATCCCGATCCTTTACTGGCTCAAGTGATGGCCGCGTCGACTTACCCGAACGACCTGCCCGACGCCGCCCGGTGGGCCGACGAGCATCACTATTTGACCGGCGACGCACTTGCCAATGCCATCTCAGCAGACCACCTGCCCTGGGATCCGAGCGTGCAGGCGCTGCTGCCGTTTCCGTCGGTGCTCGGCATGATGGCTTCCGACATGAATTGGACCAACCAGCTTGGCAACGCCTTTCTCAGCCAGCAGCAGGACGTCATGGACGCGGTGCAGAGAATGCGGCGCCAGGCCACGGATTACGGTTATCTGCGGAGCAATGGTCAAGTGCTTGTGAGCGGAGGACCATACATCGCGATCACGCCCGTTAGCCCCGGGTTGCTCTACGTTCCCTTCTACGATCCCGCGGTCGTTTTCGTGAGGCCGCGTCCGGGCTTTTTTGTCGGCGGCGCGATTCGCTTCGGCTACGGCATCTCGCTCGGAGTCGCCTTCCGGCCCTGGGGTTGGGGGTACAACCGCTTCGATTGGGGCGGACACACGGTGTTCGTCAACAACGCGCCATGGAGAAGGACCTGGGCGGTGCGCAACACCTACGTGCATCCCTACGAAGTTCGACGTTACGACGCACCGCGCCCCGCGGAACACCACGAGCTGATCCAGCGTTCGGAACGGGAACGTGCCGCGGCGCGCGAAGGTCGTGAGCGCGTGGAAGACCATCGTCACGACGAGCGCCGCGACGACCGCCGCGACCGCCGCTAGTTTGGTTGGAAGGGTGAAGCAGGCATTCAAACTGCCTTTGGACTTCACAAGGAACGCACAGGCGAAACCGCCTGCGCCACCGCAACCCAAAGGGGATGCGCAGGCGGTTTCGCCTGTGCATCCTTCCACTCGAAGAAGTCCTAAATCGACACAACCGCTGCGCTGACGGGCTTCGATCCCACCGGGATCATCATGAACAGCGCCCCACGTCGATTACGCCTCGACTGCGCCACCGCGCGTGAAATGCTCTCGGTCCGGATCACGGCCATATCGCCCGACGTCTGGTTGAGAACGAGCGCGTAGGCGCTGTCGGGGGTCACCACGATGCAATTCGGATTGGAGCCCACCGGCGTCACGGCGATCAGCCTGCGAGTCTCGATGTCCAGAATGCTGACATCGCTCGAATTGGGTCCGGCGACGAACAGGTAGGCCGGGTCAGCCGATGCCGCCATTGCTCCCGGACTGTGACCCGCGAGCACCGTCTCGGCGACCTGCGGCGTGTAATACGGAAACACGACAACGATGCCATCGAGGCCATCTCCCGCGACGAAAAGCTGGCCGCGATCGGCATTGAAACATAAATGATCGGGCCGCACCGCCAGCGGCAGATCGACCACCGGCCGGCGGCTCACAGGCTCATATAGCGACAGCATCCGGCGCGTCAGGTCTGCTGCGATCAGGCACTTGGAATCGCCGCGAAACCGCACCGCTCCGATCTGGCCTTGCGTCGCGATCACATCGGCCGGCCGCGCCGACTGCGTGTCGATCAACGAAATCACCGGCTCCGAAACATGGCTTACCGCGATCCATCGGTCATCGCTGGACACGCTGAACTCCGCAGGGTCGCTCGCGAGCGCATATTCCCTCGTAATGGTTAGAGACCGCGTTGAAATGACCGCGACACGGCGGGGCTCACGGCACAGCACGTAAAGATTCGCCCCGTCGTCGGAAATCAGCACCGACAATGCGGATTGCGGAAGGTTCAAACGTCGCGTCACCCACAGCTTTTCACCCTGAATTTCGTAAATCCTGCCGGGCTGCCGCGCAAGGGCGTAGGCAAGCGGCTTTTTAGGATGAGCGACTACGGCCGTCGGCCGGGCGTCCAACGCGATGTGCCGCGCGACGGCGAAAACCGCGAGATCTACCGCGGCAATCGCCTGGCCTTCCTCGTTGGCCACAAACGCGAACCCGGAATACCCCGAGGCTTTGCGCCGCCCGCAGGAAACCGCGAGCGCCGCCGCGCCAGCGATAAGATCGCGCCGTGAAAGCATCCACTACGAGCGTACCGCCGAAGGGTCCTGGCGCAAAACTCCAAGAATTCCATCGCTATCGGCGCACTTTTTCTAATACCCCGCCGCTCGAACGGAAAATCAACAAAACGCGGCTTTTAAATTGAACGGCCGGAGCCGTCTGTGCTACGCTTTGGGTGGACTGTCCTCAAGCCTGCCTCTGCCGCGCGAGCGAATAACAGCACATCGGAACATGGTTTGTACCGGCAGCCCATCGGATCACTCGTGGTCCGGTGTGACCGTGATGCGGAGTAAAGGAGTCGAAACGTTTTAGGCAATGAATGTTCGTTCGCTGTTCAGTCTCTTTTCGTCCGACCTCGCGATCGATCTGGGGACGGCAAATACCCTGGTCTATGCGAAGGGCAAGGGGATCGTCGTCAACGAACCGTCCATCGTAGCGATCAACAAAACCACCGGGGATGTTGAAGCCGTCGGAAAAGAGGCGAAGGACATGCTGGGCCGCACGCCCGGCAATATCGTTGCCATTCGGCCCATGAAAGACGGCGTCATCGCCGATTTCAAAGTCACCGAGCGCATGCTGAATTACTTCATTCAGAAGGCGCACGGGCGCAAGATGCTGGTCCATCCCCGCATCGTGATCGGCGTTCCCAGCGAAATCACCCAAGTGGAAAAACGCGCTGTCATGGATTCCGCCTATCGCGCCAAAGCCAGTGAAGTGCACCTGGTGGAACAGGCCATGGTGGCGGCCATTGGGGCGGGCCTGCCGATTACCGAACCCTCGGGAAACATGGTCGTGGATATTGGCGGAGGCACTACCGACATAGCGGTAATTTCTCTCAGCGGCATCGTCTACTCCCGTTCTGTGCGCATGGCGGGTAACCAGATGGACGAGGCCATCATGAACTACCTCAAGCGGAAATATAATCTGCTGATTGGGGAACGCACGGCCGAACAGAT
>DATGJP010000073.1:0-58090 GCA_035295125.1 Bryobacteraceae bacterium | reverse complement strand
CCGTTCTCCTTCCCGGTATTCCTTCAGGTTGCCCTGTAGCTGTCCATTGAAGGACTCCGGGATCCGTCCCTTTTGGGTGAGCCGTCTGCCGAAATACCGCAGCACGTCTCGGCAGGAGAAATCCGACACGGCATGCCGCAGCACTACATTCATGAAACGCTTGAGAACCTCCGGCCGCCGGAACACTACGTCGCTGGCCCATTCGCTCTGATAACAGGTCCAATAGTTCTCCGTTGGAAAACGAGCAAAGATCTCCTCGTGCAACGGATTGAGCTGTCGTCCGAAGCCGTCCAGCAACTCCATCCAATTGGTCTTTACTTGCTCATCCAGCAACTGTTGTGCGCGGCCGTAATCTTCGATCCAGGGAAAACAGTTGCCTTGCTGCACATAGCGTAGCCCTTGCCGCTGCATCTGCCGCGCCAGCCACTCCCGCCCGTTGATCCCCACCTGTATGTGAAAGGGAAACCAGGTCTGAATCCGCGCATACATCCATCCCAATTCCTCATGTTTCTGATACAGGTAATACATGTGGCAGGGCCGTATGCGGCTGGCAATCCTGCTCCTCACATATTCGAACGTCGGGCTCGGCTCCATGACGCTGAGGGCACACACTATGCCGCTGCTGATTTGCCGCTGCTCCGCCAACTGGCGAGCCCTTTCATCCTTATCCTCTTGGTTGCGCAGGAATACTATGGGCCACTGCTCCCCTAGAACCTTCTTCTGGATGTGGTCCTTTAAGCGCCTGCTGACGCTCTGCACGTGCCGCCCGTAGTCCTTAAACCGAATCTGGTTCTGCCACAGGTACTCCTCCATTCCTTGCGCCACCAGGATCCCGCGGCTCTTATCCCGATAGCAGTAGTTCAAGCGCCGTGGCGTGGCACGAAATACCAGACGATCGAATCCCGTCAGCACCCCTGCGATTTCGGAACCGTACTTGTCGATAAACTGTTTCATGGCGTTCTCCTTGTGTCGCTGAATTGAAGCCTCAACGACACATTACAAAAAGGAGAACGCCTCTTTAAGTCTCCACAGCGTTTGCGCCATAGGCGCGCTGTGCCACCTTGAGGGCTCAAGAGGTTGCGAGCCAAGGGGGGCAGGCATTCAGCCTGCCCGATTTCTGCCACGGGCTGCTAGCCAGTTTCGTTCTTGGCCCGTCAATCGAGCATTATTCGAGGACACCAGCCAAGCTGACTTCACCTTGAAACCAGTTGCAGCCTCCGTCCGCTGCTTCCTCGTACCGCCGACGCTCGCGCTATACTCACTAACGGAGAGCGTCCGCTTTCCATCTCACGCTGAACCAACACACGATGACGGACCGATCGTGCGCCGAGCTCGGACCATCGCTGACGACAACACGGCACTCTCCTATCCGGAAAATTAAAGGCCGTTCCTTCAGAAGATTCGGCAATCAAGCGGCTCGTCATTGAGTATTCGCCGGCTGACATAATTCCGCAAACTGGAACATTCGATGTTTCCTCATTGACTTTGTTCGCTAAGTTCCTAAGCTATTACCATTCCCGGCTGCCCGATCACCGCTGAACTCTGCACGGGCCCATTCCTGCTGAGTTCCACCACGCGGAGGGGGCGGGCCGTCTATGGAGTCAGGGTCAACGGCACTCCCGCCGAGGTCATATAACCGAGAGATAGCAGCGTGTAGGCGACCTTAGCGTAACCCGTCGGCTTGATCTTCCTCCCGTTAGCGACGTATTTTTTGAATGCGGGAAGTCCTGACGAGCCTGGCGATGCCGCGTCCGCGTGCGCCTGAATCGCAATGAATGCCGGCAAATCGTTGTAGTCGTCGCCAGGCGCAAGCCGCATAAGCGCGGACGCGTTGGATCGCGGGAATACCATGTAGACGGTCTGAAAGTTGTTGTTCGCATAGACCTGCGAACACTGCTTGGGAGGCCCGCCGACATCCAGGAACACCTTATACGAACACTCGCCGAGCCGATAATCCGCCAAATAGTTGCCCTTTTTATCCTTTAGAGCGCCTCCTTCGCCCCCCAAATACGTGAAAGTGGCGGTCCCACCTTTATCGGGACGCAGCACTATCCCAAAATTGCCCGCAGCAACGCCATTGGACGCCAGCCCACCGTGGAGCACGCCGAAGGGTACAACACCCGCATCAACGCCCCCGGACGTTACCGATATGAAGAAGTCCTTATAGGGTCCGGTTGTCTGCACGACCGGTACGCGGCCATGGACATCCTGGTAGTATTCGTACGGTTTTGCCAACTCCACACCTGGCGGCGCAGTTTTCGGATTGTAGGCCTTGACTCCATAATAGCCCTTTGGGTCCTTCCAGCCTGCGTTATATAAGCTGTCCAGAGGACACTTCTTCGCGGGCCCATAAGCGTTGCCCATTCCGTCGAAGTCGACGCTCATGTGCGTCATGAAGATCAGCGCCAGAGGCGGTCCGGACGCCAGAGACACGCTGGTCATTGCGACCCGGGGATAATCGTTGCCATGCCAGTTACCGGGAATGCTGTTAAATTTAAGCTCGGCCATTCTGGTCCTCCTCGATTGCCATCATGCGAAAAACACTGCAGCGCTTGCT
The DNA here is from genome assembly GCA_035295125.1 of Bryobacteraceae bacterium. Lineage (GTDB taxonomy): Bacteria > Acidobacteriota > Terriglobia > Bryobacterales > Bryobacteraceae > JAICMB01. The sequence goes on along the minus strand of DATGJP010000073.1, from coordinate 55,533 downwards.
TAGGCCGATCGTCCTCCCTCTGTAACACCGGTTGTAGTTGGGCCGACATTCTCGCCTGCAAACCGGGCTCGGCCGCTTCTGATTGGTTTAGCGTATGACGGGCAGAAATCTAGCAGACTTTTTGGAGGCGTGAAGCGTGAGACTCAATGGCCATCTCAACTCCAGGCTATGTATTGTCACTTACGCCGCCGCAGCCGCAATCCCATGCACCTCCGGAACCCAATCCGAGATGGCCGCTCGTTGGCTTGACTGAGCGGTTGGTGTTTACTTCTCGATTCCATGCGTGCGGTCCCGGCGCGTTCTTCGACGATTCGATCTTGTCGGCGGCCTTGGTGCGCAGGATCGATACGAAGCCCCGAACCGTGTTTCTGCCAGCCCGTCGTTTCCATAATCTCGGCGAGCGTGGCGCCCTTCGGCCGTTTCATCATCGCGATCACTTCAGCTTTTCTGTTCGCGCGCTCTGAATCGGCCTCTGTTCTTCGACTTCTTGGTAGCGGCGATCTTTTTATCGGCTTTGCTCCTTTGCTCTGCGCTCCCTTGCCGTTCATTCCTTTGTTGGCCGCCTTGGCCTTTTTCTGCCCTTAGCGGCGCCCTCCCCTACCTGGAAGGCTTCTTCGAGCCGCCCTTCTTCCCCGTAACCGTCGCGTCTGCGCCTCGCGACGCTCACCATGCCTTCTCCTCCGAGTTACATTGATACCTATGCGAATCCGACTTCTCGCCGGCGCATTTTCAATCGCGCTAGCGGCTCAGGTTCCGACGCTGCCTCCTTTGCGTCAGCAAGCTGAAATCCAGCAAGAATGGCTCCGTCTCCGGCTGGAACGCCATCTGCCTGCATTGATGCGCAACCACGGAGTGCAAATGTGGATCGTCGCCTGCCGTGAATATGCCGAGGACCCCGCCTTTTTCTCGTTAGTTTCGCCAACCGTGTTCGCCGCTCGCCGCACGACGATTTACGTGTTCTTCGATCCAGGTCCCAACCAGCCCTTGCAGCGGTTAGCCCTCGGAGGTGACTCGAACGGCGGGCTGTATACCGTCTATCGAGATCCCGAGGTTGCGGCTCACGAGATTTATGGCGATGCGCAATGGCAGTTACTCCATAAACTGGTCGATCAACGTAAACCCAAAAACATCGCCGTGGACATTTCCCCGACGCATGCCTTCTCGGACGGTCTGACAGTTGGTATGCGCGACAAAGTGGTTGCGGCGCTCGGTTCAGAATATGCCGCCCGCATCGTTCCTGCGGAGGATCTGGCGCTGGAATATCAGGAACTGCGAGTTCCGGAGATGCTGCCTACGTATCGCCAGATGATGGAAATCGTCCATTCCCTTATTTCCCGGGCGTTCTCAAACGAAGTTATCATTCCGGGAAAGACAACTGATGCAGATGTCGTGTGGTGGCTGCGGCAAAAAGTGAATGACGCTGGACTGGGCACGTGGTTCCAACCTTCAGTAACCGTGCAGCGCAAAGGCATTACTGCGTCAGCTCCCACGGAGGAAAAGGAAGGTGTTGTCATTGAGCGCGGCGATGTACTACACACGGACTTCGGCATCACGGCGATGCGCCTGAACACCGATACGCAACACATGGGATATGTCCTGCGTCCGGGCGAAACCGATGTTCCCGCTGGCATTAAGGCGGCGCTCGCGAACACCAATCGCCTGCAGGATATTACCCTAGAGCGCATGCTGCCGGGCCGCACTGGCAACGAAGTCCTGCGCGACGCTCTTCACGCTATGCGCGAGGCGAAGATCGAAGGGACCGTTTACACGCATCCAATCGGCGATCATGGACACGCTGCCGGCCCCCTGGTAGGGCTGTGGGATCAGCAAAGCGGAGTTCCTGGACGTGGTGACGTCCGCATTTTCCCTGGCACGTGGTTCTCGATTGAACTGGAATCGAAGACGGCACTAACTGAGTGGGGTGGCCAGAAACTACAGGTAGCCCTTGAGGAGGACGCTGTGGTCGACGAGCAAGGTAAGGGATCCTGGGTGCTCAAGCGCCAGACCGAGTATCACTTAGTGAAGTAGGCAGCAACGCGCATTCTTGAAATTGCGCTGTGTTCGTCCTCCAGGTCGCTCCCTCGGTGAGATCTGGGGGCCAGACGGTCGTCAGTGAACCAAGGTCGACTTGCGTTTGTCGCCGATGTTCATATCACGCCACTCGTACCAGACCGACACCGACGTTTCGCCGGCCTTGGGTGGTCACCTGGAACCCGCCATACGTGGTCACTTCAAAACCGGCCAATGAAGCGGACCCAGAACAAAAACATTCATATCCCGCCACTGAGTGTTTCTGCAAATCTGTAGCTCGACTACTAATCAGAGGTATCCGATTGGCCGATACTCGATGTGGACGCCGCGGACTTGGCTTTTTTTAGATCGAGGCTCCGGATCACCCCCGGATACGAAATTCTCAGTAGATCGTTTGACTTCCAATCGAGGTTTATGCCGTCTTCGACGGCGACACTGAACGCATTTCCTTGGCCCCCAGGCTCTTCGCCGGGAGCCAGGATCGAAACGTGTGAAACGCTTGGGCAGTACCGGACTGTTGCAACGCAGTTCTGCAAGTACCAGACCGCCCTCCATTGTCCAGTCGGACTCTTTACATCGGCCATTATTCGGTTGCTACATGAGAGGCTGCAATTCGCCAGCAACAGGAAGAAAAGCCCTGCGGCGGATAGGCTACACCCTGCGATCAAGAGAGCAGTCATGCGAACAATGGCGCCAGCGCCTAGATGGCGCCTGTTGATAACCGCAATGACGCCAACAGCGAGAATTGCTGCGGTGGCAGTTACGACCGTTGGTAGTACCAGTTCTGGATATTTCCAGTGCCCTTGCCAAAGAATCGACAACAAGTATCCTGCGAACGTCGCAAGACCGATAGCGCAGATCGCTAACGATACTGTTGCTGCGATCTTTCCAGGGATCCGCATTCGGTAGCCGTATTGTCTCACTCTGCTCAGAAGCATGGTGGCATCACTGGCCCCTGCTGATGACTTGGTTCGCCAGCTCCGGGGACCGCACTTGAGCACGTGGCCGTGATGCAGCAGGCGATCGAGCATCGCTCTCACCGCGGCAACATCGCCGAGCAGTTTCCCCCAGTCCTCGACCGGACGGGTGGGAGTCAGCAGCGTGCTGAAGGGTTCGTAACGGCGCATGATGATTTCCAGTAGATCCTCGGCGGCGGTGTGGGGGAGTATGCGCAGGCCGAAGTCGTCGACGATGAGCAGCGGGACGGTGGAGATTGATTCCATGTATTCCTTTCGCGTGCCTTCGGCGACAGCTTCGGCAGATTCATCGAGCAACACGTGGGTTTCGCGATGCAGCACGCGGTAGCCTTGCAGGATTGCGGCTTGGCCGATGGCTTGCGCCAGGTGACTCTTGCCGGTTCCACCGGAGCCGAGAAACAGGGCATCTTCGCGCTTGCCGACGAACGCGCCGTGGCCAGATCGAACACCATGTTGCGATTCATTTTCGGATTGAAGGTGAAGTCGAACTTTTCGAGACTCTTGTCCGGGTCGTGAACGCCGGCCAGTTTGCGGCGGCGTTCGAGCAGGCGGTCGCTGCGGCGCGTGAGTTCATCGGAGACTAAGCACGAGATCAGGTCGATGGGAGTCATGGCTTCGGCCTGAGCCGCAGGCGGGTTTCGAGAATGTCGGCGATGCCACCCAGCCGCAGTTGGCGGAGCGCGCGTTCGAGTTCGATCACGTTCATGGCTGGTCCTCCTGACGAGTTCGGGTTTCGATGAGATCACGGTACAAAGTAAGCTAGCGGACGGCGGATCGACCTGCCGCAAGCTCAGCGGCAGTTGCGGATTGTGTTCCAGATAGCGGCGCAACGAAGCGGTACTCGCAGGCGCCGGTTTCGAGTGCCATCGCGCATGCGTTATCGGTGGAAGCGACGCCGTACTTTTTCGCCAACGCAAGCACGCCCAGAATCTTGCGAACTGCAACCTGTCCGTGGTTGCGAAGAAGTGTCTGAGACAGCGCGCCGATATTGCGCCCGACCTTTTTCGGCGCGGCCGAGCAACTGCTGCGTCGATTGCGGAGTTCGAGTGGGGCGATCCTGATCCTGGATGCCGTGACAACCGCGCGCTCCTGTCGCAGGTGCTCGCGTCGTAGTAGGTGGCTTCGACTTCTACGCAGCAGTCCGGATGCACGGTGCGCTCGCCGTATTGGTAACGCTCCCGTACAGTCAATGTCCTGGGTCTCGCCAGGCCAAAACGATTCGAATGAGAATGAAAGTACGACGCATGGTCGATAACTGGAGTCTCGGCGGCCTGTCCTTGTTCGAGTTACTTCGGCGGACAGCTCGCGAAGCGTGGGAGGACAGCGTTTTTGGTCAAGGTGGTCGGATGGCGTTCTACCAGTTCTTGGCCTTGTTTCCATCGTTTCTGCTTCTGCTCGCAGTAGTCTCGCGAGTGCCCCAAGCCAGCGATTCTTTCAAGTCCTTGCTCCAGGACCTTGCAAACCAAGTTCTTCCATCTCCAGCGGCGCATCTACTCGCAGTCATGGGGGACGAGTTCAGTGGGCGCGCCGCCTCGGGCTTCCATTTTGTTTTTGTAAGCGCTGGTGCGTTATGGGCCGCTTGCAACGCTACGTGGGCCATGATTCACGGCCTCAATCGTGCGTATGAAGTCGAAGAGGGGCGCACATGGTGGCGACTGGGCATCACGATTGGCGGGCTGACACTATCACTGGGGTTCACGATTTGCGTAGCTTTGTTCCTCGCGCTCGGCGGAGCTGAGCTCGGGCTTTTCTTCCATACCGGAGTGGCCACTGTCCGTATCGCCGAATGGCTGGTTCTAATTCTTCCACTATCCTTCTCATTTGCCTTGCTGTACCGCTTTGCACCCAACCTGCGTAATCATGAATGGCGCTGGAGCACACCGGGCGCAGTCTGCGCGCTTGTCCTGTGGGTCGGGGCTACGGTTGTCGCTCGCATCTACTTCGACCGGATAAATGATTATTCACGCACATATGGCCACCTGAACGGCGTCGTCATGCTGTTGTTATGGCTTTATGTGACCAATGGCGCGATACTGATCGGCGGCGAAATGAATTCCGAGATCGAGAAGGCCGCGCACCCAGTGACCAATCCCGCGGAGAGGAGCGGCCCTGCCTAGCACGAAACCTAGCGACCGCAGTGTTGCCAAAGTCTGGGGGCTAAGCGTCCGGATATCCTCTTCGCCGCCACTCTGACGACCATTCATGAACATTCTCGATTTCTACCCGATCACCGTAGGTAACCAATCTGCTGTCACGTTCAAGAGCACCAGCAGTGCATCCACTGGGTTCGCGAATTCGTGTGTGTTGATTTGTCGAAGACCGAGAATAAGTGGAGGGAGACTAGCTTAGTTACCCTGGTTCTGGCGGAAGAATCACTCGTAATGCACGTCTCATAATGGCGAAGGCCAAAGCAATGGCGACCGAAGAAGAGCGTTGCGCAGGAGCGATAGAGTTTCAGCGGATTGACGAGGCCTTTCGTAAAGGCGACCTGGAGACGTTGCGGGCGGCAGTTAACGATCAGGCGGTGATACCGAACGGCCCGATGCCAGATGCCATTGGACCGTGTCTGGTATACGCCATCTATCACAGCCCCCTCTCGTTTATACGCACACTACTGGAAATCGGCGCTGACCCGAATGCGCCCGCGAACGACGGCTTCCCCCCGCTCATTGCAGCTCTCAATTGCGCGTGTGACCTGCCTGGCGCGAACAAACGCACGGACGTAAACGAGATCCTCAGATTGTTATTGGGATTTGGTGCCGACCCAAACCAACGAGGCATAAATGATTACACGTCCCTCCACATGGCCATAGCAATGCGTAACGCGCTCGCGGTTCAGATTCTCCTGGATGGCGGAGCGGATGCTGAACTGAGCACTCGGATCGACCAATGTGAGACACCGCTCGCAATGGCGAGGGCGAGCGGATTAATGAACATTGAGAAGATCCTTTCCAACAGGAGTAAATCTCCTGGCCGAAGACTTCGAACCGGATTGGAATTGCTTACAGACATTCCCGGTACCGGTGACTTGGTCCGCCGGCAGCACAATTACCGGATACGCCTGCGAATGTGGCTGCCTCAGGGTGAAGCGATTCGGTGGCAGTCTACGAGCGGCCCCGCGGATCTCGTGATTGACGAAAATGGCGAAACGTTGACTTACGATGTCCGAATCGACCGCCGCTCTCTTATAAACGGTCTCTTTTATGGCGTCCAGGGAATGCGGATCGGAGGAACCCGCCGGCTCAGGATTGCGCCGCAACTGGCTTATGGAAACGAAGGGGTTCCGGGCACGATTCCTGCTGGTGCGATACTGACGGCTGAAATAACGATCCTTGAAGGACGAGGCTAAACCGTAAGAACCCGCGTATTCACGCGTCCGAGCGATCGTCCGGCTCCAAAGCATCGATGCTATGATTCGACCGAGCGAGCAATGAGCTTTCAATTCCACGGCATCGGCATGACGACGTAGGGGAGCGGGATTACCGGCCCGACGGCTCATTCATCACGACCGAGTGGTTTGTCATTGCGTGGGTGCCAATCATTCCAGTCTGCAGCAAACGGATTTCCTATACCCGAAACCATGGATCACGCCACCTACGATGCCAATGGCAGCTTCTATGTTTACGAGACGATCGGAGTTGACCGCAGGCAGGCTGTGTTCATCTATCTTTGGCTTCTCGGTTTCTTCGCTCCGTTGATGATCTGGGGCGCGCTTGAAGACGCCATCAGAAAGATGCCAGTCGATGACGATTTGGTCGCGAGTCTGTTTCTCGCAATTTGGGGCGCTGTTCTGATACTTCCCTACCTATTGCGCCGTTGGGTGAAGCGCCGGAATCTTCAGCGCTGGAGGCGGCAGGCGCTTGGGCTTCATAACTGAGGATTGCAAGCCCTCAGATCATTGGAGCCAGCAAATCCATGGTATCGACTGGTCGAAATACCACACGTCTTATGGAGCAGCGACTGACGTCCCTGGTCAGCTTGAGCGGCTTCGATCCGCCGACGAACAGGCCGCCTCATCAGCGGCTCACGAGCTTTGCTGTGGATTGTGCCGCCAGCACGTACAGATTGCGTCAGCCGCCCTTCCGTTTCTTCTTGGAGTATTTGCAACGGCCGGCGATCGGCTGAAAGTAGAAACCCTCGACCTTCTGCTCGGATTCGCGTTTACAACCGATCTCCTTCGCATAGAACAATTCGCAAGAGCAATGGGAGAAATGAGTTCTGATCCGCGGGGCTGGATTGGCGAAGTACGTTCTGTCCTGGTGACAGCGTTTGCGACAGATAGCGCCACCGAGAGATCACGCCGATCGAGATACTGCAGACTTCGCGCGGCGAATCGTAGACGAACTCCGACGAGATGCGCCATTACTCGAACCACCGTTGACGGGCGAAGAACCCCTCTCACCAACCTTCGAAACGGCAGGCCAAGAGTGTTACCTTCGACTGAATCGCCGACGACTAGCGGCCAGGCTGGCGCTAGCGGCGCAATTACGCCGGGTCTGACAAAGGTCGCGGCGAATCTGTTGGTTTACGATCTTTGCCCACAAATAACGAATCAGGGGTTCGTCTCGTCCAACTCTTACTGGCTCGGGTTCACTCCGTAAGTCTTCATGACGCCAGCACTATTGGCCTGCATCCCCCCACATTCGATGTGAGATTCGCCATTTCCCGGCCGCATCCCTGCGGAACAAGTTGAGATAATTTCCTGCGTTATGCCTTGCGGAAGTGCGGCCATTCGTCTCATACTTAAAATCAAACTCATACGTGCCTCGTGCGTATGCGGTTCTGTCACTCCCGCCGATCTCGTCTGTCGTAAACGTAAAGCTCGTGACCGTTGTACGAGGACCGCCAGCAGGCCACCAGAATAGCCTGATCGCCCTAACACCTTGAATTGGCCGATTGCCCCAGGGAATCAGCACAGCGTCCGGCCACAGGGTTTCTAGCACTGCATTTGGATCATTCTTCAGCCAGCCGCCAACATACGCCGCGTTCACCTTACGGACATTCTGCTTCTCTTTTGCGGTCAGGCCGTCGAATGTGGCCGCAGACACGAGTGATAAAACAACAGCGATCGACATGAGGGCTCTTGCCGCCGTCTTTCTCATCACTTCACTCCACACGATATCTGCGAGCCGACATTGATCATGATTCTCTCGATTAGCCTTGGCCCGAACGGTGTTGGCTTTTGGGGCGCATGCTCCTATCTGGCGTTCCAGGATGGTAGCCGGCTCGGCACCTACCGTCAACCAGGACGCGCCGTGGTGTTTCGCTTCGAGAATCCATCGAATCTAAGAGTCCGGCGGCACGAGCTTATCGCTTCGACGGGCAACGGAGACTGAGACAGCTTGGCCGCGGCGGGTCGCAAGTGGTTGGCGTCGCCGCGGACCGCGCATCTTCTCAGTCACGCTCGCTTTTCCCGTTTACTCCTGCCGTAACGCAACGAGAGGATCAATCGCCGTAATCTGTCGCGCTGGAACGTAGCAAGCGACGGCAGCCACGCCGAGGAACAACAATGACACCCCGAGGAAAGTGTACGAATCAGTCGGGCTAGTAGCAAACAACATGGACGACATGAAGCGGGTGAATCCCGTAGCGCCCATGATCCCCAGCGCCAGTCCGGCGATTGCCAGCAGCAATCCACGCCCCACCACCATGTTCACGATGGAGCTTCGTTGTGCCCCTAGCGCCATGCGGATACCAAGTTCATTGGTTCTCTGGCTTACCGAAAGAGCCATGACGGACGCGATGCCGCTGGCGCTGATGAGCAATGCAAGCCCCGCAAACAAACCCATCAGGATGGCTGTGACGCGCGGTGAAGCCATGGATTCGTATTCCATGTGTTGGATCGTGTCCACTTGGTCGACGCCCAGGTATGGATCGACATCGTGCATGCCCGCTCGGATCGCTGGTGTCAGGCTGCTGGGATCAGAAGTGGTGCGTACGATGACGTTTCCCGCGTACCCGGCCTCCGGAAACGGCAGGTAGATTTCGTCGCTAATCGGCCGATCCAGACCGTACTCTTTAACGTCTCCGACAACGCCAACGATACTAATCCAGTGGTCGCCATGGTCGAACGTCACACGCTTGCCAATGGGATCTTCTGTGGGCCAACGATGCCGCGCCATGGTCTGGTTGATCACGGCTACCCAGGGCGCCTTGCCGTCATCGTGGTCGTTGAAGTCGCGTCCGTTCAGGAGCGGTTGCCTCAGTACCTCGAAGTAGGCGGAACTTACCCAGGTTTGATCCACGGTCGGCGCGAGTTCCCCCTTCGAGGCTGGCCTGCCTTCGATCTCGAAGTCGTTCACGCCTGGGCCGCTGGCGATGCCCCGCGCGCTGAACGGAACATTGGACACCAGCGCGGCCGCTTGCACGCCGGGCACCGACCTCACACGTTGGACAACGTTGCCCAGCAGGTTGATGATCTGATCGCGTTGGGTGTAATGAGAGAAGCTCGGGCTGAACCGCAGTGAGAGCACTCGTTCCGGCCTTATCCCCGGGTCGATTTTTTCCAGCCTCAGAAAGCTGCGAATCATCAAACCCGCGCCGATCAGCAGAATGAAAGAAACGGCGACCTGGGCGACAAGTAATGTCGCGCGCATGGTCTGGCGTGCCCGAGTGGCGGTAGTGCGCGATCCGCCTTGCTTGAGGGCGTCTCCAAAACGGCCCAGCGACATGGCCGGAGCAAGGCCAAATAGCAGGCCGGTGAACACCGATACCAGCACCGAGAATGCAAGAACCGGCGCGTCCAAACGAACCTCCGCCGCACGCGTCGTAAAGTGCTCAGCGAACTTCACGAGCAGACTCAGAGTCGCCGGGGCCAGCAACAATCCCAGGGCCCCGGCGGCCCCTGAAAGCAAAACGCTTTCTGTTAGCAACTGGCGAGAGAGACGCATCTTGGATGCGCCGAGGGCCGTACGCACGGCAAGCTCACGCTCGAGTCTCAGAAGGCGTGCCAATAGCAGATTCGCGACGTTCGCGCACGCAATCAGCAATACAAGCCCGGCGCCGCCAAGTAGAACCAGGAGAGTAGTGCGGGCACGGCGAACCAGTTCGTCCTGAAGAGGCTGCGCCGTGACGCTAAAGCCATCTCCCTTCGGGTACACGTCGGGATGAGCGTTCGCCATTTGATTGGCCAACACGGAAAGGCTCGACTGTGCCTGTTCGACACTCACTCCGGGCTTCAAACGCCCGAAAGCGACTGCCGCGATGCGAGCCTTGCGATTCGCGATCGTTCTTGGGTTGGAACGGAACGGGCAGGCCGACGTCGGCATGTACACATCGTTTTCAGCGGGATATTGCGGGATAGAAGGAAGCACCCCGATCACCGTGTGCGGCCGGTTGTTCATCTGGAACACCTTGCCGACGATATGTGGGTCGCTGTTCTGATGAGTCTCCCAATACTGGTTACTCAGCACGAGAACCGCCGGCGCGCCCGGTGTCTCGTCGCTTGCGACGAACGTTCGGCCGAGCAGCGGCTTCACTCCCAGGACATCGAAGAAATTGGCCGACACGACGCCGCTCCGTACCCGCTCGGCGCTGTCGTTTCCCAGGAGCAGGAAGTCCATATTGTGGTACTCAACAACCGCTTCCAACGCGCTGCAGTGGTCCCGATAGTCGAAAATCTCTTGCGGCGAGAAGCCGATATTCGCCAGCTTCGTCCGGGATCGCTGCTGATGGAGCACAATCAGCCGGCCGCCGTGTTGATAGGGAAGCGGACGCAGCAATACGCCATAAACCAGGCTGAAGATCGCGGTGTTCACACCGATGCCTAGCGCGAGCGTGATGATGGCCGTCAGGGCGAATCCGGGGTTCTTCACCAGCACCCGGACACCATAGCGGATGTCCTGCCACAACGTCTCCACAACATTGCCGGCGCGCGCTTCGCGGCACTCTTCTTTGATCTGCGAAAGGCTGCCCACTGACAAGTGTGCCGCACGTTTCGCTTCCTCCGGCGTCATGCCCCGGCGTATATTCAGTTCGGTCTCCCGTTCCAGGTGGTAGCGCAACTCGGCCTCGTCTTCCCGGGCGAATCTCTCGTGATGAAAAAGAAAGCGAAGAACGGCACTGAGTTTCTGTCCCATGTTGGCTCCTTACGCTTCCACGATTCGTGCGACGGCCGCTGAAAGACGGCGCCAGTTGTCCTTCTCGCTGTTGAGCTGCTTCCGCCCGAGCCGGGTCAGTTCGTAGTACTTTGCCTGTCGATTGTTCTCCGAAATGTCCCACTTCGATGCGATCCAGCCCTGCTCTTCTAAGCGGCGTAGTGCCGGATATAAGGAGCCTTGATTGACTTGCAGCACGTTTTCCGAGATTTGTTGGATCCGTTGCGAAATACCCCAGCCATGCATGGGTTCAAGTTCCAGGGTTTTAAGAACGAGTAGATCGAGCGTCCCTTGGAGTAGATCGCTCTTGGGCTTATTCATTGCTCCTCCTCCAGACAATCTACAATAGACCACCTTCTTGTAGATTGTCAAGAGAAGAGTTGCTCGCCCCTTGACTATTCAGCGGGCAGTGATTCCGACGGATCGATCGAGACCGCACGGCGCCGAACGCGCGAGGCTAACCGCCGCCGCCTCCCGCCAGGCGATTGGTGTGAAGGAGTAATCAGGAAGTCGGCATGCCAGTTCATTTTCCGCAGCCGGCGTGCCACCGCGATTAAGGTTTTGGCATGCAATAGCCGGGGGGGGTGGATGGCGCAGAAACGCTTATCGCAATGCTACTTCTTACGCCGGATGTAGGTCACGTGCGTGACGCCCGTGATCTTGCCATCCTTATCAATACGGATGTACTCGTTGTTGATCGCGTTGTTGTCTGCCGACAACGTATTGATCACAACCTGGTATACCACTCCGTCCTTCTTGTTTGAGATCCGGATGCTCTTCGCGTTAATGATCTCAACGGCGGTTTCGGAGCCAGGCTGACCGGTGACGGGGCGGAACACGCCGTCGAACAGCGTCACGTAGCTCCACTCGCTGGCCGGATTATTCGGATTGCTGACGGTGAGCTTGCTGCCACCGTCCTCGTAAGGCTCGTAGGTCATGACATTGTTGGGATTGGTCGAGTTGTCCCAAACCCCGAATCGCGCCGTGCGCGGGTCAGTCTTGTCGTCGGCCTTCGCCTGACCTCCAACGAGCGTGGCGGTGAAGATAGCAGCACAAACGAGCAGATTTTGAATTCGCATCGATTCAATCCCGTTTCGGACTTCCGTGCTCGGAAACCAACGGTTGAGCATAACTCAATACGGCGATGCGCCGCAACGAAGGGCGAAATTAGAACGGAAGGCCGCTCGAAAGCATTCTTGGCGTTCTGCTCGGTGCCGCCCGGCCCTTAGGGTTGCGAGCCAAGGTATTACAGGAGCGAAGTTTCATTAGAAGGCGCGAAGAATTTCTCAAGCGGCGGCGGTAAGTTGCTGAGCGGTCATGCGCTGAGCAGAGAGGATCACGTTAAGAGTGAGCCGACCGCGTGGGCTGACGCGATAACGATGCGTGTGCGGCAGCTTGTGGAGGAGGCCGTGCGCACGCAGCAGTCTGAGTTTGCGGCTCACGGCGGCCGAGCGGCGGCGCTTCTCGGCAGCATTGGCCGGTGGCTTGGGATATAGCAACAGCTGCAGATCGCGGTTGCGCAGGCCATGAAGGGCGAACTCGCCACGGTTAATGGCCTCCAGCAGGGCATAGTCGTCCGGGTCAAAGGGGTGGAGAGCGCGCACGGATTTCTCATGTCAGCGGACGCGCTTTTTCGAGACAGGTGGTAATTTGGCTTGTTGGGCCGAAACACACGGAGCAAGAGGGTATCAGTAATGGTGATTTCCGGTCGCAACACTGCACCTAACTCGTCGTAGGCCTGGTCATAGAGCTTGATGGAGTTGGCTCCCAGCCGAGGTTTGATTCTCACTCCGTTGGGACGCACCTTCAGGTCGGAGCTAACCGGCACTTCGTGACCGCCTAGCGCCGTTCCCCGCCGCGTCACGCGCTTACCCATGAAAACGCAGCACGTCAGGGCTAGAGAAACTGGTCATGCCCAGATGCACCAGTTGTGGATCAAGGCGTTCTAACTGCTGCCGGTCGCGGAAAACAATAGGGATGCAGTCGCCCGGCCATGGCGTCGAACAAATCTCTCCAGGGAGCGCTCTGCTGCGCATCCATCAGTCAGTTGCTGCGCGCGGGCAAATCCTCAATCCAGGTGAAGCAGTTGTGGTGCCGGCGATAGTGGATTCCTGCCTGTTCCATCTGCTGCCCCAGCCACAGTCGTCCGTTCAGGTAGATGTGGATGGGAAACGGGAACCAGGTCTGCAGACGCGCACTCATGAACCCGAATACCGGATGCATCCAATACTGGTAAATGAACAGACACTTGCGATAGGCCCTCTCCAGCCGTAGCTTCTGCGTTGCCCGATGCCCGCCTACCCGATAGCTGCAACACAGTTCCACAGCGCTGAAGGCGCAGATCGGACCACTGCCAATGTCGTCGGCCGCGGCGATCTGCTGTGACTAATGCCTGCTTGTCGTCTTTGCCGGAGTTGAGATAACGGATGGGTCGACCCGCCTGCTCCATCACTGCCAGCGAGGACGCTTTCACTTCGCGGCTGATCTTCTCGGCGTGAGCGCCGAAATCCTTCAGACCCAGCCGATTCTTCCAGAGGTAGCCCGCAGACCATTTCGTGATTCAGCCCCAGCGTTCCCCGGAACACCATTCGGTCGAAACCGCTGAGCACTCTATTCCGTTGCGTCTGGTGTCTGGCGATAAACTCGTTCATGACGTTTCCCTTTCGTGGATGTCGTCCTTGGACAAGATACGTACATCCTACGTCAGGTGAAACGCCTTTGTTTTGGTTGCGGCTATGCTGCTCGGTGGGACAGGCATTCAGCCTGCCCGATTTCTGACACGGTCTAAGGCACTATCATACTCGAGGAAAAGGGGGAAGTACGACATTATGGCCATTGCCGGGTTCGTTGGAACATGGGTATCCCGGAAGCTACTCAGGGCCGATTGACAATCGGCCGCAGGCTACAGCCTGCATCACTTCTTTCGGGTCATGAAGCCAGTGTCGAGTTTGCCGGCGATAAAGTCGGGGTCGCGGAGGATTTTTTGGTGCAGGGGGATGGTGGTGTAGATGCCTTCTACCACGAACATGTCGAGGGCCCGCAGCATGCGCGCTGTCGCTTCTTCGCGCGTTGAGGCATGGGCGATGAGCTTCGCGATCATGGAGTCGTAGTAGGGCGGAATGACGCCGTCCGTGTACGCGGCGGTGTCGACACGGATGCCGATGCCGCCGGGCAGGTTCAGGCCGGTGATGCGGCCCGGCGATGGCGCGAAGGTTTCGGGGTTCTCGGCATTGATGCGGCACTCGATGGCGTGACCGTGCAATTCGAGCTGGCCCGGAAGGATTTCGTCGAGGCGATAACCGGCGGCGATGAGAATCTGGCTCTTTACCAGATCGACTCCGGTGACGAATTCGGTGACGGGATGTTCCACCTGAATTCTCGCGTTCACCTCGATGAAGTAGAGATTTCCGCGCTCGTCCATCAGGAATTCGATGGTGCCGGCGTTGGTGTAGCCGATATGGCGCATGGCTTCGCGGAGGCTGGTGGACATTTTCTCGCGGAGTTCATGAGTGACGGCGGTGGAGGGCGCCTCCTCGAGGAGCTTCTGGTGGCGGCGCTGGATGGAGCACTCGCGTTCGCCGAGGATTTCGACGTCACCGTGCTGGTCGGCGAGAACCTGGAATTCGATGTGGCGCGGCGCTTCGATCAGCTTCTCCATGTACATGTCGGGGCACGAAAATGAGGCCTGCGCTTCCTGCTGGGCCTGGGAGAGGAGGTTCGGCATCTCCGCGGGGTCGCGCACGACGCGCATTCCGCGGCCGCCTCCTCCGGCTGAAGCTTTCAGCATTACGGGATAGCCGATGGTTAGTGCTGTGGCGAGGGCGTCGTCGGCATCACGCAGGATGCCCTTGGAGCCGGGCAGGATGGGGACACCCGATTTCGACATGGCGGCGCGGGCGTGCTGCTTGAGGCCCATGGAGCGGATGACGTCGGGTCGGGGGCCGATGAAGGTAACGCGGGAGGCTTCGCAGACTTCGGCGAAGTCGGCGTTTTCGCTGAGGAAACCGTAGCCGGGATGGATGGCGTCAACGTTGGTGATTTCGGCGGCGCTAATGACGGCGGGGATGTCGAGATAGCTGCGGGCGGGCTTCGCGGGTCCGATGCAGATGGCCTCGTCGGCAAAGCGCGCGTGAAGGCTGTGGCGGTCGGCTTCGGAGTAGACGGCGACGGTGCGAATGCCGAGGTCTTTGCAGGCGCAGATGATGCGGATGGCAATTTCACCGCGGTTGGCGATCAGGATTTTTTTGAACATTGGTGTATGGGCCGATTGGCAATCGGCCGCAGGTTAAAAACCTGCATTACCGAGGGCGGATGGTGAATAGGGCTTCGCCGTATTCGACGGCTCGGCCGTTTTCCATCAGCTTGGCGACGATGGTTCCAGCGACCTCGGATTCGATTTCATTCATCAGTTTCATCGATTCGATGATGCAGAGGACCTGGCCCGGCTCGACGTGATCGCCGACTTTGACGAACGACGGATCGCCGGGCTTGGGGGATTCGTAATAGGTCCCGACGATGGGCGATTTGACGATTACATCGGACGATGAAGGGGCCACCGGTGGAGGCGGTGCGGCGCTTCCGGAAGGTTCAGGAGCGGCCGCGGGAACAACGGCCGGCTGCAGGTGCTGCTGCGGGAAGACTTCGGGAACGGTCCGGCGGATGCGAACCCGGTTGTGTCCTCGCTGCACTTCAATTTCGGCTACGCCGCTGTGTACGGCGAGCTCGACAAGTTCCTTGATGTCGGCGTTTGTGATTTCGTTCGACATTAAACGGCCATCAACTCCTTCGAGGTGGGCGTTAACACTTCACACCCGTTCTTGGTGACTAGGACAGTGTCTTCGATGCGAACACCGCCGATGTTTTCCATGTATACGCCTGGCTCTATGGTGATCACCATACCAGCCTGGAGCGGCGTCTTGTCCTTTCTGCCGAGGCGCGGAGCCTCGTGGATTTCCAGTCCTAAACCGTGGCCGGTGGAATGGACGAAGTACTTGTCCAGGCCCTCGGAGCGGAGAACGCTGCGTGTGGCGCGATCGACTCGATCCGCCGTTACTCCCTCCCGTACGGCGTCGATGCCGGCTAACTGGGCCTTGAGCACCGCCTCGTACATCTTACGCAATTTCGGGGTGGGATTGCCAATGAAGAAAGTACGGGTCATGTCGCTGGTGTAGCCGTTTTGCGTGGCGCCCATGTCGATTAACACCAGGTCGGAGGCGTTGAGTTTCTGGTGGGTGGGCTGGGCGTGGGGCAGGGCAGCGCGGGTCCCGAAGGCCACTATGGTTTCGAAGGCGGGTTTTTCGGCTCCGCGGCGGCGCATTTGGTATTCGAGTTCGGCGGCGACGGCGGATTCGGTAACGCCGGGACGGATTCTCTTTAGCGTGACGGTGAAGGCCGCGGAGTTGGTTTGAACGGCTTGCCGGATACGGGCGATTTCCTCGGGGCTTTTGATGGTACGGCGGCTCTCGATAGCGGCGTCAATTGGCTTAAGCGTCAGCTTGAGGGGTTTGAGGAATTCCCAGGTTTGGTAGGAGAGGTGCGATTTTTCGAAGCCCAGGTTTTTCAGGCGCTTGCGTTGGATGAATTTAGATGCCGCTTGAACCAGGGAGCCCTTAGCAATTACGACCTTGGCGGTGGATTCAGTTTGGGCTTGAATGGTGTAGCGGGGGTCGGTGAATAACGTCGTCGAGTTGGGCGTGATGAGAACGAGAGCATTACTTCCCGTGAAGCCGGTCAGGTAACGGACGTTGGGGAGATGAGAGACGAGGAAGCCGTCGAGCTTCAGGGCCGTGAGGTCGATCATGGAATGAGGACCAGCTTGCCGGTCGTCTTGCGGCTTTCCAGGTCTGTTTGGGCTTCGCCCGCGTTGGCCAATGCGTAGGTCTTGTGGATGTGGAGTTTTAGTTTGCCTTGGGCAATCCAGCCGAGGACGTCTCCAGCGCGCCAGGCGAGCTCGTCGCGGTTTTGGATGTAGTGTGCGAGGCTGGGGCGCGTGAGGAAAAGAGAGCCCTTCTGGTTCAGGATCAGCGGTGGGAAATCGGGGACGGGACCGCTGGCGTTTCCGAAGGTCACCATGAGGCCTCGAGGGCGGAGACAATCGAGGCTCTGCATGAAGGTGGATTTGCCTACCGAATCGTAGACCACGTTCATGCCTTTGGCTCGCGGCACGAAGTCTTCCTTGGTATAGATGACGACGTCGTCGGCTCCGGCTTCGCGGGCTTGTTTTGCTTTTTCCTCGGTTCCGACGGTGCCGATGACTCGGGCGCCGAGCATCTTCGCCATTTGGATGAGCAGGAGACCGACCCCTCCTGCGGCGGCATGGACGAGACAAGTGTCGCCGGCTTTGAGCTGGTAGGTGGAGTGAGTCAGGTAGTGGGCGGTCATGCCCTGGAGCATGGCGGCGGCCGCGGTGGTGAAGTCGACGTGATCGGGGATCTTGACGAGCTGCCATGCGGGGACGACGGCGTACTCGGCGTAGGAGCCGCGCGCCATCGCATAAGCTACCCGATCGCCGGGCTTCAGGTCGGTCACGTCGGGGGCGACGGCTTCGACGGTGCCGGCACCTTCGTTGCCGAGGACGATGGGCGGCTCGGCTTTGTAAAGGCCGATGCGGAAGTAGATGTCGATGAAGTTAACGCCGGCGGCAGCGATTTTAACGAGGGCCTGGCCGGGGCCGGGTTGCGGCGTGGGCTGGTCGGCGTACTTCAGGTTCTCGGGACCACCGGGTGTTTCGACGAAGACGGCTTTCATGGGCTGTGCTGTTTCCTCCTCCAGTAGGCTTGTGCGTGCACGATGGCAGCGAATGCGATCAGGTACAGCAGGGTGAATGGGAAGAGCAGGAGCCGGCCGATGGTGCGGACGGCGCCGGCTCCGGCGAGACCGGCGCGGAATAGGACGAAGTGACGGATGTTGGTCCAGTGGCCGCGGTCGAGCCAGAAGTAATCGCCATTCTCATTTAGTATGAAGACTTTTGCAGGGACTTGTGCGACCAGGGCCCATTTCCACCTGGTCATGATCGGTTCGTTGGCGCAGATTATGCCGACGATGGCGTAGCGGTTTTCTTTGAGTTGGGCGTAGAGGCGTTTGCGGGCGGCGCGGTTGGGATAATCGGTGACGCGGTAGATCTGGTTGGTTTGCAGGGATTGAGGTTGACCGGTGTAGCAGGTGACCAAGTCGATTTGGGCTTCGGGGTTTTCGGCGTAGAGGGCGGGGAGGAGCTTTTCGTAGAGTTTGCGGGAGCCGGATTCGACCAGGAGGATCCGGGTGAAGGGGGGGACTCGTTTGGATATGAATCGTCGCATTCAAACGTTGTGATGCAGGCTGGCAGCCTGCGGCCGATTGTTAATCGGCCCTTCGGTTTGGGCGGATTTACAGTCCGCCGCAGGTTTCCAACCTGCATCACTGTCAGTCGACTGAGAGTTTTCGGCTTGGGAAGGCACTTTGAAACCGGGATGACTTTCACTCGACGGCGGTTGCCACATTTGTATGCGGTTGGACGGCCGGTTTTTGTCACTTGGCGGTTGTTTGGGAGCCTTCCAGCTGGGATGCATTTCCCGCCGGAGATGGATTCGGGGAGGGCTTTTTTGGCTTTGGATCGAACTCTGGATGCTGCGCGTGGTGGTCCGCTTTATTTCGTTCGGCCGGAGATTGCCTCGATGGTCGTCGCGTCGATTCACTATCAAGGTGATGTGATGGGACGTTATGAGCTGCACAACTATGTGGTCATGGCGAATCATGTTCACATCCTGATTACTCCTCTGCGCTCGCTTTCGAAGGTTATGCAGTCGCTCAAACGATTTACCGCTCGGGAGGGGAATCGAATGCTCGGCCTTACCGGTCAGACTTTTTGGGCGGACGAGAGTTATGACCGGTTGATTCGTGATCGGGAGGAGTTTCATCGGATCGCTCGATATATTGAGTTGAATCCGGTCAGAGCCGGCCTCGTGGCGGCGCCAGAAAAGTTTCGCTTTTCCAGCGCCGCTCGGGCCGATTGACAATCGGCCGCA
This sequence comes from Bryobacteraceae bacterium, assembly GCA_035295125.1. Taxonomy (GTDB): domain Bacteria; phylum Acidobacteriota; class Terriglobia; order Bryobacterales; family Bryobacteraceae; genus JAICMB01. Next base: position 36,426 of record DATGJP010000073.1, on the reverse strand, counting down.
GGCTGCCAGCCTGCATCACACATACAGACACACAGGCTCACAGACAAAGGGCACGTAGGCGAATTACGCGGTGCGCATCGCTTCGGATTTGTCGGAGCCGCTGATGGCGGCTTGCGCTGCCGCTAAGCGGGCGATCGGCACACGGTAGGGCGAGCAGGAGACGTAGTTCATTCCCACCCGGTAGCAGAAGCCTACGGATTCGGGGTCTCCTCCGTGCTCCCCGCAGATTCCGATTTCCAGGTCGGGGCGGGTCTGGCGGCCTAGCCTGATGGCGGTTTCGATGACGCGTCCTACGCCCTCCTGATCGATGGTCGCGAAGGGGTCGGCTTTGAAGATTTTTACTTCTTCGTAGAACTTCGAGAACTTCGTGTAGTCGTCGCGCGACATGCCCAACGTTGTCTGCGTGAGGTCGTTGGTTCCGAAGCTGAAGAAATCGGCGTCTTTAGCGACGAGTTCGGCGGTGAGGGCTCCTCGAACAATTTCGATCATCGTTCCGACCATATAGTGCAGGTCTTTCATGCCCGCTTTTTCGAGGACTTCGTCCGCCACTCGGACTACGATCTCCTTTTGAAGCTGAAGTTCCTTTTCAAAGCCAACGAGCGGGATCATGACTTCGGGAATCACTTTGATGCCCTTCTTGGCAACCTGGACAACGGCTTCAAAAATGGCGCGGGCCTGCATCTCGGTGATCTCGGGATAGCGGATGCCCAGGCGGCAGCCACGGAAGCCGAGCATGGGGTTGAATTCGTGAAGATCTTCAACGCGCTTCAAGAGGTTCGGTAGCACCTTCTTCAGATCGCCGGCCCCGTTCACCTGGAAGCGGCGATACTTCTCGACGAGCCCTTTCTTCTGCTTCGCGTCGGCGGACGGAAGAACCGCGATGTCGACCATCAGTTCTTCGCGCTTGGGCAGGAACTCGTGGAGCGGCGGGTCGAGGGTGCGGATGATGACGGGCAGTCCGTCCATCGCTTCGAACAGACCGGCGAAATCCTTGCGCTGCATGGGCAGGAGCTTCAGCAGCGCCTTCTTGCGGGACTTTTCGTCGTCGGCGAGAATCATCGCCTGCATGTGCTCGATGCGATCCTCGGCGAAGAACATGTGCTCGGTGCGGCAGAGCCCGATGCCTTCGGCTCCGAACGCGCGGGCTGCCTTGGCGTCGCGCGGGATGTCGGCGTTGGCGCGGACTCCGAAGTTGCCACGGAACTCGTCGGCCCATGCCATCAGCTTGCCGAAGTAGCCGGACGTGGGATCGGGCTCGACCGTGGTGGCTTTGCCCTGGTAGACGTCGGCTGTGGCGCCGTCGAAGGAGATCCAGTCGCCTTCCTTGATGACGGCTTTGCCGACGGTGCACTGCTTCTTGTGTTCGTCGATGCGCAGCTCGCCGGCGCCGACAACGCAGGGGCGGCCCATACCGCGCGCGACCACTGCGGCGTGGCTCGACTTGCCTCCGATGGCGGTGAGAATGCCCTTCGAGACGTCCATGCCGTGGATGTCGTCGGGGGTGGTTTCCTTGCGAACGAGGATGACGGGTCCGCTCTTCGCGGCTTCGACCGCGTCTTCGGCGGTGAAGGATACGCGCCCGACGGCGGCTCCGGGGGAAGCGGCAATGCCGGTGGTGAGCTTCGTCAGGGTCTTGAGGGTCTTGGTATCGAAGATGGGGTGCAGGAGCTGATCGAGCTGGGCGGGAGCGACACGAAGAACTGCGTCACGCTGTGAGATGAGACCCTCTTCCACCATGTCGACGGCGACGCGGACAGCGGCCGGGCCGGTGCGTTTGCCATTGCGGGTTTGCAGCATCCAGAGTTTGCCATCCTCGATGGTGAACTCGAAATCCTGCATATCTTTGTAGTGCTTCTCGAGGCTGGTGGTGATTTCGTGAAGCTGCTCGTACGCCGCGGGCATGACCTCCGCGAGGTGCGAGATGGGTTCGGGGGTGCGGATGCCGGCGACGACGTCCTCACCTTGCGCGTTCAGCAGATACTCGCCCCAGAAAACTTTCTCGCCGGTGGAAGGATCGCGGGTAAAGCCGACACCGGTGGCGGAATGCTCGCCGGTGTTGCCGAAGACCATGGTCTGGACGTTCGCGGCGGTTCCGATGTCGTCGGGGATCTTTTCCATCTTGCGATAGTAGGAAGCCTTGGGATTCCACCAGGAGCGGAACACGGCATCGCGGGAGAGGGCGAGCTGCTCTCGGGCGTCCTGCGGGAAGGGCTTTTTGGTTTCCTTTTCGACCAGCTTCTTGTAGTCGGCAACGATGGCCTTGAGGTCGGCGTCGGTGAGCTCGGTATCGAGCTTCACTTTTGATTTCCGTTTGCGCTCGTCGAAGATGTGATCGAACTTTTCCATGTCGATGTTGAGAGCGACTTCGCCGAACATCTGGATGAAGCGGCGGTAGGAATCGTAGGCGAAGCGGGGGTTGCCGGTTTTCGCGGAGAGACCCTCGACGGTTTCGTCGTTGAGGCCGAGGTTCAAGATGGTGTTCATCATTCCGGGCATGGAGAAACGGGCGCCGGAACGCACGCTGAGCAGCAGGGGATTTTCGTGATCGCCGAACTTTTTGCCGACCTCCTTTTCGAGCCGGTCGAGGGCCTGGGCAATTTCCTGGTTGATCTCTTCGGGGACGGAGTTGTTGTTCTGGAAATAAATATTGCAGACGTCGGTGGAGATCGTAAACCCGGGTGGCACCGGGATCCCGGCACGGCTCATTTCGTGGAGACCCGCGCCTTTGCCGCCGAGGACTTCTTTCATCTGACCGTGGCCGTCGGCGGTACCACCGCCGAAGCTGTATACGTGTTTGCTCATAGTATTAAATCCTTATTTATTGGCCGCCGATGAACGCGGATAAACGCAGATAATACTTATTTGTGCGCATCGGAGGTTAGATTCGTGGTTACAATTTCCGAGAAATCGGCTATCGTCGAAAACTCGGTGAGGAGATTCTTGAGTAGAGCCAGGCGGTTGTGACGAACCGCTTCGTCCTTCGCGTTCACCAGGACTTTATCGAAGAAGAGGTCGACCTTGGGGCGCAGGGCGGCGATTTGTTTCAGGGCTTCTGCGTAGGGGGCTCCTTGGATGGCCGCCCTTGTCGCCGTCATCGCTTCATAGAGATCCGTCTCGGGGCCGGGCTCCAAGCGGGCAGGCGAAACCGCCTGCCCCACCTTGGTTTCGTGGGCTTGTTTCAGGATGTTTTGGATACGTTTGAAGCTGGCGGCCAGCGGCTCGAAATCTTCGGTGGGGCGCACTTCGCGGAGGGCTTCGAGACGCTGTTCCACGTCGGGGAGGTTGTCGAAGCCGGCGGACAGGACGGCTCGCACTTCGTCGTATTCGAAAGCGCGGACTTCGCGGAAGTAGTGTTCGATACGGTCGCGGAGAAATTCTCGAAGTTCCGGCGAGAGGTCAAGCTTCAGGTCGAGTTTGCCTTCCACCAGGATTTTGACGACGCCTTGTGCGGCGCGGCGGAGGGCGAAGGGATCTTTCGAACCGCTCGGAATCAGGCCGATGCGGAAACACTCGCGGAGCGTGTCCAGCTTGTCAGCGAGCGCCACGATCTTGCCGGAGTGGGTGGCAGGGATGCTGTCGTCCATGCTCAGCGGCTTGTAATGATCGTATATGGCTCGCCAGACTTGTGCGGGCTCGCCTTGATGGCGGGCATAGAGACCTCCGACGACGCCCTGGAGCTCGGTGAATTCTTTCACCATGTCGGCGGTGAGGTCGGTTTTCGCGAGCAGCGCAGCTCTCTGGGCGTGTTCGTCGCCTCCGAGTTGCTTCGTCAGTTCAACGACGCGGTGGGTTTTGTCGAGATAGGAGCCTAGCTTGGCCTGGAAGGTGACATGGGCCAGGTCCGCGACGCGATCTTCGAGCTTGCGTTTGAGGTCGGTCTGCCAGAAGAAGCGGCCGTCGTTGAAGCGGGCGCGGAGGACACGTTCGTTGCCGCGCTGGACCAGACCTTCAGGGTCAGCGTCAGTGTTCATGACGGCAACAAATTGGGGAGCCAGTTCGCCGGATTCTGTTTCAAACGCAAAGTAGCGCTGATGGTGGCGCATTACGGTCACCAGGATTTCGCGGGGAAGCTCGAGGAATTCGGCATCGAAGGAGCCGACGATCGGCGTCGGCCATTCGGTCATATAGGACAGAGTGCGGGCGAGCTCTATGTCGAGTTTCGCTCCGCTGGCCTGGACGAACGCCGCAATGCGATCGTAGCGGGCGTCGGTGCTCAGTTCGGCGAAGTTGTCGCGGAGTTGTTGTTCGTAGGTGTCGATGGTGACTGCGATGTTTTTCTGGCCGAGGATGCGATGCCCTTGGGTGGAGTTGCCGGATTGCACGCCTTCGATCGTGAAGGGAACAACTTCATTGCCGAGCAGCGCGACGAGCCAGCGGATGGGACGGATAAACCGGGAAGTGCCTTTTCCGTTCCAATACATCGTTTTGGGCCAGGGGGTGCCGAGGATCAAACCGGGCAGCGCCTCGGCGAGAATTTCCTTAGACTGGCGGCCCTTCACCTTCTTCCTGAAACTGAAGTATTCACCCTTTGGCGTCGTTTCGGTGCCGAGTTGGTCGGGCGTGGTGCCCATTTTCCGGGCGAAACCGTTGGCGGCTCCGGCTCCGGCGGATTTCGGCGGCCCCAGCAGCAGCTCTTCGGTGTCGGGTTGCTCCGCGATGAGCTTCTTGACGAAGAGGGCGAGGCGGCGCGGCGTGGCGTCGGTTCGGGCGACCATTCCGCCGAGGCTGTTCTGGTCGATCAGTTTTTGAAAGCTGTCCTGGAGGTGATTCAGCGCGGCGGCGATCATCCAATCGGGGATTTCTTCGGTACCGATTTCGAGGAGAAATGGGATGCTCATGCCGCGGCCTCGCTTTGCTGGTCGACCCAAAGCTGCGCCGCCCCCACTGCGATCTTTCGGACCCGGGCGATGACGCCGACTCGTTCGGTGACTGAGATGGCTCCGCGCGAGTCGAGGAGATTAAACAAGTGGGAGCACTTTAGCGCCTGTTCGTAAGCGGCCAGTACGGGGAAGCGGGATTTCGGCTCGTATTTCGGATAAAGCGCCAGCAGACGCTGGCACTCGGCTTCGTGGAGATCGAAGAGCTTCCAGAGTGTCGGGACGTCGGCGAGTTCGAAGTTATAAACCGAGAATTGCTGCTCTTCGGCGAAGCGAACATCGCGATAGGACATGCCGGGAGACCACTCGATTTCGTAGAGGCTGGGGACGTTCTGGAGAAAAGCGACGATGCGCTCGAGGCCGTAGGTCAGCTCTGCGGGGACGAGGTCGAGGTCGATGCCGCCGCACTGCTGGAAGTACGTGAACTGTGTGATTTCCAGGCCGTCGAGCATGACCTGCCAGCCGATGCCCCAGGCGCCAAGCGTGGGCGCTTCCCAGTTGTCCTCTTCGAACTTGATGTCGTGCTTGCGGAGGTCGATGCCGATGGCTTCGAGGCTGCCGAGGTATTGATCGATGATGTCGTTGGGGGACGGCTTCAGGATCACCTGAAGCTGCTGGTGCTTATAGAGGCGATTCGGGTTTTCGCCATAGCGGCCATCCGCGGGGCGGCGGCTCGGTTGGACGTAGGCTACGCGGTAGGGTTTGGGTCCGAGGACGCGCAGGAAGGTCTCGGGCGCCATGGTTCCGGCTCCTACTTCTACGTCGTAGGGTTCCTGGATGATGCAGCCGCGATCGGACCAGTATGACTTGAGCTTGAAGACGGTTTGCTGGAATGAATCCATTCTGATGAGAAAAATTTAGTGAGCGGGTTGACAACCCGCTGCAGGCTGGAGCCTGAAATACGAGTGTAGCGAATTTGCGTGAACGTTTTGGAAGGTGGCGCGTATGTAGGTGCATATGAGACTTGCTTTTCGGAGGCTTTGGAAGAGCCCGGGGTTCTCGATTGTGGCGGTAATTACATTGGCGTTGGCGATTGGTGCGAATACGCTGACGTTTAGTGCGCTGAACACTTTTCTGCTCCGGCCATTGCCGGTGGATCGTCCGGATCGGCTGGTGGCGCTAAGCAACGGGCGGGGGACCAATCATTCCTATCCGTCGTATCTCGATTTTCGCGACCGCAACCGGACTTTGTCGGGATTGGTGGGGTATCGCGTGGCGCCGGTGGCGATGATCGATAACGGTGTGACCGCGCATGTGTGGGGCTACGAGGTGACGGGGAATTATTTCGATGTGCTCGGCGTGCGCGCTCTGCTCGGGCGGGCTCTGGGGGTTGAAGACGATCAGCGGTCGTCTCCGCGGCAGGTCCTGGTGTTGAGTTATGGAACGTGGCAGTCGCGATTCGCGGGCAATCCGGGAATCGTGGGTCGAAAGGTGAAGATCAACGGGCTTGACTTTACGATTCTCGGCGTGATGCCGAAGGGGTTTTTCGGGACGGAACTGGTGTACACGCCGGAGTTCTGGGTTCCGGTCGCGTTGGAGCCGCAGATTGAAATCGGGAACGCGTGGCTGGATGCGCGAGCGACGTCGAACTTGTGGGTGCTGGGGCGGTTAAAAGATGGAATCACCCGGCGGCAGGCGGAGGCGGACGTCGAGGCGATCGCGGCGCAGTTGGGGCGTGAACACTCTGAAGACCGGTCGATGAAGGTGGGGCTGGCCGCACCGGGCCTGATTGGCAACTCGCTGCGCGGGCCGATGGTGGGATTTGCTTCGGTGCTGATGGCGGTGGCGGGGCTGGTGTTGTTGATCGCGTGCACGAACCTCGCGAATCTGCTGCTGGCGCGGGCGTCGGGGCGTCGGAAGGAGATTTCGGTTTGCCTGGCTTTAGGGGCAAGTAAGTGGCAACTGGTTCGACAGCTATTGATCGAGAACATGGTGCTGTCGGTGATGGGCGGCGGGCTTGGTTTGGCGGGGGCGGCGTGGGTGCTGGAACTCATGGGCAACTGGCGGCCTCCGGTGGATATTCCGTTTAATACGACGCTGGCATTGGATCAGCGAGTGTTGCTGTTTACGGTGCTGGCGACGGTTGTGACGACGTTTCTGTTCGGGCTGGCTCCGGCTCTGGGCGCGGCACGGACGGATATCGTTGGGGCGCTGAAAAACCAGTTGTCTTCGGGGCGGGTGCGGCGATTGAATGTGCGCGATGTTCTGGTGGGCGCGCAAATCGCGATGTCGGTGATCCTGCTGGTGGGGACGGTGCTGGTGCTGCGGAGTCTGCAGAACGCCTTGACGATCAACCTGGGGTTCAATCCGCGCCATGCGTCGGCGGTGGGATTCGACATGGCGCTGCATGGTTACGATGAAGCGCGCGGGCGCGAATTTCGGCGGCGGCTGCTGGAGCGGGTATCGTCACTGCCGGGGATCGAATCGGCGGCGTTTGGCAATTCGATTCCGTTGAGTCTCGATCAATCGAGCACGTCGGTTTATGCGGAAGGGAAGCCGGCGCCTCCACTGCTGGAGCGGATTCATCCGTTCTTTTACGAAGTCAGTCCGGGATATTTGCGGACGCTGCAGACGCGGCTGCTGAGCGGGCGGGACTTCAATGACGCGGATCGGCAAGGCGGGAAACTGGTGGCGATTGTGAATCGCGCGCTGGCGGAGCGGCTGTTTCCGCATCAGGATGCGCTGGGACGGCACTTCATGATGGGATCGCGGGCGTATGAGATTTCGGGCATTGTGGAGGACGGGAAGTACGAATCGCTGAGCGACGATTCGAATACGGCTGCGGTTTTCTTTCCGATGGAGCAGCGATACAACGCGACCACGGTTTTTCTGGCGCGGAGTCCCTTGCCGTCGACGGAGGTGATCCGGTTGATTGAGCGGGCGGCGGGGGAGATGGAACCGGGCATGGCGTTTTACCAGGCCGATAGCCTGGAGGATCATTTGAAGCTGCCGCTGTTGCCGGCCCGGATTGCGGCGGGGATGCTGGGAGCTTTTGGATTGCTGGCGGTGGTGTTGGCGGCAACGGGTGTGTTTGGCGTGATGGCTTATGCGGTGTCGCGGCGTACTCGGGAAATCGGGATTCGGGTGGCGATTGGGGCAACGGACCGCCAGGTTCTGGGGACTGTGTTTGGCCGGGCTTTGGTTTTACTGGGCGGCGCCACGGTGGCGGGGGTTGTAGTGGCGGCGGGGATTGCCCGGTATTTCGGGCCGATTTTGTATGGGGTCAGTCCGCGGGATCCGTCTACGTTTTTGTTTGCAGTTTTCCTGGTGAGTTGTGTCACTTTGGCGGCTTGTTGGGTTCCGGCTCGGCGGGCTTTGAGGGTGGCGCCTTCGGCGGCTTTGCGAGAGGAGTAGGGCGGGAGGAATGTCAGCGCTGAAGAGATCATGTCATTGAACTCGCGCCATAAACTCCGGGCTCTGCAAGAAGCCTTCCAAGATCCCCCCAAAGTGGCCCGACCAGAAATCAAACCCGTCCTGGTCGGGCTCTCTCCCTAATAGCTGCTGGTACATTGCCACGATTTGCCGGTCCAGAAATGGAAGCGGCGAGGCCGCTTCGGTGTAGGTGATCGATGCACTCGCAGCGGAGGCTCCCGGACCTCCCGTAATTGCCTAGGTGATGGTGCCCATTCGGGAGTAAGTGTGAGTGTTTGCGAACGCCCGCACCTGGAGACCCGCAAAGGAAGAACCGTCATCGGGATTCTGGGGGAGTGGTTTAACGGATAGCCAATCGGGCGCGTCTGAAGTCACAATGTACTGTGGATTCGTGCCGCATCCGCTTAGGGTTGCAATTACATTCGCGAAGCCTGCGGCCAAACGCCTCCCGGCGCACGGTCACTCGGGCTGGCCGACCCAATATAGGTCAATCACAAGCTGGCGGGCAAGACCTGGAAATTGATGACGCATCCTTGGCCGAAAGCCACAACCGGCAAGCACGAAAATACTGCATAAATTAAAGCTTTCCTCACTCAAATCCTTCTCGAATCGGCAGGATAACCCCGCGCAAAAAGACGTGGCAACCCCCGGTTTTGGGTATTGCGCTCTAAAGCATGAGGTTATGCGCGGCGATGCGGCTTAGAGGTGAGAGTGTCCACAAGAGTATCCGCTGAAATCCGCGGCTGAGTTCGACCCCTCATTCGATCGACGATGCGTCTGTCATTGAACTCGGGCCATGAATTCCTGGCTCTGCAAGAACCCTTCCAGGATCCCGCCAAAATGGCCCGACCAGAAATCGAATCCGCCCTGGTCGGGCTCCCTCAACAGAAGTGATTGATACATCGCGACGATTGCCCGCTGTTCCTCGGTCAGCGTCGAACCTTCTTCGGTCACGGTGACGTCGAGAGAAGCGGGTGCCGGCGCGCCTGGCACGACGATCGTCACGCCCGACAGCCTTGATGCACTGTTCGTGTTTGCTAATGCCCAATAAGCAAGAACGCCTTGAGGTGTGCCGTTTGGCCCGACGAAGCCGAGGTAAAGCACTGCAGCTTGCAGCCAATGCTGCGAACCGACCGGCAAAAGCACTTGTGGTTGAGCCGTACCACAACCGGTCGACATTGAGAAGTTTATCGTCGGCGCACGGGTGGGAAATATGCCTCCCGGCGCCGCCGCGCTCGGCGTGGCCGTTCCGATGTACGGAAGGTTAATGGTTCCAGGGCTGTCCAGCGTAATCGTGCATGTTTGAGTTTGCCCGTAACTCGCAGAAAGTGAGAGAAACAAACCACAAATAAGAGCTTTCCTCACTCGACTCCTCCTCGAATCGGCAGGATAACACCGCGCAAAAAGACGTGGCAACGACATGGAAGCGTGGCGTGTTGGAACGACTAGGACTTAAGCTCCACGAATTTCCCGAATCGCCCCACGCCGGAGCGGTTCGTTTCACAATATTGGATAGCCGATACGGCTATTAAAGGAGACTACCATGAAGAAGACTCTGGCATTTGCCGCTTTCGCTCTCGCCCTCGCGAGCGCCATTTACGCGGGCCAGCACGGCAGAATGAATAAAACTGCCCGCAGCGGCTAGGGTGCAGGCGTTTTCAGTCGTGCATTTCTATTCCGTCCAAAAGGCAGGCGCAACCGCCGGCTTTACCCTTCTCCAGCCTTCGTTACGGGAACTGGGTGGGTTGAATCGTGACTTGGGGAGCGCCTTTCGGGGGCAGGTCGAGTTCCTGGAAGTGATTGCGGGATTGCATCAGCCTGGCGATCGTTTCGGGGGTGGTGTCCAGGGCGTCCGAGGTGGCAGCGATCAGGTATTTACCGGGGCGGAGGGTTTGGGATTTGAATTGGCCCTGTTGATCGGTGATGCCGGTTGTCATGGTGGCGGCGAAGATGGGTTCGGAGGTGGCGTCGTAGGGCACGATGAGGACATGTTGATCGGCGAGGGGGTTGGAGTCTTTGTCGGTGACTTGCGCGCTGATGGTGCCGCCGTCGACGCCGACAATGACGTGTATGCCTCCGCCCACCGCGCTGCCCACCTGCAGCGGTTCGTAGAGGGCGCTGCGGCCTCCGTAGGTGATGTCTTTGACGTAAGTGCCAGTCGGGATTCTTCTCGGCTGCGCATTGTACGCGTCGGCGAATAGCGCTTCAAACGAGAATTTCCCAGGGACTTCCGTTCGTGCGTCCAGCGTCTCGCCACCAAATGGGGTTCGGAACATAGGTTGAAGGTAGAGCATGAACTGGGTGTCTGTCTGCCTGTCCGGTGGAGGGCCGTCCCAGGCCACTTCGCCTTCCAATTTTGTTCCGGGTATTGAGGTGAATTTCAGGTTGTGAAGGTCGCGATCGACGATGGTGAAGTCCTCGACACCGTAATTCGTCGGCGCCACCGTCTGCCCGTTTGCCGATTCTCCGTAGAAGCCGAAGCGAAAGGTGCCGGGGAAGAAATCGCACAGCCGGAATTTGCCATCCCGGCCGGTTGTGCCGTTCAGGGGACCAATGAATGTGCCACCGTTGGCGTACACGCCGCTGGATGGCTGCAGGGCCTCAATGAGAAATGTCAGAGCGGCGGGTCCGGCTGCTCCTTCCAGCGTTCCATCGATGCAGTAGGAGGGCGACTTTCTTATTTGCATGTCGAGGCTTTCGCGGTGTTCGCCACCTCGCAACGTAATGGCCTGGGCGCCGTCCCTGGATGGCGAATTCGGATACCAGGTCCGCATGGGTATTCGCCGTCGCAGCTTCGGATTCAGCGGCACTTCCGAGTGTGCGAGTAAGCGTCGCGGCCGGCTTTCGGCGAGCAGAAAAGACGCTCTCCCGGGAGGCACTTCGGTTATGGTGTACTCACCGCGATCGTTCGTGGAGCCGAAACCTTCGAAATGATAGCGGAGCGCGCCCAGGAAGTATTCGCGCCCAATGAGTTCAACGGAGAGGCCGGGTACGGGCTCACCGTTCTCGTCGACGATCTTACCGGAGATGGAGCCGTTGAGAATGAAATGAAAATCGATGTGCTCGATGTCATGGCCGGCGACTTTGACGACTTTTGATAAGGACGATCGGAAGCTCTTTTGGCTACGGGCTTGAATGTGATAATCTCCTGGCGGCAGGTCGTTCAGGTGATAGCGGCCCTGGTCGTCGGTGGTCGACTCCACGTCTCGCGCTTTGATGTTTTTGTCTTTTTGCGGCCGAACGCGCGTTGCGACGAGATAGTTCGCGAGGGGCCGGCCGGTGCTGGCGTCGTTCACGATGCCGCTGATAGAGGCGTTGGTCACGGGTTCGGCAGGCTGCGGCGACTGGGCAATCGCGAGCGGCGTCGCGAGAATGGTCGGAAGAAGACGGCGGTTCATGGGCGGGCTCCGAGGCCGACGGACGTGGCCGCGCCGCCGCGGACTTCCACATCTGCGGTGTTGCCTGACTGAGAGAGCCGATAGCGTCCCGGGCGTAAACTGTCGAAGGCGAAGTGCCCTTGCGCGTCAGGGTATACGAGTCGCGGTTCGGGGTTGTCACGACTCTCCTGATCGCGAAGTTCCACGCCAGAACCCGTCTTTGTTGTTCCGTGAATGGAACCGGCAGCCGCGAGTTCTATGACTAACGGGTCAGGCGCATCACCGTTTAGGTTCACTTCCTGCTCCTTGACCTGATAGCAAGCGCTGCCGAGTTCGTTGGCGGCGATTCGGAGGCGTCCTGGCGGCAGGTTGCGAATGGTCGCGGGCTTTTCGAAGCTGACCTGAGTCCGCGATGAGAGCTGGAGGCTCCAAGGCTCGAGCGTAGTAATGGTGAGCGTCGCGGTCTGGGGGCAGCCGGTTGGCGTTTTCGAGTCCGAGGCGCCGAGTTGCACGTTCAGTGAGCGACTTGGGGTCAACGGGACCGTGATGCCTTCGAGATTCTGGCCGATGACCTGGATTTGGGTACGTCCGAAGAGCGCTTCGTCGCGAACGATCCAGTCGTAGGCGGTTCGACCCCAGGTCGGTCCGGAGACGAAGAGATCGTAGGTGCCCGAGGGAACTTTCTCCAGGCGGAACGTACCATCGGGTTGGGTGACCGCCTGCGCGATCGGCAGTGTGGGCTGTTCGGGCATGCCGAGGCTCAACTGAAACTGCTGTCTGGAATCTGGGAGATCGATTTTCCCTCTGACGTCAAATGACGCACCCGGCGTTGTGGTGGAGTCGATGGCTTCATAGTCTTCGCCGCCGGCGACAGGAAAGATTTTCGGATGGGCGGTGTCGGGGTAGAGTTGCATCCCCGAGCCATCTTTCACGCCTGCATACCAAAAACCCACGGCATATTGTCCGGGCGGCAGATCGTAGACGCGATAGTGGCCATTGTCGTCCACTTCAGCGTTGCGGAAGGCACGGAGTTCACCGGACCCGCGTGTTTTCTGCATGATGACGACGCGTGCGCTTGCCTGGGTCCGGCCGTCGTAGGCGTGGATTCGGCCCGGCTGCGGATTGCCTGTCGAATCGGTCACATGACCGTCGATTACGGCGTAGTGGATTAACGGAATCGTCAGGCCGGCGGCGGGCGCTCGCATTTTGACGGTCGTAGTGATGTAGTTGGGCTTCGATACTTCGACGGTGTAGTCGCCGGGCGGGAGTTCGGCGGCGTTGAAGCGGCCGGCGCGGTCTGTTTCGAGATCGGCGGCGAGTTCGACTTTTCCGGCCTGATGGAAGCGGAGTTCGACGGAAGGCAGGGGATTGTTGCTGGTATCTTCGATGACGCGGCCTTCTAGAGTTTGCGGTTCTGTCTGCGGCGGCGCAGCGGGTGGCGCGGCCGCGCGTTGTGTGGTCGCCTGAGAGACGGATTGAGCGAGCGGCATCGCAAAGGCGATCAGTTGCGGCGCGCGAACTCCGGCCCAGGTCAAAGCGCCGATCATGACGAGCGCGGTGACCAGGCGCGACTTGAGTGCGCACGGTGAGATCTCGCGGGATTTATCGAGGAGAGCCGTAATTCGACGCGCTAATTGGGAACGGTCTTCGGCGGCGCCGGCGGCGGCCAGGGAGCGGGCTTGACCGCTGAGTTCGATCACACGGGTGAGGCAACGGGCGTAAGCGCGAGGCTGTCCACTTGCCGCGACCACGATATCGTCACAAGCGATCTCACGTTCCAGATCGAGTTGGCGGGCGATCCAGAGCACGGCGGGGTGCGGGGCGAACAGCGATTCCAGGATGCGCTGAATTAGAAGAGCGCAGTCGTCGAAGCGGGCCAGGTGGGCGGCTTCATGGAGGCCGACCTGATCCAGTTCTTCTGCGGTCAATTCCGTCAGGAGGCGGTCGGGGATCAGGATGGTCGGGCGCCAGGGTCCGGCGGCTACGGGCGTGTCGATTTCCGCGGAACTGGCGACGTCGATGCGCCTACGGGCGGCGCCCAGGAGGGCGATCCAGTTCGGCGTGGCGAGGGGATGGGCGCGTCTTCGGAGCCGTTCCAAGAGAATGCAACTCATTGCCAGACGCGTGAGTTGGACCAGGCTGATGAATGCCCAGAGCGCGAGGAGATAGCGCGGCCACCTTGGCGGGTTGATTCGGATCGGTAGAGCCGGGGGATTGAAATGCTTTGGCGTCGGAATTGGCGTCGCGACGAGCGCTTTCGGTGGCGGTGTGTGGACGATCGGTGCAGGCATGCGCGGAGCTTCAGTCGGCACGGGCACTGGGATTACAGCTTCGTGAATTGGCGTCCGGGCTGCGGGAAGGGCTACGGGTTTGACGTGTCTGTAGGGCAGATAGAAGAGCGGCGCGGAGACCGTGATCAGCAGTGCTGCCCACCACACGAGGTAGCGCGTTGCCGCATTCAGCAGCCAACGCGGCGTGACACGCATGAGAAACCATAAGGCCGCCGCGAGGGCGAGACTGAGGATCGCTCCGTTGAGGAATGCGGAGAGAACAACATTCATGATTCCTCCTCGTCAATGCGCTGGCGCAGGCGGCGGAGTGCTTCCGGATCAACCTTTTGCGATTCGACGAGATTGAGCATCAGCAACTCGGGGGAGCCTTCGAAGAATCGGCGTAGGAGATGGGTGAGGGCTTTGTCACGCGCCTGGTCGCGGCCGACGAGCGGGCGATAGACGTAGGCACGGCCTTCCTTGCTGTGCTTGAGATAACCCTTGTCTTCGAGGATGCGGAGGGTAGTGAGAACGGTCGAATACGCGAGCGGAACACTTTTGGGAAGGTGCTCGACGACGTCGGATACGGTGGCCGATCCGCGCTCCCAGATGACCTCCATGAGCCGCAACTCGGCATCGGTCAGGGAAGGGGACTTCTTTCTCGCCATGCGGTCCTCCTGATCCGCTAAGGAATTAATAGTTCGATGGTACGGCCAGCCGCACAGCTTGTCAATTAAATCTAAGCCGGGCCATCTACAGAGCAGGCGCCACACCCGGAGGCACGAGACGGATTTACAGCCTCGGAACGTTTCGATATACTGCGGGCGCAGCATCTTCATAAGGCTCGCAATATGTACTGCATCGAGTATCCGGTGAATTCCGGATACATCATCGACATCGACGAGGACAACACCTGGCACATCGCAGGCAAGGTCCCCGCGGGATACCAGTCTTCGGTGTTCCGCTCTGGTTTTGGAACATGGTCGGGTACGCTCGGGGACATGATCGAAATTTGGGGCCCCGGTGGTACCGGCAAGGAAGGGGGTTACGGCGGGACGCCGCTTCTCCAGATTCGGGAAGCATCCAAAAAAGAGGGGCAGGCTGCTAATACCTCCGCCCCGGCGTATAGTCGCGCGGCGCGTTGGCGCAGGATCGCGCGGCCTGGAGACCAGGGGCTCTGGGTTGGAATTGCCGGCAAGGGCGGCGGCGAAGTATTCATCGGAGCCGAGGCTTATTTCGCGACCGTGATTTCGGCGCAATTGCCGTCGCGATGGTTTGCGTTCACTATGCGCACGACCCGATACGGATTCGCGGTTGGCTTGGGAGGCGGGCTTTCACTCGTGATCGCCACGGGCATCAAAGCGCCGCATGATATCGAGTCTGAGCTGTTCACGGGCTCGGATTGGGCGGTTTCGATCGGTGAACGCTGGGGAACGCTCGCCAAGAATGGATTCAAAGCTTTCGGCAAGACGCTCCAGGAACTGGCTGACTTGGGGCCGAGAATTCAGTTCTGCATTGAACATGGAGACTGGCTGCTCCAGTTGGGAAAAGGGATTTACCAGGAGGCCTGTCTCGATAACGAGACAAGGGAGGTCACGGTTGTGGATACTCCCGTCGGCGGCGGACTGGAAATTGGTTACTTCTGGTATTACGGCCAGGCCAACGTGGTTACGGAGGGCGTCGGAGCGCCGCAATAAAGGGCCTGCACCACGCAGTCTATTCGTAGCGCAGGGCGGTGACCGGGTCGACTCTCGCTGCTCTGCGTGCCGGGAGATAGCCGGCGATCCCGGCGATGGCCAACAGGAATGCAGCCGATACTATAAAAGTCGACGGATCGCTGGTGCTGACTCCGTAGAGCAAGCTTCGCATCACGCGGACACTGCCGGCGGCGGCACTGAGTCCGATGATCAGACCGATGGCGGTGAGTGCCAGGGTACGGCCGAGAACGGACCAGCGCACATCACGGGGCCGGGCTCCTAACGCGAGGCGTATGCCGATTTCGCGCGTGCGACGCGTGACGTCGTAGGAGATGACGCCGTACAGACCAACAGCTCCGAGAAGCACCGCGAGCATGGCGAAGGTTCCGAGGAGCCACAGCGTCGAACGGGGCGTCAGGAGCGAGCTGGAAACGATCTCGTCCATGGTTCGAATTTTGGTCACCGGGACATCCGGCTGCATCGCGGAAATCATCGACTGCAGCGGAGATGAAAACTGCAGCGGTGGAACGGCGGTACGGATCGCGAGGCTCATGCCCGCACGCAGATCCTGAGCGTAAGGGAAATAGACGTCGCCTTCCGGAGTGAATCCGGAAGGGCGGCCCAGGCTCATTTCCTTCACGTCGCCGGTGACGCCGATAATCGTGATCCATTCCTTGAGCCAGACCCTCTTGAGGTGTTTGCCGATGGGATTTTGGCCCGGCCACCAGCGTTGCGCGGTGGCTGCGGATATGAGCGCGACGGGCAGGGTTGTAGCGGTGTCCTGGTCGGTGAATGCACGGCCGCTCAGCAGAGGAATCCCCATGGTCTGCAGGTAGCCGGGGGTGATGGTATTGGCGAAGACGGTGGGCGCGGGATGACCGGGGAGGACAGGATGACCCTCGAACTCCGCGGCAAAGCCGGAGATCTGGTTGTCGAGGGGAAGGACCGCGGCTGCGGAAGCGTCCTCAACGCCAGGCAGCGCGTGGAGGCGGCTCAGCAGTTCGTTGTAGAAGGCGGTGCAACGCGCGGGGTCTTTGCACAGCGATTCGTTCGGCGTCACGCGAGCGGTCAGGAGATGGCCGGTCCGGAATCCGGGATCGACATGGATGAGGAGCCACAGGCTTTTGGCGAGCAGGCCGGCGCCGATCACAACCACGATGGCGATGGCGACTTCAAATGTCACGAGCGTCGCGGAGAGGCGGCGGCGTGTTCCCCCACCGATGCTCCGATCGCCAGAACGCCAGGCCTGACTTTCGGTTCTGGAGGATGTCAGAGCGGGTACGACTCCAAACAGCAGGCCGGTCAGCACGCAAAGCGCGCCGGTGAAGGCGAGGACCCGGAGGTTAATGGCTGCATCGGCGAGACGGGGTGTGTCGGCGGGAAGGAGACTCTTCAGCAGCACGACGCCGCCGAAGGCGAGGCCGAGTCCGAGAAATCCGCCGATCAGGGCGAGGGTCAGGCTTTCAGTAAGCAGTTGGCGGATGACGCGAGTGCGGCTCGCGCCCAGCACTGTACGCATCGCAATTTCTTTGTGGCGATTCACGGCCCGGGATAGCAGGAGATTCGCCACGTTGGCGCATGCGATCAGCATCACGAGGCCCACGCTGCCCAGGACAATGAGGAATCGTTTGCGCACACCCGCGGCGATGTAGTCCTGCAAGGTGGCCAGAGTGGTGCCCGCGCCCCAGTCCGGCCACATTTTCCAGGGGAAGCCCGCACGAATACGTGGGATGAAGGTAAGCAGCTCGGCTTGTGCCTGGGAGCGGTCCGCACCCGGATGCAGGCGGCCAATTATGGTGAGGCCGAATCCCCACCAGTAGTCACCGTCCTGTATGGGGTCGATGTTGAGCGGGATCCAGAGCTGAGCCTCCGCGGACGGAAAGCGAAAGTCGGGCGGCATGACGCCCACCACTTCGCGAATGGATTCGCCGAGGTGAACAGAACGGCCCACGACGGACGGGTCGCCGTGAAAACGGGTCTGCCAGAGGCCGTAGCTCAGGATGGCGAGACGGTTTCGTCCGGGGGAGTCCTCGTTGGGGCGGAACGTGCGGCCGAGAAAGGGGCGGGCGTCGAGGACGTTGAAGAAGTTGCCTCCGACAGGACAGGCGGAGAGACGAGCCGGAGTTCCTTCGCCCGTCAGGTTGACCTGAGTCAGGTTCGAGTAGGTGGAGTATTCGACGAGTTTGCTGCCTCGCCGCAGGATGTCGAAGGAGGCTTCATTGGAGAGAGACGTTCCATCGACTGCAACAAGCCGCGCGGGCGCGGTAAAGGGCATTGGCCGCAGGACAACGCCGTCGACGATGCTGAAGATCGCGGTGTTCATGCCGATGCCCAGGGCCAGGACGGCTATTGCAACCGCCGAGAAAGAGCGGTCCTTGAGGAGCGTTCGGGTGGCATAGCGAAGGTCCTGGGCAAGGCGGTCGAAAGTGCCATGGCCCCACATTTCGCGGGTGACTTCCTTGACGAGGCCCAGGTTTCCAAACTCGAGACGGGCGTTCTGCGATGCTTGCTGCGGCGATTCGCCGGTTTCCACGCGGTCGCGCGCCGCCATGGCGAGGTGGTGGCGAATTTCTTCATCGAGTTCACTGTCGCGGCGGCCAAACCAGGGAAGTCTCATTGGCCACCTCCGGCAGGCTCCATGACTCCCGTTATGGCGGTTACGAGCTGCTTCCAGCGGGAGTGCTCGGAGGCTAATTGCTTCTTGCCCCCGGCGGTGATGTGGTAGTACTTGGCCCGCTGCTGATTCTCGGAAGTGCGCCAGTCGGACTTGACCCAGCCCTGCTTTTCGAGGCGGTGCAGGGCGGGGTACAGCGACCCGGTATCGACGCGCAAGATATCGCCGGAGCTGGCTCGGATCGCCTGGCTTATGCCATAGCCATGCTGATCGCCCCATTGCAGGGTTTGCAGGATGAGCATATCGAGGGTTCCCTGGAGGAGTTCAATGCGGTTTTGATAGCGTTCCTTCATGGCTGTAGATATTCTACAGCCTTGGACGAAGGACTTGCTTTGCGGTTAGGCGACGATTCGTTTCTGTGCGAGCTCTCCGGATGGCTGAGGCTGGCGATTCGCCAAGCCGAACCATGGCATTCCACGGTAGGAATCCGCCACTACCCAGCCGGCGGCCGTCAAGGCCAGAGTGGACGCAACCTCGCCCTGCTGGAAGGCGCTGAGATGGCCTGCTGCCATCGCGGGTACCCACACCAGCAACCCGAACAGGGCCATTTGCAACGCTGAGAGGGCGGCTGCCAGCCGTGCGCATACGCCGGCAAGAATCGCCACGCTCGCGGCTATAAATGCGGCGCCGGTGAAATATGCCCAGCCAAAATGCCAGGGGAGCCAGCCGGGCACCATATCGGCGGTGTGTTGGATGTAGGCAAAATGGGCATAGCCGAAGGGGATCAAGGCGAGACCGTAGAGCACTCTCGCGATACGCATGCCCTTCTCGCCGGTCGCGAAACCGAGGTGCTGCCGGTCCCAGGCCGTAGCGAACGCGGCGTACAGAACCCAGGCGCCCGCCATCATTGCCAGGGTCTCGCCGCAACCCCAGGTGCTGTCGACAAGGCTGGCGAGGAAGAGGGCGCGCACTCTCCAGAGCAGGAACCAGAGCACGAGAAAGGCAAGCAGTACGCGTGCGGAGAGGGCAGCAGCGCCTCTCCAAAGCAGGCCGATACCCGATGCGAGCGAGATCAAAGCGCAAAGGAAGATGAGCACCTGGCGGCCAGGCAGACCGGAGGGCACGGGCTGCCAGACCGTAGTGAAATCGCCCTTGATCAAGCCTTGGATTCCCAGGGCGATCATGACGGCCGCAAAGACGACATGCCCCAGGCTTGCGATGCGCATCGGACTCCTCCCATCCAGGACAGCAATGATATCCACTATTGTCCCCACAATCAGGTCCGAAAGGAAAAGATCCCGAGTCGTCGGTCGTGAGTCAATCGGCAGGCTTACGACGGTGAGCGGGTTTGCCGCCGCCGCTGGACTCCTGTTCCAGAATGCGCCAGTCTATCCCGAAAACGGACACCCGCATCGCAAGCCACTAATGAACAGAACACTTAGAGATGGACGTTGCCTTGCATGGATGGCGCGAATATGACATGGCAGGATTTCCGGATCGCCTTGCGCATCCTGTTTCGCTCTCGCCGTTTGGCCGCGGGTGCCATCACAACCCTCGCGCTGGCCATCGGAATGACAACTTCAGTTTTCAGCATCGTCAATTCCGTGCTGTTGCGCCCGCTTCCTTACCGCGACGCAGACCGCCTGGCCGTGATGTGGTCCATGTTCTCCCAGAACGGGCGCGGCCCGGTCTCTTTCGATGATTTCGAAGACTGGCGTCGCGACAGCAAGACACTAGAGAGCGCGGCCCTTTACCAGACCTTCTTTCATCCGGTGCTGACGGGCGTTGGGACGAGTGAGCGGCTTTCCTGCCTGCTGGTTTCGCACGGCTACTTCGATGTGATGAAGGTGAAACCGAGAATTGGGCGCTTCTTTCTCTCGGAAGAGGACCGCGACGGCCGCGACGACGTTGTCGTCCTGTCGTACGACTACTGGCGCTCGCGGTTTCAATCGGACCCGGGTGTGATCGGCCGCGCGGTCTCGCTCAACTACCGGCCGCACACCATTGTGGGTGTCGCCGGACCGGACCTGCTGCCGCTGCCTCGCAGCCTGGACCACGAGCCTCCACAGATGTATCGCCCGATTGGGGAACCATTCGGACCGGGATCGCGAGACGGCCGCCATCTCTTACCAATCGTTCGCTTGCGGCCCGGCGTCACCGTTCACGCGGCGCAGGCGGATCTCGACGTGCGCTGCCGGCAAATGCAGCGCGAACACGAAGCCGACGCGAACCTCGGCGCTGGCATCGAGGGCCTGCGCGAGGATATGACCCGGAATGTTCGCGCCCCGCTGCTGTCTCTCCAGGCCGCTGTCCTGATTCTGATGCTCATGGCATGCGCCAATATCGCAAACCTGCTGTTGGCCAAAGCGACCGGCAGACAGCGGGAGATGGCGATCCGGGAAGCTCTCGGTGCGGGAATGGCGCGGCTGGTCCGAATGCTGTTAACCGAGAGCCTGTTGCTTGGCGGCCTGGGCGGCCTGGCTGGAATCCTGCTGGCACTATGGAGTACGGACGCCATGACTGTCTTCGCCGCGCGGGTTTTGCCCGATGTGGGCGCGGTGACACTCGACGGACGGGTGTTGGTATTCGCTCTGGTGCTGTCCCTTGCCGCCGCGATCCTATTCGGCATGGCGCCGGTGCTCCGGCTGCGCTCGACCGGAATCGAAGAGGCATTGAAGAGGAGCGGCAGGATCGCCGGCGACCGCCACAACGGCATGCGGCAGTTTCTGGCTGCCTTACAGATGGCGTTAGCGCTCGTGCTGCTGATCGCGACCGGATTACTGGGAAAGAGCTTCCTTCGGCTGCGACAGGTGAACCCAGGATTCGATCCACAGGGCGTCCTCACCGCCTCCGTGACGCTCCCGTCGGCAAAATATCGCACCGAGGCGGCGACGGCCCAGATCGTCAGCCGTCTCCTGGACAACCTGGCGGCAGTTCCTGGAGTCCGAACTGCGGCAGCGGTGAGCGTTGTGCCGATGTCGGGCGACTTCGACACGACCGCCTTCGTAATCCAGGGCCGTCCGGCGCACGCAGAAGAACGGAAAAGTCCGGACCGGTACATCGTGAGCCCGGACTATTTTCAGACTCTCCGAATTCCGTTGCGCCAGGGTCGGCTCTTGACAGTTCGCGACGACGCGGCACATCCACCGGTATGCGTAATCAGTGAAACTGCCGCCCGGCAATGGTTTCCCGGCGAGTCGCCACTCGGCAAGAAAATTCGGGCGGGAGGCGTTGCGAACTTCGATCATTCTCCTTTTCGCGAGGTGGTGGGGGTGGTGAGCGACGTGTCGCAGTACGGGCTCGGTCTTGCGCCGACACCTCAGATATACATGCCGCATGCACAGTTCGCGAGACGCTATATGACGTTGATGGTCCGTACCGATGGCGATCCGCAGGCGATTGCCGGTTCGGTGCGCAAGGCGGTGTCGGAGGCGGATAGCGAGCAACCTGTGTACAACCTCGCGCCGCTCGAAGAGATCGTCGCAAACACGATGGCGGCCCGCCGGTTAGGAGTGTGGCTTGTCGCTTCGTTTGGCCTCGCGGCCCTCCTGCTCGCGGCCACGGGGACCTACGGTGTGATGTCCTACTCGGTTGCCTGCCGGACGTTCGAGTTCGGGGTCCGCATCGCCGTGGGTGCACGATCGGCCGACGTGTTGCGGCACGCCATGGCGGACTTGCTGCGCATGACCATCGTCGGACTGGCGTCGGGGGTACTGGTGTCGTTAGCGGCTTCGAAGTTGATATCCGGGTTTCTGTTCGGCGTGACAGCAGCAGACGCCGGCACGTATGCCGCCGTTACGCTGTTCCTTGCCGCCGTAGCTCTGACCGCCTGTTATTTGCCCGCCCGACGCGCCGCCCGGGTCGACCCGATAACGGTGCTGCGGTTCGATTAGTCACGCCCGTGCCGCGAGTGCAGGCCGCACGATAGCGCCGGGATATAATCCTCAGGTGGTTCGGTACCGTGAGATTCAGCCAACAGCCCTGCTGCGTCCATTCGTCAGGATCTTTTGGACTCTCGAGCAGGACGACGATGGCGCCGCGCCACAGCGGATCGTACCCGACGGCTGCCCGGAACTGATCCTGAACCGGGGCCAGCCGTTTGAGTCGTTCGAAAACGGGCAGTGGCGCAGACAGCCTCTTTGCTTTCTCGCTGGACAGATTGACGGGCCTCTAATACTGAGACCGAAAGGTCCTGCGAGGGTGCTGGGGATCAGGTTCCATCCGGACGGCGCGGCCAGGATATTCCCTGAGCCGATGCATGAGCTGCGCGGCAGGTTTACCCCTGTCGAAGACCTCTCGACAGAGCTGTCGCGCAATCTGGAGGACGCCCTTGATGCTTCCGACCCCCTCGCTGATGTCGAAACCGCGCTGTTCTCCGCCGCCAGGACATCCCGCCGCGGTGACCCGCTTATCGCCGAGGCCGTTCGAAGGATAACCGTTGCCAGGGGTCCTTTCGAGATTGCTGGACTCGCGCGGGAACTTGGTCTCAGCCCCCGTCAGTTTGAGCGGCGTTTTAGCTTCGCGGTCGGCCTTGCTCCTAAGCTTTTTTGCCGTATTCATCGTTTTTCTAACGTATTTCGCGCGCTTCAAGGTGCATCTTGCGATTGGGCGGGAACCGCCTTGCGGTGCGGATACTACGACCAGGCGCACCTGATCCGCGACTGCAAGGGTTTCTCCGGCAGCACGCCCGCGATCCTGCTGGCTAACGACGGCGACCTGGCGCGTCACTTCTATCAGGGTTTCGCCATGTCGCATCCGTCCAATACGACCGGGAGCACGTTGCTGTAACCTGGTCGCTCCAGGGGGTGATTCAGTGACGTCACGGCATATCCTGCTGATCGCGGGAGTCATCGCGATCGCAGCGGGCCAAACGAATACGAGAGCTGTTGTCGTTAATCTTGAGACAGCCAATTGGGAGCATGAGAAGGGCTCAGTGGACGGCTCCGAAGGAACGATGGTCCATGCCGACGAAGCGACCGGCGGCATTGATCTGCTGGTAAGATTCGGCGCCGGGCACGTTATTCCGCCGCACTTCCACGATTCCAACGAGCGAATCTTCGTCGCCGAGGGCCAGCTCACGCTGCGGCAGGATGCGGGTGACACGCTGCTGAAATCGGGCGGCTTCGCATTTCTTCCAGCGCATGAGATTCAACGGATGTCGTGCAGTTCAAAAACGCGCTGCACGTTCTATCTTTCCTGGGATGGTAAGCCCGATTCACACCCCGCAAAGTAGCTCGCGTTAGCGGTTTTTGGCTGGGACGGTCCAGAGATAGATGGTTTCTCCGTCGACGACCTGGGTCTTTTCAGGCGGCCAGGTTCCCATATCGAAGCGATGGGAAACGATGCGGGTTCCCGGCGCCAATTCGGCCAGGAGCTTGGGGCGCAACCGGAGATTGACGCTGGGGGTCAGGTAGACCGTGACTACCGTGGCTTTGCTCAAGTCCTGGCGAAACAGGTCGCCTTCAATGAACTTTGCGGTGACATGCTGGCGCTCGGCGTTCGCGCGCGCCTGAGCGACCAGGGCGTGGTCGAGTTCCACTCCCAATGCCTGAGCGTGATATTCCTTGGCGGCGGTAATCACGATGCGGCCGTCTCCCGAACCCAGATCCATCAGGAAGTCCGTATCGCGGAGGTTGGCGAGCTTCAGCATGGCTTCGACAACCGATTGCGGCGTTGGGACGTAGGGGATATCGGAGACCTGGTGCTCGGCGTCCTGGGCGAGCATGCATGCAGCGGGCAGGGAAACAGCTAGTAAGAGGATCGCGGGTCTCAAGGTGATTTGACGGCTGATTGGGTCCGGGCGTGCACCCGGCGCTCCTATTCGCTGTGGCCGGCGCAGTGCATGACGCCGAGGAATTTCTGCCACGGGCCCACGGCTTCACGATACTGGTAAGCCATGATGCGGGCGATCTGGTGCAGGTGGGTCATATCGTGCGCGGCCCAGGTGGCGAGAAGCTCGGACAGGGTCACTGGACCCAAGGCGGGATGTCGTCCGGGGCGGTCCAGGTCGGCGGGCTGCAAATTTAGCTTTTCCAGTGCTGCGAGATTTTCGGCACGCAGGCGCGCGAATTCATCGAGGAGCTCCGGGAGCGATTTGCCCTGGCTCTCGCGGAATTGTGCCGAGCGATCGAATGGGTCGAACGGTTTACTGTCGCCGAATTCAAGGATTCGTTTCACTCTGGGCATCCAATCGGTGCGTTCGCCGTGGATCAGGTGGCCGACAACGTCGAACGCGGTCCAGGTGTTTTCGCCTTCGTTTCGGTGCGTCCAGGATTCGGGGAGGCTACGGAGCAGGGCGCTTAAGGACGCGGGGAAGTTCTTGAGGAGAGCGGTTGTTTGGACGAGGTCTTGTTCGGTGGTCACGAGTCTTTGAGATGAGGTTGCTGCGCGTCGGGATGCAGGTTTTGGCGGGTTAACAACCCGCCGCAGACTGCCAGTCTGCATCAGGCGGGTTCGAGGTTCCAACGGGTGATCACGCGCGTCTCGTGCTCGTAGCCTAGAACGCTCAGCGATCCGGTGCTTAAGGCGAACAGGCGTCCCGCGTCGGGGGGTAGAGTGAGCCAGCAGGCGGTCAGGATGCGGAGGATGTGACCGTGCGCGAAGAGCGCCACATCGCCGCCGGCCTGTACGGCCCGCTCAATGACGGCCTGGGCGCGTGCGCCGACTTGTTCGACAGTCTCGCCGTTGGGGACGCCGTCCCTCCACAAGAACCATGACGGCCGC
Organism: Bryobacteraceae bacterium; assembly: GCA_035295125.1. Classification (GTDB taxonomy): domain Bacteria; phylum Acidobacteriota; class Terriglobia; order Bryobacterales; family Bryobacteraceae; genus JAICMB01. The sequence goes on along the minus strand of DATGJP010000073.1, from coordinate 11,496 downwards.
TCTTTCCGAATGTCGGGCGTGGTGCGGCCTTCGTAATCGCCATAGTCCCATTCGCGAAGGTTGGAGTCGACCTCTGCAGCGTCGCCAAAGCCGGCCAGCCGGCAGGTTTCGCGCGCGCGCTGAAGCGGGCTGGTGAGAACCAACGAAAAAGTGCGGCCGGCAAGGACGGGGCGGAGTGCCTCCGCTTTCGCGCGGCCGGTATCGGTGAGCGGAAGATCGGTGCGGCCGGTGTGGGCGCCCGAGCGGCTCCATTCCGTTTCACCGTGTCGAATAAGGTAGAGTTGGCCCGGCATTGTGAACTCGCGCCGAAACGCGATACTTTGATGATCGCAGAGGATATGCGAAACTTCGACAGCCTTACCGAACGTGAGATTCTAGCTCTCGCCATCTCACTCGAAGAAGAAGACGAGCGTGTCTACGCCGATTTCGCCGAAGGCCTGAGAGAGAATTTTCCGGCTTCGGCGGCGATGTTCGATGGTATGCGGGAGGAAGAGTCCGGGCACCGGCGCCGGTTGATTGAGCTGTCCCGACAGAAATTCGGGGATCACATTCCACTGATTCGACGGCAGGATGTACGCGGGTTCGTGAACCGCAAGCCGGTGTGGCTGGTGAAGCCGTTGGGACTCGACATAGTGCGAAACCAGGCTGCCACCATGGAAGTGGAAACCCGCCACTTTTACGAACGGGCTGCGGCGCGGTCGCAGGATGCCAGGGTGCGGCAGTTGTTGGACGATCTCGCGCAGGAGGAACGGTCGCACGAACATCGCGCCGAGCAACTGGAGAAGGACAAACTTGGCGGCGACGCTAAGCACCAGGAAGACGAAGCCAACCGGCGCCTCTTTGTGCTGCAGGTGGTGCAGCCTGGGCTGGCGGGGCTCATGGACGGCTCCGTATCGACGTTAGCCCCGGTGTTTGCCGCGGCGTTTGCGACGCACAGCAGTTGGGACGCTTTTGTGGTGGGATTGGCAGCCTCGGTAGGAGCGGGCATCAGCATGGGGTTTGCGGAGGCTCTATCGGACGATGGCAGCTTGACGGGACGTGGACACCCGTGGGTTCGCGGCGTAATCTGCGGCCTGATGACCGCGCTCGGAGGGATCGGGCACACGCTGCCGTTCCTGATCGGCGATTTCCGGATTGCGATGGTGGTTGCGATGATCGTGGTATTGGCCGAGCTTGGCGCGATTACCTGGATTCGGCATCGCTACATGGAGACGCCGACGATTTCCGCGGCCCTGCAGGTCGGGCTCGGAGGCGCGCTGGTGTTTGTGACCGGTATCTTAATCGGGAGTGCCTGAGACCGGCGGCTTGTCCGTTGTCTGAAGCAGGACGGCGGTAATGTTGTCCGGTCCGCCCGCTTCCTTAGCCGCATGGATGAGCGTCATGCATTTCTGTTCGAGAGAACTGGACTGGGACAGGGTGTCTGCAATGAGCTGAGCCTCCACCACCCCATGCAGTCCGTCGCTGCACAAGAGGATTTGGGTGCCGGGCTGCGGTTTCAGGACGTAGGAGTGGATGCGTAGTTCCGAGCTGACACCAATGGCCATGGTAAGAACGTGGCGCATGGGATGGCTGCGGAGGCTGATCTCGTCGAGTCCGAGTTTGCGGCCAACTTCGTGGACCCAGGTCTGATCTTCCGTGATGACGAGCAGGTGTCCGTCCTCGTAGATGTAGGCTCGGGAATCGCCGACGCTAGAGATCAACAGATCTGCGCCGCGCACCAGCACGGCAACGAGGGTGGTCCCCATGCCCTCCAAGGTCGAATCGCTGGAGGCAGCATCGATGACGCGGCGATTGGCTTCTTCGAAGGCCTGGGCCAGAACCTCTGGGCCGGAATCGGCGTGGGTCCAAATGTACTCCGCCACCGTTTCCGCGGCCAGTTTGGACGCATGCTCACCGGCTTGCGCGCCACCCATTCCGTCGGCTACTAAGTAGAGTCCGCGATCTCTAAATAGCAGATAATAATCCTCATTGTTTGTCCGCACGTTACCCGGGTCGGACTTTCCGAACGCTTCGAGCATGAAATCACCGATTATATCGGTTTCCGCCGCGTTCTCGAAGGATTGAGGAGTGGCTGCCGGCAATTTGAGTGTGCCTTCATCGCCATCGTCGTCGGAAACCGGCGTGGCGAGGACGGGCTGTGGCTCGAAGGGTTGAGGCTCGAAGGCCGGCTGCGCTTCGAAGACCGATTGCGGCTGGAACACGGGTTGCGGAGCGAGAAGAGGTTCAGCGGGCTCCGGGAAGACAGCAGCGGCTGGTTGGGGCTCCGCAGGCTTCGCCGCGGGCTTGTGAGACTGGAAACGCCGGAAGTATGAAGGGAGACGCACGCGCAGAATCAAGGTTTAGCAGGCTGGAGCGCCGCTTGCAACTGCCACCACGCACTTTCTTCGTAGCTCGTCTTCAGCCGCTCTAACCCCTCCGTCTTGGTGTCGCCCGGACGAGGTCCGTTCCGGCTGAGGCAACGACCTAACATGGTATTGGCCTCGCTGTCGCGCGGGTCGCGCGCGAGAACGGCGCGGAAGCGTTCCGCAGCCGCATCGAAATCACCTTTCTTCCACAACGCATACCCGGTGTTGAACTGATAATCCGGGTCGCTGGGATCGCCCTCCATAGCTTTCCTAAAATCGTCGAGAGCTTCCGGTTGGCTGCGGCGCGAAGCCGCGGCACCGAGATTGTTGAGTACCTCGTTTAGCGGAACGGTGCGAGCCACTAACTGGAAAGCCTCCTGAGCGCCCGCGAAGTCGCCGGACTGGTAACGGCACAGCCCCAGCAGAAAATTAGCTTCGCGGTAGTGTACATCAGCGGATGATACCTTTTGCAGCCACTCCTCCGCAACTTTGAAGTCCTTGCTTTGCCAGGATAGCTTGCCCAATTGGAAGCAAGGTTGAGAAAAACGGGCGTCGAGACGGGCGGCTTGTGTGAAAAGACGATGCTTTTCGGCGGGCGCAGCGGCGAGAAGCCCGCGGATATAATTCTCGATGGCATCTACACGCACGGCGGGATGGCGGCCGTTAAACTCCTCTTCGGATGGAGCGGAGCGGGGAGCCACCAGCGTCAGCGTCTGGTAGGCGAGATGGCGCTGCAGGATGGCGAGGTCTTCGAGGGAGCCGACCTCGCTGTAATCGGGCGTTTGCCTGAGATGTTTCAGGTCCAGAATACTGGCGGTGATTTGGAGGGAACCGCGCGCCGCGGGTTCGCCGCTCGCAGCGGGTTTCAGATCGAAGCGTCCGTAAATGACATGCTCGGCGTCGAGGGTTTCGCCGATTTTGATCACTGAGCCTTTCGTCAGGAGGGCGTAAGGACGCAACGAAAGACGGTGATAGGCTTCTATGCGATCCTCTCGGTCGAGCGTCAGCAGCCCTTCGGAAGCAAGGGCTTCGCGGGTGATTTCCGATAAGCTCTCGCCGATCCAATCGAGGTTTGCGGAGTTGGTTTGATTGAAGAACGGAAGGACGACGAAGGTATCGGCACGGGCGGCCATGGATACCGCGCACACGACGAGTGTGATGGCCGGCAGACGCTTCATTGTTTTAGTTTACCGCCGGTGCGAATTTGTTAAATACCGGCTGGGTATACTGGACGGATGCTGAGCCGGGTGCAGCAGGCGCTGAATGACTGCCGTTTCGGCCTGCGCATGCTTCGCAAGCATGCGGCGTCGAGCGTTGCGGCCATCATATCCCTAGGTCTCGCCATTGGCGCTTGCACGGCTGCGTTTGCGCTCATCGACGCCTTGATCTTCCGCCCGCTGCCGGTACCCGGAGCACGGCAGTTGATCTCCATCGCGCATGTGATGCCGGCATTTTTCAGCCCAGACAACCAGCCGCGTGAATCGGATGCGTTCAGCTATGCCCAATACGAACTGCTGCGAGAGACCGCACGCAAAGATGCGGAACTGTTCGCGATGGGGCTTTCGGGCGGGCTCCAGGCGGTCACGTTCGACGATGGCCAGGGCGCCATGGAGAGTATCCGCGCTGAGTCAATGTCCGGGCGAGCGTTCGAGATTCTCGGCATACAGGCAGTTATGGGACGGCTCATCCAGCCCGATGACGACCAGGGCAATAACGCACATCCGATCGCGGTTTTAAGCGAAGCGTTTTGGCGGCGGCGGTTTGGTGGGAGTCCTGGTGTCCTGGGACACTGGGTAACTCTGGGGCGAAAGCAATTTCAAATCGCTGGTGTGGCTCGCGGCCCCTTCAGCGGCGTGCAGTCCGGATATCTGACCGACCTGTGGGTTCCGCTTATACCGGCGGCCGACGCGCGGCTGATTTCCAATCCGGACGCCGGATGGATCAGTGTGTGGGGGCGGATTCATGACGGGATCGAACGGTCGCGTCTGCGCGATCCGTTGCAGGCGGCTTATACCAATTTCGTGCGCGAGCGCGTCGGCATCAACCCACCGCGTAATTTGCATGGGGCCGCGCTCGAGCAGTTCATCGAGGCTCCGTTGCGCGTGCGGGATGCATCGAGCGGCCGCGATTCACTGTTTCGGAGCCAGTTTCGCCGTCCGCTTTGGATTCTCGCGATGATCTGCGCCCTGCTGTTGTTAATTGCGTGCTCGAATGTTGGAAACCTAATGCTGGCGCGGGCATCGGCGCGCAGGTCGGAAATGGCTCTGCGCGTATCGCTGGGAGCGGCGCGCTCCCGGCTAGTGCAACAGATGCTGATCGAGAGCGGACAGGTTGCGGCGGCTTCCTGTGTCCTGGCGCTGATCTTTGCGGCGCTTGTGGCGCCTTTAATCGTGGTGAGGCTCGGCCCCACGGAGTTTCCGGCGTGGCTGGACGTGGCGCCCGATGCGCGAATGTTCGTCTTTGCGGTCGTGCTCAGCTTCGTTACCGCTCTGCTCTTCGGTGTTGTGCCGGCCGTACGGGCGTCATCGGCGTCGCCGGCCGATGCTCTCAAGGAAGCGGAGACGCAGCATTCCGGGCGGATCGGATCACTTCGCTGGATGCTCGTAGCGCAGATCGGCTTCAGCGTAGCCGTGCTGTTCCTGTCCGGTCTCCTGCTCATTTCATTTCGGAAGCTGACTTCGGTCGATTTGGGATTTGTGAGTCAGAATGTGGTGCTGTTCGACCTGGCGCCGCGCGATCCACAAGCGCACCGCCGGAATTCAGGGGCGCAATTACTCGAGCACATCCGGCAGGTTCCGGGGGTTGAATCGGCGAGCCTGACGCAGCAGCGGCCGATCGGTGGCGACATGGTCTGGATCATGTCTCCAATCATCCGCTGGCCGGGGCGAGCGACGGAGACGGTACGGCCGCGCGAAGTGCCTGTTTCGGCGGGCTTCTTTGAGGCGATGCGCATCCGGCGGATTGCCGGCCGCGACTTTCTCCCGGAAGAGATTGCGAGTGACTCGGCGTCCGTCATAGTAAACCAGGCGTTCGTAAATCAGTATCTGCGCGGACGCAATCCTATTGGGGAGACGTTTGAAAAGTTGTCCGACAATCCCGAGCCCATGCGGCAGAGGATCGTTGGCGTGGTAGGGAATATTCGGTACAACAACCTGCGGGAGACCGAGCGCCCGTCCATCTACACGCCGCTCCGGGATGCCGCCGGTGCGACTCTCAATGTCCGCGCGGGGGTGAATGTGGCGGAGTTGAGTCCCCGGCTGCGTAAGGAAATCGAGCTGGCCGATCCGTCGTTGCGGGTAGCCGGAAGCATTCTGCTGTCCTCTCAAATCGATAACACGCTTATTCGGGAGCGGCTGCTGGCCTTTCTGGCAGGGTTCTTCTCGGTGGTCGCATTGCTGCTTGCGGGCATTGGCTTGTATGGCGTGGTGAACTACTCCGCAGTACGGCGGACGCGTGAGATCGGAATCCGGATCGCCTTGGGAGCGACGTGGGGTTCTGTCGTGCGGCTGATGGTATATGACACCGCGCTGGCGGTCGGCGCGGGTGCGGTGGTGGGAGTAGCGTGCGGTTTGGGATTAGCCCGCTATCTCGCGTCTCAGGTGTTCGACGTTAAGCCGACGGATTTCTGGAGCGTGGCGGCGCCGCTGGCCTGCATCTTTGCCGCCGCCGCGATTGCGGTCCTTCCGCCGGCGATGCGAGCCGCGGGCGCCGACCCGATGACCGCCTTACGTCATGAGTAGTGGCGCGGCCTCTTTATACCAGGAGGATCTCGCCCACATCCAGGCGCTGGGTTTCGGCGGGCTCGCTCGGGGAGCCGCTCCGGCGATTCTCGAGCGGCTCGCGGAGGCTGCCATTCCCGTCCGGCGAGTGTTGGATGTCGGCTGCGGGGCTGGCCTTCTAACGCGCTCGCTCGCTGAGGCGGGATACGAAGTAACCGGCATCGATTCCTCGGCGCCGCTGTTGGAACTAGCGCGGACGAACGCTCCTCACGCCGCGTTCATCCACGGCTCGGTTTACGATTGCGAGTTGCCGGGGGCGGAGGCGGTGATCGCTTTGGGCGAGCCGTTAACCTACCACTCGGCTGATTCAGACGCGGAAGGGTTGCTTCGCGGTTTCATCCGCCGCTGTGCCGATATCCTGCCCTCCGGCGGCCTGATCATTTTCGACGTGATCGAACTGGGCGAACCCCCGCTCGCGGGCCGGTTCTGGAGTTCGGGCGAGGATTGGGCGGTGCTGGCGTCCACGACGGAGGATCAGGCGAGACGTATTCTGACCCGGGAAATCGAGACATTTCGCCAGGTCGGAGAGCTTTACCGCCGGGGGAGGGAGGTACACACCGTCCGGCTGTTTGACAGCAAGGAACTCCAGGGATGGCTGCGTGCTTGCGGATTCGAGGTGGAGACCGCGCAGGCATACGGACCGAAGGCGCTTGGTCCTCGGCGGCGTGTGTTTTTTGGGGTTCGTCAGAAAACACTCATGGGTTGATTCGAGACTCGGGCAGTTTGCCAAGTGAGTGGCTGCGCTTGAGTTCGAGGCAGGGAAGGTGCGGAACCCGTAGGAAGTGGTGGAGGATTAGCTCGCGGTGTTCGTTCACAGCAAAAGCAAGTCACGGGCTGGACACTTTCCGGCTCTTCGTATAGAATGTCTGTACAGATAGAATGTCTATATGAAGAATCCAGCATCGGCGAGTACCGCACTCCTGCAGGGCACGCTTGACGTGCTCATCCTGAAAGTCCTTGCGCTCGAACCGCTCCACGGACTGGGCATTTCCCGGCGCATCGCCCAGGTGACTGGCAACACCTTCCAGGTCAAGCCGGGCTCGCTTTTTCCAGCACTGCATCGCATGGAGGAGGCAGGCTGGCTGAGTTCCACCTGGGGGGAATCGGAGAACACCCGCCGAGCCAAGTTTTACCGGCTCACCAAGGCTGGAACCCGCCAACTCAAACAGGAGACCGATCAATGGGTGCGCATCTCGTCGGCCATGGCGAGCGCCCTCGAAATGTCCTAACAGAAGGAGCGAGCAATCACATGTGGCACCGTCTGAAAGTGCTATGGCGCAACCTGACGCACAAACAAATTGTCGAGGACGATCTCACCCAGGAACTTCATTCCTACCTGGCAATGCTCGCAGACGAGAAGTCGCGCACTGGAATAGACCCAAGCGCGGCATTGCGCGCCGCTCGACTCGAAATGAAAGGTGTGGAGCAGATAAAGGAAAACGTTCGTGACGTTCGCCTTGGCGTCGCCCTCGAGACATTCTTCGCAGAATTGCGCCAATCGTTGCGCGGCCTGGGTCGCAACAAGGTTTTGAGCATCCTCTGCAGCACGATGCTCGCTCTAGGCATCGGCGCCACAACCGTCGTTGTCAGCATCTTCTACGCAGCCCTGGTTCAGCCTCTGCCCTTTCGCGACGCCGATCGCCTGGTCCAACTGCACGAGTCGCGCCTGAGCAGCGGCATTAATAAAGCGGCCTTTAGTGAGGCCAATTTCTGGGACGTGCACGCCCAGAACCACTCATTTGAAGAGGTAGCGGCCTTTCACTATGACGAAGCCAATCTTACGGGCTACGGCTCGGCGGAGAAGGTCACCGACCGATCAGTAACCGCCAATTTCTTCAGGACTCTCGGCGTATCTCCTGTGTTGGGCCGGGACTTTTCAAACACCGACGATCGGAATGGCTTTGACAATCGCGTTGTGATTCTCGGCAATCAGTTCTGGCGAAGCCGTTTTGGCGCTGATCTGGACATCATTGGCAAAACGCTGCGGCTGAACGATCGGGCCTGTGTCGTCGTGGGTGTGCTCCCACCCGGCGAGCCTTGGATCAACGACCAGGTGTATCAGCCGTTCGGTTACCGAGCGGATGCCGATCGCGCGAGTTGGGAATTCACCGTGATTGGCCGGCTCGCGCCAGGTGTATCTCTGCAAGCGGCTCAAGCGGATTTGAAACAGCTCGCCGCTACGCTCGACAAAGCCTATCCTGGGACGGACAAGGGCCTGGGATTTTCTTTGACACCCGGGAGTAGCTGGGTAGCCGGGGACAATACGCGCCGAGCGCTCTGGGTGCTTGTGGGCGCCGTCAGCTTTCTTCTTCTGATTGCCTGCCTGAACATGGCCAACCTTTTGCTAGCGCGGGGCACCGCCCGGCAGCGAGAGATCGCCGTTCGCATCGCTCTTGGTGCAGGACGCGCACGCCTGATCCGCTTCGTGATGATGGAATCGCTTCTCCTCAGCACCTTCGGCACGTTGCTTGGCCTGGCATTGGCTTACGGCACGTTGCGAGGGCTCCAGGCATTGGAGGTGCGAGGAATACCGCGCCTGGCCGACGCCGGCCTCAATCCATGGGTGCTTGGATTATCCGTCCTGATTGCCATTCTGACCGGCGTGCTCTCAGGAATCGCGCCTGCATTGCAGACTCCCACGAATGACGCGGCGAATGCCATGCGCGATACCGATCATCAAACCGGCAGCCGCGGACAAGGCCGTTTGCAGGCGCTGCTGGTGACCGCCGAGGTGGCGATTTCCTTTCTCTTGCTGGTAGGCGCCGGTCTGCTAATCCGCAGCTTTACTGAGCTCATGAATGTAAACCTTGGGTTCCAAACCGGCAACCGCCTTGTTTTCTCCGTAAGTATGCCCGATTCGTATTCTCGAAACGGAGCCGGCAAGCAGTTTGTGGACCGCTTCCTCCATCGTCTTTCTTCCGTTCCGGAGGTGGTGGCGGCCGGCGCCATCAGCAGCCGGCCCATAGAGGGAGCGGATCCGGGCATGAGTATCGTTGCTATTCCTGCTAACCATAGCGGCACTCAAGGACCACCGCCTTGGGCCGGATGGCGATTCGTCTCGCCGGGTTACTTTCATGCTGTCGGCCTGCCGATACTTCGCGGTAGAGCGTTCGATGAGCAGGATAAGCCCATCGAGGCCGATCGCGGGCAACCCGCCCCACCCCGCCGGGTCGTGATCAGTCAACGTCTGGCCGGATTACTGTTTGGCAATGACGATGCTACGGGCAAACACGTCGCTCTCTGGGGCAACGGCGCCTTTGATGCAGAAGTGATCGGCATAGTGGCGGACAGCCGTGAACGCGGCCCTGCCTCCGGCCCCGCTCTCACTGTCTATCTCCCCTATGGGCGAAATGCCGACGCTTCGGAGTTCGTTCTACACACGCGCGGCAACCCGCTAGCCGTCGCTCACACCGTACGTACCATCGTCGCCGAGCTCGATTCCAATCTTCCAGTCACAGGCCTTCGCTCATTTGAAGAAGTGGTCCACCGTTCCCTCTCGGCTCGGCGGTTCAACGTGGTTCTTCTGACGGCATTCGGCGGTCTTGCATTGCTCCTGACCATTACGGGCATCTATGGCGTTCTCGCTTACACCATGAACCGTCGCGTCGCCGAGATCGGCTTGCGCGTCGCCTTGGGCGCCAGCAGTACCAACGTTCTCGGCATGGTTCTATCGCAAGGGATGCGGCCGGCTCTTGCCGGCATGCTACTCGGAGCACTGGGCGCGGGGTGGTTGTCGCGCTATCTTGAGACGCTGCTGTTCGGTATCAAGCCCTTCGACGTTTCCACCTACCTCGCGGTAGCCGCGCTCCTGATGGCAACGGCTCTCTTGGCCTGCGTGTTGCCTGGCCGCCGTGCCATGCGTATCGATCCAGCCAGGGCGCTACGGATGGAGTAGCGAGGCGTTGGGGACGTAAGGTCAGGTGAGCTCGACGTTTTTCGTCTCGGGCAACGTGAATACCAGCACCGAGCCCAGAAGGAAGAATGCAGAATTCAGCGCCAGGGCGGCTCCGAGGCCCCGTACATCGGCAATCGCACCCACCGCGAAGGGCGCCAGCGCGCTGAAGGCTCGGCCGATGTTGTACACGAAGCCTTGACCGGCGCCGCGAACCGGGGTTGGATACAACTCCGCTAGTACGGCGCCAAAGAGAGCAAAAAAACCCGTGCCGCAAAAGCCCACTACCGGCCCGAGGACCAGAAGCCAGGTTTCCGACGATGCGCCGCCCCATCGCGGAGTCAGCCCGTAGATGGGGGTGACGATCGCCGCGGTCACCACGTAAAAGAAAAACACCGGCCGTCGTCCGAAGCGATCGGCCAGCCAGCCAAAGCTCACGTATCCGAGGAACGCGCCGCCCTGCATCAGCACGATCCAGCCGCTCGTCCGCATAACGTTCAAACCGGCGCCGCCCTGCGAAACCGGCGCCGACAGAAATCCGGGCAGCCAGGTGAACAGACCCCAATATGCGAACAGGACCGACGTTGCCAGCGCGGTAGCCATAACGGTGATCCGCAACAGCGGCGGCCGGAAGAGTGACAGCATCGACCCGCCGGGTTTTCGCGCCAGCCAGATCTCCGGCTCGCGAACACGCCGCTGGATCCACAGGGTCAGGGCGGCGGGCAGAATACCCACGAGGAAAAGGCTGCGCCAGCCGAAGCGCGGCAGGATGACAGCGGTGACACCGGCGGCCAGCATGTAGCCAATGGCCCATCCGGACTGCATGACGCCGATGGCCTTGGCGCGGTGCTCGGCCGGCCAGGTTTCGGCGACGAGGACGGCGCCCGCTGACCATTCGCCGCCGAGTCCCAGCCCCACGATGGCGCGCCAGAACAGCAGGGATATCAAACCCGTCGAGGTGGCCGATCCCGCGGATGCGAAGGAGTAAAGCAAAATCGTGTAGATCAGGGCGCGCCGGCGTCCGATCCGGTCGGCGAGTATGCCGGCCATAATGCCTCCCGCAGCCGACGCAACCAGGGTGGCGGAGCTTACCAGGCCCGCGGTCGCGTTAGACCAGTGGAATTCCGCACGTAGCGTCTGCACGGCGAAAACATAGAGAAGCACGTCGAGGGCATCGAGCATGTAGCCCAACATTGCCGCCCACAACGCATTCCATTGGTCCCGCGTCACTGTGCTTGGGGGTTTAAGTTGAGCAGCAAATGTCAAGGCAAGCTCGGAAAGGTATCCTAGTTATATTAAGACGAATGCGGTTGAAGATCCTACTGACGGCGGTTGCTGCTGTGCTCGGTGGAGGGACGTTCTATCTGCTCCACGGAAAACAGCCTGCGGCGCCGCCCGCCAACCCTGGTATTAAAACAGCCCGTGCCGAAGTCCGAACGGTTTCGCGCGTAGTTCGTTTGACGGGTCAGACATCCGCCCG
>DATGJP010000072.1:0-150141 GCA_035295125.1 Bryobacteraceae bacterium | reverse complement strand
GAGCATCCATGACTTCTGTTAGGACAGCAGCGGCTTCGTTCAAACGCTTCGCGGAATCATGGTCTTTGGCCAGCAACGGGACAAGAGCCAACGCAGTTACCAGAATCAGTTTCACTTTTCACCTTTTCCGTCGGCCCGATTGACCCGTCAAGGGCTTGGGCGACACTGTCCTACCGCACGGGTCGCGCCAATGGCATGTATTGTTGAGCCCACTCGGTTGTTCCTTCATAACAGACAGCTTGTGCCGGATGTGACGCGAGCGGAAGTAACCTTATACGGTCAAGTGACCGGGGACGGTCAACGTCATTCTGTACAAGTTGAACTGCTTCACTGTAATGACCGCCTCGCGTGTGATGGCCAAAACGGCATCGGACCGGACAGGTTACCGCCCATTTCCGCTACGCCTCGACCGCCGATAGGGCGAAGGAACAGTTCCAGGCAGCGTTTACCAATCGAGTCATTTGGCTGACCTGCCGAAGAGGTGCTCCGCACACTTATTTTGCGGCGACGATATAGAAATCGTTTCGGAAAGAAGAGGGCGTCCGATAGTTTGTCGAAACATCGATTCGAAGATGTCCGGCGGCAGGTTCAGCGTGAAGCTCCAACTTATCCAGATGGGTCGCCTCGATGATGGACTTCGCGCTTGCGACGACTGCGGTTGTTGGACCGCGCCGCGCGTTCCCTGATCGTGAGTTCCTGTTTGTATGGCGCGCGGCCTAGCCGCCTGTGGGCTGCACAATGCAGCCTACAAGGCAGCTACATTCAAGGATGTGGAGTTTTGAAATTCCAGCCACTTCTTGAGGTTGCGGGCTGTCGTATGCATGGCGATCGCAACGGCAAACCAGGCTTGCCAGTGCGACAGCAGGCCACTGGTTATGACGAAGTGGCTTGTCCACCCGAGGTCAGCCCCAAACCGCCAAGCGCCAAGCGCTGCTGCCAGGACGGCAACCGGCGTCAACATCACAGCGATTATCGACAAGGATGGCGAAGGCCGTGGGCTGATGCGGCGGGATAGTTGCGGCCGGAGGAAATGAAACGGGTCAACGGGGGTTGCTTGAGCTTTGGCTGGGTTTAACACAATTCCTAAAACTGCACTCGATTCGCCATATCGCCATAACCAACCAGGCACGCCGCACGAGGCTACACGTGATTTGCCTTTGTTAACCATATACGGTCATTTGACCTTGCGCAGTCAATGTCTGTCAGGCCAATGCTGCGTCCACGCACGGCCGCTGGCGTAATTTGCCAATGGGCAACGGAGTGCTCCTGCTACCGCGGAGGAAGAGAAACAAAATGCCTTTAGTGAATCTCGTCGTTGCCTTGATCGTCGTAGGCGTCGCGTTATGGCTGATCAATCGTTTTATCCCCATGGCCAACAGCATTAAGACCATTTTGAACGTGGTAGTGGTAGTGGCGGTTGGGATATGGGTGTTGCGGATGGTCGGATTGTGGGAGCCCATCACTAGATTCCGGATTTGAGATAGCCGTCCTGCTGGTGAAGCGAACGGCCAAAGGCGTGCCCTAACCCGAGAGAGGAAAAACAAAATGGCAACGAATACAGCCGTCTACGGCCTATATAAAGACCGCAGAGGCGTTGACGAAGCAGTGGAAGCCTTGAAGCAGGGTGGTTTCCGAAACACCGATATTTCGGTCCTGTTCCCGAACAACTTTGGATCGAAGGATTTCGCACACGAGAAGAATACAAAAGCACCGGAAGGCGCAGCAATGGGCGGCGGATCGGGAGCTGTGATCGGTGGGGCGCTGGGATGGCTGGCCGGCATTGGACTTTTGGCGATTCCCGGCATCGGTCCTTTCATCGCCGCTGGTCCGATCATGGGACTGCTCGCCGGCATCGGCGTTGGCGGCGGCGTTGGCTCGATGGTTGGCGCTTTGATCGGAATGGGCATGCCGGAGTATGAGGCCAAGCGGTACGAAGGCCGGATTCGTGAGGGCGGCATTCTTTTCTCTGTCCACTGCGACAGCTCCGAATGGGTGAAACGTGCAAAGGATTTGCTCCACCAGACTGGCGCGGAACACATCGCATCAGCCGGTGAGGCCAAAGCGGACTTTATGGTGAAGGACAAGCCCGTGGCGACGGCTTCACAGGGCGGGTAAGAAGATGCTTTGGGCCATCGCCGTAATTCTGCTTCTGCTCTGGGTGTTGGGGCTAGCCACTTCGTACACGGCCTATGGCTTGATCCACCTGTTGTTGGCCGTCGCGATCTTCGTAGTGGTCGTTCGGATGTTTCAGGGACGCAGACCGGCATTCCGTAAATGAGAGGATTTGAGAGGCAAACGAAAATGAATATGAGTGAGACAGCATCAAATCTCGGCCGGACTGCCGGCGAGACGTTGGATAAAGCCCGGCAGGAGACCGCGGCGGCATTGGAAAACGCGGCTACCTCGGTTCGCAGCACCGGACACCATGGGGCCGAGACAATGGAGACGATGACGGAAAGCGCAGCCGCCAAGCTGGATTCCACCGCTGCTTACGTGCGCAGTCATGATGTGGGCGCCGCGCTTACCAGCATTCGCCAGGTGATCAGCCGCCATCCCACGACGTTTCTTGTACTGGCCGCTGGTATCGGTTTCCTTGCTGGTTCCGCATTCGAACGAACCAAGTCAACCGAGTAACCACTTCAAGGATCACCAACCACAGTGCAAGACAAACCCGGGCGCCTCTTGGAGGCACCCGGGTTCTGTTTGTTTTCTACCGAATCTCGACCTTAAAAAGCGCGCTGTCCGGGTGTGTATGGCGCCACGTGAAGTATTGCTGCTGCTGGCCCCGATTCACTCTATTGAATTCCTGATAGTTCCGATGTTGCTCCTGAAGATAGGCGCGGTAAGCGCGGTCTTCGTTGCTGTTCCATGCATGGTAGTCGTGGCCGTTTCGATCGTAGTAGCGTTTTTCATGATGGTCCCGGTCGTCAGCTCGTGCTACGACAGGACCGATCAGGGCGGCGCTCAGCACCAACGCACTCAGAGTTAAGAACCGATTCATGTTGTTATCCTCGCCGTCGTAATGTGCATTTGGCTCGCCGCTCCGTAAATCGCCTACATTCCACACTGTTCATCCTTATTGCCGACGGCGTCCTGACCATATCCGGCCAAATGACTGCGCACGGTCAGTATCACGTCAATTACCCGGCCTCCACATTCACCTGAGACACAGGCCCACATAGGAAATTGCGGTTTTGCCGCTTCGGCTCTCCGAATGCCTTGAATGACTTCGTGGAACTTGCCCGCCGAGATCTACATCAGGTCGTACCGGGAGCGAACGCAGTACCCCACAAAAGGAGAAGTGAGAATGAATCGATTGAAAGCAATAACAACGGTTGGATGTGTGGCGCTCCTGGGCACGATAATCGCCCCGAGCGCACACGCGGACGATTGGAACAGGAAGACCGTGGTCACGTTCAGCCAGCCCTTGGAGATTCCAGGTGTTCACCTCGCTGGATGGGGTGTGTTGCCCGCCGGCACTTATGTGTTCAAGATCCTGGATTCGCAGTCCGACCGCCACATTGTGCAGATCTTCAATAGCGACGAAACAATCGTATACGCCACGATCCTGGCAATTCCCAATTACCGTCTGCAGGCGACCGACAAGACAGTGATCACATTCAGAGAGAGACCGGCAGGCCAACCCGAAGCGCTGCGCGCCTGGTTTTATCCCGGCAAAAATTGGGGCGAAGAGTTCGTGTATCCGAAAGCTAAGGCGATAGAACTGGCCAAGGACACTAATGTGGCTGTTCTCTTCAGTCCCTTCGCCGAGATACCACTCGAGGTCGCCACGCCGATTAAGTCGGTGGAGGAACCAGTTGTTGTGCAGTTGAAGCAGGCGCCGATCATGGCGATCAAGCCCACCGGAGAAGCGGTGCAACTCGCCGAGGTGGTTACGCCGCCGCCCACATTGGAACCGACCGTTGCTGAGAGAACGCTACCGGCCACGGCCAGTCCCGTGCCGCTCATCGGACTGTTAGGGCTGCTGTCGCTGGGCGCAGCGTTCATGCTTCGTGTAGCGGATCGACGCGTGTAATAGTTCGGATGTCCGTCACCGCGGTGCGCCCATCCTAAGCGCGCCGCGCCGGCGGAAAACGGAATCAAAGAGAGAAGGGGCAACATGCGACAGAGAGTTATCCCGCTACTGGCACCCATGACCAGGCGCCAGCATGGGCATGGTTGCTACGAGACCAAGGCCCGCGGCCTGGGAGTCCTCAATTCTCCTCTGTTGAACAAGGGCACGGCCTTCACGATGGAAGAACGGAAGGCACTCGGCCTCATGGGCCTGTTGCCGCCGGACATTAATACGCTCGCAGCTCAAGTTAGCCACGCGTACATTCAGTATGAGCGGCTGCCGGATGCGTTGAGCAGGAACATCTTCTTGACGGCACTCCACGACCGTAACGAGGTGCTGTTTTACAGGTTGTTTTCGGCGCACCTGCGCGAGATGATCCCCATCGTCAACGATCTGACCGTCGGCCTGGCGATGGAGCAATATCATCATGAATGCCGCCGGCCGCGAGGGGTTTACCTCTCGATCGACCACGCCGAATCGATCGAGGAGGCGTTTTCCAACCTCGGCGCCGGCCCTGCTGATGTCGACCTGATTCTGGCAACTGATGCCGAGCAAATTCTTGGAATCGGGGATTGGGGTGTCGGCGGCATTGAAGTGTCGATCGGAAAGCTGGCGATCTACACAGCGGCGGGTGGTATCGATCCGAGCCGCGTGATTCCGGTGATGCTCGACGTCGGCACCAACCGCGAGAGTCTGCTGAGGGATCCCACGTACATTGGGAATCGTCATGCACGGATACGCGGAGAACGCTACGACGTCTTCATTGACGCTTACGTCAAAGCCGTCACGAAGTTGTTTCCCAATGCGCTGCTGCAATGGGAGGACTTCGCGCCTGACAACGGGCGGCGCATTCTGGAGAAGTACCGCAACCGGATCCGCACCTTCAACGACGACATGCAGGGTACCGGGGCAATCACGCTCGCGGCTGTAATCTCGGCTGTCCGTGTATGCGGGACGCCGCTGCGCCACCAGCGCATAGTCATCTTCGGAGCGGGGACCGCCGGAATTGGCGTTGCCGACCAGATCCGCGACGCCATGGTGCGCGAAGGACTCTCCGAGGAGGAGGCTGCGACACGCTTTTGGTGCGTGGACCAAAAGGGATTGCTCACAACCGATATGGCCGCTCAACTACGCGACCACCAGGTTTCATACGCCCGCCCGGCATCCGAAAGCAAAGGGTGGAAGCACGACGGCAATGGTAATGGCATAGGCCTGGCAGAGGTGGTGCGGCGCGTAAAACCGACGATGCTTGTTGGCGCCTCAACAGTCGCCGGTAGTTTCACCGAGGCGATCGTTAAGGAGATGGCGGCGCATACTGAGAGGCCGATCATCTTCGCGCTGTCCAACCCGCCCGTACGGTCCGAAGCGAACCCGGCCGACCTGATTGCCTGGACGGAAGGGCGGGCTTTGATCGCCACCGGCAGTCCGTTCTCTCCAGTCACATATAAAGGCCAGACATACGTCATCGCCCAGGTGAATAATGCCATGCTGTACCCGGGTTTGGCGCTTGGCGCGATCGTCTCCCGAGCCAGCCGAATCAGTGACGGGATGTTCGTGGCGGCGGCGAATGCGGTGTCCAGTTTAGTTACCGTGCGTCAGCCGGGCGCGTCACTCCTTCCCCATATTGACGACCTGCGCAGCGTGTCAGCCACGGTGGCTGTTGCGGTCGTCGAGGCCGTAGTAGCTGAGGGCCTGGCGGGAGTCGACTTTGGCGACATCGTTCAACAAGTGCAGGACGCGATGTGGCAGCCGGAGTATCGCCGGATCAAGGCATCGTAATGCTAAGAATCCTTGCCGGCGTCTTGTTTCTCCTTCTGGGGCTTTGGTCCAGCGCGGGGAACGCCCAGCCTCAAGACCAGGAGCCATACCAGCTCTCCGTAAACGTCGATCTCGTGGTGCTGCCGGCGACCGTGCGCAATCGAAGCGGCGGGTTCGCCTCCGATCTGCGGGAGCAGGATTTTCAGGTTTACGAGAATGGTGTTCGTCAATCCATCAAGTTGTTCCGCCATGAGGACATTCCCGTCACCGTTGGGCTGGTCGTCGATCACAGCGGAAGCATGCAGCCGAAACTTTCCGAGGTGATGGCGGCTGCCGGTACTTTCGTACGATCAAGCAACACGGAAGACGAAATGTTTGTCGTTAACTTTAACGAGTATGTGACCATCGGCCTGCCTGGCGCGATTCGATTCACCAATCGGGTCGATGAGCTGGAACTCGCGATCCGGCGGGCATCGGTGTCGGGCCAGACGGCGCTTTACGACGCCGTCATGGAGGCGTTAGACAGATTGCAAGACGGCAGCCGTGACAAGAAAGTTCTGGTGGTCATTAGCGATGGCGGCGATAACCGGAGCGCGCACACGCTCGCAGAGGTTTTGAAGAGGCTTGAACAATCCACCGTAATGGTGTACCCCATCGGCATCTTCGACGAGGGGGATGCGGACCGCAATCCGGATGTTTTACGCCGTCTCGCTCGCGCGACCGGCGGTGAAGCCTTCTTCCCCGAACAACTCAAGGATGTCGTGCCGATTTGTGAACGCATCGCGCGCGATATTCGCAATCAATACACCATCGGATATGTCTCGAACAAGGCAGCGCAACCCGGTGTCTACCGAAGCATTCGCTTGGTGGCTGCAGCCTCCGGCCACGGCAAACTCGCGGTGCGCACCCGAGCAGGCTACATCGCAGGTCCCCAATGAGAATTGTGATTCGGCACAATTCGCTGTGGTGGCTTCTGCGGTGGATTAAGCGCGGGCTGTTTGCCGGCGCCGTCGGGATGCTCGGATATTGCTGCTTCGTTCTTGTGGACGGGTGGATCTTTCAGAACCAGGAGCGCCGGCAACTGGAACGCCTGCTGCGTGACCGTCTCGAAGCGAAAGGCGGCATACGTGCGGCCGCATACTCCGCTTCACCCGAATATCCAGCGACAGCAGTGACGGCGGGACTTATCGGCCGGCTTGAGATTCCACGTCTCGGCCTCACGGCGATTGTCATCGAGGGGACCGGCAAAGGCACGCTGCGGCGCGCGGTTGGTCACATTCCCGGCACTGCGCTACCGGGGCAGCCCAGCAACGTGGGGCTTTCCGGGCACCGCGACACGTTCTTTCGCCCATTGCGAAACATTCGGCGCGACGACGCCATTACGATCACAACATTGCACGGCGAGTATCATTACCGTGTCGTATCCACCAAGGTGGTGAGTCCAGCAGATGTCGCGGTGCTGAATCCGAGCAAAACTGAAATTCTCACCCTGGTCACATGCTATCCGTTCTACTTCGTCGGTTCGGCACCGCAGAGGTTTATCGTCCGGGCCGAGAGAGTCGGGACAGTCAGCACATTGACCTTGCCGGATCGAGTCAGAGCTGATAGGTGACCACTTAGGACTACGGGCAGCGGATGGCGGTACGGGCAGGACGCAGCGTCCGCCCTTACCTCCTGCTGGCGAGTTTCCGGGAGCGATAAGCGACTGGACTGAAGATACCCGTAATCTCGCTGTCTGTGAGGTAACGGGCACCGCGTCACGAACTCCGCCAGATCCAAAGGGAGGAGGATGTCATCCACCTGCCGGACGCGTTCAGGGGCGCCGTCCAGTTTCGCCGAGCTGAGTTCAGCCTTACCGGCTATTGGCGGATATGCCCCGATGCATGGTCCGCATCGTCACCGGACAGGATTCGAAATGGTTCTTCAACAGTGGCCGGTGGCGCGGTGCGCTTCGCCCACGCCTGGCCGACTTTGATTGATGCTTTGAAGATCAATCCGACGGGAATGACACCGCCGAGTTTGTGTGCCGCCACAGCAGCCAATCCCATGGAAGCAACGCATCCGCATGACGTGCAATCCGGGTTTCCTCCAAACTGGCAGGGAACGATTTTGGTTTCCAAGTCCGCCGACAGAGTCAAAGTGGTGAGTGCGAAGACGCAGTCTTTAGGGTTTGAGGGAGGTGCGGCAAACTGCCGGATCATGCCTTCGGGCATGTCGAGTTTGGGAAACTGCTCCCGCAGCGTCAACATGTCAGCGATCGCACGCTTACGCTCCTCATGCCCCAGCATTTCAGGCAGATGATCTCCCGTCTGCGGCGTGAACAAGCTGAACCATACCTTGCGAATCTCCTTTCGAGGAGTCCAGAACTCGAGAAATTCCCTCAAGTATCCGGGACGCTTCATCATCTGTCCGGTGACCGTACAGTGAATGGTGATGTTCTGGCCTCTGATGTTCTTAATGATTCGATCGTAGGTTGCAGGGGCGCGCCGGATATCGTGCTCAGGCTGCAGCCCATCAATCGAAACCACGACGTTAAAATGAGGCAATTTCGCCCAACTCGCCGCGAGAGGCCGGAATGCGCTGGTGACAACCTGTACGTGGATTCCCCGGTCCAGGAGGAGCGGCACCATGGCCTCCAGCTCGCGATACCGAACCAGTGGATCTCCTCCCACTATGGATAAGTGCAAAGGCCGCAGCCGGTCGGTTACTGCAAGTACACCGTCGACAAGTTCCTGTCCCTTCCGATCACGCAAACTGCGCAAGGTCGCGCCGCCACCCAAATGAGCGTCGTGGTACGCATAACATCCTGGACAGTGCAGAGGACATTCGCGGGTAATTTCGATGGACAGCGACGGTCGCTCTCCTTTAAGAATTTTGCCCCATGCCCGAATCACTTCGGAAACTGTCAACATAGATCCCTTTCTTGAACAGGTCCACAGTTTGGTTTTCGGCCAATCTATCCCTGGAAAAAGGACTGCTCCCACAGCGAATCGTTTCCCCGTCTCGCCGCTGAGCCGTCTACTTACGATTGGAAAGATGTCTCGCGTAGCATGTCCGGCAAGAACCATGGTCTACGTGACTCGGATGTTGTTACAGAACCTGACAGACACAACTCCCCAATACAGCGCGACTCGCGCTGGTACCGCCGGATTCAGCCGGCAGGTGGGCAGCCTGAAGGCTGCGTGTTAACCCGCCTCCGCTTGGTTGTCACGGTCGGCTGGATAACATCCATCGCAAAGACGGGTAACGCCGCTCTAACCGTAACCGTCATATTTCTGAAAAGATAAGGAGTTATGAAACGACTGGCTGTAGTTTTTATGACCATGGCGGGTGCTCATGCCATTGGGCAGCAAACCACGCCGGACGCGAACGTCGTCCTCCGGAGTTCCACCCACGAGGTGTTGCTCGAAGTCGTCGTACGAGACGCGCACGGACGCCTTGTCAACAAGATCGATCCGGCGCAGGTCGCGGTATACGAGGACGGTGTCCGGCAAGACATACGGTCGTTTCGCCTGGTGCAGGGCCGCGAGGTTCGAGCGGAGGACGAAAAGCAGATGGCGCAAGCCGCGGCAGCAACTGGGGCGGGTAACAGCATGCCGCCGTCGCTCAACCCGCTGCGAACCGTAAATGTGGTTTGCCTGGTGCTTAACGACTTGACTCCCGAGACCAGGGCCTTCGCCTTCGAGGCGGCGCGCAAGTTTGTGAATCAGGAAGTTCGGCCGGACACCTTCATCGGTGTCTTCACATTGGATGCGACCGGCCTCCGGCCCGTGTTTCCGTTCTCGAACAATCGCGAACACCTTCTGAAAGCTGTGGAACTGGCGGCCGTCAACCAACTCCCGACTGTCGCGCAAAGCACCGGCTCCTTGCTGAATGGGTTGAGTCTCTCGGTGGCGGGCGTTTTCCTGAATGCCGGAGCTGTGAGCGCAGGCGGGTCGGGTCTTAGTGGAAGGCCTCCTGGGAACCCTGCCACCGGAGACAACGTTAATCCCAACGCCGCGGATGGTTTTGCCGATGGAACGTCGGTGTTTAATCCTTTGGGCATGCCTGGGAACATCGGACTTGCGGTCACATCAGGACTTCGCGAGATCGACGCTCTCACGGGCCTGGTGCGGCAGCTTAGCGGCCTTCCGTTCCAGAAGACGGTTTTGCTGATGAGCAGCGGATTGACGCGGCCACCAGACCAGTTGGAGTACTGGCACTCCCTCATCAGTTCCGCCAACAAGGGCGGTGTCACGTTCTATGGTCTGGATGTCTGGGGCCTCAGTCCATACCAGGGCGTTCCCATAACCAAGGATAGCGGCCCCGCGACCACACCATCGAGCGGGTCCAGCGCGCTAACGCAACGGGCTGCCAATCTGAGCCAGGGACAAAGCACTTCCGGCCTGGTAGCGGCGGGAGCAGGCGGGTCGAGCACGCCATCGGGAGGCCCTGGCGCGGGGTTGATGGAGCAAGGGCGGCAAACCGATTACCTCCGATTCGGTGTCTTGAGCGCGAACACGCAGGAGGCCCTTCGGGAGCTGTCCGAGAGCACGGGCGGATTCGTGATCGCCAACACCAACAATACCGATAAGCTTCTCGCGCGGGTGATGGAAGACGTGGACACCCATTATGAGTTGTCCTATCGGCCGGCATCGGAACGTCCCGATGGTCATTTCCGAAAAATCGAGGTGAAACTGGCTCGCGCGGACCTGCGCGTGGAAACTCGCAGCGGCTACTTTGCCGTGCCGGAGACCTGGGATAACCCGCTGACGGCGGCGGAGATGGCGGGATTGCGAGCTCTCGACGCCAAGCCTTTGCCGCATGCCTTCGACTTCCAGTCCAAGGCGTTTCGCTTCCGTCCCGAAAAAGACTTATCGCAATACTCGATTGCCTTCGAGGTTCCCGTATCGAATCTCACGGCGACCCCCGAACCCGCGCAGAAGAAACACAGGTTTCATGCTGCTCTCCTGGCCCTGGTCAAAAATGCGCAGGGAGAGATTGTGGAAAAGATCAGCAAGGACGTGCCTTCGGACGTCACCGATGCGCTCCTGCCGGTGCTGCGGTCGGACTGCATGACGTATGAACATGCCGTCGATCTCGCTCCCGGCGAATACACAGTGGAGACTGCGGTGGTGGATGAAGAGAGTGGACGCGCCAGCACGAACGTGCTGCGAATCGACAACCGGGAGGAGTCGGGATTGGCGCTCAGCGATATCGCGCTCCTGCACCGAATTGAAAACCTGCAGCGGCCGCGGGATGCTGCCGACCCGTTTGAGATTCCAGGCAAGCGGGCGACGCCGTACGTGTCCACCGACTTGCCGGCTGGGGCGTCACCATACGTTTATTTCATCGTGTATTTGGCCGGAAATACGCCGGGGATTCCGGAGTTGCGAGCTAAATTCCTTAAAGGAGGGCGCGTGCTGGCGACGCAGCAATCCGAGCTTCCTCTACCGGATGAATCCGGCGCGGTACCGATGGCGATTCAGGCCATAAAGGCGCCGGGCGATTATGAGGTGCGGATCACAGTAACGGAGGGACGGCGGTCGGTGGAGCGCAGCTTGAAATATACGATCGCGGCGAAGTAGCCAGATCCTTATGGATCGAATGAATTCGAAGGTCATTTGATGCAGCGGCTAGCATACGCAGGCGAAACCGCTTGCGCCACCTCAGTGGCGTAACGGGTTGTGAGACAAGGTTGGCGAGGCATGCAGCCTGGCATGCAGCCTGCCCGACTTCTTCCACGGGCTGCTTGGCTTGAAAGATAGCGATCTTGAAATGAGACATGTCCGTTGCCGCAGGAACCGGACGCGTACTGATTCGGGTCCAGCCGGTCAGCCCGCTCCGTGCGACAGGGCCTTTTCCGGCGAACTGTGTTTGCCGGCACCCGAGGCGCCGGAGGCTATCAGCACGACTCCCGCAAACAGGAGCGTGTCGGCGAAATAATTCACTCCCTCGATATCCGGCTTCGAGATCATGATCGGAAGATAGATCAGGAAAACGGCAAGTAGAACCAACGTTCCGATGGCCGTCGCCGCCAACCTGCACGTCTTGTTCCAGAACATCGCCAGTCCGCCTGCCACCATGGCCGCGCCGATCAGGTATGTCCACACGCGCGCCAGAGGATACCAATCCGGCATGAGCTTGGCGAGAGGGACTCCGGGTACGCATTCGGGATGCAGAAAGTGTTCCACCCCGAAGAATACACATACGGCCGCAATCGCATAAACGAATGCCATGGCAATTCCAGCGGTATTCGAGCGTCGACTTTCTGTGGCGGTGGTCAGGGCCAGGAGGGCCGATCCGGCGCCAAAAGACAGGTCCCTCGCCACGATCGTCCAGAGAATCCGGTTGTTTGGCGATGCGAGTGCATTCGGGACATGGATCATCGCCACGAACAGAAAGAGCATGAGAGCGAGCAATGACGCCGACAACCGGTCCCACACTTTGAAAATGATGCTGAGCGAGGCGGCGATCAGCGCCACTCCGACAAGGTACGTCCAGAACAGCCGGCCGGGCATCCAACTCGGGACGCCATTCATGATCGCGTTGGCGGATGACAGATGTTCCGCGCCGAAAACCGCCATAGGTACGGCTATCGAAACGGCGGCTAACCAGTGAACCCGCTCCAGTCCCCGCCGCGTCCGCACTTCCCGCCAGGACCTGAGAAGCGCGGCCAAACCGGTCGCCGCCAGCATGAAATACGGCCAGAACACCTGCGGGCTTGTCATAACGAATACTGAGGCACGGATGCCATTCGCCCATTGTGAGGCCGGACCTCGGCCGGCGTCAATGACCTGGCGCGAGTGCGAGCCCGGACCTGCTGTCTACGGTGCGGCCGTGAAGCCCGCGAGCGGATTGCTATAGAAAGCGTCGGTCTTCCACGCCGTGCGGTTCCAATTGCCGTCCTGATCGCCGATAATCTGCACCGGAACCACGACGCGATCGGTCCCTAGCTTGTTCGACGAGGCGATGCCGTTGTCGAATTTTCCTTCCGGGCCGACCGTGAATTTGATCGATCGGGCAAGATGACCCTTCCAGAGCACCTTGAGTTCGTAGTCGCCAGGATTCGCGCTGAAAAGATGCCGGGAACCTTTCTGGCCCGGTATCGAAATGTTCTCCCCGGTCTTGTCCCACCCGACTACGTTAGGGAAGGAACAGGACATTCGCGCCCAGCGTGCCTTCTGGGGTAGCGAATCATCCACAAACTGCGAGGTGTTGTCCTCGACTTCCGTGGTGGAGCAACTTGCCTTACCCATTTCCATGTTCCCCAGGAACATCTGGCCCACTTCCTTCCCCTGGTAGAACAGATGCGGCTCGAAGCCCAAGACGTCACCTCGAAACCAGAATGCAGCGCCGAAGGTCGGGCGTTGCCACTTCGTCACCGAATCCGGCGTCAGGTAGACGTAGCCGATCGGCAGGTTCCAATCCTGATCCACGTAATAAACGAAGTGATTGGCCACCTTCGGACCATGCTCGTTCGAGTGCACCTTGGCGACTTTCATCTTACCTGTGAACAGCGTTGCATCCGTGTTCGCCAGCTCGTTACGCATGTGAATCGAAAAGTCGACATTTCCCGTGTAGGTGGTTCCTTTGTCTTCCGGAACATCGCGAGCGCCGCATTCGGTCTTCCAGCGATGGCCCTTCTGGATCTGTCCGGTCTTGCAATCGAATTTAACAGGCGCGCTGCCGGGGATATTGAACTCCGCATAGAGCTGGCTCCCGCTTGCGATCGGCCCATTGACCCGAAAATCTAATTTCGGCGCCCAACTCCAGGTGTCGAAGCTCTTGTGGTAGACGTTGAAAGTAAACGCCGTGACTTGAATTGAGTCTTTGACGATGCTGGATTCGTCTTCGGCGGCCACGGCATATCCGGCTAGCAACAGCCCGATCGCTGCCACAGGCAACAGGGCGAAAACACGTGTAGAGTACGTCTGTTCAGGCAATAGATTTCTCCTGGATGGCATCGGCTGCTGAGTACGCAGCACCGCCTTCCTAACGAGATAAGCGTGCCCGCCGTGAGAATTTAGCGAAGAAAGTTGGGGTCCCCGACGCCCTGAGGCGCAAGAGCGTGTTCTCGCCGGACAGGGGCGATTTGGCAGACGCTACCAGAAAGGTGTGCCGCGCAGCCCATTCCTTGCATACAATGTATAAAAATGTCCAGACCACAGCAGACGTCGCACCCCTATGTGTCTCCTTGGATCAATGACGAGATCCAGCTCTTCCGCAAGACCGTGAAGCGCTTCGTCCAGGAAGAATTTGTTCCGCATGAAGCACGCTGGCGCGAGCAACACCGCGTGGATGCGGAAGCATGGACACGGGCCGGAGAAGTCGGCATTCTGTTGACCGACGTTCCTGAGGAATACGGCGGCGGCGGCGGAAATTATGGATACGAAGCGGTAGTCACCGAGGAGCTGTGCTATGGCGGCGTGCACTTCGGACACGGTGTGCACAGCATCGCGGCGCACTATATTCTCGACTACGGAAACGAGGACCAGAAGGCGTATTGGCTTCCACGAATGGCGAAAGGCGAATTGATCGGTTCGATCGCTATGACGGAGCCGGTAGCGGGGTCCGACCTCCAGAACATCAAAACTGTCGCCCGGCGTCAGGGTGAGTGCCTTGTGATCAATGGGTCGAAGACGTTCATCACCAATGGCTGGCATACGAACCTGATCGTGCTGGCCGTAAAAACAGGCGAGGCCCTTGCGGGCGCCAAGGGCATCTCTTTGGTCGTGGTGGAGGCCAGGGATCTCGCGGGTTATCGGGTCGGCCGCACGTTGGAAAAGATCGGCATGCATGGGCAGGACACCTGCGAGTTGTTCTTCGACGACGTTCGGGTGCCGGCACAGAATCTTCTGGGGGGCGAGGAGGGGCGTGGTTTCTACCAGATGATGGAGCAGTTGCCGTACGAACGGATGGGCGTATCGGTCGGCGCGACGGCGACAACGGAGCAGGCTGTGGCCATCACCACGAAGCATTGCAAGGAGCGCGCCGCGTTCGGCAAAAAGTTGATCGATTTCCAGAACACTCGATTCAAGCTGGCGGAATGCAAAGCGCAAGCCCACATCATGCGGGTTTTTCTGGACAGTTGCATTGAGCGTCTTATCGAAGGCAAGCTGGACACTGCGACAGCAGCGATGGCCAAATACTGGCTCACCGACCGGGAATGCGACATTATCGACGAGTGCGTGCAGTTGCACGGCGGATACGGCTACATGATGGAATACCCAATTGCTCGCATGTGGACCGACAGCCGAGTGCAAAGAATCTATGCCGGAACGAACGAAATCATGAAGGAACTGATCGCCCGCTCGTTGTGACCATGCGGGCTCCAAGACTCGGGCTTTTGATCATGCTGGTGGCCGTGCAGGGAGCCATGCGTCCGGCCCGCTCGACCGAATTGTGTTGCGGGCCGATCACGGAGCGAGGCCGGCGGCTACTGTCAGTCCTGGATGGTATGAATGTCGAGTCATTATGGCTCGCACATGAACACGTCAACTGGGAGACGGGCGAACCGGACAAAGGACCAGACTACGACGGGCCCGGCAGGTCGACACATTGCAGCGCATTCGCCGCCGCGGTTGGGAAGCGAGTGGGAGTGTACATGCTGCGCCCGCCTGATCACGGCCAGGTCCTGCTTGCCAATGCGCAGGCGGAATGGTTTCGCTCGCCGGCGGGAAGGCAGGGCGGTTGGCGGCCGGTGAGGGGCGCGCAACAGGCGCAGTCGCTAGCGAACCGTGGGAACCTGGTCCTGATTCTTTACGAGAGTTCCGACCCACATCGGCCAGGACACATTGCAATCGTTCGTCCGGCGAATCGCCCGGCTCACCTGTTGGAAGAGAATGGACCGGAGATCACTCAAGCCGGCCAGAAGAATCACATAAAAACGTCGGCCAAGGTGGGCTTCCTTGCCCACCCCGGGGCGTGGCCGGCGGGCGTACTGTATTTACGCCCACCCCATTGATTAGCAGTTACTTTCCGCCGGTCTTAGCCGCTTCTTCCTGCTCACGCAGACGTGCACCCTTCAGGATGTCTCCGAGCGCGTAATTCCCTTCGTGACAGGCATATTCATAGATCGGCCCATGCGCTTCCGGCCAGCTATATTCGCCCGTCCAGGGCTTGGTCCAGGTCTTCGGATCGTCGATCGTGAAGCGATAAAGCAAGGTGTGAGCGTCCAGCCGCGTGAAGCGCTCAATCACGTGTAAATCCGGCGTAGATCCACGGAAACTGGTCTTGTCGGAGAAATTGGTGGTGTCCACCACGAGCGTATCGCCTTCCCAGTGACCCACCGAATCCCCGAACCACAGACGGATGTTGCTCGGAAGATGCTGGCCGTTCATTCGCACCACCCTGACATCGTGGACCATCTCAGTGAGGATCAGGACGCGGTCGGGAGTCTGAACAATCTGATGGAGGTTGTTGTAAAAATAGTCCGGCAGCATGGGCGGTCCGGAAGTGGAGCCGAAACCCAGCAGGCAGCGCTCGGCAAGCGGCCGGCGCTCGGGATCGTCATAAATGCCGGGAACTTTCTCGAGCCCGGGGTCGTTGCTTTCCGTCGCGTCGGATGTTGGACGCGGCGTGAGGAGGACCTTCAAGAGGCCAACGCCGCCCGGCAGGATATAGGATGACGCTCCCCGCTGTGCCGCACCCGATACGAGCGGGGGCACCTTGCCTTCCGGCGGATCGACGACGATGGAGGCACGGATCTGACCGTCGACGACGTTGAAGGTGGAACCGGGATCGAGCCAGCCGCTGTTGTAACCCCCGACGTTGCCGGCGGGACCAGGCGAACCATCGCCGCCCTTCGGAGGCGCTGCCCGATTGCCTTCCAGGGATTTGTCGCCCTCGCGCTTGAGAGAAGCCGCAATCGCTTCCTGTTTGGCCGCCTCCTCCTTCGTCATGACCGCGGGAGTGCCGGGCATTCGTTCGAGTGGAGTGAGTGTCGCGGCGTCGTAGGTGCCGGACAGATCCGGATGACCGTCCGATGTGCGGGGCGGGTTATACTTGCCCGCGGTTGCGGCCTTAGGGACGGGCGTTTTCTTTTCCTGCTGCGTTTGGCCCGACACGGGGATTACGAGCGCCAACAGGAGCGAACAGCCCAGGTATGCAAATCGATTCGGCATATGCAGATCTCCTTCTCTAGTCATCGAATATAGAGGTAGTCTCTTTGACTGACGTTGAGGAGCGCGTCAGGGCGTGCGATTCCTCGCCTCCACGACGGGTCTTCCACAACGCGGGCCGCCAAGTCACCATTCACCGCCAATTCACCAATTCTAGTCCAAGTCAGTGGTTGGTGGGGCGACAGCACCGACCGGCCGTTCGGGAGCCGCAGTTTTTCGCGGTGGCGACTCCGGCACGAACCCCAATACCGGCGCCTGCATCCCGCTGTTTTCTTCGGTTATCAGCAGATTGTTGAAAAAGCCGGCACGAGTCGACATATTTTGTAGAACTATTGCAACTGAACGCCACTATTTAAATAGTCTCGCACGCGGGAGGATGGGGGGTTGACCGTATAGCCGATGATCTGCCCGTGTGGGCTGAAATCCCATTATTTTACTATTAATCGGGCTATCCGCTGACTGCACGTGGCTGAGTTGTGGAACACAGCCTGCATGCGCGGGTGGCTCCAGACACTCGTAGTAAAGCACCCGGAAAGTAGCGCGCAGCAGGCGAAAGCGCCTGCGCTGCCGAATGGGGCAAGCAGTCAGCATGCGCGATTTCTACCCAAGTCTCCTAAGGTGAAATTTCGTGCCGCGGTAGGCAATGTTGCTGTATGAAACCATTTATGTGTTAATCGTTGACAAATTAGTCGCATTTCCTTTAAGATTTAGGAGCCAGAGAGCACAAAGCGCCAGATAAGGCGCGCAGTGACGAAACGCAATCGTCACATTGCGATTCGACAGGCTCACTACGCGGCGAGCAGCCTCACGCAGCGAGCGGCCCTGACAAAAAGTGGAGGGAGATCAAGAATGAACACTCGAGGTGTGTTTAATAATGGTGCGGCCGCGAGATGTATGAGTTTCGCGCTCCTCACCGCGGCGGTTTTGCACGCCGACACGGCCTTCTCATTTCAAGATGGCGCGAACGGATACTCGGGCGCCAAGGACTTTTCCATCAACACGCAGTATGCTTCGTCGAACGGCGGAAACGGGGTCCGCTGGACGGGCGGATCGGAACTCGGCGTCTATACCGTCAGCGGCGCCAGCGGGTATACGGCTAGATACCTGCTCAAATTCGGAGGGTTGACGGTTCCGGCGGGATCCAGCGTGGTGTCCGCCACGCTGAGTCTCGGCTTCGATTACTGGGGCGCGGGGACCGGTAATATCACTGGATATTACTTGAAGAACAGTTGGGACCCGTCATCGAACAACATTGGGTGGATCCATCGCGATGCATCGCACGACTGGGCTTCGCCCGGCGCTTCTTCTCTGGGAGCCGATTCGGTTGCCGGAAAGACATTCCAGGTCCCTGCTCTGCACCCGGTCGGCAATCAGAAGCTGAACATTCCACTCGATCGGGATGTTGTGCAGTCCTGGATCGATTCTCCCACCGCCAACCAGGGCATCATGCTGATCAATGCCCTCACTGATGACACGGTGAATGTTCTGGCTACAACCGGAACGGCAAAATGGCGTCCTGTGCTGACTATTGTGGTTGCAGGTTCGACTGGCGTTCAGCTCACGGTTGCGCCGACCAGCGCGACGGTCCAGCCGGGCCAGTCAAAGCAGTTCACGGCGACAGTGACCGGTAGTTCAAATACCGCGGTCACCTGGACCGCTACGGGCGGCACCATTACGACAGGCGGCCTCTTCACCGCGGGATCGACGGCGGGCAGCTTCACTGTTACCGCGACCTCCGTCGCGGACACTACCAAGTCCGGAACGGCCCAAGTCACCATCCAGCCGGCGACCCCGGTGAGTGTTACGGTTTCGCCCGCCAGCGCTTCTCTTCAGTCGGCGCAGACTAAGCAGTTCACGGCGACAGTGACCGGTAGTTCAAATACCGCGGTCACCTGGACCGGTACGGGCGGGACGATTACAACTGGCGGCCTCTTCACCGCGGGATCGACTGCGGGTAGCTTCACTGTTACCGCGACCTCCGTTGCTGATCCCACCAAGTCCGGATCCGCGAGCGTGACGATTACACCTGCGCCAATTTCCGTTGCGGTTTCGCCCACCAGCGCTTCTCTCCAGCCGGGGCAGACCAAGCAATTCTCCGCAACCGTCACCGGCACCTCGAATACGGCGGTCACCTGGACTGCGACAGGCGGAACGATCTCCACCAGCGGACTCTTCACAGCGGGATCGACTGCGGGCAGCTTCACGGTTACCGCGACCTCCGTCGCAGATCCCACGAAGTCCGGATCCGCGAGCGTGACGATCACGGCCGCGCCTGTTTCCGTTACGGTTTCGCCAACCAGCGCTTCGCTTCAGCCGGGGCAGACCAAGCAATTCTCCGCAACCGTCACCGGCACCTCGAATACGGCGGTCACCTGGACCGCTACGGGGGGAACGGTTTCCACGACCGGTCTCTACACCGCCGGCCAAAACACTGGCAGTTTCTCGGTGACCGCGACCTCCGTGGCCGATGCCACCAAGAGCGGCAGCGCCGCCATACAAATCAACCCGCAGACGACGACCACTCTGCCGCCTGTGCCCAGACAGTCGGATGGGGCATATGTCGTGGTGCAGAGCCCGATTTCCGGAATGCATTTCACCGCGCCCGCAATGATTCGCATCTACGCCGATCCTTACGATCCCAATGCCACCAATGATCCTGACGCCATCACGGTGACTTACCTGATGAATGGGCAGTCCGTCGGGACTTTCACAGGAAGCGGCGCGCGGAACGGATATTTCCCGCTCACTGTGAGCAACGTGGCCGCGGGCATGTATTCCATCACGACGCGGATCATATCGGGCGGAAAGGCAGTAACCAGTTTCCCGGTAACCGTCTTCGTTGACAACCCCGCCGCGTCCACGGGCCCGGTGTTCAACCTGGCCGGCGATGTAGTATTGTCGGGATCTCAGAACGCGACCTACGCCGGGACGCCCGATAATCACTGCACGATTAACGGCAACGGTTTTCAGATCCGTTCCGCCATCGGTTTCACCGGGTCGTTGAACATCAGCTTCTGCGACATTCGCAATCTGGGCACGGATACCAACCGGTCGTTCGACGTCACGGTGAACGGGACAGGCTCTATACAGGTGACCGGCAGCGTGTTCGAGAGTTTCGGCACAGTCTCGCTCGCAGCGAACGACACGGCGCAACTCGTGGTAAAGAACACCGAGTTCCGCGAGAACACTCTGGTGCCCGTGACTTCGCTTCCGATAGCGTATAGCGGTGAAACGCTGCCCGTGCTGGATCTTTCGGGAAATTCGTCGGCCCAGAAACTCTTCCAGGGCAACAACGTTGGACTCTCCACTGTTTCTTTCCATGACACCCTGAACTGGCTGATCGGCGGCAGTACTGACGCTGAGAGCAACGTGCTGATCGGCGTTCGTTGCGGTTTCACGGTGGAGAACTCCACAAGCATGGTGTTGCGCGGCAACTACAGCCAGCACAACTACCCGCACCGGTTCTCGCAAGGGGACAACTTCCAACTCGACGGCGACGGATTCCTGGTGGAACACAATGTGATCCGCAGTTCGTCATGGCCGGTGCGCGGAATGGGCGGCGAACTGCGATACAACCTGATCGATGCCAGCGGCAACTCGGATCAGATCATTCAGGGTCCGATGCCGAACACCAACATGCATCACAACGTGATCACGTTCACGGTGAGCCAGACGTTCTACAGCCCCGGGACCGGGCTGCGTGTGATGTACAACGCGGACAACGTCCAGTTCAATAACAACACCATGGACGGCGGCGGCACGTTCATGAATTTCTCCGGGAGTCCCGTAACCGTTCTCAGTGGCGCTTTCATCGGGAGTCTGCGAAACAATGTGTTCTACAACTTTGAGTCTTCCGCCGACATGCCGACCCTCACCGGCGATTTCGGTGAATCGACGAATCCTCCGCTGCAGCGTCTCCGCTACGCCGACTACAACGATTTCTACAAT
Source organism: Bryobacteraceae bacterium (assembly GCA_035295125.1). Lineage (GTDB taxonomy): Bacteria > Acidobacteriota > Terriglobia > Bryobacterales > Bryobacteraceae > JAICMB01. Next base: position 129,258 of record DATGJP010000072.1, on the reverse strand, counting down.
CCGGACGCACCCAACCAGACTAACTATGGATTGGGCGTGGTGGGGAAGGCGCCGGGCTCGGGCGGCTACGGACTGCACGATCTCGGCGGCTTCAACGGCCACATGAATCCAAAGTTCACCGCGCCCACCGCGCTGCCATTCCCGTTTGCGCCGCAGGATATCTGGGCCCGTACAAAAACAGTCTCGGATGTTCTGGCGACCTACCGCACGATGTACACGCCGGCTCCCGGCAGTCCTTTGATAGGGGCGGGGGATCCTCAAGACGGGTCCGGCGGCAATATCGGCGCGATTGGGAACGGAGAATCGAGCGACCAGTTCGGAAAGTTCGGCAGCGGCACGTCCACGCCGACTGCCCCTGTGATCCTTGGTTTCGCCTCCTCACCGTCGAGCATTTCTGCCGGGCAGAGCGCGACCCTGACCTGGTCCGTCACAGGCGCGACGTCGCTCAGCATCGCGCCGTCCGTTGGACCGGTGACGGGAACTTCCGTCTCGGTCTCGCCCACCCAGACCACTCCCTATACGCTTACGGCGACCAATGCCGCCGGATCGACGACTGCAATGACAACCGTGACGATTTCGACCGGTGGGACGCCGGTCAGCGTTACTGTCTCTCCGACCTCGGCGTCGCTCACTCCCGGTGCGACCCGCCAGTTTTCGGCGACCGTAACCGGTACAACCAACACTGCTGTGACTTGGAGTGCGACGGGCGGAACGGTGTCCTCTTCGGGACTCTACACTGCCGGCTCCACGCCCGGTTCGTTCAGTATCACGGCAACCAGCGCACAGGATACTTCGAAGAGTGCGGCTGCACCGATCACGATCACTACGGCGCCGACCATCACCGTCACCATCAATCCGCCGGGCGCAAGCTTGTTCACGGCCAGCACGCAGCAATTCAGTGCGACCGTTAGCAATGCATCGAATACGGCGGTGACATGGACCGCGGCCGGAGGCACCATTTCCACGGCCGGTCTCTACACCGCCGGCTCTGCCGCGGGTTCGTTCAGCGTTACCGCGACAAGCGTTCAGGACACCACCAAGAGCGCGACCGTGACGGTTACCGTCAGCGTTCCCACCACGGGCGGCGCTCATCCGCGCATCATTCTCGACACCGCGACCCTCGCCACGTTGCGTTCGCGTATGTCTGCCAACACAACGGAGTGGAGCCGGCTCAAGGCGACCTGCGATTCCTACACCGGGGGTACAGCGCAGTTCATCAACGGCAACGACTACATCGACAGGCCGAATATCGGCGAGGGCTACGAGGGCAGTGGTTACCACGATGCCCTGATGCCTCTGGGTTTGTGCTATCAAACGATCCGCGCGTCGGATCCGACGACCGCGGCGAAGTACGCGGCAGCCGCCGTATCCATCCTCATGGCGATGTCGGACCCTGCCAATCAAACCGCCGACGATTGCAACTGCCAGGTGCCGCTGCGCGACTTCGGATACGGCATCCGCTTCTTCGGCGTCACCATGGCGCTCGGCTACGACTGGTTCCACGACGTGCTTACTCCCGCGCAACTGTCGCAGTTGAGAACGGCCCTCAACAACTGGATCAATGGGTTTGAAAACAATCCGAACAGCAACTTTGAGTACACGCATCCGCAGGGAAACTACTACGCGGGCTACTACGCCGCGAAATGTTACGCCGCCCTGGCAGTCCAGGGTGACGACCCGATCGGCGATACGTGGTGGAACGCGTGGTACAACCATGAACACCTCAGCCGGGTTGTGCCCTACTACCAGGCCAACCTTGCCGGCGGAGGTTGGACCGAAGGCTACTCGCAATACGGAATTCTCGCGACCCGCAATCAGTCCCTGCCTGCCCTTGCGGTGAAGACTGCGAAAGGCATCGACCTGATCAACACCGGGAACTCGCAAACCGCTTACACCTATCCTGTCGACAATCCGCGCTGGCTGATGTCTTTCACCTGGCCGACGCGCGACATGATTGACGACCGCGGCGAACTTTATTCCACTGGCGATCCGAACATCTGGCCCGGCACTGGCGTCGTTGATACTTACCGGTTTTCGGCGGGAATTCTGCAGATGGTTGGGGATCCCATGGCGCCGATGATGCACAAGTATGCCCGTGATGCGAAGGCTGCGCTCGATAACCTCGGCGTCGGCGACAGCACGGAGTGGGTGGACTTCCTCTTCTGGGATCCGAACGCTCCCGAAACGTCAGATTATTCCAGCCTTCCCAGTTCCTACCTCGCCCCGGGAATGGGCGGCGTGACGGCCCGCTCGGACTGGTCCACGAGCGCGACGTTCCTGTCGTTCGTGGCGGGTCCTTACATCAACAATCCCGGCGCCGGACACGAAGCATTCGATAAAGGATCGTTGGCGATCGAGCGGAACCGGAATCCTCTGCTCGTGAACGCCGACGCATGGCTGACACACGATCCCAATGGCGATCCGGGTTGGTCGTTGACCTTCGATGATCGCTATGGCAACTGGAGCGCCAGTCACAACATCGGGAACCGGATCCTCTACAACACGTTCCAGGTTCGGCAACTCGATAGTTCCGGCAACCTCGTCGCGCCCTACGGACAGAGCGCGGCGCAGCGTTCGGATGGCGTCCGTACGAAAGTCGGGGAGTTCGAAGACGGCGGATCGTACGTGCTCGCGGTGGGCCAGTTCCTCGGCGATATGTATTATCCCTTCCACAATCCCGATACCGGCCAGCCGACCATCTGTCCCGGCGCGAACTCCGCCGTCACCTCGCTAACACGCGAGGTCTTGTATCTGCGGCCGTCGCAGTTCATCGTTTACGACCGCAGCACCACTTGCGACGCGTCGCTCGATCAGTACCTGGCGTTTCATTTTGCCGCTAACCCGGTGGAAGTTACACCTCCTGCCGTGGGATTGCATCGCTTCGACGTGAACACGGGTTTATTCGCGGGCTCCATGACCACGATCCTGCCGGCCAACGCGTCGATCACGACGTCCACGCAGTTCTCTTCCGACACCCGGACATGGAACAAGGTGTGGCGCGAGGAGATCCGTCCGACCGACGCAAAGACCGCGAGCCGCCGCTGGCTGACGGTCTTCGACCTTGCCCCATCCGCTTCACAGGTCGCGAACGCAACCAGTGTGCCGGTGAATGGTGGAGCTGTCGGTGTGCTCTTGCAGTCCGCTGCCGGCAATAGCGTGGTGCTATCCAGTTCGGCACTGGACGGTACCGGAATCTCCGGCAGCATCAGCTATACGGTTCCCGCCGCGCAGACCCTGCACATCATTACCGATCTCGGGGTTTCCGTTGGATACTCGGTGTCGGTGATATCGTCGGGCGGGAGTCAAGTCGTTACCCTGGCGCCGGGCGGCACGAGTATGACTACTGCCAATGGCGTCCTCTCGTTCCAGGTGAGCGCGCAAGGGCAAATCACACACTAGTCGGAGGAAGATAGGGGCGTTCTCAAGACGCCCCTAACCTATTCTGAGGCTGGCGGTTTCACGGGTGGTTCTCGGTTAGATCCAAAGGCCGGAGGAAGCCCAATGCTACTTAGTTTTCCGCGATGGAAGCAAGATTGGAGGCGGTTTCGCTTGCGCATGCGCTCTCAAAACGCTTCTGCCACGGGGCTGGGGGGATAGTACATCCCGGAAACCCGAGAACAGCGGCCTCGTAGAGCGACATAGCCGAAACTTCGATTGAGTGCCGTGCGGTTGCGGCTATGCCATCGCCGATTGAGCCAAGGCCAGCGTTTGAAGAATGCCTGCAATCAGTTACTGCGGCCGCTTGAATAATCCTCCATAGACCGCCTTCCCCAGAATATGCCCCTGCATTGCCTTGAGGACTTTAGCGCGTGTCTCAAAGGCATCGGCCGATGGTTTTACATCCAGCTTCGTATCCAGCGCGTACAGCTCAAAAACGTAGTGGTGCAACGGACCACTCGCCGGTGCGCCTGGACCACGGTACATTGGGCCAGTCGCACTGATCTGGTAGCTTCCGTCAGGCAACTGCGACCCCTTCGGGACACCCTCGGGCAAGCGGGTTGTGGACGCCGGAATGTTCCAAAAAACCCAATGCACCTGATCGTCGAGAGTCTTGTTGCGCACGACGTCCATATCATGCATGTGGAGCATGAAACTCTGGGTGCCGACCGGAACGTTAGCCCATTGCATTGCCGGTGATGTGCCCTCCCCGGGTGCGACGCCTGGAGCGGCCTGGCTGAATTTGACAGGGATCTGCCCGCCGTCCGGAAAGCCCGGAATCGCCAAGGTCAAGACGGACTGAGGAGTGGCACCGCCCGAGGATTGACCACTCTGCCCTCCATTTGCAGTAAGCAAGATCACTGAGCCAAGCACGATCGACGCGGACAAAGGAACTCTCATGCGTCTTATCCTAACGCGGAGCCATGCCACTGCAGCGCTCGCCCCGAACGTGTCGAATCGAGGACCTCGGGACCAAGGCAAAGAGTAGACGTGTTCACGCCAACGCGCTTGTTCGACGGATTGGCAAGCAAATCAGGGGATTCTAGTATCTCGTACAGCCGCCCGATTACAATAGCCAGGAGGAACCAATGCCGGCATACACAATCAAACCACTTGTCACTGCAACAGCTATCAACACCGGTGGACGAAATGGACATTCGGAAACCACGGATCACTCGGTAAGTGTGAACCTCTCAGTCCGCAAGGAAATGGGGGGACCTGGATTGCCCGACACGACAACGCCTGAACACCTGTTCGCGGCGGGCTACGCCGCCTGTTTCGGTGGCGCGATTGAATTCGTTGCCCGGCAACATAAGAAAGATGTAAAGGGAACCGTAGTCACTTGTCACACGTCGGTAGGCCCGCGGGAAGGCGGCGGCTTTGGCATCGCTGTCAAGATGCAGGTCAATATTCCGAACTTGCCGAAAGACGAAGCTGTCGCCCTGGTTGAGGAGACCCACGAAAAGGTTTGTCCCTATAGCCATGCCACGCGTGGAAATATCGATTTCTCATTGGAGGTCGAAGGGGCCTGAAGCGCTAGGAGACCGGGCCATCATTGCGCCCGAGGACATAACGATGCGACCGTTTCCGCATCCAGTCCTCGATCAGATTCAGATGTAACAGAGTCGATTTGCCGCGGAGATCCGAGAGCACGTGCTCTTCTCGTTTACGCTCAACGGCGCTGTCGGATACGTTCTTTGCGAGGTCTTTCGGTGCCAGGCCGACACCTACGTTAGCAGCTTGCACTTTGGCGTGTTCGTCGAGGAAGTCTCCAAACGCGATCAGTTCGATGACACGGAAGGGCGAAGCAGGGGCAGCATTCATTTGCTCCACTCGATCGCGGAGTTCTTCAAGTGCCTTCAGCACGCTGTCGCGATTCAACCGTGGCGGCTTCGCCCCGGAAACGGTTTTACCTGCCTGCGTGTTCCGCCACAGGCCTTTTTTGTCCGGCACCTCTTCGGCATAGCCAAGCATCTCCAGCGTGGCGGCGATCTGCGGTGCATCAGCGGGTTCGATGTTCAGGAGAGCGGCGAGTCGCGTTGCATCCCAATCTTGCTCGGCACTGACCTGCTTGATAAAGCTGAGGAGCGCCGGCGCGGAAACATCGCTTGCCGACGGCGGAGCACTCGCGAGCTGCTCCTTCTTACTCTCGCGCTCTGGGGCTTTGACGTTCTTGCGCAATGCTCCCTCCGCCCGCCATCCGGTGGTGCGGGCTTTCTTATCCCGGCTGCGCGATACTAGCGGAGAGCAAACCTCCGCCCTGGCGCATCACCCCTGGTCGGCCGTGAGGAAACAGGTGGTCGGCTGCTTGAAAATCGGCAGCGCCAGCATCGTGCCAATCCGTCGCACCCGCAGCCCGCAACTTCACTTGACTGAAGGCTACTAACGAAAACCAGACCTGTGCCGCATGACCATGCGGTACAGCATCGGCCACTGCGATCACCATTTTTACGTGACCTGCGCCTATCCCGCTATAGCTGCCCACTATCTGTCCTCCTAAGGTGAGGGAGACTTGCTTTTGGGCATTGGTGGTCAGCTCAAGCTGGACTTTTTGACCGAAGTGAACCGATGAGGCGGCGCTAGGCTGCCCAGGATTTAGAAACTGACGCCAAGAGCCTTGCTGGAACCCCGCAGAATACTTCTTCGAATACGAAACTCCGCCTTCGATGAGGTCATCAATCCCCAGGTAGAAATTGAAGTAGTGCACGGACGCCTGATTTAAGTTGCTAACTGCGCCCACATCTCCAGACGCAGGCAACGACAGCAAGGCACGGATACCGGAATAGATATTCCTGGTGCGGATACCGAGAGCTTCAGCATAAGGTTCAAGGCCGGGCATGGATTGTATCCGCCAGTATAACCTCCCCCAGTTCGGCGGGACGATGCCGACGCTCGACTCCTTATCCATCATGTAAACGAAGGCCCATCCGAAAACAGAGGAAGGAGCCGAAACCGACTTGTGACGCGTCTGCTCGCTTATTGAATGGCGGGCACCGTTCGCCGGCTATGCAACTCTTGCAACGTTTTTTGTGATCCTGTGACGGACCAGACGTCATTTCCAGGCCTGAACTTCCTCGCCGAGCCCAAGCTTCGACGAATCGACGACAGCGCATCCTTGTGGGGGCCGTCGGAGGTTGCGTTGGGCGCTCGAGGCGGGATTTACATAGCGGACACTCAGAATCAGCGCGTCCGTTATGTTGCGATAAACGGCATCATCTCTACTGTCGCGGGAAACGGGACTCCCGAAGATGGCGGTTCAACGATTGCCGAGCGGGGTTTTTCGGGGACGGGGAGCCGTCGTTAGGAGCCCTGATGAACCTTCCACAGGGATTGCACCTCAGCGTGGATAGCGGAACGCCGCAACCGCAAAGCTTTGCAGCGTCGTGGCGGGGTGGCTCCAGTGGTGGAAGCTGCCCCCAGCTTGAGAGCTTCCTGAGGCGTAGTCAAACGACGTACGTTCTGGGTGCAAATTGCGCTGGGCTTCGCGGGTTTGTTTCGGTTTTGGCTCACGATCATCATCGAGAAATAACATCTGGCTGACGGTCACATGCCCGTCTGAGAGGTGAGAGCGCGTGCAAAAATCGTCCCGAAAATTACGCTTGGAGGGATGCGGCACTGTGTTGTCGAGACCGCAACCTATCGCTTCAAAGCCGCAGCCCAGTTGAGCACGACAATCGTTCCACCGCGTCGGGTGTCGCGCTCCAGCGTGAGAAATCGCTTCCCGTCTGGCGCAGCCCAATATCCGAAAGAGCCAGAGCCGGCGCCGTGTTTGTAACGTTCCGGGAACAAAGGCTTGGGAATCCCGGATTCGATCGCTCCGCCGCTAACTCGCATCTCGGCGCTCATGACCATTCCGTCGAGCGACTGAAAAAGCAGTTCCTTGCCGTCCTTGCGCCATGCGGGATGAACGCCGCCGTCGATCGAAACCTGGTGCTTCTCCGCAAAAGATGGGAACGACGCCACCACCACTTCACCTCGTCCCGATACGCTCGAGACATACGCCACGCTTCTTCCATCCGGGGCAAAACGAATCTGCATCCCGCGGGCGCCGTTCCCAACCGGCTGCAGTTGCCCGCTGCCGTCCGTCCTCAGCAAAGTCCAATGGTCGCCGTTGACATCGCGGCAAAAAAGAAATCGGCCATCCGGCGACCAATCGTCTGCATAGAGCGGCGCGGGACCGAGGACCCGCGTGCTGCCTCCCGTCGCGCTGGCCTCCAGGATCCCCTGTGAGTCGATCAGGTTGACTGCAAGGCGCCGGGAATCGGGCGACAACGGTCCGAGCACGAAGGAAGTGCTCCTATTGCTGGTGGCGCGCCGCAGACCGCCGGTGGCCAGGTCGATGGTCCAGGTATCGGCAGAACCCTGCAGGCCGATGCTCACCACAGCGATCCGATCGTCCAGCCCCATTCTTACCGACGTGTAAGCCGTGGGTTTGCCGACGGCCTCCTGTCGCTTGCCGTCCCGGCCATACCAGGCAAGTTGTGCAAGCGCCGCGGGATCAAACGTGCGGTAAATGAGAATTCCGCCTGAGATATCGAACCCGGCCGTTCCGGTGGGGTCATGCGCAAGGAGATTTTCCGCGATGGATACCGGGTCTCCTGTAAGTTGGAAGCTCTTTGGGTCGATGCGTTGGGCATACAGAGTTTTAACCTTGGGGAATAGTAGATATCCCGGAGGGGCCCACGCCGCACGCAAACTGCTGCGCATTACGAACTGTCGATGAGGCGAACCGAGGTCCTGCACATAAACCGCGCCTTTGGCCTGTTCTACATTTGCGGCGAAGTAGAGCAGGTGGTCGCCATCGGGCAGGAACTGCGGAAAGGAGTGCCGGGTCTCGCCGGCCGCGGTGTCCAGCTTTGTGATCGGAGTGGCCGGACCGCCCGTCGCCGGTACTCGCATGATGGGCGAATCGGCGCCGGTGGAAAACGCGATCGTGCCGGAAACACTCCAGGCTCCACTGCCCTCTGTCTCCAGCGCCGTGGACGAATGGGGCGCGTCGCAGATGGTCTGCGGCAATCCGCCACCAACCGGAATCTTCCTGAGCTTGTCCCCGGCGAAATAAGCGATGAATTGCCCGTCGGGAGACCAGAATGGATCGCTTGCTTCTTCTGTCTTATCCAATCGGTGCGCCAAAGGCTCATCGAGCGGACGCACCCACAGAGCCCTCGCGCCGTCGGACCCCTTTGCGATCATGCAGAGATTGTGTCCATCCGGGGACGCCGTCGCCTCAGTCGCCGCGCTTCTGACTTCCTGGGTGCCTTCGGGCCAGGGAAGGGCGAAACGGACGGCGACGGGATCGGGCGGCTTGGGACGAAGCCAGTTCACTGCACCCAAGGCAACGAGCGCGGCCAAAAATGAGCCGGCGACAACCCACGCCAGCCTCGCACTTCGGGGAGTTGCGCGTTGGGGCAACGCCGGAGGAGCTGCCTTCTCGGGCGGTTCATCGAGTTCCAACCGAACCATCGCAATATCCGGCAGACGGTGTTTCCGATCCCGCTCCAGGCACCGCCGCAAGAGCCGCCGCACTGCTTGCGGAGTATCCGCCGGCAACCTCTCCAGATCGATATCAGCGCGCAGCACGGCAGCGAGTGTGTCGGAGACGGTGTCACCCTGGAACAGCGTGGTCCCGGTGAGCATTTCGAAGATTACGACGCCGAAAGCCCATATATCGGCGCGCTTATCGACGGCGTAGCCGCGCGCCTGTTCGGGGGCCATGTACGCCGCTGTCCCCAGAATCACGCCGGTTTGCGTCATTGCCAGCGAAAGAGTGGGGGACAGTGTGGGGCATGTTGTGGGATTGGAAGCCGGCAGTTCGGGCGTTTTCGCGAGCCCGAAATCGAGGAGTTTGACGGCGCCGTCCGGAGTCACCTTGATGTTGGCGGGTTTAAGATCGCGGTGGATGACGCCTTTCTCGTGCGCGGCTTCGAGGGCCGCTGCGATCTGCCGCGCATACGTGATAACGATCTCGACCGGCAGGGGACCGCGAGGCGCCTCTCCTTCCACAAGCTCCATCACGATGGCGCCCTGTTCGATACCGTAGATGCCCGCGATGTTGGGATGGTTGAGCGACGCCAGCGTTTGAGCTTCGCGCTGGAAGCGGGCCATGTATTGCTCATCCCCGGCGAGCGCCTCCGGCAGGACCTTGATCGCGACGTCGCGATTCAACTTCGTATCGGTAGCGCGATAAACGGCGCCCATCCCGCCCTCACCGAGCTTGGAGACAATCCGATAGTGCGCGATCGATTCCTGAGGACTCATTTGAGGGTAATTTCAGAAATCGTATCATTTCCGGCCGAGTGACGCGGTACTCGGAGAAAGCCGGCCCCTATGTTAATGCGGAAGCATGGACGATTGTTCCTGAAGAGCCGCTCACGGTATCCAAGCTGACGTTTGTCGACGTTTGGCGGATTCCGTTTGACCTTTGAGCGGACCACACCTCGGGATGGGTGGGAGAATACTGGGATGTCCGAACTCGGAAACTTGATCCGATTGTTCGCAGGCGGGCTATGCCTTATTCTTCTTGCGGTGATCGTGACCCGTCTTGTCGCGACACTCAGAACCAGGCGGTGGATCGAGACCGAGGCAAAGATTGTCACCTCCGAGCCAAGACGCATTCGCCCTGGCGAGTCGGGTCCCGAAATCGTTCCCAATATCGTGTACGAGTACACTGTCGACGGCGAGGTGCATCGTGGGCATCGGCTGAAGGCACCGGGCATACCGATCGGTGAATTGGATCTGGGGCGATTCTTAAACCTGTATCCAGTGGGTGCTTCGGCTCATACTTACTACGATCCGGCCAATCCGAAAGAGGCCATACTTGAACGTGAGCCGCTTTCCCTGACCTTTGAGCGGCTGGGATGTCTGTCGATTTTTGTGGTCTCGGTGGTCCTTTTGGTGGCGTACGGACTGGCTCCGCTGCATCGGTTGGTGCTGCGCTGGTTTCCAAACGCCGAAAACGAAAACGTGCTGATTATCGCCACTGGACTCGGCGTCTACCTGACTCTGTTCGGACTGATGTGGCTGCTACAGGGGAGGAAGGAGCATCGCTGGCCCAGCGCTGCCGGGACGGTCGTGTCATCCGGAATCGAGGATGCCGGGGACTACGTTGGCGGCGTCGCGGTTAGCGCGGCGCACGTCAAGCTATACCAGGCTGCCGTGATTTACGCCTATGAAGTTCGCGGCCGGCGCTACGAGAGCAAGCAGATCCGGCGCGAAAGAACGTCGGGTAGCAAAGCCTTTGCAGAAGCCTCTGCGGCGAAATACCCAGTTGGATCTCCTGTGCGCGCTTATTACAACCCTGCAAACCCGGCCGAAGCGGTCCTCAAAACCGGTGCGGCGTTAGGGGTCCTTGTGCTCTGGGGCATAGCGTTGGTGATGTTCACACTCGCGGCCTCGGTATCGGGCTACTTCCGGCACTCGTGATTCCTTTCGCGAGCTGTGTCGAGGGATTAGAACGTGAAGCTGAATCAGGGTTTCGTGCACTTCACACCCCGGCCCACATAACGTCGAACAACGGTGGGGCCTGGCATGGCTGTTGCTGCGACAGCGTTACGGGCACGCTGCGCGGCGATGCGGAGAGGTGACGGCGGTAGTCGTTCTTGAATTGCCGCGTCAGGAACTGCAGCATGGCATCGGTGCGGCCAATTCCAGGCCGCTATCAATCGCCAGGAGGAGTTGCTGGTGACTCATGGTAGCTGCAGGATAAACTCGGGCGCGCCAGAGAGAACTTTCCCCGAATCGCCGATAATCCTATGCAGTCGGCACAGTTTTCGGATGACCGAATGCAGGTCTTCGTCCGCCACGTGAACACGGCATACTATACGGTATGCGGATCGCTCCATTTCTCCTAGTTATGATCTCTAGCCGGGTGCTCGCACAGGCGCCGCCGACATCCATCGCGGGGCATCCCGACTGGCCTAAGGCTAACCACGAGGATGTAAAATCCGTTGAAGCGATCATCGCTGCTACTTACGATGTCATCTCTGGTCCCAAGGGGAAAGAGCGCGATTGGAATCGATTTCGGTCGTTGTTCGTGCCGGATGGGCGCCTGTCGCCCACGGTAGCGTTGCCGGAGGGCCACGCCGATCTCCGGCCCATGACGGTCGACCAATACGTCGAGCGCGCGTCCGGCAACTTCCGGACAAATGGCTTTTTCGAGCGGGGAATCGCCCAGAGGATCGAGAGTTTTGGCAACATCGTCCATGTTTTCACGACTTACGAATCGCGGCACAGCGCCGATGATCCCGCGCCGTTCACGCGCGGGATTAACAGCTTTCAGTTGTTAAAGGACGGCGACCGGTATTGGGTTGTCTCCATTTATTGGGATAGCGAGCGGCCTGGCAATCCGATTCCCTCAAAATACTTGCCATAGGAAACGGCGATCGTCTCTCGACGCGTAGACCAATTGATCATCACGGTGGAGCGTTGACGCGGAGAATATCGGAAATGGTCGGCTGTACGACGGCTTCGTAGGTCAAGTTTCCCAGTTCCACTAAGACCACCGTCACCGCAAATCGCTGAAACTCTCGTCGCGGCGCGGGCTCACTATGCCCTTCATAGGTAAAAGGGCTTAGTCCAATCAACTCCGGTTATGAACAAATTTCGAGCAGGTGGCGGGTTTGTGTCCACACTGAACTCTCCGGGAGCCAAGGTGGTGGCGAACGCTGCGATCGTTCCAGCCGTGACCAATGGTGCGATCACCGTATTCGTGACTAACCCGACGGACCTGATTCTCGACATCAATGCGTACTTTGCACGTTAAGAGCTTTATCCCTAGGCCAGTACGACTCGACCACAATCGGCAACATCATGTTGACAGGCAGATCAATTGTTCGTTGGTTGCCACCATCAATTCTTCATTAACGGTCAGTACTGCCGCGGTGGCCAGACTTCCTTTATTGGAGCTATAGAGCACGCGCCCCCGGTCATTCTCTCCGTAGGCGATTACCTGCGATCCCGCGGAAACGAGTACATGCCCGTCGGCAGATACCGTAGCTCCCATGGCCCGACCTGGCGTCGCAGAGCGCCAGAGTTCCTGACCATCCGCAGCTAGTGCGAGCACGGCCCCGTTTGTGACCAAGAAAGTTCGGTGATCATAGCCGGCCACCGGCGGACAAACATATCGAGTCGGGTTATCGCGCAGCACAGCTTCGCCCAGAAGCTCGCCATCCGGATTGAGCAGCCAAAACTTCGTTTGGTCATCTACCTTTACTACCAACCTCAGATGGCCGCTCTCATCACAACTGATGGTGAACGGAACAAATTTGCCACCGATGGCTCGCAGAATCCGAAGGTCGTCATCGAAGAAGTAAATTCCGTCCTCAATAGCGGCAATGAATCGTCCCTGGTGAAGCACAGCGGGCGTACTGGGCGAATGCCTTACCAAACGTCCTTTCATCTGAGCCGACGTCAGTATACCCTGTTCATTCGATACGGCCGGATGTCCGAGATTGATGCTTTCCAACACCGTAAGATTGGGCTGATACGCCGAGTGCGGGTAGCTCAAGAACTCTTCCGACAGCACGTTCAACGTTCCGGCACGAACTGCCAACAGAGAGCGCCTGAAGGCGTATCCACCATAGGCGAAGAGTTGGTAGGCCAGCGATCCATCTCCCAGTTTTCGCGCCATGAGTAGACCAGCGGGATGCGCCGCATAGAAAAGGCCCGCTTTTGCGTCAATGGTCACCGCACCCGCCCCAAGCCCGCCCCCCTGCAGCAGCTTGCCATTATGATCGAAAAGCCTCCATTCTCGCAGGCCGGGTACTAAATGCCGGCCGCCTATGGGCAGAACCTGCTCGGGTTGCATGGATGGGTCGAGTGGCGCCGTCCAACGCGTCTTCCACTCACCGCGAGGAAGCGCAAAGGGCATACGTGAGGAAGCGCCCTCAGTGCAGTATCGGCTGACATATGCACCGTCGCTGCGGACCGGTCGATCGTGAGGCAGGGGCGGAAATGGACGGTTCCCGTGTATCGGCAGGAATCCTCCTGTCGGTAGAACAGGCTCTCCCGTTGACAAATCGCAAAAACCAGATCCAACGTCGGCCATCACGTTCCTCCTGGCAAAGTGGAATCAAAGAAAAGCGGCGCTCCCGCCGGGGAGCACAGATTGAACGATCGGTGTGAAGGACGCTCCAGTAAGCGGTGTCCCCGGCGGAAGACCTAACATCTCTACAAACACCAGGCCGAAGTCCAACGACTGCCCTGGATCTCCACTCACTTCGACAGAGGTCGGTCCAGTCCATTGAGCGGGTCCAGATGCTTTCGTCCGCACGTGGAAGTGCACGCGATGTTGCGACTCCACTCCGTTTACGAAATTCTTGTATGTCGCAGCATCGGGCACATTGTTTATCGCAAGAAAATTGGGATCATCAGAGACGGTCTCGACGAGAAGGCGCGGTTGAAATAGCACGGGGCAACGCTTGAAGGTCCAGTTGTTGATCGCCCCGCTTGCGATGACCTTAGCTGCTGGATTCACATTAAGCATGAAGTCGACTACCGTGAACATGCGAAACAGGATGTCGCGAATTACGGCGTCAACTGTAGTGTGCAAGGCTACCCGCAGCTTAACCAATACAACAAGAATTCCGTCGATTGGGGTGGCATTCGCCATCGCGAGCGGGGGTCCCAAGTATAAGTCCGAACCGGAAGGGTAAAGATAGGCATCGAAGCCGGCGTGAGGACTGAGCCTCGGGTCGGTCGCTGCTCTAACGTCGATCGCTTCAGCCAACGGCCAGTTCACGTGGGTCCTTCTCGGCGCGAGCGGGTGATGCGGCAGTTTGTATTGTAGTGTCGGGTAGTACTGCACCAGCAGGTCAATGTTATAAACACTCCGCAGCCACTCGGCGAATTGCCACCAATACCGCCCGACGCCTGCAAAATAGCCACCGAACATCATGGCAAAGAACTCGTTCAGAAAGGGGCATCCGGGAGCCGGACTGATCAGCCACGGAAAGTTGTACGCAAGGTGGGAATCATCGTATTCGTCATCCAGACTACCCGCATGCCCCATCTCGTGGGCGAATACCAGGTCACCTCCAAAATGGGGTGGCGTAGTTGTCGTCTCTTGCACGATATTGTTGCTGACGTCCAACGTGGCGAAACCATTGAAGGGGTCCATTGATGCACGCACTGGGCGTGGCGGGACAATGGTCGGAGGCATCTTGAAGAGACCGATTTCAAAGTGCGCGATAGCGCGCGGCAGGTTCTGAGCAAGCCAGAGCAGGTCGAAACGCACCTTTTCCGAACCGGTCGGCTTCGCCTGCGGCCGCGCGGTGCTGAACGGAATATCGTTCCCGTTCCAACGCTTGAGCATGTTCGTTATACCGAGGATGCCCCAATCCTCAGCATCACTGCCCGATAATCCGGAGGGCACGGCGGCAGGCTCCAGACCCGGCGGAAATGCCGGATTACCGTTGAAGAAAAGTCGGAAGTAGTTCAGACAAACCGCGACTTCGATACCGTCCTGGAGATCGCAACAACGCAGAACAGCGACATCGACTCGTCCTGCACTCCTGGTGTTGGCTTCCGCACGGGGATTCGCGTGCTCGTTACGGAAACCGGGGGGACGTGGAATCGACCCAAGGTCTTGCCGTTGTTCATAAAACGGCTCGATTCGGAAGAAGTTCTGTCCCGATTGCGGCTTTTGAACTCCTGGTCGATTTGCCATCGGCGTTCCAGGCGCCGGCACGATGCCGCCAACTGGCGTCGCGTCCAACCAGCGTACGGCCGCGCGTGCGCCCACTGGCGCTGTAGGACTGTCGGGTGTGCGCTGATCGAATACATCGAACAAGTTTCCTTGCGCGATGACCAATCGAGTCCAATCGGGATAGACCGCAACGTAGTTGATCTTCTTGTCGAGGAATGCCACCTGCTGGGTGAAATGCGGCTGCTTATTGTCAACATCGGCTATGAACAGCCCCTCATTTGACAGCGCCACTGAATCGCCAGGTTGGAAGGTATTGGAGTAGATCGCGACACGATCGACCCCAGGTTCGAATGGGGATAACGGCGTCAGTACTCCACCGCCAAACTGCATCAAAACCATATCATCCAGCGAGAAGATCAACGGAGCGTTGGCGGTAGTGGATGCGACCGCGGCATCCTTGAACAGGGTGAGGGAAGGATTGCCACCCACATTCTGCAGCGTCGCATAACCCTGTGATTTCCAAACAACCGGCAGATCGTATAGCCGGAGCCGATCGGGGTTCGGTTGATCGATGACGAAACTCTTCACGGCGCCTGCGTTCAGCCCAGGGTCGGTGACGCGGGCCGGGTCCGTCCCGTTGGGATTCAACTTGTCGAGACTGAGAAGAACGCGCGTTCCGTCTGTGTTGCTGGAGACAAATGATCCCGGTACATAGCGAAAACGCAGCAGGACTGCGGGGTCGGGCTTCGGTGGAGTTTGCAGAATCCATGGTAGGCATTGGCTACCCAAGTCTCCGGGGTCCACAACCCAATTGCTGCGAGTATCGGGGACGCCCGACGACTGTGCCGAATCCAAAAACCCCTCTATCATCATCTGCGGAACACTAAGCCGCTTTTTCAGGGCACGATCGAAATACGAAAAACGTAGGTATTGCCAGTGAGGATTGAGCCGCAACAAGACGGGTGAGGCGTCCGAGCCAATGGTGGCGACGCCTTCCAGGGGAATTCTGTTATTTCCGAACGCGGCCCCGGTTGCGGCCCAGTCGGAATTATCCATGCTCCACTTCAGCGGGCACTGGAACAGGCGGAATCCATTGTCAATGTGATTTGCCACCTCGGGTGCGAAAATCATTTCTTCCGAACCTGTGGCCGGCGGTCCGGGCGCACTGGCGATAAACAATTGATTCCCGGATTCGAATCGCAAGGTGACGGACAATTGAGTGGGATCGGCATCAAATGCCAGGCGCCCGTCTTGTCCTACCGTAAGCGGCAACTCGGTTCCGTTGCCAAACACGACAACAACTGGAAAGCCGGGTGGGAACGGCCGGTCTTTGCCCTCGGGATCTGTAAAAACGAGCCGCAGTCTGACGGTGATCAGGGTCGTGAACGGTACAACAATCCCTTCGCACGGCGACAAGCATGCGAGGCGGTCGTAAAACCGGCAGGCGAAGGTGTCCCGGGTGTCTTCATATTTGCGATGTTGGGCCTGGAACTGGCGTTTGACCGATGCATCAGACCAGAAGCGAGCCTGGCACCCACTGGAACCCTCGGATGCCCGAGGGCACGGCCACTGATTCGGATCAATCAGCTTAGCGTAGGTGCAGAAAAGGTAGATTACGACGCGGCGATTCGGCGCATTCTCGAAGTCGCGATCAGCTTTATTCTGCGGAAGCAAGAGGGTCTGGTTTTCGTCTGCCGAGAACATAACGACCGGGTTGAATTCGCTACAACCCTGGTAGTCCGCCTTGCCCTGGGGATCAAGGCCGCGGCCGAGGAACTGATCAGCCGTCAGAATCGGAGGACCAATCGCGTCCATGTAGGCGAGGAAGTAAGCCCGGCGGGTGTCGTCGCTCGACTGGCCCGTCGCAGGGAGCCCGTGGTCTGACTGAAAACGTTGCAGACCCGCTGGGTCAGCCGTATAGCCGAGGCGGACCAGCATGGGGCCACCGGCTTTCCAGTTGCGCCAGTCATCACCGCCAAAGGGGTTGTTATACAGGTTTAGCCAGAGGTCGGTTCGACGCGTCAACAGAGCGTAAATCGCGATCGCGCGGCGTCCGCTGAGAGTCTTGTTGTAATCGTCCCGGCCGACCGGATCGGCGTGGCCGAACACCGATAAGGGTGAGTCGGGGTGGTTCGCCATGAGCAGCGGCAGTTGTTTGAGTTCCTGCTCGGCTTCCGCTTTAACGATGGATGAGTCGAACGCAAATCGAAGATCGTTGAGCCTCAGGCAGCCTACCGGAAAGATGCTGAGCCGGACGTGATTGAAATCCTGAGCGGGCGTGGGGCTGGCGAGGATCGGGAAAATCGTCTGTTGCGGATGGTCCGCGATCATCCCTCCGTCGCTTTTAAACAAAAGCGGCACGCTCATCGTTAGATCATTCTACCTGGATAGTTGTGATTCGGGACCGTTTCCCATTACCGAATTCGTTATGCTAAATGGACACGGGGGTCATGCCGCAAATCTATACCGTCCAGCAAGGCGATCACGCATCCAGTATCGCGGAAAAGTTTGGCTTCGCCGACTTTGCCACGATTTGGAATGATCCCTTGAATGCCGCACTCCGTCAGATCCGAGACGATCCCCACGTGTTGAATCCCGGTGATCAGATTGCGATTCCTGACAAAAAAGACAAGAAAGCCTCCGCACCGAGTGGGCAGGTCAGTACGTTCGTCTTGCAGGGGAAGAAACTTCAGCTACGGCTGATGATTACCGACGCCGTGGAAAACCCGATTGCGAATACACCATGTCAGCTCACGGTGGATGGAAAAGCGCAAACTCTTTCTACCGACGCAAACGGGATCGTTTCTCAGCCGATCCTTCGCACGGCCCGCAGCGGTGATCTCAAGCTATTAGACTTCGACGCGCCCATCAGGATCGGTGACCTCGACACTATCGATCAAGTGTCCGGACAATGTGCCAGGCTCAACAACCTGGGTTATTTTGCGGGCGTTCCGGGAGGTGACAGCCTGCAGTTTCGCAGCGCCGTCGAGGAATTTCAGTGTGACAACGGACTCACTCTGAGCGGGCAATGTGACGCTCCGACTCAGGCAGCTCTGAAACAAGTTCACGGATCTTAAACCCAGCTCCCATCAAGAAGCCCCCGCCGGCGACCACTCTCGTGCATCGATGTCGGGAAATCTAACCTGGGCTTGCCCGGGCTTAATGCCATCAAAGCGCGCGCTACCGTTCTCATCCAGCGCTCCCTGGTTTATGTTGCCGTCCGGCAAACGAAGTTCATACCTTGCCTGTGCGACCGGGCTTCCGTCCAGATCGACCAAGCGGATTTCGATCCAACTTGCGATAGGCTGAACGGGCACGGGCACCGTGATGTTGTCCCGATCCCGCAACGTCACGGCAACCGGTCCCGGAGGCAGGAAGACCTTCGTCGCGTTGCCTTGTAACATCACCTTAATCGAGTGCTCTCCCGTGGGAACTTGCCCGAAATCGGCGATTCCGTTCATTTGTGTCTGACGCAACCCCACGAGGGAGGAGGTCACTTGGGCCGCCACGATGACTTTAGTCTGGTCATCCTCCTCGAACACCATGACCTTCAGGCGCGCTTGATCTCGTGTTGATTTCTTTTTCGGCTGGACCGCAGGAGCTTCCACGTCGGCCACCTGTTGCGGCTCGTCCTCAGGGGCAACGGGCGGCGCTTCCACAATCCTCGTTGGAGGAGGGCACCACTGTTTTGCAACAGGAAAGTTATTCGAAAAGGTCAACAGTGATGGTGGTAGATCGATTGTCGGAGTTGGCGCGAGTTGATCCAAGCCAGGGTTAAGCGAGCGTTTTGCTATCCCCGGTTTGTTCGTGGAACCTGACTGGCACATACGCTTTAGCGCGTGTTTAGGTTCTGTCTTAAGCGCTCGATCCTGACACTTCACCCATTGACAGGCCTGACTTGATTTAAAGTGAGCCTTGAGCCTTTGACGTTACAGCTTAGCCCGCACTCTCGCGCCTGTAACAAGGTTTATTTTGGAAAAACGCCTAGCTCCACCGGTGCGGGTCCAAACACGGCCATCCGGACGGAATTCCTTAGGCTTTTCCTCATAGGGGAATCTGCAAAGTCCGCGCTGAGGAGAAGATGCGAGAACGGTTCCCATGCCTGACACAGGCACCAATGTTTCTAGAATCAACATGATCGACAGGGATTCAACCCAAAGACCTGGTTACCACGAGTTGTTTACCTCACATGCGCGGGTTCTAGCGCGCGAGATCTTCAACACTGTCAGGCGAGTTCGACATGCTTCCATGGAGGGTATCCCAGATACCCAGAACTTCTAATATGCCGAGACCCTAAGTAGAGTAAATGACCGTCTTGGCTCAGCGTGGATTGTCGCTTTTCAGAGATTGCGGTTCTTTGCAAGTGCAGGACGCCTGATGGCCTGAAGGAGACGCTCCGAGCAGATCCACTCCTACAGCTCCTGTTATGAACCATTTTCGGTAGCTAAGTGGGGTCGCAAACCGAAAACTCACGGCATTGTGGTCCGCCGAAAGCAACCAGCTGGCAAGAGTTCGGCCATCCATCCTTCCGTTTTTGCGGATTCAATGCGAATGCACAGCGTCGAAGACCATCGGACGTGGTCTGACGTCGGCGGTCGTTATCCCAGTCGCCCACTTAATCGCTTCAATCCACATGGTCTGCATTCGAGGATCGTCCCAGGATTCTTCCGTGTGTCCGAACGTTGAGTAGAAGACGCGTCCCTGGCCGTACGCCCTCGCCCAGGCGACCGGAAAATCGCCGTCGGTTCGGTGCACGCGTGGGTTCTTCAAATCGAGCTTGCTGGCGTCAAGGCGCGCCAATACTCGAACGCGATTGCGCGAAAAGTTCTTCACCTGGTAGATCTCATCACGGACGGTGAACGTCCTTGGGAACGCCTTCATGGCGGGGAAACTCGGATCTTCCACGATAATGGGAGCGTCGAAAATCGTCCAGGGGTGATCGTCGAAGTAGCCGCCGATCATGTCGCCGTACTCGGGCCAGGAGTAGAAAGCCGTTATCGCGGTGTGGATGCCGACAAAGCCCTTTCCATCGTCGTGGATAAAGGAAAGCAGATCAGCTTTCTGTTGATCCGTGAGTTCCAATTCTCCTATTCCGTAGAACACGATCGCGTCGAAGTCGTTCAACGTTTTGTAGTTGACTGCCCGCTTGTCGGCGTCCGGTACCGCGGTCGTCTCAGCGAACTGAATCGGATGTTTCGTGATGAGCTGAATATCGGTCCGGATGTATGTATCGAATAGCCCGCTCTCATGCCCGAGATGTTCGATCGTGGCCAGAGCGTGAGAGACGGCGTCGTGCTGGTAAATCTTCCGGTGCACATCGCCAATGGCCAGGATGCGTTTCTTTCTGGTCTGCGGCAGCGCAGGGTTGGAAGCGCTCGTTAAGAGCAGCAGCACGGCGACAATCCGACGCCAACTCATCTAAGGCAGCGCGAATGCGATGATCGAATCGGAGGATGAGCGGTCGTTCAGGAAGCCGCCTCCGGTCGCCGTGACGACGACATACTGTTTGTCATCCTTACCCATGTAAGTTATCGGCGCGGCATGTGCGCCCGCGTCGATTTTAGTCACCCACAGCTCTTTCCCGGTTTTAGAATCGAACGCTCGGAAGCGGCTGTCATCCGTCGCGCCGATAAAGACTAGCCCCCCGGCTGTCGCAACGGAGCCGCCCAAATTCGGACGGCCCGTGCGTTGCTTATCTTCAGGCAGGTCGTCAGTAACTCCAAGCACCGATTCCCATGCGATCTCTCCGGTGTTCACGTTGATAGCGAACAGCCGTCCCCAGGGCGGCTGATTGCATGGCCAATGCGTATCCGGATCCCAGAATCGATTTGTACCGGCGAATCCTGCACGCGAGTACGACCCGTCCTTGTTCCTGACCATTTGGTTGAGACTGCCGAAATCTTGTGTGTTCACGAACAGGTAGCCGAGTTTCGGGTCAAACGATGACGGATTCCAATTGCCACCCCCGATCGAGCTCGGAAAGATCACGCTGGGCGTCGTGGAATAATGCGTGAATGGCCCGCCGGCGTGAAGCCCGCCTTGCTGCTCGAACAGGTCGCGGCAAAACTTTTCGTGCTCCGGCGTCAGCTTAGCGAGATCGTCCGGTTTGAAGCTGTTGCGCGCAAGCGGCGGTGGCTTCACGGGGAATGGCTGCGTTGGCCAAGCCTCGTCACCGGGCAATACATCCTCGGTTGGGACAGCCCGTTCCTCAACGCCATAGATCGGTTTCCCCGTTTCACGGTTCAGGATGAACAGGAAACCCATTTTAGAAAGTTCCGATACGGCGGGGATTCGTTTCCCCTTTTGCACGACATCGAACAGAACAGGCGGTGCGGCGAGATCATAATCCCAAGTGTCGTGATGGACGGCTTGGAAGTACCACTTCATTTTGCCCGTGAGCGCGTCGGCAGCAACTAGCGCCGTGCTGTAAAGGTTTTTGCCCTTTCGATCTCCGCCCCAATAGTCGGCTGTAGGCTCGCCATAAGGCATGTAGACAATACCCCGCTTCGTGTCGACAGTCATCATGCCCCAGACATTCGTACCCGATCGTTTCGCGGCGCTATCATCGGCCCAGGTCTCACTGCCGGGCTCGCCGGCCAGGGGCGTAGCGTGAAATCGCCACAGCAGTTTGCCTGTGTGAACGTCCCAACCCCGCGTGTCGCCTGAAGGCCCGAGGCTAGGAAACTCCTGCACGTGCGCGCCGGTTACGACGACATTCTTATAAATGATGGGCGGCGACGAGAGACCGAAGTTGTTATCGGGAAAACCGTTCATCATGCCGGCTTTCATATCCACCACGCCTTCGTTCCCAAAACCCGGTACGAGCTTGCCTGTTTTCGCATTTACAGCAATCAGGCGACCATCTTCGGTGCCAAACAACAATTCCGGGGGCGACTGTTTGTCTCCGGGCCAGTACTCCAGCCCGCGCGTCGCAGGAGGGCCGCCTGCAATCATCGTGGACCAAGTCTCTTTACCGGTCTCCGGGTCCAGCGCGACGATGCGATCGTAGGCCGTTACCAGGTACATCACGCCGTCGACGACCAGGGGCGTGACTTCCGAAGAGCGGCCCGCGCCGCCGCGGCCTCTCCGACGAGCACTCCCCGACGAGGTTTGTGTGTCGGCGTCCGCGGGCTTCATGTGGTACGTCCAAGCCCGGGTGAGCTTCGCGACGTTTTCGGGTGTAATTTGCGCCGCTGGCGAATATCGCTGCCCGCCTGGGTCGTGGCCATAGGTCGGCCAGTCTGCTTGACCGAACGCAGCGGCTGTCACGCTGATCATGGCCAGAATCCTGATCTTCATCACTACTCCGATCAGAAAATGAACTTCAATGCCAATTGCATAATCCGCGGATCGCCCGCCTGCGAACCTGAGCCATTAATATCACTCGTAATTTGACCGAATGTGCCCGCGTTCAGCGTTGTATTGGGAGCCGCGGGATTCAGTCGATTCGGAACATTGAACACTTCCCATCGGAACTGAAGGTTCTTTCCCTCGCGAACGAGGAAGTTGCGGGACAGACCCATGTCAACTTGCACCATTCCCGGGTTGAGAATATTCAGTGGACGCAGGTTGCCGAGGATCCCCGGACCGAGTCCGGCTGTCGTAAACGCCGCGCGATTCAGATACTGAATGCTGAACGTCTGAGTGCCCGGCCCCATAGGTGTATAAGGATCGGCGAGAACCTGGTTTGGCCGCTGGCCTCCGATCCCGGAGAGCGCGTTATCCGACCCGGTTACGACCGTCGCGTAATTGCCCGATTGATATCGCACGATCGTCGACAATTGCCAGCCTCCCGCCACCCAATTCGTGAAGCGATTGCTGAATCGTGGCGAGTTAGCAACCATAGATATGTTCAAGAGCCGCCTGCGATCCGAACTGCAGTTGGAACGATCGAACCGGCGATTGTTGGGATCGACGTAGCTTGGCCCAGTCAGTTCCGTAGTTTCCGGGTCGCTGATGCAATGCGACCAGGTGAAGTTCGAGAGCACGGAGAAGCTGTTGCTCAGACGCCGCTGCGCCACCAACAGGAGACCATGATAGTTGGCTGTCCCGCCGTCGTCGACTTGACCGATGGTTGAAAAGTACTTGCCCTGTGCCGGATTTTGCAGATAGAGGACTCGGTGCTGGTTCTCTGTTGCCTGAGTCGCGCCGGGGACGGGGAGCGCCGAGTCTGCTTCCGTGCTCGTCCAGAAATGGGTGGTCTGGTTGCCGAAATAACTCGCCGACAACAGGAGATTCTGACCAAGCTGCCGTTGAACGCTGAGATTCCACTGTTGAACGTATGGAGGCTTGACGTTCAAAGGCATGTTTACGTACACGCCGGCCGCCGGAAAGAAGCTCGATCCGGGAAACGGATTTCCACCGGGGTAGGTCGCCCAGGGACTCGCGAAACTCGTCGTGGGCAAACTGGCCTGCGCACCCCACGGAGGATTATTGGCGAACCGAGTATAGAAAAACAACTGTGGCGTGTCATAGAAGATCCCATAGGAAGCGCGAATGGTCATGTTTCCGTTACCTTTTGGATCCCACACAAGGCCGACGCGCGGGGCGAAATCGTTCATTTTCCCAGAGACATTCGATTTGCCGGGGAATCCTGGATCACCCGGAAAACTCAGTCCCGCAGGTGCATTGGGGTAAGTCTTGCTGATCATTCCCGCGGTGAAGGCGGCAGAATCGAAATGCTCCACGTAGCCGTTGGCGTTGTGCTCGGGAAGGAACGGCTCCCAACGTACTCCATAGTTGATGGTCATCCGCCGTGACACCTTCCACGAATCCTGTACGTAGAGCCCGATGAAATTGGCGCGATCATTGTCGTACACGATGTTGCCCTGCAGGAACCCACCGCTCACAGTTCCCAGCAGAAAGTCTGACATTGCCAACCCCGTAGCCTGACTGCTGAACGTAAACTGTCCATTGGTCGGACGATTGTTGACCGTATTCATGATCGCGTGAATGTAGTTCACACCGAATGCGATCTGATGCGATCCAACAATGAGATCGACATCCTCTTCACCCTGAAAAGCCGTGGAGTTGAAGTAGCCAGGGTTCGTACCCCCAGTGCCGAGAGCAAACCCGCTGGTGCCCGATCCCACCGAGATTCCCATGAACCCGGGAAGTGCGCTGTACATGTTGACTCCCAAATCTGTGGGCGTGAAATAGGAGGGCACAACCCGCAAAGCGCGGGTCCGGTTGACGGTACCGCGCGAGGAGAGAATCAAGCTCGGCGTGATGGTTGTATTGTTGCCTAGAACGAAGGATTGTGACTGGTCTGCGACGCCGGTCTTATTGGCTGTTAGTACGTTGCTTGGATCGTACGTGACAGGGTTGTTGTAGTTCGCTATGAAGTAGCGGCCGAAGAACTGACTCTTCGCATTCAGTGAATAGTCCATGCGCCCCAGAATCTGGTGCTCGCGGTTGTCGCTGACAATGCCATATTGGATCTTCCCGCAGGGATCAGACGAGATCGGCAGATGCTTGATGAAATTCAACGCCGGGGTGCTGAACAGCGTGGGCGAGACCATGTTGTTCACAAAAGGCGCGCTAAGGGTGACCTGCTTGCCCTGACAGGCCGCCGAAGCGAGCGTCGTGAAATCGCCATTCAACATCTGCTGCGTAACGACAGAATTCACCGTGGTCGGTGGATCGCTTCGGACCACTGTTCCCTGATATCCCGCAAAGAAGAACAAGCGGTCTTTCAATATCGGGCCGCCGATGGTCCCCCCGAACTGATTGCGTTTCAGGCTGTCGCGAGACGAAGCAAAGAAATCGCGTGCGTTAAAGACGGAGTTACGGAAGAACTCAAACACGTCGCCGTGAATATGGTTTGTGCCGGTCTTTGTCACTACGTTAACCGCCGCAGCGGCGTGCTGACCGTACTGAGCGGGAATCGCACTGGTCTCAACTTTGAATTCCTGCAATGCGTCCGGGAATGGAAAGGGGAGATTGAGATTGTTGAAAGGATCGTTGTTCGAGGCCCCGTCCATGACGAAGTTCACGGCGTTCGGCAAGCCGCCGCCAACCGAAATCGTCGTCGTCGGGAAATTCTTGTTGGTGTTGAGATCACCCGCAGGTGCAGTAGTAGCACCACCCGATAGAAATATGAGATCCGTAGCTTGTCGACCGTTCAAGGGAAGGTCGACCACGCGCTCCTGGTCGATTACCTGTCCCACACCATTCTCGTGCGTCTCGACCATGCTGGCGCTGGCTTGAACGACGATCTCGACATTCACCGAGCCGACCTTCAGCGTGACGTTGATGACGGGATTGGTGTCCACCTGAAGTACGATTCCCGACTGAACCGCGGCGTTGAATCCCTCTTTCGAGACCTGGAGCTTATACGGGCCGACTGGTAGATTCGGCAAAACATACGACCCGTCCTGCGCCGACGTAGTGGTACGAGTCATCCCCGTATCGGTCTGTATCAAAGTAACGAGCGCCCCGGTAACTACAAGGCCCGTACTATCCTGCACGATTCCAGAAATTTGAGAAGTGGAAACGGCTTGCGCAAACAAGCCGGCATAAAGACAGACACTCACTAACGCAGTTTTCGGAAAGATGCTCACGTGGCCCCCTCGTCACCAGCGCGCTGTCTGATGAGTTGATTTACTGGAAGATCCTATCACCGGCTTTGCAATGTGCCAATGACTTAACGGTGCCGCTACGGTAACTCGCGTCAGGCGCCGTGCTCGAATTGCTCGAAGTGCCGAATGCTCGGGACAACGGATGTTTGAGACGGGCAAAGTGGCGATTCGACAACCACAGCCCCTCTCGAAACACTACGCTCAAGCACCGCCAGGTTCGCGACCGCCGCTTCGATCACAGCAGCGTAGTCGGCGTATCCGGACTCGCGAACAGCCTCATCGAGCAATCGCCTGGTGTCTGGGGAGCAACGGAAGCAGATAACCACGTCTGGAACCTCGCTCCCCACCATAGGGGCAGCCTGTCAAGCTGTCAACGAGGTAACGGTGGTAGCACCGTAACGTCTCGCTGAACTGGGCCGCGAGTAGCAGGAACTGAATCATAATGAGCAGTACACATGGAGCCTTGGCGCACTGCGATCGCGAATTCGGACGACACGGGACTGTGGGTTCGCGGTTACGATGTCGCGTCGCTGATGACCCGGAAGTCTTTCGCGGATATCGTCTTCCTGCTGCACCGGGGGCGCCTCCCAGGCGAGGAGGAACGGAAACTACTCGACGCGATTCTTGTTGCCGTATCAGACCACGGTTCGGGAGCGCCGTCTTGCGCGACAGCTCGTTTGGTTGCGTCGGGGAACCGTCAATCGCTTTCAGCAGCCGTCGCAGCGGGGATTCTGGCGATCGGCGACGAGCATGGCGGAGCAGGCTCAGCCTGCATGGAAATGATCGCCGCAGGGCTTGATTTGGCCAGACGCGAGGGACTCTCGGTCGAGGAAGCGGCACTTCGGACGGTTGACGAGGCCAGAGCCGGCCGAAGACGAGTGCCGGGCCTCGGGCACCGCGTGCACAGCGAAGATCCACGAACAAATACGTTGTTCGATATGGCAAAGGACGGTGGCGCGGCGGGAGACGGAATCGCGTTTATGCGGGCCGTCGAGAAGGTCGTTCGTGTGAAGATCAAGCCCCTGCCGATCAATATCGACGGTGCGCTCGCGGCGGTGCTGCACGACCTCGGATTCGCACCGCCATTCGGCAAGCTCGTGTTCATCATCGGCCGGGTTGCTGGCATTGCCGCCGAGGTGGCTGAGGAACATGAGCGGGAAAAGGCCATGCGCATAAGAATACCCGTGCAATACGACGGTGTGCCACCGCGAAAAATCGAATAAACGACATTTATGGCAAGGGAAATCACGGAACAGGAACAGACACTCGCAAAGGATCTGTTAAGACGAGCGCGGATGGCGATGTGCGCTATCGCGGACTACGATCAGGACCGCGTGGATCACCTCTGCCGCGCGATCGCCTGGGCGGCAGGGAATGAGATGGCCGCAACGCGCCTGGCGAGAATGAGCGTCGAAGAAAGCGGCATGGGCAGTCCGGAGCCGGGACGCCGGTTCAAGATCCTGGGCGTGTTACGCGATGCTCTACGGCAGAAGAGCATGGGAATCGTCGAGGAGATCCCGGAAAAGGGAATCGTCAAGTATGCCAAGCCCGCGGGAGTGATCGCATCGCTGATTCCGGTGACGAATCCGTACGTCACACCTGCGGGAATAGCAATTTACGCCATTAAGTGCAAGGACGCTGTCATATTCTCGCCCCACCCCGCCAGCAGGAAGACAACGAATGAGGCGGTCCGTATCATGCGTGCGGCGCTGAAGAAACAGGGGTGCCCGGAAGAGGTGTTGCAGTGCCTTGAGACCCCCAGCATTCCACTGGCACAGGAACTGATGTCGATTTGCGACCTGACTATCGCAACGGGAGGCCAGGCCATGGTCCGGGCCGCGTACAGCTCCGGCAAACCGGCCTACGGTGTGGGAGCGGGCAATGCCACCATGGTCATTGATGATTCAGCGGATGTGAAGAAAGCGGCCCGCACAGTCCGGATCAGCAAAACGAACGACAACGGGTCGGGGTGCTCGGCTGATGGCAACGCCGTCGTGGACGAATCGATCTACGATGAGTTCGTCCAGCAACTGCAGAACGAGGGCGGATACCTCGTGAACGATGCCGAAAAGGAAAAACTTCGCGCGGCGTATTGGGACGCGGAGGGGCACCGTACTCCGGAAACGATTGCACGCCCGGCTGCCCGCGTTGCTGAATTGGCCGGCTTTACGATTCCGCCAGATAAGACTTTCCTGGTTGTGCGAGAGGACAGGATCGGCAAACAGCACCTCTTTTCCACCGAAAAACTCGGAACGGTGCTCGCCGTGTTCAAATATGGCGGAGGCTTCGATGGGGCGCTTGAAATCGTCCGACAGATCTACGAAGTCGGCGGCCGCGGCCACAGTTGCGGCATTTACTCACTCAATGACGAGAACATTCACCGGTTGGCGCTGCTCGCGCCGGTCAGCCGTATGATGGTTCGCCAGCCTCAATCAAAGTCGAATGCTGGGACTTTTACCAACGGCATGCCGATGACGTCCAGCATGGGCTGTGGCGTTTGGGGCGGTAACATCACCAACGAGAACATCTCGCTGAAGCACTACATGAACGTGACGTGGGTGAGCCGTCCGATACCCGAGGATCGTCCGCCGGAGCGGGAGTTGTATGGCGAGTTCTATAACAGCGAAATCTTCTAAAGGCCGAGCTGAGTTGCCAGCGAAGTAAACCGTGTATCGCGCTTCAGCGGATCAAACCGCGGGTCTACTTTAATCGAAATCAGCTCAAAACAGCGGTCCTGAAACGCCTTCTCAAGCCATCGAAAGCCTTGCTCGCTGTCGTCCATCGCGAAATGCACGGAAGCCAGCTCGAATGGCGACACGTAGCGTTTCCCCGAAAGATCGTGCAACTCGGTCAGTATGCGCCGGCTCTCGTTTCTTTGTCCCGCCATGGCCAGTGCCCGCGCGAGTCCGGCCTGCATGCTCGGGCTGTTGGGCGTGAGCTGAATCGCACGTTGATACGCCGCAATGGACTCTTCGAACTCACCCATTTGCAGTTGCACCCGTCCGAGAATCGCATAGGCGGCCGCGAAGTGAGGGTGCTGCTCAATCGTACGGTCGCACTGCTCCAGCGCAATCTCGAAGTCGCGGTTATAGTAGTAAACCACCGCCATATCGCGGGCGACAATCGACGAAACCGGATCCAGAGTGCTGGCGATGCGCATCTGGTCCAATGCGTCATCGAGCCGTCCAAGCGGCGCCAGGCAGGAGATTCCGTACCAGTGGTGGGCGGTTGCATATCGCGGGTTCAGACCGATGGCGCGCTGGAATTCGCGTTCGGCGCCCGCCCAGTCCCAATCCTGGGTCGATTTTACATGCGCGAACGACGTGTGGGCCTCCACCGAGTTCTCGTCGAGCAGCACGGCCCAAGCGGCATTCGAGGCGGCTTTGGTCCACACCTCGGCGGGCGACAACACCCCATAGTGCGCCAACAGACCGTACGCATCCGCGAGCCCGGAGTAAGCATTCGCATACTGCGGATCCTCGCCGATCGCCCGTTCAAACAGACCGACTGCCCTTCGCATCGCCGGTTCCGTCCTTTGATCGAGCAGATGCCGACCCTGTAGATAGAAGTTATACGCCGCGCTGTTTTCCGTGGGCCTTTGAGAACGGATTCGATGACCGGTATCCACCAGCCCCGCTTGTACGCGTTCACGAATTGCCTGGGCAATCGACTCCTGGTCGGCGAAGCTGTCTTCCGCCTTGCGGTCGAACGCTTCCGACCAGACAAAGCAGCCGGATGCAGCATCGATCAGGTAGGCCGTAATACGCCGCACATTGCCAACCTTGCGCACGCTACCGCCAATCACCATGGCTGCGTTCAACCGCTCGGCCGCTTCCCGCGCTTCCTGCTGATAATCCTGTAAAGATGTGTGTTCCGTAGCGAGAACTCGAATCGCCTGCACATTGGCCAGCGCGTGCCCGATCTCGTGGCTCAGGCCGCGGCAGAAGTACTCCTGATCGCCGGACGCGCTGTCGTCAGAAAAGGGCAGCACCAGGATGGTGTTGTGGCTGATGAGCGCAGTCTGTAGGGTGCGCCGCTCGGCCGCGACGTGGACGTGCTTGAAGGTGGGAGCGTATCCGCCTTTCGGCAGATCGATCACCACGTCGTCGTGCTGGCCTTCTTCGCGGTAGTACCGCGCGAGACGGGTGCGGAGACGGCGCGCTTGTACGC
This sequence comes from Bryobacteraceae bacterium, assembly GCA_035295125.1. Lineage (GTDB taxonomy): Bacteria > Acidobacteriota > Terriglobia > Bryobacterales > Bryobacteraceae > JAICMB01. Next base: position 99,426 of record DATGJP010000072.1, on the reverse strand, counting down.
GCACGATCGGATCGTTTCGCGGGTCGAACGACGCTTCTTTGCCGAAAACCTCGACGCCCACCAGGAATTCCTTAAGCTGTTCGCCCCGTCCGGCGATTGTTTCCTGCACAACGAACTCGAGGAATCGCCGGAGGCGCTCTACCGGCTGAAACGCTTTGCTGCTGAGTATTCGCTTGAGTTGCTGCTGGACCCTCTCGTCGGTTTCCTTGCCGGCGGCGAGCATCGTGGCTCGGCTCGTCATATGCATCAATATTACGGCAGCGGAACTATTCGTGCACGTCAATTTGCAGGCGCATTTACGGTATCGGTACCGTTACGTGCTTGCCCCGTGGGCCGCGAACGCGTAGTATCGCGAAGTGGGCGAATTGTGTGCCCACGGGAGGATGCATGTTAACGGATGCGGTTGCGCCTGTACGGGAACGCACCCCTGCCACCGGGACACGAATCGCTGCATACCTGCTGGCCGACTATCTGGAGCGGCTCGGTGTAGAAGTGGTATTCGGCCTGTGCGGCCACACCGTGATCGCAATGCTCGACGCCCTGGGGAAGAGCAGCATCCGTTTCGTTTCGACCCGTCACGAGCAGGTGGCAGCGCACGCAGCGGATGGCTATGCGCGCGCGTCCGGCAAGCCCGGGGTTCTCCTGACTCACCTCGGTCCTGGTTTGACGAACGCGACCACCGGCGTCGCAAATGCCGCGCTGGATTCGATCCCGATGGTGGTGATCGCCGGAGACATCCCGTCCCACTATTACGGCCGCCATCCGCATCAGGAAGTAAATCTGCACATGGATGCGGATCAGTTCGAGATTTACCGTCCGTTCTGCAAGCGCATTTACCGGGTCGACCACGCGGAGGCTCTCCCCAGAATCGTGGAGCGAGCATTTCATCTCTGCCAGTCCGGCCGGCCGGGACCCGTGCTCGTGGATGTGCCAATGGACATCTTCTCAGCCGACCTTCCCGTACAGGCGTTCCAGGCCGAGCCTACGCCGATTGTCCGGCCGGCGATGAGCCAGGAAACCGCCTTGAACATCGTCAAGGCCCTCGCCGGGGCAAAGAATCCCGTGCTGTACGTAGGCGGTGGAGTGCTGGCGGCTCGGGCGAGTGCGGAACTCGCCACGCTTGCTGAGTCGATGGAAATCCCAGTGGCCCACACGCTCATGGGTAAGGGTTGCCTGCGGGAAGATCATCCTCTGTTGCTTGGCATGACCGGGTTCTGGGGGACGCCTATTGCGAATGAGAAGTGCAGGAGCGCCGATGTGATTGTCGCCATCGGGACCCGGCTAGCGGAAGCCAATTCCAGCTCCTGGTATCCCGACGTCACGTTCTCAATTCCTCCCACACAGCTTATTCATATCGACATCGATGAAGCGGAGATCGGCCGGAATTACCCCACTTCGATGGGCGTCATCGCCGACGCGAAGCTTGCCATCGGTGCTCTCGCAGAGGCGGCACGTTCACTCCCGCGGCAAGAAGCACCGGGGCTGCGCGACGAGATCGCGCGCGGCCGTGCCGCCTTTGCCAGCAATTGGTCCGGGCAGTGGAATTCTGAACAATACCCTCTTCGTCCTGAGCGGATCTTGAATGAACTGAAGAAGGCGGTGCCGGAAGACGCGTTCATTGTGACAGACGTGGGTTGGAACAAGAATGGCGTCGGTCAACAATATCCAATCAATGTTCCAGGAACCTTCATCACCCCCAGCGGTCTTGCCACGATGGGGTTCGGCGCGGCCGCGGTTTTAGGGGTAAAGATGGCGCAGCCCGACCGTGCGGCAATCGCGCTGATCGGTGACGGCGGCTTCGGCGCCAGCAATCCGCTCGTGATGGCGACCGCCATGGAAGCCGGTCTGCCCGTGATCTGGGTGGTGATGGACAACGCCGGGTTCGGAACGATCGCGGGTCTGACTAAACAACACTACGATTGGGACTTCGGCTGCATGTTCCGCCGCAACGGCGATGCGTATCGTATCGATTATTCCGCCATGGCGCGTGCATGCGGCGCTCATGGGGTGATGATCCACGCGGCGGGCGAATTGGGCCCGGCTCTGCGAGACGCGCTCCACTCAAATGTACCGACGCTAATCCAGGTGCCCATGGAAAACGCGCCAACCCCGACGCCGGGTTGCTGGAATATCAACGACATCTATCGGAAGGCCGAGTAGGATGCGGTTCGCAGTAGGTCTGCTTCTAGCGCTCAGCTTATTTGCGCAGCCGCCGATAGGATATCGCCGCCAGCCTCCCAATCGAAAACAGGTGCTTATCTGGTGCGACATGCAGGGCGGTGGCGCCTACCACGATTCCGTATCGCATGCCATGGCTGTGATCGAGCATATGGGGCGGGAGACAGGCCTCTACGACGCCTATATTCGTACGGATTCGCAGTTCATCACGAAACAGAATCTCACGGTGAAAGCTGATGGCCGCGACTGGCGCGTCGGCAAGAATCTTAACTCCTTTGACGCAATTTTCTTTTACGGCATGCGCGAGATTCCGCTGACCGATCAACAAAAGGCGGACTTACTCAGCTTCGTAAAGAACGACGGCAAGGGGTTCGTGGCCGCGCACACAGCCGATACCGCCTTCATGGAATGGCCGGAGTTCGGCGAAATGCTCGGTGCACGGTTTGACGGCCATCCCTGGGGCATTATCGAAGCGCCGATCATTGTCGAAGATCCCAGCTTTCCCGCGGTGAAACAATTCCCACCAGTCTTTCCCATTCGCGACGAGATTTACCAGGCGAAGGATTTCTCACGCGACGCCATCCGTATTCTGCTACGGCTGGATAGCAGCGGGGTGGACCTGAAACATTCAGGCGTTCATCGCACCGACGGCGACTTTCCACAAGCCTGGGCTAAGACGTATGGAAAGGGACGGGTGTTCTTCTGCGCGTTTGGCCACGAAACGGAGCTGTGGGATGAACCGGCGATTCGTACGATGTGGCTCGAAGCCATCAAGTGGGCGCTCGGAATGACGAATGCCGATATAACTCCTCGTCGCCTGGTTCTTAGTGCAAAGTGAACGCAGTCTCTAATTCGGCCGCGTTGAAACCGCCGCCTGCGGTGCTCGCGTGGTCGGTATGGGGCATCGCAGCCGTTTTCTATCTGACCGGCTTCTATCAGCGTGTCTCGCTGGCCGTAATGACAGGCGAACTGATGCGCGATTTCTCGATCGGAGCGCAGGATCTCGGCACGTTGTCGGCATTCTACTTTTACGTTTATGTCGCGATGCAGATTCCGACGGGCGTGCTCGTGGATTCTCATGGCGCACGGCGGTTGTTGATTTGGGGTTCTATATCAGCCGCCCTCGGTACCTTCGTTTTCGGTGCGACGCATAGCTTTGTGGTCGCCTGCGCCGGTCGTGCGCTGGTGGGCGGAGCTACGGCGGTTGGCTGGCTCGTGCTGCTGAAACTGGCCACGCACTGGTTTCCTTCGCAGCGCTTTGGCATGCTGACCGGTTTGGGTCTGTTCTTCGGCAATATAGGCGCCTTAGGTGCGCAAGTGCCGCTGCGCATTGCGATCGAGCACTACGGATGGCGGGCCGTTGTGCTCGCGTCCGCAGCGGCGATTCTGCTCGTCGGCGCGCTCGCATGGGCTATCGTGAAGGACGATCCAGCGAGCGAAGGTATGCGTAGCTTCGCGCCCGCATCGGTACAGGAGAGTCGCCAATCCTCAATGCTGGATCTGTTTAAAGGATTCAAAAGTATCTTCGGATACCGCAACATCTGGCTCATCGTGTTTGCGCAAGGGGGGATCGTCGGCCCAATCCTCGCCTTCACCGGTCTTTGGGGGACACCGTTCCTGAAAGCTCGCTTCGCCATTTCCTCCACGACGGCTGCCGCAGTCTGCTCAATCATGATCGTGTGTTGGGCGATATCCAGTCCGATTTCGGGCCACCTGTCGGATCGAATCGGCAAACGCAAACCCATTTACTTGGCAGGAACGGTTATCGCAGCGGCGGGATGGATTGTGATGTTTTACGTTAGGAGTTTGCCCCTCTCACTGTTCACTGTAGTTGCTGCAATCACGAGTCTGGCATGCGGACCCGTCGTGATCGGCTTCGCGGCAGGTAAAGAATCCGTTCCTGCGCGGTTCCTCGGCACTGTCACAGGCGCTGTGAATATCGGAAACATGTCAGGCCCGGCGATACTCCAGCCGGCGATCGGTTGGATCCTGGACCGGCACTGGTCCGGACGCGTTGCCAACGGTATGCGACTCTATGATTCGGCTTCGTTCGAGACAGGATTCCTGCTGATCGTCGCCTGGTCCGTCACCGCGTGCATTCTAATCGCGTGGACGAGAGAAACAGACTGCCGGCAGGCTGTTCCATGAGGTACTCGTTTCTTATCGTTGCGACTTTCTACCTGCAAGCGCAGGATCTGCCAGATGCCCCGGGCAAGGCCGTAGTTGTCAAGTTATGTTCGGGTTGCCATGGACTAGCAACCGTTATTGGATTGCGCCGCACCAAAACTGGTTGGGAGAAAACAGTCGACGATATGGCCCAGCGCGGAGCGAAGGGAACAGATGAAGAATTCGATACCGCGGTTGCGTATCTGAGCCGATATCTTGGCAAGGTCAATGTAAACACAGCTAGCGCTCAAGAGATCCAGGACATTGCAGACCTCACCGCACAAGAAGCGGCCGCGATCATCGGGTACCGTAGTCAGAACGGCGCTTACAAGGAATTCACTGACCTTGAGAAAGTCCCTGATCTAGACGCTAAGAGACTGGATGCCCGAAGAAATCGATTTGTATTCAGATAGGGGATGATCAACCGGAGTTGCTGGCGTGTGCTTGCTAATGTTTTAAACGCGGCTCCAAAATTGGCCCGGTGGTTTGGAGGCTGGGGTGGACGCGATCATTTCCGATACAAGCGTTCGCTTCTTGTGCTTTTGGCCCGTTATCGAGCATCATCGGTAACTGATCTCGTCAGAACGAACAAAAGGAAATGCGTAGTGAACACCGCGTCCCGCCGTCCTTCTTGCACTCGTCGATCGCGCGTAGTTGCGCGGCCCGCTGGTCTTCGTTCGTCCCCCAGCCGAAAAACTCGCGGTCGGCGGCCAGAGCCCCGCACTGCTTGTTGAACGAGGTTTGCAGTTCGCAGTTCTTACCACGTTGCGCGCACGCCCCGAGCGCTTCTCTTTCCGCGCTAGCTCGATCATTCTTGCCCTGCGACCAACCCGAGCCGAAGTCCTTGTTGCTGTACGCGATCGCGCCCCACGAGATTGCTTTCGGCACCGAAGGCTCGCTCGATGCCGACGCCGCGCCGGAGCACACCGATGACTCGACCCCGCAATGTTTGCCTCCCAGCGTCGAGCACGCCGCGACCGCCTTCTGTTCCGCGCCCGCCTTGTTCGGACCCGTACCTGAGCCTACTATCTCCCCGTCGGCAGCCACCGCGCCGCAGGAGTTATAGAAGTCCACCCGGGTCGAGCAATTGGCTGCGCGCTGATTGCAGTAGCCCAACGCGACTTTTTGCGCCGCCGCCTTGGAATCCTGCAAATATGACGAACCCCAGGCATGTTCCTTGGCGCTATAGGCGATCGAGCCCCATCCCGTGCTGGCCGCGCGGCTCTTGCCCTTGCATGCGATTTCGCACCTCTGCAAGTACGCGCTTCTCTGCGCCGAGCAGTCCGGCGGCGGAAGCCCCGGCGATTGAAAATAGTTGCACGAGAAACCCGAAACGCACTCGACCACACAATCCCCTGCATTTGCCCGCGAGCCGAACCATGGTTGCGAGAATACGATTGCCAACAACAATATCCGCGCGGTTGCTTTCATCTCTGCACTCCCTGCAATTCCAGGACAAACATACAGCATCCCGCGAGGGTGTTCTGGATATTCGGCACGTTCGCGCCGAGCAGGAACGGAGCGCGTCGGGGGCCGAAACTTTCCGTGAAAGAGCCATCGGCCTGCTGTTGGGATCCGATCGCCTGCTCAGCAGGTGGATAAATCCGCGGCGTCGTGAAGAAATTAATTGGTGAGCAACTCTGGCCTCGCAGCGCTTGCAGGAGAGCAAGAGCCGATAAAGCAACAGCCAACGCCGAGTACCTCCGCAGAATGGGTTGCATAAGCGACCTCAGTGGATATTCGCCCATTATAAGCGTGCGCGTTGTGTCGCGGCTGCACTCAATGAAAGAGGAGAACGGGATTGCCGTACCAAAACTCGGCTCGCGAGTGTCGAGGGACCGATCCGTACGATCACGCTGGGTGAATGTGCAGGGTGAGGACTCCGAACGGCTTGGGCCGCTCACCTGTCACACTCGCTCGAAGCTATGGCGCGAAGTAAGCGTTGATATCCAGGATCAGTTGCGTCGGGTCGGTGACGTAAACGCTGATAGCGCCGTTTTGACCGGCCGGTACGATCGCCGCGTTAGCCACAATCTTGCCTAACAACGAGTTCAAGGTTGAGACGACAGGCTGTGGCTGTCCAGTAGGCCAAGCCGATAAATAACCGAGCACGCCGTTTGGAACTACAGTCACATTGAGTGAGTAAGCTTGCGATGTTGTCGGTATGCCCGAGCATGGCCCTCCAGGAACCTGGAAACTCCGCTGTGTATTTCCGGCGAGTAACGGCGGCCCGAACGAGCCTGTGAAAACGCCGCCGCCGCGAGTATCTACGATTCGGCACGGAGTGACCGGATAGAGCGCCTGGGCGCCAGGTGAGCCAGGCGGACCAAAATAGCCGTTAATGTCAATGATGACGTCGGCATTGTCTGTCACGAATACGCTGATCGCTCCTCCTGACCCGGCGGGCACGATGGCTGCATTCGCGACTATCCCGCCGTCTGTCGAGTTCAGCGTTGAGACGATGGGCTGTGTCTGCCCTGCCGGCCAAGTCGTGAGATAACCGAGCTGCCGCGCGCGTGGCACGACGGTAAAGTTTAGCGAATACGCCTGGGCGGTATTCGGTACGCTGCAGGGACTCATCGGAACTGCGAAGTTACGTGACGAGCCACCCACCATTGATGGGCCACCAAACGGACCCGTTGCGGTTCGGGTATCGGCTACTCGGCAGGGCGTCACGCTATAGAAGGAGAGCCCGTTCAGGGTGGCGGCCGGGGCGAAGTATCCGTTGATATCGAGGATGACTTGCGTGGCATCGCTGGCGAAAAGGTTGATGGCGCCGTTTATGCCAGCCGGAACAATAGCGGCGTTGGCCACGATACGTCCGTCGGTGGAGTTCAGGGTCGAAACTATTGGCTGACTCTGACCGGCGGGCCAGATGGAGAGATATCCGAGTGTTGCGACCGGTACAACGGTTGCATTGAGCGAGTACGCTTGCGCCGTTGCAGGGGTATTGCAGGTGCTCTGCGGAATGGGAACCGTGCGTGTCGATCCCGCGCCTATGAACGGACCTCCAAACATTCCCGTGGCACCGCGAGTGTCCAGCACACGGCACGGCGTGACTGGAACGAATACGAGACCTGCGGTCTGGCCGGAGCCCGACTCGTTCACAGTGAATGTCTGTCCGGCGACCGTCATCGTACCGGTTCGAGCAGCACCCGTGGCTTGCACGTTGTAGTTGATTGTTCCGCTTCCCGTACCGCCCGCGGCCGAAGTTATGCTAATCCACGACACATTGCTCGTTGCAGTCCAGGCGCAGCTGGGCGCGCTGGCAGTAATGGACACAGATCCGTTCCCACCAGCAGCCGTATATGGTGCGCTGGTTGGATTAATCGTGAAGGTGCATTGGCTCGCGACGTTGGATTGTTGAATTGTCAAGGGTGACCCGGCGACGCTGAGCGTTCCGGTACGCGCCGCACCCGTGTTGTTGGGTCCGACGGTGAAGTTCATCGTACTGTTGCCGGTTCCCGAAGGGTTGGTTATTGTCAGCCAGGGGGCGTTGGGATAGCCGAACCAGACGCATCCCGAAGGCGCGGAAATTGTCACGGATTGAGGTCCACCCGCGACGCCCACCTGCAACGTCGTGGGGCTGATCGTTTCATTGCAGCCGCCCGTGAACTGAAAACGAGAGATGAAACCGTCAATGGGGGCGACGCCGCCGGTGTCGGTGAAAGTACGCAGAAACGCGTTCGGCGTTGTCGGAAACGCGTGCGACTCAGTGCGGCCTGTTGCGAACACATCCGTAGGGCTCTGGGAGGTGAAATAAGCGGAGCCCGTATCAAGATTCACCCCTCCAAGATAGGTGCTGTCGAGCAACGTTGTAATGTTCGAGTCGAAGAAAGACAGGAACATGTCGCCATTTCCCGCGTATCTGGCCTGAAAGGTTCCCGGCGTGGTTGGCACGTCACTTGAGTATGTCAGGCCGGAGGCGAGAACGGTCCCATTGCCGGCCTCAATAAGATAGACGGTTGCTTCCTGGTCCGATCCTCCGAACAGAGTGGAGTAGGTCAATGTGGAGAGAGTCGGGTCGAAGCGGCAGATGAACATATCAGTCGCGCCGCCATGGTACGTGCGGCTATACGCGCCGGCGGTTGTCGGGAACGACGTTGAGCCTGTCACGCCACCGACAAGCACGTTGCCGGATGGATCGACCTGGTGGCTGGTAATGGCATCGAAGCCGGTGCTTCCGAGCAAGGTCGACGCGACTAACGCACTTCCAGTGGGGTTGAGCTTGGTGAGGAAACCATCGCCACTCCCGCCCTTATTGGTCCGCGAGTACGCGCCCGGGGTTGTCGGGAAATTAGCCGACGTCGTCACACCGGAAACATACGCATTGCCAGCTAAATCCACCGCGATCGAAGTCCCAAAGAAGATTCTGATCTGCGGAGGAGCTGGCCCGGTCGACGGGTTCAGGACTGCCTCCGCGCCGCCGCCCCCCAGGTAGGTTGAGTAAATGAGTGTGCTGCCGGTTGGATCGAGTTTGGTGACAAATGCGTCATTCACACCTCCTCCGTAATTCTGTTGAAACGCCTGCGGTGTGACAGGGAAATCGAACGATCCAGTCTCGCCCGTGACGTAGACGTTACCATTGAGATCGACCCAAAGTCCGTAGCCATCATCGTCGAAGGTGCCGCCGAGATAGGTTGAAAAAAGGAGGCTGTTCCCAGCGGCAGAGAGATGTGTCACGAAAGCTTCCTCTTGGCCGTTGCCATATTGCCTGCTGAACGCACCGGGGGTTGTTGGGAAACCGAAAGAAGTGGTGAACCCGGTCAGATAAACTGTTCCGTCGGGAGCCAACCATAACTGGTTTTCCGCATCGGTGTTCTCGCCGCCGATATAGGTCGAATAGATCAGGGCGCTCATCTGCGGATTGAACTTCGCGACGAAACAGTTGTCCGTGGCCGAGCCTCCCCCACCGAGAGTCGTACTGAAGGCGCCCGGAGTCGTCGGAAAATCCGCGGAACTGGTTGTGCCTGCCGTGTACACACCGGTTGGATCAACGAGGGCGGCTTGGTCTTCATCGTCTCCGCTTCCTCCCAGGAATGTTGAATAGACCAGCGTCGGGTCAATAACCAGTGGAAGCTTCCGGTCGTACTTCGCCAGTTGGAAACCCACGCGAGAGCCCTTCAAACGGTAGTCCGCCGCGATGGGCTTACGAACACCATGATCGTTTTGATAGACGGCCGGTTTCTTCCAGCGTACCGGTCCGGCGGCGGTATCGAGAAGCAGATCGCCTTCCGGCGTCAACTGCATGCGATTCGCGCCCTCGAACTCTACCTGAATCAAGCGCGGATCGGCGCCCGGCTGCGCCACGAAATCGTACTCCATCGAACCTTGCTGACCGTAATAGACGAGGTCGATCCCGGGATAGACGCCGCGGTAGGCGATTCTCCCGTAAGTTTGAATGTCCGTATGCCAATTGGTGGGATCTTTTCCGATGAAGTAATTGACTCTGCCGGGAAGAGGATCGAGCGCCTCAATAGCCGCTGTTTTGCTACTGTTGCGGAAGCCCATACGGACCGCCGCGGAGCGAACTTTCCGGGCCGCCATATCCCGGATGCTGCGCGGACGAAGAACAGTCGAATCTACGCTCGTCAGGCGCAATACAGCGTGATCGGACGTAAGGAAGAGCATCTGACCACGACCGTGGACGAGGTACTTGACTGTCGAATCCGTCTGGCCAACATTGGGCTCAAAACTCAACGGCAGTTGACTGGTGTTTGGAGCCTCAGTTCGCCTCTGCAACTGAGCATGAAGCTGAAAGGAAAGCAACAAGAGGGAAATGGGCGCAATGACCATTTTGGCGTTCTGCATTCGCGGCCTCGTTCAGATAGAGGTACCATAGCCAGGGTCGGAATGCACAAACGTGGCGGTTCCCATCACCATTGGCAAAGTTGCCGCCTCAAAGAACAGTGCGGCCCCGCAGCACCGTAGGTTTTCGGTCCCGCAAGGTGCGAGCGGTTTTCAGATTAGTCTTGCCCATCTGTCAACTCGATGGTGTGTGTGGTGCGGGTTGTAAACAGAGGTGGCGCCTGCGTTTTCGCGTGCGCATTTCTCGGTGTGCTCCAAAGGCAGGCCATGAGCACTGAAATCTATCGTCGTACCGTAGCCGGCAAGTCGATTAGCACCACGTCGGAATTCTCCTGAATGCGATCGAACACGATGCGACGCCCGTCCGGAGAAATATCGAAGTTGCGCATCACATAGCCGGGCTTGAGATTCGTAAGTTGCCGGCGCTGGCCTGTCGCCAGATCGACGAGATAGAAATTCTGATTGCGAAACGGCCCGAGCAGCGCGACAAACGCCTTTCCGTCCGGCATAAATCGAAAGCGGCCACCTTCGCCTCGCACGGCGATTGGCGGCAGGGGCAGGTTTTTCCTGTCGGGAGTGATAGCTTCCAGGGGGAATGTTGCGGCCTGCTGCGAGAAGTAGTACAGAATGGTATGCCCATCGGGCGACCAGACCGGGTTATAGGAATGTTTGTTCACGATCTGTTCGGGCGGCGCGCCGTTGAGAGGAACCCGAAAAATGCGCCCGCCGGCGCCCGCATTGGCACTGACCACAACTGCGGTACCGTCGGGCGACCACGAGGGAGCGTCCAATATGTCGAGCGCCTCCGCGATTGGTCGCACGCCAGTGCCGTCGGCCGTCATTAGATAGAGCGCGCCACGCTCGCCTTTCTTCACAGCGACACAAATCATGCTGCCGTCCTGCGAGACCGCTGCGGGCGATGTCAGTGTGGCGTTTTCGGGTCGCCACAGCTCTGTTGCTGCTCCATCCTGAAACTTCCACAGCCCGTCCTCTCCGCCCTTTGAAGAAAGGTAAAGAAGATAGTTCGGCCCGAACCGTGGAGACACCGCACGCACGGTGGGGAGAGCGACGCGGGCCGCATCCGCCTCCAACGCGGTCTGCGAACCGATGGTCACAGACCACAAGGCGCCTCTGGGATTCGCGACCGTCGCAACCAGCCGCCTCATTGCGCCATTGGGCCCATCGCTTACCGCGATGGATACGAAATTTTCGACGCCGAGATTCGCCCGGCGGGTAACGCCGGTCTTCAGGTCCAGTGCGTAGAGCCAGGTGCTGAATCCGTTTTCGGCCGAGCCGATGTAGAGCAGGGTACGCTCGCTGAGCGCGACCGGGTAGGAGACCAACGCATTCATGTGCGTCAACCGCTGGGGCTGGCCTCCGGCAACCGGAATTCGCCATACGTCCATCTCGGTGGTGCGGAATCCCCGAACAAAGTACAGGAATTGCCGATTCGGCGACCAGGACGGATAGTGGCAGTGCTCGCCCGGCACCCCTACGAATATTTGCTTCGGGTTTTCGCCGTGCCGGTCCGCGATAAATATCGGATCCCCCGGGAGTGGCTCGACATAGGCAACCTTCGATCCATCGGGCGACCACGCCGCAGTGACTGCACGCTCCAGCGTTCTACGCGGCGTTCCACCCAGTGCGGGGATGGTCCAGATCCCGCGCGACTGTCCGGTTGGCCGAGGTGTGACGGGATCCGGTACCGCGACACGCAGCCATAATTCGGAACCATCGCCCGCGAATCCAACGCTTCGGACCATTTCATGAAACAACTCCGGAAAAGTTCCTTTGGAGACGTTCGTGAAAATGCCGAGGCCGACTTGACCGACGAACGCATCGAACGGCCCATCGCGGTCGGAAACGAATGCAACAAACTTCCCGTCGGGTGACAAAGCCGCATCCAGTTCAGAGCCGTCGAAGTCCGTGAGTCGTGTGAATTGTGCCCCCTCAAGCGGGTTCGTCCACGAAGTGTGCGGACGCAGGAGCAGGACCGACAGTCCGATTACTGCGACAGCCGCAAGAATAGCGGTCCATTTCCAGGTGGGGCTTGGTGTTCGCGAGACGTGCGGCGCCGTCTCATCTTCTTTCTGCCGACTAACGCGCTTCAGGTCAACCACTAAGTCACGCATGCTCTGATAGCGATCGGCGGGATCTTTCTCAAGAGCTTTGTCCACAATCATGCGCAGCGCGAGCGGCAAGTCTTTCCGAACGCCTCCTATCGGCGGCGCTGGGCTATGGATCACCTGCTGGATCAGCTCGAGACCGGTCCTCGCTTCGAACGGCCGCCGGCCGGTGAGCGATTCGAACAGGACGACACCGAAGGAAAAAATGTCGCTTCGTGTGTCAACCGGAGTGCCCGACGCCTGTTCCGGCGACATATAGGCGATCGTGCCGATAACGAGGCCGGGGGCTGTCGTGGTCAGCGTTTTCGTGGTGTCGGAAACGCCGCCTTCCTGCAGCTTTGCGAGCCCAAAATCGGCAAGCTTCGCGTAGCCGTTCGACGAAACCAGGATATTGTCGGGCTTGATATCGCGATGCAGAATTCCCGCCGCGTGCGCGCAGGCGAGCCCGTCGGCGACGCCGATCAACAAATTGACGGCATGCCGCCAAGACGGTTTCCTGGATTGCAGCCAGGCGCGTAGCGTTCCCGCGTCGACGAACTCCGAAACCAGGTACGGCCGCGATCCGATCTCGCCCGCTTCAAACACGGTGAGAATATGCGGATGATTCAGGGACGAAACGGTCTTGGCCTCGTGTTGAAAACGGCGCCGCGCATCCGCATCGCCTAATTGAGCCGAGAGTAACTTAATCGCCACCGGACGATTCAATCGTGTATCGATGGCGAGGTAGACCGTTCCGGTTCCGCCCGTGCCAAGTTCCCTCTCGAAACGGTACGGCCCGATCTGTGTCCCTGAGGCCACCTCGGGTGCTGAATCGGCGAGCAGCGCGGCGGCGCCTTGCCATGCCGGCGCGTCGAGCTTCCCAGTCTCGGTCGGCTGCGCTAACAACGCCAGAATCTCGCGGCGAAGATCGTCGTCATTGTGGCAGGCTGCGGCGACGAAAGCCTCACGTTCGAGTAGATTCCGTTCCAGCGCGGCGTGATAAATGCGCTCGATTTCCGCCCATCGTTGCGGGCTCATACGGACGTACCGGCCAGTTCCTTCAGGAGCCATGCCCGTGCGAGCTTCCAATCGCGTTTGACGCTTTGCGACGAGATTTCGAGGACCGCAGCCATCTCGTCCACGCTCAGCCCTCCAAAGAAACGGAGTTCCACAACGCGAGCCTTTCTCGGATCCAACTTTGACAAGGCTTCGATCGCCTGGTCGATTTCCATGAGGCTGGCGGCCTGACGGGAAGCCTCGGCAGAGAGGAGTTCTTCGTCGAGCGTGACGCGCACATCACCGCCGCCGCGCTTCCGGGCCGACCGCGCGCGCGCCGCATCCAGCAGGACGCGCCGCATCATCGAGGCCGCCATCGCGAAGAAATGGGCGCGGTCCTGCCAGCGGACGCTGGTTATCTCGACCAGCCGCAGGTAAACTTCGTTGACTAACGCCGTAGCCTGTAGCGTGTGATTAGTTCGCTCGCGCCGCATATAAGCCTGAGCGGCGCGTCGGAGTTCCGCATAAACCACCGGCATCAGTCGGTCGAAGGCGTCGCGATCGCCGCCTTCCCAGGCCTGCAGCAGGGATGTGATCTCCGGCCGCGCTATGGTCATGGGTTTAGATTATTATCCCAACGTCCGTTGAACTTTTCACGCACCTTTTTCGCTAACCCGGTGAGCGGGTTTTTGACCCGCACAAGGAGGAAACATGCGAATCTCGAATGCCATTCTCATTGGCGCGGTTGCCGGGTGCGCCTGCGCCCAGGTTCCAGCGCTCGATCAGACATCTTTAAACGGCAAGTTCAACTATGTATACGGAGTCTATCAGCGCAGCAATGCATCCGTCTCGATGGGCTCAATTACCTTCGACGGATCGGGCGGCTACACCGTCACGACGAACTCCGACAACAGGAACGGTTCGTATCGCGTAAACCAGGACGGCACCGGCAGCTTGACGAATTGGTCCGATCCGACCTTACCGCCGCTCAGCCTCAGGCTCGGCGCGGGGGCAGCGGTGATCGGCGGCTCGACCCTTGAACAGAGCACTGCCGATCAGCACGATCTCTTCATCGGCATCCCCGCGGCGACCAAGACTCCCGCGATGAACGGCGCTTGGGGTGGCGTAAGCTTTCTGTATTCGCCCAGCCCGTCGCTGGTCGCTCGTGCGGGACGCTTCCGGCTGGCTTTCGACGACGGTGGCAACGTAAATTCCACCACCTGGACGTATCATCAAAGCGACCAGAACGCCGGCGCTCTTCAGGATACGTCCTCGAACGGTACATACTCCGTCGACTGCACCGGCTCCGGCCGTTACACGTCCTCCCAAGGCACGAAGCGAATCTTCGTTTCCGCCGACGGCAACACATATATAGGGATGGATACCAACGCGCCGGAGATGATCTTCGCCACGCGCCTGGCGACTGACAACCCGACTTCCACCGGTCCTCAGGGACGGTATTGGTGGCTGCAGTTGAACGCCGCGGCGCCGGGAGGATCAGGGAATGTTCGAGGATCGGCGTTCGCCTGGTCGCTGACCAATGCCCTGCAGGGTTTCGAAGGAAACGGGTCGGCGAAGGCGAACGGCTGGGGCAATTTCATCGACGGGCCGACCGGCCGTCTTATGGATCTGGCCATCGGCGTGGGTACGTTCACGGTAAACGCGGATAGTACGGTGGCGCTCGCATTCGGTGGACTATCGAGTCCCGGCATCGGCGCAATCTCCGCGTCGAATGCGGCTCTGCCCTGGACCAATCTCTCCGCCACGGCGACGGCGAACTACTCTTTCAACATCGGAATCCAGGGGCCTTCCTTCCAACCCGGATCGGGGCAGACTGTCTTTCTCGATCCCAATGGCCCGATGCAAGCGGCCACCTTCAGCGCGCATCCATTTCCATTCGCGCCGGGAACTTTGGTGACGTTGCGAGGGTCGGGGCTCGCGAGTTCCGAGCATTCGTCGCCGGGCCTTCCTCTGCAGACGAGTCTCGGAGATACGTCGTTGACCGCGAACGGACAACCCGTCGGATTATTGAGCGTCTCCCCGACGACGATCACATTCGTCATGCCGTGGGCGACCGCCGGGGCAGGGAAGATCAAGCTAAAGGCCACCGTCGGCGGAGCGGAGAGCAACGAGATCACGGTCCGTGCCGCGCCCGCCTCAGTCGGATATTTCTCGAGTACCGGTAACGGATTGGGGACGGTTCTTGCGACGCACTCCGACGGAACGCCCGTCACGGGCGCCTCTCCGGCTACTGCCGGCGAGACCGTCCTGTTATACGCGTCGGGCCTTGGCTCGCTGGCGAACGCTGTCGCCGAATACGACTGGCCCAGCATGGCAAATCCAACCACAGTTCCGGTCCAGGCCGATGTCGGCGGTGTTCAGGCGACCGTTGTCTATGCCGGAGCCGCGCCAGGGAATCCAGGTGTGTATCGGATTGATATTGTGATTCCTCCCGGTGCAACCACCTCCGCCGGATCGAACGTGCGGATTTTCGAGGGCTACGCTCAGACTCATCCCAAAGTCACGATTCCGATCCGGTAGGCGCCGGGAGGGGGCTGCCAAAGTCCGGCTGGCAATCGCGAACGAATTGAGGGCGTGGAAGGGTGAAGCATGGTTTCGACCTGCGCGTTCGGGTCACATTGTCCAAAGGCAAGCGGAACCGCCTGCTCCACATTCTTGACGAACTATTGACAAATGGGAATGGTAGGTTCAACCCGGATCGACGTCAGCGGCAACAAATCTGATCTCGGCCGCTGGCGGGCTGCACAGGGCCTTCCGAACCACGCCTCCGTGACTACGTCCTTGGTTACTTCGCGAGCGAGGGCTACTTGCCCAGGCCATCGCATAAGCGGCACCTCCCAGCGCTTGAAGTCGCGATGGTGCTGAACTTCGCAGCGCCTCATCGCGTCATCGATGCATCGGACCCGAAGCCAACAGCCGAGCACAGAAACGCATGGATGTCACTCTGCAGCATCGCCATCATATCCATGAGGCCCGCGGAGTTCGGGATTTTATGGTGATTCGCTTCACTCCAATCGGCGCGCGGATGCTTATGGGCGCGCCGATGGACCTGCTTACGGATCGCACTATTGCACTCGAGGATCTCGATAGTCGATTTTCGCGGCTTCTCACAGGGCATGCGCGAGTCGACGTGAGCGGGGGTGCCTGCACAGCGACGGCTGGCTGCGGGTCGTTCGCATAGGCAGTCGCCGCCATCGTTCAGTTGATCAGTCCTACACTCAGCCTTGCTACATCAGTTGACCACCGAACTGGATACCATTCAACACGATTCGAGATTGCCTGGCCACTCTGGTTGACTATAAGCCCCAGCACGTTTTCAAGCCAGCCAGAGGTCTGTTTCAACACGTCACGTTCCGCAAAGTACCCTCATCCCGCCCGGTACCGGCCGTGGGTGCTGGCGTCTGCGAGGAAGATTTCTACTGCTCCCAAAAAGCCTTCCGGGCAGCCGACGATCAAGAGGCACTCCCGCACAGGCTCGGGAAAGAGATGGCCGAGTAGGGTCTCGACTTGAAGGAGTTCTGTTTCGGTGCAGCGAGGCTGGTGCCTTACCACTTGGTTGGATTTTAGCCAGTCTTGGAAGGCGTCCGACCCGACCACCGATTGTAGCGCCGGAACGTTTGGAATAGCCCACTTCCGCGCGTCGCCCGACATCCGTTTGGTTGTACGAACCAGCCCCGCTCTTCCCCTTGCTCGCTTCCTACGCCGGCGCTCCAGCCGCCCGGCTTGCGCCACCTCCGCCGCCGATAGCACGTCCGGCAGGTGCGAGTTGGTCGCGGCGCACGTTTCCCGGGCAAGTTGCTCAAAGCGACGGATCTCGTCCGGTTTGAGCGCGGGGGACTTCGCCAATGCCTTCAGGCTGCGGACCACCAGGTCGCAGCCGCCGGCAGCATAATAGGATGCTTCGACCGCGGCCAGAAAGGACCCTCTGCGGTCATATGGATCGGACGTCCTGAAATGCTGTAAAACGGGCTTCCCGCAAGACCGGATCCGACGCTGGTCGTTAGCGCCGAAAGGGTGGTGTTGCATCCCGGCTGACGGTACAATCTGGGTAGTTTGTGTCATGAAACTCCGGTGGGGTATGTTGTGGATTGCCGTCCGGTTGCTTGCACAGCCTCCCCCGGACTTTCAGGTGGACGTGAACCTGGTCCGTATTCCGGCCGTCGTGAGAGATGCCAACGGGGCTCCGGTACGGGGACTACGACGCGAGGAGTTCATCGTACGCGAAGACGGAATCCAGCAGGAAGTGAAGTACGCATGGCAGGAATCCGATCTGGCTCTTACAGTAGGGCTGATCGCCGACGTTAGCGGCAGCGAATACAAGTTTGTCGTTCAGCACCGGCAAACGGTGCTTCAGTTTCTCTCGCACATCTTATCTCAGAATGATCGCGCCTTCCTGGTATCGGTTGAACAGCAGCAAAGGCTACTCGGGGACTCGACGCACTCGATCGAAAGCCTGTACGACGCCACGGAACGGCTAGGCACGCAGGAGGCCGAAATACTCGGCGATCCCTGCCTGGGCCACCGCCAGTGGGCATTGATGTATAACTTGGGCTGCGGAGGGACAGCGCTTTGGAATGGCGTGTTTTTCTCGGCAAAGTTGAAACTGCGGAGTCAATCGGGGCGCAAGGCGATGCTGCTCCTCACGGACGGATGGGATACGGGAAGCGACCACGGCCTGGCAGACGCGATTGAGGCCTCCCAGAGCGCGGATGCAATCGTGTATGCAATTCGATATGTCGATCCGGAGTGGCAAACGATGCCAAAATCCTGGGCGGTAAATTCGGTCATGCACGACCTGGAGAGGGGGAAGCGGAATCTGGACCGGATCACTCGAGAGACCGGCGGCTTGGCTTTCGAAGGGGCGTCAGACACGTTACCGGAGGTGTTTGACCGCATCGAGGCCGATCTGCGCAGTCAGTATGTCCTGGCTTACACAGTCCCGAAACCAGCTCGCGGGCGACGGCATCGCAAGATCGAGGTCCAGGTTACCCGTCCCGGACTGAAGGTTCGCGCGCGCGAAGGCTACTATATCAGGTGACTGGCGCCGATTGAACCACCTCCATGGAAGCAGCCAGAAGGCTTCCATTAGTGGCGCGGCATCCTTGCATTGAGCAACTGATCATCGCGACAACGGTCAGCAAGCGCCTTGGGCACGCGAACGTGCACGTGACGGCTACCGTTTACTCGCATGCCCTGCCCGAAGACGAGGCGGCCGCCGCGCAGATATGGAATCAGCCCGATGAGCAGCGCCCTAGAGCCGGTCGTTGCCAAGAAAAAGGCGGAGAGCAGATCAAAAGCCAGCGTGGTCTCGATCGCATCGGGCAAGAGGTCCGCCTGAGGCGACAAGTTGTAGCTCACAATTGGCTGCGTTGCTTCCCGACCACGCAAGAGCTGTTCTTAACGCGACCCCCGCATCTCTCAGGCTACAATCAGTCGACACCCGAATGGCTGTGGTCCCAGGAAACCGGATGGGCCCCTATGAGATCCTTGCGTCCCTCGGTGGGGGCGGAATGGGCGAGGTGTACAAGGCGCGCGATACACGTCTCGATCGGCTCGTGGCGATCAAGATTCTACGCCCGGACAAGGCCGACGATACAGCGCGTCGGCTGCGCTTTTTCCAGGAAGCCAAGGCCGCTTCGGCACTCAACCACCCCCATATCGTGACCGTCTATGATGTCGGCGCGGAAGACGGTGTCGACTATATTGCCATGGAGTTCGTGGACGGGAAAACCATGGACCAACTCATCCCGCGTGGAGGTATGCGCATCAGCGAGATCCTCACTTATGCCGCGCAAGCCGCGGATGCACTCGCCAAAGCACACCTTGCCGGAATTGTTCACCGGGACCTGAAGCCGTCGAACATTATGATCTCGCCGGATGGCCGCGTAAAGGTTCTGGACTTCGGACTGGCGAAGTTTATCCCGTTCATGCAGCCGACAGACGATGCAACTCAAACCCTGAAAGTTCTCACGGGTGAGGGAATCGTGATGGGCACGGTGTACTACATGTCGCCGGAGCAGGCCGAGAGCAAGCCGGTGGACACGCGATCCGACATTTTCTCCCTCGGAGTGGTGCTTTTTGAGATGACGACCGGCCAACAGCCCTTCAGCGGCGATTCCAAGGCCGCCGTACTCTCGTCCATCCTGCGCGACGAGCCCAAATCGGCGGTCAGCCTACGACCCGGCCTTCCGCCAGAACTATCGCGCGTCATCATGCGATGTCTGCGGAAAGATCCGGCCCGTCGCTTTCAGCACATGGCCGATCTCAAAGTAGCTTTGGACGAACTGAAGGAGGAGTATGATTCGGGCACGCTGAGCACTGCATCTGTACCAGCCCAGGTTCCCCGCCGTTCGCGCTGGGTAGTCTGGGCAGTGGTCGGCGCAGTGTTGCTAAGCACGGCTGCATGGGTAGTCGGGCGCTTCTTCCTGCTTTCTCCGCCCGCTGCCCCGGCCTTATACATCCCGGTACCGATCACAAGTTACCCGGGCAACCAGATGTCTCCGAGCTTTTCACCGGATGGAAGCCAGATCGTTTTCGCATGGAACGGGCGTGAAGAAGACAACTTCGATATTTACGTTAAGCTGATCGGCGCGGGGACGCCGCTGCGCCTCACCACCAATCCCGCGTTTGACTTTTATCCGCGGTGGTCCCCCGACGGCCAGTGGATTGCTTTCCTACGGATAGCGGATAGGACTGACAACTTTTCTGTAATCATAATTCCCGCCCTGGGAGGCCCGGAGCGGCGCCTCGGTACGTTTCACAACAATGCGATCGGGGCGTCCCAGCCGCTTGAGTCGCTTTGTTGGAGCAGCGATTCGAAAGCATTGGTGGTCTCAGCGGCAGAATCCGCCAACCGGCCCAACCGGCTGGTGCTGATCCCACTTGAGGGCGGAGAAACAAAGGCACTGACTCACCCGGGCCCGGAGTTGTATGGTGACGGGCTGCCCGCTATATCGAGCGATGGACGCCAATTGTTGTTTATACGGCGCGCCAACTTCTCTGAGTTATTTGTTCTTTCGCTTACCCCGGCGATGGAGCCCGAAGGAGGTCCCCAGCGAATTGACGAACCCCAACGGAATGTCACATCGGCCGACTGGTTGCCGGACAATCGTGAAATCATTCTTGCTTCGGACGTGAACAGCATCTCGACTCTGTTCCGCACCTCCACACGGCGCAGTGCTGCGGAGCGCGCCGTACCTGGAACCGGCTCGTCTGCCTCCAGTCCCTCAGTTTCCCGGCGTCGAAACCGTCTGGCCTATGTGGCCGGAACCGTGGACGCGAATCTTTGGCAGGTGGATCTGCCGACGCGAACGGCCTCACTGGACCGGTCCCTCTCTTCCTCTCTTCGCGACGTTTTTCCGCAATTCTCTCCGGACGGCAAGCGTGTGGCCTTCGTTTCCAACCGAAACGGAAAGACGCAGGTTTGGACGGCGAACCGAGACGGCTCACAAGCTGCGGCTCTTACCTCCTTGTCTGGGACCTCCAACGCCGGCCCGCGCTGGTCACCCGATGGCCAGCAAATCGTCTTCGATTCCGATGCGGGCGGCATCGTTCACATCTATGTAATCGGAGAGGATGGCGGACAACTCCGCCAAGCGACCCCTGGGGAGAGCTATTTCGGAAGCTGGTCGCGAAACGGCCGTTGGATTTACTTCTCCTCCAACCGATCCGGCACCGAAGAGGTCTGGAAGGTTCCTGCCGAAGGGGGCGCGGTGGCGCAGGTGACCCACGGGGGCGGCTCTGGAGCTCAGGAGTCGCCGGATGGCAAGATGCTCTATTACGTGAAGCGCGACGGGAATGGCGGGCTTTGGAAGATGCCGGTGGTCGGCGGCCAGGAGACGCTGGTTGTGCCGGATGTGTATGGCGTGAACTACTCTGTAACCAATAAAGGCGTCTATTTCACTCCACACATCGGAAGGGATTACACATCATGGGTCAACTTCCTGGATTTTGCGACGGGCACAACAACTCAAATTGTGAAGACGAAGCCACTGGATCTAGGTCTAGGAGTCTCACCGGATGGGCGGACGCTGCTCTATAGTCAGGTCGATCAAACCAGCAGCAACATCATGCTGATTGAGAACTTTCATTAGAGCAGGAGAGAACTAGAGATGCGTGCGCAGGATGCGGCGCGTGCGAGACTGAGCGCATGGCTGCATTTGGCTTCACGATGCCCGTTTTGGGAAGTGGAAAGGTCTGAAACGAGAAGGGGTTAGTTGGTCGGGCCGCCGGGATTTGAACCCGGGACCTCTTGCACCCCAAGCAAGCGCGCTAGCCAGGCTGCGCCACGGCCCGATTGAATCTCTATTCTAGCAGGACCGCAACGCTTTGCTATGCTTGTGACTTCAGGAGATTATTTAGCTTCATGAATGATCCTGTTTCTCGCCGTAATTTCTTTAAAACATCCGCGGGGCTTGCGATCGCCAGTGCTCCCGGCATACTCCCCGCCCTGGGAGCGTCCGACAAAGTCCAGATCGGTTGGATCGGGGTTGGCAGCCGTGGTTACTACCTGATGGACCGGCTCTACACCGGCAGTAAGTCGATGGTTGAAGTGGTAGCTGTTTGCGACACCTATAAAGGTAATCTTGCCCGCGCCAAAGACCGCGTCCAGACGATGGGCAGCAATACTCCTAAGACCTACGACGACTTCCAGCAGCTTCTTGCCGACCCCAACGTCGACGCCGTCGTCATCTCTACTCCGGAACATTTGCACTTTCCGATGTTCATGGCCGCCATTAAGGCCGGCAAGAACATCTACGTCGAAAAACCGCTCGCCCACACGATTGAGCAGGGCGAGGAGATGCTCGCCGCGGCGAAGAAGGCCGGGAAGGTGATCCAGGTCGGCACCCAAAACCGCAGCAATTCGCTCTATCAGCGGGCCAAGGAAATGGTCGAGCAAGGGATGATCGGCGACATCCATTACGTCCGCGCGTTCTGGTATCGCAATTCGCTCGAGACCAATCCCGCGTGGCGATACGCTATTCCGGCGGACGCCAACCCTGATAACACCGACTTCTCCAAGTTCCTAGGGCCCGCGCCGAAGAGGGCTTTCGACAAGCAGCGTTATTACCAGTGGCGGCTCTATTGGGACTATTCGGGCGGCATTTCAACCGACCTTCTCGTTCACCAGACCGACATCACGAATTTTGTTTGCGGCAAGGTTGTTCCCAACACCTGCATGGCTTCCGGCGGCATCTATCGCTGGACGGAAACCGACGACGACCGGGAAGTGCCGGACACCTTCAGCGCCATCTATGAGTACACGCCGTCGAAGTTCCACATCAACTATAGTTGCTACTTCGGCAACGATCATTATGGTTACGGCGAGAACTTCATGGGCAACGAGGGCACTATAGAAGTCTTGAACCGACAGATCCTGAATTTCTACCCCGAGAAGTTCGGCGGGAAAGCTCCCGCGAAAGTTTCCGCACGGAAGGAAGAGCACATCGAACTTCCGGGGAACGACAACAAAGCTGTTGAAGCTCATATGAAGAACTGGATCGACGCAATTCGCGGCGACGCAAAAGTGATTGCGCCGGTTGAAGTCGGGCAGCAGGCGGCGATCTCAGGTCATATGGCCACTCTCTCATTCCGGAATCAAAAGAAGATCGTCTGGAACGACCAAGCACGCAAATACCATTTCGTTTAAGGAGCTCTAGTGCTCATCACAGCCGCGATACTCGCCATCTTCGTGTATGGCATGCTGGCCGCCATGCTCGGGACGATTCTGCCGGATCTCTCGGCACGGTTTAAACTGACGCCCGCGCAAAACGGGACGATTGCGCTGGCACAGGCAATTGGATTGATCATCGCCTCGGTAGCGGTGGGGCCGCTCATCGATTACGAGGGTAAGAAGATCGGCCTCGTTTTGGGACTGGTTCTGATCACGATTGGTCTCTTCCTGCTCCCTAACTCCAAGGGCTACGGTACGATCATCGGCTCATTGTTCCTACTCGGAATCGGGGGCGGAATCATCGTGACGGGCGCCAATGCCCTGGTCAGCGATATCAGTCCGGAGCATCGCGGTACGACACTGAACCTTCTGAACCTGTTCTTCGGTCTGGGAGGATTGGCGACGCCGTTTATCTCAGCGAACCTGCTGAAGCGAAACTCGTTCCGACTCTGCTACACGGTGGCGGTGCTTTCGGGCTTAACGCTCGTTTTTCATATCGTGACCCCGATGCCGGCTCCCGCGGGCGGCGCTCCGCAGCTCTTTGCGGGCGCGAGCCAACTGATCGGCAGCGGTGTTCTATGGATGCTCGCGGCGCTTCTGTTCCTGTACGTATCGTGCGAGGTCGGCGTCTGGAACTGGCTGGTTCGACATCTGGTCGCTCAGGGTATTCCGGAGGCGAGAGCGCTTAACGTGCTGTCGCTGGGCTTTGCGCTCGGATTGCTGATTGGCCGCGTGGTGGTGTCGCGGGTACTGATTACGGTCGCGCCGATTAACGTGACGCTGGCCGCATCGGTACTCATGGCGGTGTTTACGTTCCTGATGCTGCAAAGCCGGTCCGCTAATGCCGCATGGATTCTGGTATTTCTTGCCGGAATCGCGATGGCTCCGGTGTTTCCCACGACGCTGGCAGTTGTAGCCGACAACTTCAAGGTGATGACCGCGACCGCTCAGGGAATCGCCATCTCGTGTGGATGGATCGGCCTGGCAGTGAGTTCGCGCATTATAGGCTCCGTTGCAGGCGACGACCCAAGACGGTTGAAGAAGGCCCTGTTGTTACTGCCCGGCATGGCAGTGGTCATGGTTGTCATTAACCTGATTTTGAAGGGGATGGCGGCGCAGTAAGAAAGGCCGCATCAATCTCCACCTGGTAGCCGCTGGCGAGACGATTGGTTTCATTGGCCATTCCGACGACGCTCATCAATTCGCCGAACATCGCATCAGTCATGCCGGCTTTTCGCGCGGCGGCGGTGTGCGACGCGATGCAATAGCCGCACTGATTGGTGGCGCTGACCGCGACGTAGATCATCTCCTTGGTGAGCGGATCGAGCGCTCCTCCGGGGGCCATGATCTGCTTGATGCTCTCCCAGGTGCGTTTGAGAGTGGCAGGATCGCGGGCTAGCGCTTTCCAAAAGTTGTTAATCCAATCCGTTTGGCGGGTCGCCATGATGTCGTCATAGACGGCCCGCACTTCGGGTGAGGCATCCTGGTATTCGACAAATCCGAGCGTGGCCATCTCAGCTCTTTCGGGCCTTGATTTCAGTCAGGATGCGGTCGACCTCCTGCTGACGTTCGAGCGATGCGAAGCGATCCTCGACGCTGTCGCCGAGCAGTTCGGCTTTCGCCGCGCTCAGCGCCTCGGCGTGCTCGACCTTGTTTTTGGCGCGATCCCAGGCAAGGTCCTGCGGACCGTCGGCGAGGGCGATTCTAGCATCACCGGCCTTGTTCAGAACGCGGGCGCGGCGGTGCTGGGCTACCAGGACTTCGGCCTTGGCCTGCGCCTCGGAGAGTTTGCGGTCTAACTTGTGGAGAGCGGATTTCAGGTTTTCGACCTGGATGCGCTGGTCCTCGGCCTGGAGCGCGAAGCTCTCGGCCATGTTTTTCGAGCTCATGGACCGCTCGATGGCTGTGCGGGCTAGATCGTCCTGGCTCTTGCTGACAGCCAGCTCGGCCTTTTTCATCCATTCCGCAGTTTTGTCGTTGTGCTCTTTTTGCTTTTTGATGAGCAGGTGCTGGTCGGCTATGGCGATCGCTACCTGGGTTTTGACCTGAAGCAGTTGGTTTTGCATGTCGAGGATGAACTGCTTCAGCATTTTTTCGGGTTCTTCGGCTTTGTCGATCAGGTCGTTGAGATTTGCTCGGACGAGCGTTGCGACTCGTTCCATTAGTGCCATTGGTGTCTCCTTAAACTAAAAGGGCAGGCGAAACCGCCTGCCCCACCCTTGCTACGCTGTTGTTCCTTTGGTTTTGTCAGACTTGTCGCCGATGGAGCGAACTTTGCCTAACAGTTCGGACATTTGCATGCCGGACAATGTTTCAAACAGGGCCGGGATTTGAGCGGCCATGGCGGTGATATCGCCGGTGATCTTGCTCATTCCAGCGTTCGCGCCATTCCCGGTGGATACGATGGTGATCTTGTCGACATTCGCAAGCGGCGCTGAGAGCGCTCGTACGACTTCCGGCAGGCCTGTGATCAGTTTGTCGACCACTGCGGCCTGGTTCCATTCCTGGTACGCCTCGGCTTTGACGTTCATGGCCTTGGCTTCGGCTTCACCTTTCTTCAGGATGATTTCGGCTTCCGCTTCGCCCTGCACGCGGATAGCGGCGGCGCGGCCTTCTGCTTCGGCCGTCTGGCGCGACTTATCGGCAGCGGCAAGGGTCTCAATGCGGCGGCGCTCAATTTCGGCGCCCTTCAGGACAGTAGCGATGAGCTCGTTCTCGTGGCGCTTGATTTCCGCTTCCTGTACCAGAATCTCGTGCTCCTTCTGAACCTGCTGCACTTTGACCTGCTCGGCGACCACCTGCTGCTGCATGACGTTGGTCTGGATATCGTAGGCCTTGTCAGCTTGCGCCTGCTGTTTCTTGACCGTCTCAAGATACTGTGCCTTTTTGATTTCAAGATCGCGCGTGGCTTCGGCCTGCTTCGCCTGCGAGAGCGTCTCCGCGAGGACCCGTTCCTGATCGGCCTGCGCTTTCGCCACGGCCGCGGCGCGGGTGGCTTCGGCGCGTTTGATCGCGGTGTCGCGTTCCGCTTCGGCGCCCGCTATTTCGGCATCGCGCTTGATGCGCGCGACGTCGGGACGGCCCATGTTCATGATGTAGTCGTTCTTATCGCGGACCTCTTTGATGGTGAACGATACTACTTCGAGCCCCATCTTGTTCATGTCATCGGCACACGTGCCGCGCATGCGATCGCCAACCATTTCCGGTTCCTTCACGATCTGTTCCACAGAAAGCTGGCCGATGATGCCGCGCAAGTGTCCTTCCATGACGAGTCGGATGAGACCCTCGCGCGCGGCATCGGTCTTGGTGAGGAACTGCTCGGAAGCCGTCAGAATCGATTCGGGATCGGACTTCACCTTGATTTGCGCCACGGCTTCCACCGTGACCGCGACGCCCTGCTTGGTGTAGAGGTCCTGTTGTGGCGCGACGTCGAACGACATCAACTGCAGCGACAATTCGCGGTAGTTTTCGATCATCGGAAAGATGACCGTGCCACGGCCTTTGATCACCCTGGTTCCACGGAATCCGTAGACCACCAGCGCTTCATGAGGTCCAGCTTTTCGGTAAAGACGAGCGAAGAGGGCCATCAACACGAGGACGGTGAGGACCATCAGGCTCGCCACGATGAAAACCTCATTTGAGATATGCATAAACTGAGTTTTCTCCTTAACTCCGCTTCAATAGCTAGTTCTTGGCGGGCTAGCAGCCCGCCGCAGGCTGCCAGCCTGCACTAGGTCGTCAACTCTCCGCCAGCGGAAGTAGCGGAGTCTAAATGTCCGATGTCATCGAACGGGCGCACATACGCGATGCCGCGCTTGTATTCGGTGACGATAATCTCGGTGCCCTTGGGAATCGGAAGCCCGGTCTCACTGCGAGCCGGGGCCGAACGGCGCGTGCCTTCCTGCGAAAAAATGATCTCTCCGGTGCCGCCTTCGCGGATGGTGCCGGAGATCTTGCCGTAGACGCCGATCATTTCATAGTCGGCGGGATTGAGGTCGCGATCGCTGAGAAGCAGCACCTTGAAGACGAACCAGAACACCAGAAACGCGCCTGCGAGGCCCGCGATTGTTGCTAAACCAAAGGCGAGCAGGGTCCAGATGCTGGTGTACCTGGTCAAGAGATAGCCGGTGCCGCCGAACCAGGCAATGAACGCCGTGATGGTGCCGACATTGAACACTGCCCCACCACGTCCGTTGCCGCCATGGCCGCCGGCATGTCCACCGCCGTGGCCGAAATGACCATGGAAGTGGAGGTGGCCGGCGTGCAGATGTGCCGCACCCGATAAAAACGAGATCAGACTCAACAGCAATCCCGTCACGAAACAAGTGGCGTAGAACGCTTCCCACGTCATGCGTGTGTGCTCCTTTCCGTCGCGCCGTTAGGACGCAAGATCTCGGCCAGGCGATTCGCCAGGCCGGGTGTTTCCAGAATGCCTTGCATCAACAGGACACAGCCGCGCGAATCCTCGTGCATCGCCAGAGCGAGCAAAGCCTGGCGGAGCTCCGGATCGCGCCGGAAGCGCTCGGCACCCTCAATCAACCAGAGGTCGAGCTGATCTTCCAGCGTCCGTAAGTCAGAGATGAGTTCAGTATGATAGCCCTCGGGGTCGTCGACCAGGTAACCCGGATGCACCTTAAAGAAGCGCGCCAACAACATGCGGGTGGAGTTCGTAAGGTGCGGGCGAGAGCCGTTTTCAATTTGCGACAGATACGACTGGCTGATGGATTTCTTGAGCTCGGCTTTGATGGCGCGCACGATTTCCTGCTGGGTCATTTCGCGGTTGAGGCCGCGGAGCGTGCCTTCGACCAGGCGTAAGTATCGAAGTTTTTCGCCGAGGGTCATATAGCAATTTGAAATTAGTATATTGCGGATTGCAATGTTCGTCAAGGGGTTTCGTGAGCTCCTGGACCGGCTGAAGGTCTGCCCCACCGGGATCGTTTATGGAAGTGGCTGTGGTTTGTGTGGGTTGGACGGATTTGAGGCGGTCGGCGACGTGGGTGTAGAGGGCCGCCAGGATGGTGGCGCGGACGGCGAGTTCGGTTGTTATGACATGCCGGGTTGGTGATCAGAACGACTTGCCGGCGGACCGTTTCCATGACCGGGTGACGGTCGTGCGCGATGGAGGGCACGTTGGCGGTGAGGCCGGCGTCGCTGGCGAGGGCTTTTAGGGGATAGCCGAGCGCGGCGGGATGCGGTCGACGTTGTCGCAGGCGAGCATCCATGTGTAGCGCGCGAGTGCTGTAAGCCGCGCGGCGAATCCTGGAGCTCGTAGAGAGGCGTGCTGTTGGGATCGATGAGGGCGCGGAGCATTCGGGCCGGCATTTTCGGTTCGTCGAAAGGAGTTGCTGACCGAATTGCTGCAAGCACCATTCGCCTCGGCGGAATCGCGCTCTCATTTCGTGACCAGCCGGGGTACGACCACGTCTATATATGTTGCTTCATCTCGAAGTTCATGCCCGATCACGCTTCCTGGCATGCGAGAGATTGCGAAAGGGATAGACGATGACACTCAATCGAAGAGAGTTTGTTCAATTGGCCGCGACGATGGGCGCCTCGCTGGCGTGGGGCGGATCGGCTCGAGCGTCAAGCACCAAATGGCAGGAGCGGCGCGAGCTTTATCCGGAGGGCGTCGCGTCCGGCGATCCCGATCCGAGCAGCGTTATCCTCTGGACTCGGCGGCCGTTCCCCTCGGGGGGCCGACGTGTGCTCACGGTGGAGGTTGCCGAGGATGAAGCATTCCGGCGGGTGGTCGCAAAGGCGCCCGCGCCGGTCTCCGCGGAATCGGATTGGACGACGCGCGTGCTGGTCGGTCATCTCAAGCCTGCGCGCGTCTACTGGTACCGCTTCACCGATGGAGAGGGGAACGGTAGCCGCATCGGCCGGACGATCACCGCGCCGCCGGAGAAGGATCCACGGCCGGTCAATTTCGCGTTTGTGAGCTGCCAGGACGTTAATGAAGGCAAGCTCAACGGCTATCGCCGGATGATCTTTGAGGATGAGCGCGCGGCGCCCACCGATCAACTCGGTTTCGTTCTGCACCTCGGTGATTTCATTTATGAGGTCGTGGAGTATCCCGACGAGATGCCTACACGGTACGACCGCACGATCTACGACATCGGCCGCATTCCCGATGGCGGCCATACCGGCAAATTCCATTACCCGCTAACGGTCGAGGGCTATCGCGTCGTCTACAAGGGCTACCTTGCCGATCCCGACCTGCAGGACGCGCGAGCGCGTTGGCCCTTCGTCACCATGTGGGACAATCACGAATTCTCCTGGCAGGGCCGGCAGAGCATCGTACAGGCAGGGGGGCCTCCGCAACCGGGCCAGACTGTCAAGGTCGCCGCCAACCAGGCATGGTTCGAATATATTCCCGCGCGCGTGAAGGCGCCGAGCGGATCGCTCGACACCTTCGGTGAGGTGGCGGTGAAAAATGTGCCGATCGAAAAGTGGGACGACAGTGGCCTCGGGATCGAACCCGACAATCTGAAGGCCATCAACAGCCTGATCGCCTATCGGACGTTTCGCTACGGCCGGCACCTCGATCTCATCATCACCGACCAGCACAGCTTCCGTGGCGGCGACCCGTTGGAAACGGAGGGCATTGACAAGATTTACGATCCGGCTTTCAACGGGATGTTCTCTGAACCGGCCACGATCGCGCTCGATGCCGGCCGCACCTTCAACGGCGGCAATCCGCCCGCCGAACTCAGCTTCGGCGACATAAGCATCCCTAATCCTCGAAAGGATTCACCGCCGCAGACGATCCTCGGGACCATTCAGAAGAAGTGGTTCCTGGACCAGCTCCGCCGGTCCACGGCAACCTGGAAGATCTGGGGCAATTCGGAGGGCGCCCTCGATTATCGCGCCGACCCGGAGAACCTTCCCGATGGACTGACCAAACGGAAGTGGCCGGCCGACACCTTCGCGCAGTGCGGCCCCGGAGATTATGGCAGGGCATTCCACGAGCGTGGCGAAATCTATGACCTCGTCCGCGATTCGAAGATCACCGGGTTCGCGATCGTGTCGGGCGACCGTCACAGCTTTTGGGCCGGCTATGCTGCCTCCCGCTTGCCACCCGACAAGTTCGAGCCGGTCGGGATCAGTTTCGTCGGCGCCTCGCTGGCCAGCCCTGGGACGATGGAGGCTTATGAGCACAGTTTTCCGAAGGATCATCCGCTCCGTTCGCTGTTCCTGGCCGATCGACCCGGGGGTAAGCCCGAATGGACCTTCAACATGCTCCTCAAGCACGGCGTCCGCTCGTGCCTCGAATATGCTAAGAGTTTCGACCTGAAGCGGGCTCACGCCGTTTCCAATCCGCAACTTTCCCCGCACCTTGAATTCGTGGATCTGGGCGGTCACGGCTATGCGACGGTGCGGCTCACCGGCGATGAAATGCGGACGGAGTTCGTCTGCATTCCACGGCCGATCACGCGTAGCGATCGTCCCGATGGGGGCCCTCTTCGCTACCGGGTCGTCCACACGGCATCGCTCTGGAAACCGGGCGAGCGGCCTTTGCTGCGTCAGCAAGTAATTGAGGGCGATCCCGGCCTTTCGATTTGAGATCGCTCCAGGGGCGATGATTGCGCCGCCGCTATGCTTGCGGTGGGGACCGCGCTTGCTGTCCGGAAGGGGGCGAACCTGGGCGGGACCCGGTCCAGGTCGCATTACGGGCATTCAGCCATTTTCACCCGTCTCCTTGTGCTTCAAAATTCGCTTTTCCGGTAGTTCGACGGCCGACGACGAGTGTCCGGCCGGGCGCTCTTCAAACGTGGTTAACGATTATTCGCGCGGTGTAGAGCTATTTCAGGGGAGCTTCGTACGAAGCGCCGACTACACGCTCGATGTGGAAATTCGCAGATGAAAACGCGTCTACTGCGGCTATGCGTTGCGAGCGAATGGACCATTGCCCGTGTGTCCAGCATTTGTTCGTTTGCGGCACAGCTTTAAACAGTGTATTTTTAACTCTTACGGCACCCACGTGACCGACAGCTTCTTGATTGCCGTTGTAGTCGCAGCGCGGAAGGCTAATCGAAACTGTCGGATTCTGTCATTGAAAAAGAGCGCCACTCAGAAGAGTTTCGAATCGGCAGCCGGTCGAGAGCCTCCCGGAATTCTCCGATCGTCTGGCATTCGACAAGCAGTAAAATGGTGTGCCTGGTCTCGGCGGACTGTCGCATCTCTTCGTAAGCTGCGTAAATCGGCGCTGTATCAGTCAGACCGGGGATGACTGGAGCGAATAACTTTCTGTAGCCCCGAAGAGCGTTCATCGCATCCTGGATGAGGTCAGGCTCGATTCTGACGATTAGGGAGTTCTCGCCCCGCTTCTGCTGTGAGGCGAGCTCATCAAGGATCGCGTTAATGGGGTTCTTAGGATTCAATGTATTTTCCTTTTTTCTGTGTGAATGGGGGTTGGTTTCGAATTTTGCAATTTCAGGATGATGTGGTGATAGGTTTCACATGCAAAGGCGCAACACGCCTCGCACTTCCCATTCACAATTCAAATCTTGAGGATTGCTTCAGGCTCGGAAGGAATTACACCTTGTCGGTAACCGGGACCGTGAGAGGCTCAGAACTCCGGCGCCTCACTCTTAGAGGGTATCCGGCGGGCGACAAGAATGTCAAGAGAAGCTACTCGAGCTCGTGGCGCTGCGGCAGTGTACGCGTCGGAACCGATTCCGGTCCGGCACGGACAATGAATCGGTGAGAGGCCTGAGCGATGCCACTCAGAGAAAGACCGCAGACTGGGGGCCACGCACAAGCAGTCGGATAGCGCGCTTACTCGTACACAGGCGTCAGGCTTAGATCGATGACGTTCTATTACTGCATGGTGGAAGCGCCGCAAAGGGCTCGTGATCTGAAGCACTCCGCGACAAGGGAGGCATGCCTTGTCGCCTACGCTCTGCGTACCGATCTTCTTGCAATGATAAAGTGACTGGCGGGTTTGGAATACTACCAACGCAAAGACGACAAGCACGCCAACCGGAACGAGGAGGTTGATCGCGCGTCTTGCAGCCGACTGCCATGTCCACCAACGTCGCGAGTGAACACCAAAGATAGTGAACAAGAGCGAGACTAGCAGCATGCTACAAGCAAGCCCCGGGCAAAACCCGCAAGCTCATACAGCGATGCTATAAATAAGCAATCGTGGAATCCGGGCTCACCGGGGCTCAGCGTCACTCTCTATATTGAGGAGCGGACTTCCTCTTCGCGATCACCTTACGTGAACCGGGTCCGGCCAAGCGATGAGTCAGATCGGCAAAGTGAACGGTGTTCCACAGACATCGTAGTGCACCGGCGGCCGGGACGGCCATTTCGGGTCGGTCATGTCTTTGGCCCACTGGCGGATTAAGCCTTCGAGCTCTTGGACCTTCTTAGGATTGCTGGCAGCCAGGTTGGTTGTCTCATTCAAATCGCTTTTCAAGTTGAAAAGAAGTTTATACTCGCCGTATTGACCGGTGGCGTCGTTGACCGACTCCCAAAGTTTCCAATCCCCTTTGCGGATGGAAACCGATGGACGGCGGCGCCAAACCAGCATGTCATGCGGCATCCCGGTCTTGCGTCCGATAAGGTACGGCATAATGTCCACGCCATCATAGATGCGATCGGCGGGCAGCTTGGCTCCCGCAACGGCAACCGAGGTTGGAGCGACATCCAACAGAGACACAACCTCGCGGTAAACCAGGCCGGGTTTGACATGACCGGGCCAGCGCATCATAAAGGGAACGCGCGTGCCGCCTTCATAATGCGACAGCTTCCCGCCGCGCAGCGGCTCGCAACTGCACAGACCGGGGTAGTAAGCGGCACAGCCGTTGTCGGAAGCAAAGATGACAATCGTATTGCCGGCTTGGCCCGATGCTTCCACAGCGTCCAATATCTTGCCCACACCGTCGTCGAGCGCCGCCACCATCGCTGCGTAGATGCGATTCTGCTCTTCTTTGATCTGTGGAAAACGATCATAGTACTTCTGCGTGACCATCAGCGGCGCGTGAACGGCATTGAAGGCTGCATACAGGAAATAGGGCTGACCGGTCTGCGCACTCCTGCGAATGAACTCGGCGTCGCGATCGGCGAAATAGTCGGTGAGATATTGATCCTCGTTATGCACTACATGCTGATCCGGTCCCTCGACGATTTGGCTGAGCCGCTGGCGTTGAAACTCGGCCGCCGCGTCGTTCGGATTGCCGACGGCGTCGCTATTCGCAGCGCTTGCAGCCTTCGAGACATGAACGCCCGGCAAATGAGGATTCATGTAGCTGGTCTGGCCGGGAAGAAAGCCTACGAACTCATCGTAGCCGCGATTTGTGGGATAGAATTTCTCCTGCATTCCCAGGTGCCATTTGCCGGTCAAGCCGGTGTGATAACCCTTCGTCTTCAGGAGTTGAGCAAGGGTGATCTCGCCGAGATCGAGCCCGTAACCTTCCCTCAAGTCGCGCGCCGCCGGACCGTTATTGAACTCAAAGCCGAACCGCTCCTGGTATCGGCCGGTCTGCAAACCGGCCCGCGAGGGCCCGCATACCGGTGCGGACGCGTAGCCATCCGTAAAACGAACGCCCTGCATGCCGATGCGATCGATGTTGGGCGTTTGGAATCGGTTGATCTTGTAGGCTGAGATGTCCGCATATCCGAGGTCATCCGCGAGAATCATGATGATGTTGGGAGGTCTTTCCGCGGGCGCAGCCGCGGTTCCTCTCGTTTGCTTCCCTCTCAGCACCGCAGCCGCGGCGAGGATCGCCAGACCGAACAACAGAATTCCTATCAGCGGTTTTCTCACTTTGGCCTCCTCATCCCTGTTTTTTGAATCGCGGACGCGCGTCCCGCAAGTGGCGATAGACGATCTGGGTCGGCGATGCATCTGAAGCCGACGTTGATAAGCGACGTATCCGGTGTCGAATGGCCGCGCGCGGTCGCCCGAAAGCCCTGGCAGAACGAGGGATCACACATGAATGACCCGCCACGCCTAACACGTTCACCGCCGGCCGCCGGGGCCCGGTTTGGGACGCCGTAGGGAACGTACCAGGAAGCCGTCCACTCCCAAACATTTCCGGCCATGTCCGTGAGGCCCGACGGAGCCGCGCCAAAAGCGCCGACAGGCGAGGTTCCCGAATAGCCATCCTCGCCCGTGTCGAGCAGAGGGAACAGGCCCTGCCAGACGTTTGCGTCGAAGTGGCCGCCGCGGCGAACCGAATCGCCAGCCCTGAAAACGTGCCCGTCCGGAGTCTGGCCCAGACGCGCAGCACGTTCCCATTCGAACTCGATCGGCAAGCGAGCACCGTAGGAACGGCAAAAAATGTCTGCATCGATCCAGCTCACCTGAGTGACTGGGTGCGTGCTTTCCGCCGGACGCCCATGAACTCCACCCGGCTGGCGCCAATTCGCTCCGGGCTCTGCGATCCAGGCCCCTTGCTTTTCGTCCAGCACGCCAGCGGAGCCGAACCGCTCCGCGTCTGTGAGATAGCCGGTATCCTCTACGAAATTCCGAAATTGGAGGACAGTGACCGGAGTGCGGTCCATCAGGAACGCTTTCGATCTGTAAACGAACGCCGGTCGCTCGTCCGGCGGTGCGCTGTCGTCGCCGATCTGGGTTTCACCCGCCGGTATCAGGATCAGGGCCGCGTCGCGTTGGCGTTTGGGCAGATTGCGAACTCGCTCTATTGGGGCCGGCAGTATCGCGGACTCCGGGGCCGCAGCCTTGTGATGTTTTTCCGAAAGGCAGGCGAGGCCGAGCGCAACACAAAAGGCTGTGAATCGAAACCTCGGAGGTCGTCGCGGTCCCCGTAGGCTCCTTACAAACTTTGACCATCTGTGCGGCGCGTGAATGAGAGGCATCAGCTTAGTACCTTGGATACTGATCGCCTATGCTACGAGGTCGCGAACGTGCCGGGGCGATCGTGAGGGATCATGTAAATCTCCACCATGAAGACTAACCCACCTTCTGTTTATCCGTTTCGCCGGGCTCGTGTTTCCGCACAGTTTTGTGACCTTTTTGTCGCTCCGACAAAGAGCTTCCAGCATACAGAGCGGTTCAGCGCGCGCCCTACGGCGATGTAGACGTGCCGGCAGCGATGGCACAGACCACCCGAATATCGCCAGTCTGGAGACTGCGGTTGAATGAACCAGCCTTCTTGGTCACGCCTCCTTGACTTGCAGATCGCTAGAAGGGGTGCCACGTTTCAACGCACATGTAAATTGTCGGCGAAGATTGAGCATTCTGCCGAACCATATCATGTTGTGTCGACCTGTCCCGCCAGCCGCCGGCCATACCGGGCGTTATACGGGCCAAGTACCACCGTGGGGCGGACACGACTCGACTTCAGCGGTCTGATCCGAATACAATTGGGCGCTATTCATTCGAAGTGATGTTTTGTCAGACCTTTGCGCATAGCTGTAACCGCGGGCAATGAGGTAATCGCAGACCGAGGGTGGAATCTCAATGAGCTGCCTCCGTTTCCTGTCTTCTTAACGCCTTCCTGAAAGTCTCTTGAGCGTCAGCGACAAACTCTTTATAACCAGCGGGGTCGATAAAAACACGGGGACCGGCCTGCGGATACTGCTTAAGTTTGGTGAGCATGTCGAAGTATTGACCATGGGCTCCCAGAAATACGTCGCAGGGCAAAGCGAGCAACTCTGAAAACGTGTGTTGGAAATCCTGAGCGATGCTCGGGTAGCTTACCGGATGGCCGGCTGTGGCGACGAAGTGGTACTCCGACCAAAAACCCACCCCTCCGACGATGACGATATTCCGCATCGTTCCCGCTTGTTCCCCGGGAACGTGAGAGCGCATCGTCCACGTGGTACATCCGCGCGTATGGCCGGGGGTCTTGTGGGCTGTCAGAGTCACATCCCCCAGCCTTACCGTGTCCCCGTCATGAAGAACTCGATCCACATGAACAGGAGCGTATGTGAGGATGTTAGGTGACGGCCATAAGAAGTCCGTGCGTGCTCCGGTTTCAACCACACTCACGTCGCCGTCCATCACCATGTTCTGTGCATGGGTCTCACGAACCACCTCCGCTGCCCCGCCCACATGATCGGAGTGCGCCTGGCTGTTGAGCAGAATCCTGGTATCACTCCAGTAGAAGCCCAGCTTCTCCACACTTGCCCGGATTTGCGGCGGGGAACTCGCGAGGTTTGAATTGATGAGGATATTTCCTTTCATCGTGACGACGAGGTAGCTGGCAAGGTCCTGGCTTCCCACGTAGTACAGGTTGTCAGCAATTCGGAACGGAGCAATAGGGGTAGTCTCTGAAGGCTTTGCTTCAGCACCGAAAGATTCGGGACAGCAGAATAAAAGCAGGAACGAGCAGGAGAGGATAGTTCGCATTTTTCCTTTTCTAGCACAGCGGTAAAACATTAAGTCAGCCCGATATGACGCAAGAGGATTTTAACGGTTCGCGCTTTGCCTCCTGCGCGCTGCTCGCGGACCTGGCAGAGCACAGTCGATTCCGCGAGTGACAAAACCGCTTTTTCAGTGTGCCGCGGCCTGTCTCCGTCGCTGCTCGCTTGCCTTGATAACTTCGTTCATGTCTCCCGCTGGCCGAATCTCGAAAATGTTGCCATACGCCAGCGACGGATGCTGGCCGATGAGTTGTACAGCATGATTCATGTCCCGCGCCTCAAGGACGATAATGCCGCCGAGTTGTTCCTTGGTTTCCGCGTAGGGACCGTCTGTAGTGGCGACTTTGCCGTTCTTCCAATACAGGGTCAGGGCGGTTTCCGGGCCCTGAAGCGCCTCGCCACCACCCCATTGCCCGTTGGCGCGAAGATGGTCGTCGTATTCAAGGCATAAGTCGAACATGGCGTTTCGCTCGGCCTCAGTCATGCCGTCAAATTTGCTTTTGTCGTAGTATCCCAGACAGATGTATTTCATTGTTCTTCTCCTAATAGTGGATTGGGGAACGTGGCCAGGTTGTTTACTTACTTTCGCCAGGTCCCTGTTCCGGAGCCGGGCGGAAAAGAATCTCGCGCACCTCGCCTGACGCACGGCAGGCGACGGCGCCTTTGCGCGCCCACGCCAGCGCCTCATCCATATCAGCGGCTTCAAGAATCCAGAAACCGCCTATGTGCTCCTTGGTCTCGGTGTACGGCCCGTCGGTTACGAGCACCTTGCCGTCGGGCTGGGCCCGTAGCGACTTGGCGTTGCCGACCGGGGAAAGGCCGCAGGCGAACTTCCTCGCGCCGGCAGCAATCAATTCGCGGTTGAGCGCGTGGATCGCCTCGATAGTCGCTTCGGTTTCGACGGACGCGTCGTAGTCGTCCGGGCGGTAGACAGCAACCATATACTGTGGCATGAATTCTCCTCGTCTTCCATGGGGTTTCCTGTTCACTCAGGAACCGTAGCGCATCGTTCCTTCGTCCTATAGTCGTTCGCGAGACCGAAAATCGACAGCCTCTCCGTTTTTTATTTCAGCTGCCGAATCCGCTCTTGCAGGAACTGCCGCTCCGGTTCCTGTTGGGTCAGCGCCAGAGCTTTCTCATAAGAAGACCGAGCCTCAAATGTCCTGCCCAGCCTGCGGTACAAATCCGCGCGCGCCGAATGTGCCAGGTAGTAATTCGACAATTCGCCACGTTCCAACAGCGCGTCGATCTGCCTCAGACCAGCCTCCGGACCGTCGCGCATGGCAATGGCAACGGCGCGATTGAGAAGCACAACCGGAGAAGGTTGAATCCGCACCAAGTGGTTGTAAAGCGCGGCAATCTGCCGCCAGTCGGTCGCAGCGGACGATTCCGCCTCCGCGTGAACTGCTGCAATCGCAGCCTGCAATGTGTAAGGACCGAAGCGGCGGGAGCTCAGGGCTTGCTCCACTAATGCCACTCCTTCCGCGATCTGTTCGCGGTTCCAGAGCAGGCGGTCTTGATTTTCCAGCAAAATCAGCTCTCCGGCCGGAGACGTTCTCGCGGCGCGACGGGATTCCTGCAGTAACATCAGGGAAAGCAGCCCAATGACTTCCGGCTCTGGCTGAAGTTCGGTCAGCAACCGTCCCAATCGAATCGCCTCGCCGGTTAGCTCAGCCCGCGTTACCTCCGCTCCCGCCGCAGCCGAGTAACCTTCGTTAAAGACAAGATAGATGACATGAAGCACCGCGGCCAGTCGCTCCGGCAGCTCCTTCGGAGCCGGCACTTCGTATGGAATCGATTCCTCTCGAATTTTTGCCTTGGCGCGCACGATGCGTTGGGCGAGCGTTGCCGGCGTAACCAGAAATGCCCGGGCAATCTCCTCTGTGGTCAGGCCGCAGATTTCGCGCAGGGTGAGCGCGATTTGTACTTCCGGAGGTAGAGCGGGATGGCAGCAGGTGAAGATCAGACGGAGGCGATCGTCCTCGATCTCCTCGTCCCCCGTCTCTCCGTTTGTGCCGGGAGCGTCGTTGACGCCCGGCTCCATATGGGCAAGAAGGTCTCTCTGTGCCCCGTCGAAGCGCACGCGCCGACGGATGACGTCGATGGCCTTGAAGCGTGCCGTCGAAATCAGCCAGGGGCGTGGTTTGTCCGGAATCCCAGTCTGAGACCAGAATTCCAGCGCGGCGGCGAATGCCTCCTGCATGGCCTCTTCGGCGAGATCCAGATCTCCGAGGAGGCGCACCAGCGTCGCCAGAACCCGGCCCGATTCCGAACGGTAAAGGGTCTCAATGGTCTTGCTGAGTTGTTCGGGCACAGGCGCCCGCATCTACGCCAAACTAGCAAACGGACTGGCCCGATACAACTGCGGTCGGGCTTCCCTTACCCGCAATTTATCGGTGTTGCGTGTCACTCGCAAGCCGTTTCTGACTGGTTCGCGGTTCCGGCCAACTACTTGCTTCGAAAAGAACCGGCGCGGCATACCAGAGCCAATACTGCATATTTAGCCGATCTTTTCCAGGAATATCTGGTAGTGTTTCCTAAGGACAATTTTTCGCGGCCGTATGATATCAATTTCTTACGTGCCGAGCGAACAGTTCCGAAGGGGACGACTTGACATCATCCCTGGATCCAGGCAACTCAGCGATATGGATAGGCAGGATCGGGAAGCTCTTCCTCTAGCGGTGAGGTGACGGGCGCCAGTGCAATTCGGTTGTGCTTTCTTGCCGTTTGTCCAAAGCGAGGGGTGTGGAACAGAGGCTGTGCAGGCGATTACTGACTCGGTTTTAGGGCAGGCATGACGAGAAGCCCCACAGCGTCAAAACTCGCCAGCGAGAGTTTGTACGGCAGTTTGGAGACTTCCTTGCGCGGCCCCATCACGGAAGGGTCGGCGTATTCTCCTACACAGTTGATGTTGTCCGGCTGAAGAGAGGCTTCCCGCAAGACAGATTGAACGAAATGCTCCCCGGTGTGAGTCACAGCCCAGGTCCATCCAGCGAGGGCGAAAAAACGCCAAAGTGCAGGTCTTATAGCGTTATTTCGTATAATGAAACCGCTGGAGGGGCAACGCAACCGCACGCACGATGACGGAGGGAACTGTCGGTCAAATCGGCAGATACAAAGTTGTCGACGAGCTCGGTCGCGGCGGCTTTGGATGTGTTTACCTCGGCTTCGATGCCTCCGTCGACCGCCAGGTTGCCATCAAGGTTCTCACCGAAGGCGGCAAAGAACTGCTGGCGCGGTTTCGCAATGAAGCCCAGGTGGCCGGCAAGCTGCGCCACGAAAACATCGTCACCGTCTACGAATACGGCGAACACGAAGGCCGCCCGTTCCTCGCCATGGAGTACCTGGAGGGCGAAGACCTCCACCATGTCATCTCCACCCACAAACCGCTGACGCTGCTGCAAAAATGCAGCATCATGGCGCAAGTAGCAGACGGTCTCCATTGCGCCCACAGCCACGGCGTAGTCCATCGTGACGTGAAGCCCGCCAACATCATGATGCGGCCCGACGGCCGCGTTAAGATCATGGATTTCGGCATCGCCCGCTTGACGCAGGGGCCCGATTCCACACGTCTGACGCAGGAAGGGTGGATGATCGGCACCCTCCTTTATACGGCGCCCGACCAGTTCGCCGGGGCCGAAGTGGATGCTCTCAGCGACATCTTCGCGTACGGCGTGGTGTTTTACGAGCTGTTGACCGGCCATCATCCATTTGAATCCTCCGATTCGCGCAACCTGATGTACAAAATCAGTTTTGCCGAGCCGCCTTCGATTCGCAGTTATGTCCCCGAGTGCCCCGATGCACTCGAGCGCATCGTTCTGCGCCTGCTGGCCAAAGACCGTGAACTACGTTACCAAAGCCTCGAGGATGCCCGCTTCGATATCGAAGGCGTGCGTATCGATCTTGCACGCCAGCGCGCCGAAGAGCTGCTTCACGAGGCGCAGGATCAAGTCGAGAAGAACGACCTCGATTCGGCTCTTTCGCTGGTAGCTGAAGCGCTCGGCCTCGATCCTTCCAATCGTGCAGCGCGTGGGTTGCGCGAGAGTCTGCAGAAGCAGTTGCAGCATCGCGCCCTGCTGCCCAAGATCGAAGCCCTGATGAATTCGGCTGAGAGTCAGCTCGGCCAGCGCCACTTTCAAGACGCAGTTCACACCCTCGAGAACGCCCGGAAACTCGATCCCGAGAGCAATACCATTCAAGCACGGCTGGAGAATGCCCGGGGGCTCCTGGAGCACAGCAAAGCCGCCGACGCGCTGATCGCCGAGGCCCGTAGGGAGCTGGACCAGCAGAATCTCACAGCGGCTCACCGCACTGTGTCGGAGGCGCTGCAGCACGACCCGCAGAACTCCCTGGCCGGCGAGCTTCTGGATAAAATCCAGCATGAAATCGAGCGCCGGCAGAGGGAGCAGCGAATTGAAGAGGCGCTGCAGCGGGCCGAAGGTCTCATCCGTGCGGACTCCTACGATGAAGCGATCGACTTCTTAGCGGGTCTCGGCAGGGATGCGGAATCCCCCAAGGTCGAGCGCCTCCTGAGTTCGCTTCGGGGGAAACGAGCTGAACGCGAGCGGGAGCGCGCCATCGGTAAGCTGGCAGGCGAAAGCCGCGATCTTGCGGCTGCACAACGTTTTGAAGATGCCCGCCGCATCCTCGAGAAGGGCTTGAAAGCCTTCCCCGGCGAACAGGCGCTGTTGCGGCAGCTTGAAAATGTAAAGGCCGCTGCGAGTGAGTGGGAGCGCGAACAGGCTATCGTCCGGACGAATGCCGAGGCCGGACGGTTAGCTGGAGAAGGACGTTTCGACGAAGCTCTCAACCTGCTTTCTCGCGTCGGAATCTCCTCGCCTGCGTTAGCCGAGTCCCGCAGCCGGATCGAACAGGCACGCGACGCGAAGATGCGTCGCGATGCCGTGGAAAAAGGCGCCGCTGAGGCCGCGGCACTTCTTCAGAACAGACAGCCCGATGCCGCGGTGAAGGTGTTGGAGGAACTGGCGGCGCGCTATCCCGGTGAGCCGCTTCTGGAATCCGGGCTGGACCTTGCCCGGCAAGCCTCGGCCGAGCGCAGAGCCGCCGAGGAGCGCCGTAATACGGTCGAGGAGACCATCCGCGAGTGCGGCCGCCTGGCCCGACAGGGGCGCTTTGACGAAGCTTCGGAACGCTGCGCGTCCGCCCTGCAGCGCTATCCCGATGATCCGTCGCTGCTCCGGCTCCCGGAACGGCTGAAACGGGTCCGCGAGGAACAGGAGCGCACCCAGGCCATCGCCCGCGATGCTTCGAAAGCCGCGTCGCTGCTCGATTCCGGGCGCCTGGAGGAAGCCATTACGTTCCTCGGCCAGGCTTGTGGCACGTATCCCGGCGAGGAATCTCTAGGTTCGCTGCTGGCGAGAGCCGAAAAGGAACTGGCGGCGCGCAAAGAACTCGAACGCGCGAAAGCCGAAGGCAACAGTCTGATCGGGCAGCAGCAGTACGAAGAGGCAATCCAGGCGATGGAACGCGCACTCGCCTCGTTTCCCGGAAATGCCGAACTGGACGCGCTCCTGGGCCGTGCTCGGGAGGCCATGGAGGCCCGCCGG
This sequence comes from Bryobacteraceae bacterium, assembly GCA_035295125.1. Taxonomy (GTDB): domain Bacteria; phylum Acidobacteriota; class Terriglobia; order Bryobacterales; family Bryobacteraceae; genus JAICMB01. The sequence goes on along the minus strand of DATGJP010000072.1, from coordinate 57,574 downwards.
CGTGAAGACGCCATCGCCGCCCTGGTGAAGGACGCGCGGGCGATGGCCGGAGATCGCGATTTCGAGCATGCCTTGCTGATCGTGGAGCGCGGGCTCAACAGTTGGCCCGGCGACCAGCGCCTGTTGGATCTGCGCAGCTCGATTCACTCCGATCAAAAACAGTTCCAGCGAGACCAGACGCGCACGCAAATCGTGGACGAGTTGCAGCGGCTCACGCGTGAACAAAAGTTTACGGAAGCCAGGAAGCGGGCCGACGAGGCACTCAAGACGTATGCCGGCGACGCGGATCTGCTGCGGGTCCGGAACGAGTGCGAAATGCGCGAGATTCTCGCTCGGGCCGCCGCCGCGCAGGGCAGACCGCAGGACGGCCTGCGGATGCTCCAGGACTCCGCCGAGCGCTTTGGGACGCATCCCGATTGGAAGGCCCAGCTCGAACGCCTGCGTCAAGACGTCGCCGCAATGGAGCAGAAGGCGGCCATCGGAAAAACCGCCGAAGACGCCGTGCGCCTGGCCAACAGCGCGTCCTTTGAGGAGGCGCTGAAGCTGCTCGATGCAGGCGCTCTACGCTGGCCCGGCGAAGGAATCCTGGAAACTGCCCGCCGCTCGGTTATGGACCTTAAGAAGGTCCACGACCGCAAGATCGCGATCCAGACCGCGGCAACCGAGTGCGTTCAGCTCGCGGAGCAGGGCCGGCTGCCGGAAGCCATTGAACAAGCGGCGAAGGCCCTGAATGTGTTTCCCGGCGATGCCACGCTCACGCAATTGCGAAAGCGTTTCGACGAAGAACGGCAGGTGGAGGAGCGCCGTCGCCGCCGGCAGCAGGACCTGGATGAACTTCGCGGGATGGATGCCCCCGTCGCGCGCGCCGAAGGATCCGGGAAATTGGCGGAATTCCGGAGCGCTGCCGAACGCATCGTCAGTCAATACCCCGGCGACGAGGAGATCCGCTCCGCGGCTGCCCAACCGCTCCGTCATCTTTCGGATATCGAGCGCGCGGGCAATGCGGTTCGCGAGCGGAATTTTGCAGCGGCGTTGGAAATTTGCCGGCAGTACCTGACGCTCTATCCGGAGCATGTCTGTTTCCGCGCTCTCGAAGCGGACGCGGAACGAGGCCGCCGCGCTGGTGAGTTGGAGGAAATCAGCCGCAGCGTGGAGCGGGAGACCGATCTCGGGTCGCGAGCCGCCACATTGGAAAAGGCGTTTGGCCAGTATCCGGACGACGCCTGGATCGCAAACGAGCTCCGTCTCACGCGCAATAAGCTCGAACTGGTGCAATCGATGGTTTCTCAGGCCAAGGCTCACGAAGCCGCTGGAGCTTGGGATCTCGCGATCGAGCAATGGACCAAGCTGGCGTCCGTCTACGAGAAGTTTCCCGGCTTGGCGCGGGAGATTGAGCGTGTACGCGCCGCCGGCGAACGCGCTAAAACCGACGCCATTGCCCGGTGGATCGGGCAGATCGAGCCTTTGGTCAATGCGGCGCAGTTCGGCAAAGCCCGTGAGTTGCTCATGCGGGCCATCGCCGACCTGCCGGACGCGGCCCAATTACGCGAGCTCTTGCGGAAGCTCGATGAGCTTCGCGAGAAACACCAACGGATTCACGACTTGTTGGGCGCTCTGCGGAAATCGCGCGAACGCGGGAACTGGCAGGAATTCGACCAACAAGCGGCCGAAGCACTCCGCTGGAGCGCCGACGACGCGGGTTTACGGAAGACGGTTCTGGAAAAGCTGATGGAGCACGCGCGCTCCCTCGCCGATCCCGATTGGTCCAGGGCCGAAGGCTTGATTACGCTCGTGCAATCGGCCGACCTGAGCTATCCCATTCCGAGCGAGCTTTTAAAGGCGATCGCGAAGGGCAGGCGCACAACGGCGATCGATGCCGCACTGCGACGCGCGTCCGAGTTGCGCAACGCGAATGATATGCCTGGCGCCTTGGCGGGCCTGGAAGAAGCGCTTCGCGAATACCCCGACGATTCACGGCTGCAGTCTACCCGACGGTCGATCGAAGAACAATGGCAAAAGGATCGCGCCGCGGTCCGCGAGGAATTGCGCCAGATTCAGTCCGCGGCGGAACGTGCCGCACAGTCCGTCGACCTGGATCCATTGAGCGCCAGGGTGGCTTCCATAGCTTCTGCTGTTCAAGCAGACGCCGACTTGGCGGCCGTGGCGGCTCAGACCGGCCAGGCCATCGCCTTCCGGCGGAAGCAGCTTGACCGGGCGCGGCTGGCAGGCGTCCTGGGGAGGTATCGCAAGCAGATTGTAATTGCGGCAGGCGCCGCGGTTGTGCTGATTGCGGGCACGCTGGGGATTCGGCCATTGCTGAAGTCGTCGCGCGACATTTCGGTGACGGTCACGTCCGATATAGCCGGCGCTTCCGTTTCGGTTGCCGGCTCGCAATGCGTCACCCCACAGTGTGTCCTGAAACTTCCGCCCGGCAACTACACGCTTACCGCCGGCAAAGATGGCTTCCGGCCGATCTCGCTGCCGTTATCGGTTTCGGGCGGCCAAACGGATTTGCGCGTACCGCTCGTGTTCGAACCGCTTCCCGAAGTACTGCAAATCAACACCAATTTCGAAAGTGGGAGCGTGGTTCTCGATGGACGTCCGGCCGGCGCGTTGCGCGACAGCCAGTTCTCGATTTCCGGTTTGGCGCCCGGGCAGCACAGCATCCGGGTTACCGGCGGAGATGCCGAATTCAGCGCCGAATGGCAAAGCGCCGCCGGAGCGCGCCCGGAATTGATCGGCGCTGTCTCCGCGAAGAATGTGCAAGCGGCCGTCATCGCCAATGCCGGCGCTAACGGAGCCATCGCGTGCAATTGCGACGCCGGTCCGGTGATGGTGGACGGATCATCCGCGGGCCAAACCAAGCCCGGTAGCTCAGCGGCGTTGACCCAACTTCACGAAGGGCAGCGCGAAATCTCGGTCGGCGGCAGGTCCATGGTGGTGGATATCCGTCCGAATCCAGCCGTGAACGTCTTCCTGGCGCTCAATCGCGAAGTCGGAGTATTGGTAGTCAACGCCGGGCAGGACGATGCCAGGATTTACATCAATGACCGCTTGTATGCGCGGCGAACCGAGCATGGCGTCCTGCGAATTCCAGTTCCGGTCGGGGAATACTCGGTCCGCGTGGAAAAGGACAATTACCGTAGCCCCGGCGCGCAAACGGCCGTTGTAGCTAAAGGCGAGGAGAAGCAGATCCGGTTTGCACTCTCCCCCGCGGCAGCGGTACTGGAAATCGCAGGCGCACAGCCGCACGCGCAACTGAAGATCGACGGCCAGGCGGCCGGAGAAACCGACGCGAATGGTCATCTGCGGACCGAAGTTTCCGTCGGCGCCCATGCTGTCGAGCTCACGAAGGATGGTTATACCCCCGCGCGCTGGGAAACCCGCTTCGATGCCGGCGCGCAGATTCGGCCAAACCAGACGCAAATCGCCATGGCGAAACTGCCGCCGGTGACTACCACCGAAAACAAGCCCGTGGATACAGAAGCGCAGGATTGGTCGCGGGTTGCCAATTCGTCGCGAATCGAAGAACTGCAGGACTACGTTCGGAAACACCCCAGCGGTGCGCATGAGCGCGAGGCTCAATCTCGAATTGACCAGTTGCGGCAGGCGGAGACAGCACGTAAGGAGCAGGCCGACTGGGACGCCGTCGACAGGAACAACAAAGCCGCGTTGCAGGATTACCTGACGCGTCACTCCGGCAGCCCGCACGCCCAGGATGCCCGCACGCTGCTCGATGCGATCCAAAAGCGCGAATCCGCCGCCTCAGCGGCCGCCGCGGAACGCGAGAGGCAGGAAAAACTGGCCGAACAAGAGAAGGCCGGAAAGGCCGCCGACGCACAGGCGATTGTGCAGGTACTTGCGGAATTCGAAACGGCCTATAACAACAAAGATCCGCAAGCGATGGCCCGGGTCTACAGTCCGTTACCGGCGGGCCTCAGTTCGGAACTGAAGCAATACAAGTCCGTCAGTTTTCAGATCCGCGCCACCGAACAGCCACAGGTGAATGGAGATTCCGCAACCGTGACATGCACCCGCAGTCTTAGCGTGGTCGCCGGAGGCGGCCATTACAGCCAACCCAACGAACGGGTTCGCGTTTCCCTGGTAAAGGCCGGATCCCGCTGGACGATTCGGGAAATCAGCAAATTCTGAGTGGCTGTCTATTGACCGCCAAAGTTGTACGAAAGGGCGATCAGAGGCGTTACGTTCTGACGCAGTCCCCGGTTGTCCAGCCGAAACAGGATATCGCCGATTAACACGAGTTTCCCGAAAAGGTTATATTTCACGCCGACGGCACCGTTGTTCAGCCCAATTGTGTCGCTGCCGCCGCTGATCGTTGGCAGCGTCAATGCGCCGGTGCCTCCCGCAATGTTCTGTGTCGTGAAGCTCGAATTGAAGGTCCGCGGCGCGTTGATAAGAATCTCACCGAGATAATCGAAGGACAACGTCAGACGCTTGGTAACTCCGGCGTCGGCTCCGGCCGCATACGTGAACTGTTTGGGAAGGTTTTGCTTCGTCGCAGGGCCGTTCTGAATGGTCGTGTTCCCGGATGCATCCTCGCTGATCGTGGTTCCGGTGATATTACCCGCAAGAATGGATTGCCCGTTCCAGCCGTACCCCACGTTCAGGTGCGGAGCAAAACGGCGGCGCCCCGAAATCGCTATGAACGGCCGGATGCCGAGCGCACCGGATCCCAGATACTCCCGCGCGTTTCCGGTCGGCGTCCGGATATCCACGGCCAGCGCGACGCCCAGATTGTCGTTGCTGTACACGTTAGCCTTTGCCCGGATGGTCACGTCGCCGATGCCGTTGGCGCTTCCGTTCGCTGTGTAGATGTTCGTGAGAGCCCCCGAGGAGTTGAACTCGTGCGGGTTTCCAACCGGCGGCACACCTGGAGCCGGTACAAATGTAGGACCGGACACACGAATAATGGTGGCATTCGAAGATGCCCCCATCCGGACATCCACAATCGGAATGGCTACCGAGATATCCAGGTGATCGGTAATTCCCACCGTGCCGTAAAGCACCGTCTGGTCCATTTTCAGATCGATGTCGTTGACGGTCGAGATGACATCGGCTTCGTAAGGCTCGGGCGTGTGGTTGGGACCAGTGTCCGGCACATGAGTGAAGACCGCATTAATCTTGTGCAGATCGATTCCATCGAGATCCTGAAACCGGAAACGTTGATAGCTTACCCCGAACGACACTTTGCCGCGGCCGATCGTTTCCGCGCGCTCCGTGTAGACCGGTCCCAAACTGGTCGTGGTGCGCACGAATGCGCCGCTGGCGCTGTCGTACTTGTAAGTGAATCCCGAAGCCGGGGAGATCAGCGGCAAGATCGCCAGTTGAGTGGCGATGGCCGTGCTGACGGTCTGGTTCAGAGTTTCCTGGGCCGACCCTACGAAATGCGCAAAGTGGGAGAAGGCCGGGTTATTGAAAAGCGTCAGGCCCTGGGGACCAAATAAACTCGGCAGGACGCAGCCGGGTTCGCTCTCGTGGCCCTGGCACTGACCCGTTACTACGGTGCCGGGGACAAGCGGTTGGGGACCGCTCTGGGCGACCATAAGCGGACAGATCGACAAGGTAGTAAATAGCAGTCGAATTGGCGTAAACGATCTCTGAAGCCTAGTCACTGCGCGTGATTCTAACACAGCCTATTCAATGGATTGGGGCCCGGCCGGCTGCGAGGAGGTGGCAAACTATCCTCCGGCGACCCGAGTTAAAATCTGTAGGATTTCTGGTAAGGGTTTGAGATTTCGTCTGTGTTCCAAGGACAGGCTGAACCGCCTGCTTCACCCTTCCACAGAATCAAAAACCCGGTACGGGTAACGCCGCCTTCAGGCGGCCAAAAAGCCGGCTAAGCCGGCGGTGCCGCGTCGCACAAGATCCTTCACCAAAGGACGAAAGTCATCAACCCGCACTCGGAACGTTCCTGAAACCGCGAGGTTCCCACATGAGAACCATCCACCGTGCTTTTAAGGCCGCTGGTTTGCCCCGAACAGAAGCGCATTGGCTTCCGGTACTAAGATCCTGACGGACCCCGTCAGCGGGAGGCCACAGGCATCGCCGGAAAGGTCCGTGCGCTCGCTCATGCTTGCAGCAGCGTCCGTGAACCTGAAGCTCGTGGCCGAAAACGGTCAGGCTGACCGCCTGCCCCACCTTGGCTCGCAACCTGTTGAGCCATAAAGGTGGGCTCGCCACTCTCTCTCCACTATTAGGATATCGCGCACCGGTGGGCTTGCGGCAAGACCCGGGTCATGGCTTAGAGTCGCTTCATGAATGGGAGGAGCGATATGCAGGATTTGTTGTCGACATATCGATCGCGCAGGCACGCCGTCGTGATTGCCGGAGGAGGCCCGACCGGGCTTATGTTAGCGGGCGAGTTGGCGTTGGCTGGCGTCGACGTTGCCATCGCCGAGCGCCGCGATAGCCAGGATCTCGCCGGATCGCGGGCAGGCGGGCTGCACTCCCGCACAATTGAGATTCTCGATCAGCGTGGAATTGCCGATCGATTCCTTTCGCAGGGCCAAACGCATCCCGCCCTGAGCTTCCACCAGATCCCTCTGAAAATCAGCGACTTACCCACCCGGCACAACTACTTGCTCGCACTGTGGCAGAACCACATCGAGCGCATTCTCGCCGACTGGATTGGCGAGCTGGCGGTGACGATCTATCGCGGACGCGAAGTGACGGGCTTCGCGCAGGACGACACAGGCGTCGACGTCGAAGTATCCGATGGCGGGTCGCTGCGGGCGCAATACCTCGTAGGATGCGACGGGGGACGCAGCCTCATCCGTAAGTCGGCCGGCATCGAGTTCTCCGGATGGGATCCGACAACGAGCTGGCTAATCGCTGAGGTCGCGACGGCGGAGGAGCCGGCATGGGGGTTCCGGCAGGACGCGGTTGGTATCCATGCGATTGGCAAACTGGAGGATGGACGGCGGGCGCGGGTGGTGCTGACCGAAAGGCAGGTGGGACCCGCAAGCGAACCAACGCTGCGCGATGTCAGTGAGGCGCTGATCGCGGCGTACGGTACAGACTACGGGATTCACAGTCCGACCTGGATTTCCAGATTCACCGATATGACTCGCCAGGCTGCGGCCTACCGCGACAGACGGGTCCTGCTGGCGGGGGACGCCGCGCATGTGCATCCCCCTATTGGCGGCCAGGGTCTTAATATCGGCGTTCAGGACGCGGTGAATTTGGGTTGGAAGCTGGCCCAAGTGGTCAAAGGGATCTCGCCGGCGAGCCTGCTCGACACGTATCACGCCGAGCGGCACCCGATCGCTTCGCGTGTGTTACGCAACACGATGGCGCAAGTGGCGCTTCGCCGTCTGGACGATCGCACGAAGGCCTTGGGCGACTACGTTTCACAGTTCCTCAGCATGGACGAGCCGCGCAGGCGATTGACCGCGGAGATGTCGGGCCTCGACGTCCATTACAACCTCGGCGAAGGACATCCGCTGCTCGGACGCCGCATGCCCGATCTTGACCTGGTCACGGCCAATGGTCCGTTGCGCGTCTTCACCGTGCTCCACGATGCCCGCCCGGTGCTCCTCAATCTCGGCGAGCCCGGCGGCTCCGACATAGCTCCATGGGCAGATCGGGTTCAGCGGATTGACGCCCAGTACAGTGGGTCGTGGGAGCTGCCGGCGATCGGGGCGGTAGCGGCTCCCCCCACCGTTTTGGTTCGGCCCGACGGATATGTGGCCTGGGTGGGAGAGCTAACCCAGCCGGGACTCGGGAACGCGCTAGCAACCTGGTTCGGACGGCCTGCCAGGGCGTAGCGCCGCTTTCTAGAGCGACTGACCCAATCTCTTTTCCAGCTCCCTGCGATAGGTCCTGCTGATTCTGGGTCTCGACCCGTCTTTCAGGATGACTTCAAATTCGCCATGGGAGATCGGCTCCAGGTGGAGGATGCTCTCGATGTTGACGATCGCCGAACGATGGACGCGGACAAAACGCAGAGGATCGAGCCGCTCGGCCAGATCGTTGAGCGCAGCCCGGTACAACATCTCCTTTCCTCCGATGTGCAGGTTGGCGTAAACCCCGGCAGCTTCGATCCAGTCGATATCGGCCGTCCGGACGAAGCGGGTTGACCCTCCGGATTTCACCACCAGGCGATCCAGCGGCAAGTCCCGCGCGGGCGCTGGGGTGACCATGCGAAGAATGCGGCGTCCAAACTCCCGCACGCTGCGTTCATCGATCCGATTGCTGACGCGAGCCATAGTCGTCTCGAAGCGCTCGTCGCTGAAGGGCTTCAGCAGATAATCGAGTGCATTGGCCTCGAAAGCGCGGATGGCATGCTGATCGTAGGCGGTCACAAAGACGGTTAGCGGCATGCGTTCGGCGCCCACTTCAGCGATGACTTCAAGTCCCGTTAATTCCGGCATTTGCACGTCGAGAAATACCAGATCGGGCTTGCGGTTCTGAATGATGTCCACCGCCGAGAGCCCGTCGGAAGCCTCCAGGATCGCAGCCACCTGAGAATCGCGGCTCAACAGATCGATGATCCGCTGCCTCGCCGGCGGTTCGTCGTCCGCCACCAGGACGCAGAGTCCTTCATGCGCTGACCGCGGCACGGGCATCCTTTCCGGTCCATCGCAGAGGCAGGGATATTTCAACCTCGGTGCCGCCAGTGGTGCGCCGGTTCACTGCAAAGCGAGCGTCTCCATCGGGATAGAGCCCCGCTACTCGCTGGCGCGTCACGGAAAGCCCTACGCCTCCGGAATTCTCAAGCGTCCAACCCTGCGGAAGCCCCACCCCGTCGTCGAGCACCCGAATGTCAAGCCGATTGCCGTCGCGTTGTGCCGAAACGATCACCGTTCCGCCAGAAGCCCGCCTTGAAATCCCATGCCGGATTGCATTCTCCACCAATGGCTGCACGACAAGGCAGGGTACCGATGCATATTTCACCTCCGGCGCGATTTGCGTCTCGATCCGCAAGTGGTCTCCGAAGCGGATCTTCTGGATTGCCAGATAGTGTTCCAGAAAGGCCATCTCTTCGGCCAGCGGGACTTCCTGCCTGTCTTTAGATTCTAACGACAGGCGCAGAAGATCGCCCAGATGTTCGATCATCCGCCGCGCAAGCTTCGGATCCCGGTCCACCTGCGACGAGATGGTGTTTAGCGCATTAAAAAGAAAATGAGGATCCAATTGCATCCGAAGAGCGTTCAAACGAGCCTCGGAAAAGTTCTTTTCAAGACGCTCCAGGCGCAATTCAGCGGCAATATAGTGATCGTAATAGTGATATACCTGCCGGGCCCCCAGAATCAGCCAATAGATAAGCCAATTCCAGAGAAACATGCCTCCCAGCGCATCGACAAGAAACCTGATGCTTAGCAGGCCATTCCATTCAGCAATCCCGAACACCGCGCGAACCGCCCCCAAAAGATAAACATACAGAGACGTCACCAAAAGACTCGGAAGGAGATGAGCGAGAACTCGCCGGGCAAGTTGCTTGCTGGAAACGGGGATTCGCCGGTCAACCCAGAAAATGAGAGGAGTGACCAGCCCCCAGGACCACCATAGCGTCAGAGAGAGACGCAGAGCATTCCGCCAGCCGGCGCCGGCCGAGACGTCCGGCAAGGCAAACACACAGCCGAGAACCGTCCATGCCACTGCCGCAAGAGCAACGTGGCCTGGACGGGTCGCGATCCATTGTTTGCCAGGTATTGTTCTGCCGACCAGCGGGTTTGTCACTTTGCTGCCAGATGAACCCCTTCCAGGTCAGGCAGGCGCAGCTTGAGTCCCCATCCGAAGAAGTTGTTCGCGATTGCCACCGCGACCTCATTATCGCCCGCTTGCAAAGGCAACGTGAAGGCGCCATTCTCCAGCGAACATCGCGCGTCTGGAAACTTTCTCGCGTCTTCCACCTCCCAAAGGTTTTTGTCGGCATACACCAGTTTCCCGTTCACGAATACCCACATTTCCCGCGTCCATCCAATATTGACCTTCTTCGTCTGTGCCCGGTCTGAAGTTATCGTCGTCTTCAGCCAAGCTACAGCGCGGTTCGGCCCCTTCACGGGGAGGCCATACTCCCGGCTGATATTTACCAGGCCGCCCCGCTCCGTGCTGATCGTCTTCCATTCCCCGGAAGCATCGGGCATTTCGTTATACAGGGGAGCCTTGCTTTCGGGCAGCACGGAAAAGGTGGAAAGACGCCAATTCCGGACCAGGCTGCGGTCCCCATCCAGTGGATCCCTCACCGGCTCCGGGGAAAGACCTTCCACTCTATCGGGCGTGATCACCAAGTTCGCGAAGGTGCCCGGCCCATGGAGTCGCAGGCCGCCTTTCATCGCATCCCCCTCTAAGCGACCGACCTCCAGTGTGGGCGATGCAGCATCGTTCACGAAAACATTCATACGCCTGCCGGATATAAGCATCTTGATGTGGTTCCACCCGTTCTCCCGGAGCGGCGCCCGTGTTTGATATTGCGGAAAGAGGTCCCATAGCATGGCGCCATGAGTCTGCGGCGCGTATTGCATGCAGGCCCCGAAGGCTGGACAGGCTGGATCGGGCCTCAGGTATAAGAGCTCGAAATTATCATTATCTTGGTGACGGAAGGAGATTCCAGGCGCGCCCCGCCCGATCGTATCAACGTCGAATTCGATCGTTCCGTCGCTGAAGTTGATGTCTTTGAGTATCGCGTGGCCGCTGTTGAGGCGCATCAAGCCGTGATAAAAACCAGGCTGGCGGAGGAACTCCGCGTTCTCCTTGGTTTCCCAGTGGTCAGACGTCATGGGGATCGTGATCGGTTCCGCGCCCCAGGCAATCGGTAGTGCTGATAGGAAACATACGGAGAGCGCCATCCTTTTCAGGGCATTTTTGTAAACAAATGTCGTCATAACCCCAGCGTAGGAACCAGGCATCCCGCCTGACGAGCTGAAAGTGACGAAGCGGACAGCCGTGTTGCGAGGCGGTCCCGGATGTTGCGAGTCGGACCTGCAACATCCGCTTTTGTTGGAGGAGAATTGGAAAATGATGCGTTTGCTCCCCTTCCTTCTGGTCTGGCCGGCGGTAGCCGCGGATCTTCCGGGATCGCAGGATCCTCCACAGATGAAGCGCTATGCGGGAAGCGAAATCATTGGCTATCGCGCCCCGAAGTTCGATGAGTTCGTCCTGCCTCTTGGCGTGCCGTCGAAACTTGATCCGCCCGCCTATGCAAAGAGTCAGAAAGTGGAGGGACTAGTAAGCCGGTACACTTATGCAGCACCGGAGGGTCGCACACCCGCTGAGGTGTTCCGCAATTACAAGCTTGAATTTCAGCGGCTCAATGTCACCCCGCTTTTCGAGAAAGGGCCGGAGGTAAGGGGCTGGTTCGGACCAATGCTGCAGAGCGCCGCCGATGAAGACGGCCTCGGTCAGATCCTCAGCTATAACGAAGCTCAGGAACGGGTGCTCGCGGGGAAAACCAAGGACGCGCAGCCCGTCTTTTACTTCGTCTTTGTCACAGCTTATAAGGACGGCGTCATTCCCAGTCGCCTCGAGAACGTCATAAAGAAGGATCGAACCCTAGTGAACCTTGTGGTTGTGGCCCCCGAAAAGATGGAAGAGCGGATGGAATTCGTCACCGCCGCGCAGATGGCCCAGTCGCTGACGGACACGGGCAAAGTGGTGATTTACGGCATCCACTTCGATACGGATAAGGACACGCTGCGGCCGGATTCGAAACCGACGCTGGATGAGATTGGCCGCTTGCTCGCCTCGGATCCGCAGGCGCGGCTTCACATCGTTGGACACACGGACGATCAGGGGACCGCGGAGCACAACCTGGACTTAAGCCGGCGGCGCGCGGCTGCAGTGTCGCGGGCGTTGACAGAGCAGTACGGTGTCGCTGCAACGCGGCTGGATTCGTTTGGCTGCGGGCTTTATGCCCCGGCGGCTTCGAACTCCACCGATGAGGGCCGCGCGAAGAATCGGCGCGTGGAATTGGTGAAGTGGTGAGGGATCCCAGGGTGGCTACCGCCCGCATCGCGCTCGCGAACATTCGGATACCGGCAACACCGGACGAATCGGTGGACCTCGCTGTAGCGGCAATCGAGGACGCGGGCCACCGCGGGGCGGACGTGATCTGCTTCGGTGAGTGCTACGTGCCCGGGTACCGGTGGCCAGGTGCGGATCCGCCGGCGCCGAATCAGGCCTTTCTAGAGACTGCATGGGCCGCGGTGGTCGACTCCGCTCGTAGAGCCAGCGTGGCAGTCGTGCTCGGAACCGAACGGGTAACGGTGCGGGGTCTGCTGATCAGCGCGCTCGTGATCAACGCAGATGGTTCCGTGGCAGGGTGGCAGGACAAGGAGCAGATCGATCCGTCCGAGGAGCCGACATACGTAGCGGGCAACGGCAGGCGAGTGTTCCAGGCCGGCTCACTGACCTTCGGAATCGTAATCTGCCACGAAGGTTGGCGCTATCCCGAAACTGTCCGCTGGGCCGCCCGCCGCGGTGCCCACGTTGTGTTCCACCCGCACGCGCACGTCGCGGAGCCGGGGAGCTATCGGCCGGCTACATTCCTGGACCCGGCAAACACGTTTCATGAAAAGGCGATGCTTTGCCGTGCCGCCGAGAATACGTGTTATTTCGCGTCCGTGAACTGCGCGAGCGAGGGCTCGGGCACAACGTCGGCCGTTATTCGGCCAGACGGGACGGTTCAGTGTTATCAGCCTTATGGAGTCGAGGGTTTGCTGATGGCGGATGTCGATCTGAGTCTCGCGACAGGTCTGCTGGCCTCGCGATGCAGGGCAGTTGAGGCGAGCTAGTCCCGAAAGATCGCTTCGAAGTCCGACCGGCCGCGCAGTTTCTCGAATGCGGGATCCTGAGCCAGCGCCGCCGGGAGGAACTGTCTCGGGATGGTTTTTAGCCAGGCAATGGCTGCGTCGCCATCGCCATCGAGAGCGCTGGCCATGGCCGCGGGAACGCCGAGGTCGCGCGCGCCGACCCCGCCGAGTTGTTTGGCGCGATCGAACTGCGCCCGCGCCTCGTGATAGCGTCTTGCCCCCAGGAGAGCCTCGCCGTACGCGAGACGCAGCACGGCACTGCTGTGTTCGTCGATCAAATGCGCGTAGATCGAGGCGGCACGTTCGTACTCGCCCGACAAGGCGGCTCCGGCCGCGTCGGCCTGCATTTGGCCGGACGCGACCGCGGCGCGCCACGAAGGGTCCAGCGACTTCCTGAAGAATTGAAACGTCTGTTCGATCACATCGCGCCCCACATCGTTATCGTCAATGACCTCAAAGCCATGATGGCCGCCGGCGAAGTTGACGACCGACACGGTTACGTTTTGACGAATGGCTTTCGATGCCGCCGCTTCGATGGCGCGGTTCATTTGCGGGCGATCGAGTCCGGCGCGAACCCAGAGCAGCGGAACCTCGGGACGAAACCGTTCAATGTCCGCCGCTCCATAGTAAATGGCGGCTGCCCTAATCCAGTTACGCTTTGGGTCTTCGATGATGGGCAGAGCACGGGAGGCGTGGCCCGACGCGGCATAAACGACAATCCGTTCGGAGTCGATGTTCAGTTCGGAGGCGTTCTGACGTAAGTACGACGCCAGAGCATCGAAATCCTCAGCGATCCCGTCGCTGTGCGTGTCGGCGTTGATCGCCGCAAAACCGTGGGCGGTGGCAGCCTCAGCCCAGCCCGTATAAATCGGCGATTTGCGCTGCGACTGCTCGCCGAACGCATCCATGAAAACGATCACCGGCAAGCGGGCCGCGGCCGAGGCGGGGCGGTAGAGATCAAATTGCAGGTCGCGCCCGGCAACCTGGCGATAAACGAGATCCCTTCGGACGTGGAATTGTCCGGCGGGCGGCGCCGGGTAGATGAACTTTTGTTGCGCCGCACAGATACCTGTCAAGGCGACGAACACGATAAGCCGTTTCACACCACTTTCAGACGATCGTGCCGTCAATTGGTTACCAGCCCCCGACAAAGTCCCTTTGCCTTCGTTTGTTCAAAGCGCTATTGTCAGTTACTGAGGGAAGTTGATGAGCAAACCCACCGATCTCGTCCAGGGCACCCTGGACCTCCTGATCCTGAAAATCATCGCCCTTGAACCGATGCACGGTTGGGCTATCGCTCAGCGGATCCGCCAAATGTCCGGGGAGGTTCTGCAAGTCGGGCAGGGCGCGCTCTACCCCGCCCTGCACAAGCTGGAACAGAACGGCTGGATCAGTGCCGAATGGATGATCAGCGAGAACAACCGCCGCGCGAAGTACTATTCGCTGACCCGCTCCGGACGCGCGGTTCTAAATCGTGAGGCCGCCCAGTGGGAGCGTTTGTCTGCCGCAATATCCCTGATCGTGAGGAGTGTCTGAACCGTGCGTTGGGCTGCCATTGTGAGTCATCGGCTGCGTTCGTTATTCGCACGCCGAGGAGTCGAGTCGGACCTCGACGAAGAAATGCGCTATCACCTGGAGCGCCAGGTTGAGGAAAACATCGCCTTAGGCATGACCGCCGGGGAAGCCCGCGATGCCGCGTTGCGGTCCGTCGGCGGAATCGCTCAATGGAAAGAAGAATGCCGCGACACGCGCGGTCTCAATCTCATCGATAACGCCTTTCAGGATCTCCGATACGCTCTTCGCCAATATGCGAAGAGCTTCGGCTTCACTTGCACGGCCGTCTTTGTCCTGGCGCTGGGCATCTCAGCGACGGTGAGCATCTATGGCCTGGTCAATGCCGCGCTCATCAAGCCGCTTCCGTATCGTGACCAGTCCGGGCTCGTGGCGGTATTTGAGTCTTCGCCCAATTGGCCTCGATCCCTGGTCTCGTATCCCGACTTCCTCGATTGGAAGAGTCTCAACAGAGTGTTCCGATCCATCGGCGCCTACGCCATGAACGGAGGCTTTACGTTAATGGCTCCGGCGGGTGCGGAATGGGCCGACGGCACACGCGTAAGCTCCGGGTTCTTCCACACCCTCGGGATTCGTCCCTTGTTTGGGCGAGATTTCTATCCCTGGGAAGATTCACCGGCTGCACCGCGCACCGTCATGCTAAGCTACACCGCCTGGGTGAAGCGATTCGGCGAACAACGGGACGTTTTGGGCCGGACCATTATGCTGAATGGTGTTCCGCACCGCATTGTCGGCGTGCTTCCCCCCGATTTTCAATTCGCCCCCTTCGGCGGGGCGGACTTCTGGGCCATTCTCCGCAGCTCAGATAACTGCGAACAGCACCGCGACTGCCACAATCTGAACGTTATCGCCCGGCTCAAGGACGGCATCCCGATCGAAAAGGCCACGGCCGAAATGCATGTGATCGCACGGCAGCTTCAGAAGCAATATCCGCAATCCAGCGGCGAGTTCGATGCGGGCCTTGCGCCCTTGCGCGACATCGTTGTCGGTGAGGTTCGCCCGATTCTACTGGTCATGATGACCGGAGCCTGCGTTCTCCTGCTTATCGCATCCGTGAACGTGACGACATTGCTGCTGGCTCGCTCCGGGGTGAGGAGCCAGGAAATCGCGGTTCGCGGCGCACTTGGCGCATCAACGCCCCGCTTGTTCGCGCAGTTCGCAACTGAGGGAACATTGCTCGCTGGCGCCGCCGGCGCAATCGCACTCATTACGGCGCAATGGGGCATGCGCCTGCTTGCGAGCATCGTTCCAGAGGAACGCATCGACAGCCTGCCTTGGCTTCGCAACCTCGGCATGGATGTTTCCGCCGCCGTGCTGACCGGCGTCCTCTCCATCGCGGCCGCCGCCATCTTCACCATCATTCCCTTCCTGCGCACCCGGCGTCCTGACGATGCCGGCGGGCTGAGATCCGGCGCGCGCGGCGCCTCCGGAATATTGTGGCGGCGGTTCGGAACCCATATGCTGGTGGCGCAAATGGCGCTCGCAACTCTATTGTTGGTCACCTCCGGGCTGCTTGCGAAGAGCCTCTACCTGTTACTGCACGTCGACACCGGCATGAGTACGGATCGGCTGGCGTCGGTGCAAGTGGACTGGCCGCCGGGGCGGTACTCTACTGATGACCAGGAAGTAGCGCTCGAGCGGCGTGCCCTGGCAGCGATCTCGGCGTTGCCGGGAGTGCTTTCCGCGGCGGTATCTCTGACACATCCGATTGGCTCCAACTGGGGCACGGCAGAATTCCATTCAGTCGGGCAGCTCAGTCACGGCGAGCATAATGAGGCGCTCAACCGGCAGGTGAGTCCTGGCTATTTCAGCACCATACAAGCCCGCCTCATCCGCGGCCGATATTTCAGCGCAGCCGAGGATGCTCGTATGCCACGGGTGGCGATCATAAATCGAAGCTTCGCCGCCAGGTACTTTGCCGGGCTGGATCCGATCGGAAGGCAAATCTATTACGATTGGGCGCCACAACAGCCGATGAAAATCGTCGGTGTCGTCGACGACATCAGGGAGGGCGAACTGAATGCTCCGAACGGGCCGGTGCTGTATGTCCCCTTCGAACAGAACCCGCCCGGCATGTTCACTGTGCTGGTGCGGACCGCGACGGACCCGGCGGCCATCATTCCCCAGATTGAGGCAACCGTTCATCATATCGATCGCGACTTGTCGGCTCATGACGGCCTGCCGCTCGCAGCGCGCATCGGCGGCTCGCCGGTGACGTTCCTGCAGCGCTCGTCGGCCGGGGTGGTGGGAATGTTCGCCGCCATCGCATTTTTGTTGGGCGTAGTCGGGCTTTACGGCGTCGTGTCGTATTCGGTGAGCCAGCGGACCCGGGAGATTGGCGTGCGAATCGCGCTCGGCGCCGCACCGCGGTCGCTGTATCATCTCATCCTCGGCGAAGCCGCCCGCCTGGTGGGCGCGGGTGCGGTTATCGGGATTCTGTGCTCACTCGGAGCCGCAACGCTGATCCGCGGGTTGCTTTTCGGCGTTCGGTCCTGGGACGTTCCCACGATGGCGGCAGCAGTCTCGGTGTTGGCAGCAGCCGCGCTGACTGCGGTCTTCATCCCGGCCAGGCGTGCCGCCTCGGTCAGCCCTGTAGAGGCGCTGCGTTCCGAATAGCGGTTCCCAGCGGCACGATGTGGAAGGGTGGCGCAGGCGGTTTCGCCTGCCTTGGAAGTTGCGGAGCATGCTCAGCCTTGACCGAAATCGACTGCACGGTTTCACCGGAGACGCCGCAAGGAACACCCTGCATGCGAAACGCCCGTGTGTTATTGGGTAAACTCCAACGGCAGGCGGAACCGCCTGCCCCACCCTTCCACATGCAAAAAGATCAGAGACTTGCGAGCCAAGAAGGAACGGGCGCCGACTGCTAGAATTGCCGGAATGAACCCACGGCTGTTGCCGCTGCTGTTATGCGCTCAACTTGCGGCAGCGCAAGAAGACCATTCGCAACATCAACACGCTGTTGCCGGGCTCGGCACCGTAGCGTTCACCACCTCCTGCAACACGCCGGCGCAGGAACTGATGTCGCGCGGCGTGGCCCTGCTGCATTCCTTCGGCTACGAAGAAGCACGGGTGACGTTCAACAAAGCCGCGGCAGCCGACCCGTCCTGCGGCATCGCGCTTTGGGGCATTGCCCGGACCTGGTATCACCCCATCTGGGCGCCACCAACCGCCGATGAACTGACGCAGGGCGCGTTGGCTCTCGACCGGGCGTCAGCGATTGGCGCGAAGACCAGCCGCGAGCAAGACTACATCAGCAGCCTCGCGGTGTTCTATAAGGACTGGCCAGCGGTAGATCACGTCACTCGCGCGAAGAATTACGAACAAGCATTAGCCGCGGTTTGTGCGCGCAACCCGGACGACGACGAGGCAGCCATCTTTCACGCCCTGCAACTGGTGGCGATTGGCTACCTCGACCCCACGGATAAGTCCTACACGTGGCAGAAGCGCGGCAGCGAGATCCTGAACCAGCTACTGCCCCGTCATCAAAACCATCCGGGCGTGGCGCATTACATCATTCATGCAGTCGACTACCCGGCGACTGCCGAATTGGGACTCAAAGCGGCACGCGCCTATGCGTTGATTGCGCCGGACTCGCCGCATGCCTTGCACATGCCGTCGCATATTTTCACGCGCCTAGGCCTATGGGACGATTCCATCACCTCGAATGTAGCTTCCGCCAGGTCGGCGGTCGCGCAGACCGAACGATTGCACGGCGGGGGAGGATCGTTTGACCAACTCCATGCAATCGACTACCTGGTCTACGCCTACTTGCAGGAAGCCAGGGACACAAATGCCCGAAAGCTGCTGGCCGAGATTCATGACATGACCCGCGTCGATGACAACCAGTTCGCGGCAGCGTATGCTCTGGCTGCGTCTCCCGCACGCTGGGCACTGGAGCGTCATGACTGGGCAGCGGCGGCAACGCTGGATCCCCTTCCCGCATGGTTTCCGTGGGACCGGTTCCGTAATGTGGAAGCGCTCTGGCATTACGCAAGAGCGATCGGCGCCGCCCGGTCCGGCGATGTCCGTTCGGCGCGAGATTCAGCAGCACGGATTGCGGCAATTCAGAGGGCCCTACCGGCAACTCGCGATTACGATTGGAGCGGCTCGCTTGCCTCGCAGTGGGAAGCGGCAACAGCGCTGGCGGTGTGGGCGGATGGAAACAAGGCCGACGGGCTTCGGCAGCTCCGATTGGCGGCCGATCACGAAGATGCCGTCGATAAGCATCCCGTGACACCGGGAGCCTTGTTGCCCGTGCGCGAAATGTATGCCGACCTGCTGCTGGAGGATGGGGAACCGGATGAGGCCCTGAAACAGTATGAGGCGGTGCTGAAGACCGCGCCGCGCAGGTTCAACGCCACCGCCGGCGCTGTGAAGGCGGCGGATAAAGCCGGCGACAAGATGAAGGCTCGGGCCTACGCGGCGCAGCTCCTCGAGATTGCCAACGATGCCCAAGCTGACCGTCCGGAGTTGCAGTGGTGCCGGGCGTATGCGCGCGCCCGGTAATTTAGCGCCGCATTTGTCGAAATCACCCTCGGCCGTTCGACTCTCTAATGAATGAGAGGAATTCGAATGAGCAACCGAATGCATGAAATCCTGTCAAGACACATCGAACGGAAAGAGATGCCTGGGCTTGTCGCGCTCGTGAGCCACCACGACGATGTTCATATTGAAGCCCTTGGCTCCCTTGCGTTCGACAATCCCGCCCTCATGAGCCGCGACACCATTTTCCGAATTGCCTCGTTAACAAAACTTCTAACCGCGGCCGCCGCCATGATTCTGGTCGAAGACTGCAAAATGCGGCTCGATGACTCCATCGAACCATGGCTCCCGGAACTGGCCAACAGGCGTGTGCTGAAGTCCATCTCGTCGCAAATCGATGAAACCGTCCCCACCGTACGCGCGATCACGGTTCGCGACTTGTTGACCTATCGTATGGGTTTCGGCAGCATCATGGCCGCGCCGGGTAGCTATCCGATCCAGAAGTACATCCGCGAATACCGCATCGGAGGCGACGGGCCCCTGTTGCCATCACAATCGCCGTCGGTGGACGAATGGTTAAAGAGACTCGGTTCCTTGCCATTGTTGGCGCAGCCCGGCGAGCGCTGGATGTATCACACGAGCGGCGACACGCTTGGAGCGCTCATTGAACGGGTGTCCGGCCAATCACTCGGGACATTCCTGCGCGAGCGCATTTTCGATCCCCTCGGACTTAAGGACACCGGTTTCTATGTTCCGGCCGATAAAATCAATCGGCTGTCCGGCTCCTACGTCTTCAATCGCCAGGCGAACAAGCTGGACTTCTTCGACGATCCGGCGAAAAGTGCATGGAGTTCGCCGCCGCCTGGCGAATGGGGCGGAGGCGGGCTGGTATCGACGCTCGACGATTACTTCGCGTTCAGCAAAATGATGCTGAACAAGGGCCGCTATGGCCGCGAACAGATTCTTTCGGCGGCCTCAGTGGAGCTCATGACCTCCGATCAACTCATGCCTCAACAACGGGCCGGCTCGGAGCTCTTCTTCGGTATGCATTCCAGTTGGGGACTGGGAATGGCGGTCGACATCGGGCGCAGCGAGATCTATCACACCCCGGGCCGGTTCGGGTGGACCGGCGGTCTCGGCACCACAGCTTACGTCGATCCGACGAAGGGAGTGATCGGCATTCTTTTCACTCCGCGCCTGATGGATTCGCCCGAACCGCCCAGAGTCTTCACGGATTTCTGGACGCTGGCGTATGCAGGAGTGAGATAGGCCACTCGGCGCCGTTGGACCGCGCGATGATGATCTTATGCGTTGGGGCCTGTTGTTGGCCGGTTGGGTGCTTGCGCTCTCGGCTCAGGAGGAAGATCCCTTTTGCCGGGCGGCTTCGCAGGGGGATGTAGCTGTCGTCCGAGCGTTTCTCGAACAAAGCCATGCTCCGGACAGCCGCGATGACACCGGTCGTACGCCCCTGATGTGTGCGGCATCGATCGCCGGACGAGCGCAAGTGGCCGCGGAGGGCGACCGCCTCGCTGTCGCCCGGCTCCTGCTCGATCGCGGTGCGAACGCGAACGCGCATGATAACCAGGGACGCACGCCTCTACTCATGGCCATCCAGGGCTCCGCATCGGAGTACAAAGTTGTGGGCGCCGACCTGGAGATG
Organism: Bryobacteraceae bacterium; assembly: GCA_035295125.1. GTDB lineage: Bacteria > Acidobacteriota > Terriglobia > Bryobacterales > Bryobacteraceae > JAICMB01. The sequence continues at coordinate 37,084 of DATGJP010000072.1, read as the reverse complement.
GTGCGCCTGTTGATTGCGCGCAGAGCGGATGTGAATGCCCAGGATGGCAATGGTTGGTCGCCTCTCACCGAAGCGGCGGCCTTGTGGGCCGACCAGCCGGAATTGATTGCGATTCTGCTATCCAGAGGCGCTGACATCAATGCGCGCTTAAAGGACGGAAGAAACGCACTGGCGCTGACCGCCGCATTAGGCAAAATCGACCGGATGGCACTCCTGATTGACAAGGGGATCGATATCAATGCACGCGATCAAAAAGGCGCCACGGCTTTGATCGCCGCCGCCATGGCGAAATTCGATGAAGCATCTGAGCCGATGCTGAAGCTGTTATTGAACAAAGGAGCGGATCCGAATCTGACGGATCGCGAAGGTCGGACGGCGGCAGATTGGGCGGCGTCGGCGGGATACCTCGATCGCGCGACGCTCTTGTTGAACAGCGGAACCAAACTGGCCGATCGGGAGCTATTCCTGAGCCGGGCGCGGAATCGGGCGCTGGTCCATGCAATCGCCGAAAGAAGCTCCGAATCCGCCGAGGCGCTGCTCCATCAGGGCGCTGACCCGAACTCCCGTAGTGAGGACGGCCAAACGGCGTTGATGATCGCCGCCGCGAACGACTACGGAGCCAATAAGACGATCTTGTTGCTGGAGCATGGCGCCTCCCCGAGTCTCACCGGACCGAACGGCGATACGGCGCTCATGATCGCTGCCGACCACTATCAACCCGACTCCGTGAAGGCGATTCTCGAGCATGGCGCGGATCCGAACGTCGTGGACGCGGCCGGCAACACAGCCCTGCTGCGCGCTGCCGCTTCACGATCGAGTTGGAAAGAAGAGCGTCAGCCATTAATCCATCTGTTGATTCAAGCGAAAGCTGACGTGAATCACACCGGTCGCGAAGGGGTTACTCCAATGATGCTGATGGCGGGCGAGGGGAACCCGGCAATCGGGCTACTGCTCGAAGCAGGCGCGGACGTAAATGCGCGCGACAACCACGGCAATACAGCGCTGCTTTACGCCGCCCGTTTCTTCGGACGGCTCGAGCCATTCAAAGCCGGATATAGACTGCTCGAGCACGGCGCGGACGTGAACGCTGCGAACGACCGCGGCGAGACTGCGTTGATACTCGCGTCAGCTCAGTTCGAAACGGATGGCATAGAGTTGCTGCTGGAAAAAGGCGCGAACGTGAACGCGAAAACCAAGACGGGCAGAACTGCGCTGATGCGGTCCATCGATGCGCCGCGAGAGTTCGATAACGAGAACCATATCGTTTATTCTCCGAAGATCGCTAAAATGCTGATCGCGGCGGGGGCCGACGTGAATGCGCGCGACGCGCAGGGGGTGACGGCTTTAAAGATTGCTTTCGAGCGCGGCTACACGGATCTCGCAATAGTTCTGAAACGTGCAGGAGCGATCGAATAAGGATAGGGTGGTGGAGGCGGCGGGAGTTGAACCCGCGTCCGAGAAAGCCCGCCCTGAGAAGCCTACGTGCGTATCCGGTTCGTTGTTTGTCGGCCGCGGTATCAGAAGCCGGCAAGAGCACCGCGGCTTAGCCCGATTGATCTTGGCCTTACAGCTCCGAGCAGAAGCTTTGGACCCAGCCTACGAGATGACACCCTTCAGATACCGTGCAGGCCCAGTACCAGGGGCGGCTACTTAATTAATTAAGCAGCGTATGCAAACTGCGTGTTGGCAGTTATGGTTTTCCGATCGTTTAACGGGAGCTCGGAACCCGGCACGCCTTCTCACAACGATTCAATCCCGTCGAATCCGGTACGCCCCCTTCAACTATCATGGTAGCATCGATGGCTACGGTTACCGGCCTTCCGGAGCTCAAAAAGGAAACCGAAGATCAACTGGTTCCGATGTACCACGTCGTGCTGCTCGACGACAACGACCACAGCTACGACTATGTCGTCGAAATGCTCCAGAAGCTCTTCGCGATGTCCGAATCGCAGGCTTACTCGCACGCCGTTGAGGTGGACACCACCGGCCGGACCATCGTGATCACCTGCGAGTTGCCAACCGCGGAATTCGCCCGCGACCAGATCCACGCCTATGGAGCCGACTGGCGCATGGAGCGGTCGAAAGGGTCCATGTCGGCCGTGATTGAACCGGCGCCATAGGCGTAAGCCTCTGCGCGTTCCAAGTGAGGTGGGCGGACTGGTTTCGCCTGGCTTTGGGGCTCCCCTGGAACGCGCAGGCGAAACCGCCGGCGCCACCATAATTATCTCTGGCTCAATCCGCCATCCACCGCCAGAACCTGCCCCGTGATGAAGTTCGTCGCGTTTAGGAAATACAGGACCGCATCGGCGATCTCTTCCGCGGTGCCCGCCCGCCCGGCTGGCGTCGCCTTCACCATCGCTGCCGCCCGATCGTCCAGGTCCCCAAATGGAATCACGCCCGGAGCCACGGAATTCACAGTGATCTCCGGAGCCAACGCCTTGGCAAGAGCGCGCGTTAACATGATGACCCCCGCCTTCGAAGCACAGTAATGCGCGTGCTCTGCCCACGGCCGAAGCCCTCCCAGGGAACTGATATTCACGATCCGCCCGTTGCCGGCCTGCTTCATGCCGCGGGCCGCCTCCTGGCAGCAGAAAAACGTAGCCTTGAGATTGACGCTGTGGATAAAATCCCAATCCGCCTCGGTGATCTCGAGCGGATCGAAACGCGTGAATCGCGCGGCATTGTTCACCAGCCCGTAAAGCGGACCCACCCGTGACCCGACCTCGGCAAACATACGGCGAATTTCCGACACGCTTTCGAGGTTGGCGCGAAACAACTCCGCCCCGCCACATTCCTCCGCTGTTTGCCGCGCCTCGCGCTCCGAATCGCGGTAATGAATGGCGACACGGAACCCGCTATGCGCAAGATGCACGGCGATACCACGGCCAATCCGTTTCGCCGCACCCGTCACCAGAACGGTCCTCGTGTTCTCCGGCATGGACCATGAGTATAGCGCCGATCACTTGGAAGGCGGTCGCGGTGGCAGCGGATCGCGGAAGCTCTTGGGAGGCGCCCCGAGCGGCCGAGGTCCGCCGCTCGCAGGCCGGGGCCGTTCGAACGCCGGCGCTTCATCCAGGGACCGCGCGAAATCAATGTCCCCGCCGGTCTGTATCTTATATCGGCGGGCAATTTCCTTACCGTATGCCGTGCCCTCCAACTCGGATCGCGGCATGAAAAGCTGAGTCAAAGCATCGCGGGGCGCAACGTACAGTAGGGCATCAGCAACATCCTTCAGCTTCATCGCATTCGCAGGCGCCGTCCCGCCCATCAGAACAGGCATTGCGGGAAGATCGCCAACCCAGCCGCCGTCATGTAGATCAGCGAGAGCCGGCAAGGGCCAGCTATCAAATCTCTTGTCGAGGTCATCGTAACCGCCCACCGCATTCGTTCCAAAGACGACCAAATACGTCTTAGCTCCCGCCGCACGGAGCTGTTGCTCGATCGCGCCTGGGCCATTGCGCCGCAGGAAATGTCCCCAACCCATAATGAGCAGAGCCCTGTGATTTTTTGCCAGCACCTCGTCCTTAACCACCTGTGCATACCAGGAATCGCGGTTGGCAACGAACGGACCGAGGTCTTCCCGATCCTGTATCTTGTCCCAATCGGCATAAGGATCGCCCAGCACAACGCGCAATGGATGCTTGCCCTTTCGTTTTAGGTTTGCCGCGCGCACCGCCTTGAAGAATGCTTCATACACGGGCGATGGGGGCCCAACGGCTCCGGCGACGTTGCGCCACGCCTGCTGAGCCTGTTCGAATGGAACCGCCTCACCCGTGATGTAGCGATCGATCGATTTCTGATACAGCGAATTTCCGAACTCGACCACGATATCGTCTACCCGGTCGGCAAATTCGGGCGTACTCACAAACGCCCTGAGCCATTCATGCTCCTGCGTGCACGCATGCCACTCCCCGAACATCACGATGTTGTGCGTGTCGAAAGCGCGAATAACGGCAGCGTTCGCCGGCTGAGGTTTCGGCTCGCGGTCCTGGGCAGCCGCGCAACAGGCGAGGGCGAGCAGAAGGAGTCTCATCGTCCCAGCTCTTTCTTGAGTTTCTGTATTGCGGCGCTGACCTCCGCTTTGGGCCCCGGATCCTTCAAGGTTGCCAACTCCTTCTCTAATGCCATCAGGTGCGCTGTCTTAAGAGCCTGCTCGGCCGGAACCTTGACGTCCGGTTCTACGCCCTTCCCTTCCCAGTCCGTCTTTGTGACCGGATTGATAGCCCGGCCCGACGGCACGTTCACGAAGAAATGGTCGTTGATGCGTCGAGGTCCGCCGGGATGCGCCCCACCGCCCGTCGTCTCTCCGATAACCGTGGCGCGCTTCAGGTTCTTAAGGTCATATGTGAACTCCTCCGCGGCGGAGAACGTGCGGCTGCTCGTCAGGATGTAAACATCTTTTCCCGTGAGCCGGCGTCCTGGAACCCATGCTGATGTCCACCATTGGTGAGTTTCGTTGGTGGGCCGCCAATAGAGGTCATTGAGATGCACCGGATCGGTTCCAAACAGGTAGCTCGCAATCAAGGCAACCTCCGCCGGGTCGCCGCCGCCATTCTGACGCAAATCGATGATCAGACACTCTGTGTTCGCGAGCAGGTTCATCGCCGCAGCGACCGTATCGCCGGCCAGCCTCGCCGGAAGAAATCCGCGCAGGTCAAGATATCCGATGTTGCCCTCCAGCCGCTCCACCTTCTCAAAACCGAAATTAACGCGCGCGCCGAACGCCCGCATACGCTCTACTTCGTCGGGAGGCGGCGGACCGCCGCGATCCGCGGGCAGCACGTCGGAGCTGTATGCGACGCGCAGGTGTTTGTCATGACTCACGTCCCGAAGCTGTTCCGTCAGAATGTCTGCGAACTGACGAGCGCTCGTGATCGCGTCGTATTCTTTGCGCTGCTGCCGGGCGCGAATGGCCTCCGCCATCTTTTTCGCGGACTCGGGAAATACGTAGTTCTCCTCCAGCGCTTTCAACGCGCCATCGATGACGGCGGTTCGCGTGCCCGCATCGATCGTCATGTCGGGACCGGGGCCCGGCCCTTGCCCCAGCAGGGCCGCGCTCCCCAACACAATCATCAGAACAGTCTTCATCACGACGGCAATCTTAGACGGCAAGCGTCGGGAATTTGTTCCCGCTGTCCAGACCCTAAAATTGAGGTGTGCCCAGAATTCCCGCTGTGCTCCTGCTCGGGGCCGTGTGCGCCATGCCGCTAGCCGCCGAAAAGCACGTTCTCGCCGGCTACTTCACGCAGTGGGGACCCGCACGCGGATACGCGGTGAGGAACATCGAAACCAGCGGCTCGGCTGCGAAGCTGACGCATTTGTTATATGCTTTCGCCACCGTTTCGCCCGCCGGCCACTGCGAAAGTACCGACCCAGCCGCGGATAGGCGCAACTTCGACGAACTGCGGGCGCTGAAGAAACGGCACCCCAATCTGAAGATCCTCATTTCGCTTGGGGGCTACGCGCTTTCGAACAGTTTTTCGAGGGTGGCCGCAACACCTGCCCTGCGGTCCATCACCGCGATGTCCTGCATCGCGATGTTCCTCGATGGCGACCTGTTTGACGGAATCGACATCGATTGGGAATACCCTGACGCGGCCGACACCGAGAATTTCACCAGCCTGCTGATCGAGTTTCGGCACCAACTCGATAGCGAGGGGAAGAAGCGCCACCGCCACTTCCTGTTGACGATCGCAGCGCCCGCCGGTGAGCAGCATTATTCGAAAATCGACCTCGAGCGAATCCCGCCATTCCTCGATTTCATCAACCTGATGACCTACGACTACAACGGGGCATGGGACAAGACTACGAATCATCTCGCTCCCCTGCCCTCCATCGAATCCACGGTGCGAGGTTATGAGAAGGGAGGCGTGCCCGCGAATAAATTGGTTCTGGGTATGCCGTTCTACGGTCGCGGATGGCAAGGCGTTCCCGCCAGGAACCACGGCTTGCTCCAGACCTCCACTGGGCCGGCCCCGGGCACGTACGAACCCGGCGCCGATACCTACAAGGTGCTCGCCCGGCTTTCCGGATTCACCCGCTATCGCGACCCGGAAACGGGGACGCAGTGGATTTACAACCCCTCGAGCGGTGTTTTCTGGTCCTACGACGACCCGGAGTCCATGGCAAGAAAAGCCGCGTACGTGAAGAAGCATCATCTCCGGGGAGCCATGTTCTGGGAGCTTAGCGGGGACGACCCGCGAGGCACGCTCGTGCGCACCTTGGCGAAAGGCTTGTGAGTAGCACTGCGCCCCTGCAGCCTGTACCTTCCTGCGACACCGGATTTTTGGATCCTGTGGAAGGGTGGAGCAGGCATTCCGCCTGCCTTTGGAAGCAAAGACCAAATCTCGAAGCCGAGTGTTTGATGTGCCGGGCTTGCAGTGCGTGAGTGAAGAACCTACGGCGCGAAATACCCGTTGATATCCAAAATCACATCCGCCGCATCCGAGACGAAAACGCTAATCATCCCCAGCACGGAAGCCGGCACGATGGCCGCATTTGCCACAATCGCCCCCTGCATCGAGTTCAGCGTCGAGACGTAAGGCTGCGCCTGGTCCGAAGGCCAGATCGACAGGTATCCCAGAGGCCCGCGCGGCACGACAGTCACGTTGAGCGAATAAGCCTTAGCGGTTGCCGGAATACCGCAGGCGCTCTGCGTCACGTTGAAGCTGCGAGTCCCACCGGCAGCAATGAATGGTCCGCCAAACATACCGGTTGGATTGCGAGTATCCGCCACCCGGCACGGAGTCACAGGATAAAACGACAGCGGCGTCCCCGACCCGGCCACCGCGAAGTATCCGTTCGCGTCCAAAATGACATCCGTAGTATCCGTTACATAGGCACTAATCGCGCCGTTGGAGCCTGACGGTAAAAGAGCAGCATTCGCCACCACGCGGCCGTCCATTGAATTCAAGGTCGACACCACAGGACGCGCCTGGCCGGTTGGGAACAGCGTCAGGTACGACAACGTCTGGCGCGGCACCACCGTCGTATTCAGCGAATAGGCCTGCGCGGAACCGGGAATCCCGCAAGTGCTCGATGGAACCGGGAAGCTGCGCTCCTGGCCGCCGCCCATTGCGGGAGGCCCGAATGCTCCCGACATTGCGCGCGTATCCGCAACCCGGCACGGCGTGATCCCAAAGAACGGCAAAGCGCTCGCGTTGCCGGAATCGAAGTACCCGTTGATGTCCAGGATCACGTGCGTAGCATCGGTGGCATACACATCGATCGACCCGTTGGTGCCTGCCGGAACAATCGCCGCATTCGCAAGAATCCTACCGTCCATCGAATTCAACGTCGACACCAGCGGCTGTGCCTGCCCGGTCGGCCAAAGCGTAAGGTACCCGAGCCCACCCGACGGCACCACCGTCACATTAAGCGAGTACGCCTTAGCGGTGGCTGGTATGTTACACGAACTTGAAGGAACCGCAATGCTGCGTTTCGTATTGCCGCCGAGAATCGGGCCGCCGAACGAACCGTTCGGATTCCGCGTGTCCACTACCCGGCAGGGAGTCACCGGCACGAATCGGGCTCCAGCGGAACCTTGCCCAACCGTAAACGACAAAGTCACCAACGGGGCGCCGTTCCAGGTGACTTTCGCCTTCCAGATTCCCGGCATCGACGCTACTGACGTGCCGGCGATTGTGAAGGCGGTGTCCCAGAAGTGATAACAGGACAGGCTCGCGCCATATGCGTCCACGGGGCTCCACGGACCGCTTGGCGGAGCGTAGACATCGCCGCTCGGCATGATGTAGTCGACCCGTGCGATGTCTCCCACCTGCTGGCCCGAAACCGTAATCGCAAGCACCACCATCGCGTCGGTCGTCGCAAACGAAGTCACAGAGGGCGGGAAGCTTGAACATCCGGTGGGCCGGGAATCGAGCGACGTGAGCGTGACGGCATTCAACAGAGTAATGCCGGGCGCAGCCTGCGCAATTGTAATCGTCTGCCCGGCGACCGTGATCGATCCCGAACGCGACGAACTTCCCGAATTGGCCGCCACCGTAAAGCTGACCGTCCCCGAACCCGTCCCGCTGGGCGGCGTCGGCTGCTGAACCCAGGTTGGATAATTCGTCACCGACCACGTGCAGCTGTTTCCAGCCGTCACGGTTACGGTGACGGTTGCCGTTCCACCCGCTGCAGGAATCGGATTCGGCACCGGACCCGTAACGGAAAAGGTGCACGGAGGTCCGACGGCAGGCGGCGCAGTCGACGCCACGAAGCTCTCCTGGAAAAGCAGATTCCCGCTGACCGCCGGATTGTTCAAAGCGCGAGTGGTGTCGTCGAAGTTGAAGTAGAGCGCCAGCCCCGATTCCGATCCGGTCAGCGGCGCCCCCTTGATGGCGTTAATCTCACTCTGCGACAGGGCCCTGTTCCAAAGGCTCAAATCGTCGATCACCCAGTTGCCGAACTGGCCGACAAAAAGTCCACCATCGCCGGTTGCCAACTGCCCCGAGGCCGCGGACTGCCCGACCATGTTGCCGTTCACATAGAGCTTGAAGTTGTTGCCGGCCGCCGCCGAATCGTAGGTGAACGCCAGGTGGTACCACTGACCCTCCGTGAGAATCGACTGCCCCGATGGAGGCTCCACCCAGTACGTGTTCACGGACGTCGCGATCGCAGCCGTGGGAATCCGGCTGGGTGCGGGGTGATGAGTGGCCAGCATATACCCGCTATATTCCCAGACCGACTCCCGCTTCATCACGATCGGTTGCAGCACATCGCTCGAACCCGTAGTATCCCCGCCGGCGTTCACTTGAACCCAAGCCGCCAGCGTCATAGCCGTTTTGAAATTGGTAGTGGCATCACCCGAAGGAACCTGCATGAGGTCCCAGCGCAAGTCGCTGCGCGAACTGCTCAAGGACAGCGCCTTATTAGCACTGCCGGGAGCCGCTGCGGGAGCCCAACGTCCATAGAACACATCCTGATCGTGAAGGCCTCCGCTGAACCCGCCGTCGACCACCCAGTGCACGACGCCATCCGAACCGAGCGCCGTCTTCATTCGATTCGCTGAGTTCATGGCGTCGAACGGATAATCCAGTACCGGCATGACCCGCGTGTTGAACGAATCGGTGGAGTAGGTGAGCGTCGGCGCCTGCCACATCACAAAGACTGACTGGCCCGCCCCCGCCATGATTGTCGGGTTGCTTCCGCCCCGGAAGTAATAAGCCGCATTCGTCAACTGTTGCGCGGCTAGCGGTGCTTGGCTCACCTCGCTATACCGCCGCAGATAGATCCTGTCCGTGTATTGCAGGCGATAAACCATGAATGCGTATGCGTCATTCGCCGCAACGGATACCTCACCGCCTACCACTTTATTGCTGTCCGGGTCGTCGCCCGAGACAATAATCGTGGGATCCAGCGATGCGCCGTAGTTGTACAGGCGTCGCATAAACGCCCGCGGCACTCCGCTGGTATCAGGACCCGTAAACACCGCATACGCCTTGCTCCCGGCTACCGCAAGCTTGGGTGTGTACTCATAGTTCTGCCAGATCAGCCCGTGATGTGTCCCGTCGGACAGGGCAAAGGAAATCGTATGTGAACCAATCGTCGAACCCGAATCCGATATTACGGAGACGTAGTCTATGGCGAATCCCATGTAAAGATCCGTGACTCCCGAATGCATCACGTAGGTCCTGTCGCCCGCCCGCTTCATATCGAGCAAATAATGGCCCTCGGAAGTAGCGGTGCCGAACACGCTGGTCGAGGAAAAGCTCAAACCGCCGTCCGCAGTGGTGAGCAACATGATGTAATTGGAGGCCGCCCGGTCCGAGCTCACCACGAATCCGATGCTCGTCTTAACACCATCCGTGGATGTGATGACGAAATGCGTCCACATCGCCCAGGCATTGGTGTTGTAGAGCGTCCTGACCGCATCCCAGGTCGTGCCGCCATCGGGCGAACGGCGGTACTGTAGCGTGCCTTTCCAGGTGTCGTCGGCTGGCGTACTGGCCCACGCGACATGGACGACGTTGTTATTATCCACGGCCAACCGCCGGCTCGCCAGGTACTCGCTGCTCAAGTTACGATCCACCGCCAATTGCACCCGCGGCTCCCAGGTCTTGCCGTTGTCGCGCGACCTTCGATACCAGATCACGCTCTTGCTGACCCCGCCCGACGACGGATCATCGGCCACCCAGATGACATGCACCGTGGACCCCACCACGGCGATCTCGGCCTGATCGTCCGCGACCGCGGGCGCCGGCGACAACCCACCCTCGGAAACATTAATCGTCCATTTGGAGCGCGTGTTGTTATCGGACCGCGCTGCTGCCGCGAAGAACAGGGCGAACAGGACAAGAACCAGACACTTGCGCATAGGGATTCCCCGATCCGGCAGCCGCGGGGCTGCCTTACTGGTCTGAGCCTACGCCTAGCGTCGCGATCCTGACAGTAACTCACCGTGAGTCACCGTACTGTACGTGGCCTTGCCGAGGTATTCGACAGGCGCTAGACTGAAGCCGGATCGATCTGTGAACTCTGAGAGGGGATCAGACGACCTCTCCGCGCAGGCCATCGCGGATGCGGTAGCTCGCGTGCTCGCGAGTGAGGGCTTCAACAACTCGAAACGGCTGCAACGGTTTCTGTCCTATGTGTCCGAAACCGCACTCGCCGGGCACCCGGAGCAGATCAAGGAATACAACGTCGCGTTAGCAGTGTTCGACCGTCCTTCGACCTTCGACACCCGCATGGACACCATCGTGCGGGTGGAGGCACGCCGGTTACGCCAGCAACTTGCGGTTTACTACCAGGGCGCGGGCGAGTCGGACCCGGTACGGATCGAAATTCCCAAGGGCGGATACGTCCCGGTCTTTCACAGTCATAACGGGAAGGGGTCGCCAGCCCCCAGTGCGGCGAAGACCGCTCGGCGCGCGTGGCTCTGGGAGGGCGCCGCCGGAACCGGACTGCTGCTCATATGTACCATGACCCTGTGGCTGACCGGCGTCTTCCCCCGCCGGCACCTGCAACCCGGCACCTGGAAGCTGGAAGGCGCCACCCTGCAGGTGCTGACGGCGCAAGGGAAGCTTTGCTGGAAGAAGACGTTCGCGCCCTTCGACACCGAGGTCGACGAGATCGTGCGCGAGAAGGTTTTGATCGACGATATCGACGGCGATGGGCGCAAAGAAGTGCTCTTCAACTTCCTGCCGTCAAATTCGACCGAGGGGGGGTCGCTGATGTGCTTTGATGACACCGGACGCCTCCGCTGGCAACATCACCTGGGCCGGTCGACCAGCTTCGCCGGAAGAGACTTCGAGGCAAACTATCGCGGGCGGTTTATCCGGACGGTTCGAATTTCCGGCAAGCCATACATTCTGACAGTAGCCAACCACTATCTCTGGTATCCCGCGCAGGTTGCCCTTCTCGACGCCGGGACGGGCCATCTCTACCAGGAATACTGGCACCCGGGCAGCATTTACGAATGCGTGATCCATGACATCGACGGCGATGGCCAAAACGAGGTTTTGTTAGGAGCCGTCAACAATCCCGGCCAGGGTCTCGGGCACTCGGCACTGGCGATGCTGAATCTCCCGTTTTCAAACGGCAGGCGCGGCTTCGTGCTCCCAAGCGATCATTTCCTGCCACTCACCGGAGGCGGGGAGCGTGCTTACGTACTCTTCCCACTGCCGGACGCCGCCCGCGTGATGGGCATGCTCCCCGTCCCCGTCAGGCTCAGTGTGAATTCCGAGCACCGAATCCTTTTCGAAACCCCGATACCCGAGAACGGGGGCATCGTGTACTACCTGGACTCGCGTTTGCATGTTCTGGAGTCGCGGTTCTCAGACAATCTGCCAGCGGTGCACGAACATCTCTTTCAACGGCACCTGCTCGACCATCATTTTGGTGAGGACGAGATCGCCTCGCTGGGAAAGGTCATTCACTTCGCCGCCGCTCCAGACGGAAACAGCGACGAGATTCGCAGGTTGTGGAAGTACTGATATGTGCGGCACGATTGCATCCCGGATTGCATCCTGCGGCAGACCTGGGGCGGGTTAAAAACCCGCCGCAGGTTGAAAACCTGCCTTACAGCGCGCGGTCGAATCAACCCACCGGATCGCCGTGAACCTCAACCTCACGCGAATCAATCCCCATCTTCTCCGGCTCCGGAAGGCGCCCCGTCCAATTCGCCCAAGCCCAGAAAATCGCCGTGGTCGAACTCAACACACCAGCGACAGCCCCAATCGACCGTGGGCTGTAGTGCTGCGACGCGACGCCCGCCCCCAACATCGAGAGCATCATCATCGCCCACGTCATGGTCTCCATCAGCGAAAACACGCGGCCGCGGTATTCATCGGCGACATGGCGCAGCAATTGCGAGAAGTTGAGCACCGAGCTGACCGCCACCGCCGCCCGGGACAGCCCTATGAAAACCATCGCTAACCAAAACTGCGGCATCTGGCTGAAAACGACGTACGACCCGCCGTGGACGATATAACATACAGCCACCGCGCGCTTGTAGCCGCGAAATGAAATACGGTCGCCGATCCGGTGCGCAAAAGCGCCGCCGATCAACAGCCCGATCCCAGCCGAGCCCCACAAGTACCCGATGCCAAGCGCACCGCGGTTGAAAACCAGTTCGCCAAACAGGCTGAACAGGATTTGAGCCGCACCGCCGCCGGTCGCCCATCCAACCGCGACCATCACGATGCCCATGATCAGGGGGGACGATCGCACGTAACGCAAGCCTTGCGTGTATTCACGCCAGGGACGTACGACAGTGGTTTCGGTCAAGTCTGCCCGCCGCGCGCGGAAACCACCCTGGGGCGACTTCAATCGCGAAATGCACGCTGCGGAAAAAAGAAACGACAGCGCATTAAAGAAGAACGCCCATTCGTATCCCGCCGACACGCTGATGCCGCCCAGGAACGCTCCGATGGTCAGAGTTGTCCACTGCGTCGTCTGCGTCAGGGAGTTGGCCGTATGCAGTTCCTCGTCGCTCGCGATCGTCGGTAGAATCGACGACCGGCCGCTAGTGAAAAACGGCGATGCAAACATCAACATGGCGCTGAGCGGATAAAGCAGCCATGTCTTGGCGACGGGAATCGCGAACATGAAACACAGGGCGACCACGGCCCGGATCAGGTCGCTTGCGATCATGATGCGTTTGCGGTCAAAACGGTCGAGCACCACGCCCGCAATCGGCCCCGAAATAAGCACCGGAATCGCTCGCGACAGCATGATTCCCGTCACAACCAGCCCCGACCGCGTGTTAGCCAGCGCCAGGCTAAATACCGCGATGTTGTTGAAGTGATCGCCGATTTCGCTGACTACCTGTCCGGTCCAGGTACTGCGATAGTTGCTATTTCTGCGAAGGAGTTGGAGGAAGCCCGCCATCAGCCGCGCTCCGTCAGCACTACGCCAATCAGAACGAGCGCCCCTCCCAGCAACAGACTCCCGGTTAGAGACTCATGTAGCAGTGGAATCGCCATTAAAGTCGCGAACAGCGGCTGCAAATACGAGAAAGCCGAAACCCGCGATGCCGGAATGTAGGTTAAGGCGTAGTTGTAAATGATGTAGGCAACAACCGAAGAGAAGATCGCCATGTAAAGCATGCTGAGCCAACCGCTCGCGCTCACTGAACCGTAATCGAAAGATCGCGATTGCCACAGCACCAGCGGCAGCAAAAGCAGTCCGCCGCCGGCATACGCGAAGGTGTTCATCGTGATGGTGTCGTAGCGTCGCGTGACCGGTTTCCCGAACACCGTGTAGGCGGCGAGTGCAAACCCGCACATCAGGATCAGCAAATCACCCGCGAGAGTTGCCGTGGATCCGCCGTGCCGCGCCAACTGCAACACAGCCACTCCGCCAATGGCGATCAGCAGGCCAAGAATCTTCCGCGCAGTCAGCTTCTCCTGTCCGATGGCGGCCGCGAGCAGCACCACCTGCACGGGCGTCATAGCGATCAGGATCGAGGAGTGCGCGACGCTGGTGCGCGCTAGTCCCAGGGTGAAGAAGATCTGGTTCAGCGATACGCCAAACGCGCCGAGCAGGAACAGCATCCGGCCCTCGCGCCACGTAATCCGCAGCGGATGGCGCCGCTGCCGAAGCGCGAAGAGCGGCAGCATGGCGGCGCCCGCCACGGCCACGCGCAGATTGGCCAGGAAAAATGACGGAAACTCCCGCAGCGCCACCTTACCGACGATGAAATTGAGCGCCCAGAAGAAAACCATCAACAGCAGGAGCCCATACAGCGAACCGAGTGACGGCGTGGCCTTCGAGGCGAGGCTGGTGGCGGGCGCGTTGGATAACGCGGCCCGCATTACGATAGTTCTTCCTCGCGAACCGTGACGTGCTTAATGAAATCGTGGTCCAGTTCGTAACCGAAACCGGGATCGTTACGGGTTTCGATGGTGCCGAGCGGCGTTACCTCCACAGCGGGATGAATGATGTCGCGCGACCAGTAGCGCTTGCTCGCCGATACATCCCCGGGAAGAACAAAATTCGGCAGCGTGGCCAGCGCGATGTTGTGCGCGCGACCCACACCGGATTCGAGCATGCCGCCGCACCAAACCGGCACGTTCCGGCGTTCCGCCGCATCGTGTACGCGCCTGGCTTCGGCAAACCCGCCCACGCGTCCCAGCTTAATGTTGATGATCTTGCCGGCGTTCATATCGAGTGCCTGCTGCGCCTGGTGACCTGAGCGGATGCACTCATCCAGGCAAATGGGCGTCTGAAGCTGTGCCTGAAGCTTGGCGTGATCGATGATCTCGTCATGAGCCAGCGGCTGCTCGATCATCATCAGGTTGAAATCGTCCACCAGCTTCAATCGGCCGGCATCGGCCAGCGAGTACGCCGAGTTCGCGTCCGCCATCAGCCGGATCGTCGGAAACCTCTTCCGCACCTGCCCAATGACATCGACGTCCCAGCCGGGCTTGATCTTCATCTTGATGCGCTGATAGCCGGCCGCGAGTTCGGTTTCGATTTTCTCCAGGAGTTGGGGGACTTCGTCCTGGACACCGATCGAAACCCCGCACGGGATCTCGCGCCGCGCGCCGCCACCGATCTCCTGCCACAGCGGACGTTTGTTCATGCGCGCCTGCAGGTCCCAAACCGCAACTTCCAGCCCGCCGCGCGCCATGTTGTGACCGCGGATATGCGCGGTTCGAGTCCCCACATCCGAGGCGTTCTCGAACTCGTGCTTGAGCACGCGTGGAGCGATATAATCGCGCAGGATGAGCCATGCCGAGTCGGTCCATTCCTCGTTGTAGAACGGATTCTCGCCGCAAGTCGCTTCACCCCAGCCGGACAAACCATCGGCCTGAGCCTCGACGAGAATAATACGTCGATGTGTGGTTCGCCCGAAGCTGGTCTCAAAGAAATGGATCAGCGGCAACGCGATTTCGCGCAGTACGATGCGATCTAGTTTGATTCCCATTTTCCTAGCAGATAGGTGCCGGCCTCGGCAGAACGCTCGAAGCCAATCACCGCTAACCCCCTGTCAAACGCCGAGCGGAACTCCTCGCCAATGCGCGCCTGGATTTCTCTCGCCTGCTTGTGATCCGTCACCCGGATCTCCGCAATATCCGCCGGGACCGTAATGCGCACCTCGTTTGGCGCGCGTTCAAATGGCTGCCCTGCAATGATCGCCTCCGCGCGCGGGCTCTCCAGCCACCATTCCGCAATGCAGCGATCCGTCGGCAGCCCGCCGTGCAGATGGCTCGACGTAGTCCCGTACTGATTGAACACGTAACGCCGCACCACCGCGCCAAGCCGCTCCATATTGAAAAATGCGTTCTTGATCTCCAGCGGATCGAATGTCCACTCGATTAGCGGAATGCCTCGGCTGAGGGCCTCCTTGCGCTGTTCGAGTTTCAGCATCCGGCCGACACCCGCGTTGCGATAATCGCCCAGAACCCCAAGCATGTGGCTGTGCAGATAATAGCTGCCGCCGGGCTTTAACCCCGGAATCGCGAGACAAAAACCGATCATCCGATCGCCGTCATAAGCCCCGAACGCATGGCCGCCAATCTTGCTCGCTACTACAAAAAGACGGACCGGAAGCAACTCGATTTCCTCAAAGCCCCAGATCTCCTTCTGGAGGCGCACCGCATCCACAAACTGTGGATGGGTGGTAAGCTGCTTAACCTCGATCATTCCGCGGTCTTGGCCTCCTGCCAAAGTGCCTCCATCTCATCGAGACTGGCTCCCGGTAGCTGCGCGTGCTTCTCGACATGCGAGAACCGACGCCGGAATTTTGCGTTCGCCTTGCGCAGCGACTGTTCCGGGTCGACTTTCAGATGCCGCGCGACGTTTACCAGTGTAAAGAGGATATCCCCGATCTCATTCTCGCGGTCCGCGTGCGAGCCGCTGCTCCGCGCTTCCGCCAGTTCGTTCAGCTCCTCGTGCAGTTTGTCGATGACTTGGTCCGTATTCGGCCAATCGAAGCCGACATTTGCGACTTTCGAGGAGATCTGCTGGGCCTCCAGCAGGGCCGGAAGGTTGCGGGGCACCGAGGCGATGACGCTCTTCTGTTCCTCGCCCCGGCTCTTCTTCTCGTCTGCCTTGATCTCCTCCCATCGGCGGACTACGTCGGCTGCGGTCTTCGCGTCGCCGGTCGCGAACACGTGCGGATGACGCCGGACGAGTTTCTCATTAATCGCATCCAGCGAATCGGCTATCGAGAACCGGTCTTCCTCGGCCGCCATCTGGGCGAAGAACACCGCCTCCAGCAGCAGGTCTCCAAGTTCCTCCGCCAGGCCGCGCCAGTTTCGCGCGTCAATGGCGTCCAGCACCTCATAGGTTTCTTCTAAAAGGTAAGGCTTGATGGTGTCGAAGTTCTGTTCGCGATCCCAGGGACACCCGTCCGGCGCACGCAGCCGAGCCATGATGCCGACGAGGCGTTCAAATTTCTGTCCTGTGGTTTCTACTTTCTCCTCAGTCATTTCGGGGGTGGAGATACTTCAGGCGCCAGAATTTTTCAGGGTAACATTTCCGTGCGAGCGGGAATATTGAGCCAGGGTGGCAGGTCTAGTCCATGATGACTCGCAAGAACGCCTTTTCGCTATCCTTATCGATCGGCGGATGTCTCGCCGCTTTCGGACTCATCGCACAGCAGACCGCAACCGAAGCCCCGGCGGGCTTCGACACTCCAACCCTTTCGGTGGCTCAGAATCCCGGCTCCCAAAGCACTGGCAACGGCAACACGGAGCCGTCCGGCGACACGTTTGCCGTAGATCAGGCGCTATTTGAGCGCCGCGAGGACGCCAGCCTCGGACTCG
Organism: Bryobacteraceae bacterium; assembly: GCA_035295125.1. Lineage (GTDB taxonomy): Bacteria > Acidobacteriota > Terriglobia > Bryobacterales > Bryobacteraceae > JAICMB01. Next base: position 19,868 of record DATGJP010000072.1, on the reverse strand, counting down.
GTCCGTTGTTCAATGCAACGTCGTGCTCGGATTGCCATCAGAATCCGGTCACCGGCGGGGCGAGCCAGATCACGGAGATACGCGTCGGTCACCTCGATTCGACTGGCGCCTTCGTCAACCCCACGGTCGCCATCAATGACGGAGCCAACTCCGTTACAGGGCGGTCGCTCATCAACGACCGCGCGATCTGCGATCAGGTTCAACAAACCGTGCCCGATTCCGAGAACATCCGCGCTCTCAGGGCTGTGTTGAACACCCTGGGCGACGGATTTGTTGAGGCGGTTGACGACCAGACATTACTCGACCTCGCCGCCGCGCAACCCGGCATGAGCAACGGGCAGATTCACGGCGAGGCGATTCAGGTGCCTATCCTCGAAGCTCCGGCGGGAACAACGCGAGTCGGCCGGTTTGGATGGAAAGACCAGCACGGCAGCGTTCTTTCGTTTGCAGCCGACGCATACGTCAACGAAATGGGCGTGACGAGCCGCCTCAAGCCGAAAGACTTTACGGACGTCTGCAAGACCACCACGGACCCCGAGGACATCATCGACAACCTCGGCATGGGCGCCATCGATCACTTCGCGCAGTTCATCCGAGGAACGAAGACGCCGCCTCGGGATACGAATCTCGCTGCCACGTCGGACGCGCAGGCGGGCCAGGCGCTATTCGAGAAAGTCGGCTGTAACATCTGTCATGTCGAATCGTTGACAACGGTGCCGCCGGGCACACAATTGAACGGCGGTACAATCACCGTATCGGATGCGCTGGGCAACAAAATCATCCACCCTTTCGGCGATTTCCTGCTCCATGATGTCGGCACCGGCGACGGTATTTACCAGGCTGGTCCCGCCGATACTGCGGCCAAGATGCGCACCGTTCCGCTTTGGGGACTGCGCATGAAAGCCCGCTACATGCACGATCTCAAATCCATGTCGCTCCAGGACGCCATCCATCGCCATGCGGGCGAGGCGAAACACGTCGAGCGGCGCTTTGCCGCGCTGACGCAATCGGAGCAGCAGCAGGTTTTGACGTTTCTGAAGTCTCTCTGACGCATGCTGTCCGGCCCCACCCCCGTCGCGCAAGGATACTGGGACGCCGCGGCCGACACTTACGACCAGGTGTTCACCAACACCCTCGTCGGCCAGACGAGACGGGAAGCGGTCTGGCGCGATCTGGAGCGTGTTTTCCAGCCGCGCCAGCGGGTGCTGGAGCTGAATTGCGGCACTGGTCTCGATGCGCTGCACCTTGCCCAGCGCGGAGTCCAGGTCCTGGCCTGCGATATTTCGCCTCGCATGGTCGAGTTGGCGCGGGATCGTGTGGCTGCCGCCAAGTTGAACGTTGACTTTCGTGTGCTGGCGAACGAGGACCTCGCGCAACTCGCGACAGACGGACCTTTCGACGGCGCTTTCTCCAACTTTTCGGGCCTGAATTGCGTCGACGACCTCGCGGCAGCAGCTCGAGATCTGGGCTCGCTGCTCAAACCAGGATCGACCGCCCTGTTGTGCATGGTAGGTCGGTTTGTGCCCTGGGACTTTATCTGGTTCCTGGCCCATGGCAACCCCGGTAGGGCGATGCAGCGCATTCGCGGCGGCGCGTCGCGCGCACTCGACGGCGGCACACTCCGGGTTCAGTATCCGACCGTCCGCGAACTTCGGCGGCTGTTCGCGCCCTGGTTCCGTCTGCGCAAGTGGAGGGGCATCGGAATCGGCGTACCTCCCTCCTACATGGCGCATTGGACCAGCCGCTTTCCACGGACGACGAGAACTCTGGCCGCCATTGACATCCCCCTCGGCCGAACGCCGATGGTTCGAAATATGGCGGATTGCGTGCTCCTGCACTTCGAGCGTACGGATGCGGCCATCCGTTAAACGCCTCCTTTTCGGTTCCGAGGACCTCACGCAGCAAGTCACGGTCGGGTTACGCGACCCGCAGCAGGAGATCACGGTTGAGTTGCATGGCTTCGGACCGCCGGTCGACGTCACTGACCGACATACGCTGGCATGTGCCGCACCCTGCATGGTTGGCATCGCACTTGATGCGAAGCCGGGAACAACAGGGATGCTGCACTTTCGAGAACGTAACGGATCGCACCAGCTACTAGGTCGCCTCGGGCTGTCATTTAGCGAATCGGTCGGGGCAAACGTAGCCTGCTTCGCGGTGACCTCGGCAAAGAACTACTGCCTCCCTGCCCCGCAGTTATGGGCACGGTATGCGCACTGGGCCTACCTGCGCCGTAACAGTCCTCCAGACGTCCCAATGGCAGTGATCGACATTCACGCCATGCCCATCGTTTTCATCTGTCCGCGGCCCGTGGTGGTGGTCAGCGCTGCCGAAGGCGAAGTTGTGAACGTCTTCCCGATGAACCTCATGGGACCGCTCGGCGCCGGACAGTTCGGCTTCGCTCTGAACAGTTCCCGCGCTGCTTCGGCCCACATAAAGCGAGCAGGCCGGCTCGCAATCAGTACCGTGCCGGTCGACAAGGCGCCCCTGGTTCGCCAGTTGGGCCACAATCACAAGCGACCGGAAGGCGTGCGGCTTAACGAACTGCCCTTCGACGTGCAGCCTTCCACCAAATTCGGCCTCCCCGTCCCTGCCTTCGCCCTCCGAGTTCGCGAGATGGAGGTGACCGACGTCCGCGAACCCGGAAGCCACACTTTCTTCGTCGCCCGCATCGTCGAGGACGAACAGCGCGCTGCAGGCCAGCAATTCTTCATGGTCCACGGAATTTACCAAGCCCGCCGACAACAGATTGGTAAAATGGGCAGTATATGAGCGATTCGGAGCTGCCCCTTCCACCCGCGACCTTTGAGTTCCTGACCATCTCGCTCAAGACGCAAGCGGAAATCCAATTGGGACTGCTGCACTTCGGCGACGACCAGGACCAACCCGAGCCCGACCTGCGCATCGCCCGGCATACTATCGACATGCTCGGCATGCTGCAGGACAAAACCAGGGGCAACCTCTCGCTGGAAGAGCAGCGCCTGCTGGAAAACTCCCTGACGGAATTGCGGTTCCGTTACGTGCAGGCGGTGGAGAAGGCCGCCAAGCCAGAGATCAAAACTGAAACGCAGGAAAGCAAAGCGGAAGGACAGGCTGGCTAGCGGAATGGCGGTTGGTAGTCTCAGCATTACGGTGCTGGGATCGGGAACGAGTGTCGGGGTTCCGACCATCGGCTGCGATTGCGACGTGTGTCACTCCGCCGACCCCCGCGACAACCGGCTCCGGCCATCGATCCACGTCTCCTACGGCGGACGCGGCATTTTGATCGATACCACTCCCGATTTTCGCCAGCAGGCGCTACGAGCCCCGATCGACCGTGTAGACGCGATCCTTTTCACCCACTCCCATGCCGACCACGTCATGGGACTGGATGACGTTCGCCCGTTCAACTTTAAACAGGGCGGCATCATTCCGATATACGGATCGCACGACACGATAGCCAATATTCAGCGGTCGTTTCCGTACATCTTCGACGGCCGCGAAAGCGAATCGTCGCGGCCTCGCCTCGTCACTCACATTTTCGACGGGGGGCCATTTGAACTCTTCGGATTGACCTTCCAACCGATTCGCCTCAATCATGGACGCGGCACCGTCTATGGCTTCCGCTTCGGAAACGCGGCCTACTTAACCGATCACAGCGACATCCCGCCGGAATCCATGGAGAGGCTCCGGGGTTTGGACGTGCTTTTTCTCGATGCGCTACGGCACCGGCCCCATCCGACGCATTCCACCGTGGAGCGTTCGCTCCAGACTGTGTCGGAGCTCAAGCCTAAGCGCGCTTATTTCACCCACATCTGCCACGACCTGCCGCACGCCGAGACCGAGAAAACGCTGCCTGAAAACGTGCGGCTTGCCTACGACGGCCTGCAGATTCAAGTCGAACTGGCGGCGGCGGTCACCATTGGGAACTTCGACGGTGTGCACATCGGCCATCGGCGCCTGATTCGGCGCGTAGCCGAGATCGCGCGCGAGCACGGCTGGACACCCGCGCTTTTGACTTTCAATCCCCATCCGACCCGTATCGTGGCTCCCGAGCGCGCCCCGAAGCTGCTGACTACAGCCGAGCGCCGCAACGAACTGGCGCGCTCTGAAGGAATCGAGCGTATCGAAGTGCTGCCCTTCACGAAGGAACTATCGCAGCTCACTCCCGAGGAGTTCGTGAAACGGATCCTCGTCGACAACCTGCGGGCAAAGGCGGTCGTGGTCGGTGACAATTTCCGCTTCGGCAACCGCGCTGCCGGGAACGTCGCGACGTTGCGCGAACTGGGGAAGAAATACGGTTTCGAGACGGAAGTCTGCCATGGTGTGAAGACCCACGGGCGTGCGATCTCGAGCAGCGAGATCCGCCGTCTGATCCAGTCGGGTCTAGTCTCTCGCGCCTGCCGCATGTTGGGTCGTCCCTATGCGCTCGACGGCGAAGTCGTCTCGGGTCACGGAATCGGCTCCAGCAAGACGGTCCCGACTCTGAACCTGGCGACGTTAGCGGAAGTTTTGCCCAAACCGGGAGTCTTCATCACCCGCACCCGTGACCTGGACAACGCCCGGAAGTGGAACTCCATCACAAACGTTGGGTACCGTCCGACATTCGGCGGAGACGATCACCTCTCAATTGAGACGTTCCTCCTCGACCCGCTCACCGGCGAGACGCCGCGGCGGATTTCCGTAGAGTTCCTGAAGCGCATCCGCGACGAGAAGAAGTTTGATGACGCCGAAGCTTTGAAGGCGCAGATTCTCCGCGACGTCGCGCGTGCCCAGACCTACTTCCGTCGAATCGCGAGCAGCAGTCAACCTGCGCTAACTGCGGTAGGCCTCCCTACGATGCCGCACTCGTAGTATCCGATACGTATCCTCTCCTGCCTTTTCGAACCGCACGCGATAGTCTCCAACCCGTAAACGGAGATCTCCGCTACCTTTGAGCTTCTTTACGTCACCCAGGCCGCTGTTGGCGTAATCCGTTAGGGTATGCAGGATCTGCAGCGCTTGTTCGCGGTCAATTGCACGAAGCTGTTCCTTGGCCCGGTCGGTCCAGATAAACTTGCTCACAGACCGAACTCTCGCAGTACCTCCTGGTGCGAAGTGCCGGGACCTTGTTCGACACGGGCCGCTTCCACTTCGGCTCGCTCCTCGTCGGTTTCCGGCTCATCGTCGAGCGGAGCGGTCAGGATCGATTGCCAAACAGGATCCGCCAGCGCCCGCAGGATCTTGCGGACCGCCGGCAGATCACTGGCGGGAATCTGCTCCACCAGGGCGTGCAGCTCGTGTCGATCGATCTCGCTCGATTGGTTGCTCATGGTCTTAGTTATAAATGCATATGCGGCGCGACCAATGAACACCCATTCTCCGACACCCCGCAATGGGCATGCTCAAATTGCACGGTCGTATGGTGAATGTGGAACCCGCACAACACGTCATTCAGCCGCTTAAGAATCGATTCGCTCTCCGACGGCGGCATATCGGCAATCTGAACGTGACAACTCAGCGCATGCTTGTTCGAGCCCAAACTCCAGATGTGCAGGTCGTGCACGTCGATCACGCCTTCCACCTTCCGCATCGCGGTTGTCACCGTGCCTAATTCCATGCCGCGGGGCAGGCCCTCCAGCAGGATGTTCAGCGACTCCTTGATGATGTCCCATGCCGTCCAGACAATCAGAAACGCGATGACGATCGAGAGAATCGGGTCGACCTGCTGCCAGCCGGTGAAATGGATGATAACCGCGCCAGCCATGATGCCCAACGACCCGAGCGCGTCCCCCAGCATGTGGATGAACGCCGCCCGCACATTGAGGTCGTCCTTGTCGCGATGCAGGCTCCACATGATCACGAAGTTCACGAGAAACGCCAGCCCAGCGACCACGAGCATGGTCCATTCCTGTACCGGCTCCGGCGTCAGGAACCGCTGGACCGATTCATACAGAATGATTGCCGAGATCAACAGCAGGGTCAGCGCATTCACAAAGGCGGCCAGCACACCCGCCCGCTGATACCCAAACGTCTTTACTTTGTTCGCAGGCCGCGTTTCGAGCAAAACCGCAATCGCGGCCAGCACCAGAGAAAGCGCATCGGTGAAGTTGTGCCCCGCATCCGAGAGCAGAGCCAGACTATGGGCTCTGAGCCCTGCGATAATCTCCACGACGACAAATGCCAGCGTAGCCACAACTGACCATTGGAGAACCTTGCCCTTGCCGTGATGATGATGCGTGTGCAACTTTCCCGCCCGCCCTATAAACAAGGGTATCAAGCCAGCGTAAGATAAGAGCAATGGCAGTACCTCCGGCGCCGCCGCCTTTAGAACAGGCCGGGCCACGACCGTTTTCGTTTTACCCCCCGATCGGGAACATTGAGCACAATGAGTGGCTCTATCAGCGGGCGTCCTGGTCAGAGGTACTGGTGCGCAATACTAAGACCGCCGAGGAAATCTGGGTACCCCGCCGTTATGTTGGTGAAATTTCCAGTGTCGACGAGCCGGTGATGATTGTGGGCCTTCTCAAAGAGCTGGAATACCGCGCCGGCGCGCTGTGGCCGGTGGTCCGGCGCGTCATTCAGATGCCCGTCGCAGTCAATGAAACGCCCCGGCCCAGCGTAGCCTCTCGCGAGGATCGCCGCCCTGCGAACGTCGTGGGCATCCGGCTCGAAAACCGCGCGGAATCCCGCATCGGAAAGCTAATTCTGGCCGCCATCGCGGCGGGCATGGTCGCCTGCGTCCTGGTGGTGAGCTTCTCTCGGGGCTCGATGCTTGGGCACCGCATGATCTACGCACCGCTCATGCAAGCCGACCTCGACCTGACCGCCCGCGACGACTACTACGGCGTCCTCCGGCTGCTGGGCCTGCCCGACGACGATCGCTGGAAGTCCGAAACCGGTGAATTCCAATACCGCAAGCTGACCTACCGCAAACTCGGCTATTCGGTTATCCTGATGGGCACGGATCGCAAGGATGCCCACTACATCGGGGCAATGGACAAGAGCTGGAATCCCGTGCATACTGTTCAGTTACCGAATAACGTGAACAGCTATTCCTTGCTGCGCCAACTAAAACGATTTTGAGGGGAGAGCCATGAAGTTAGCCGGTCATATCCTGTGGGGAGTCGTGTCTGTGGCCGCCGCATTTTGTCTCGGCACCATAGCGGTGAACCGCGGCGAACATATCAACAGTATGTGGATCGTGATGGCGGCGGTATGCACCTACACAGTGGGCTATCGCTTCTACGCCAAGTTCATCGCGGCCAAAGTGATGGCGCTCGATAATCAGCGCGCCACGCCGGCCGAGCGGCTCCGCGACGGGCACGACTTCGAGCCCACCAATAAATGGATCCTCTTCGGACACCATTTTGCCGCCATTGCCGGACCGGGACCGCTTGTGGGTCCGACGCTGGCCGCTCAATTCGGCTACCTCCCCAGTGCCCTTTGGATCATTATCGGCGCGGTGCTCGGCGGATGCGTCCAGGACTTCGTGATTCTCTTTTGTTCAATGCGCCGCGACGGAAAACCGCTGGGGCGAATGGCCCGGGAAGAGATTGGCAAGGTCGGAGGATTCACCGCGCTGCTGACGGTCTTCCTCATCATGATCATCCTGCTTGCTGTCGTAGGGCTGGTGGTCGTCAATGCGCTGAAGGGCAGCCCTTGGGGGACGTTCACCATAGTGGCGATCATGCCCATCGCGCTGTTCATGGGCATTTATCTGCGGTTTCTGCGGCCCGGCAAAGTGCTGGAATGTTCGGCGATCGGGTTCGTGCTCGTGGTGGGAAGCATCTTCGCCGGGCAGGCGGTGTCCAATTCCCCGACGCTGGCTCCGATCTTCACGTTTTCGGCCACGACGCTCGCCATCATGGTGATCTGTTATGGATTCCTGGCGAGTACGCTGCCGGTCTGGATGCTGCTCGCTCCGCGTGATTATCTCGCGACTTTTGTGAAGCTCGGTGTTGTTATGTTGCTCGGCCTGGGTGTGATCGCGGTCCATCCGACGCTGCAGCTTCCTGCGTTGACCCGATTCGTTGACGGAACCGGGCCAATCTTCGCGGGCAAGATCTTCCCGTTCTGCTTTATCACGATCGCTTGTGGCGCCATCTCGGGCTTTCATTCCCTGATTTCATCCGGCACGACGCCGAAGATGATCGCCCGCGAGTGGAATGCCCGTCCGATCGGCTACGGTTCGATGGTGCTGGAGAGTTTCGTGGCCGTCATGGCGCTGGTTGCGGCCTGCTCGCTGCAGCCGGGCGTGTATTTCTCGGTCAATTCGCCTGCAGGAATCGTTGGCACGACCCCCGAAACCGCAACGGCCACCATTACGGGATGGGGCTACCCGGTGACGCCTGCCGACATGAGCGACCTGTCCAATACGGTCGGTGAACAGAGTCTCTTCTATCGCACCGGCGGCGCTCCATCGCTGGCGCTCGGCATGGCACACATCTTCGCAAGCACCCTGGGCGGCAAGGCGATCCTCGGCTTCTGGTATCACTTCGCCATCATGTTCGAGGCGCTTTTCATTCTCACTATCATCGATGCCGGCACGCGTGTGGGACGATTCATGCTCCAGGACATGCTGGGGCACATCTCCAAACCCCTGGGACAGACCAAGTCATTGCCCGCCGTGGCACTAGTCAGCGCCGTTGTTGTGTTGTCGTGGGGGTACTTCCTGTATCAAGGCGTGCGCGACCCATTGGGCGGCATTAATTCTCTCTGGCCGCTGTTTGGAATCGCCAACCAGTTGCTGGCCGCGATCGCGCTTTGCGTCGCCACCACGATCTTCGTGAAGATGCATCACGCCAAGTTTATGTGGATCACCTGCGCACCGCTCGCCTGGCTGGTGGTCGTATGCTTCACCGCGGGCTGGCAGAAGATTTTCTCCGATCAGCCGCGCCTCGGGTTCCTGGCGGATGCAGCCCGATTGCAGTCGCTGCTCGATTCGGGCAAGGTTGCCGCCGCGAATGTTTCCGCAACGCATACGCAGATTTTCAATAATTATCTCGATGCGGTGATGTGCGGGTTGTTCATGGTCCTGGTCGGCACAATTCTGATCGACTCGATGCGCGTATGGTACGGCGTGCTGAGAGGAACGCGAACCGTTCAGGTTTCAGAAACGCCCTTTGTGTTGTCGCGTCTGCAGCCGGAGGAGTTATGAGAATCATGCGCAGCGTCTGGCGGGTGGTGATCGGGATTCTGCGTGAAATCTCGGACCAGAACGCCTACGACCGGCATCTGCGTGCCCATTGCGCCTCGCATTCTCCCGAGGAGTGGCGGCGCTTCATAGATGAGAGGCTCCGGAGCAAATTCGAGCGCGCGAAGTGTTGCTGACCGTCAGCAGTCGACCTTTGCTGCTGCCAAATATCGCGTTACCTCTTTACAAATGCGACATTACACTGCAGAATTGTTCTAATTCTGAGCAGGCCCGGCCGCATTAATACCCTGTAACGTATTGCAAGCTTGAAACTTGCACCGGCGGCCCGGCATCCAACTAGCAGGAAGTTAAGTTTCGCAGCGTTTGCGTCGATCTTATAACTATCGGAAGAGGCGGTTATGGACATCGTCGGTGATCGCAAATTTGTGGAAGTCCCCGGGGGCAAGACTCATGAGCTCCCGCCCTTGCTGGTGAGTGCCCCTCACGTGAGGCGGCTGGACAAAGTGATGAGTCTGGCCAATCAGATCGTGGAGTCGGAGGACATCATCACGGCGCCGGATGAGCTGGATCTGAGCCGCCGCAAAATGGACCTGGCGATCAATCTCGTAGAGCAATACCTTGGCCTGGTCGCGCACTGGCACTGGGGGGATTCCATCCTGGAATGGATTCGACAATGCGAAACGACCTTCGAATCCCGGATGGAACTCCGCAATTTGCTGCATCCCGATGTCTGGCCCCATGCCGGCCGCAGCAGTTTCGTCCAACTTCTTGCTGACAAGGCGGTGGACACACACGGGATACCGATTGAGCAAGCCGTCGGTCTCAGGCTCGCGTTTCACCAACCGCCGCCGATCTCGATTCTGTCCGAGCATTTTCTGTTCTATCTAAGCCCTCGAATTGCGTCGACTTCTTACGAGGGATGGTCGCATCTCACGGCTCCGCCTGTGTCGTCGCTTCCTCCTGAGCGCTTCACTTTTGAAGTCGTGAATATGGTCATGCAGTAGCAGATGTGTAAGGCAGGATTGTATCCTGCGGACCGGTTTGTTAACGGTGCCTCTCGAAGCGTTTTGAATTGGTGATTAGTGTAATGCTGTTCATCCACGCACCGATCCCCTTCGTCAAATTCCACGCCTGACTCCGCCACCCGCACTTCAAAGTGGATCGAGTGGAGGAATCATGAGAATTGCTGCTCTTGTTTGCGCCTTGCCCTTATTAGCCGATTCCGGGCAGACAGTACCCTATCCGGCCGGGTATCGGACCTGGGCCGTCACGCGCAGCTTCATCACCAGGGAAGGACCCAACGCCGGCTTCCATCATTACTATGCAAATCCCCAGGCATTGGAAGGCTTCACGACCGGCAAATTTCCAGACGGCGCGGTGCTTGTGGACGAGCGCCTGGAAGTGGATCAACATGAAGGGGGCAGCTTCGAGGGGAAGCGCATCAGCATCGCGGTCATGAGAAAGGACAGCAGCCTTTATTCGGAAACAGGAGGATGGGGTTTCGACGGCACGCTGGGCGAAAGCCAGGCGCTCTCGGCTCCGGCAGCCATGCGAGCCTCGTGCTATGCGTGCCACTCGAAACAGAAGGATCATGACTTCGTTTACAGCACGTTCCGCAAATAATGCTAATGCCCGCCCGGGCCGCGAGTTGTGCCGCAATTAAGCCCGGCATTGCGGAGCCGGCTCCGCGGCTTCCTGGTGGTGTTCGGTGGCTGGACCCTGGTGGGGTTGTTCTACCTCAGCCAGGACGCCGGCCGCCGATCGTTTTTCGGCGATCCGCGCCCCTGGCAGGAAACGACGTACTGGGCGGTACGAGTCTATGTCTCTGCCGCTCTCACGCCATTCATCCTATGGCTGGGCCGCCGGTGGCCGATCGAACGGCCCCATCTGATACTACGGTCCCTCGGACACGTACTGTCGGCGACAGCGTTCGCTGTCGGCGAGGTCGCGGTTGAGACTGCTGTGCTGCTGTACACAGGCGATCCAGCGAGGATTGCGCTTTCTCCTTCCTACCGCCGTTCAGTGGCCATTCTTCTAATCTTCGGCTTTCACGCGAACGTGATTTCGTACGGCGTGATCCTGGGAATCCAGTCGGGCTTTCGATACTACCGCAAGTACCGCGAACGCGAGCGCCAGACCATGCGCCTGGAGTTGGACGCTTCCGAGCTGCGAGCGCAGATTGCCGGCGCCCGGTTGAGCGCTCTTAAAATGCAGCTTCAGCCGCATTTCCTGTTCAACACGCTGAACGCGATCATGGTGTTGGTGAGGCAGCAGCGCGGGCAGAAAGCGGAGGAAACGCTGGGCCGGTTCAGCGACCTGTTGCGCGCGGTGTTGAGCGATATCGACGCGCAGGAGGTGCCGCTCGATCGTGAGTTGGAATACGTCCGGCTGTACCTTTCCATTGAGGAGGTGCGCTTCCCGGACCGGCTGAGGGTGGAGATTGAGGCGGGTCCGGACGTCCTTCCCGCGGCGGTGCCGCATATGGGTTTGCAGCCTCTGGTGGAGAATGCCGTGCGCCACGGGATTGCGAAAAATGCCGGCGCGGGGACAATCGCCATCCGCGCGGTACGCTTGGATGAGCAACTGCAAATTTCAGTAAGCGATAACGGGCCCGGCTTGCCGGCAGGCGGAATCGATGGAAATCAGGGCATCGGGCTCGCGAACACCCGCAAGCGGCTGACCCAGCTTTATGGCGGCCGGGCGGCGCTCGTGCTTGAGCCGCGCGAAGGCGGGGGCGCCGTGGCCACCATCTCGCTCCCGTTTCGCCTGGGTGAATTCTCATGAAGCAGTTTTCGGTCCTGATCGTGGATGATGAGCCACTGGCGCGCGAGGGCCTGCGGATGCTTCTTACGAACGATCCGCAGGTCGCAGCGATCACCGAGGCGAAGAATGGCCGCGAGGCGGTGATCGCAATTCGGGACAGCCGCCCGGACCTCTTGTTCCTGGACGTCCAAATGCCCGAAATGGACGGCTTCGAGGTGGTCCGGCAACTGGGCCCGGAACGGATGCCGGCCGTAGTGTTTGTCACCGCGCACGATCAGTATGCGATTCGGGCTTTCGAAATCAATGCCCTCGACTATCTGTTGAAGCCGGTCACCGCCGAACGATTCCGGCAATCGTTGGAAAGAGCCAAAGCGCGGCTAAGCGGCGGCGAGGAAGTGGGCCGGCGGATGGTTTCGCTGCTCGAGGCGATGTCCAATCCGTCGTCCTACGTCAAACGCCTTGCCGTCCGGTCAGGCACGAGAACGTTGTTCGTTCCGGTCGACGATATCGAGTGGATCCAAGCGGCGGAGAATTACGCCGAACTCCACGTCGGGGCTGCCGCCTACCTGTTGCAAGCCACCATGAACACGCTCGAAGCATCGCTCGACCCGACGACGTTCCTCCGCATCCACCGCTCGTTAATTGTGAATGTTGGCCGGGTTAAGGAGCTGCAGCCGGCCGGACACGGTGAGTATGTGGTGGTACTGCGGAGCGGCGTGCGGCTTCAATCCGGCCGGAGTTATCACGAGAAGCTGAAAGCCCTGGCGTCGAACCCGTTTTAATGGTCGTCACTCCACGCGCAGCGCACGCACAGGATCAACCCGGGTAGCGCGCCGCGCCGGAATTGCGCACGCCACGGCCGCGACCAGCGCCAGCAGCGCAGTGACTCCTACATAAATCAACGGGTCCATAGCACTGACGCCGACCAGAAAATTCCCGACCAGCCGCGCCATGGCGAGCGCCGCGGCAATGCCTACGAGAAGTCCAACGGCGACAATTTTCAGCCCCTGTCCCACCACCATGCCGAGGATCTCTCCCGAAGCTGCCCCCAAAGCCACCCGAATCCCGATTTCCCGCGTGCGCTGGGTGGCGGCGTACGACACTACGCCGTAAAGCCCGATGATCGCGAGCACCAGCGCCAGCCCGCCCAGACCCGCCGCGATCATGGCCCCCAACCGGAATCGCAGCAACCCATTGAGCGAATCGATCGATTCGCGCATCGTCTGGCCGGCCGTCAGCGAAATCCCCGGAGCGAGGTCCCCAATTTCCTTTCTGAGTTGGGCCAGCATGACCTCGGGCGCCAACCGTGTCCGAACATGCAGCGTTCGGAGCGAGACATACGACTGAGCGAAAGAAACGTAATAGCTTGGGTCAATCGGTCCGGTCAGCTTGACAATGCGGCTGTTCTGAACGACGCCAACAACCGCGATGGGATGCTTGTCGTCGTCCATGGAGCGGAACTGCCGACCGATCGGATTCTCGTGCGGCCAGAAACGCTCCGCCATCGCTTCGTTAATCACTGCGACATGCTGAGATTCCTTCTTGTCGTCGTCGGTGATTCCCCGGCCCGTCAATAGCCGTATGCCCATAGTGTTGAAATAACCTGGCGATATCAGGTTGTACTGAATCACCGGCATGGAGCTTCCGGATGCCGGCTGGTATCCCGGAACCTCAATCGGACTGGCAGCATTGAAATAGCCCATCGGCGTGGAGAGGCCCAGGCTGGCAATTCGACGCCAGGCAGCGCCGTTACCCGATCGAGAAGCTTGCGGTAGAAATCGCGTCCCCGCGCCTCGTCGTAGCCCACCTGATTCGGGTCGAGCGTCAACAGAACCACATTATCCGGATCGAATCCCAGACTGGTGTGCTGCGCGTTAACAAAGCTTCGGATGAACAGAGCGCCGACGATCAGCAGCGCCAGCGAGCCGCTCAATTGTGCGACGACGAGGGCACTCCGCAGCATCTGGCGGCCGCCGGAAACAGAGCGGCTTGTGCCGTGTAGGACGGCCGCGAGATCGCCCCGGGCCACGCGCAAGGCCGGCACAATCCCGACAAGCGCGCCGGTGAGCGCCGCGACAATCGACGCAAAGAGAAATACAGTCCAGTCGAAATGGAAATCGAGGAGAAGCGGGATCGGCGTCGGGAGCTGAATCGAGCTCAGCGCATTGGTGGACCAGAGGCTCAGCAGAACTCCGCCGATTCCTCCGAGCGCGGCCAGAAGCAGGCTCTCAGTGAGCAGTTGCCGAATCAGGCGACGGCGCCCCGCGCCCAGTGCCGCCCGCACTGCCATTTCGCGTTGACGAACCGTGGCGCGCACCAGCAGAATGTTCGCCACATTAATACACGCCACGACGAGAACGAGTCCCGACAGGAGCTGGAAAAGCGCTGCAATCGTGACTACCTTGTTCTCGGATTCCGGCCCCGGCCGGGCATAGCGTTCCAGAAAAATACGCAGCACGAGCGCCTCGTCGGTCTTCGGATATTGGAACGCCAGACGGTTGGCGACAACTCGCAGCGCCGCGGCGCCCTGCTCCACGTTGCTGCCTGGTTTCAAGCGCGCGGCGATCGAGAATTCGCGGTCGGAACGGTCCTGGAGATAATCCTTCGGATTGCCCATCACCGTCGACATTCCAACGGGGATGTAACCTTGTGTGTCCAGGAGCACTCCGATGCCGTGGAAATCCTTGGGAACGACACCGACGATCGTGAATGGGCGCCCATCAACCGAAACGTGCTTACCCACGACATGCGGATCGCCGCCGAAGCGTGTCTGCCAGTACGAGTAGCCGAGAACAAGCACGGGATTGGAAGGCATGGCGCCATCTTCGGACGGCAGAATGAGACGGCCGAGGACGGGTTGTACGCCGAGTGTTGAGAAGAAATCTCCCGAAACGAAGTCCACCCACATTATCCCGCCCTGGCCGTCAACGCTCAGACCTTCCATCCCGGTTTTATAGGTCACCACGCCCGAAAAGACGCCGGAAGTCTGCCGGCGAATGTCTTCGAAATCCGGGTACGAGAAATTGTTTTGTAGGGCGCCCTTCTTCTGCTCTAATCCCAACACTGCCACCTGGTCGGGGTTAGGAACTGCCATCGGCCGCAAGAGAATCGAGTTGAAAATGCTGAAAATAGCGCTGTTGACGCCAATGCCGAGCGTGAGCGTCAGGACTGAGATGCAAGCGATCCCCGGATTGCGGCGAAGCTGGCGAAGACCGTAGCTGAGGTCCTGGATGGCGCTGTCGATGGAACGCCAGCCCCATGCTTCGCGGCTATCCTCCTCGAGCAGCGTGGTGTTGCCAAAGCGCTTGCGGGCTTGCGACTCGGAACTCAGTTCCTCGTGCTTCAAAGCGAGGTGCAGCTCCATTTCCTCCCGCAGTTCACGCTGGTAGTGATTGCGGCGAAGGAAGAATGCAAGCTTGCGCCCTAGTTCGGCCACTCGTCCCATAGCAAGACTATGGAAGAATACCTCGGAAATGTCAAGGCGCATCTGCGATGAGCCACGGCACTCGGCCTTTTAATCCTCGGATATTTTGAAATTTCCTTGCTGGCAGGCCATGGCGGAAGTCTTTGAGCCTAGCATGCGCAGGCGAAACCGCCCTGCGCCACCTTTATATTAGCGGCCCCGGCTCGATATCTTGTTTCGCGCCCGTAATACCGTCGCGGGTTCTATTTCCCGCAGAATCGCACTGGATCATAGAGGCAGCCCCTCGTTTTTGACTTGGACGAATGTTTCTCGCTGCGGCCGCTGCCCGTTAGACGCCGGATTAGTCTGTCGATACTGAGCGATGCCTCTTCGGGGGTGGTCGGCACGATCGTGACGGAACTGGCCCCGGGGTAATTCCACGTCTCGGGATTCGAGGGCGGCGTGAAATCTCTGGTGTTGAAAACCCTCCACATCCCATCGGGGCCCGCGATTGCCAGCAGCAGCGAAATGCAGTCGCGAGGGCCCTGGAAATAGGAAACTCGAATAGTGTGAACACCGCCTTCGAGCTTTACCGCGGCAATTCGAAGATCCGGCGGATGCTGGCAATCGTTGTCGATCGCGGGCACATCGTCCAGATACAACCTGGACCCGTCATCGGACAGCAAGGCGAAAGTGTAGCGGCCGGGCTTTTCGATCCAGAAACGGCCGCTGTAGTCCAGCGCGAACCATTCGAAACGCTCGGTGAGCCCCGGGAACCCGGAGGTCCAGTGGCGCGGTAGGATGTTCAACGAATCGGTCCAGATCTCGCCCGCCCGCTCCAAATCATCGCGCCCAAAATCGGGAAGCACGGCCGTGTTTTGCGGAATGAAATAGATGCTCCCGCGCAGTCCGCCGGGGACCACTACGGTTGTGCCGAAAGTCGGCGAGTCCTGGCCGAGGACTCCACTCAACGCGGCGATTGCAGCCAGGAAACCGAGCGCACGGTGACCCATATCAACAGATACGGGCCCGCCCGTTCCGGGGTTGCACCCCGATCAGTTGTTGTTCTGACCACCCCCGCTCGATGCGGGCATCGCCGTCAGCGGCGTTACGCCCGAATTTGCCAACGAACGGTTGAAGGCCGGGATCTCCTTCTCCATCAGGTTGCGATATTCGCCCTGAATACCCGTCAACTCCTTTTCAAGCGAACCCAGGATATCGACTTCCGTGTCGGTCGGTTTTGAGTTGAAGCCTCCCGCGACGTCGCCGCCGCCGGTACCCACCTCAGCGTTGAACCAGATCAGGTCGAGGTAGAGTTTGACCGCTTCCACGTAGTATTTGTCGTCGCTGGTCCGGAGAGCCTTGTCGAAAAGCTTATACTCGACGTCCTGAAGTTTCTTGTCCATATCCTGAATGGACGCCAGCACGTCGTTTTTCCCTTTCTGCGTCTTCAGCATCTTCTCGTCGTCTTCGAACTGCTTGCGAATCCACTCGATCTGATTCACCATGCCCGAAACGGTGTTGATATCGTCGCGGATGCGCAGTTGCATCTTTGTGGTGGCTTCAAGGTCGGCTTCAGAGGCGGAGACGTTCGGGTCGTTGAGCACGTCGAGGCTTTGTGAGTATGTCTCGCCGCCCACCGTCAGACGCGCGGTGTATTTCCCCGGAGCAACGATCGGCCCCACTTCAGCCTGCCCGATGCCCCAATGCGTGATCGGCCGCGAGTCTTTGCCTCGGAAACGCGGCTCTTCCCAAATGTGCGGGTTTTCGGGTGGCGTCGTTCGCAGGGCGGCGAGTTGCGGCGGCTCGTAGTGCATGTCCCACACTAAGCGATTGAGTCCCTCGCGTCCGGAGCCGTGGATTTCACGAATCACCTTGTTTTGCGAGTCGAGGATCTGGAGGCGGACCGGGTCCTTCGCCGATGCTTTAAGAGAATAGTTCAGGAAGGCATGGGCTCCCGGAATGAGGCGATATGCCGGCCGCGGCGGGAAGAATTGCACGGAGACGTCCTGCTGCTCGGCGGCCATTCGCTCCAGCGGCGTGATGTCGTCCAGGATGTAGACTCCGCGCCCGTACGTGGAAACGACTAAGTCGTGGAACTGCTTCTGCACGACCGCCCAGGTCACGGAGGCGTGCGGCAATCCTGTCGAGAGGGTAGTCCAGTGTCCGCCGTCATCCAGGGAATAAAACAGAGCGTTGCCGGTGCCGGCAAACAACAGTCCTTTCTGATTCGGATCCTGTGCGACGACCTTAACGTATCCCAGCCCGTGGTTGGGCAGTCCACCGCTGATCAGGGTCCAGGTCGCACCCATGTCGGTGGTCTTGTAAATGAAAGGATCGCGATTGTCCGCGAGGTGGGCATCGACAGAGACGTATGCGGTTGAAGCATCGAAGAACGAGGGTTGGATGCTCGTAATGCTGCCCCATTGCGGTATGCCGGATATGTTCTTCGTGACGTTGTTCCAGTGCCCGCCGCCGTCTTTGGTGAACCATACGAGACCATCGTTCGTGCCGGCCCAGATGAGGCCCTTTTGCAGCGTCGAGGGCGCGATGGCGAAGACCACTTCCGCGTAGAACTGGCCCAGATTGTCGCCCACGATTCCGCCGGACGACTGGTTATGAGCGGGTTCTTGTGTGCTGAGGTCCGGGCTGATCACAGCCCAATTCTGACCGCCGTTAGAGGTCTTAAAAATCACCTGGCAGCCGTAGTAGACCGTGTTGTGATCGAACGGATCGATCGCCATGGGCGGGGTCCAATGGCAGCGATACTTCGATTCGTTCGGCGCGGAGTCGAGCGTGTGAATCCAGGGGCTGACGGAACGAGCGGTCTTCGTCCTGCCGTCCCAGCGCGTTACTTCATTGCCGTAGCAGGTCGCCCAGACGATGTTGGGGTCGGTTGGGTCGGGCAGAGTGAAACCTGATTCGCAGCCGCCCATTCGCATTTCCCAGCCGGTGTTGTCGCGATTGCCGCCGCCACCGAACCCTCCGCCACCTCCTGGCGGACGGGCCGGGGCGTCATCGGCGTTGTCGTCGGCCGGCGGGCGGCCGAAGCCGAATCCGCCGCCGCCGCGCGCGAGACTCGGCCCGCGCATCGTGCTGGAATCCTGCATGTTCGTGTACACGTAATACGGAACCTGGTTATCGACCGCCACGTGGTACATCTGGCCGATGGGCAAAGTCACGTGGTGGAAGCTGCGCCCGTGCAGGGTGGTGACGCGAAGCCCGGCATCATCCGTCAGGGCGAAACGATCGGGATTCTTGGGGTCGATCCAAATGTCGTGATTGTCGCCGCCCCAGGGCACCTGGCGGAATGTCTCACCGCCGTCTACCGAGTGGAAGAACGAGCTGTTGGCCACCAGCACTTCGTTTTCGTTTGCGGGCGAGACACCGAGCCGGATGTAGTAACCGGCGCGTCCGATCAGCGCGCGGTCCCAGTTTATAGCCCGCCACGATGTGCCGCCATCTTCGGAGCGCCAGACGGAGCCTTGATCCTTGGTTTGAATGAGCGCGTACACGCGATCGGGATTCGAAGGCGCAATGGCAACATCGATCTTTCCGACCGGTGCTTGCGGAAGGCCGCGAGTCACCCGGGTCCATTTCGTGCCGCCGTCGTGCGAAACATAGACGCCGCTGCCGGGTCCGCCACTATTCATGCCCCAGGTGTGCATCTCCGCCTGCCACATGCCTGCCACCAGGTTCTGCGTGTTGCGCGCGTCCAGCGAAAGTCCGGAACAGCCCGTATTCTCGTCCGCGAAGAGCACGCGATCCCAGTGCGCGCCGCCGTCGCTGGTCTTAAATACGCCACGCTCCTGCTGCGGGCCGGTCAGACGACCCAGAGCGCAAACGTAGACGATTTCGGGATTCGAGGGATGGACGATGACGCGGCCGATCCGGCCTGTATTGTCGAGCCCCATGTGCGTCCAGGTTCGGCCCGCGTCCGTCGACTTGTAGACTCCGTTACCCGTCAGATCGCTGTCGCGGATGGCCCACGCCTCACCGGTTCCCGCCCAGACGATGTTGGGGTCGGACGCCGCGACCGCGAGCGAGCCAATGGCGGCTACAGGCTGGCCGTCGAATACCGGGAACCAGTTCTCACCGCCATCGCTGGATTTCCACACGCCGCCGGAGGCTGCACCCGCGTAGTAAGTGGTCGGATCACCAGGGACTCCGGCGATGGCCGCCACGCGGTTGCCGACGGCGGGTCCGACAAAGCGGAAGCGCAGGGCGTCGAGGGCTCCCCGGCGCGGTTGCGCGGAGGCGGTCAGGGTAATGATGGCCAGAGTGAAAGCGGTTACAAAAAGTAGTTTGGTGGCACGCATGTGAACTCCTTGGGTTGCGGTGGCTTTTCGAAGTGTACGTTTCCAATTGTAGTGGTGTCAAGAAGTTACCGATGCTGAACCGAAATCGTTGGGCGGGTTTCAAACCAGCGGCGGGTTGAAAACCCGCCCCTGGAGTTTGGCCCTTTTTGACGTATTCTCGGCTAAGCATTGCAGTACAGTAGGGCACTGGAAAGAGAGGGCTTGAATTTCTGCGGCTTCGTGGTCGACAGTGCCGGTGATGCGAAGTCGGAGAAATTGGGGCCTACGC